>NZ_JACNEP010000046.1 GCF_014270035.1 Neptunicella marina | reverse complement strand
CCTGATTACCCACAAACATCAGCCAGTCTCAATAGACGATATGGCATAGGCGGTGTTCGCACAGCAACCCTCGCTAGCCTTGGTAGTAGCGCCCTCAAATCGAAACGGTTATTGAACCGATAACAGTACTCCGCCAAATGACGTGGCAGATGCTTGGCTCCAATGGCATGACAACTGCCCCGTAGTGAGTTCTTCACATTGCCTATCATCGTATTCACCCATTTGAAGGCGGGATGCTCCAACATATCCAGGTTACCGCCTGTAACGGCCCGGAAATGGTGTTTATCCTCACTGGCTATCGCTCGGAAGCAAGCCAGGCTGTCTGAAATAACAATAGTCTCTGGCTTGATATGCCGCGCTGACCATTTAGCTATGGCCCTGGATTGAAACCCATTCACCACGGTCATTCTCATGCGAACTGGATGACCTTGCTCATTCAGGGCCACTGCGGCAACAAACGGTGTTTTACCGGCTGCGCCGCGACCGCGCTTTCCCCCGCGTCGTTCGCCTCCCCAGTACACATCATCCAACTGCACAATGCCTCCAATGGGGTGCTCATCATCCGCTTCTTTCATCGCCTGTAGCAGCTTGTGTTTTAGCTTCCAGGCAGTGTCATAATTCACGCCTAACTGGCGCTTTAGCTCCATTGCGGACAATCCTGTTTTGGATTGCGTTAACAAATGGATTGCCATAAACCACTTGGTTAAAGACAGTTTAGTACTGGCAAATAATGTCCCGCTGATCAGAGAATGTTGATGACCACAACGGTTACATTGTAAAAGCTTGCGGCTTTTCAATTGGCAAAAGGTCTTATTGCCGCAATCCCGGCACACATACCCTTGTGGGAAACGCCAGTTAAACAACGCTTGTTCGCACTTGTCTTCCGTGCCAAAGTCTTCCATAAGCTCAAACAAACTATAACCTTGCTGAAACTGTACCTGATTCTTTGCCATGATATGCACCCACCTTTAACTGTAATTATATACAGTGTAGCAGTGGCTGATCAAAGTGGGTAATCAGG
>NZ_JACNEP010000045.1 GCF_014270035.1 Neptunicella marina | reverse complement strand
AACTAATTCAAATCGTAAGCGTACTCAACGCGATTACACGATGGCTTTTAAATTAGGGGTCGTAGCACGTGTTGAAAAAGGCGAGATGACTTACAAGCAAGCCCAATCTCACTTTGGCATTCAGGGACGCTCAACCGTACTCGTCTGGTTAAGAAAGCATGGTAGACTGGATTGGTCGAAACCTTTTCAGCATCCCCTTATGCCAAGTTCAAAAGAAACACCCGCCGAGAAAATAAAGCGACTAGAGCGTGAATTAGCCGATGAAAAACTGCGTAACCAAATTCTAAATGGCATGGTCGATATTATGGATAACGAATATGGAGCAGGCTTAAGAAAAAAGTACTTATCCGGTACATCTGGCAAGCCAAAGAAAGGAAAGACATAAGCCTGGCGACGGCATGTCGGGTTGTTCGGATATCCAGACAGTCAGTTTATCAATCTGTCTCCCGAATGGAGAGTCGCAGAGCAGAACTCTCGGTCATTAAGGCGTGGGTGCACTATTGGCGCAAGTTTATGCCTCAATTAGGCACCCGAAAACTTTATAAATTGATTAAACCAAAGCTGATTGAACACGCCATCAAACTGGGGCGAGATGGCTTTTTTACTTACTTGAAGAGCGAAGGATTGCTCGTCAGTCCAAGGAAAAGCGTTATAAAAACGACCTTCAGTAAACACTGGATGAAGAAGCATCCGAATCTGCTGAAAGAAAAAGGGCTGCATGATGCAACGTATGTATTGGTCAGTGACATTACTTATCTCGAATCAGACCAGGGTGTACATTACTTGTCGCTTGTGACTGATGCTGGCTCACGCAAAATAGTCGGTTATCACCTGAGTTCTGATATGAAAGCGGAGAGTGTCGTGAAAGCACTGAAAATGGCGGTCAAGGACAGCCGTTATAAAGCTGATACGGTTCATCACTCCGACCGGGGGCTGCAGTATTGCTCAGCAATATACCAGAATGTGCTGCAGAAAAACCACATTCAGGCGTCAATGACAGACGGATATGACTGTTACCAAAATGCCTTGGCGGAAAGAGTAAATGGAATATTAAAGCAGGAGTTTTTACTGTATCGATGTAAAACCCTGAATGAACTGAAGAGACTCGTTAGCGAATCGATATACATTTACAATGAAATGAGGCCGCACCTGAGTTTAGATATGCAAACACCTAATCAGGTGCATAATAGAAAAGGCCAGCTACT
>NZ_JACNEP010000044.1 GCF_014270035.1 Neptunicella marina | reverse complement strand
TGTGCGGGGTGCCGTTGGGTTCCAAGGGAATTGCGGCAGCACAATTCCCTTGGTTGATGTCGCCAATGCGACGCCCAAGATTAACCTTTATGACAAGTGGTGGGTTGCGCAGCAATAGTGATGTGTTTTCTGGAAAATTGTTTTTAAGAAAATGAAAAACGATAGTTTTTCTATTTTGGAAAGTAAGGGGGATTACTCGGGCTCTCCTGCCCTCGCCCTTCGGGCCGCACTAAAGTGCGTTCAAACTAAGACGATAAACGACAGTTTTTCAATCACGAAGCCCCTAGAGGATTCACTCACAACATCCATGTTGTTCGCCCTGCGGGCAGCTTTGCCCAGCAAAGCTGTGCAAACTTGCTGTCCTGCCAGTTTGTCGAACCCGCAGGGGGCTACTCGGACTTTCCTTGTCCTCGCTCTTCGGGCCGCACTAAAGTGCGTTCAAACTAAGACGAAAAACGATAGTTTTTCAATCACGAAGCCCCTGGGGGATTCACTCACAACATCCATGTTGTTCGCCTTACAGGCAGCTTTGCCCAGCAAAGCCGTGCAAACTGGCTGTCCTGCCAGTTTGTCGAACCCGCAGGGGTTACTCAATCATAAAGATCGGCAAATAAAAAAGCCCGGTCAAATGACCGGGCTTTTTTATTTGGCGTCCCCTAGGGGATTCGAACCCCTGTTACCGCCGTGAAAGGGCGGTGTCCTAGGCCTCTAGACGAAGGGGACAGAAAATCGGTTTTTAAAAGCTGCGCTTTTAAGATTTTTTGCAAGGGCGAAGTGAGCCAGCGAGCTGAGCGACTTCTTCCTTAGCTTCTGCAGATTTTCATCTGGCGTAATGTCGCCTGGACTGAACATTACGGCTTTGGTTAGTTTAAAAAGCCCGCTCACTGAGTGGGCTTTCCAATTGGCGTCCCCTAGGGGATTCGAACCCCTGTTACCGCCGTGAAAGGGCGGTGTCCTAGGCCTCTAGACGAAGGGGACAAAAAATCGGTTTTTAAAAGCTGCGCTTTTAAGATTTTTTGCAAGGGCGAAGTGAGCCAGCGAGCTGAGCGACTTCTTCCTTAGCTTCTTCAGATTTTCATCTGGCGTAATGTCGCCTGGACTGAACATTACGGCTTTGGTTGGTTTAAAAAGCCCGCTCACTGAGCGGGCCTTCCAATTGGCGTCCCCTAGGGGATTCGAACCCCTGTTACCGCCGTGAAAGGGCGGTGTCCTAGGCCTCTAGACGAA
>NZ_JACNEP010000043.1 GCF_014270035.1 Neptunicella marina | reverse complement strand
GAAAATAAAAAAGGCCGCTAGCGCGACCTTTTTCAACTATCAAATGCTGTCAAAGATTAAGCAAGAATCTTAGATACAACACCCGCACCTACTGTACGGCCACCTTCACGGATTGCGAAGCGTAAACCTTCATCCATCGCGATTGGGTTGATTAATTCTACTACGAATTTCAGGTTGTCACCTGGCATTACCATTTCCACACCTTCTGGTAATTCTACTGCACCAGTGATGTCAGTTGTACGGAAGTAGAACTGTGGACGGTAGCCTTTGAAGAATGGCGTGTGACGACCACCTTCATCTTTAGACAGTACGTATACTTCTGCTTCGAACTTGGTGTGCGGGGTGATTGAACCAGGCTTAGCCAGTACCTGACCACGCTCTACTTCGTCACGCTTAGTTCCACGTAACAATACACCTACGTTCTCACCTGCACGACCTTCGTCAAGCAGCTTACGGAACATTTCCACACCAGTACAAGTCGTTTTAGTGGTTTCTTTGATACCAACGATTTCTACTTCTTCACCTACAGTGATGATACCTTGCTCAACACGGCCTGTTACTACAGTACCACGACCTGAGATTGAGAATACGTCTTCGATTGGTAAGATGAACGGCTTGTCGATTGCACGCTCTGGCTCTGGGATGTATGAATCCAAAGCTTCACCTAATTCGATGATTTTCTTTTCCCATTCTGCGTCGCCTTCCAGCGCTTTAAGGGCAGAACCCTGGATTACTGGTAAGTCATCGCCTGGGAATTCGTATTCTGAAAGCAGTTCACGTACTTCCATTTCTACTAATTCTAACAGCTCTTCGTCGTCTACCATGTCACATTTGTTCATGAATACGATGATGTAAGGTACACCTACCTGGCGACCTAACAGGATGTGCTCACGGGTTTGTGGCATAGGACCGTCTGTCGCTGCTACTACCAGAATCGCACCGTCCATCTGCGCGGCACCGGTGATCATGTTTTTAACATAGTCAGCGTGTCCTGGGCAGTCTACGTGCGCGTAGTGACGTGATGGCGTGTCATATTCTACGTGAGAGGTGGCGATAGTAATACCACGCTCACGCTCTTCTGGTGCGTTATCGATTTGATCGAATGCTTGTGCTGAACCACCGTAAGTTTTTGCTAAAACTGTAGTGATTGCTGCTGTCAGGGTCGTTTTACCGTGGTCAACGTGGCCGATTGTACCAACGTTTACGTGCGGTTTCGTACGTTCAAACTTTTCTTTTGCCAT
>NZ_JACNEP010000042.1 GCF_014270035.1 Neptunicella marina | reverse complement strand
ACCTGAAGGATCCCCACGAATTTAATTCCACAGTTTTCCCTTAGAGTGAACAATTTCCATTAGTTCTTTGAGCAGGAATAGGTGTATTAATTCTGGCTGTTTTCTCAATACTTGCAGGCCTAAATTGAACATAGATAATACTGCCCTGTCTCGTATAGTATTGGCTTGATAATGCTTATGTAACCCTACGCTAGTGGCTTTAATACCTATTAACCATAAAATATGAGTCGCTAAGAAGACAACCAGTAGTAATATTTCCAGACGCTGTTCAGTCCGACTTTTGGACTCTTTAAGACTTAATCCTATTCGCTGGTTTTTAGTATCTCTGAAGTTTTCTTCAATCTGCATACGCGTCGTATAGAGAGCGACAGCTTGATTTGACGATAGCTTTTCGTGTGGGATATTGGTGACTAAAAACCAAGGCTCTCTTTCCCTGGCACTATAACTTCGACTATTAGTACGCTGTGACACCCTTTTACCTTGGGTTCGCTTCGTTCTGCCTTGTAGCGGCTTCTTGTATAAATGAGCACAGCAAACTATCGCATTACGCTTGGCGAGCTCAATCCTCCCTAAATAAGTCGGATTGTTAGTTGCTAAGTCATTTAAACTGCGACAAGGTATCCACTTCTCAGTGTCTTGTGTCTTAAATTGGGTAAAGTGTCTAATGCGGCCAAGCCAATACCAACCCTTTCGTTGTACTTGTTTAAACCACGGGTTCTTGAATCCTGCATCTGTGATCAGAAGGGGTTGCACATCAGCAGGTAAGATATATTGCAAAACATCTAAGAAAGCTCCATGCACCTCTCTGTTGTGACTTTTATTCTTTGGATGTACTTCCTCATATAAGGTGATAGCACGGCCTTCACTAGCTAAGGATGCACGCAAAATATGAAAGCCAGCTTCTTCATTTATCTGAGACCAATCAATTAGTATTACTGGATAACTACCGACTTGAACAAATCTGCTAGCCAATGCTTTATAGATATCTTTTCTTTCTGATTGTAGGTGTGAGTTGCCCAGCAAGCGGTCAATCTTTTTGATGCAATGTTTTGTTTTTGCAGAGCTTATCAATGTCCTTCCCAGCCCAGTGAGTGAGCATTTTTGGTATTTGCAAGCAGTGTCTGTGACATCCAGTAATGCACTTAAACGCGCGTTATGGATATGAGGACAGGCGGTAGCTATTTCTTCATGTAATAATATGCAAGCATTCATGGTGGCTAGTGCTCTTGTAGGTTTGGCGACTGATCAGATCGCTAAAAGCCATGAATGTTCAATTTTGTGGGGATTCTTCAG
>NZ_JACNEP010000041.1 GCF_014270035.1 Neptunicella marina | reverse complement strand
TGTGTCGTCCTGAAATAGGTTGACGGTTTTTCAAAGGCCAGTAGATTTTCTACTGGCTTTTTTCATTGTGCACTTGATTAGGTGTTTTCATGCCTAAACTTAAGTGCGGTCTCATTTCATTGTAGATGTAAATGGATTCATCCACGAGCTGTTTAAGCTCATTGATATCCTTACAACGATACAATAAAAACTCTTGTTTCAATATGCCATTAACGCGTTCAGCTAAGGCATTTTGATAACAGTCATAGCCATCAGTCATTGATGGTTTGATGTTGTGCGTATTGAGTACGTGTTGATACTCATCAGAACAATACTGTAAACCTCTGTCTGAGTGATGAATCGCTTGGTGGTTATAACGCTTTTGCTTAATACTCATGTTTAATGCTTTAACCACATCCGTTGCCTTCATTTCATCACTGAGTTCATAGCCCATAATCTTTCTTGAATACGCATCTGTAGTGAGTGATAAATAATGCGTACCTGCATCAGACTTCACATAAGTGATATCACTCACTAATACCTCTTCAGCTTGTTTGGCCTTAAAATCTTTAAGTAAGTTAGGGTGCTTACGCATCCAGTGGCGACTGTTTGTTGTTTTTACATAGTTCTTCTTTGGTTTTACGAGTAAGTCATGCTCTCGTAGGTAATCGAAGAAGTTATCACGGCCTAACTTGAGCCGCTGCTTATCGAGTTCCGGTTTTATGAGCTTATACAGCTTCTTCCCACCAACTCTAGGCATGAACCTTCGCCAATACTTCACAAGTGATTGAACGGGCTTTAACTGTTCACTCCGAGACTTTATCCTGCGTACTGCTTGATAGTAACCCTGAGGTGTTATGCCATACGCACGACACAAGGCCGCTAGTTTTACCTCCTTTGCTTGTCTTGCCTGCGTGATAGCTCGGATATGTACTTTTTTCTTAAGCCCGCTCCATATTCTTCATCCATGATGTTAATCATTTCATCCTTAACTATATCTTTGAGGCGAAGCTCTTCTAATTCACGTTCTAAGCGTTTTATCTTCTGGGCGGGAGTTTCTTTTGTTTTTGACATAAGGGCATGACTTTCTGGATTAGACCAGTCCAACTTACCATGCTTTCTTAACCAAACAAGAACGGTACTTTTACCTTGGATACCATAAGCTGTTTGGGCTTGTTTATAAGTGAAATCACCTTTTTCGATTTGCTCTACCACCGCTAATTTAAAGCCTAAGGTGTAATCTCGTTGTGTACGTTTAACTCGTTGTTTATCTGCTGTTGTCATAATAAATCCTAAATGTGTAAACACATTTCAGGACAAGACA
>NZ_JACNEP010000040.1 GCF_014270035.1 Neptunicella marina | reverse complement strand
TGGCTTTCGAATGGCCGAACACGACGTATATGGACTCCACCTGTTTAGCAACCTGCATTTTCAAAATTAAGATGCGAGCGTATATACGGTTTTTCATTGAAGACGCTATCTTCTAACCCTTGATGTATTCGCACCTTCTGTCCTTATCGTTCCGATAGCGTATTATCGCTTCATCGTGTTACAGGTTTTCAGAAGGTTGGTCTTACCTTTTGATTAATGCATTGTTGCTGAACCTGACTAACGCTTTGCGCTGTTTGATTTAAATGGCTATTGCTTTGGGTTGATATGGCTGACTATATCGCAGTAATGCCCAAGCTGTTCTAATGGTTTTATTGACCAATGCGATACACGCTTTCTTCACGCCGGCTCGTTTAATTAATGCAATCAACCACCGTTGCTTTTCCGTCTTGGGTTCACTCGGTAATTGAGCAATTGCCGCCAATGCCCCCAGAAAGAGTATCGCCCGTAAGGATTTATCGCCACTGTGACTATCAATACCTACCATCACCACTTTCCCTCCACTACTGCGTTGTTTTGGTGTCACACCAATATAAGCCGAAGCCTGTCGGCCATTTTTAAATCCAGAGCCATCCCCCAGGCTGGCATATAAGCCAGCAGCACCGATTTCACCGACACCTTCCAACGCCATCAAACGTCGGCAAGGCTCTAGCTGTTTTATCTGTTGGCTGAGTTGTGTCGATAGTTGCTCAAATTGAACTAATGTTGATTGATATTGCTGCCAAAGGCTTCCGAGTAACAGCTTAAGGGGCTCAGTTAAACACGTAGATAATGGGTCCAGATATGTCACCATACCTTCTCGTAGCGACTTTTTTCCTTTCCCGAGGATAATGCCATATTCATAAAGAAGAGCACCGATATGATTGCTCGTGGATTTCAGGGTTTTCTCTAACAGACGTCGTGATGTTTGAATGGACTGAATAGTGTGTTGAGAAACCGATTTTACAGGGCTAAATGTCATGCTTGGTTGTTTGCTGGCAACAAAAATACCCACCGCATCATTGGCATCGGTCTTTTGCTTACCAATAAAGGGTTTTACCTTTATTGGCGGCATTGCCCTGACTTCGTGACCTAATTCCTGAGCAAGCCTCCCCCAATAATGAAAGCTGCCGCATCCTTCCATGGCCACAATACATGGCTTGGTATTGGTTAATAGCGTTCTCACGGCATCAGGTGACATAGCCTTATTAAACTTAATTTCACCTTCACCTGTCACTTTACAGACTTGGATAACGCGTTTTGCTAAATCTAATGCTAGTACGGTACGATTATTCATGTATGGACTCCTTTGGTTTGGTGACTCCACGTTACGCAGGTAAGGTGGTGGAGTCCATACATCGTTCGGCCAA
>NZ_JACNEP010000003.1 GCF_014270035.1 Neptunicella marina | reverse complement strand
AAAAATCCGATGACCTTACGATCATCGGATTTTGATCCTCTTATGCCGAATGTCAACTTCTTAACTGATCGGCATTAGCCTCATGGCGCTTTTTTTAAATAGCTTGTTCGTTTTCTTCACCGGTTCTAATGCGCACCACTCGCGAAACATCATAAACAAAGATTTTACCATCACCAATTTTGCCGGTTTTTGCAGAACTAACAATGGCTTCAACTGCTCTGTCGACCTGATCATCGTTGACTATCAGGTCAACTTTTACTTTAGGTAAAAAATCCACCTGATACTCGGCACCACGATATAATTCAGTGTGTCCTTTCTGACGACCAAAACCTTTAACTTCAGTTACAGTCATGCCAGTAATACCAATTTCTGCAAGTGCTTCCCTGACATCATCCATTTTAAAAGGTTTAACAATGGCTTCAATTTTTTTCACACAAACTCCTTGCGACTCTTAATCGTAAATTGTTGGAATAGGCTGACGCTTATGTTGCGTGCGCTGGTAAATATAGATTAGCTTCTCACTGACTTCATCAGCAACCGCTTTTCCTTCGAGGAAATCATCGATTTGAGCATAGGTTAAGCCTAACGCTTCTTCATCAGCCTTCTGTGGCGTTAAGCTTTCCAGATCGGCTGTTGGGGCTTTTTTAATAATAACTGAAGGTGCGCCCAGTGTTTCAGCCAACTGACGTACTTGACGTTTATTTAACCCAAATAAAGGCGCCAAATCACACGCACCATCCCCGTATTTTGTATAAAAACCGGTAATATTTTCAGCTGAATGGTCAGTACCAAGAACAAGCCCATCAAGCATGCCGGCAATCTCATACTGAATCACCATTCGGGTTCTGGCTTTTACATTGCCTTTAACAAAGTCGACTTTGCCCGCTTGTTGTGGCAATAAACTTCCAAGTGCGTCACAAGTTGCCTGATGCACCGCGTCGGCCCCCGGTGCGACATTAACAACAATGGACTCCGTTGGTTGAATAAAATCAATGCATAACTGCGCGTCATCTTCATCAGCTTGCTGATTGTAAGGCAACCGCACCGCTACAAATTTATATTGCTCGGCATGTTCTTTATTTAATTCATCCACGGCCAACTGCGCCAACCGCCCAAGAGTGCATGAATCCACTCCGCCGCTAATTCCCAGCACCAAAGTATTCAGACCTGACTGTTTAAGGTGAGATTTAATAAAATTAACTCTACGCGTTATTTCATAATGGCTGTCAATTTGCGGTAACACCCGCATTTCACTGATAATATCTTGTCTGTTCACCTGATTTCCCGCTAACGCATTAAAAATATTGGCCTTTTACCTATCATAAAAAATTTTGCATCAATATGCTGCACTAACCTCATTAATTTTTAAATTTAGTTTTTAGGGTATTGAGCCTGCTACTTAGTACAGCAGCACCATACGCATAATTGATAAAAAGCGTGTAAGGTATAATTTTGCAGCCCGCTTCAGGTACTTACTATGCGCAAACAATCCGGTTTAACTTTGTTAGAACTGTTAATCAGCGTTGCCATTATTTCAATATTAATTACAGTAGTAGCACCTAACGTGCGCGAGATGTTGATCACCAATCGTGTTATTTCTCAAATTAACGAACTCAGTGCAACCATTCAATACGCAAGATCAGTAGCGGTCAACGAACGAACAACCACCATAGTGTGTCCCACCAGTAACTTTAGTGTCTGCTCAAATAACTGGAGCGAGGCCAAAATGGTATTTAATGATTTAAACGGTAATGGAAGCAGAGATAGCGACGAAGAGATTTTGGCTGGCACTGAAATCAACGAAAATATCTTGATCACAACCGGACCGGCTCAGGAAATACGTTTTAATCAGTCCGGGGCGACTGCCTCACCCGCCACATTAAAAGTATGTCATAACAGTAATGAAGCTAAATTTGCCCGGGCAGTAGTGATTAGCCTGCAAGGACGTGTAAAAACAAGCAGAGACACTGATAATGACGGCATATATGAAGACAATGCAGGAACAGCACTAAGCTGTCCCTAAACTAACATTTCCAGCAATATTCGCTTGATGCCAGGGTCCCATTATTATTTTTATCCCATCCTTTACGCCCATCACTGAAATAATACAATTTTCCATCGTCAGCTTGTGCCGTGCCACTCACTGGCGTTGCTAACAGTACATAACTGGTGCCACTGGCATTGACACTGTCTATGGTCAGGTTGTACTGCTTTTCTGATGCGGGTTCACTGGATGGGCTGTATGCGTGAAATATACTTGGGGCACCGGTATCAGCCCCACCTGCCGCTGCACCTTTGTAATTATAATTTCCCGCTTTATGACGTTGCATGGCTGCGGCCAGAGCCATCAAATCCGCCTGAGCAGCACTGCGTTTGCCATTTTTTACAAACCCCATGTAAGAGGGGTAAGCAATCGATGTAATAATGCCGACAATGGCGACAACTATCATAAGTTCAATTAAGGTGAATCCGTTATCTCTCATGGCTATCGCTCCGTTTCAGTTTTCCAGCTATTTTTTTGTACTCTTTCCATACGCCCGTAAATATTCTCTGCTAAACAATCCAGTTTGGTTGTGCAATTCTTGGTTGTTCCATCATCTTCCTGTTCTTTGACAATTGAACCGCACTCGGTCCCCAGACACACCACCGGATGGGTCGGATCTTCAATCAATATTTTGGTTTCGGGTGCAATACCGGTTTGTTGCAAATCGACAAATCGATCCGTGTGTTCATCGATATTATTGTGGTTCAAATCAGTTACTGCATTGCCATTAATTAATTCCACCAGATAAGCGCGACTGTTACCACTGGGAGGTGCGCATAAACTGGCGCTAATTTGAGCAGGCACATAAGTAGTGAAAAATAGTTTGTAATTAAGAATCAGCGGCGTTGCCAGGACTTTTTCACCACCCGTTCCCAACCGAATCATCCAACCTTGTTTCCCGGCAAATTTTGCCGCCTCCAGTTGCTGGTCGCTGGTGGAGCCAGTTGTTAACAAATGATCTGTTGCATCATATAACTCGGCTGCGGTAATGGGAGAAGAAGGCAAAATATAATCACCATTACTATCGGTATTAAAAACACCAGTATCTTTAATCATGTAAAGATTATCCTGAATCTCTACATTCAACGGGTGTGCGCGGTAACCAGACCCAATTGCTACCGCATAATAATGCTGATCTGCCAGACTAATTTCGGCTACGTCGGGCGCATAATAGAATCGACGATTATCGGCAGCAGTGCTATCTGCAGAAATAGATGCCAATAATCCACCGGTTACAAATGAACTGCCCGATTCACCATTATGTATATCAAGACGGAAAATTTGTCCGCCAGTGTCGGCGACATACATATGGTCAGCCAGACCATCACTATCCCGGTCAATAACCGAGATACGTGCAGGAATGCTATATTTCATATCACTGATATTTTCGCTAGCATTCGCATCACTGGCAGACCACAACAAGTCCCCCGTATCAGCATCAACGATATAAACGGCGTTCCCCATAGTATCCACGTCACGCAATTGACGGTTATCCTGTAACTCATCATAGCCACCACCAAATACCAACACCGTTTTAACCACGCCACCTATATTCATTTTAGTCAGCGTCGGTTTTGACCATGTTTGCCCTAATTTCGAGAAGTCTCCCACGCCACCTTCAATTTTAAATGCCAGTGATGGCGACGTTTTATTGGTGATGTCAAACGCGTAATAATTGCGGCCACCACGGCGCATGCCAACATAAAGCAGTTTCCGCGACCCCGTATCACGCAACACCATATCGCCATCCATACCGTAGATATGGTTAAAAGAAGAGTTATTCAGATAAAAATCATATAAATTGGGCAACAATTCTTTAGGTATTACAGCAAAATTTTCACTGCCGGTTTCTGGGTCAAAAGAATGTAAAAAGCCCTGGTTGGTCGCCACTAATATCGCACTGTCATTAGTTCCATAATTCACGATAACGGGTTGTGAATGGATAGGATCCCCCATTTGCAAACGCACATCTGTGGTTGAGTTGTCATCATCATCATCTTTGACATCCACACCTCTGGCCCACTGAAGCAAGGTATATCGCAAGCTAGTTGGATTAGCCTGTGTATCAATACCTAAGTCGGATACCGTAATTGAACTGTTGTTTTCATGCAGACTATTGCTGACACTGGCAATATTACCAACCCCATCGAATGTATAAATTGCCCGGCTTAAGTCCAGTTGACTTGCCGCTCCACCGTCTCTTACATCACTCCCATCCACCGTTGGTGACCAATAACTATGCGAAGTATCTTTAAAGAATCCGGTGCCATCATCCACCGCAGCTAAACCGTTTTTATCTTTAATGGTATCGCCGGAAATTTTGTATTTTTTCAGGTTACCTGGCCATGCCGTACCTTCTGCAGGTTTAAACAAAGCAAAATACAATTCATCTTTATGAGTTAAGCGATTGAGCTGGTTAACCGCAACGCCGGGCGAGACAAAGGTTGCATTAACGTCTTTCACGCTTTTTAAAATACTTTCAAATGCGGTCAAAAGCTGAGCACTATCACTGGCCGTATAAAATCCGCCACCACCTTGCAATGCAAGCTGGCTCAAAAAGTTATTGGCCGTCGAATTGGCTGCAAATCCAATGGTGTGAGTAATCACTCTTGCACCAATTTTAGACTCGTTGCTCTTGCTGATATTTTTTACCAGATCAAGACCGCATTTTTCTCCACCACTGGCACTGCCACAACTTTTACCCAGCAGGTCCTCAATTTCATCGACACTATGATTATTATTAGCCTCACCATCTGACAATAAAACAATGTGATTATTGGTCTGACATTGCAAATCAGTTACCGGAGAATTATAGGTGGCACCCGATGGTATATATTCGTAAATACAATCACTGTCGTTAAGGTTATCTTCACTACAGCCATAAGGCAGAACCGAATCATCACCGCTATAAGACAATCGATTACTCACCCGGGTGTGACGACGAACACTGGAACTGACACCATTTTCACCACGTTTCAGACCGTAATAGACATCACGTCCACCATAATAATTAACTGCTTCATAAAGAGTATCCACAATTGGGGTTAATCCATCGGCAGACAACTCATCAACCTTATTTAATAAATGGTCGCGTACAGTTGCCACTGTGGCTGGAATAGCGTTCCCCTGAAATTTAATTTTTAATTGCGTCGCCCCTGAAGGTTTACCGTTATAAGTGTAGGCACCCCTGTTGCCACTAAAATTAGATAATACAAACATCATGGCATTGCCGGATTGCCAGTCGGCCCGATTAACCACAGCCTGAACCTGGTTGACTAATGAGGGACTATCATAGGTATTATTACGATACCAGTTTGGTACCGGCGACCAGGTAACCGCCGAGGTTTTATTTTTACGGTCAAGATATCGCCGGGGGTAAGGTGAAAAATCATTGGGATCTGCTTCATCAACTGCTGCAATATCAAAGGACGCGCTACCAATGCGATTCTGATAAGCGGTAAAGGTTAAATAGGCTTCCTGAACGACCGCTCCCTGAGGAATAGTAACATTTTCGAAACGAACACCCGCGTACTGATTGCTACTCGAGTTTAAGGTTAATTCGGTCCCGGTATTCTGATAACCGTTAGACTGTTCTTCAGCATTATTATTTTGACTGTTTACCTGAAAGAACATTTCACCACCAACACATCCGGTAGCACTGGCTTTATCATAACTAATGACAATTTCAGCCCCCAAACCACTACCTTCATCGTAAGACTTAATAAAACGCTGGCTGGAGCCACTTATCCCACTGCCATCTATTAACAGACTTAGTGCATTACCACCACACCAATCACCACGATTCACAACTTCCTGAATGACAGACGTTATGTCGGGAGTGACAAACTGCTCATTGGTATTGGGCCAGTCATTATCAGTATTCCAGTCCACATAACTGCTGGTTTTTGCTCTTGAACTAATATCGCCACTGGAACCACTAAAAGAATCAGAATTACCGGACGCCTCTCCATAAAATCGTATGTTAGCCGCGCTGACATTGTAGCTATCTGAAGTAAAACGCAAATAAGCAGAATTAATTGTGGCACCGCGGGGAATTTGTAATTGTTCAAAACGCAACCCTGATGATACCGGTGAAGTTCCATCAACCAGTACCAGACGGTTATTAGTGGTGTTAACACTTACACCAATTTCATGTGCATCATCAGCCGAATTTGCCACAGAAGTGACAATTTCAGGCTCAACCGGAGAGTCAATTGGACGCACAGGATATAAAACAGGGCCTCCGTAATCAGAGAAACGCATTAACCCTGCATTAATATTGGTGGCAGAACGCAATGCATCTTTTAATGCATTTTGTACTCGCAGTAATCTGGATTCATAGGTGCCATCCTTGCCTGCCATACTGCCGGAACTGTCCATAATAAACAGTACGTTGGGATTATAGGTAAGCTGGTTATTTCCCACCCCCAAATAGATTTCAATATCATCACCAAATGCAGCTGTATTGACCATAAATGACAGTACGGCCGCAGCCAGCGTATTAAACAGAGAAATTTTTGACCGAAACATCATACCCTCCTAGCCACCATTACTGGCAGGGGCAAAAACGGAAACATTGAGTGAATTAGCCACCACATAAGGTGAACCTACAACCTGACCACAACCTTTTACTTTAAAGATGTGGCAACTGATATTGCTGCCGCCAATCACATTGCTTGATCCCAGACACGCGCGTTCTCCAACAAAGGCGGTACTTGACCAACTATTCGTTGGGGGTTGACTGCTAAAGGTACCAGCGGAATTATTTTGTGCGCCGGGTTGTACTCCGGCACTGGTCATACGGCGCTGTGTCCAGTTAAGCGTATCCAAACAACTTAAATCCTGAACTGTCAGATCGAGCTGGGCTTTTTGGCGAGCCTCAGTTAACGGGTCAGCGACCGCATTGTTTCCCAAAACCTGTAAATCTTCGGACTCAAACATCACGCCACCAAGTCCGGCTTCAGCCGCATCAAAAGCCAGATTATAAGATTCCATTGACTGTGACATTTTGCTTTGCATTAAACTCGAGCTCACTGATGACACACCCAGGATGGTCAAACTCAGTAAGATCAGCAATGCAAACACCAGTACGATGCCCTGCTGTTTATTTATGCTTTTCATTGGTTGTTACTCCGCAAAAAATTTTTCACATTGCGAAAACTGATCGTGGTTTCAAATTGCTTATATAACTGGTGATCTGTGGGACTAAAACTATCTTCATTCAATAATTTAAATGTTGGCACTTTATCGATATACAACTCACTCTCACCTTTCACCAAAACCGCAACTTGTATCGCCACAACCTGCCCACCGGCCAGAATTTGAGCGGCCACATTATCAGCAGTGACATAATTTACCGGACGACCAGAACTGTCATTTGTGATAGCAGCATTAGCAATGGCGTATAACACCTGAAATCCGTAAACATCATCCAATAAGGTAAACGCAGCATCACCATTATTCCCCACTGCCACTTTTTGACCTGCCAGCACTCGTCCGTCAAAACCGACACATTTGAGTTTGTTATCTTCAACAAAATACCGATTGACCACATAAAACTGTTCAGTGTCGGCATATCCGAGCTTGTAACCACGACAATCCTGACCTGCCTGCATACCGGCTACCAGTACGTCATCACCACCATTAGCACCCTGAGTCGAACCTAAAACAGGCTGTAAGGGGAAATCTCCCGGGAGAATTATCGGATGATTTTGTACAAAAGCGGCTTCCGGAACGACATCAACACTGCGTTCAAGATTTGGGTCAAGCGAATCATAACGCCCAGTCTCTAACAGCTCATTACGAAGGCGAGTCATAATAAAACGACCACTTTCCTGAGCAGAAGCAATGCCCCGGTTCAGGCGCTCTGTCACCTGATTGCTGACTAATACCTGAACGATTGCACCAGAAATAATTAACCCCAGTACTAAGGTGATCATAAGTTCAATTAAGCTAAAGCCGCGGGATAAGGAATTTAAACGATGCATATCAGAGTACCAGCTCTAACAAAACGCAGTCGCGCGGCTCTGCGTCACTGGAAGGATTACAGACAGGATTTAACTTTCTATCGATGTTTTGCCAGTTTTCAGCCGGCCAGCTCAGCATGATTTGCTGAGCAGAGCCCGCACTGCACGCATCGGCATCCGCCAGATTATTGTCATTGCAACTCACGTCCAGCGTCACTGAAGGATTAATTTTGGTTGCGGCACAAGTTAACTGCCAGCCATCATAGGTTGCCAACTCGGCACTACTACAGGTGTTAGCATTACAATCCCGTATTGACGCGGGTTTATCCTTACAAAAACATTCCCATCCCGGCTCCCCACTGCCGCAGGAGAGTTGCTTGAAATTATAGGTATCGGGATCAAAATAACGATCATCTGCGACCAACCCGCTAAAACTGGCTGATACAAAACTATTGGCACGTAATCGCTCAGCGGTTTGCTGAGCAACAAGTACAGCATTCGCCCTGTTGAGCGCATCAGAATTTGAAAAGGCACCAATAAACTGTAGCGACGCCACCCCAAGCATGCCTATAGCCAGAATAAACAAGGTCACCAATACCTCGATCATTCCAACACCGCTTTGATGATGGCACCTACTTGTTTGTCTGTGTCTTAATTGCGTTTGAACTGATAACACCTTGCCCTCTTGCAACCTGCAATATGTACAGGTATGTCACTATAGAGTAGCTGAACTTGTTACAGCTTTGGTTATCAATTCAATACTAAAGGTATAAAGATCGGACTGTTTTCATACCTAAAAGGCCCCATCTAAATGTGGCCTTTTAGGTGATTTAGATTAAATCATCTTAACTTGAAGTTCTTTGGGCACGGCAAATTCAATATTTTCCTTACGTCCTTCAACTTCGATAACATTGGCAGCACCAAGGGCTTTGAGCCGTTCAATCACACCGTTCACCAACACCTCTGGCGCTGAAGCACCGGCAGTTACCCCAATGTTAGCGGCACCCGTTAACCATTGTGTTTGAATGCAGTTTGCATCATTAATTAAATACGCAGTGACGCCCATTTTTTCTGCCAGTTCACGCAGACGGTTTGAATTTGAACTGTTTTTAGCACCAACAACTAACATCAAATCGCATTTTTCTGCCAAGTCACGCACGGCATCCTGACGGTTTTGTGTGGCATAACAAATATCATCTTTACGTGGGCCTTCGATAGCAGGGAATTTTGCCCGCAACGCATCAATCACATCCGCGGTGTCATCAACCGACAGCGTAGTCTGACTGCAGTAATACAGACGTTGTGGATCTTTTACTTCAAGGTTGGCCACATCCGCTTCTGACTCCACCAGATAAATCCCACCTTGCGGATTATCATATTGCCCCATGGTGCCTTCCACCTCAGGATGTCCCTGATGACCAATTAAGATGCATTCAACGCCACGTTTGCTGGCACGGGTTACTTCCATATGCACTTTAGTCACCAGAGGACAAGTGGCGTCAAAAACCTTTAACCCCCTGTCATCCGCTTCTTTACGCACCGACTGTGCTACACCATGCGCAGAGAAAATAACAATGCAGTCGTTAGGTACTTCATGTAGTTCATCTACAAATACCGCACCGCGCTTTCGCAAACCATCAACCACAAACTTGTTATGCACCACTTCATGGCGCACATAAATAGGCGGCTCAAAAATTTCCAGCGCACGTTCCACAATGGTAATGGCCCGGTCTACACCGGCACAGAAGCCTCGGGGATTAGCCAGTTGAATGTCCATACAATACCTAGTGAATATCTATAATTTCTACGGCAAAAACCACATCCTGACCAGCCAGTGGATGATTAAAGTCCACTGTCACAGAATGTCCGTTTATCTCGCGAATAATGCCTGGCATTTCAGTACCATCTGGTTGGGTAAACGCAATAATCATCCCAACCTGAGCAGGCGTATCCTGACCAAAACGACTAATATCCATATAGTGAATATTATCAGGGTTCGGCATACCAAAGGCATCCTGTGCAGCTAGCTTAAACTCTTTTTTATCACCGACAGATAAACCCAGCAAACACTGTTCAAAGTTAGGTGTCAGGCTGCCATCGCCCATTACCAGTTTGGCAGGTTTATTGTTAACACGAGTACTATCGGCCGCAGAGCCATCGGTAAGTTTTAAATCAAAGTGCAAAACCACCTGACTGTTTTGATCAATGATTTGTGGCTTGCTCATCTTTTTTATTTCCTGAACGCATTGCGTCATAAATTAAAAATACCGCGCCTACAAAAATGGCGCTATCAGCGATATTAAAGGTTGGCCAGTGCCACTGCTGGTAATACACATCGAGAAAATCGATCACATAGCCATAATGCAAGCGGTCGTATACATTGCCCAGTGCACCACTTAAAATTAACGCGAAAGCAGATGGTACTAATTTTTGTTTGGCCTCTGTTTTTTTCAGCCAGTACAAAATTAATACACTGACGACCACAGCGATAACGGTAAAAAACCAGCGCTGCCAGCCACCCTCGGTGCTTAAAAAGCTAAACGCTGCGCCATGGTTTTGCACATAAGTAATGCTAAACATCGGAATAACAGGAATGGAGTCATACAACTTCATGCTACCCACCACCCAATGTTTGCTAATCTGGTCAACCGCGAACATTACTACGGTTAACCACAGCCAGCGCAAACCTGAGCCGCTAAAAAACTTAAGCATAATGACGTTGCTCTCCGTCGCCTTCGATATTGTCCACACAACGACCACATAATTCCGGGTGTTCAGTGTGCGAACCAACATCTTCGCGATAGTGCCAGCAACGCGTACATTTATGACCTGCAGATACCGCAATCGATACCCACAAACCGTCCACTTCTGTTGCTACAGCACCTTCTGGCGCACTATCACTTACCACCACTTTGGCTTGTGAGGTAATCAAAACAAAACGTAACTCATCTTGTAGTTTATTCAGTTGTTCTGCGAGTTCAGACTTAGCATATAAGGTCACGTCTGCTTGCAAAGAACCACCAATCAGGCTGTCACGACGCGCTTGTTCCAGCGCACCATTCACTTCATCCTTCACCGACATCACTGTTTGCCAGAATGCATCACTGAATTGATTATCCACACCTTGCAAATCAAAACCCTTGTACCAAACATCAGTAAAGACAAATTCATCACGCTCACCTGGCATTTCCTGCCAGATTTCCTGAGCTGTAAAGCTCATTATCGGGGCAATCCAACGAACTAATGCTTCAACAATATGATACAGCGCAGTTTGACAGGAACGGCGTGCCACACTGTCAGATTTAGCCGTGTATTGTCTGTCTTTAATGATATCCAGATAGAAACTACCCATATCAATGGAACAGAAGTGCATTAACTTTTGGGTGATTTGCAATAAATCATATTTGTTGTAATCGCTGATTAATTCCTGCTGCAAGGCTTCGGCTTTTTGCACTGCCCACAAATCAAGGGACACCATATCTTTCGCTGCTACCATATCTGTCGCAGGGTTAAAGCCATTAAGGTTGGCAAGCAGGAAACGTGCAGTATTACGAATACGGCGATAAGCGTCAGCAGAACGTTTAAGAATTTCATCAGATACCGCAATTTCACTGCGGTAATCGGTTGACGCTACCCATAAACGTAAAATATCAGCGCCCAGTTTGTTCATCACATCCTGTGGCGATACCGTATTACCAATAGACTTAGACATTTTTTTGCCTTCCGCGTCTACAGTAAAACCATGGGTTAATACTTGTTTGTAAGGTGCTTTGTCAGACATAGCCACCGATGTCATTAACGACGACATAAACCAGCCACGGTGTTGGTCTGAGCCTTCTAAGTATAAATCTGCAGATGCCGGAATCTCTTCACGTTGATCAACCACAAAGAAGTGCGTTACACCCGAGTCGAACCACACATCCAACGTATCTTGCACTTTTACATAGGTCTGCGCATCGTCACCCAATAACTCTTCAGCGTCCAAATCCCACCAGGCCTGAATACCCTTGGCTTCAACTTGCCTGGCAACCTGCTCCAGTAACTCGGAACTACGAGGGTGCAAATCACCGGTGTCTTTATGGATAAATAACGCAATCGGCACTCCCCATGTACGCTGACGCGAAATACACCAGTCAGGACGTCCTTCTACCATCGCAGTGATTCGGTTTTCACCCCACTCAGGGATCCACTGCGTTTTTTTGATTTCTTCAAGCGACTTCTGGCGTAAACCGTTTTTATCCATGCTGATAAACCATTGCGGTGTGGCACGGAAAATAATTGGTGTTTTGTGACGCCAGCAATGCGGATAACTGTGCTCAAAGGCATGGTGATGTAATAACGCACCATGCTGTTTTAATACTTCGATGATTTCATCGTTAGCTTTAAATACATGCTGACCGGCAAACAATTCAGTGCCTTCCATATAAACACCGTTGGCACCCACAGGGTTTGCCACTTCGATGCCATATTGGCGACCGACATTAAAGTCATCCACACCATGACCCGGCGCAGTATGAACTAAACCAGTACCAGAATCGGTAGTAACATGATCACCCAAAATAAGTGGTACGTCGAAATCATAAAACGGATGTTTTACCCGTACATTTTCAAGTACTTTACCCTTGCAAAAACCTAATGCGTGATAATGCTCAATACCAAAACGATCCATGCAATCTTTAACCAGATCGCTGCCGAGGATCAGACGCTTAGGTGTATCACCGTCTTCAATTTGCACCAGACAATAATCCAGATCCGCATGCACGCTGATTGCACGGTTAGCAGGTAAAGTCCAGGGTGTAGTCGTCCAGATAGCTGCTGAGACAGCGCCTTTGCCAGCATGACCATCAGGATGGTCAAATAAATCAGCAACGGCGTCACTATCAACTGCTTCAAACGCCACATCTATTGCCGGGGAATGCTTATCTTTATATTCCACTTCCGCTTCAGCCAGCGCCGAACCACAATCGGTACACCAGTGCACCGGCTTAAAGCCTTTTTCGATATGGCCGTTTTCCAGTACTTTACCTAATACACGGATAATGTCGGCTTCAGAGCGAAAATCCATGGTTTTGTAGGGTTTATCCCACTGACCAAACACACCAAGACGGATAAAATCACGCATCTGGCCGTCGATTTGCTTTTGAGCATATTCGCGACATTTTTGACGAAATTCAGCTGCCGACACTTTTTTGCCAGGCTTACCCACTTTCTTTTCGACCTGCAGTTCGATTGGCAGGCCATGGCAATCCCAACCCGGGATATAAGGTGCATCAAAATCCGATAAAGTCTTTGACTTAACAATAATGTCTTTCAGAATTTTATTAACAGCGTGGCCAATGTGAATATCACCGTTGGCATAAGGAGGGCCGTCATGCAACACAAAAGGCGTTTTACCTTTTTTGGCTTGACGGATCTTTGAATAGAGCTCGGCATCAGTCCAGCTTTTGAGCATTTTAGGCTCACGCTGGGCTAAATTACCACGCATCGGAAACTCAGTTTCCGGCAAATTCAGAGTATGCTTGTAATCGCTCATGTGTAATAAAATCCAGTCAAAGTGTAATGGGCAACACTGCCCGTTTATAAAAAATGTAATTCAGTTAAATTGCCTGATGCAGGCTATCAAAATAACGTTTGGCTTGCTCACTATCTAATGCAATTTGTTGGCGTAAATCGTCAAGTGAGGCAAATTTTTGTTCATCACGAATTTTGCTCAATAATTCTACTTCAATATGCAGCCCGTATAAATGCTGATCAAAATCAAATAAATGTGCTTCCAGCTGCATACGGCTGCCGTTTAACGTAGGTCGGGTGCCCACATTAGCCACCCCGTTAAAATCACCACGAGGGCTTTTAACTCTTACCGCATACACACCGGCTACCGGTGATTTTACCCGTTTTAACAACAGGTTTGCGGTAGGAAAACCTATGGTACGCCCTTTCTTCTCACCATGAATGACTTTACTGGCAATTGAAAATTTACGTCCCAGTAAGGATTCAGCCAACTGCATATTGCCAGCAGCCAGTGCATCACGCACAGCAGTTGAGCTGATACGACAATCCTGATGTCTAAAACTCTGAGTACTCACCACGTCAAAGCCCCAGCGCTGGCCTTCGCGCTGTAACATATCAAAATCACCGGTACGATCATGTCCAAAACGGAAATCGTCACCCACCACCAAAAAACGGATACCTAATTTAGCGACCAGTAACTCTTCAACAAAATGATTGGCGCTTTGTGCGGCAAATTCACGGTTGAATTTCACGCATATCAGACGATCCACACCCAGTTTTTTTAGTTCGGTATATTTATCACGTAATCGGCTTAATCTCGCGGGTGCCGTCTGTGGACGGAATACCTCTTCCGGCTGAGGTTCAAACACCATCACGGTCGCCGGTAACTGCATTTTTCTGGCTTGTTCGACCAGATTTTTTAGCACCGCCTGATGACCAAGATGCACGCCGTCGAACTTACCAATAGTCAGCACACAGCCACGGTGTTTCTGCCGGATATTGTGCAAACCCCTGATTAATTCCACTGACACCCCTTAAGCAAACCGCATTCCGCCAAGTTTGGCGTATAAAAACAGCGGATTATAACCAACTAGCAGTGTAAAAAAAGCACTCTGACAGGGATGTTTGATGATTTATTTAATATGTTGGCGTAAAGCTTACAGATCTGCTGTTTTTCTGAGCAATGATGAAGGTCTGACACCTAATACGATAGCACTGGTGACAAAAATAACACATGCACCAGCAATACACGCTGAGAGAGCTAAAATTTGCTGTTTAATATCCCAGGCCATCCATTGCTGATTAGAAGGCTGCCACCAATGTAAACAACCTGCCATCACCAGCGCTGCGAGCAGAATCTGGCTGACAAAAATAATGGTTTTGCGTGACACTCGGAAAATCTGACTACGGTGCAATTGTTGGTATAACAAAATGGCGTTTAGCAAGGCAGACGCAGAGGTTGCCATGGCCAACCCCACATAACTAAAGTGCCAGGCAAAAATCACGTTAAAAACCATATTGCTGATCATCGCCCAAATGCCAAATTTAACCGGTGTTTTTACATCCTGACGAGAATAAAACCCCGGTGCCAACACCTTAATTAACATAAAACACAATAAACCACTGGCATAGGCTACTAATGCCGCTGACGTCATTACCACATCATTAGCAGTAAACTCACCACGCTGAAATAACACAGTTAACATGGGCGAAGCCAATACAATGAGCCCGGCGGTGGCAGGAATACCCAACAAGCACACCATTTTCAAACCCCAGTCCATATTCTGTTTAAATGCCTGATGGTCCTGCTTAGCATGGTCATTAGATAATGTTGGCAGGATCACAGTGGCAATGGCGATACCGAATAATCCCAGGGGGAATTCAAGCAAACGGTCGGAATAATACAGCCAGCTAATAGAACTGTCCTGTAAGTGACTGGCAATAAAGGTATCGAACAACAGATTGATTTGACTAACGGAAACACCAAACAAGGCTGGGATCATCAGTTTTCTGACCCGACTGACTTGCGGGTCGCGCCAGCCCCACTGCGGTTTTACTAACAATCCAGCTTTGCGCAAAAAAGGGATCTGAAAAACAAATTGCACCACACCACCAATAAATACCCCCCACGCTAACCCAATCGCCGGTTCGGTTAGCTGAGGTGATAACCATAGCGCTGCGCCAATAATACAGGCATTTAATAACACCGGCGTAAATGCTGATACAGCAAAGCGATTTAAGGTATTCAAAATAGCGCCAGATAGCGCAGTTAAAGTGATAAAAAACAAATAAGGGAAAGTGATTTTCAGCATCAACGCAGCGAGTTCATATTTTGCTGCCTCGGGCCCGCCATTGAGATAATCAATAAACCAGCCATTGGCAAATAACATCGCCAGTATCGGTGAGGCAATAACGCCTAATATAGTGACTATCATCACCAGGGTGCCGAGTGTGCCCGCCACTCGAGCGATAAACAGCTTAAGTTCATCTTCCGAGTGCTGATGTTTGACTTCACTCAACATCGGAATAAACGCCTGCGCAAATGCGCCTTCAGCAAACAAGCGACGCAGGAAGTTGGGTATTTTATTTGCCAGCAAGAATACATCGGCACTACCACCGGCACCGAGCAAATTGGCGACGATCACATCGCGAGCTAATCCCATGACTCTGGATACAAAGGTCATGGCACTGACAATCATGCCTGATTTAAGAAGTTTTCCCGACAAAATACATAGTCCCAACGAAATATGCGCCCATTATGCTGCAACTCGTTTAGACGCAAAACCCTCTTTAATAGACTAAAGCTAAATAAATGAAAAATAACTATAAAAAAGCCAAATCTGTCTATTATTAAATCAATGCTGATATCCAAAGGACAGGAAAGATGTCATCAACTGATAATATTATTATGGCTGTAGGCGGACTGCTTATTCTAATAGGCTTATACCTGTTTATTGGCGGTAAAAAAGATTCAGGCAGCCACAATAATGTCGAAGGGTTTGGCATTAAACTCAACGTGAGTAATCCGTCAATCATTCTGATTATTGTTGGAGTAGGATTATTATTAGTCCCCCGTTTGTTGCCAGAATCTAAGCCTACACCGATCGATAGCAACGAGCGAGTCATTGACAACAATCCGGATCCTAAGGTTTCTCCCAGCCCCCAAATTGAACCGCAAAAGCCTGATGCGGACTTATTTTTTCCTGCTGGATTTTGGCAACTGGCCAATTACAAACAAAACGGTATAGAGATGCCGGTTCCGAGTATGGTGCGAGGTAACATTAGTTTCGGCAATCCCGCCAATCAGCAAATCAGCTGGAAAACTCATGTGTGGATTGATGATATTTGGGGCGGCACTAGCAACTTTTTCTATCAGGGACAAATCCGCTATAACAATGGTGGCTACTTTATTTCATTTGATAACAGTAATGATCCCGACTTTTCACCTAATGGATTTGTGCCTTTAGAGCTTTATATGGAAAACGAACAGTTGCTGCATATGGCTTACACCTCACAAGGATTAAATGACTTGTTACACTGGCACCGTTAACCTGAAATGAAACTCGCCAGTGTAAAACGTCCGGTGAGTGGATTAAGATCAAAATTATAGTCCCTTGAAATATCACCAGAATGTAAACTCGCGCAAGAATACACCAGCATACGGTTAAATCTGGCTGGCACCGATCTAATACACTCGAACAATGCTGTATCGCCGTTTATATATTCCTGCGGCAGCCCATAAAGCTGCACTTCCTGATCTAACCGTGAAAAGTAATCCTGTTGCCGCTTTTTATCCACCCATTCATAACCTGAACTGCGGTGACGATAAAAACTGGTACCACCGTGGGAGTCATCACACAAATAGTGTAATACGGCAACATCATTAATGACTGCAAAGTCAAAATGAGGAATACATTGGGCGGGTTTTAATTCTGATAGCGGTGTACTTACCAGTGAGTAATAACTTTCAATTTGAGCCTGTTTTTGAACGCTATTTCCATCAATGAGTAACGGTTGAATAAGCGGTAATACGTTTTGCAATATAAGATTTTTATAACTATCGGGGGCGGGAGAGCGAAGCCCCGGATACAAGCCTTTTGCAGGCAACACATTTTGTTGTTGCAACGCAAAATCAATCAGCCATTTAGGATCATTTAATGCGTTATCGATAATCAACAGCGGCATGTGATCACGGCCGAAATTCAGCGTACGAATATCGGCATTATCATTCCAGGACACACTCATAATTTACATTTTGTCTGCTTTGCAGTGTTCGTTGATAAACGCCTGATGAGATGGCATGTAATCGGCAGATTTACGCACCACAGCACGAATTGACTCTAATCGGCGCTCCAATTCCTGTTCACTAAAAATATCCACCAAAGCGTGGTAAGACTGCGGGCGAATACCTTGTCCGTACATCACCTCAAACCAGCTTAAATCGTTAAACATTTCATTGTTAAAACGCGCAATACGGCCATTGGCCTTAAACTGTTCAATTTTTTGGGTGAGTTCTTCAGGCACAGACATAGTGCGGCAATAATTCCAAAAATCACTGTCATCACGTTGTGTGGCGTAATAATGCAGGATCAGGAAATCGCGGATTCGTTCGTACTCAAAATCAACCTGACGGTTGTACTCAGTTATATCTTCCGCTGAGAAATCTAAATCAGGGAAAAAGCTAAACAACTTGGATATGCCCGACTGTACCAGGTGAATACTGGTTGACTCCAACGGCTCCATAAAACCAGCAGCTAACCCAAGCGCCAGACAATTTTTATTCCACACTTTATTACGTTTACCGGTGACAAATCGCAGTAATTTTGGCTCTGCTAAGGGTTTACCTTCCAGATTATCCAACAATATTTGTTTGGCAGTCTCGTCATGCATAAATTTACTACTGTAAACGTGTCCATTGCCAATACGATGCTGCAAAGGAATGCGCCATTGCCAACCAGCTGAGTGCGCAGTTGAGCGTGTATAAGGCAAAGGATCACCATTGCTTTCACAGGGCACCGCAATCGCACTGTCACAGGGCAACCAGTGCGACCAGTCCTGATAACCGGTTTTAAGTGCTTGTTCGATTAAAATGCCTTTAAAGCCAGAACAATCGATGAAAAAGTCGGCGGCTAATACATCACCATTTTCTAAGGTTACCGATTGAATAAATCCGTTATCTTTAAGTTGAGTGGATTGCACCTTACCTTCGGTGCGTACCACGCCATGCGCCTCAGCAAATTCACGCAAATATTGCGCATACAGACCTGCATCAAAATGAAAGGCGTACGCAATATTAGACAGGGGTGAATTACCCGCATCAATCGAGCGCATAAAACGCTGTTCGCGGCTGGCCATGGCCGTTAAGGTATATTCGTCAATATGTTCAGCCTTGCCTAAGGCACGCATTTTTAACCAGTATTGATAAAAATGTACCCCTTCCATATCACGGCCAACATCGCCAAAGGCATGATAATAAGCACTGCCTTTTTTATCCCAATCAACAAATTGTATGCCTAACTTAAAGGTAGCCTGGGTTCTGCGCACAAAATCGTTTTCGTCTAAGCCCAGTAGCTGATTAAACAGCTGGATTTGTGGAATCGTCGCTTCTCCCACGCCCACAGTGCCAATTTGCTCTGATTCCACTAACTGAATGTCACAGTAACTTTTGCCCAGCACTTTGGAGATAGCCGCTGCTGCCATCCAGCCTGCGGTGCCACCACCAACAATGAGAATTTTATTTATTTTTTTACTTTGCATAGTCGATTCACTTTACTGTGAGTGAGTTAATTGTTGATAAAACGCGGCATAGTCTGGCATACCCGCAACAATGCCCTGCATGATCTTATCCAGATGCTGCAGTTTTTGTATGAGTTGTTCTAATGAGACATGCTGCAAATACAAACTATCAAGCTCAGGTTGGATCCCCAAACCAGCCAATAGCGCGTGCCAGCGAGAAGACGACACCACATCATAATCGGATTGAGGCAAGCGCCCACATCGCGCATATAGCCCGGCAACAGCATGTGACCTAATCTTTGATGAATTGACTTCAGCCAACTTATGTAACGCGTAATATTGCTCAATTTCTCTGGCTATGTTTTGCATATGCTGATTAAAACATGCCGCCAATGATAGGGTATTTGGCGACGCGGGAAAATGCGAACTTAAAAAATCACTGATTTGCATCAGCCAAACCAGGTTAGAAACACATTGTTGTTGCTCATTTTGTTGCCTGACATTGAATGAAATAACATTGTTTTGCCAATGTGGGAACTGTGTTTGTGAACACGAATCAAAACGAATGTTATCTGATCCACTATGCTGTTTTATTAATTGCGCAGCATCGATTTCGGATACAGAACTTTTATCAAAATAAAACTGATAACAAAGCTGATCACCATAGAGTGACTGATACAGCCAGCCTAGCTCAGTTGCAATGCATTGCCGGTAAGGACGCATCGCACTCGTTTCGATTGTTGTGCAAGCGCTGGCAACGCACCATGTACTTTTGCTCTCTTTTTTGCCATTTACTTGATTGCAGAGCAGATATAAATCAGCGCTATGCAATTGCCCATCCAATAAAACGCCATCAAGTTGTTTTTGGCTGTCATTCGATGTGCAATAGCTAAGCGCTGCCTCGCCTTGAAAAAAGTTAACACCCAGTTTTTCAGCCTGCTGTTTTAGCAAAGTCGTCGCACTTTTTGTCGGTAGATTGAGCCCAAACTTCAAACTGTTTTTTAACTCTGTGCGATTGGCCGGTGGAACCGCAAACCTGGCATTGCTGGCTGCTCGTGCCGCCAAATTAAATTGATTAATGGATAAATCCTGATGCTGTTTGGCGAGCTTAACCACACCTTGCACAAACTCTTCATTTGGCCCAAGCCCATAATCGGCATAGGGTACGAAAAACGACTTTTCCGTCAATTGATATTGCATGCCTAAACTGACTCCAGCTTTTGTTTGCTGCATCAGCGTTTTTAGGGCTAATTCAATTTGTTGGCAAAATGGTGCGATTTCAGGCCCGACAATCTCAACCTTATCAGGCTGCTCACGCACACTTTCAAACGCAGAAATTCGAACTGAAAAAGGCTGCAGCTCGGCGGCTAACAGCGCACATTGGGCATAAAAATCAAAGCCTGAGCCTATCAGTGCAATATGAAGATCCTGCTTAGTCGTCATTAGCATAAACGCCCGTAAAGAGATTGCCCGACGGCAGGATAATGCGCAGTACTTTGCTCAGAGCGCTGCGCTGTGGCATCAAGCGCATGCTGATGGGCAGGCATTTTAGCTACCGCATTTTGCACGCTTTGGTAGTAACGTTCGAGTTGTTGATTAATACTGTCTGACGATAATTTTCCAAGGGCACTATTATCAGTTAGTGGATAAAAACCCTGGCCTAAATACACCGCCAGCCAGCTCGGCTGCATAAATAATCCTTGTCGATAATTATCAACACAGGCGTGTTGTTTAAACAGATCCATTTGCTGTTGCAAGCTATCGGGTATCGACATATCAGCACAATAACGCCAAAAATCGCTGTCTTGCCGCTGATTTAATTTGTAATGCAGGATCAAAAAGTCCCGCACTTTGAGGTATTCATTATTTAATGTGCGATTAAAATAATCACGTTCGACGTCAGTTACACCATTTTGCGGGAACAGCTCAATTAAACGCTGGATCGCTATTTGGGTTAAATACAAGCTGGTGGATTCTAACGGCTCTAAAAATCCGGCAGACAAACCAATTGCCACACAATTTTTCACCCAGGAATTTGTGCGCTTGCCCGTAACGAAGCTAATTTTTTTCGGAGCCTTATCCGCGTGTATTTCCAAATGCTCTGAAAACTGCTGCTGCGCTGAACTGTCCGACATAAAATCGCTGGCATAAACCCAGCCATTACCGGTGCGATGTTGCAGCGGTATACGCCAACGCCAGCCGGCAGTATGCGCGCTTGCTTGTGTATAAGGCACTATTGTGTCCATTTTTTTGGTAGCTAACGCCAATGCGCTGTCGCAGGGTAACCAGTGCTGCCAGTTGTCAAAGGGTTGCTGCAAACTTTCGCCCACCAACAAGGAGCGAAACCCGGAACAGTCAATAAAAAAATCACCGTTAATTTCTTGGCCATCTTGCAGCACCAGACTTTTGATATCCCCGGACGAATGTTGATGAACGCTGGTAATTTTATCTTCGATGCGCTCAACACCTGCTTGTTGCGCCAGCTGTTTTAAGAAAAGACCATATTGGGTGGCATCCAAATGAAAGGCATAGCTGTAATGGCTAAGTAATGAGGTTTCATCCTCAGATTGATACTGAAACTTACCTGCCAGCGCCATTTGGCACGCAATGGAATACTGCTGGAAATCACGTGCCTGTCCGGCTTTTTTGGCCTTAAGCCAGGCATGATGAAATCCAACACCAGCAATATCCTCACCGCTAAAACCAAACGGATGAATGTAACTGCTGTTTTCACTTCCCCAGCCGTTAAACTGGATCCCTAATTTATAGGTTGCACCAGTTGCCTGCATAAACTGGTTTTCGTCTATGCCAAGCATTTGATTAAATTGACGAATATGTGGGATCGTTGCTTCACCGACACCCACGGTACCGATTTGCGCAGACTCAACTAATTGGATACTAAAGCGTTGTGGATCTAAAAATCGACCCATTGCCGCAGCGGTCATCCACCCGGCCGAACCTCCACCAACTATTACAACCTTAAAGCGTTGCATACCGCCCATTTTCTCCGACATGTCTGATTAGCGACCTGAGTTATATCACATCAAAATGTACAAAACGAAAAGCTGTCACAAACAAAAACGCCCCGATAAACGAGGCGTTTTAACATCAACAATGTTTAGAAGTTTGCGCGAACAACAAAGGCAACCCTTCTGTCAGCTTCAAACCAGGAGCGACCTGCTTCTAAATATTCATCATTTAGCAGCATGATAGTTTCTGATACCGAGTTGGTCAGGTTAGTGCCTTGCAGACCCACGGTAATGCTATCAGTGACATTGTAGAACACCGACGCATCTAACTGACCATGATCATCATAGAATAACGGTGCTTTACTGATAACATCACGCGTGGTTAACAGGTAGCGAGAACGCCAGTTATAGGCTAAACGCGCGCTCCAGCCATCTTTTTCGTACATAGCAACCAGGTTAGCCGTGTGTCGTGATTGCCCCTGCATTGGCACGCTATCAAAACTAACGCGGATACCGGTATCTGTTGCCACATCGCCTACCCATGATGCATCGTCATAAGACTGCTCATTGTTTGGCACACCGGCAGCGTCAATATAGGTATAGGTAGCCTGTAAACCTAAACCATCAAACGGCTCTGGCAACATATCAAAGAACTGCTGATAGGCAATTTCCAACCCTTCCATTGTACCTTCGCCACCATTGGTAGTGGTCGTTAGTAATACGGTTTGCTCTGCACCATTGGACGGATTAGTGAACGAACGAGGGAACGCGCCCTGAATAAAGTAGTTTTTCAAGTCCTTACGGAAGTAAGTACCACTTAATTGGCCAACTTCAGCGAAGTACCATTCCAAACCAATATCAAACTGCGTTGATTCCATTGGTTTGAGGTAAGGGTTACCACCGCTACCTGTCCAGGAACCTACCAGCGTTTCCTGAATTAAATTATCTTCAGGCTCTGGCGGATTCTCCGGATCAATCACGCCGCCTGCACGAACAGTTTGTAAGCTTTGCGCCCCTAAAGATGCATGGTTAACCACATCGCCCATATCTGGTAAAGCTACGGCCTTAGAAAAAGCAAAACGTGCAATTAAATCATCGTCCAATTCAACTTTTAAGTTAAAGCTGGGTAACCACATTTTAAAGGTGGTGCTGGCTTCCACTTCCTGTTCACTATCATTACCAAATTGACGCGCATTATCTGGCAGATAGTTGTTCATATCGCCAATCCAACGGTTGTCGGGTAATCCGTTTGGATTACCATCTGCATCCATACCGGTAGAGCGAATTGCAGAGGCTACGTCCGGGAAGATGCCATCGGCAACTTGCTGATTTACGTAAGTCAGCACTACATCGGGATTTAGTGATTGGCCTTGTAATGACGCTGGCGGCGCAAAATCAGGCACCAAGTCAGGGAAAGTAACAGAACCTAAACTAGTGCGGTCTAACTCAACATAACGCAAACCAATGTTACCGCTGTAACGCAGATCTCCGTCACCTTCGAAATTCAAACGTACATAAATCGCTTTATTTTCTTCAGTGGTTTCACTGATCTCCCCGGGTGTAAACAATCCATACTCTGCATCTACGTTGTCTCGCAACGAATAAGGAGCCCAGTCTCCACCTGCGGTGCGATAGGGTTGTGCGCCTTTAATAATGTTACGCACATATTCTTCGGTCATATGAATGGTTTGGTTACCCGGTATATCAGCAACACCACCACCCATAAAGTCAGACCAGTCGACTAATTCGTAATCTGATGGGCTCAGATCTGTGGTTGGCAACCAGGCTGCGGGTGCCGAACCGGAAAACTCAGGCCCCAAAGACCCCCAGTTCCAGTCGGTTTTGCGAATCGTTTGTTCACGCTTGGCGTAACGCACACCGGTTTGCAATGAATTAAATATGCCCATATTGTCGAGGAAATATTTGGCATCGATACGCGCTGCTACAGAGTCACCTTCAGAGCGTTCATAGTGATCCATCGCCGAACGCAGGAAATAAGAATTAGGATCCTGGAAGAAATTGCCATCTCCCGCCGGATCACCAGAGAATCCCGGATAATTTTCCGCAAACAGATCTGGATTTTCATCACGATAACCTAACCATGGATCGATGTATCGCACATGCGGCTTACCTCCGCCAGTTGTATCGTATTCCTGCGCAGCAAACCCCCCCGTGTGCAGCACGACATCGTCATCCTGAGTATCCGCTTTAACGTATTGGATATCTGTTGTTACTGTTAAATCTTCGGTAGCAATCCAACGCAAGTTCAATGAGAAGTCTTCTACCAAAGTAGACGTATCTTTTACCCGGCTATCATACTGGGTTTTGTGCCCCCACTGTGGACGGGCATTTTCACCCCAGGCACGTGGCACATTGTGTGCACCCGTTACCGGATCGGTCGCATTACCATCAGCAGCACGCCAGCCGCCCGCCCCCTGAGTAATAATCCCTGACTCAAAACGACCTAGCTCATCAAATTCAAACTCTGTCCCGGCCAGAGGACGAGACGCATCCTCACCGGCAATTTTTTGTGAATAACCGCCCTGATATTTGATTGCATTTTCATGCCATGAAAGCGTGGCGTCTGAACGAATATACTGAAACGTTGCCAGTAAACTATCATCAGCGGTTTCAAACTGAATGGTCGCCGCCATGCCCTCACGCTTGCGATCGTCGACTTTTTTAAGCAAGTTTGCGCCGTTAGTCACCCAAACAATGCCTTCTCCATCATCACCAACAAAGGCTTCTGCACCGGCTAAATCACGGGCATAAAATTGGGTATATGCATCTGATTGAATACCTTCGGACGCACCATGCAAAGTCGAGTTGGCATAGTTAACTAACAGCCCCCATTCTGCACCGCTATCCAGTGTCCAGCGATCGCTAAACAAACCAGAAAAAGTTGGGCTGCCTTCTTCAGCAATATCACCGTAAGAATAATCGGCGTTAAATGCGATAACACGATCCTGCGAGTCAAATGGCTTTCGAGTCCGCAGACTAATAGTGCCGCCAATACCGCCCTCAATCATATCAGCAGTCTGGCTCTTATAAACATCAACGCCCCCCATTAATTCGGGTGACACATCCTGGAATGATAATCCACGACCAGAGTTGGCAGTAAAGGAATCACGCCCATTAAATTCAGAGCGGGTCTGAGTCATACCACGGATAATGGCACCACTGCCTTCCACACTGAAATGATCCGGGTCATCTGGGCCGGCAAATCGTTCAACCGATACACCGGGTAAACGCTGAATAGCTTCTAATACACTTCGGTCTGGCAAGGAACCAATATCCGATGCAGTAATGGAATCCACTACTGTGTCAGCCTCGCGTTTCAGATTCTGGGCATTTAACAGGTTAGCGCGTGTTCCCCTTACCTCAATCTGTTCTACTTCATCGGTTTGATCTTTTTTATCAGCGTCCTGCTCGGTTGCAGCTTGCTGACCATAAGCAACAAAATTGACGCCCATCATGGCGACTGCCAGCATGGATTTCCTGAAGATTGGTTTTGTTGTCCGTCGTTTATATTTAACACCTGGATGTGTCATTAATATGCTCCACTGTCTTTATTGTCTTACATTCACAGATGAGCGTTTAATGCTAACTACCACAACTTAAACGAGATTGCTGGTCGAGGCGGTTGTCCCCCGAAACCGTCCCTGCAACCGTTTACACTCTTCACCATTAAAGAATGCAAAATCATCAGTGAAAACGTTTTTATTTTTTGCCATAGTGAACGGGGTTAAGAAACCAGTCAAACACCTGCAAAAATTTCGCAACATAAAAACAATAAATCGAAACAATTTTATAACAAGATTTTTATGTAATGGGTATAACGAAATAGTCACGAAAAAATGAATATTAGTGTAGATAATTCAATCAATTAGATATTAACCGCACAAAAATAAAGACGATTTTATTATAGAAGCTTTTTTGTAATGACATAAAAAAGCACCCTGCAGGGTGCTAATAATGTTAATAAACCTTAGGCAAAAATTAACCTGAATCAGTCATTTTTGATTTTACTGCGTGTTACCAATGCCATAAGGTGCCATCTTCCAAACGGTTGACCGGCAAACATTTACGCTGATACGGATATTTCGCCGCCAGTTTTTCATCAATATCCACGCCGTGGCCAATTGCCTCACCCGGCGTAAAGTAACCATCTTCGTAACGATAAGCACGGGTAAATACCGATTCCATCAGTTCGCTGTGTGGCATATGTTCCTGAATTCCAAAGTTTGGTACCCAGTAATCAAAATGCAGCGCAGCGCCCATACATACAGGTGATAAATCGGTAGCACCATGGCTACCAGTTCGCACATGATACAAAGAGGCAAAATCAGCAATGCGGCGCATTTGGGTAATACCACCGGCATGCACTACTGTGGTACGAATATAATCAATCAGCTGGTTTTGGATAAGCTCGCGGCAATCGTGAATGGAATTGAAAATTTCCCCCACTGCGATAGGCGTGGTGGTGTGCTGACGCAATAAACGGAAGCTTTCCTGATTTTCCACCGGCACCGCATCTTCCATCCAGAATAAATGATAAGGCTCCAGCTCTTTACCTAAACGACCCGCTTCAATCGGGGTTAGGCGGTGGTGAACATCGTGCAGTAGATGAATATCATTTCCGTACTGGCGGCGCACTTCATCAAATAATTTAGGGGTGAAATTCAGGTATTTTTCAGTCGACCAGCTATGTTCATCCGGTAAATCCGAATCCGCCGGTTCGTACTTACCACCACCTTTGGACACACCATAAGTCGTTGCGACACCTGGAATGCCTGACTGTACACGGATCGCTTTATAACCTTGCTCTATGGCTTTGCCCACCGCATCCAAAGTAGAAGGAATATCAGCACCATTGGCATGGGTATAAACCATTATTTTATCGCGGCTGCGTCCACCTAATAGCTGATACAGCGGCATATTGGCGGCTTTGGCTTTGATATCCCATAAAGCAGTATCAACTGCAGCAATCGCTGTCATACCAACCGGACCACGACGCCAGTAGGCACCGCGATATAAATACTGCCAGATATCTTCGATGCGCTGTGCATCTTTGCCAATTAACATCGGGCACAGGTAATCTTCTAAAAAGCTAACTACCGCTTTTTCACGCCCGTTTAAAGTGGCATCACCAATGCCATACAAGCCCTCGTCCGTTACAATTTTTAAGGTGACGAAGTTGCGGCCAGGACAACACACAATGACTTTTGCTTCGGTGATTTTCACGTTATTTCTCCATAGATGTCGCTGATGACGCAGCGATGTACTTACTTGCTTGTGGTCCCAGATAAGAAGGCTTCAGACCACCGGTATTAATAATAATTTTCTCAATGACAACGGCAGGATCAATCAGATAGATGCGTAACTTATGATGCCCGGTTTCCATGACCTGATGCTGACTAACGATATCGCGAATATTGTTACTCACCGCCTGTTGCCAGTCGGCATGGGTATTCTTCGCCAGAATATCGACTATTTGCGGTGTTTTATCGTCCACGGCAATGGCATAACGCAAGCCGCGCTCAGGTACAAAATTAAGCGTAGGAGCCACCTGAGTGTGTACCGTTAAATCCCCCGTTGTAAACAAAGTAAAGTCGTATTCCAATACCGGTGTATTGGTCAAATCTTCGATACTGGTATTGGCGGGGGTAACGCTGGTTACTGAGGCTTTTTCACGACCATAGTTGGGGATCAACTGCCAGCTGACATCCTTTGAATTGTTCAGCATATTAGCTTTGCTCACATCCAGTGAGATGTAGCCGTCTGCCTCAACAAAGCCGTTTACGTCTGTTGACTGTGGCTTAACAGCAGTGACATTAATGACGGCGCCGCCCCAGCCGGTGCCTTTTATATTAATCTGTCCAGCCAGCTCACCTGCAGGCGCCTTTTGCCAGTCGATACTTACCCACAAACGCTGTTCAATGGTTACCTGCCCACTGGTTTTACTAATTTTGATCCAGGGTTGGTTAGCACTGGCACTAAACGCAAAGCCTTTTGTGCCTTTATTGAATACATCAATAAAACGCTGCTGCTGACCATAAGGTGAAAAAGCATCTAAAGTTAAACGCCCCTGAGCTGGCCACGATGCCTCAGTTCCTTCCACTGCCACGCCCATATCTGCAACAGCTTGTGGCTGATTCATTGCCACATAAGGCATGCTATTGGCAGGAGGATTATTCCAGTGGGTGTAACCAATATGAGTTTGATCCATAAAGTGATCCCAGCGCCCATTTTCTAACTCATGGTATCGCTTGGTTAGCTCGGCATCTTTTTCAAACCACTGTTTAGTTTGTTCAGCAAATTGATTAGTACTGGCACGGCCCTGTTTGGCATATAAACGATTTATCGCCACATTGTGATACAGCTCAAACACCGCTTGCGATGCTTGTACAGGATGCAGCACCAATTGGAAGAAAGCGGCTTTATCCTCATCATTTAATTGCTGATAAATATTCTCAGCACTGGCTGCCAGACTTTGCAATTCATCAGACACGCCTTTGGCTTCGAGATAATGCAAAATACTGTAGGTGTTTTCATCTAAAAGTTCTGGTTTGCGATTAGCGTTATGGCGAGTGTAACCATCAACAATTCGCGCGATTTCTGCAGCATGAGTTTCACTAAATTGCTGACGCGCCCACTGCTGTGAATATTGGCTTAACTGCTGCTGCGCAACGGCATCCGGGTTCCAGGCTAAACGCAGGAAAAAGTCTGTAGGCAGTTCCATTGGTTTTAGATCACCTACATTCACCACCCAGATTCGATCAGCGCCATACTGATAAGCAAGCTTCATTTGCTCCCACACTTTGCTAACTTGTGTGGTATTGATCCAGCGATAGGAACGTGGCCCACCTACATAATCAAAGTGATAATACACACCCGCGCCTCCCTGGCGTAAACGCTCTTTTTCGGTTGGTAAGCGGCGGATATTGCCCCAGTTATCATCTGACCATAACAACGTCACATCGTCTGGCACGCGCATGCCATTTTCGTAATAACTTTGTACTTCTTTATACAAAGTCCATACCTGCGGCACATCACTGATATCGCGATCACTAAAGGTGTTTTTCAGGATTTCACGCTGGTCGTGAACGATTTTTTCCAGCAGGCCGATGTTTTCGGTTTCACTCATCGGCGTGTCTGCCTGACCACGCATCCCCAAGGTAAAAATGCTGTCTAAGTTTTTATGACGCTCTGCACCTTGCTGCCAGAATTGATACAGATTATCCGGGTTAACCGCATAGTCCCATTTACCCTTACCTACTCTGTCCCATTCTTTATCGGCGCGCATCATAGGCTCATGGTGTGAGGTACTCATTACTATGCCCATTTCATGGGCCAGTTTCGGGTTATTGACGTCATCCATGCTAAAGGCATTATTCCACATGGCAGGCCACAGGAAGTTGGCTTTTAAGCGCAATAACAATTCAAAAACATGCTGATAAAACTCTGCGTTGTAATCACCGTATTTTTCTTTCACCCACCCGGTTAAGGCGGGTGCTTCATCATTTAAAAAAATACCGCGATATTTGACTTTGGGCTGCTCGGTGACGTTTACATCAGCGGCAATAAATAGTTGTGACTGAGGTTTAATTGCCACATCGGCCCACCAATACCAGGGTGAAACACCGATTTGCTCCGAAATATCATAAACACCAAAAATGGTGCCGCGTCTGTCACTACCAGCTACAACCAATGCTTTTTCAACGCCCGGAAACGGATTGGTGACTTGCTGAATATGGAATGCTTCCCACTGCCCTTTAATAGCTGATACATCCAGTTTGCCGCTGGCAATCAGTTGATCTATTAATTGGCTGTGGCCTACTGTGCCAATAATCACCAGCGCCGACTGGCCGCTTGGCTCATTAATTAACTGCGGTTTGATACCAGTGACTTTTTGAATATCACTCTGCAAAGATTGCACCGCCAGCGATACACCGGACAAGTCCTGACTATCCACATAGATGGCGGTGGCGGTGTTACCTTGTTTTAACGCAAAATCACCTTGCTGATAGTCATAATGCACATAGGATTTTTTAAGAGGAACCGATGCTGTCGCCCAGCAGGACACCAAAGTACAACTAATGAAAATAAGTTTGACCAACTGCGCAAACCGCATTTATTTTTCTCCGTTTTTAACAAACTGGCTATAAGGCCCGACCATAGTGCCGACAAATCCTCCGGCCACTGTGGTACTTAAAATTTTACCGTCGGTATCCTTTAAAAACGGTTGCTGATTGTCTGCAAGTGAATAGCTAAAATCCATTTTTCCGGCATTAGCAGTTATCGACAATCTGATGGTGTCACCCGCTTCGGCAACAATTTTTATATTCGCTAATTTTTGTTCAATACCCGCGGCCATCTGGCGCACTAATAAGTGATAACCACCTGTCATTTTGCTCAGACCAAAATCATAGTGATACTGGCTGTTTTGAAAGGCAGTTAGGCCTGTTTCAATTTCAGTGGATTCAGGCAATACCAGCTCGGCACTGGCAGTAAAATGCATATGTTGCTGACGATGTCCGATAAAAGCCGGCTGATTAAGGGAATTTAAATTGGCTGGTTGCGCGGTTAATGTTAACTGTCCATTTTCAAGCGCTGACCAACTATGTTCAGCCTGACGTAGCCAGCTCCAATTAAGATCAAGATTCGTTTGTTCAAAGTCATCCCGCCAAACAAAGTTACCGGTTTGTGGCACGGCATCGGCCGGTTTAAATAAATCTAAATTGGGACGTTTGGTCACATAAGGCACCACGTCGCCTTTGGCTAAAATCGTCGGCCAGTCATTATTCCAGCTCACCGGTAAAAGAAAGGTTTCGCGGCCGGTGTTGTAAAAGCGCTGCTCATAGGAACGAGTGGCTAAAAACACCGCCCACCAGTCACCGGCTGGCGTTTGGATTAAATCGGCATGCCCGGCCGTGGTAACAGGTTGTGCCCGGTTCGGATCTAAATCACGTTGAGTCAGAATTGGATTATTGGCATAAGGCTCAAAAGGCGCTTCCAAAGAACGGCTGCGGAAAATCACCTCAGAGTGATTATCACCGGTGCCGCCCTGAGCGCACATCAAATAGTACCAGCCGTTAATTTTGTACAGATGCGGTGCTTCAATCCATATCGGCTTTTTGCTGATATCGGTACCGCCATTAACCACCACATGGCCTGAATCTTTGACCACTTTTTGTGTAGCAGGATCGTATTCCCACATCCAAATTGCCCGGTGTCCGTCATAACGCGGTTTTTCAGCTGGGGCATCGTTGTGGGTGATATACACCTTGCCGTTATCATCAAAAAAGATATCGGGATCAATACCACCGACTTCAGGCAACCAGATAGGACCAGACCAGGGACCTGCTGGATCCTCTGCCGTAATAATAAAATTACCACCACTATCCACTGCCGTAGTGATGATATAAAACAGTCCATCGTGATAACGAATGGTGGGCGCAAAGATACCGCGAGATACGCGCAAACCGTCAAAGTTAAATTGCGCGTTGCGATTAAGCGCATGACCAATTAATTGCCAGTTAACCAGGTCTTTACTGTGCAAAACAGGCAGCCCCGGCGCATAGGAAAACGACGAGGTGGTCAGGTAATAATCATCGCCTTTGCGCGTGATACTTGGGTCAGGGAAAAAACCACTTATAACGGGATTGTAAAACTCATCGGCTTTCAAAGGTTGCCCGAATACTTTGTCATTTCCCTGATATTCAAACCAGTTAAACGAGGCAACGGGTTTAACTTTTATCGATGCTGCGTTATCTACAACCTTTTTATCGCCACAGCCTGACAAACAACTCACAATCAACATGACAGTGGCTACAAATAATGGATGAGATACACGCAGCATACTTTGCCTCTTATTATTGGTTTAACGCAGCAAGCACAAATACCAGCGGCGCATTCCAGTTAATGGTGATTTCGTTGGTGGAATAACTGCAAACATCATCCACATAGGATAATGCAGGCAAGTTAGATGGATAGTTACAATCATCTTGCTGACCATTTTGCGCGCCACCTGCCAGCCAGCCCGGCACCGGTTCAGCAATGCCATCGGCTTCTGATGGACGATGATGAATATGCATCGGCGTTTTATGCCCGAATCCGGTCACATAACTGTAGCCCGTTGGATTACGGCCTAATACATAATCCAGCAGCCCCTGAGCCGCTTTTTTGTAATCACTGTTTTGGTTGGAGGCAAATAGTTGCATGAGCACCATTGCTTTATTCAAGGCATTGGCGTTACTGCCCCACACAAAATCTGTGCGGTTCATTGCCACTTGATAAGCGGAACTTTGAGCATCACTCACAACCTGATTGGCATAATCCGTGAGTCGTTGTTGCACATTTTGGTAATCTGCTGCTGAAAGTAATGACTTACCTTCACTTTGTAATGAAAGCAAACCTAAGGTGCCTACGTTCCCCCAACCTGGGGTACTGGCATTTAGCCAATGTTCGGATACATATTGCCAATAGATGTCTTTTTGCGTGGTTAGATACAACTCCGCCGCCGCCCAGAAAAACTCATCCTCAGCATTGTTATCACCATAAGCGCCAGTGCTAACATCTTCCGGTTGCTGATAATAAGCTTGTGGATGTTCAACAGCCCATTGCCACGCCTTTTCAGCCGCCTGAATATAATCTGCCGCTTTAGCACTATTAGGCTCGCCTAAGTCAGTATAAATTCGGCTAGCAAGTGCCAGGGTTGCGGCGTAATCGAGCGCCGCTGTAACTGTTTTTTGCACCACATAGCGCTGCGCGGTGGCATCTTTTGGCATCACCATTCCGGCAAAATTAAGTGTGGTTAATTTGTGATATACACCACCATCAACCGGATCCTGCATGCTGCGCATCCAATCCAGATTCCAGTTAGCCTCGTCAATAATATCCGGCACACTATTGGCTGATTCCGGAATATCGGTAAGTTGCTGCTGATAAAATGCGGCATACTGACGATAAGCGCTTAATAAGGTGTAGGTAGAAATACCGGAGTTAACGATATATTTATTGTAATCACCGGCGTCGTACCAGCCTTTGGGTGCACTGATTTCGCAGCCTGCCGGTCGATTGGCAGAGGCAGCTGAAGCATGAATTTTTACCTTATCATCCGCATGGCCTGCCGCCCGGGCATAGTCACCGGCAAATTCGGTGCTTAATGCTGTACTGGCACGATTAAAATAAAAGGCTTTTAACGCAGCGTTATGAACCGCCTGATAGGCATCATCACTAATAACAAATTCATCAGACTGATTATTTCCCACCACCAGTTTAAAATTGCCCTGCTGATCAAAATCACTAAAATCAGCCACTTGCACCTGCTGGTTAGCCACATCCCAGTTTGCGGCTTCGGATAAATTACCCGTATATACCACCTGATTATTTTGCTCACTTACCAGAGAAAATTCTGTCGCATCACTACTACTAACAACCGCCACCTTGAATGAATAAGGCCTGAAGCCTAACTGATTCAGTTCAAATTTAACCGTCTGTGATACAGCTGGTGAATCCGGTTTTACTGTATTACTGGCTGTTGGCGCTGTTTCTGTTCCACCACATGCTGTTAACAACAAACTGCTCATCATTAATGAAAGTTGCGCGAACCGCATTGCATTTTTCCTTGTGAATTAACTAAATGCGTTTGATTAGAAGGGAAAAGTCCCTGATCTTCAATGTAAATCCATTGTAAAAGACTTATGAAATCCGGTGAGCAGGTTTGCGTTTTATGATTTAGGGCAAAATATCGGCAACCTGCCTAAGGCATGAAAGATGACTGACTTTATTTTGCCTGATGACCGCAGTTAGAATAGCCAGTCTAACGAAAGTTATATGAATTGAATGAGGATGGCGATGGACAAACAATCACGGATACGGCGCAGTATTAAAGTCATGAAGGTCTTTATGCTGCTCATAATTGCCATTCCGTTCCTGCAATATCAGCAAACGGGCAGTTTTAGTCTGCAAGATATATTGGCAACGCTGGCATGTTTATGTTGGATGCAGGCATTGTTTAAGAAGGGCAGCCAGCACAAAACTGGCTGCAGGATCTATTCCCGTATCCCGCTTTAAAAACGATATACCACACCTAAATTAACCGAACGTCCTTCACCAGCTAATTGTGCAAAATTATCGCTGCGCTTAGAAGAAACATCAGCAATACTCACACCACCTAAAGGCAGTTGGTAATACTCATCCAGCAGATTATCAATCGACAAGCTCAAAGTAACATTGTCCCATTCATACTGACTTTCAAGATTAAGTAAGTGATTACTCTCAGTGGTATTTTCCAGGCGATTGAGATCCACATGGATTTTATCATCCAGCCACTGCCAGCTCAGGCTATTTTGCCAGTTGCCTAGTTGATGTTTGATGGTTGCAGTCAGTTCAAGCGGTTTGATTTGGTATAAATCGGAGTGGCTATCGGCGTTGCGGCCAAATTGTTTATCTGCCGATAATTGTAATTGCCATACGCCACTTTCATTACTCGCCAGTTCATTTAACCAGTTGGCTTTTAAACCATATAAACGTGCGTCTACATTGGTGAATTGCAGAATATGATGCAGGGTTGCCGGGTTATCACTGCGATTAAACTGACCAATTTTTACCGCGTCAATGTAATCATCAACCTTTGTATAATAACCACTGACATCAAATTGCCACTTAGCCGCAGCGTCCATTTTGCTAAATTTAATACTCAATGTGCGTGCGGTCTCGGGCTTTAACTCAATATCCCCGACATAACCGTTGCCACTGCCAAACCAGCCAATCATAGAAGTGGCCATCACACCGCGGCCCCAGCTGTATCTTTCATACAAGTTGGGCGCACGATTTTTTTGGGCCAGTCCAAATTCAATTTGGCTGTTGTTATCCAGAGAATAACGACCAATCAGGCTCAAATCGAGCAGCGTATCCTGCTGCTTTCTGTCGCTGGTATTAAATTGCTGCATCGCCATAAAATCGGCGTTCATCGGCATGGTGTTGTAGGCCTGCGCCTCATCGGCGTTAGTGGTTACCTGCTCGATACGTGCGCCATAATTTAAATAAAAATCAGGATTTATATTTTGCTCAACTTCGGCAAAAACAGCTGTACGCTTACGCTTACCGTTATTGATATTTAAGTAATCCAGCGGCCCCATCATCATCGAATCAGGCATGCCCGGCCACCAGTCATCCAGTTGGTAATCAAATAACTCATGCCCCAGCAAAATGCGTGTTTGCGCATTGGCAGCAAACTGATAACTCAGCCGATAACTTTTATCTTCGGCTTCGGTATTCATTGGCATCATGCCCATTTTTTCGGGAGTGAAAAATCCCATTTCGTGGGACACCTTATGCCAGTTAACTCGTGCCGAAAACTCGCCATTTTCAAGATTATTGGTGTATTCCAATAGTGCGCCATTACTGCGATTTTTGGTCATATCCATGTATTGATTTGGATATCCCTGATACGGAATTTGCTGGTGAGTCAGTTTGACTAACCATAGCTGGTTATCTTGTTTGTAAGCAGTGGTAAGCAAATGGTTTTCGGCTTTATATAAGGTATCAAACACCAGATTGCCATTGCCGTCTTCATAGCTTTGCGCTTTGTCACTATGGCCCTGATAATCGATACTAAAATTATCGCTCGCCAGCGCCAGCCCAACACCTAAACGCTTGGCTTTATTATTTGAACGATACTCACCCGACACATAACCCGCTTGCCAACCAAATTCAGCACTATTGGCAAAACGCGCCCCGGTACTTTTTACCTGTATCACCCCGGCAATATTGTCTCCGGCAACACTCACCGGAGAAACACCCGCCAATACACTCACCTGACTCACCTGGCTGGCAGACAAATAAGAAAGGGGCGGATTCATCTGATTGGCACAAGCCACCGATATATCCGCCCCATCCAGCAAAACTTTGACTTTGTCGGCTGTCATGCCGTTAATTACGGGCAATGCCGATACGCCCCCAGCGGCTGAAAAATCAACGCCTTGTTGTTTTAATATGGTATCTAAGGCGCCCATGTTGGCAGTGTTTTGTTGTAAATGGCCTGTCACTTCGATGGTATCGAACTCATCATCAGCCTGAGCAACTAACGGGAAACAACTGGCAACAACAACAGATAAATAACTAATAGGAGAAAACAAGGGCAACTTATGCACAACCAATAACCTGTGATACGAATAAATTCAGAGGGTTAGCAGTATAAAGTCGAGGTGGCATACTGAACATGCGACAAATTGTCGCAGCTAATATTTGAGCATATTCCCGCGATGAGTCGCCCATATTCTTTTGTATCAATTAATTTACAAATTCCAGAAAACACGCTTAGCAAAACAATAAATCATTAAATTGTAAACTTTAATAAACACTAGTCACTTAATTGTTAATAACAGTCCCAGCCTAGCGCAGTCATTCTGATTCCTATTTACAAGCTTGTAACGAATTAACTCGCTTACTCATTGTTAGATTGTGGCCACATTTTTAAGGGGCTAGCACCACAAAAATTACACAGTAAAATACGCGCTATTCAACAACCCTATGACTCAATTTTTGAGGGCTATATGCAACTACAGCACAAATTTTATGAAGATATATTTGCGATACTCTGCAGTGCAGTGATGGTAGCGTTAGGTTTGTCGTTATTTAAGGCCGAAGGCCTTTTAACGGGTGGTACAGCGGGAATCGCACTCATTTTAAGCCATATTATTCCAGCCAATTTTGGTCTGGTGTTCTTTTTAGTCAATGTGCCATTTTATTACCTGTCCGTTAAACAACTAGGATGGCAATTCACGCTTAAAACCTTCATCTCGGTGACTTTGGTATCGGTACTAGTTGAACACATGCCACAATGGGTTGAAGTAAAAATTTCTCATCCATTATTTGCCGCACTAGCGGGAGGATTACTGATAGGTGTCGGTCTGCTGGTTTTATTCCGTCACAAATCCAGTTTAGGTGGCATTGGCATTTTAGCATTTTATCTACAAAACAAATTTGGACTGCGTGCAGGGAAGTTTCAGATGGCTGTAGATATGGGCATTCTAACTGTGTCGCTTATTATCAGTTCGCCCATCATTACCTTATTATCCGTGGTTGGTGCGGTAATGATGAATATGGTTATTGCGGTAAATCATAAGCCCGGACGCTATCAAAGCACACTGACGCAAACTGAAGCTCAACCTGCAAATTAGATAAAATTAACAGGTCTGAAAACGTAACTTTTAAAGATCATTTACATAAGCGAAAGCTAACCGTTCCATTAAAAAGTTCTATACCGTTAACTGAGTCATGACAGAGCATTAATGGCAATCTAAATGGTCGAAAGCAAGATACTGGTTTCACTATTTAATATGCCATCAATTTCCCTTATCTGGCGCAGTACTCCATCAAACTTAGTTAAATTTGCAGCTTTTAAAGCAGGTGTGCCACGGAAAAATATAGATTGAAACTGACAATAGTGTTGACCAGTATGGCGAACATCTCTGTTCGCCTTTTTTGCGCATACTTGCCTTCATATGTTATTCGGCATTGATATAGACTTCAGCAGGTAGACTCGAAACACTAAATTCGCCGTCTGATACTATTACGGTTGCTCTGATTCTATCTCCGGCAGTCGCAATACCCGCAGGCAAAATACTTTCAGTTTGATCAGGAATAATCTCATTCCATTTTGTCCATTGGTAAGAAACTGTTAGTTCATTTTCGGGAGTATCTGGATCAATGTAACGAATATCATGTATTTCTAATTGGTCCCCTTCAAAAGCAAATTCAGGTTGAATATAGGGTTTAAGCACTCTTGGTGGCTGATTCATGGCCTCGACATCTTCCAGAGATGTATGAGTAAAATCTGTATTGAGGAAATGATCCAGTGAAATAAAATACTTGCCAGACTCCGGTTCACCATCGGCATTTTGATCAATCAGTAACTTTAGCGCCGCTGCAAATTCTAAGGATGCAATTGCGTTATCTCCCATGGAAAATGCCAGTTTGGCATATAATGGATTATTATCGCTGGAGAATTTGCTTTCCGTTGTAAATTGAACCGAGCCAAGTGATTCCAGTACTATTTCACCTGAATAACTAGTACCATCTTCGTCACCGCGGTTGCCATCTGAACGCCAATTTAACTGTTCTAAATACTGAATACCGGTCGATTGCGCTTCGAATAACAAGTGACTAGATGAAAAATAAATGCCAAAAGGGCCTTCAGTGCCTATTTCTGACCCGTATAGATAATGGCCAGTAATTATCCATTCCTCATTAAAAGCTTCCAAACTGACTTCGTTAAAAAAAAACACACTAGTGAAGTCTGAGTTACTCGATTCATGCAGGCTTATGGCGCCAGTACCTGTAATTGTGCCGTTCCCCTCATTACATTGATTATAACTTACAGCGAGAATGCCAATTCCTTTCTCGTCCAATTCACCGGTAAGATCTACGCTGCCAGATACATAGCATGCCTCAGAAATATTACCGGTTACCAACTGACTTTGATTGGATGTAATAACTCTGCTGAAAAGTGCATTTAAAAAATAAGGGATTAATGGGTTCCCTGTTCCTAACAGTTTATTTGTGACTTGTTGGATTGGCTCAGGCCCGACTGTCGCCGATTCTGTTATGCCTTGGTAAAGATGTTGTGCGTATCCCCAATAATTTTCCTGCAGTTCAACTTCACTTAACGTTGTCGGATCAGTATTGATGACTTCAGTCCAATCAATGGACGGTGGGGCCGGAGGAGGGAGCTGAGTTGGGGGAGGGTTTTCATTACGATGTCCTCCCCCACAAGAAACAACAGAAATTAAAATTACATTTATAGTGAGTACTTTTGACAACATCAATCATGCTTCCTTTCATAAAATATATACTTAATACTTCCAATTAGTGAAAGTACAAAAATTTTCCTTTATTTAATCAAAAGGTTACAAAAAAACTAACACTTAGTCTTCTTTTATTAGAGTCCCAAAAGAAGACTATCGATCAAATCAATTTGCTGAATTCAGCACCCACTTTAATAGCGCAGTCCACTATAAAAAATTAATGGACCGCATAAATCTAAATTAACTATTTCAAATATCTGGCTGATAACGCCACAACGGGCGCACCTGTGGGTGAATCGTGTTGCCAGTCGCCCCCCTCCACACCGCTACCAGCGATATCGATATGGGTGTAGCTAAGTGGTTGAGGACTATTTATTCCGTGAGCATCTAAACCCGATGCAACGGTCAAAAATGCCATAGGGAATTGATGTCCACGCATCGTAGCTGACGAAGGCGCATTGTTACTGGATAACACATCATCGGCTAAAGAACGTGGACGAATAAAATCGAAATCTTCACGGCGTGAACGGGAAATTTCGCAAGGGTCACCCCACACTTCACCTGTTGCCGCCAATCGTGTTGAACAACCATGAGCACGCGCCACACCATTATCAACCAGCGCCGTATAAGGTCCCATCGCCAAAGCTGCGTGGCCTGTTAAAGTAGCCACAGTAAATAACTCCGGCTGGTTTTCATCTACTGCATTTTGTTTTATATGGGACAGCAAATCGGCCATCACCAAACGGCCTTCTGCATCGGTGTTGCCTATGCGCACCCGCACACCAGCATGGCTTTGGATAATTTCATCGGCTACAAAAGCATCGGCACCAATACTATTTCGCACCACGCCCAACTCGGCAATAATTTTGATGCCTTTGGGTGCAAGCAATGCTGCAGTTTTTAAAAAGCCGGCGACAGCCGCTGCACCACCTTTATCACGGCTCATACCCGCCATGTGGCCACCGGTTTTGATATCTGCACCGCCTGTGTCATACACCACACCTTTACCGGCAAACAGCAAAGTGTGTTCAATTGCGCCTTCAGGAATATATTCAAGGCGCACAACGCGAGGCTGATGATGTTTAACCATGACTGAGGCACGCGCTACCGCGTATAAAAGCGGATAGTCCTGTTGTAACTCGTTTGGATCTTCACCCAGCACTGTCACTTTAACAGGTAATCCGGCAAAGGCTTGTTGGCAATATTCGGCAAATTTAGGCGGAGCCATACGCTCAGGTTCAGTACCACATAAATCACGGGCTAAACGACGGCCTTGCTCGGTAGCATTCAGCCAGTCGATAGCGGGTTCCGTCTGGCTAAACAAACCAACTTTTTGCATCGGCTCAACCTTACTTTCCCCTAACGCTTCACGTGCTTCGAGCGGCTGCCATAATATCTGACAAAATCCGAAATAAGCGACCTGCAGCGCATTTTCATACACCGCACCATCCGGCTTTTGAATTAACATCAAAGGTTTCACCATGCCGGCATTTTGTGCCATTTTTGCGGCAATTTTGGCTGCATCGGAATAACGGCGTACATCATCAAAATCACGATCGAGCACACAGGTTGGCGAATAAATTAAACGCTGCCCTGCCAGCTCCGGGCTATGGATAAATACCGCTTCGCGGCCGAGTCGCTGATCAAATTGTTTGTAGTGTTCGATACATTGATTTAATAGTGGGTGGAAATAATCTTCACTCTCAGGCGCAATTAAAATCACACCATCATAGCCACTGGTTTTACCTAAAGCGGCGTCCAGATCACTGACCCATTCTGCAATTGGGAATGCCATAAAAAATCCTGAAAAATTATTTAGTTAGTTCGATTGTGGCAGAAATCCGCCATTTGGCGCAAATCTGACCAGCAAATTGTCATCAGGGTTTATCCCGCTAAGGGTAATTCTAATTGCAGGATATCCGTATCTGTGGGCAACCCCACATGAAGTCCAACCAGACGAATGCCTCTGCCTTGCTGGCGTTGCAACGCATCACTTAACAAACTGATGAAATAGTTTTTATCCAGCTTATGGTAGCGGGTTTCAACCGTGGTCAACTGAAAATCATCAAATTTGAGTTTAACGCCCTGAGTATGAATCGCCAGATTATTACTTACAGCCTTTAAACGTTTTTCCAGTTTGGGATATAACTGCTCCACCCATTGCCAACAGGCTTCAAAATCGTGAATATCGGCCGCTAAGGTGGTTTCTACCCCGACAGACTTGCGTTTGCGATTATTGCTGACTTTCCTGTCATCTATCCCATTACTACGCTGCCACAGCACCGGCCCAAATTTACCGAAGGATTTAAGCAATTTATCAAAGGGATACCGACGCACATCGGCACAGGTGTACAATCCCATACGATTAAGCTTTTCCAGGGTGACTTTTCCGACACCCGGAATTTTGCCCAGTGGCAGTTTTTCAACAAAGTGATCTAACTTATCTGGCGTAATAACACACATGCCATTGGGTTTATTTTCATCCGAGGCAATTTTGGCGACAAACTTACATGGCGCCACACCTGCAGAAGCGGTTAAACCCGTTTCATAATAAATGGCCTGACGAATATCGTCGGCAATTAAGGTCGCGCTGCCGTTAAACAATTCACAATCACTGACATCCAGATAGGCTTCATCCAGTGACAAGGGTTCGATAATCTCGGTATAGCGTAAAAAGATCTCGCGAATTTGCCGCGATATTTGCACATAAAGTTCCATCCGTCCGGGGATCAAGACTAAGTCGGGACATAGTTTAAATGCTTGTGCGGTGGCCATAGCCGAACGCACACCATATTTGCGTGCAATATAGTTACAGGTGGAAATAACACCACGACGATCAGATGCGCCACCAATAGCTAAAGGTACGTCACGGTAGGCTGGATTATCACGCATCTCAACTGCTGCGTAGTAACAATCCATATCAATGTGTATTATTTTTCGCATCACACAAAACACTGTATATAGTTACAGTTATTTTGCAATAAGAGTAGCTAAAGTCAAGCGCTTGATCTTACAGAAAATAAAAAGCCTGCATCACACAGGCTTTTACAGGGAGAAATAAACACTATTTTATAGTGGCAAGCTAATCATCGTATAAGTTTGATTAGGCGTATCAGTCGCTCCACCACCACCATTTCCGTCATTAGTCCAGTAAGTAAATGAGAAGGTAATAACATCGCCCGGATTGAGTCCATTTACTTCCCAGATATTCTGACCGTCAGTTCTGTTCATACCAACATTAAGAGGACCACCATCATTAACTTCATAATGGACATTTGCCCAATCATTGTTATTTGCATAGAAATACAAACTATGGTCTGAGGTTTGAACGAATCCAGTGATGGTGTCGGTTGGGATGTCACAACCTGTTGAATCAACGGCTGTTCCAGCAGGAGTATTTGGGCACTGATCAACACCGTCTTCTACCCCGTCATTGTCAGCATCGGCTATGGCAATTTCACAACCATTTTCGCCAACACTGGCAGCAACTGGGGTATTGGGGCATTGATCAAACTCATCAGTAACACCATCACCATCTGAATCTGCAGGCGCGGAACAGCCGCTTGCATCCACTACAGCACCAACTGGCGTTGCCGGACATTCATCCACAGGATCGGCCACGCCGTCACCGTCTGCATCAGGAATCGAGATTTCACATCCATCGATGTCCACTGTCGCCCCAGCCGGGGTGGCCTGGCAAAGATCATCATTATCAACAACGCCATCGCCATCAGTGTCTAAGGTGCTACCATCATTTGAGCGAAATACCACGTTATCGAGATGATAAACCGCCCCCTGAGCCTGACCCCAGGCCGGGAAAACCATCACAATTTTAACTTGTGATAAATCAAGGCCGGCTGCGGCTAAATCAGACAAACGATAGGTAAAGTGTTGCCATTGACCTACCTGCGCATCAACACCCTGCAAACTTTGATTTAATTCAAACTGAGCAAAGGCACCACCCAAGGCTTCAATTTTTATAAGCATTGGCGCACTTGTATCGTTTGGTTGTTGTACCAGTTTTAAATCAAACTCTAATGTGCCGTTGGTAAGCTGAGTTAAGTCCACCACTGAACTGGCAAATAACCCAGAAACCGTGCCTGAGGGGCCAAAGAAATCGACTTTTATTGCTTCGCCGTGATCGCCATCAGGATCAGTTATTTGCGACACACTCGCATTGGCACAGCAGTCCCACAGGCTCCAACCTTGCGCAAGAGAATCATCAAACAATACCAGTTCATCGGTCGGAACCGGTGGCGGCTGAACCACGTCCCCACCTTTAGTCAGTTGAACGTTATCCACCTGCATAACGACACCTTGCTGATTACCCCATGCAGGGAATACAACCAACGGCGTATCAACCTGAAATACATTCAAGCTCGAACCTGGATTATTATTCAAATCCACAACCGGAATTTTATAATGTGTCCAAACACCAATATCTGGCGCTGCAATAGGGAAATCACCCGAACCACAAGGGCTGCCACAGTCCATTTTGACCATAAATGTGCGCTCTTCCCGGGGGTCGGCAACAACGTTTAAATCAAACTCAACATAACTAAAACTACTGAGATCAAGTTTTAACGGGGTTAAATCACGCTGTAACATGGTTTGGAAATACACCACAGATTCGTTGGTGTTAAAGTTAATTTGTTTTACCTGACCATGGGTACCGTCTCCGGCATCAACCTGTTCAATATCAACACTGCCGTTAGCGACATATTTGTTAATACCAAATGGAGCATGATCCTGCTCATCAAAAATAGTGGCAACGTCCTGATGAGATAAATCAAACTCGTAACGCACGTTATCAACACTGAAATTCATTGCGGCTGTTGGTTCAACCACAAACGGATTAGCAACCTGCGCCATATTAACGAAGTTACCTGGTGAATAACGATTACCAGCGGCGACAATATCCTTGATGGGGATACGCACGGTTGTCCATTCACCTATAGTAGGTAACGGAACGCTGTAATCACTGACGTTTGGCCAGCCACTATCGAGCTTAACCAGTAACTCTGCGCCGGTTTCAACCGAGTTAACTTTTAAATCGAAAGTTAGCACGCCAAACTCTTCCCAGCGCGCTAAATCGGCGGTTGGAGCGTAGGCAAAAAATACATTACCAATTGGTCCAGCCTTATCAATATTGACGACTGTGCCATGGTCAGTTTCAGCTTGCTGATCAATGGTTATTGAACCGTCAGGATTGTAGCTTTCGAAAGTTAAACCATCCGCCAGTTCATCAATATACAGGTTAAACACGGATTCCTGACCAAACCCCGTTTCCGGGTTCACAATCTCGGGCGGCTGATTCCCTTCAATTATTTCGGGATTATCACCAATGGTTGCACAACCGGTTCCATCAGTTGGATTAACCGAACATTCATACACACGAACGTAGTCAACTTGCATTGTCTGTGGGAACACGGATTCATCGATACCGGTTTCATTGACATTGCCAGCCCAGGCACCACCAACAGCCAGATTGAGCAACATGTGGAAGCGTTCATTGAATGGCGCATCTTCTTCACCATTAACCGTTAGCCCTTCCTCATTTTTATACTGGTTATACCAACCCGATGCACGATGTGTCGCAAAGTGCACACCATCAACGTACCAGCGGATTTCACCTTTTTCCCACTCCAGTGCATATTCATGGAAATTATCGGCGGGATTGGCACCATTTGGAAGTTTATATGGTGCACCTGACGACACATTACCCGGCCATACATTTCCGTAATGTAACGTTCCGTGCGTGCGCGCTTCTGGCGTATTTTCTGGTACACCAGCTTCATCAGAATTTGCTTTTAAGTTAACCGCTTCCATGATGTCAATTTCGCCAGATGACGCCCAACCACCATAGACGTAATCGGTGGGTAACATCCAGATTGCCGGCCAGGTTCCCTGCCCATAAGGCAATTTTGCACGGATTTCAAAACGTCCGTATGTCCAGTCACCTTTATATTTAGTACGCAAGCGTGCAGAAGTATATGGCAACGTCGCGGTATTGCTCATGTCCCCTTCTACTTCAGCAGGACCAGTAAAGGTTTCACGTTGTGCTTTGATGGTGAGCAATCCATTATCTACCCATGAGTTGACCGGACGGTCGGTATAACATTGTTGCTCACCGTTACCACCACCCCAGCAGTTCACTTCGTAGCCCCATTTATCAGTATCAACTTCAGTGCCATCGAATTCATCGTTCCACACCATAGTCCAGCCCGATGCAGGCACATCTTGCTGCAATTCTGCGGTGAACTGAATGCGTGCCCGGGTCAGCGGGAATTTAACAGCAACTGATGTAGTACCGCCTGACGCTATCGACTCAATACTAATATCGATATAACTGTCGCCTTCACTCGTTATACCATCCGCATTTTGCACCGCCAGAGTAGGATTTTTTAATACCAGTCTAAATGGACCTGTGATCTCTGAATCTGTTGGGTTGCTAACCGTAACCAGCACTGAATACTGACGATTAACACGATCCACGGTTGGTCTGGCAGTATCTATTTGAATACTCTGCTCTACCGTCATCCAATCTGCACTGACGAATGACGATGCAATACCACAGCCAAGAGCAATAGCACTTTTTAACAATACTTTATTATTCATGGCTCATTCCTTGAGATTTGTTGACTATTGTTTCGACGCCACGCCATTAAGCCCAGACCCAAAGCAAAAAATGCCAAAACTGGGGCTTCGTCTACCGTTGCATTAGGAACCTCATTCAAACTAACGTTTTGCAGATAAAGCGATGAGCCAGCAAAATCTCCCATTAAAGTATTGTTATCAAATCCTGGTAGTACCTGAAACTCCAACGCCCAGCCAGCCTGATTTACCCAGGAATTATCCAACTCAAATGAAAAACTATATTGATTAATCCCATCAATATCGGTTGGCGCAACCAGATAGCCAGGCTTGCGGTATTGGTCAAATAAACTACCGGTTCCATCACCAAAACCAATAGCAAAATAATCAGCTATAAACCCCGCATCAGCGCTGGTTAATTCACTGTCAACGGAAAAATCAAAACTTAATAAAAAAGTGCTGTCTGCAGCCGCGGATAGAGCCAGGTTCTGGTAAAGCGTATTAGCAAAGAAAACATCCGTGAAATTTGCCCCCCAGTAATCCACATTGATTGCAATACTGCAATCAGGCGCACTACCAACGATAGTGAAGTCATTACTTCCACCTGGACCTAATCCATCGGTATCCGTTTCCCAGCCATTTAAACTGCATGAATTGGCGATATCGCCATTGATAATTGCACCGGCCATACTTTGACTACTAGCCAGCAAAATTGCCGCTCCTATTAAAAATTTCATTTTCATATTGCTCTCCTACCTAACGTATTTTTATGTTTTTAATTATTATGTAAGCGCTTTCATTTTAATAAATGGAAGCGCTTACATTTTGTTAACATTCAGAGCGTATTTTAAGTGTAAAAATTAATCAATAGTTTTTATTTGGCGGCATATTGGGGGTTTTATAATCTAATGCAACGGTGAAACGCTTTAAAAACATTACTAGTGCCTGTATAGAAAGGAATGTACCCAACAGACTATCGGACACATTTAGCGGTTTAGAACAAATTAAAATAAACAATAATTTAACAATTATAAGGAAAGTTAGCACTTTCCTAAACGCGGAACTGTTTCACAACCTTATCCAGCCCTGACGATAACTTACGTAATTGATGGATACTCGATTCCACGTCCTGACTTTCATTAACCGACTCATCCGCCAGTTCTTTCACATGAGCCACATTACGCGCGACATTTTCTGCAATGGTTGCCTGCTGTGTGTTGGCCGCACCGATACTGTGCATTTGTTGCTGAATATCATCGATCGCCTTCATAGCATCTTTTAACACTAATTGAATTTCCGAAACTTGTTTCACACCACTTTCTACTTGTGTATTACTGGCATGCATTGCTTTACTGGCATCGCTGGCAGTTTGTTGTAGCGTGCGAATTATGTCCTGAATATGACTGGTCGATTCCTGAGTGCGTTGTGCCAGTGTACGTACTTCATCGGCTACAACCGCAAACCCTCTCCCTTGCTCACCTGCTCGCGCAGCCTCAATTGCCGCATTGAGCGCCAGTAAATTGGTTTGTTCAGTAATGGCACTGATCACTTCTAACACTTCACCAATTTTGTCAGTTTCATTTTCCAGTGCGGTGACAACACTGACAGATTGTTCAATTTGCTCAGATAACTGGTGAATATTGTCCACTGCCGATGCAACAACATTATTGCCTTTATCCATTTGTTGCTTAACTTTGTCCGAAACATTCATCGCTCCTTCAGCGCTGCTGGACACATTACGACTGGTTTCGGCCATTTCCTGACTCGCTTTTGCCACTGTTTCAATTTCCGACTTTTCATTATTGGCAAGCGACACATTATGCTCGGTAATTCGCGACACAGTTTCAGTCACATCAAGTACTTCAGTGACAATATCTTTAGCCTGACTTACCAGGCCCTGAATTTTATCCATAAAAGTATTAAATTCAGCAGCAAGCTGCCCAGTTTCATCTTCACGGTTAACATGAATACGTTTGGTCAGATCGCCTTCGCCATGAGAAATATCCCGCATGGCCGATAACATGTTTTTTAGCGGTTGCAACACCGGCTTTACAATGACACTGACAATGACGGCAATAATAGCCAGCATAACGATTAGAATAACGCCCGATGATAATACAGCGTTATTAATCGGCTCGGAGATCACAGAGTCTGGCACCATAAAACCCAGCTTCCAGTTCATGCTGGGATAATCACTGGTCACCTCATCAAATATCACCCGGTAATTTTCCCCTTTCCAACTTACCGTCGCTATGCCATGTGCCTGGTTTGAGGTCAGTGACTTAAGGGCAGAAAAGCCTTCAGTATCACTAAATTTTTTATCCACCATCGACATATCACTTCCGGGAGGGAAGGCATCACTAAAGCCGGGAAAATAAACCAGTACACCTTTTTCAGTGACTAAAAAGGCATTGCCTAGCTGTTGATATTTAATTTTTCCCAGCAACTTTTGTCCTATGGTACTGATCAAAATATCCATACCACCAATACCAATAAACCGGCCATTATGCTTTACCACTGTTTTAATGGTGGCTGAAATGGAGCCGTCGTTGGCATCTACTGCCGGATCTGATACATACAGACTCTTTTTCTGCTGGGTTTCACTCCACCAGGGACGTTTGTTGGTGTAATAATTAGGATCACCATCATAACGTCCATTTAAGTCAAAATATTCAAAGGTATTAGCCGAACCAAAAAAGACACTTTTTATTGCGTTATCCTGCTCAGAGAAAAATTTAAAATACTGCTGGATGGACTGATATCCTGAATCATTCGCGATGAAACTACCACGCTCATTGTATTGATCAAACCAGTCAAGTACTTGCGGGCTGGCAAACACACTGTGAATAATTTGTCCCTTGGCTTCAAAAAAACCTTTGATTTCGCTAGCACTAAACTTCACAAGTTGCTGAATATCAGCCTGCACATTCTGAGTTGTGACGCGTTTAACCTGACTAATCTGCCATACGCCATAGAGAATAAATAAAACTGCCAGACTGGCAACAACACCGGCAATTAAGCGACTGCTAATTGATTTTTTTAACCACGTCATTTGAGTATCCTATTGTTATTTTTGTTATTTTTTCCCCTTGCCCATGATGACTATGTCGGCAAGCTGTGTAAAGACTGAACTATTGCCCCATTAAAATGTGATAAAAAAGTCAGCATTTTTCAAATATCAGAAACAAAAAAGCCGACTTGCAAAAATGCAAAGTCGGCCGAATATGAATTGGATAAAAAGTTATTTACAGTTTCACAAACCACTTCTTGTGATCAAGAAATCTGGCCAGTAGATACAAAACACTTACCACGATTAACGCAAATAACAACGAAGCATTTTTGGGTGCCATAAACTGGTTGAGTAACTGGAAACAATAATGGTACATACTGGTTGTTTTGCCCTGGTATTCAGCAGTTAACACTTCCCCCAATGTAATCGCGATCAAACCTGAACACACATAGACCACCAAAGGATTACTGCCATAAATACGGAAAAATTCCAGCCCTCTTCGCACTCCCATTAATTCCCATGCCCAAATGATCACAGCCAGCACACACATCGCCACACCTGCGGTTAACATAACAAATGACCCGGTCCATAAGCTTTTATTAATCGGATGCCACTGGTGCCAGATTAAAGCCAGTACAATTAATGGGACTGCCGCAGTTAACAGTTTTTTGATTTGTTGCATGGGCTCCGGAGTTTGCGCCAACCACCAGGTACTCAGATATCCACTTAACAATGTTACCGTTGCTGGCAAGCTGCTTAATAATCCTTCCGGATCAAATGCCAGTCCTTTGCCTTTCCACAAATGTGATGCACCTAAAATCGCTAAATCAATTTGTCTTACCAGATTACTTTCCAGTGCATAAGGATTATCACTCCCCAAAGTCATCACCAACCAGTAGCCAAGTAAGATCCCAACGCTGGCAATAACAAGTTGTCTGGTATTTAGCGTAAGGATCAGAATAGCACCGATAAAATAACAAATGGCGATACGCTGCAGGACGCCAAGAATACGCACATTTTCAGGTGCGGTATCAAACGGCAAAATATTTAAAAACAAACCAATTAAAAATAACAGCACGGCACGTTTACAAATTTTTGCCCAGGGGATAAGGCCGCTCTCCCGTGCGGAAGACAATGAATAAAACATTGCTGCGCCGACAATAAACAAGAAAAAAGGAAAAACCATATCGGTAGGAGTTGCACCGCTCCAGTCAGCGTGCAAAAACGGGGGATAGACATAACTCCAGGAACCTGGGGTATTGACCAGAATCATTAGCGCAATGGTTAATCCCCTGAGTACATCAATTGCTGCAACCCGTTGTTTTCTTATTGTTTGTTGCATTTTACTCTCCGGTAGATACATGTTGTACATGCTTTTTATATTTAGCGGCTACCTGTTTTCCACTACTGCTTAACACTGATAAGTAAAATAACAGTCCAGCCACCCCACAAAATGACAACGCTGTCATTTGATGATAATGTACATGAGCAACATATGGATGGCAACTCACTTAGTTATAATTTAAACAGGCTGAAGTCATAAAATATTCGTAAAATTTATACTATCAACCCAGTAATTCACTGACTAAACTGTCGCCCAACGTTACAATACGCTGCCCTTAGCAATAATCATTTGTACCCTCAATCATAATAAATGCTGGCGCTACCTTTTTACTGTTAACTTTAGGAATTCGTAATGAGTGCCTGGTACTTGCTGTGCTTTTTGTCTGCCTTAGCCATCCTGATTGCTTTTGCCAATCAATATGTCCTTAAACTTCAAACCACCATCGCCATCACCACAGGTTCAGTGGTGATATCTCTGTTATTAATTCTCGCGGTATCTTTACTGGGAGATAAAACAGCTTTAGCTATCACTGAGGTGGTAACTGAACTGGATTTTAATCAGTTGCTGCTTAAAGGCATGCTGGGCTTTTTGTTGTTTGCCGGCGCATTGGAAATCGATTTACGCGCATTACGTAATCAACGCTGGGAAATTACTACACTGGTATTATTCTCGACCTTGCTGTCGACTTTCATGATTGGTTTTATTAGCCAGTGGCTTATGGCATTAGTCGGCTGGCAAGTGCCTTTTATCTATTGTCTGCTATTTGGCGCACTCATTAGCCCTACAGACCCCATCGCAGTACTGGCCATTATCAAACAAATGAAAGCACCACCAAACATTGCGATTCAGGTTGAAGGTGAATCTTTATTTAATGACGGCGTAGGGCTGGTCATATTTACCACTATTTTTGCCGTGGCATTTTCAGGTGTCGAACCAAGTTTTGCCAGTGTGGGGGAACTATTCTTAAAAGACGCCCTTGGTGGTGTTGCATTTGGTTTGCTGCTGACGGTGATTGGACATTTTCTGGTGATTAACAGTAAAGATGCCAATATCCGTTTACTGGTAACGCTGATGGTGCCATCCGCAGGTTTTGCCACCGCCAACCTGCTTGAGATATCAGGTGCGTTAGCCATGGTGACCTGTGGCATTTTAATGGGCAATATAACTCGCTCTAAAGCATCGAAACGCACCGGTATTTCTGCAACCAAATATGTCAAAAGTTTTTGGCACGCCACCGATTATTTTTTGAATGCGCTGCTGTTTCTATTGATTGGTTTATTGCTGGTCACTATGCCATTAACGCTGGGCGAAATTGGTCTCGGCTTATTAATGGTACCCATTGTGCTCTTTGCACGTTTTGTCAGTGTCGCAAGCCCATATCTGGTGTTTCGCCGCTTCAGAGAGTATGACTTAAATTCAGTACGTATTTTAACCTGGGGAGGGTTACGCGGCGGACTGGCGTTAGCCATGGCCGCATCCATACCATCAGGCACCTTATTACCCAACGGCACGGATGTACATAACCTGATGATTATCATGACTTATGTAGTAGTGATTTTTTCAATTATTGTACAGGGCTTGACGATAGGGCCGCTGATTCGAAAAAGTATCGCCGCTCGCAGCAAATAATAAAAAGCCGGAGTAACATAAAATGACTCCGGCTTTTCTTCTTCTGAACGCTAGTTATTAGCGAAATAAAGCAAACACTCTGCTACAGAATTTGGTCCTGCTTCCATTGCTTAAGTTTTTCAGCACGAGCAGCTTCTTTTTCCAGTCTGGCTTTTTTGCGGTCACAGGGCTCAGGACAGTCACAGGCTTTTTCAATACCCAAGGCGCCCAAACCACCACAACTACCAGAAATCGATTTTTTTTGCAGGATATATCCAATCGCCATTGCTGCAACGACCACTACAAAAAAAACAAAAGCTAAAATAAACGTATTCACAACTGCTCCAAATGCAAAAAACTAACGTAAATAAGGCTCAAACTGCTTGCTAGTATACGACTTAAAGCCGTCATTTTCTCGGGTAATCAGCAGGACAGCCAGATTATTTTTTTCTGCAAAAGCCAGACCCTTTTCATACCCCATCACATCAATCGCGGTAGCCAGACCATCTGCGGTCATACATGAAGGATGCACAACGGTAACCGACACCAAATTATGCTGAATAGGGTAACCGGTTGTCGGGTCGATAATGTGTGAATATCTAATACCATCCTGCTCAAAATAGTTGCGATAATCACCCGAAGTCGCAACCGCATTGTTACCAACACCAATAATCTGCGCCACAGAGCGCTCAGAGCTTACTGGTTTTTCTACCGCAACTCTCCATTCCACCGCACCGGGTTTAGTACCAGCAAGACGCATTTCACCGCCAATTTCCACCAGATAACTCTCTACGCCATGGGCATGCAAAATATCAGCAACCACATCGACGCCATAACCTTTGGCAATGGTCGATAAATCCACATACAAGTCCTCGTGGCTTTTACTCAGCTGATTACCATCGATACGCAGATATTTTAAACCTGTACGACTTTTGGCTTCAGCAATCACATCAGGCGCAGGAATCGTTTCTGGTCTGGCCTGAGGTCCGAACCCCCACAAATTCACCAGAGGGCCTACCGTAACATCAAGAACACCGCCAGTAAGTTCACCTAAGCGCTTAGCTTCTTTAATCACAGTTGCGGTGCCATCTGACACTGTCATCGCTTCGCCCGCAGGGCTTTGATTAAACACAGAAAGCTCAGAGTTTGGATCATAAGTGGACATTTCTTTGTTCACTTTCACCAACGCCTGATCGATTTCTGTTTGCATTGCAGTCACTGACGGGCTGTTATCCGTTGGAACCCACTTAATATGATAAGTGGTACCCATGGTTTTACCTTCAATGGCAACCACACCTTCAGTGGCTGGCTGACATGCACTTAGCAATAACAGGCTTAAAATCAGACCTGTAAAACCCAGTTTGAATTTCATTCTTTTACCTATCAAAGAGACATAAAAAAGGGCAGTAATCTGCCCTTTTAAAATACATTATCTGGAATTAACCACCAAAATCATCCAACAGGATATTTTCGTCTTCCACACCTAAATCTTTAAGCATGTTAATAACGGCGGCATTCATCATAGGTGGACCACACATATAGAATTCACAATCTTCTGGTGCCGGATGATCTTTCAGATAATTTTCCAGCAATACATTGTGAATAAAGCCAGTGTAACCTTCCCAGTTGTCTTCTGGCTGAGGGTCAGAAAGAGCAACGTGCCATTCGAAGTTGTCATTCTCAGACGCCAGTTCATCGAAATCTTCCACATAGAACATTTCACGCTTAGAACGGGCACCGTACCAGAAACTCATCTTGCGGTTAGATTTAAGACGACGTAATTGGTCGAAAATGTGAGAGCGCATTGGCGCCATACCTGCACCACCACCAACAAAGACCATTTCTGCATCGGTTTCTTTAGCGAAGAATTCACCAAACGGACCAGAAATTGTCACTTTATCGCCAGGCTTAAGGCTCCAGATATAAGATGACATTTTACCTGCAGGCAGAGACAGATTATTAGGTGGCGGCGTAGCGATACGCACGTTCAACATAATAATACCTTTCTCTTCCGGGTAGTTTGCCATTGAGTAAGCACGAATAGTTTCGTCATCAACTTTTGATTCAATATCAAAGAAACCAAAGTGATTCCAGTCTTTACGATACTCTTCCGGTACATCAAAATCTTTATATTTAACATGGTGCGCAGGCGCTTCAATCTGAATGTAACCACCAGCACGGAACGGAACCACTTCACCTTCAGGAATTTTCAGCTTCAATTCTTTGATAAAGGTAGCTTTGTTATCGTTACTGATAACTTCACATTCCCACTTTTTGATACCAAAGATTTCTTCTTCAAGCTCAATTTCCATATCCTGCTTAATAGCTACCTGACAGGATAAACGGCAACCATGTTTAGCTTCACGCTTACTGATGTGATCTAATTCAGTTGGAAGGATTTCTCCCCCACCCGATTTAATGTCAACACGACACTGACCACATGAGCCACCACCACCACAAGCTGATGATACAAAAATACCAGCATTGGCTAAAGCGCCTAATAATTTGTCACCCGGTTGCGCAGTAATGGCTTTTTCCGGATCACCGTTGATGCTGATAGTCACTTCGCCTTCTGGTACCAGTTTTGATTTGGCAAACATGATTACCATTACCAGTACCACAACGATGGCGATAAACATGCCAACGCCAAGGGCTATTTCTATTTGATTCATTTAGTAATACTCCAGTGGCCGTTTATTACAGTGCAATACCAGTAAATGACTGGAAGCCTAATGCCATCAGACCCGCAATCATAAATACTGAACCCAGACCACGCAGTCCATCAGGAATGTCTGCGTATTTCAGTTTTTCGCGCACGGCAGCCAACAAAGTAATTGCCAGTGCCCAACCCAGGCCACTACCAATACCGTATACAATACTTTCGCCCAGCAAATACTCACGCTGAACAGCAAAAGCAACTCCACCGAAAATGGCACAGTTAACGGTAATCAAAGGCAGGAAGATACCCAGAGCGTTGTATAACGCAGGGAAAAACTTATCCAGAGCCATTTCTAAAATCTGAACTAATGCTGCGATAACCCCGATAAAGGTCAGGAAGTTAAGGAAGCTCAGATCAGTTTCAGGGAAACCAGCCCATTCCAACGCGCCTGGAGCCAGAAAGGTAGTGTAAATAATTTGGTTAGCCGGAACTGAGATACCCAGTACCACAACAACCGCAACCCCCAAGCCCATCGCTGTTTTTACTTTTTTCGATACCGCCAGGAAAGTACACATTCCCAGGAACATAGACAACGCCATGTTCTCGATAAAAATAGAGCGAACAAATAAACTTAAATAATGTTCCATGACTTACTCCTTCGCCTCTACCTGGTCTTTCTTAAAGGTACGGATAGCCCAAATCATGCCACCGATTAAGAAGAACGAACTGAACGGAAGAATTAATAAACCATTTGGTTGATACCATCCGCCATTCTGAATAACAGTAAAGACTTCGAATCCTAAAATCGTACCGAAGCCAAACAGTTCCTTGATTGTACCGACAACCATAAGAATGAAGGCATAACCCAGACCATTACCAATACCGTCCATAAAACTCATTAACGGCGGATTTTTCATAGCGTAAGCTTCTGCACGACCCATTACGATACAGTTGGTAATAATCAAACCAACAAACACCGATAGCTGTTTAGAAATTTCGTAAGAGTATGCTTTAAGAATTTGGTCTACCACGATTACCAACGACGCAATAATCGTCATTTGCACAATAATACGTACACTTGACGGAATAGCGTTACGAATAATCGAAATAAACAAGTTAGAGAAAGCCGTTACCGAGGTAAGTGCTAACCCCATCACTAATGCTGTTTCCAGCTTAGTGGTAATTGCCAGAGCAGAACAGATACCCAGTACCTGTAATGCAATTGGGTTATTGTCGAGGATCGGCCCGAACAATACCTTTTTCAATTCTTTAGTATTAGCCATGATTAACCTCGCTTAAGATTTTTCAGGTAAGGACCAAAGCCTTGCTCACCTAACCAGAAATCAAGCTGATGTTGCACACCATTACTGGTTAAGGTTGCGCCAGACAGAGCGTCCACAGTGTATGGGTCATTTGAGCTGGCATTTTTCACCACTTTGATAGCCACTTTGCCATCTTTAAACAGCTTTTTACCATCCCACTTCGCCTTCCACGCTGGATTCTGAACTTCACCACCTAATCCCGGCGTTTCTTTTTGCTGGTAGTAAACCAGGTTACGCGCCGTTGCACCATCAACGTCAACTGCCAGGAAGGCGTACATCAGATCCCATAAACCACTACCGTGAATTGGCAGTACCACACGGGTTGTATTGCCAGCTTCATCTTTAACCAGATAAACGCTAGCCACATTTGCGACACGTTTGAAACCTGCTGGGCTGCCATCTAATGCAGTACTCATGTCAGGCTTTTTAGCTGCTTTATACATATCAAAGTTAGTAGATGGCTTTTCAACATATTCACCAGTGCTTAAATCTACATAGCGAATTTCTACAAACTTTTTGAAGGTACCGGCAATATCACCATTGGCTTTATCCAGTAAATCAGCTGCTTCAAGGATGTTGGTTTGTTTATCCAACATTGCGTTGTGTTGTTGCAAAGAACGCAATCCAACCGCTGCGCCAGAAACAATAACAGAACAAACTAAACAAACAGCTAAAACGACACCTAAAGTTTTACCTAATGTTTCTTTATTGGCTGACACGAGCAACCCTCCGTTTGATATTGCCTTGTGCGACAAAATAGTCGAATAATGGAGCCCAAAGGTTAGCGAACAGAATGGCTAACATCATACCTTCAGGGAAGGCCGGGTTAAGTACACGGATCATCACACACATAAAACCAATTAATGCACCGTATGCCCATTTACCTTTGTTGGTAAATGATGCAGATACAGGGTCGGTCGCCATAAACAACATACCAAAGGCAAAACCACCTGTTACCAAATGCCAGTACCAAGGCATAGCAAACATTGGGTTAGTGCTGCTGCCAATCATGTTTAACAAGGTAGCAAACACGATCATGCCAGCCATAACACCACCAACAATGCGCCAGGATGCAATTCGCATATACATGATGAACAAACCACCAATTAACAATGCTAATGTGGAGGTTTCACCAACAGAGCCCTGAATAGAACCATAAAACGCATTCCACCATTCAGCATTCATACTCCAGTCCGTTACGTTACCTAACGCCGCCTGACCCAGGAAAGTTGCACCAGAGAAACCATCAGCAGCAGTCCAGATTGCATCACCCGACATATAAGCTGGATAAGCGAAATATAAGAATGCACGACCTGATAAAGCAGGGTTCAAGAAGTTACGACCGGTTCCACCGAAAATTTCCTTGGCGATGACGACACCAAATGAAATACCCAGCGCCACTTGCCATAAAGGCACAGTAGCAGGCAATGTCAGAGAGAACAGTACCGAAGTTACAAAGAAACCTTCGTTCACTTCATGTTTACGAATAGAAGCAAATAACACTTCCCAGAAACCACCCACAATAAATGTGGTGGCATAAATAGGAAGATAAAAACAGGCGCCGTAGAAGAACAACATTAAACCGCTGGCACTCTGACCTAATTCACCGCCAAACGCGCTGAATAAAGCAGCTTGCCACATATCTGGCAAAGTAGCGCCAGCCATGATAGCGGTATTGGCTTGCAAACCTACGTTGTACATGCCGTAGAACATAGCCGGGAATGTTGCCATCCACACCATGATCATAATACGTTTTAAATCGATGCTGTCTTTTACGTGAGTCGTCGATTTATTGACTTTACCTGGGGTATAGAAAATAGTCGCAGCAGCTTCATACAGCGCATACCATTTTTCGTACTTACCGCCCGGCTCGAAATTCGGCTCGATTTTTTCTAAGTAATCTTTCAAGCTCATGGATTACCCTTCCTTCTCAATCGTAGTCAAGCAATCACGCAACAATGGCGCGTAGTCATATTTGCCGGGGCAAACATAAGTACATAGTGCCAAATCTTCTTCATCCAGTTCTAAACACCCCATTGCCTGAGCACTGTCAGTGTCACCAGAGATAATGTCACGTAATAATAATGTGGGAAGAATATCTAACGGCATAATGCGCTCGTAGTTACCGATTGGCACCATAGAACGTTCTGAACCATTAGTTGTTGTGGTCATATTAAACAAACGCTTCGGAGACAAGTGACCTAAATAGGCACGCGTCACAGAGTGCTGGTCTGAACCACCACGAAGCCAACCAAACAATACTTTTTCACGACCTTCCATCACCAATGAAATTTGGTTGTGGTAACGACCGATATAACCGTGAACACCAGCTGCATTATGACCGTGCAGAACAGAACCAGAAATAACACGTACTTCACCGTCTTTGGTTTCACCTGTTAGTAATTGTTCAGTGCTTGCACCATTCAACGTTTTAACTAAACGCGGTTTAGACGCAGCTGGCCCAGCAATGGCAACCACACGAGAGCTATCAATCTCACCGGTAGTAAACAAGTGGCCAATGGCTATAACATCCTGATAACCCACATGCCAAACTGTTTTAGCAGCACCGGCGCTATCCAGAAAATGGATATGCGTGCCCACTAAACCAGCCGGGTGAGGGCCAGCGAACTCATTAACTTCAGCTTTAACGCTGCCTGTATCAACCGTCGCACCTGGCGCTTTGTTTACGAACAGCTTGCCATCAGTTAATTTGGCTAATACCTGTAAACCATTGGCAAAATCAGCCTGACGCTGAGTAATGATCACTGTCGGGTCTGCTGCCAGCGGGTTAGTATCCATCACGCTAATGAAAATGGAATGAGGCTTGCTGCCAATAGCTGGAACCTTGCTGTAAGGACGTGTACGAATAGCTGTCCATAAGCCTGATTCAACCAGGGTAGTCTGAATTTGTTCAGCTTGTAAGCTGCTGATATCTGCACTGGCATCAAAGGTAAGTTGTTCATCACCTTCAATATCAATCACAACCGATTGCAAAACACGCTTCTGGCCACGATTAATTTCAGATACAGTTCCGGCAGCTGGTGCAGTAAACTTAACGCCTGGATTCTTTTTATCTTCAAAAAGAACCTGACCTTTTTTTACTTTATCACCGACCTGAACATGCATAGTGGGCCGCATGCCCACATACTCTTCTCCGAGCACAGCAACACGGGTTACCGCGTTACCATCCTGGATTTCCTGAATGGGAGCCCCCTCGAGTGGGAGGTCCATGCCTTCTTTGATTTTTATCATATGCAGTCGCACTACTCTTAAATTAAAAAAGATTCGAATTCTGCTCAGTCTGATAAAAGTCCACGCCTTTTATCAGTAATAATCTTTGCCTGTTAGCTCTAAAAACCCCTATTTAAGCATGGAATTTTAGCATTAATGGGAGAAACTTCGCCACGCAAATTATTGTTTATGCGATTTATTTGCTGCTTTTAACGTATTTTTTACGCAACAAATACTTGATTGATGATTTTTACAGCAGTTAATCGCCATAACATCACGATTTTTTTGGCGCTGTATTGTGACAAAAAATGAAGCATTTTGAAAATGCAAAAGCCGTCAAAGAGACGGCTTATTTATATTTTTGATGTATTTTTTAACGTTAGAGTGCTTCAACGTCAAAATCGACTACTGGATCCACTTCTGCATCATAATCAACCGACGCAAGGCCAAATCCAAACAGTTTCAAAAATTCATCTTTGTATAGCTGATAATCAGTTTCATCGAACAAGTTATCATCTGTCACTTTTGGCCATAAATCACGACACGCCTGCTGCACGTCTTCACGTAATTCCCAGTCATCAACACGTAAACGATTTTTATCGTCAGTTAATTCTGCCGGGTTAGATTCGTTATACAAACGCTCAGCAAACAAACGATAAATTTGTTCCATACAGCCTTCGTGAATGCCTTTTTCGCGCATCACTTTAAAGACCATGGATAAATAAAGTGGCATAACCGGGATAGCAGAGGACGCTTGTGTCACAACAGATTTCAATACGGCAACATTGGCACCACCGCCAGTCTGGCTGAGGTTGCCATCAATCGCGTTAGCCGCGCGATCTAAATCTTCCTTCGCTTTACCTAATGCGCCATGCCAATAAATTGGCCAGGTAATATCTGAACCAATATATGAGTAAGCAACACTGCGTGCACCGTCTGCCAATACACCGGCGTCGCTTAATGCCTGCATCCATAATTCCCAGTCCTGACCACCCATTACGGTAACTGTCGCTGCAATTTCTTCTTCAGTAGCGGGTTCAATTTCAGCATCAATAATCACATCACGATTAGTATCAATTGCGGTTGAGCGGTATGGTTCGCCTATTGGTTTTAATACCGAACGGATCACTTCTCCACTGTCTGGTAATTTACGTACCGGAGAGGCCAGTGAATAAACCACCATATCAATCTGACCTAAGTCAGCTTTGATTAACTCAATAACCTTGTCGCGCGCTTCATTTGAAAAGGCATCGCCATTAATGCTTTTAGCATACAGACCGGCTTCTTTTGCTGCCTTATCAAATGCTGCGGCGTTGTACCAACCAGCGGTTCCAGGCTTTTTCTCTGTGCCCGGCTTTTCGAAAAACACACCAATGGTGGCAGCATCACAACCAAATGCAGCAGCTATTCTGGACGACAGTCCATAACCACTGGACGCACCAATCACCAATACCCGCTTAGGGCCATTGTTAATTTTGCCTTTGGTTTTGGTTAACTCTATTTGTTCTTTTACATTGTGCTCACAACCCACAGGATGCGTGGTGGTACAAATAAAACCGCGAATTTTCGGTTTAATAATCATTTGGTTATTCCCTACATAAAAATTGCGCCCATTTTAAGGGCGCAAATTTAATAAACAACTCTGAACAGCTAAACTTTGTTTCACAAAGCTTATTAACTGTTAGGGTCTGTTGATCTTTACTGTATACTTTTGCAACGAGTTGCGCGGTATTTAAACAATGAAGCACGATTGTGGTGTAGTTGTTCTACATGAATGAGTGCTGAAGCAGTAGAGATGCCGCGCAAACGTTGCCCGAAGGGTTCGTCTTAAACACTTTTTACTCTTTGTTGCTTATTTTTGACTTAATCCATTAGGCCTGCAAATAAGCGCCGCGATTAAAAAGCGTTTAGTTAGAACAAAATTCATACAACAAAGATCAACAGACCCTAGTGAACATCATCCCGGTTTCGGTAGTAAGTTACTTCAGAAATATGGTGATAAGCACTTACACCTTTCTGAAAAGCCACATACGCTCGGTATATATTGTCAAACTGCGGATCAGCTTCTGATTGTTCTTTCATCACTTCCACTGTGGCATTTTTTAAAGCAACAATCACATCGGCTGGCAATGGCAACAAATTTACCTGATGTTTATCAATCAGTGTTTGCATGGCCATATTATTCCGCGCTGTATATTCGTCCAGCATGTCGGCATTAACAGCCTGCGCAGCGGTGGCAACAATTTCCTGTAAGTCAGCAGGTAAACTTTCATAAGCTTTTTGGTTAACCTCAAACTCCAGTACTGAGCCAGGTTCATGCCATCCGGAATAGTAGTAATAATCTGCGGCTTTATATAAACCAAATGCTAAATCATTATATGGGCCTACCCACTCTGTCGCATCAATGGCACCACTTTGCAGAGAAGTGAAAATTTCGCCTCCACTCAGTGAAACAGGAATTCCACCGACTTTTTTCAACACCTCACCACCCAAGCCAGGAATACGCATTTTCACGCCTTGAAAATCCTCAAGGCTGGTAATGGGCTTTTTAAACCAACCGGCCATCTGTACCCCGGTATTACCACCTGGAAATGGAATAACACCAAAGGGTTTATATAGATCCCGCCACAACTTAAGACCGCCTCCATAGCGCAACCAGCCATTAACTTCCTGCGCGTTCATACCAAATGGAATGGCACCAAAAATCTGTGCCGCTGGCATTTTGCCTTTCCAATAGTAAGCTGCAGCATGCCCCATTTCTGCCGTGCCTTGCGACACGGCATCAAAAACTTCCAAAGCAGGTACTAACTCACCGGCTCCGTAAACTTTTATTTTCAGACGTCCATTGGACATTTTTCGCACTTTTTGAGCAAATTCTTCTGGTGCATGACCCAGTCCCGGAAAGTTTTTCGGCCAGGTGGTCACCAATTTCCACTCGAAGGTCTGCTGCTCTTTAGCGCTGCTATTTTGTGCTTGAGATTGTTTATCACCACAGGCTGATAATAGCGTTACTATTAAACCTAAACCCGCCATTATCATGATACGATTCAATTTCATACTTATCCCTTTAAGTTGTTAGTAAACAGTACCTTATTGACTAAGTTGTTGTGGTAACCAGGTCGCAAGTTCCGGCCATATTGCCAACATTACCAATACTGTCAGTTGGATTAAAATATAAGGCAACACACCTCGGTAAATAGCAACTGTTTTAACCGATTCAGGCGCAACCCCTCTTAAATAAAATAGTGCAAAACCAAAAGGAGGAGTTAAAAAAGAAGTTTGAAGATTAATGGCAATCATAATACCCAGCCACACCGGATTAATATCCATTGCTAACAAAACAGGTGCGACTAAAGGTACAACCACAAAAGTGATTTCGATAAAATCCAGAATAAACCCAAGTAAAAATATTACCAGCATAACCAATAAAATTGCGCTCCACTTACCACCGGGTAATTGTTCAAAAACATCATTTATTAGTTCTTCGCCACCAAAACCCCGAAAGACAAGAGAAAACACAGCAGCACCAATTAAAATCATGAAAACCATCGAAGTGGAGGTCAATGTTGACAGGCAAATTTCCTGTAGACGTTTGAATGACAATTGTTTGTTCATCACTGCGATCAACAAGGCACCACAAGCGCCAACTCCAGATGCCTCAGTTGGTGTCGCATACCCCGTGAGTATGGTACCGAGCACAATTAAAATCAGGAACAAAGGCGCAAACAAAGCGTTAAACAATGAAGATGAGCCAACTTGTGCAGAACGATGAGTATCTTTTGAGGGAAGCTGACTACTGGATTTAAACGCCAGAAAAAGGATATACAGCAGATACCCGACAACCAGTAACATACCGGGTAAAATTGCCCCCATAAATAAATCCCCAACCGAAACAGATTCGGGTGAGAAAATGCCTAAATCCAGTTGCGACTGCTGATAGGCATTGGAAATAACATCTCCCAGCAATACCAGAGCGATAGACGGAGGAATAATTTGTCCCAGTGTTCCTGTGGCACAAATTGTGCCGGTCGCCAGCTGAGGAGAATAGCCTTTTTTTAACATTACCGGCAATGACATTAAGCCCATAGTCACAACAGTTGCACCTACAATACCTGTGCTGGCCGCCATTAACATGCCTACCAATACAACCGACACCGCCATTCCCGCCCGAAAACGGCCAAACAACTGCGCCATCGCCGCCAGCAATTTTTCTGCAACTTGCGACTTTTCCAGCGTAACACCCATGAAAATAAATAAAGGAACTGCCAACAATGTAGGATTGGTCATAATGCCGTAGATTCGATTTGGCAATGCGTGCAAATAAGCCATATCAAATACATCAAACAATACACCAATACCGGCGAATAATAATGATGTGCCTGCAAGCGCGTACGCCACCGGATAACCACAAAGTAGTACAATGCAAACCAGTGCAAACATCACCAAAGACAATATTTCCACTATTTTTGCTCCAGTGTATTTTTATAGATAGACCAGTTACGTACTATTTCGGCTACACCCTGTAACGTAAGAAAAAACGCAAATAATAGAATCAGTGTTTTAAGTAAAAAGACCAGTGGCAAACCACCAGCCTGAGGCGAGTCTTCTAGTAATTCCCAGGAACTGGCAACATAACCCCAGCTAACAACAGCAATAAACACATTAACCGGCAATAGCAGAAAGATGCCTCCCAGCACATTCACCAGAGCTTTCTTGCGAATATCGAAGTGACGATAGAACACGTCAACGCGTACATGTTGATCAACTTTCAGGGTGTAAGCTGCTCCCAACATAAATACACACGCATGCAAATACATTACCGACTCTTGCAAGGCGATCCAGCCAAGATTAAATCCATAACGTAAAATAACAATAAGCAAGGTCAACATTGCCATTAACAATGTGAACCAGCTGATTAACTTACTTAAACCAGTGTGAAAGCTATCAATCTGTTTTATCACTCAATCATTTCCTTCAACGCCGAATTACAACCTGGGCGAATTGAACTTTACTGAGTAAAATTATTAACAAATTTATAACGAGATGGAAATACTTATTGAAGCGAACACAACAAAATAAATTAGAAAAAACGTTTTATTTTCAGAGTATTAGAGGAAATGAATGCTCTGGTTTTAATGACAAACCAGAGCGAATAGATTAGGCGTTTTGAACCCGGCTTCCGCCCCGACATGCAGGTGACGCAGGCGCACCGCCATACAGGCCCTGCCATTCTGTATCAGTGTAGGTATGTAATGCCAACGCATGAATTTGATTAGCTAACTCATCTTTTAATACCGCGTTAACCGCCCGATGACGACTGATTAAACGCTTACCATCAAATTTAGGTGTGACCAGTACCACTTTAAAATGCGTTTCAGAACCGACAGGAACATTATGCTGACTACTTTCATTCACCACTTCTAAATGTGCGGGCTCGAAATGTTCTATCAGCTTACTCTCAATATTGAATTGAATATTCATTGTTATTCCCTCTTAAGAACCACGACTTCTGCTATTAAATTTAGCTGTGAAATGCAGGATAAAAAACTTCTTTTTTGGTGGGATGCGGATTTTCTCGTATAAGCTACTGAGTGTTCAAGTTATATTTTTTTAAAGCCATTTTAGACACTATTTATAACTCTTTTTATAACTCTTTTAATGTGCCGAAATGTCAAATTCAGACGGGGTGCGACATTGCGGCGCGTTTTATCAATTCCGTGCTGCCAATAAGTTTGAGTGGCTCCCGCCATCACTAACAAACTACCATGCTCCAACTCTATTTTATGGCGTTTACCAGAAGATTTATGCTTAAAAATCAATATCCTAGGCTGACCAAAACTTAGGGATGCGATAGTGGGTTCAATACCCAGTTCACTTTCGTCGTCACTGTGCATACCCATACTATCCTGTCCGTCACGATAATAATTACACAGCACTGAGTTAAATAACGTTGCACACTCCACCTCACATCGCTTTTTCAACTGCAGTAACAATGGGTGCCAGGGAATTGGATTCATTTTGAGGCCTGAATACTGATAGTCAGTACCAACATCGCCATACCATGCCTGCAGTCTTGGGATCTTATGTTCACGGCCGTAGAGTCTGATATAATCCTGTCTCCATTGCAGCTCGTTGGTCAGGATCCGCAACACGTTTTCGGCTTGCTCAGTTTGAATAAAATGACTGAAATATCGAATATTTGCCTGAGGTAACGGAATGTCTGAATTTTGTGTTAGGTCAAAGGTAAACTGCTTCACATGACTTCTCCTGCTCAACCCAATAGTATTTTAACGCTGGGCGACCACACCCTTAAGCTTTTTCGTTATCCTAAACAATTCCAGCATAATACACTGCAGGCATGGGATTCTTCAGACGAACTGTTGATAGACCATATTCTGAGCAACATTAAACCGACAGATACAATAAGTGTGTTTAACGATGATTTTGGCGCACTGGCCTGTGCGCTCTATGCTTATCAGCCTGATTGGTATAACGATTCCTTTGTTAGCGAATGCAGTTTAAAACAAAACCTGCAATTGAATAAGTTAAGTACTGATGCAATAAAAGTCTTTAGCTCACTCAGTAAACCTGCACCATCGGACTATTTTCTAATAAAACTTCCGAAGTCACTGGCGTTATTGGAACAACAATTAATTGATGTTCAGCAAGTTGCCAGCACCGATAGCCAGATCATAGCCACCGGCAAAACCACAACAGTCACAAAAGCGGTGTTGGCGTTATTTGAAAAGTACATAGGAACCACAACCACATCGCTGGCGCGTAAAAAGTCTCGATTAGTTTTTTCCGGTCTAACGGTTCAACAACGTCATCAATCTCCTTACCCCACCACATGGACATTGCCAGATAACAACATGTTAATCAGCAATTTGGCGAACGTTTTTTCTCGTCAGAGCCTTGATATTGGTGGACGTTTTTTATTGCAGCATTTACCGGATTGCAGCAATAAAAACGTTATTGATTTGGGTTGTGGCAACGGCATTATAGGTTTGTCGGTACTGGCTAAATTTAATCATTCAAATGTTACTTTTGTTGACGAATCGCGTATGGCCGTCGCTTCTGCACATCAAAACGTGCAAACCAACATAGAAAATGGGCTAAATCGCGCCCGGTTTTTATTGAGCAATTGTCTGGAACAGGTCAGCGACACACAGGCCGACATTATTTTATGTAACCCGCCTTTTCATCAAAACAACACTATAACCAGCCACATTGCCAGACAAATGTTTGATGACAGTTATCGTCACCTGAATTCTGGCGGAGAACTAAGAATTGTTGGCAACCGGCACTTAAACTACGGACAAATGCTCAAAAAACGTTTTGGTGGATTTAAGGTGGTTGCATCCAATAACAAATTCAGTATTTTAAGCTGCATTAAACGATAAATAAGGAACTGTATGATGTTCATGCGCACACTCTTTTGTGCTTTATTACTCATTTGCACAAATACATGGGCTAAAGAAGATGGGTCAGACATTCAACCGGACAATTTGTTTCCCCGGGTAAAGCTGGAAACCAGTATGGGCAATATAGTGATTGAATTAGATCGCTATAAGTCCCCGCTGACCGCCAATAATTTTCTGCGTTACGTCGTTAAAAAGAGTTACGACGATACGATTTTCCATCGTATCGTACCCGATTTTGTAGTGCAAGGTGGAGGGTACGACAAAGATTTCAACGAACAACCTAAGTTTGGCAATATTTTCAATGAATCAGGGAATGGCAATAAAAACGCCATTTATACTGTTGCCATGGCTCGCCAGAACGATCCGCACAGCGCCAACCGCCAGTTTTTCTTTAATTTAAAAGATAACGACAGCCTCAATCCGGGAAAAGACTGGGGGTATGCAGTATTTGCAGTCGTTGTGGATGGTATGGATGTAATCGATAAAATGGCGGAAGTCGAAACTCACTACGATGCAGAACTAGGCTGGAACGATGTACCAGTAAAACCTGTGTTTCTTAAAACTGCGCGTTTGTTACCTCAACAATAAAACAATCAAAGGCGGCACTGCCGCCTTTTTAATATATTTTATCCACGCTTACTTTTAATTAATTCATAGGCAGCCTGAATGTCCTGTGCTTTGTTTTTAGCGATTTCCAGCGCTTGTTTAGGCAACCCCTTCGATACCAGTTTATCCGGGTGATTCTCACTCATAAGCTTTCGATACGCTTTTTTGATATCTCCCATTGAATCACTGGCACTGACGCCAAGTATTTTATAGGCATCACTCAATGAATCTTTTGTGGAGTAACTACTGGCTTTTTGTCGTCCGTGGCCTGAACTTCGTCCCTGTCTAAAACGTAATTCTGCTTCATAAATCGAGATTAAATAAAGTAATTCGTTGTTGCGGAAACCTAATGCTCTGGCCGCTTTTTCTAATACCACCTGTTCTTCTTTTTGTACCTGCCCGTCAGCAAAAGCAGCCTGAATCAAAATTTCCAGAAACACCTGCATAATATCGCGACGACCATGACAGGATTGCTTGAACTCCTGCAGTATGTCACTCACCGGAAAATCAGCAGCCTTACCTTCATTAAATGCTTGCTGTGCTTCGCGCCTGACCTCCCCCTCCAGATTCATCTGATCCATCAGTTGGCTGGCCATATTAATTTCATCTTTAGTCACACGACCATTGGCTTTAGCAACATGTCCCATTAGTGAGAAAAGCGCATGAAAGAAAATTGCCTGCTTACGCATATCATTCGCCTGACCAAAAAAGCGACCAAATCCGCCCATCTGATCAAAATCCTGACTGTACCCCTTATCAAATAAATGACCGACAACGAAACCGATAATTGCACCGGGAATACGGGCAAACATAAATCCAAACAAGGTTCCCAGTATTCGCCCCCAAATTCGCATTAAAACCGCCTCTTCACCAGCAAATGTGCGTGAGCCACACTGCTTAACTAAACATTAATAACAATGTTCGCCACTATACCAAAAGCCAACTAGAATAGAAGTTTGCAGATAATAACGAACTTTACTGGTAAAATTCGTCTAAAACCTTAAAATCGCAAGCCAGAAAAGCCCTGTCTAAAACAAAGCCCGGTAAAACATTTATTAAACGTATGAATTTTAACCATCTAGTGATTTTATTTGTTTGCTGTTTCAGTGCGTCATCTTATGCGCAGCAACAGCAATGCCCTGTGCCACTAGATAACGCAGGTTTGGCCCTGCGGGCATCTGGAACAGGTGTTGAAATCAAAGCCAATGAAACATCAGTTCAGCAAAATAAAATGGCAGAGTTTGCCGGTAAAGTGCAAATAATTAGTGATAGTGCACAAATTCAGGCGCAACACGCGCGAATTGATAAAGTTACTCAACAACTGAACGCCAGTGGCAATATTCGTTTTGAAGACCCCCAGATTCGGGTGAGCAGCGATGATGTTCACCTTGATTTTAACTCGGGTGAATTATCACTGGATAAAACAGCTTACGAAATGGTTGGAATTAATGGCCGTGGCGAAGCCGGTCGCATAGAGTTAAGTAAAGAGCGTGGTATTGAATTACAGGATGTGAGTTTTACTACCTGTCCGGTTGGTGAAGAAGACTGGGAAATGATTGCCAGCAGCATACAACTGGCGCCCGGTGATATCTGGGGTACCGTTACCCATGCGCGTTTTTATATGATGGATGTGCCGGTTCTGTACCTGCCTTACTTTAAATTTCCGGTAACGGAACAACGACAATCCGGCGTATTGTTTCCCAAATTCTCAAGCTCTGACAGCACTGGCATGAGTTATGAACAACCTTATTACTGGAATATTGCCGAAAATTATGATGCGACAATTTCCCCCAGGGCCATGGTAAACAGGGGCGTTCAACTCAAAACTGAGTTTCGTTATTTAACGGATAAATCTCAAGGCCAAATTGATCTGGAGTACATGCAGCACGACCGTAATCAGGATAGTGAGGAAGAACGTTATTTTTACCGTTTTATCCACCGCAGTTCGTTTGCTAAAGGCTGGCAGTTAAATATAAATATTAACGCGATCAGTGATGACAACTATATTGTCGATTTAGGCTCTGATTTTTATAACCGTGCTGATACTCATCTTTATCGCAACGCTGGCGTCGCCTACCGCGATGACAATCTCAGTTTTAGTGCTGAGCTACGAGACTTCCAGTTGATCGGTAATCACCCTGATAGTTATCGTGCGTTACCAGAGTTAAAACTCGATTATGTGGAACCATTATTTAATGGGCTGGATTTTTTATTACACAGCGAATTAACTTATTTTGATAGTGCGGAGCAAACGGCTCCGGCAGCAACCCGTTTTCATATAGCGCCCGGCTTGCGTTATTCTGTGTATGAAAACTGGGGAGAGTTCTCAGCAGAAACTACATTATTACAAACAAACTACCGCCAGCAAGATGGTGATCAATATGGTTTAAAGGATGATGTCAGCCGCACTATTAGCCGTAGTCGGTTATATGGCTCCATGACATTTGAGCGTGACAGCAGCTGGTTTGGCAGCAGTAAGCAAACACTTGAACCAAAAGCTCAGTATCTGTATACCAGCTATCAGGACCAAACTGATATTGGTTTATACGATACCACCCGTTTACAAAATAACTTCGCCGGACTGTTTCGTGGACAGGAATTTACCGGATTAGACCGCATTAGTGATACCAATCAACTTACGCTGGGTCTGACAACCCGATTACTGGACAATAAGGATGAAGAGCTTATTCGATTCAGTCTCGGTCAAATATTTTATCTGACTGATAACCGCGTTCTGGAAGCACACAAAGGCACCAACCGCTCGGCATTAGCCGGTGAACTGGACTGGCGACTGGGCAGCAAGTGGTTTATGCACAGCGAAGTACAAATGGACAGCGAGACACATAAACTGGATAAAAGTAGCCTGTCATTTGATTATCGTTTAGGCGAAGACAAGTTAATTCAGATTTCCCATCGTTTTGTGCGTGAACTTTCCAACGAACGAATTGACCAATTAGGCATTACCGCAAGTTGGCCCATCAGCCAAAACTGGCATTGGGTAGGACGCTGGTATAAAGATATGGACAGCCACCGTACCATTGAAAGTTACACTGGCGTACAATACGAATCTTGTTGTTGGTCTTTACAGTTGGTTACCCAACGCTATCTCAACAACCGCTTTGACCAAAACGGGTTACAACAGGGCAATGCTTTTGAATCCGGCATTGCACTTAAATTTATATTTAAGGGAATGGGCGGTGGAAACACCACCCGCGCAATGCTGAATGATGGTTTGTTTGGCTACCGTCAACCTTATTTTTTGAATGAGTAGAACGATAACTATGAAATTAAAACTCGCAATCCTCGCCATGATGGCATTTGTTACATTTGGTTCAGGTGCAGCAACTCAGGAACTGGATCAAGTTGCAGTCATTGTCAATCAGGGAGTTGTACTGGAAAGCGAAGTACAGGATCTAATTAGTACTGTAAAACGCAATGCCGTGGTAAATGGTCAGCAACTGCCATCAGACCGGGTATTACGTACGCAGGCAATTGAGCGTCTCATTGTACAAAGTTTGCAAATGCAAATGGCAGAACGCATGGGTATCCAGGTAAGCGATCCTCAGTTGGAGCAAACCATTGCCAATATGGCTGAAAGCCAGGGGCAAAGCATGGATCAATTGCACGCCAGCCTGCAACAGGATGGGATTAGCTACGATAAGTACCGCGAAGAAGTGCGTAAAGAGCTAATCATGGGCGAAGTCCGTCGCGCGAATGTTCGCCGCCGTATTTACATCACTCCACAGGAAATTGAAAGCCTGACCAAACTAATGGATGAACAAGGCGAAGAGCAAGTTGAATATCATCTGGGTCATATCCTGATCGGTCTGCCCTCCGATCCCACACCGGAAGATATCGAAAATGAGCGCGGTCGAGCGAATAAGGTTATGGAATTGTTAAATAATGGCTCAGACTTCAAGAAAATAGCGGTAGCCTCATCGGGCGGTGCAAAAGCGCTGGAAGGTGGAGATATGGGATGGTTAAACGTTAATGCGATGCCAACCCTGTTCGCAGAAGCGGTACAAGGAAAAGAAAAAGACGCATTAATTGGTCCAATTCGTAGTGGTGCAGGTTTTCATATTCTGAAAATTTTTGATATTCGTGGCCAGCAAAAAGTTGAAGTAACTCAGGTCAAAGCTCGTCATATCTTAATTAAACCCTCAGTCATTCTAAGCGACAAGAAAGCCGAGAGCATGTTGCTTGAGTTCCGTAAACAGCTGATTGCCGGTGAAATTGATTTTGCAGAAACCGCCAAAGAGTATTCTGAAGATCCGGGAACAGCGATTAAAGGTGGTGAATTAGGTTGGGCAAATCCGGATATTTACGCACAAGCGTTTAAAGATGCACTGGAGAAACTGGATAAAGGCGAATATTCGATGCCATTTCGCTCGCAATTCGGCTGGCACTTAGCTCAACTGGAAGACAGACGAGTTGAAGACGCCAGCGAAAAGCGCAAGCAAGATAAAGCTTACCAGTTATTATTCAACCGCAAGTTTGCAGAGGAAAGCGAAGCCTGGACCCGGGAAATGCGTGACGAAGCCTACGTTGAAGTTGTGCATAACCCGGCTAATTAGTCACTATGGCACTTAAAATCGCAATAACTCCCGGAGAACCTGCCGGGATCGGCCCCGACCTCACAATTGAACTGGCACAGCAAAGCTGGCCTGTTCAATTGGTTGTGTTCGCCAATAAAACCATGCTGAAAGAGCGGGCTGCATTGCTTAATCTGCCGATTGACTTAATCGATTTCCAGGATCAAGACACACCTCAACCATCAGGCTCTCTGTATATTGTTGATATTCCTATGGGAGCAACCGTCATACCTGGAGAGTTAAATCCTGAAAACGGTCATTATGTTGTGGAAACTCTGCGCCAGGCAAGTGAAGAAAATATTCGCGGAAACTTTGATGCTGTGGTCACCGGCCCGGTGCACAAAGGCACTATCAATAAAGCAGGTATTTCATTCAGTGGACACACTGAATTTTTTGCCCTACAGGCGAATACGCCGGATGTAGTTATGATGCTGGCAACAGAAGGTCTGCGTGTAGCTTTAGCCACAACCCATATTCCACTTGCCTATGTATCAAAAGCTATTACTGAAGAACGCTTAACTAACGTTATTCATATTATTGATCAGGATCTCAAACAAAAATTTGCACTGAAAACGCCACATATTTTTGTTTGTGGCCTCAATCCTCATGCAGGAGAAGATGGCCACATAGGGCGTGAAGAGCTGGACATCATTATCCCCACGTTAAACAGACTGCGTGAACAAGGCATTAAAATAACCGGCCCATTACCAGCGGACAGTTTGTTTCAACCCAAGTATATGCAGGATGCAGACGCTATTTTAGCCATGTATCACGATCAGGGCTTACCGGTTCTTAAATACAAAGGTTTCGGCGCCTCAGTCAATATAACCTTAGGTTTACCCTTTATTCGTACTTCAGTTGACCATGGAACAGCAATTGATTTAGCTGGCACCGGTAAAGCGGATAGTGGCAGCTTTAAATTTGCCTTACAGCAAGCAATTGAATTAGCAGGAACCAAACTTTGAGTAAAAAGCATTTAGGTCACACTGCAAGAAAACGCTTTGGTCAGAACTTCTTACATGATCAATATATTATTGATCAGATTGTATCGGCAATTAATCCATTGTCCGAACAAACTCTGGTAGAAATAGGCCCGGGCCTTGGCGCAATCACCGAGCCGGTGTGTGAACTTGTAGACAAACTCAATGTTGTCGAACTCGACCGCGATTTAGCCAAACGTCTGCGCAGTCACCCTTTTATTGGCAGCAAACTTAATGTGATCGAAACCGATGCACTGAAGTTTGATTTTTCTACATTGTTTGAAGAGGGCAAACCTTTAAGGGTATTTGGTAACCTGCCATACAATATATCGACACCTTTAATGTTCCACTTGTTTTCTTTTGCGGGCAAAGTACAGGATATGCACTTTATGCTGCAAAAAGAGGTAGTAAACCGTCTGGCGGCCTCTCCGGGAAACAAAAACTATGGGCGTTTATCTATCATGGCGCAGTATTATTGTACGGTTGTGCCGGTACTACATGTTCCGCCCGGCGCTTTTAACCCGCCACCTAAGGTTGACTCTGCAGTTGTTCGCTTAATCCCTCATACGAACAAACCACATCCGGTTAAAGACGAAGCCTTGCTCAACCAGATATGTGCGGCGGCTTTTAATCAACGCAGGAAAACCTTGCGTAACAGCCTGAAAAATGAAATAACCGAAAATGAATTGGTTGCATTGGGAATTAAGCCCGATTTACGTGCAGAAAACTTGAGCCTGCAAGATTACGTAACCATTACCAACTTTATTTCAGAAAAAGAGTAACGCCTGTGTCACAAAGCGCTGCTGAAGATATAGTAATCACGGTAAAAACACAGTTCCTCGCAGATCATCCTGTCTGTGATGAAGGTAAATTTGCATTTGCCTATTTCATTACAATAAAAAATACCAGTAAACAGAGTGTGCAATTACTCAATCGCTATTGGTTAATTACTGACGGTAATGGCAAAACCTCGGAAGTTCAGGGTGCCGGTGTCGTTGGTGAGCAACCTCACATATCGCCCAATCAAGCACATCATTACAATAGTGGCGCCATTCTGGATACACCAGTGGGAACCATGCAGGGTTTTTATGAAATGCAACGTGCCGATGGCAGCACGTTTGAAGCTCCCATCCCTCTTTTTTCACTCGCTGTCACTTCACTGGTCAACTAGCGTTAGATGGCAGATTATGTTGTTGGCGATATACAAGCCTGTTACAGCGAATTAAGATTACTGCTGGATAAGGCTGGATTTAATCCTGCCAATGATAAATTGTGGGCAACAGGCGATTTAATTGGTCGCGGTCCCCAAGCATTACAAACACTGACTTATCTTAGAGACTTAGGTGATAGTTTTGAAACCGTACTGGGGAATCACGATCTACACTTTCTAGCCGTAAGTCAGAAAATTAAATCGGATAAGCCAGAAAACAAGTTTGAATCCGTTTTAACCTCCCCGGCCCTTAACGAAATAGTTGAATGGCTGCGCCATAAACCCCTGGCCTGCAAAATAATGAAAGGACGTTTACTGACCCATGCAGGACTTTATCCAGGCTGGTCACTGAAAGATGCAATTGAATACAGCGATGAGGTCAGTAAAAAGCTTAGTAGCCCTGACTGGCATCAACTATTACAGTCAATGTATTCCAATAATCCATTGAAATGGTCTAATAAATTAAAAGGGATACCGCGTTACCGCTTTATCATTAATGCCATGACCCGCATGCGTTTTGTGACCCAAAATGGCGAACTTAATTTTTCGGCGAAATCCAGTATTGCTTCAGCTCCCAAACACCTTCAGCCGTGGTTTTCTCACCCTGCGACACAATTAAAACCCCATCAACAGGTATTATTTGGTCATTGGGCGGCATTGGATGGTGAGACAGGCTCAGAACAATTTATCGGACTGGACACAGGTTGTGTTTGGGGAAATAAGCTAACCCTGCTAAATTTGGAAACTAATGATTACTTTTTTGTAAAAGCATAAAGTTTCAGCTTTTAGTGACGATATAAATTTACCAACTTTTACAATAACTTGGCGGAAAACCGCTAAAATCCAACCTTTAAAATGGCTAAAACTTCATTTAATGACCAAATAAATGTAAAATCAGCGGCCATTTTGTAAGCAACGCAGAGTCAGGAGTATTGATGAAAATTACAGTAGCTATGCGAGTTTTTGGTGGCTTTTTGCTCATCACTTTGTTTCTGTTCGCGATCAGTATTTCTTCTTTAGTTAGCTTAAGTTCAATAGACTCGGCCACCGAAGAAGTAAATTCACTGGCAATGCCAACAGTAACAGGCAGCAATGGGTTGAAAGTGGATTTTCTGACTCTGAGTAAACTGACCTTTCAAAGCTATTATGAGAAAGATTTAGCCGCTTTGAATGAAGAGTATGACAACTTCCAAACCTACGAAGAGAAATTCGAGCAACGCCTGAAGAAACTAAAACAGGTTATTTCCGGTCAGCCTAAACTGGAAACGACGTTAGCCACAGTCGAAAGTAGTTATAACTCATACAAAACTAATGCCCGCGCAATGTTTGAAGGAACAAAAGCTAATTTAACGCTGGAAGGCATTATTCAGAATCAATTGGGTGATATTGAAGAGCACACTGAAGATACTTCAAGTTTGCTGTTAGATTTTTCAGACTCTGATGCAGCACAAAGCGGTGCCTTAGCCCAGGCAGCCAAAATTGGCTCTGATATGGAAACCAAGCTGATGTCGCTTGTGGCAGTAAGTACCGATTACTCCAAAACCAAAAACCTGACTAAAGCAGAAACCATTGGTAACGAGTTGAAGCTGAAAATTGCCGATGTGGTCGAAAAACACAACGACATTAACAAAGCGGCTGGTAGCAGAGATACCACGGGAATGCTGTCTGATGTTAATCAGAAAATATCTGAATTAACTGAAACATTAAACGGCAGTAACGGTTTGGTACAAAACCAAATTACCCGCTTAAATGAGCAAGTCAAAGCGGCTAAAGCCCTGTCCAATTCCGAGCAAAATATGGGTGACGCATTAACCAATATCGATAACTTGCTTAATCAGGCCAATGAAAAATCTCAGCAAATAAAATCGCTGGTAAATGACTCTGTTAGTCGCGGTACCACCATTACCTACGTATTTATGTTGATTTCGGCGGTTGCTGCATTCCTGATTTCTACCTTAAGCGTACGTGCTATTACAGTGCCACTGAATAAGGTTAACGACATGCTGAAAATCATCTCTGGTGGCGACTTAACCCAGAAGCTGGATGACAAATCAGATGACGAATTTGGTACCTTGGCGAAAAACTGTAACAACCTGATTGATAGTCTGAAAGAACTGATTATTGGTATAGGCTCACGTGCAGGGCAATTAGCTGCGGCTTCAGAAGAAACCTCTGCGGTGACCACAGAAACCACCAGCTCAATTCAGGAACAAAAATCTCAAATTGCTCAGGTTGCAACTGCGACCACTGAAATGAACAGCACTTCTGAGTTAGTCACTCGTAATGCAGAAGACACACTGAACCAAATCAAGAATGCTGACAACGAAGCTGAACGTGTTAAGAAAATCTCTGAAGAGAACAAAAATACCATTATCGCATTGGCGCGGGAAGTGGAGTCTGCAGCAGAGGTGATCAATAAGTTACATCAGGACAGCGCAAGCATTGGCGGTATCTTAGACGTAATCCGAGGTGTTGCCGATCAAACTAACTTACTCGCACTAAACGCTGCAATTGAGGCGGCGCGTGCTGGTGAACAAGGCCGGGGTTTCGCAGTGGTTGCTGACGAAGTACGCACATTAGCCAGTCGTACTCAGGAATCAACTCAGGAAATTCACTCTATGATTGAAATGTTGCAGGCCGGCGCTGAAAAAGCCGTAGCAGTCATGCAGCAAGGTAAATCACAGACTGAGTTATGTGTTGAACAAACAGAAACGGCAACTTTAGCACTCAATACTATCACTGACGCTGTACACAAAGCCTATGATGTGAGCGCGCAGATTGAACAATCAGCCCGTGAACAAAATCAGGTTTCGCAGGAAATCAGTGAAAAACTGGAAAGCATTGTATCCATTGCCGAACACACAGTGCATGGTGCAGAGCAAACCTCTGATTCCAGCCATGAAGTAGCTAAACTGGCTGAAGAGCTACAGGAATCAATCAGGCAGTTCCGCGTATAATTGCCAGTCAGACCAAACAAAAATCCCGCTTTATAAGCGGGATTTTTTATTCAGATGAAATAGTATCCTAGGGTCTGTTGATCTTTGCTGTATATTTTTGCAACGAGTTGCGCGGTATTTAAACCATGAAGCACGAATGTGGTGTAGTTGTTCTACATAAATGAGTGCTGAAGCAGTAGAAATGCCGCGCAAACGTTGCCCGAAGGGTTCGTCCTAAACACATTTTACTCTTTGTTGCTTATTTTTGACTTAATCCATTAGGCCTGCAAATAAGCGCCGCGATTAAAAAGCGTTTAGTTAGAACAAAATTTATACAGCAAAGATCAACAGACCCCAGCTATTCTGAATCCTGACGTTCCAGCGTCACAAACTGATAATTATAAGGGTTTTTGTCGTCTGCCAGATTCTGTTGTTGCTCAACCTGCTTCCAGCTGGCTGATTTTGCATAATCCGGGAAACAGGTATCCCCTTCCACTTCAAGGTCGATGAAAGTGAGATACAAACGATGACAGTCAGGTAAAAAGTGCTGATAAATACTGCCCCCTCCGATAATCATGACTTCAGTCTGATCTTTAAGCAGTTTTAATGCAGCTTCAGGTGAAGTAACTACTGTTGCATCATCTGGCTTAAACGCGCTGTCTCGCGTTATAACAACGTTTAATCTTCCGGGTAATGCCTTACCTATCGAATCATAGGTTTTGCGTCCCATGACAACTGGATGGCCCAGCGTTACCTGTTTAAAATGTTTCAGATCTGCCGGCAAGTGCCATGGCATCTTATTATCCGCACCAATAACACGATTATTTGCCATCGCAGCTATCATTGAAATGATCATTATCTACATCAACTCCCTTGAGATTTATTTCTGATAAATAACCTCAACGTCATAATCATCGTCGTCAAAGTCGTCATCATCGTCATCCCAGTCTTCAACGTCGTGTTTCGGTTCATTATCCCATTTAAATGCGATTTCTTTATCAGCGGGATCTTCGATAACTTCTGGTGGCAGTTCTTCAATAAAGGTCATCACTTCGTGACACAGGTCGTCAGTGCCTTGTTTATTTAATGCAGCAATACGATAACTAGGTCCTTGCCAATCAAGCGCTTCGATAACAGATTGACATACTTCATCAGCCTCTTCGGGCAACAATAGATCAACCTTGTTAAAGACTAACCATCTCGGTTTGGCAGCTAATTTGTCGCTATACTTTTCAAGCTCGGAGATAATGGCTTTGGCATTATCTGCCGGATTACTGCCATCTGGGGGCAATACATCAACCAGATGCAACAATATACGACAACGTTCCAAATGCTTTAGAAACTGGATACCAAGACCCGCTCCCTCGGCTGCACCTTCAATCAAGCCGGGGATATCTGCAATCACAAAACTACGCTGATTATGCAAGCGCACCACCCCCAGATTAGGCACCAGCGTAGTGAATGGATAATCTGCCACTTTAGGTTTTGCTGCAGACACACTGCGAATAAAAGTAGACTTTCCGGCATTAGGTAACCCTAATAAACCAACATCAGCCAATAACATCAGTTCCAGTTTTAAATTGCGAATATCACCAGGAGTGCCATTGGTTTTTTGACGTGGTGTACGGTTGGTGCTGCTCTTAAAACGTGCATTGCCCAAGCCATGATATCCACCTTTGGCAACCAATAGTTTTTGCTGATGAACAGTAAGATCTCCCAGCACTTCCCCGGTATCCTCATCAGTGGCACGGGTACCAACTGGAACAGGAACAACTAAATCAGAGCCCTTTTTACCAGTACAATTAGTTCGTTGACCATTTTGGCCACGCTCGGCGCGATGAAAACGTTCAAAGCGATAATCCACTAAGGTATTGAGGTTTTCATCAGCAACGAGGTAAACACTACCACCATCACCACCGTCACCACCATCGGGACCACCTTTAGGAATGTATTTCTCCCGGCGGAAACTGACAATACCGTTTCCACCATCCCCGGCTTCAACCCGGATTTCTGCTTCATCTACGAATTTCATGATGCACCTTAATGCGCAAAGTTCAGTATAAGATTATGAACTTTAACTACTGCGATTCAAACTTTTAACGGGAGACTAAATTCTCCCAATAAAAAACCCCGCTGATGCGGGGTTTTCAAAAACGTTTTTATAAACAGTGCTTATTCAGCAACAATGCTTACAAATTTGCGGTTTTTAGGACCTTTCACTTCAAATTTCACTTTACCTTCAGTTAAAGCGAACAAGGTGTGGTCTTTACCTAAACCTACGTTGTCACCCGCGTGGAACTTTGTACCACGTTGACGAACAATAATATTGCCGGCCAATACTGATTCACCACCGTAACGCTTAACACCTAAACGTTTACTTTCTGAGTCACGACCGTTTCGGGTACTACCACCCGCCTTTTTGTGTGCCATCTTTTCGTACTCCTATTAAGCGCTGATGCTAGTGATTTTAACTTCAGTAAACCACTGACGGTGGCCCATTTGCTTGCGAGAATGCTTGCGACGACGAAACTTCACAATGTTAATCTTCTCACCACGACCATGGGTAATAACTTCAGCTGTTACCTTACCGCCGTTAACATAAGGAGTGCCGATTTTAACATCGTCACCATTGCTTACCATCAAGATATTATCAAACTCGACAGACTCACCTGGCGCAATTTCGATCTTCTCAAGACGAACGGTCTGGCCTTCAGCCACACGGTGTTGTTTACCACCACTTTGGAAAACCGCGTACATATTAAACTCCGCTCTTTGCGTCATGCAGACGCTATTCGATTCATAAACAGGGCGCGAATTGTACGCGAAGTGAAATTCTGCCGCAAGTGCAAATTCGGATTTATTTTGAACAACTTACACTATCGCTATACAGACTGGATAATCGTGTTTTTTTTTGCCAGAATCCCGCCCCTAAGTACCTTACCGGACAGATAAAAAGACGTCGATGGATATAACCCGCATACAGCAATTAGCCGAACCCGACATGTTGAAAGTTAATCAGCTTATTCAACAACAATTAAGTTCTGATGTCGCGCTAATTAATCAACTTGGATTTTATATTATCAATAGTGGTGGTAAACGCCTGCGTCCTTTACTTTCAGTACTTGCGGCACGCGCTCTTGGCATAAAGACTGATCAACACCATAGGCTGGCAGCAATTATTGAGTTTATTCATACCGCAACTTTATTACATGACGACGTGGTTGACGAATCCACCATGCGCCGTGGTAAAGAAACCGCTAACGCATTATTTGGTAATCAGGCCAGTGTATTAGTTGGTGATTTTCTTTATACCCGTTCTTTTCAGCTCATGGTCACGCTGGAAAATATGCAGGTAATGAAAATTTTATCTGACTCGACCAATGTAATAGCCGAGGGTGAAGTTTTACAGCTAATGAACTGCAATGACCCGGATACCACCGAACAAAGCTACATGCAGGTCATTTACAGCAAAACCGCACGTTTATTTGAAGCCGCAACTCAGCTAGCCGCTATATTAACTGACCAAAACGAACAGGTGACTAAAGCCATGCAGTATTACGGTATGCATTTAGGCACCGCATTTCAATTGGTAGACGATGTACTGGATTATGTTGCCGATGCTCAGGAAATGGGTAAAAACGTCGGTGACGATTTAGCAGAGGGCAAACCAACGCTACCTTTACTATATGCAATGTGGAATGGGGATCAGCATCAACAGCAACTTATTCGTGATGCAATAGAGAACAATACTGGTATGCAGCATCTGGATGAAATTCTCGAAGCCATGCAACAAACCGGCGCAATTGAATATACCAAACAACGGGCGATTGAAGAGTCTCAAAAAGCGATTGAATATGTGCAGATTTTACCTGATTCAGAGTACAAAGATGCATTAGTTGCGCTGGCAGGTATTGCGGTAGAGCGCGCGGCATAAACAACTCTAAAATACAGATCCCACAAACAAAAAAACCAGCTTCACAGCTGGTTTTTTTAATCATAAGATAATTAAGCGTTTACGAAATCAACACCCAACTGAATATCTTTACGTAAGCCATCTAACATATCGTCTTTGGCTTTTTGCTCATATTCACTTAGCTCGCCATAAGGCAGAATTTCTTCCACACCGTTTGGCCCTAAACGAACCGGATGAGCGAAAAAGGCAGCATCAGCAGAATCATCAACCTGAACATAGGTATATTCAACTACGTTGTCACCTTTAATAGCAGCAACTAAAGACAGGCAGAAACGCGCCGCAGCCTGACCCATTGATAAAGTTGCAGAACCACCGCCCGCTTTGGCTTCAACCACTTCGGTACCCGCGTTTTGGATACGATGAGTCAGGCTAGCCACTTCTTCATCAGAAAAGCTTACGCCTTCAACCTGTGACAGCAATGGCAGGATAGTCGTACCAGAATGACCACCAATAACAGGTACATGAACGTTTGCGGCGTTTAAACCTTTCAGTTCAGCAACAAAGGTTTCAGAACGGATTACATCCAGCGTGGTTACACCAAACAATTTGTTTTTATCATACACACCTTTGGCTTTTAACGCTTCGGCCGCAATCGCAACTGTGGTATTAACCGGGTTAGTGATAATTCCAATGCATGCAGATGGGCAGGTGTCGGCAATGGCATCAACCAGGTTACGCACAATACCCGCATTAATATTAAATAAATCTGAACGATCCATGCCTGGCTTTCTTGGCACACCAGCAGGGATCAAAACAATTGTCGCGCCAGATAATGCAGTTTCCAGCTCATCTTTACCATGTCCGGTCACTTTTACGTCTGTCGGAATGTGGCTCAAATCAACCGCTACACCAGGTACTACAGGTGCAACATCATACAATGCCAGTTCAGAACCGGCTGGCAATTGGGTTTTCAGTAATAAAGACAGTGCCTGCCCAATACCACCAGCTGCACCTAATACGACGACTTTCATTGTTTTCTCCTGTGAATCAAGAACTTTGCGGGCTGCAACACTACTACAGCACCGCAAAAATTGAAATATATTTGCCCATTAACCATAGCGGATTTATGCGAAATTAAGGCAATTATGTTGTTCATTTTGCTAAATCTATGCATAAATATGTTCAAATTGAGAAATTTCAATAGTTTGGGCAAAATAGAGCGCTAACAAATTTACAGGAACCCTGCATGTCACAACCCAAAGATGAAGTCATTAAAGCTTTTAAAGAAATTCTCAAAGCGGAGAAATTTGGTTCTCAGACTGAAATTGCCAACGCTTTAAATGAACTTGGGTTTGAAAATGTCAGCCAGTCTAAAATTTCGCGTTTGCTAAGTAAACATGGCGCGGTAAGAGCGCGCAACGCCAAAGGACAAATGGTGTATTGCTTACCACCAGAGTTTGGCATGCCGACAGCGAAAAGCCCACTGAAGCACCTGGTACTCGATATTGTTCACAATAACGTAATGGTGATCATTCGTACCAGCCCCGGTGCCGCTCAGCTTATTGCACGCTTATTAGACTCATTAAGCCCGGCTGATGGCGTATTAGGTACCATTGCCGGAGACGATACAATTTTTATCGCTCCAGCAGACGTATCCAATATTGAAGCGACCTTAAAACTGGTAGAAAGTTTGTTCGATAACGTCTAGTCATTATCGGTGAGCACTAACTCAGCCCACACTAAACGGTGATCAGAAGAACTTTCTCTGTTCTTAATAAGTACATAATCGGCCTGCTGTTCAGTAGGCCAAAATATGCCACTTTGCTTAATTGAAAAGCCATACTCAGAAGGTAAAACATAATCAGCGCGCATGCGCCAACCAGCAGTATGTGTTGCAGCAAATGGATTATCAGGCGAATGTCTCTTTCCTCCCTCGCTCATGGGCGCAGGTTCACTGATTATGGTTGTGTGGTTAATCAAGCCACCAATGGCATCCTTATAGGAATCCCCTTCATCCTGCGAAGAATTTAAATCGCCTAACACCACAAAACGCTTACCACTGAAACCGCCGTGTTGCCCCTGATCATCGTATATGTAAGCTGCATTTTGTCCGGCATTAAGATAATCAACCCAAAAGCGCACTTCGTCATGATTACGTTTGCCATTTCTATCCTCAGGGCCATCAAAAACCGGAGGTGTCGGATGACTTGCAAGAATATGAACGGTCTTACCATTCACATTGACAGGTACGTCCCAGTGCGATTTTGAAGATAACCTTAAAACGTCCTGTGCATCAGCTGAATACCAGGATTTACCCTGTTTATCCTGAATCGTGGTTAGCATGTTATTTGGCATATCGCGCCATTTAAACAGCTGAAATGTGCGGATCTTGCTTTTATCAATTGGGAACTTACTGAGTAACACCATGCCATATTGACCGGGATAGACACCATAACCAAATGCATCGTCACCCTTTCCACTCGCGACACCATCACGGTTTAAGTCCACTCCGCTGTCAACACCAGTATTAACGGGAGCAATATAATAATAAGGATAATCTATACCTTTGCTGCCTGGCTGATCCTTATTTAAGTAATGCTTAACAAAGGCTTTTACCCCTTTATTTTCATCCGGCGTGTAGTCAAATTCATTAAGCAGAATAATATCCGGGTTTATTCGCTGGATAATCGCCGCAATATTTTTAATATGTGGATTTTCAGACGTCGCCAGTCGCTCAAATAGCTCATTACCTTTAATATCACTTTCCCTGGCAACATAGTTTGTTGCTTCCATGCTAACATTAAAGGTGGCCACTTTTAGCGTTTCGCTAGCCGCAACAATCTGTGACATAAACACTATACTCCAGCAAAACACAGCATAAACTTTTGACATTACTTTGCACTCTTAATTTAATCAACAATCGTTTTAACACACTGATTTAAAATAAAAAAGCCGGCATAAGCCGGCTTTTTTTGTACTGCTTTTAAGCAATCTTAGAAAGTGTATTTAACACCCACTTTGATGTACCAAACAGACTCGTCACCTTCGATATTGTAAGAACTAACTTCAGCGTCAGTTGGTCCAATCTTAGAACGGCTGTTAGGGCTATAAACGATTTGACCAGCATCATTCCAATCAGCGTTGGCGAATTCTTTGTTGTAATCGCCATCAGTTGGATTATATACGTGGCCCCAATCTTTGTTTAACAGGTTAGCCAGGTTTTTAATGGTGAAAGTTAATGTACCCTTATCACCGTCCATAAAACCAGGAATATCCTGTTGGATTGAGAAATCCATTGTTGTTACCCAAGGGCGTACAGAAGCATTCTTAGCAACATAACCACCAGCATAACCTTCTAAACCGGCAGGAATTACATAATCATTCATGAATTCCTGATAGGTCATGCCATCATATGCAACGTTTGGATCATCGGCACCTGAAGGAATGTATGGAGTATAAGCATTGTAGCGAGACAGATAGTACTGGTCACCCAAAGACTCATTTCTGTAAGTTCCCATTACCCATCCATAAGGACGACCTGAACGGCGTTCAAAGAACAGGTTCATGCGGGTAGCATAGCCATCTACGAACTCATTGGTATAACCCAGTGATAATTTCAGGCTGTGCTTGATTTCGTAGTTACCTGTACCTAAGTAATCCACATTACGGTTAACCACTACATCATATTTGTAGTTAGACGCCGCCTGAGAACTGGTACCAGTATTACCATCCACTACGTCCTGATTAGTGTAAGACGCGAACATGCTGAAACCATTATCCCAGGTTTTGTTCAGGCTGGTAGTGAACACGTTTGAATGACCATCTTTATCAGCATTAGTCATCAGGATGTCATAGTGATCAGGGCTTGAAGGATCAACCGGCTCATAAATGATACGGCCATCAAGCGTGGTTTCACCACTTGGCTTACGGCCAAGATCACGCCATGCCAATGAATCCTGCTTATCTACATAGATATACTCTGCAGACCAGTTCCAGTCATCACCCAGTACAGGCATATCGAAGTTATAATCGAAGCCTAAGCTGTAACGCCATTCAGAAGGGATATTGAAATCTGAATCGATTACATCTGTCTCACCATCAGCTTCAACGTTAGCTAATGAATCTTTAATATCCTGTGGAACTTTAAGAGAAGTCAGACCTTCATAAGACATGGTATTAGTAACATAGTTAATACCACTCTTGCTGTATGAGTTAGAAATCCATACGTTTGGCTTACCGCCACTGAACAGGCCAATACCACCGTGAACAGTTAATGCATCGTCAGCATACCAGGTAAAACCTGCACGAGGTAACCAGATATCGAAACCATCAAGGTTTTCCTGGTTATCATAACCATAACGCTCTACAAATTTAGGGTTATAGCCTGGTTTATCATCTGCAAAAATTCTTTCGTAACGGATACCAAAAGTCAGGTCGATATCAGAGCTGAATGCCCAGTCATCCTGAATATAAGTAGAGTAGCTACCCATAACCAAAGAAGCAGCAGTGTCTTCCTGATTGTTAGATGGCGCATTACCGTAGAACAATTCACCGTTTCCGTTAGCAAAATCTTCAATGCTATCGAAAGTCCAGGTACCCAGTGTTGCTTCAGCAAACATATTGAAGATATCGTTACGCTCGTACTGAACGCCGAAACCTAATTTATGATCACCAATTAAGTATTCGCCTTCAAAATTTGCACGCCATGTTTTGGTTTGCAATTCGTTAGCGTGACGATAGTTATCCGGGCCAAAGTTAATAGAACGGTCGATGCTTACTTTACCGTAATCACGGGTAGCAATACCTGAAATGGATTCTACATCTTTATAAGAAATGGCTACTTCAGTCGTGAAGTCGCTGTTCCAGTCAGAGTATAAATGAGCAGCGTATGAATCCATGTTTTGCTGGTAGTTATACCAGTTAGTAGATGTATTTAATGAACTGCTACCGCTGGTAACATTACGAATATCGTTACTTTCATCACGGTTAAAAGTGAATGATGCACGATGGTCGTTATTGATGTTCCAGTCTAACTTAACAAGAATTTTTTCATCTTCTTCTTTTGGTGTACCTTTCCAGTCACCAATATCGGCTATACCGTAACGCTCACTAGCGATTTGCGCGATTTGGTTGTATTCGTCTAGAGTCAGGTTAGTAGACAGAGGCTTGTCTGAACCGTCTGGACCATAGTTAGATAAAGTTGGCTTTTCGAAACTTTCGTAGTTTGCGAAGAAGAACAATTTATCTTTGATGATTGGACCACCTAAATGCACACCCCAAGTGTCGCTTTTAACACCTTCAACTTCATTATTTTTTGAAGTATTGGTGTCGTAGTCACCAGCCCAGCTATCAGAAGTTTTATCGTAGAAAACACCGCCATGGAATTCGTTAGTACCAGACTTGGTTACAGCGTTAATACGTGCACCACTGAAACCACCGAATTTAGCGTTGTACGGGTTGGTATCGATAGTAATCTGATCGATAGCATCTAAAGAAATAGGTGAACGCTGAGTTGGGTAACCATTACCATTTAGACCAAAGTCATCGTTCAGGCCAACACCGTCAACGTTCAAGCTGTTGAAACGCGGGTTTGCACCAGCCACAGAGAACGCATTGTCATCACCACCTAAAGAGGTCGCCAAAGGGTTTTGACGTAGAACGTCCTTAAGGTCACGATCGAAAGATGGGCTGTTGTTAATTGAATCGGAACCAAAAACACTGGAACTACCTGCGTTTTCAGTTAAAGACAGTGCACTACCAGTAACAACAATGCTTTCCATGCTATCAGCATTTCCAAGCTGTTCAGATAAGCGTAATGTCTGACCTAACTGTAAGAATACGTCATTTTTTGTTTGATCCTGGAAAGTATCAGAATCAATAACGATTTGGTAAGGACCACCAACACGAAGACCATTAGCACTGAATGTACCTGATTCATTTGTAACAACTTCAGTTACGGTTCCTGAAGGTTGGTGGATAAGAACAATTTTCGTGCCCGGAGCTGGTTGACCGTTTGGACCAACAATTGTTCCGCGAACCGATGAAGACGTATCCGCGGCAAACGCCATATTGGCACTACCCAATGCCAACGACAACGCGACTGCACCAGCAACGCGGGTCAGATTTAGCTTGTGTAACATGTTTTTTTCCTAAGTTAGAGTGTGTATAGAGTTTTATAAAATTTTAAGCTGCAAATATTACATTTAGATTACAACTATCTATTTTACTTATTATTGAAACAATTTAAATCCTAGTACAAATTCTTCGCTTTCCATAAGCAAAAAGCCCGACAAATTTTCCTCTCCACAGCAAAAACAGCTACCCCTCATTAATATTCATAATATGCTGTTAATAAAATATATATTTCAAACACTTACATCATAAAAATAACTTTATTTATTGCAATAAGTAAGATTAATTGTTCAAATACCAGTATCATCCCCCTTGTTAAAAAAAGTTTGGCAAGCGCTTATGATTGATATTCGAATTTCAATAGTTATCTGTACCCTGCTTGTTGCAACAGCAATGGCCGTTTTAGGTCAAAAATCAGTGACCTTATCCAAAGCAACGATCGAACCCGGCTTATCCTTTTCAATACATTGTCAAACTCAGGGAAATAATCAGTCCACAAAACTAATTGCCTATATTAACGACCAGCAAGTAGCCAATAAACTCAGCAGGTTGTTATGCAGTAACAGTGTTGTTGCTAAACAATATGGCGCAGTGGATGTTTACTGGAGCACAGGGGAAGATCAGGTTCTTCAGTTTACAGGTAAAGGGATAGCTGATTTAGCCTTAGTTAAAAAAAACCTAATGGACGCAGTTAAAGCAGAAACCACCTACGGTTATGAAGAGGTTGGCTCTTACCCGGATTACACGGCTTATTTGATATCACTGCGCGAAAAACCAGTGATTTCCAAAGAATATCTGTTGGGCAAACGAATTGGTCTGGTCGATTACCCCACGAGTCGTTCGGGGCATATTATTCCAATTCGCATGATGAAATCATTGGGCTTATCACCGAATAACCTGCATATTCAGTTTGCTTCTAATCACGCAGAACTGCGTGAACTGCTAACCTCCGGTCAGGTAGACTTAATATCAACTTATTGGCAGGAAACGGATCAAGATACTTTATTTAAGAATTACATCACGCCCATTGACGAGCAAATTAAGGGTTCTACCTGGTATTTAAAAATGGATACCGATAACGTCGATTTGTATTGTGCGATACAACAGGTTTTGGCCACTATAGCCAAACAAACACAGTCCAGTTATTTTAAACAGCTAACATTGACAGGTAACTGCGATGAAAACCTCAATACAGCGAATTAATCCAATACAGTTTGCCATTGCAGGAAGTGCGATAGCGTTATATGCGTTTTTTCAGCTGTTGTTTAGCACGGCAGCTTATTTTAGCTATCAGCATCAAATTGAAATAATAACCGGCAAAGTTATCAATCGTGTCGCGCTGGATTTACCTCTGTTGCAAATTGCTAATAAACCGATGAAACAAGTCGCGAATAAACAAGCCATTATTGACTACCAACAGAATATAAATCAGCAGCTCGAATCACAAAAATTTCCTGTCAGGATCGCCTATATTCAGGGAGTGGACGCCCCGGAAAATAAGGGCTTTAACGGCATAATCAGCACTCAGGTTTTAACCACACCTTATCAGAAAGTTGAGTTAGGGCTGGATGGAATACCTTTTCCATTCATCAGCAGTTTGTCATTTTATCCGGTAATTGGTTCAGTGTTGATAATGTTGGTTTCGTTGCCCCTGATAAACCGTTGGAAAAAAGAACACCGGCAAGTACCTGAACGTATTGAAGAACCTAAACTGATTATCAATTTAAACAACCGGACATTAACCAACAGTGCAGATGGAAAATCAGTGCAAATGTCCAATAAACCCTTTTGCTTCTACGTCGCATTACTCGACTATTGTAGTAAAAGTGATGATGCCACCCTCAACCACAATAAAAATCTGCCACCAGAATTACTTGAGCTTGCCAGTCGTAATTTTTATCGCTTAATCGAACTTGGGCATACGATACGCAAACGCCCGGATTTCAGTTCAAATTTAGACAAAATGCTCAGTGAAATACGCGCGGCACTGGATGAAATATATAAAGACACACCGGAACTTAAATCCCCTTATTATCCTCCCAAGGCGCAGGGAGAAGGCTCACGCTCCAAGCTACATAATTATGCCTTGGAAGGGATCGATGCAAACAGTCTTGAATTCATAGGAAAATAAGCATTTTCGGGTACTTTTCGACCATACACGGCTAAAAAACTAATAATTCCATGTTCAGGTAAGTTTATTTGGTACTATTTTAGGCTCTAACACTGGCTTTTTTCATCGTCGCTGGTAACCTTTGCAACGTTTAAACTACCACGCCTCTATGCCATGACATTACCTCATATAATTGCTATTTCTGGTGCCTCAGGTTCAGGTAAGTCATTATTTACCGAAACCTTGTGTGATGAACTACGACAGATTGATACTGACGTATTGGTTTTATGTGAAGACCACTATTATCGTGATCAAACACATCTGGAAATGTCTGAACGGGAAAAAACCAATTACGACCATCCGAATGCCTTTGAACACGAACTTTTGGCTCAGCATTTACGTGACCTTAAGGCAGGCAAAAGCATACAGTATCCTCATTACTGTTTTAAGACACATACTCGCCTGCAGAAATTAACAGAGGTAACAGCCCATCGGGTGGTGGTGGTTGAAGGTATTTTATTACTGGCATCCCCAGAATTAATGCCACTGTTTGACCTTAAGGTATATATGGACACGCCTTTGGATATATGTTTATTAAGACGTATTCAGCGAGACCTAACCGAACGTGGACGCACTCTGGATTCAGTAGCCAAACAATATGAAAAAACAGTAAAACCCATGTACCATCAGTTTATTCAACCCTGCCGCCATAAAGCGAACATTGTAGTTACTCAGGGTGGCAAAAATCGTCCTGCGCTGGAAGTGATCAAAGCGCATATTAGAAATACTTCAAAACTATAAAAATAATTGAGGAATTAACATGACAAGTCTTTTCGGCGTCTTGGTCGTATTAGGCCTGGCACTGCTTTTATCAACTAACAGACGTGCGATTAACTGGCGTACTGTAGGTGGTGCTTTTGTAATACAGGCATTAATTGGCGCGTTTGTATTATACTTTCCCCCGGGCATTGAAATGTTACTAAGCCTGACCGAAGTCATTAAGAATGTACTGAGCTACTCTCAGGAAGGCATCAACTTTCTGTTTGGCCCTGTCGGCGATAAATCCATTGGGTTTATTTTTGCTTTTAACGTTTTACCGGTCATAGTATTTTTCTCTTCGTTAATCAGCGTACTTTATTATCTTGGAATTATGTCGTGGATTATTCGTCTGATTGGTGGTTTTTTGCAATTAGTGCTACGAACCAGCCGGCCTGAGTCCATGTCTGCTGCCGCCAACATTTTTGTCGGACAAACTGAAGCCCCCTTAGTAGTTAAACCTTTTATTCCACAAATGACACGTTCTGAACTGTTTGCGATCATGGTTGGCGGCCTGGCTTCAATTGCCGGTTCTGTGATGGCAGGTTATGCCGGTTTAGGCGTCGAGCTTAAATATTTACTTGCAGCCAGCTTTATGGCAGCTCCAGCCGGCTTATTAATGGCGAAAATCATTTTACCGGAAACGGATAAAGCCAAAAACGAACTAACCGAACTGGACAGCTCCAGCGAGAAATATACCAATATTTTTGATGCCGCTGCCAGCGGCGCATCTTCAGGTATGCAACTGGCCTTAAATGTAGGCGCCATGCTTTTAGCTTTTGTGGCATTAATTGCCTTACTTAACGGATTAATTGGCTGGATTGGTGGTGTTTTTGGCATGGAAGATCTGACCTTCCAAATGATTCTCGGATATATCTTCCAACCTCTGGCATGGGCGTTAGGTGTACCCTGGAATGAAGCCAATGTTGCCGGCAGTTTTATTGGACAAAAACTGGTTGTAAACGAATTTGTGGCTTACCTTGATTTCATTAAGCATCAGGCCGAGCTTTCTGAGCAAACACAGGCAATCGTTACCTTTGCGCTTTGTGGCTTTGCCAACTTTTCATCCATTGCCATTTTAATGGGTGGCTTAGGTGCACTGGCACCAAACCGCCGTAAAGATATTGCAGAGTTGGGATTAAGAGCGGTAGCAGCCGCAACACTGGCGAATCTTATGAGCGCGGCACTGGCCGGTATTTATTTGTAAATTAAACCACTTATTTAAGCCAGTCTTGCGTTTTCCGAAGACTGGCTTTTTTGACTAAGCTAATAATTAATACCCTATATTGTCAGGATTAAATATGAAACTTGAAGCAGTAGATTTTAACGCCGACAACGCAGCAGAACTTTTTGTTGAGTCGCTGCGTGAAACCGGCTTTGGTGTATTAAGAAATCATCCGATCCAGCAAAAAATGGTAGATGATATCTATACCAGTTGGCAGGCATTCTTTGATAGCGAAGAAAAAAACAATTTTGTGTATAACAAAGGCACACAAGATGGTTTTTTCCCTTCAACTGTTTCTGAAGTCGCTAAAGGCCATAAGAAAAAAGACATTAAAGAATATTTCCATTATTACCCCTGGGGCCAGTGTCCAGCTCATCTAAAACAACAATTAGCTGATTATTACGCTGCAGCAGGAAATCTGGCTGAAACCTTATTGGGATGGGTGGAACAGTACTCACCTGAAGACGTATCCAAACTCTACAGCCAGACACTGTCTTCAATGGTCGAAAACAGCGAACAAACCTTATTACGTGTACTACACTACCCGCCACTAAAAGGCGACGAAGAACCAGACGCGATCCGTGCCGCTGCGCACGAAGATATCAACCTGTTAACGATATTACCGGCAGCCAACGAACCGGGCTTACAAGTAAAAGGTAAGGATGGCAACTGGATTGACGTGCCTTGTGATTTTGGCAACTTAATCGTAAACATTGGCGATATGTTACAGGAAGCATCAGGTGGTTATTTCCCATCCACCACACACAGAGTAATTAATCCACAGGGTGCGGACCAGACTAAATCGCGAATTAGTTTGCCGTTATTTCTGCATCCAAATCCTGACGTGGTATTGTCTGAACGCCATACAGCAAAAAGCTATTTGCAGGAAAGGCTACGCGAACTCGGAGTGATTTAAACCTGTTAAAAAGGCGCTTAAAGCGCCTTTTTAATCTTTATGGTTATAAATATTAAGCCTTGTTCATACTCGCAGAAACCTGTTCAACTTGTTTCCACACCCGTAGCAGGTTTAACCCCATTATTTTCTTGATATCCATTTCTGAATAACCGCGGTCCAGTAAACCCTGCACCAACCAAGGGTAATAAGATACGTCTTTCAAATCACGGGGCAGAGAATCTCCAACGCCATCAAAGTCAGAACCAATGCCCACGTAATCAATACCTACCAGATTTTTAACATGGTCAATATGGTCCAGTACCATGTCCAGACTTGCATAAGGGAAAGGATTGCTTGACTTAAAGCGCTCACTAAAGGCTTTTTGTGCCGCTTTATCATCTTTTGCGATCTTTTCCTTTTCCAGTTCGTTTTTACGCTTTTTACCCCATTGTTGAGCGACATCTGAAATAAAGCTCGAACCAAAGTTAATCTGGATAACACCGCCGTTTTTAGCCAGCGCTTTAATCATGTTGTCATCCATATTACGCTCGAACCCCGGAGTAAAACTTCTAAGGGAAGAATGCGATGCGATAACCGGAGCTTTGCTGATTTCCACCGCCTGATAAAACGCATCATCAGACACATGGGAAATATCAACCATAATACCCAGACGATTCATTTCAGGTACCAGTTCCTTGCCAAAAGGACTCAAGCCATGCCATTGGCGACGCAAATCATAGGAGGAATCTGCAATATGATTGCTCATAGAGTGAGCGAGAGTAATATAACGAATCCCTCTATCATAAAAGTGCGCCAGTTTCTCCAGACTCCCCTCTACCGGTGTACCATTCTCCATCCCCATTGGCAGGGCGATTTTTCCTTCGACGAACGCTCTCTCTGCATCACTGCTGGAATAAGCCAGTGTAAACTTTTCCGGTGCGCGGCCAACAATAGCTTCCACACTATCAATTAATTTATCGGCTAGTGCATCCCCACCACCTGTCTGTTCATAACTGGCAGGGATATAGATAGACATAAAAGCAGAATTTAAGCCTCCTTTAACCGCGCGTGGATAATCAAAATCTCCGCTTTCAGTGGCTTTTGTTACATCTTCCCAATGATTATTCACCCTGTAAGGCACATCGATATGGGTATCGATCAAAATATTTTGCGCGGCTAGTTTATTTGCCTGCTCACCTGGTTGATTTGCAGCTGAGGCAAACCCGGACACTGAAACCAACAAGCACACTAAAGTTTTGTTCATATTAACTCCCTTACTTTTCTTAATTTATTGTTTTGCGAATTGATGAATAAATTGAATTGATGGGGCAAAAAAAGCAGCACCGGTTTCGGCTGTGGTGTAATCCAGAAACCGGTCATACAATCCGTTTTTATCAGCCAGAATACGGTTTCTCAGCATTCGGGTAAAAGTCACCGGACTCTTGGCACAGGAGACAAAATACACTCCCTGCACCTTCATATCCCCATAGGGCATACTTTGATCGAGTAATACAAGTGGTATTCCATTGTCATCAGTCACCCGGGTTTTACTTAAATGCGAATCCGGTAACAATTGCTCATCAGCCAGTGCTTGTCCACTATCCTTGTATCGCCCAATAATTTGTTGCTGTCGCTCCAGTGATAATTGTTGCCATTGAGTTAGCTGGTGCTGATAACGTTGAACGTGCATGTAACAACCACCACTAAAATCAGGATCCTCATCACCAATAATTGCCACATCAAACTTTTTCATGCCTCTGGGGTTATCCGGCGTTGTAATAAACCCGGTTAAATCGCGGCCATCCAAATAACGAAAACCTTTAACTTGTTCAACCAGATCGGCAACAGGCAACATCAGTTCACAAATATCCAGCCCCATTGCATGACAAATATCAGCCCGATCGGCTCTTACCTGGATAAATAAATCAGCAGGCACCACGGGAGCACTGCGGTCACGTTCCGAAAAATCAGGAAAAGGAGCCAGCAATTCAGGCATATGTCCCGGATACAACTCCATCCAGTAATTGCTGCCAATTGCCACGACCCCCGACACCATTGCTTCATAATGCTCTTCATCATAATGATCAAAAATGGTCAATATTTTCGGAAGTAACTGGCGAATACACACTTCCTGACCATCGTTAACATTAAACATCAGAAACAAGGCATGCAGATTTGGCTCTGCGCAAATGCCCTTTTGCGGTTGTGACATGGCATCTCTTTATCATTATTGTTAATAACGCCAATCATAAACCACATGCAAATTTTTAATAGCGCTTTTACAGTTTATATCAGGCAGTATCTCTTAATATTTGCCCGGAAAAATGAAAGCCCCGACAATGCGGGGCTTTAAACTTAAAGACAAGAGGACACTTGAATATTAAGATTTGATAGAGAAATCCGGATAGGCTTCAAGTCCGCATTCACTGATATCAACACCTTCGTACTCTTCTTCTTCCGAAACGCGGATACCGATTGCAGCTTTGATAATGGCCCAAACAATCAGACTGACAACAAACACCCATACGAAGATAGTCACGGCACCCAGTAACTGACCACCGAATGACGCTCCGCCGTCATCAGTTAATGGATTGGTTACTGGTACCAGCATCAAACCAAGGAAGCCTACAACACCGTGCACTGAAATAGCTCCTACTGGATCATCAATTTTCAGTTTATCCAAAGTGATAATACTGAATACCACTAATACACCACCTAATGCACCAAACAATGTTGCCTGCAGCGGTGTTGGAGTTGATGGCTCAGCAGTAATAGCAACCAAACCCGCTAACGCACCATTAAGTGCCATGGTTAAATCAGCTTTACCAAACATAAAGCGTGCAACAATTAATGCGGCAATCAAACCACCTGCTGCTGCTGCGTTAGTATTCATAAATACAACAGCAACGGCATTCGCATTATCAACACTGCTGGTCGCCAGCACCGAACCACCGTTAAAACCAAACCAGCCTAACCAAAGAATAAAGGTACCTAATGTTGCCATGGGTAAGTTAGCACCCGGAATCGCGTTAACTTTACCATCCGGACCAAATTTACCTTTACGAGCACCAAGTAATAACACACCAGCTAATGCAGCTGCAGCACCGGCCATATGCACAATACCTGAACCGGCAAAGTCAGAGAAACCCTCGTCACCCAGCGTGTACATACCAAATACAGAGTCACCGCCCCAGGTCCATGAACCTTCCATTGGATAAATAAACGCAGTCATAACGATTGAAAATGCAAAGAATGACCAAAGTTTCATACGTTCAGCAACAGCACCAGATACAATAGACATTGCGGTAGCAACAAAAACAACCTGGAAGAAGAAATCTGCACTCGGTGCATAGGTATCTTCATGTTCGGCAACCCCATTACCTAAGATGCCGTCAAGAAAAGGCACTGCAGCATGCAAGCCATCAGGGCCACCATACATAATGGCATAACCGCAGATCATAAACATGGTGCAGGAAATCGCATATAAAGCGACGTTTTTAGTTAAAATTTCGGTGGTATTTTTGGCACGAACCAAACCGGCTTCCAGCATGGCGAAACCCGCCGCCATCCACATAACCAGTGCGCCGCACACTAAAAAATAAAATGTATCAAGAGCATATTGTAATTCGAATACTGGTTCCATTTTTATGCGCTCCCCTTAAATCGCTTCGTTATCAGTTTCACCAGTCCGTATACGGACTGCGTGTTCTAAATCGTAGACAAAGACCTTGCCGTCACCGATTTTGCCGGTTTTTGCTGCACCAATAATGGCTTCAACCAGACGATCGACCTGATCATCCTGAACAGCGACTTCCAATTTAACTTTTGGTAAGAAATCAACCTGATATTCAGCTCCACGGTAGAGCTCGGTATGACCTTTTTGACGTCCAAAGCCTTTCACCTCAGTCACGGTTAATCCATCGATTCCGATCTCTGAGATTGCTTCGCGAACATCATCAAGCTTAAAAGGCTTTATGATAGCGCTTATTAACTTCATCTTTGTTGCTCCTGTTTGATTTTTATAGTTTTCACCTGACTGCAAATTTTTATTACAATCACTGTGCCATATTTTTTACGTATATTTTTCATATACTTACAAACAGTTAAAATTCAACCATGTTAATTACGCACATTAAAGGAGCATATTATTTAAGCAAACGCACCAAACTGGTGCCTGTGTGCAAATATGTTTAATCAGGCAAATTTAAAAATTTATTGTGCGGGATTATCCCAGCTAAGAATAGTCATCAGGATGGATATAACAGCGGTATGAAAAAAGGGTTGATCAATATTATCAGGCGTATCTTCCGGGGTATGATAAAAACGATGATCGTTGGTGCCAAAATACAAAAAGGGGATATGTTGGCGATAAAATGCATAGTGATCACTGGCCTTTAGCCAATGGATGCGTTTACGCTTATCATAACTTCGTGATAGCCCTTCATGCCCGGTTTGCATCGATACACAGGGCAACAAGGTGGCTCTGCGAATTATATGACTAAGTGCAGGAGAATAGCGCTCACCAGCAACATACAGCATCGGATTTTCCCCGCTTCCGCCAATCATATCAATATTGACATTAAGTTTAATGTTACCTAAAGCAACAGGTGGTTGACTCACAAAAGCTCTGGCACCTAATAAGCCTTTTTCCTCACCATCTGTTGCCACAAAAATAATAGAGTGCCTGGGATGATAACGGGAAAAATACTCAGCGAGAAACAGCAAGGCTGCTGTTCCACTGGCGTTATCATCCGCACCATTAAAATTATCATGCATTTGCACACCTAAGTGGTCGTAATGTGCAGTTATAACCAGAAATTGTTCTTTAAAATCGGTCCCCTGAAGCCAGCCAACGATGTTATTTCCTTCAGTTTTACCAATAGCATATTGATGCAAAAATGATTGTTTATAGGACGGATTAAAACCTAGCAACCCTATTTGCTTATAACGGGAAATCAGGTAATTCTGCGCTAACTGGTTTTCTCCCAATTTCCGACCGCGCATTTTATCTGCCGCAAGAGCGGTCAGATCAATCTGCAGTATGCTGTCATCGGGATATTTTGAATACTCACAAGTTAAAGCAAAACAGGATGGCGTAACAAGTGACAATATTACGCCGGACAGACATATTGCTTTTAACTTCATTTATTGGTCATTACGTGAAAGTAATTCTAACTTTCCCTGATAAGCTGAGCGCTGAGAATCACTGATAGAGTTACGTTTCGCTAATTTGAGATTTTGCTCACTCATATCGATATCACCTAACTTGTAATACGTTTTCGCCAGAGCAAAATAAATTTCATGAATATGCTGATCTAATCTGCTTGCCGTATGCAGCGAGATTAATGCTTTATCATAGTCACCTCTATCGTATGCTTCTTCGCCTACAATCAAATGATAATAAGGATTTGATTGCCTGCGCGTAGTTATGATTTTTCTGATGTCCCGCGCGCGATCAAAGTTACCAGTATATTCTTTCAAAATTGCGAGGTTTTCTAAGCTGTTTAAATTATCCGGATCCAAATGAATCGCTTTGGTGTAAATTTGTTCAGCCAATTCATACTTACCGTACAAGCGATACAAAGCACCGAGATTAATTAAGGCAGGAACAAATTCCGGATCTGTTTTTAACGCGGCACGAAAATAAGCAAAAGCCGGTGTGTAACCTTTACTCAACAAGTAATCCGCACCATTGTTATTGTAAAACATAGCGATCACACGCTCTTTAGTTATATTCTTTTTGGTATAGCTTCTTTGAGGGCGATTAAAATCAACCTCGGTATAATTATCTGCGAAATCGACTATTGCTACCTCACTCGCTCTGGGTCGAATTTTTAAATTAATATGCCCATTCTGCAGATTTCTCTCCGCTCTTCTAACCCAGTTTTCGGGAATACCTATTTGTTGAAACTTAACGTCGAATCGCGCGTAATCGGCCATTGCGTATGCAAGAATAGTCAGAGATAAACAGTTTGCTTTGGCGTTAACATAGGTTTGTTTAGCGACGGTATTGGCTTCGTTTAAATAGGTAACTCCCATTTGCTGGCGGCTAAACAGAGCCTGCGCCAACTTTTCAACCTGAATATCAGGATCACGAAACTGTAAAATATAATTGTCTACAAAGTCTTTCGCTTCTGAAGGTAGCTCAAATATATCTTTTTCGCTTTCGACAACCACTTGATTCGCAGCGGGAAATAAATCGTTTTGAAATAACTCAATAGAAGATTGCGGCTGACTAACAAATACCGGAATTCGATTTACAGTGCAGCCGACCGTAAAAAGTAGCGTAATAATTAGGGTTAACCAAGCTCGCACCGAAATACTCCTGCAACCGCTTCGACTTGTATATAATTCAAGCACTTTATCAAGTTGTTAACAATGCCGGTTATCACTTGATCCCCCCCACTCACAATTGGAAATCATCGCAAATCAGCGATTTTTATAATCTTATGAATAACATCCCTAACTAAATTAATTATTCTTTTTGCCACTCATTTATCGTTGTAAACGTTTTCATAATATTGTAAATTTTTATAACATTTAAATTTGGATGGCACAGATGACCCCATCAGAGCTTAAAAACAATATGCTAAAAGAGGTGGAACAAACCATTCTGCCTTTTTGGATGTTTAAAGCATGTGACCTGCAAAATGGAGGGTATTGGGGCAGTGTCAAAACCAATGGGCTCATAGACAAACAAGCCGCCAAAGGCAGTATTTTGCACTGCCGGATTTTATGGAGCTTTAGTGCTGCATACGCGGCAGTTCCAAACCCGGCCTGGCTCGAACACGCACAACGTTGTTTTAGTTTTATCCAGCAGCACCTATTGCAGGAAAATGGATATATTGGCTGGGACTCTTCCAATTTAACTGAGTTTAATACAGCCGCTGACCAGACTATTGCACAAGCCTACTGGCTTTATGCCAGCAGTGAATTGGCCTTAACCACCCGCCAGCAACAACATAGCACTGTCGCGAAACAAAACTGGACGAACTTAATGTCATTAATCGAAGGGAAAGGGTTTGCGACTGAAGACAATCCGACTAGTTTTGGCTGGCGTACCTGGTTACATATTATTGAATCTTTGGATAAATACGCCAGCATCGCAAATTCAGTGCAAATAACCGAACAAATTAATGAACTGCTTTCACGCACTTTCCGTTTATTTGACATCAACTCAGATATGCCGATTAGCAACGCCCATCTTTGTGCGTCAGCCTGGATGTTAATCAAGTGGTGTCAGAACTGGGCTCCCCGATACTCAAACCGGGCGTCAAACCTGGCATGTAAACTGGTGGATAAAGCGATAGAAAGAGCTTATATGCCCAATGGTGGCTTTATTGCCTCAGATGAAGACCCTGCTCAGTATGGATGGGTGCAAGCCGAAGCGATGTTAGCCTGCTGGCGCTGCTACTTAGCCAGTAATGATCCTAAATATCTGAAACATACTTTGGAGCTTTGGCAGTTTATTCAACAATTTATCAGTGATCCCGTTTATGGCGAGTGGCACTGGCAAAAAGGCGCAACAGATAAGGCTCAGGAAAAAGCCGGCTTCTGGAAGTGTCCCTATCATAATTCCAGAGCTTGTCTGGAAATTTTCAACGATCTGTCCGAGATGGACATCACGCACTGGAAACAATAATGAAAATCACTTTTTTCGATATCAGCATTATCCTGCTGTACTTGCTAACGATTGTTGGCATTGGATTTTATCTGAAAAAACGTGCCGCGCAGAGCATGGATGACTATTTTGTTGGTGGAAAATCCATGCCCTGGTATTTACTGGGTTTGTCCAACGCCTCAGGCATGTTTGATATCTCAGGCACGATGTGGCTGGTTACCTTATGTTTTGTGTACGGCATGAAAAGTATCTGGATCCCCTGGTTATGGCCGGTATTCAACCAGATATTTTTGATGGTGTATTTATCCATCTGGTTACGTCGTTCCAACGTTCTAACCGGCGCAGAATGGATCCGTACCCGCTTTGGTGATGGCACCAGTGGCAAGCTATCGCATATGGTAGTGATTGCCTTTGCCGTCATCGGTGCTTTAGGTTTTCTGGCCTATGGCTTTGTTGGCATCGGCAAATTCATTGAAATATTCATTCCGTGGGAAGTGGTGTCTGGTTATGTGCCTTTTCACGTCAGCCCCGAATACGTGCCGCATTTTTACGGGATTATTTTCACTGCTATAGCCACCTTATATGTCATCCTGGGTGGCATGATGAGTATCGTGTGGGCCGATGTGCTGCAATTTTCCATCATGACTTTCTCTGCACTGTTTATTGGTATTGTCGCCATGCTGCAGGTATCTCCCGACACTTTAAATGCAGTGGTGCCAGAGGGCTGGATGAACCCATTTTTTGGCTGGACGCTGGATATCAACTGGACAGGCTTACTCACCGAAGTAAACGAGAAAGTGGTGTCCGACGGCTATTCGCTATTTAGTATCTTTTTTATGATGGTGTTGTTTAACGGTATTGTTAAAAGCGCCGCAGGTCCTGCACCTAACTACGACATGCAAAAAATTCTGGCGACCAAATCACCACGTGAAGGGGCATTGATGAGTGGTTTTGTCTCCGTCATTTTAATGCCTATCCGTTATTTTATGATTGCCGGTTTTACCGTATTAGCTCTGGTGTTCTACGACAAACTGGATTTAGTCACAGGCGGTAAGCTGGATTTTGAAAATATTCTGCCCAGCGCTATTTTGGAATTTGCTCCGGTTGGTATTATGGGATTAGTTCTGGCTGGACTGATTGCAGCCTTTATGTCGACCTTTGCTTCGACCGTTAACGCGGTGCCGGCTTATTTAATTAACGATATTTATAAGCGTTACATCAACCCGCAGGCCGATACCAAAACCCTGATCCGCGCCAGCTACATAGTCTCGGTATTGGTGGTGATCATCAGTACTCTTATAGGCCTTGGTGTACAAAGTATTAACAGTATTTTGCAATGGTTAGTGTCCGGTTTATGGGCAGGTTACGCCATTGCCAACGTGCTCAAATGGTACTGGTGGCGTTTAAATGGTTACGGCTATTTTGCCAGCATGTTAGCTGGGATTTTATGTGCAGGTTTAGTACCGCCACTGATGGAAGCGCCGCTGGCAGATATGGGAATTAGCAGCGCAATTGTGCCCTTATTTGCCTTCCCGGTTATTTTGCTGATTACCGGCGTTATCTGTGTGGTGGTAAGCTTAAAAACCGAGGCCGAAGATACCGAATTACTTAGACGCTTCTACAAACAGGTTAATCCCTGGGGCTGGTGGGGGCCAATTCGCGAGGCCGTCAAAGCCGATGATCCTAACTTTGTCGCCAACCCCGATTTTAAACGCGATATGTTTAATATTGCCGTGGGCATAGTGGCGCAAACCTGCTTGGTCGCACTGCCTATTTTTATCGTAATTAAAGAATGGGATTCAACCGGTATTACACTAGTGATGCTGGCAGTGACTGCGGTGATTTTAAAGAAAAACTGGTACGACCGTTTACCAGCATAACGCTGGCAGCGGAGCCAACTTAGTTTGCTCCGCTTTTTAATACAACTTACTGAAAACGATTACAGCTACGGAAATAAACTATGTCTGCAAGCAACTTTGGACACTTCGACGATGCCAACAAAGAATTTGTCATCACCACCCCTTACACGCCACTGCCGTGGATTAACTATCTGGGTAATAACGGGTTTTACGCACTGATTTCGAACACCGCTGGCGGTTACAGCTTTTATCGCGATCCCAAATTTCGTCGCTTAACCCGTTATCGTTACAACAATGTGCCAATGGACAGCGGCGGCCGTTATTTTTATTTTAATCTGGATGGCGATATCTGGAGTGCCACCGGCCGTCCGGTAGATGCCAAGCTCGATCACTATGAATGCCGGCACGGCATGGGTTATTCACGTTTTATCGCAGAGAAAAATCAGCTACGTAGCGAACTGACCTCATTTGTGCCATTAAATACCACCGCCGAAGTGCATCGCCTGCAAATCACTAACCAGGGCGACAGCGACAAAAGCTTTAGTTTGTTTTCGTTTATTGAATGGTGTTTGTGGAATGCCGAAGACGATGGCACCAATTTCCAGCGCAATTTATCCACCGGTGAAGTGGAAGTTGAGAGCAATACCATTTTCCATAAAACCGAATATCGCGAGCGCCGCAATCATTATGCGTTTTATAGTGTTAACCGCGAGATGCAGGGTTTTGATACCGATCGCCAGCACTTTATCGGCACTTACAACAGCTTTGCCAATCCGCAGGCAGTGCAACAAGGCAAGAGCACTAACTCAGTGGCACATGGCTGGTCGCCGATTGCTTCACACCAACTGGATATCACTCTCGCCCCCGGTGAAAGTCAGAGCCTGATTTTTGTTTTAGGCTATGTGGAAGTCGAAGAAAGCCAGAAATGGCAGGCACAAGGTATTATCAACAAACAACCGGCCTGGCAGTTACAAAATCAGTTTAATACCGATGCCAAATTCGAACAGGCACTAAGTGAGCTTAATCAATACTGGGCTAACCTGCTGGAGCGCATCAAGGTTGATACACCAAGCGAGAGCTTTAACCGCAGCGTGAATATCTGGAACCAGTACCAGAATATGGTGACCTTTAACCTGTCACGCAGTGCCAGTTTTTATGAATCCGGTATTGGCCGTGGCATGGGTTTCCGTGATTCCAATCAGGATACGATTGGTTTTACCCATATGGTACCCAGCGCGGTACGTGAACGCATTATCGATTTGGCCGCCACCCAGCAATCTGACGGCTCGGCCTATCACCAGTATCAGCCGCTGACCAAAAAAGGCAACGCGGCGATTGGTGGTAACTTTAATGATGATCCTATGTGGCTGGTATTATCCACCGCCAATTACATTAAAGAAACTGGAGACGCAAATTTCCTGCAGCAGGTTGTGCCGTTCGAAGATACGCCCGAGGTACCCAATACCTTATTTGATCATCTAAGCGCGTCATTTAATCATGTACTCAACAACCTTGGACCACACGGATTACCGCTAATTGGTCGCGCCGACTGGAACGATTGTTTAAACCTCAACTGTTTTTCAACTGAGCCCAATGAGTCTTATCAAACCACTCAGCGCGGTCCATCGGATGTGGCTGAATCATTGATGATTGCGGGTCAGTTTGTACTGTACGGCAAGGAATATATTGAACTGTGTAAATTGCAGGGTAAAACCGAGCTGGCGGCCAGCGCCCAGCAGGCAGTGGATACCATGATCGCCACGGTTGATAAACACGGCTGGGATGGCGAGTGGTTCCTGCGTGCTTATGATTCGCGTGGTTTGCCAATTGGCAGCCACAAAAATGACGATGGTAAAATTTTTATCGAATCACAGGGCTTTTGTGTCATGGCTGGCATTGGCCTTGACGATGGCCGCGCCCAGCAAGCGCTGGATTCGGTCAATCAGCACTTACTGGCCGAACATGGCGTGGTGCTGCAACAACCGGCCTTTGCCGATTACAACAAATTTTACGGTGAAATCACCTCATACCCACCCGGTTACAAAGAAAACGCGGGCATCTTCACCCACAATAACCCCTGGATTGTGGTGGGAGAAACCCTGTTAGGACGTGGCGATCAGTCGTTTGATTATTTCAGTCGCTTTACACCGCTGTTCCGCCCCCAGGATATGGCCAAACACAAAACCGAACCTTATGTGTACAGCCAGATGATTGCCGGTAAAGATGCGGCCATTCCGGGGGAAGCCAAAAACAGCTGGTTAACAGGCGCCGCGGCCTGGTCTTTTTACACCGCTACCCAATATATTTTGGGCATAGCGCCAGATTACCAAGGTTTGCGCATTAACCCTTGTATTCCGGCAGATTGGTCTGGATTTAATTTTACCCGCCAATATCGTGGTGCAACTTATCATATCGAGGTACAAAACCCGCATAAGGTGAGTAAAGGCATTAAACAGCTGATTGTCGATGGTAATCCTATTGAGGGCAATTTAATCCCGTTTGATGATTACCAAGGCCAGCATAAGGTTGTGGTGGTGATGGGTTAATTCCAACCGACTAACGGTAACGCCATTCTGTTAAGCATGTTTTGACTGAATGCCGTTACCCTTCTACGCGGCTTTCCGTACTAAATTGCGGCATTGAGACTGTGTAGAATAAGCTCTTTACCGTCGTTTATGACAAACCCGAAAAATTTAAACAAGCTGACGATCAGATCCCATTCCCCTGTCACAAAGTTAAAAATCGGACTCAGTTTAGCGGGTGGATTTTCGAGACAGAGATGTCGAGAACGCGCTATCGCGGATGGGATGCACATTGAGCACTTTGATGCGCCTGTACGTTTTAGTCAAATAAGCATGATATAGTCCGGACATCCGTTTAATTATATCCATTTGTTACCCCCAATAGGAACGATAGACCATGTTGTTGAATCGGTCTTTAATAAGCTTATTGCTTCTTCTGCTAACAATATTGAGTAATGGAGCAGTAGCCGAACAAACCACACAATGTCAGATATCCCAATCTGAGGGTACCTCAAACACTGAAGCATTGGTGATGGATCAGACGTTGATTTTATCCATGCATGATGGCATGCAGCGTCTGCATCTGGATTGCCATACCGATAAGCAAGGTGTTTTAGCCTGGAGCAGCAAAGCGGTACGAGCCAGTCACTTGCAGATTAATGAACAGGACGTTGCGCTGATGCGCTCGTCAGAGGTGTCATATTTGACCCCCGCCGGTCATTTCCGAGCCGAGTTAGATTTAACGATGGAAAACGCTGGCCAGCTGGATTTTCACTGGACTCCAATAAACCAATATGTGGGGAGCCTGCAGCGTAATACCCTGTTTGTCAGTCTGTTTGTGGGCTTGTGTCTGACGTTGGCGGTGTATGTACGCATTATCGGTTGGCATTTAAGTGAAGCCTACTTTCGCCTTTACAGCCTGTATGTGGTGAGTGCCACCTGTTTTTTCATTGTGCAGGAAGGCTATCTGAATCTATTTTTCTCACTGGGAGGATGGCAAAACAGCATGCAGTTGTACCTGGCGCTGGCCGGTATGACGGTATTTTGGGCTACTCGCTTTGTTATCAGTCTACTGGATTTACAGGCACTATGGCCTCGCTATGTACGCTTTGGCTTATTGTGGCCGGTCTGGATAGTGCTGGGACTGTCGTTGCTGCCATTACTGGGTATTGAAGCAAACGGACCAAATCAAGTAATGAGTTGGCTGACCTTATATATATCGGTAGGCAATTTCGTGCTGATTACTTTAGCGCTGCTACGTAAGCTGCATACCGCCAAGTTGGTGTTCATTGCCAAATGTGCAATGTTAGTCGCCATGGTGATCCGCATCACTTTTCCCTATTCAGAATTATTTTTGCGTCAGTATGCGTTGCTGATTTCGATGGCCTTTGAGGCCTTTCTACTGGCCTGGGCTACCTCAGAAAAAATCAAACAGCTAAATCTGCAGCGTCAGTTAGCTCAGCGAGAGGCCATTACCGATCCGCTGTGTAATGTCTTGAATCGCCGGGGCTGGACGCTGGCAGCCGAGCAGTTAATCAAACAGCAACAACAGCAAGGCGGCGTGTTGCTGGTGTTCTATATCGATCTGAATGATTTTAAACATATTAATGACCAATATGGTCATCAGATTGGTGACGAAGTATTGCAACGGGTGGCAGACATACTTAAGCATCAGGTTCGTGACAGCGAGGCAGTTGGCCGTCTAGGTGGTGATGAGTTTGTCGTAATGGGGCATTTTTCTGAGCAGCTGCAAGGCCGTTTGCTGTATGAGCGCCTGCAACAAAGAATGGGGAATATATTGATCCGTACATCGGCTGGTGAACTGTCAGTCAGCGCCAGTGCGGGTATGCAATTATACCAAGAATCGCCACACAGCGTTGAACAAGTATTACAAGAATCCGACCAGATGATGTACGAACATAAGCGGGCGATTAAGCAAAGCACCTAAGCGCTATTGAGACTCGATCCGTTACCCATCTAAGAAAACGTACATCGCGTATTATGCGGCTACGCACCGACACCAGTGCACACAAACGGACAACTCTTCCAATTCTTTTAAAAATCAAGCCTTAACTGATTGGTGTTACCGACTAAAGGGCTTTTTGTTGAATATATAACAAGGCTCATTATCGGCTACTTGGCAGTATTCGGCTGAATTTTTTGTAACGCAATGCCAGTAACACAAATGCCAGCATAAAATAAATCAGTGGCTGGCTGATATTGGCTTTCACCGACCAGATATAATGCACACAAACCAAAAGCAAAATAACATATACCCAATTATGTAACTTTTGCCAGTTGCGTCCCATTTTACGTCTCAGTGCATTAAACGACGTCACCGACAATGCAGTTAACAGCAGCAATGCCACCATACCAATGGTGATATACGGCCGTTTTATCACTTCATTGATAAACAGGCTCCAGTTATTCTGCAAATCAAACAGAATAAAATTGGCTAAATGCAACACCGCATAAAAAAAGCTGTACAACCCTAGCAAACGGCGCACCTGCATTAACCAGCCCTGTTTAAATTTCTGCGCCAGTGGTGATACACATAAGGTGATCAGCAACAGGTTCAATGCACCTTTACCAGTGAAATGAATCACATATTGCACAGGATCAGCGCCCAAACCATCGCTAAAAGCCGATAAATACAACCAAATAACCGGCGTCAACGCAGCAAGATGAATAAAGGTTTTAAGCGTAAATACTTTCTGGTTTTGTGTCATAACACCCACTGCATCCAATCAGTAATAACGGGTTAAATCCATATCTTTGTATAACGATGCCACCTCATCGGCATACCCGTTAAAAGGCAAGGTTGCTATGCGGTTACTGGCAAATAAGCCACCTGTGGTGATGCGTCTTTCACTGGCCTGACTCCAGCGCGGATGATCCACTTTAGGATTCACATTAGCGTAGAAACCGTATTCCTGCGGGGCCAGTTTATTCCAGGTAGTGGGTGGCTCTGTGGTAGTTAACTTGATAGAGACAATCGATTTGATGCTTTTAAATCCATACTTCCAGGGCACCACCAGACGAACCGGTGCGCCATTTTGACCGGGCAGGGCTTTTCCATAAAGTCCAACCGCTAACATGGTTAACGGATGCATGGCTTCATCCATACGCAAACCTTCCACATAAGGATAATCAATACCGCCGCCTAAAAAGCGGTTAGATTGGCCCGGCATGCGTTTAGGATCATAGAGAGTTTCAAACGCGACATATTTGGCAGAGGATTTTGGGTCTGCTTTTTTAAGCAAAGATGCTAATGGAAAACCCACCCAGGGGATAACCATCGACCATGCTTCCACACAACGCAAACGGTAAATGCGCTCTTCCAGGTCAAATTGTTTGAACAGGTCATCGTTATCGAGCAACAAGTTGTTGTTAACCTGACCATCTACTTTTAAGTACCAGGGATCAACTTTAAAATTGCGGGCGTATTCAGCCGGTTGAGATTTTTGTGCGCCAAACTCATAAAAATTGTTGTGATGGGTAACTTTATCTTCGGGCGTAAGTTTATCTGTGGCAGTAAATTCTGCCGCCGCTTTTTGATATTCGAGTGCGGCTAATTTACTCGCTGATTTTTTGTCATCGTCGGTGAAAAAGTCCAACACACCCGCATTTGCACTTCCCAAAGGTAAAGCACCAGCCAGCAAGCTACCAGTGCCAATAAATCCCATTTTTTTAAGTAATTCACGACGCCCCAGATAAACACTTTCATCGGTGACATCGTTATCTGTTAATGCATAACTCTTTCGACTCTTAATCAGCATTACCGCTTCCTGAATCCACTAATCTATATCTACACTAGACAAGTAAAACATTGCTTTAATTTCATTTTTAATAAAATTACTGCAACAAGCACAGAACTGTGTATTAATAAATATCTAACCCCCCATGGATTTACGTATGAAAGAGCGCGCGCAAAATACAAAACTGCCTGAGCAGGCTTTTACTCTTTATGACCAGTTTGCTCACGGACGAATTAATCGTCGTGAATTTATGTCAGGATTAACCAAACTGGCAGTGGGAAGTTTAACGGCCAGCTCCATCATGGCAGCCTTAATGCCCAATTATGCCAATGCTGAACAGGTGTCGTTTAACGACCCGGACATTAAAGCAACATACCAGCATTTTGATTCCCCCAAGGGTAACGGGCAATGTCGCGGCTATCGTGTAGAGCCCGCGAACTTGAGCCAATCTGCACCAATAATTTTAGTTATTCACGAAAATCGAGGGCTTAACCCCTATATCAAAGACGTGACCAGACGTTTAGCCAAAGCAGGATTTATTGCCTTTGCACCAGATGGATTATTTCCGGTTGGCGGTTACCCCGGTAATGATGAACAAGGCAAAGCAATGCAAAGGGATATGGACGGCGAGAAACTTAAACAAGATTTTTTTGCCGCAGCAGCGATGCTTAAAGGTGATTCTAAAGGACATGGCAAAGTAGGTGCAGTTGGCTTTTGTTATGGCGGAGGAATGGTGAATAAATTAGTCACCGAGCAACCGGATGTCATTTCTGCCGCTGTACCTTTTTATGGTGCCGCGCCGGATTTAACCAAAGTAAAAAATATTAAGGCGCCTCTTCTCATTCACATGGGAGAGTTAGATGAGTGGGTAAATGCAATGTGGCCAGACTATGAAACTGCATTAAAAGATAATAACAAATCTTATCAGGCCTATATTTATCCCAATGCGCGACATGGTTTTCACAATGATTCTACACCACGTTTTGACAAAGAGCAGGCGGAGCTGGCCTGGCAACGAACTCTGACGTTTTTCCATCAACACCTAAAAGCCTGACAATAAACTTATTGCTGCAACTGTGCTGTACTGCGGCGTACTTGTAGCTTGATGGGTAACTCAATACAGCGCTGGCTAATTGGTCTTTTTTCTATCTGGGCAAGTAATAATGCCATACAATTTTTGCCGATTTCTTTTAACGGCTGATGCATGGTAGTCAACGCTGGCGTCATAAAGGCGGCATATTCGGTATCATCAAACCCAACAACAGAGATATCATCTGGCACCTTCAAACCGGCGTCATGTAATGCACTCATTGCACCAAATGCGATGTTATCACTAAAGCAGAACAATGCCGTTGGACGTTCAGATAATGCTAATAGCTGCTCAGTCGCAGTTTTACCTGATTCGATAAGATAGTTACCGTTGGTCACTAAGTTAGCATCAAACTCAATTCCGGCTTGGGCCAGAGCTTGCTTGTAACCTGTTAATCTGTCATTCGAACTGGGCGTATCCATATTGCCGGTAATCGCACCGATACGCTTATGGCCTAGCGAGATCAAATGATTAACCGCTTCTTTGGCGGCCGCCACATTGTTTACCATGACCTGGCATACTCCATCCAGGTCCAGCGGTTCACAGGAATTAACCAAAGGAGGTAATTGATCAATCGTCGTTTCAGGTGTGATATCAAAGGGTAGGTGCTGTGAAAATAAAATAATGCCATCTACCTGACCCGAGCGAACCATGGACGCATAGTGACGCACTTTAACCGGATCCCTTTGGGTATCCCCCAACAACACCGAGTAACCCACTTTCGCCGCTTCGTCTTCAATTGAACGGATAATACCGGCGTTAAACGCATTAGTAATATCCGGAATAATGACAACAATGCTGCCACTTTTTTGCGTTCTCAAGCTCGCCCCAAACCGGTTAGGTGTATAACCACACTCATCAATGGCTTTTAACACCTTCTCTCTGGTCGCAGCAGAGACAATTTCGGGGTTACTTAAGGTTCGGGATACAGTCGCAGGTGAAACACCAGATAATTTAGCAACTTGTTTTATGCCAGCTTTTAACAAGAGTCCAATCTCAATGAAAACGTTATCAACAAATTGTTAATATAACCCAAATCAATCCGAAAAAAAGCCTTTTACTCAGATTGATGAAAATTTAACCTTACATTCAATTATTTAGTTAGTTATTGTTTTACCAAATAAAAATATTACTAAGCTGTACAGCCTTTAAAATCTGCTCAAACAGATAAGATTTTACCTTTTATTAACAATAGCTATATGCAATGCCAAACAAAGCACTAATTTTTTATTCTTAAAACACCTTATAAAAATTAAGACTTTATTCTATTTACATAATCGGTTATACCTTAAACGCGTTAACTGTGCCGGTTGACGTATTAACACTGGCAATATGATGTAAATTCACCGATCATCCCGTTTAAAATAGCATTACCCTATTTTGCAAATATCATGGATGTGGCATTGTCCTTCTTCTAACAATAACAAAGGTATTTCACGTGAGTAATTGGTTAACCGTTCTTCCGCCTGTTCTGGCAATTCTGGTCGTTTTTTGGCGCAAAGAAGTTATTTTGGCGTTATTGGTCGCATTATTATCTTCCGAAATATTGTTGTTAGTACAAGCCCATACATCAATTGGCGTCCCCTTTAATGGCGTGTTAAATACAGTTGAAAGAATCGTTGGTGTTTTCTCTTCCGCAGGTAATGCGCGCATTCTTATTTTCTCGTTGCTGGTAGGTGCGCTGCTCGCTTATATGCGCCAATCTGGCGGGGTTACCGCTTTAGTCAGTAAATTAATCAATGGCGGCGTGGCTAACAGTGAACGCAAAGTCGGCTTGCTGGCCTTTTTTACAGGTGTGGTAATTTTTATTGAATCGAATTTGAGTGTACTGACCGCAGGTATTTTATCGCGCGGTTTGTTTGACAAATTTAAAATGAGTCGTGCACGACTGGCATACATTATAGACAGTACCAGTGCGCCAATTTGTATTTTAATTCTGCTAAATGGCTGGGGTGCCTATATTCTGGCATTATTGGGCAGTTATGATTTACCTGAAACAGCAGTCAGTACGTTGGTTGGCACTATACCACTTAACTTTTATGCCATCATTGCGCTGGTTTTAGTACTTTATACAATTCTAACTGGCAAAACTTATGGCCCACTGGCCAAAGCTGAACAACAGGCGGAAATTCGTGATGAGCACAGTGAAATAGAACAAAAAGCCACGAAAGCCCGATACATGTTACTGCCATTATTAACTATGGTGCTGGGCATGGTCGGCTTTATGTTATGGACAGGTAACGGCGTTTTAACCGATGGTGACGGCTCTAAATCAGTACTTTACGCCACTGCGTTAGCCTGTGCCGTTGCATATGGCTTGATGCTCAGTTCTGGTCAGTTCAGCCATAAAAAGTTGGTTGATATCGGTTTTAAAGGCATGGGCGAACTTTTGCCATTGGTTACCATTGTTTTGTTTTCTCTGGCACTGGGTACCAGTTTAAAACAACTGGGAACAGGTAACTTTATTGCCGGTTTAGTTGCGGATTCACTACCGCTGTTTATTGTACCTGCGATGCTGTTTTTGGCTGGCTCACTAATTTCATTTTCCACCGGCACATCCTGGGGAACATTCGCCATTCTGATCCCAATTGGTATGCCACTGGTAGTAAACCTTGGTTTACCACCAGAGCTAATTCTGGCTGCAATTTTAGGTGGAGGCGTATTTGGCGATCATTGTTCGCCGATTTCAGATACTACAGCCGTTAGTTCTATAGCGTCTGGCTGTGACTTACTTGAACACGTTCGTACGCAAATTCCATACGCCATTACAGGCGGCATTTTAACCTTTATCGCCTACATCATTGCCGGCTTACTCATGATTTAAACATGAGTTTTACATTATTGTGGCTGGGCCTGTGCGTGTTTTTAGGTTTTACCGCGCAGGCGATGGTCGGGTTCGGCAGCATGTTAATTGCCGTTTCATTAGGTTCTTTGTTTTTTAGTATCCCACAACTATTACCCGTGTTGGTGCCGTTAAACGTGATGATGACGGCATCAATGGCGATTCAACTTCGACACAAAACTGACTTTTCACTGTTACTCAAACAAATATTGCCTTTGATGTTAGTAGGCATGACTGCCGGGATCAGCCTTATTAACTTAATGTCAGGCATGTGGCTTAAGAAGATATTTGCCGTGCTTATTATTACGCTTGCGCTACGTGAATTATGGCAATTGAGCAGCCATTCACAACCACGGATATTGAATAATATGATGCGTAACTTTTACATATTAATTGCTGGCATTGTTCACGGTTTATATACGACAGGCGGGCCTTTGCTGGTGTACGCCTTGCAAGCAACAAACATAGATAAAACCGTTTTTCGAGCCACCATGGTAACGGTCTGGAGCATACTTAATTCAGTATATCTCCTCATTTTGCTTTGGCAGGGCAAAGTACAAACCGTCTGGTTGGAAGTATTATTCTATGCGCCATTATTGCTATTTGCGATTTGGCTGGGTAATAACCTGCACAACAGGGTAAATCAAAAACAGTTTAAGCAACTACTGTGCATCTTGCTGATGGGGTCAGGCACAGCGCTACTAGTCAAGTAGAGCGTGTTGATCTTTGCGGTATATTTTTGCAACGAGTTGCGCGGTATTTAAACCATGAAGCACGAATGTGGTGTAGTTGTTATACATAAATTCGTGCTGAAGCAGTAGAAATGCCGCGCAAACGTTGCCCGAAGGGTTCGTCCTAAACACTTTTTACTCATTATGAAAGACTCCTGTCTTTCACCGCTTCGCGGCCAGCTAAAGCTGTTTTATGGCGTTCCCTACGCCATAATGTTGCTTATTTTTGACTTAATCCATTAGGCCTGCAAATAAGCGCCGCGATTAAAAAGCGTTTAGTAAGAACAAAATTCATACAGCAAAGATCAACACGCTCTAATGTTGCTTACAGCAATTCCTGCCTGCATTTTTGGCTTCATATAATGCATTATCGGCACGTTCCAGCCACTGTTCAGGCGTTTCATTTGCAGAATACTCGGCAATACCCGCAGATATCGTAATATTTTCTTCACTGATTAAACTGGTATTCTGAACGAGCACTCTTAATGACTCTGCCAGTTCACTTGCCTCAGTCAGATTTTTACCACTGCACAATAACAAAAACTCTTCCCCACCATAACGGAACAAGCGACAGCTTTTATCCAGTTGTACCTGAATCAGTTGCACAAGCTGAATCAGGATTTTATCTCCTTCACTATGGCCATGATTATCATTGATCACTTTAAAGTGGTCCAAGTCGAATAATACAAGTGTCGATATTCCATGCATCGCATTAAGGCGCACTGTTTCATCCAGCAAAGCATCATCCATCGCCCGGCGATTACCAATGCCAGTAAGTGGATCGCTACTGGAAAGCACCATTAACTGGGCTTGTTGATCACGCATACGTTTGGCAAACACAAAGTTAAATACCATCGTTGCTGTAGATGAAATAACAAAACTAAGCGCAGTGATGAGTGGTGTTTTGGCAAAAATTCCGGGACTTAAACACACCAGCATAACCAGATAAAACAACACCGCTTTATAGGGGGAAAGCAGAAAAAACAAAGCAACAGTAACAGGATACGCCCAAACCAATTGCGCCATCCCTTTTAGCGATACAGTTACAAACAGCACCACTACACACAGTATGGCCAGTATAAAGCCAGCCATTTTAGTTTCGCGGGTTCGGAACACATACCAGTAAATACTGCTCATCGAGCAAACAGCAAACAAATCCAGAATGGCAATAGCCCATTCACCAGCCAGTGAACGCATGATAAAAAAGGGCAGGATACACAGTGCACTTGCACCAGCAAGCGATAACACAATGTACTCTTGGGTGGTACGCTGTGCGGAAGTTAAAATAGTCATGATGTGGCGGCTTTACCCTATTAGATTATCAGGTTTATTCCATTAAACCTTGTTAAAGGCCGTTTATTAAACGAACAAACTTTAACCTGATTTTTACCAGCCCTGAATGTTTAATTCCACAATTTTCTTAAGTGTTTTTATGTGCTCTGGCTGAGCATTAAGTGCAGGAATGTACTGGTAGTTGTTGCCACCAGCTTCTAAAAAGTAGTCACGGTTTTCCATACCAATTTCTTCAATGGTTTCAAGGCAATCAGCAGAGAATCCCGGGCACACAACCTGGACTGAAGTTACACCCTGTTTTGGCAAAGATTTTAAGGTTTCATCAGTATAGGGTTGCAACCAGGGCTCACGGCCAAAACGTGACTGGAAACAACTCATATATTGTTCCGGCTTTAAGCCTAACAGCTTGGCCACCCTCTCAGAGGTTGCAAAGCATTGCTGCTGATAAGGATCGCCTTTATCCACGTATTTTTGCGGCACCCCATGATACGAAAAAATCAACTTTTGTGGCTTACCCGACACATCCCAAAAAGATTTAATATGATTAGCTAAAGTGCTGATGTAATCATCAAACTGATAATACTGATTGATAAAACGCAATTCTGGAAACCAGCGACGGCGCTGAAAACAGCTCGCAATAGCATCAAAAGTAGATGCCGAGGTGGCCGCACAATATTGCGGGTATAGTGGAAATACCAATAACTTACCCACACCTTTGGCAATCAATTCATCAATGGCACTTTCGATATTGGGGTTGCCGTAGCGCATGGCATACGCAACCTCAATATTTTGTGCTGAAAGCTGGTGTTGCAGCGCAATGGCCTGATCTTCAGTATGAAACAATAACGGAGAGCCACGCTCTGTCCACACGCCCTGATAGGCTTCAGCCGATCTTGCGGGACGAATTTGCAATATCACCAGATTAAGAATTAAAGACCAAATAACCCGGGGAACTTCCACAACACGTGGGTCAGATAAAAATTCCTTCAAATAGGGCTTTAACGCCTTTTTGCTTGGCGCATCAGGCGTACCTAAATTAGTAATAAGCACCCCAATTTTTTGTTGTGCTTCGGAATTTAACCCCGGATTATTTATGTATTTCATCGGCTAATTAATTCACCCGATTACTCAACGTTGTGATATACGTTTTGCACGTCATCACAATCTTCCAGCATTGACAAAAACTTTTCGAAGTTAGGTAAGTCTTCGTCGCTGACTGTGGTCATGGTTTGAGGAACAAAGGTAATTTCTTCCACATCAAACTGAATATCAGGATTATTTTCCGTTAACGCAGTTTTTACTTTGAAAAACTCGGTATGAGGTGCAAATACAGTAATTTTGCCGTCTTCACATTCAATGTCGGTCACGTCGGCATCAGCCATCATTAGTACTTCAAGTACTTCATCTTCGTCATCACCGGCAAAGGCAAAAATAGCCAGATGATCAAACATATGTGATACCGCGCCTTGCGCACCAATTTTGGCGCCGGTTTTGGTGAAGCAGTTACGCACATCAGTAATGGTACGATTGTTATTATCGGTTAAGCAGTCAACGATAACCATACATCCACCTGGGCCGTAACCTTCGTAACGCGCGGTTGCGTAATCTTCACCACCACCACCACTGGCTTTTTCAATGGCACGTTCAATAACGTGAGAAGGAACCTGATCTTTTTTGGCTTTATCCATTAAACGACGTAACGACAAGTTAGCATCGGGGTCAGTACCACCGCTTTTTGCCACTACATAGATTTCTTTACCGTATTTAGAATAAACCTTGGTTTTTGCGCCTTGTGTTTTGGCCATTGAGGCCTTACGCACTTCGTAACTTCTACCCATGGGAAATATGCTCTTTGACTGATTTTCAGTTGTTTTTACTTAAATTTTAAGACCGCCAATTCTACGATTTTGTGCTGCATTTGACCAGTGGCGATTGGCTGTTAAGCCGGTTAGTTCACCTCAACGTTGATAAACCTAGCTGGCTTTATGCCCAGCGGTTAGCCATTTATCCAGTTCATTGGCAAATTGCTGACGTTCCTGTTGAGATAGCGGTGGAGGTCCTCCCGTCTGCACACCACTGGCGCGCATGGTATCCATAAAATCACGCATATTAAGCCGGCTCCGCACTGTGGACTTGGTATACAATTCGCCTCTGGGATTGAGCGCCAGTGCGCCCTTTTCTATCACTTCGGCCGCTAGTGGGATATCCGCCGTTACCACTAAATCCTGTTCAGTAACACGTTGCACGATTTCGTTATCTGCCACATCAAACCCAGAGGAAACCTGAATCAAACGTACGTATTTACTGGCGGGTGTGCGCATAAAATGATTGGCCACCAGAATAACCTGCACTTTGGTGCGCTCTGCGGCGCGAAAAATAATATCTTTTATCACGCTGGGACAAGCGTCCGCGTCAACCCAGATCTGCATTACAACTATGTCTCCTACAACAGTGATTCGCGTCTTTAAGCTAAAAAACCGCCAAAAACACAAAATGCATATTTATTCAAAACCAGCTAGTAAAACGAAATGAATTTTACCATTCCAAATAAATATATACCGATAAACTAATTTATTGTTGACGATGCGCAGTATAAAGGCTACTAATAGATAAGATTTATTCAATTTGCTGTTAATACGAACTTAAGACATGAAAAACAACCTGCTCCTTAACCTCCTACTACTTCTGGCAGCAAGACTGCGCGGGTAGGTTGTATTTGTAGCAAACAGCCAGATTACAAGAAACCCGTGCCAAGCACGGGTTTTTTTTTTAAATTTTTTAGTAAGTCGTGGTTTTAAGCAGGAACAATAAACCATCAATAGCAACCATGAGGGTAATACAATGACAGATCGCGTTTTGATATTTGACACCACCTTGCGGGACGGCGAACAAGCGCTACCAGCAAGCCTGACCATCAAAGAAAAACTGCAGATCGCCCTCGCCCTCGAGCGTTTGGGTGTGGATGTTATTGAAGCCGGTTTTCCTGTTTCATCGCCAGGTGATTTTCAGTCGGTACAGGAGATTGCACGCCAGGTAAAAAATTCGACGGTTTGCGGATTATCGCGTGCTGTCAAAGCCGATATCGATGCTTGTGGCGAAGCGCTAAAAGTAACCGATCATTTCCGTATCCATACCTTTATTGCAACGTCTGAAATTCATGTAGGCGCAAAATTACGTAAGTCGCAGGATGAAGTGGTCGAAATGGCCGTTGCTGCAGTGAAACATGCCAGACGTTATACCGATGATGTTGAGTTTTCCTGTGAAGATGCCGGGCGCACCAATATCGACTATTTATGCAAAATGGTTGAATCTGCAATCAACGCAGGTGCGACCACAGTCAATATTCCGGACACGGTGGGTTATACCATACCTACTGAGTTTGGCGGCATCATTCAGACCTTGTTTAATCGAGTGCCCAACATCGACAAAGCGGTTATCTCTGTACACTGCCATAACGATTTAGGGTTAGCGGTAGCCAACTCAATTTCCGCAGTTCAGCAAGGTGCGAGGCAAATCGAATGTACTATAAATGGTTTAGGTGAACGTGCTGGCAACTGCTCGTTAGAAGAAGTGGCGATGATTTTACAAACGCGTGAAGCCATGTTGGGGTTAAAAACCGGCATCAGGAGTCAGGAAATTTCACGTACCTCTAAACTGGTCAGCCAACTGTGTAACATGCCAGTGCAAGCCAACAAAGCGATTGTGGGAGCTAATGCCTTTAGCCATTCCTCAGGTATTCATCAGGATGGCATTTTAAAATCACAAAATACCTATGAGATCATGACACCGGAAAGTGTCGGTATTAACAAAAACAATCTGAACATGACCTCGCGTTCTGGTCGTCATGTGATTAAGCACCGCATGATGGAGTTGGGTTACAAAGAAAGTGATTACGATCTGGATGCGCTGTACAGTAACTTCTTAACCCTTGCTGATAAAAAAGGTCAGGTCTTTGATTATGATTTGGAAGCCCTGGTGTTTTTTGATCAGCAAAAACACCAGCAAGCCTTCTACAAACTGGAATATCTGCAAGCCAACTCAGGTAAAAACATTATTCCAAGCGCCACAGTCAAAATCGCCATGGGCGATACTCAGGCCACCGAAACCGCCATTGGTAATGGTCCGGTAGACGCAGCTTACAACGCCATTATTAAAGCAACCGGCATTGCAGAAATTGACATAGTTGATTTTAAACTGGATTCAAAAGGTGAAGGTGCCGATGCACTGGCGCAGGTTAGTGTAGTCGTAGAATATCGTGGCCGCAGATTTAATGGTATTGGCCTTGCGACTGACATTGTCGAAGCAGGGGTTAAAGCCTTGATTTATGTACTGAATAATACTCATATGGCTGACCAGATTGATCAGCACAAACAGCAACAGAAGATAGTTGGGATATAAATGTCTGAATATAACATAGCGGTACTGGCCGGCGACGGCATTGGACCGGAAGTCATGCAACAGGCACTAAGAGTGCTGGATGTAGTGGCAGATAAGTTTTCTTTGAAATTTAAGCTTGAACAATACGATGTTGGTGGTTGTGCCATCGACAATCATGGACAGGCATTACCACCCGCCACGCTACAAGGGTGTGAAAACGCAGATGCCATTTTATTTGGCTCTATTGGTGGCCCTAAATGGGATAAATTGCCACTGGAGCAACGCCCGGAGCGGGCAGCGTTATTAAAATTGCGTGAGCATTTTGATTTATTTGGCAATTTACGTCCTGCGCGTATTTATCCGGGCATGGAGCACCTGTCACCATTGCGTGCGGATATCGCAGCACAGGGTTTTGATGTTGTGGTCGTACGCGAGCTGACCAGTGGTATCTATTTTGGTCAGCCTAAAGGGCTTGAAGGTGAAGGCGAACAGCAATTTGCTTTTGATACCATGCGTTATAGCAAAGCTGAAATTCGCCGTATCGCGATTTCGGCATTTGAAGCAGCACGTGGGCGTCGTAAAAAAGTCACCTCGGTAGACAAAGCCAATGTTTTAGTTTGCAGTCGCTTATGGCGCGAAGTGGTTGAAGAAGTCGCTACAGATTACCCGGATGTCGCCCTGGAGCATATTTATATCGATAACGCTACCATGCAGCTTTTGCGTTATCCGGACAGTTTTGACGTGATGTTATGCTCGAACCTGTTTGGTGACATCATCAGTGATGAATGTGCAATGATCACCGGTTCTATGGGTTTACTGCCATCAGCCAGTATTAATCAGCAGGGATTTGGTTTATACGAACCGGCTGGTGGTTCTGCACCCGATATCGCCGGTAAAGGCATTGCTAATCCGATTGCGCAAATACTATCGGCGGCGATGTTGCTGCGTTACAGCTTAAAACAGGCTAACGCTGCCGATGCCATTGAACAGGCTGTACTGCAAACGCTGGCTGACGGCAAACTGACCGCGGAACTTATCGACAAACAAAGTGGCACCGCCCCTTGCTCAACATCTGACGTTGGGGATCACATTGTGAAATTAATTCAGGAAGCTCACTAATGGCTAAGAATTTATACGAAAAAGTGTGGGAAGCACATTTAGTGCATCAGGATGGTGATGATTGTTTGATTTATATCGATCGTCATCTGATCCACGAGGTGACCTCACCTCAGGCATTTGCCGGATTAAAAGAAAAAAACCGCAAAGTACGTCGTCCGGATAAAACCTTTGCCACTATGGATCACAGTATTTCTACCCGCTCGCTAGCGATTGATGCCTGTGGTCCCACCAATGCGCTGCAATTGCGTACGCTGGCACAAAACTGTGAAGAAAATGGCATTCAGCTGTATCCGGTTGGTCACCAAAAACAAGGCATAGTGCATGTTATTGGCCCTGAACTGGGGTTAATTCAGCCTGGTATGACAGTGGTTTGCGGTGATTCACATACGGCCACCCACGGTGCATTTGGTGCGCTAGCCTTTGGTATCGGTACATCTCAGGTAGAACATGTATTTGCCAGCCAAACCTTAAAACAGGGCAAAGCCAAAAGCATGAAAGTTCAGGTGGATGGCAAGCTGGGTTTAGGTGTAACTGCTAAAGATATTATCTTAGCGATCATCGGTAAAATTGGTCACGCTGGCGCAACCGGTCACGTGATTGAATATTGCGGTAGTGCCATTGAAGCCACCAGCATGGAAGAGCGCATGACCATCTGCAATATGACCATAGAAGCCGGTGCCAAAGCAGGATTAATTGCGCCAGACCAAACCACTATCGAATACCTAAAAGACCGCGAATTTGCCCCAAAAGGTGCGGATTGGGATGCCGCAGTTGAATACTGGAAAACGCTTACATCTGATGCTGAAGCCAAATTTGACACCGAAGTCTATTTAACAGCCGAAGAGATCAAACCACAGGTGACCTGGGGTACCAACCCTGGTCAGGTAATAGCGGTAGATGAACCTGTTCCTGCACCTGAAAGTATGCCTAATGACGTAGAAAAAGTATCTTGCGATAAAGCGTTAAAATACATGGGAATTCAGGCAGGGCAACAACTCAGCGAACTAAATGTTAATCACGTATTTATCGGTTCATGTACCAACAGCCGGATTGAAGATTTACGTGCGGCAGCGGTTGTCGCCAGGTTAGGTAAGGTAGCACAAAGCGTGACGGCGATTGTGGTGCCCGGCTCTGCTCAGGTTAAACAACAAGCCGAACAGGAAGGGTTGGATAAAATCTTTATTGATGCTGGTTTTGAATGGCGTTTACCCGGCTGTTCTATGTGTTTGGGAATGAATGACGATATTTTGCAGGAAGGTGACCGCTGTGCATCCACCAGCAACCGCAACTTTGAAGGCCGTCAGGGCCGCGGAGCGCGTACTCATTTGGTAAGCCCGGCCATGGCCGCTGCCGCTGCCTTACACGGTCATTTTGTTGATGTTCGCCAATTACAGGGAGTAGCCTGATGTCTGGTATCGATTTACATAGCGGCACAGCCGTACCTTTGGATCAGGCCAATGTGGACACTGACCAAATTATCCCCAAGCAGTTTTTGACCGCCGTTACACGTAGTGGTTACGGCAAACACTTATTTCACGACTGGCGCTACCTGGATCAACATGAATCGGTACCCAATCCGGATTTTGTGTTAAACAAACCACAACATAAAACAGCGAGTATTTTATTAACCCGCCAAAACTTCGGTTGTGGTTCAAGCCGTGAACATGCGCCCTGGTCGCTGACTGATTATGGTTTTAAAGCGATTATTGCTCCCAGCTTTGCTGATATTTTTTATGCTAACAGCATTAATAATCAGTTATTGCCCATCCGTTTAACGGATGAACAAGTTGAGGCGTTATTTAAAAAAGTGCAGGCAAACGCAGACGTCTGTATTGATATCAATCTATCAGCACAAAGTGTGAGCTGTGAGGAATTAACATTCCAGTTCGATATTGATCCGGCACATAAAAATTCGCTGATTAAAGGGCTGGATGCCATCGGTCAGACTTTGGAACTCGGTGCGCATATCGATAACTACGAACAGTCAATTCCGGCCTGGCGACAATAACATCAGTTAGGCCAATAAAACGAGTGGTAGCCATACCACTCGTTTTAATTCAGACAGGGTTCAGTGTTGGGTATTTAGCATACGGATCATATAAACAACTGAATTAAATGGAGTTAATCAGTTATCTCATTTTTTGCTGTGGAGGTAATATGAAAAAGCTCACCATCCTTATGTTATCAGCCGCAATAGGTATTAGCGGTTGTGCGGCTAATAGTTCTAATGCACAAAAAGGCGCCGGTATTGGAGCCGTTGTAGGTGCAGTTTTAGGTAAAGCAACCGGTGATAACGCTAAAAGCCGTTATGTATGGGGCGCTGCTGTTGGTGCATTGGCGGGTTCCGCAATTGGTACTTACATGGATAAACAGGAAGAGGAATTCAATCGTGAACTGGCCGATACCGGCATAGAAGTCAAACGTCAGGGTGATAATCTGCAATTAATTATGCCCGGCAACATTACCTTTGCCAGCGGAAGTGCCAATATTCAACCCAACTTCAATCCTATTTTGGATGATGTGATAACGGTCTTAAATCGTTACCCCAAAACCATATTGCATATAAGTGGCCATACAGACAGCGTAGGCAAAGATAGCGACAATCAGCAATTATCCTTAAACCGGGCAAACAGTGTGAAAAATTATCTGGTACAACACAACGTTGATAATCGGCGTATTACCACTCAGGGCTTTGGTGAATCCATGCCAGTAGCATCCAATATGAATGAGACGGGACGTCAGCAAAACAGACGTGTTGAACTGACTATTTCTCCACTTCGCCAGTAGTAAAAATACATCAAATGCTTACAGGCATGCGGTAAAAACGGTAGACTGTTGGTTTTTGCGTTCAGGGACATTAGATGAACACACGATGGAAACGGACAGTCTTCTGCTTAATCTGCCTGCAGATTACTTTTCCAGCATTAGCCAATTCGCCAGTCTGGCAAGTTAGCAAAGGCAACCACCACCTGTTTTTAGCGGGTACCATGCATGTTCTGACTAAAAGTGATTTTCCCTTACCCGCCCCCTTTGAGCAGGCTTACCTACAAGCAGACATTATTGCTTTCGAAACAGATATGTCTCAATTGCAAACCACTGAGTTTCAGCAAAAAAGTATGCAATTGCTTACCTACGAAAATGGCACAAAATTAACGGATAAACTGAGTGCTAATACACGCAAGAACCTGATTGACTATTTACAAGAAAGGCAGCTGAATATTGAACAGTTAAACCACTTTAAACCCAGCCTGATGGGTGTATTGCTGAGTTTAACCGAGCTTAAAAAGCTGGGATACAGTGGCGAAGGCGTTGATCAGTACTTCTATACCCGCTCTGTCAGGGATAAAAAGCAGCATGTGTATTTCGAAAGTCCGGAACAGCAACTTAACTATCTTGCTTCACTCGGAGCAGGTGAAGAAGATAAATACATCCAATACACTTTACAAGACCTGAAGCAGTTTGCGCCACAACTGCAGCAAATGCGACAAAACTGGCGCAGTGGTAACTATGTGCAAATGGCGAAAGATTCTTTAACGCCCATGCAACAAGACTTCCCAAATATCTACCAACAGCTTATTTTTCAACGTAATCTGGCATGGTTACCTCATCTGGAGCAAATGCTAACAACAGTACCTACCGAATTGATACTGGTTGGTGCATTGCATTTAGCTGGCCAGGACGGCCTGATTAAAACCCTGGAAAATAAAGGGTACAAGGTAAGTGAGTATAAACCTAAAAAACAAATAAACTGAGTAGCTCTATTATGACAATCACCCTGGCTAAAAAAGTGGATTTGGCATTTTTACCGACTCCACTACATCCTCTGACTCAATTAAGTGAGAAATTGGGTGGCCCTGCAATTTATATTAAGCGTGATGATCAAACCGGCCTCGCGTTAGGCGGTAACAAAACCCGCAAGCTGGAATTTATTCTGGCACAAGCGTTAGCCGGGCAGGCTGACTGTGTTATCACCGCTGGCGCCAGTCAATCAAATCATTGTCGTCAAACGGCGGCAGCTGCAGCCAGACTGGGGTTGGAATGCCATCTGATACTGGGCGGTGAAAAGCCTGCCGACATTAATGGTAATATTCTGTTGGATACCATGTTAGGTGCGCACCTCCATTTTGCAGGTAATAATCGCAAAGGTGAAGATATACCTGCCTTAGTAGAGTCCTTAAAGCAACAGGGAAAACGGCCTTTTGTGGTGCCATATGGTGGTTCAAATTGTTTCGGTGCGATGGCGTATATCAATGCTATGGGTGAGTTAAAAAGCCAGCTGGAAACAGCAAATTTAAAGATGGATCATATTGTATTTGCTTCCAGCTCGGGCGGTACACACGCAGGTTTAGCCCTGGGCAACCAACTGCTTGATCTCAATATCAATGTAATGGGTATTAACAACGATAAGCAATCTTCAGACACGCCTTTGGAACGCGTGATTGAAACCTTGTGCACGGAAACACTTGCAGCATTAAGCATAGATGCCCCAGTACCTGAAATTAAGCTCAATCACGATTATATAGCCGACGGTTACGGCGTGATTAATCAACTGGATAAACACGCATTATCATCTCTGGCACAAACCGAAGGGATTATTTTAGATCCCGTCTATACTGGTCGTGCCATGGGCGCCCTGATAGATATGATCCGCCAGGGAAAATTCAGTAAGGATGACAATGTCCTGTTTTGGCATACTGGTGGTGCACCAGCGGTTTTTGCTTACGCAAAAACACTGGTGCCAGCGTAATTAATAATCATTGTGACTGGCTGTCGGTCTCCCCGTCAGCTGGTTTGACTTTGATGTAGAGTAATTCTTCCATCGATAGTTTATTAAGATATTCTGCAGTGACATTAATACCCGTCACTAACACCGCCTCAAGTTTACCCTCTACGATCAAAGGATTAGCGATAAAAAAGGAATAAGTGGCAGTACTGGCATCCCAGTCCTCATCACTAACAAACTGGCTTTTAGTCACCACAGGCTCAATAAATTTTTCTTCGTCCGCCTGCCAAAAATCGCTAGGCATCGGGGTTGCAGCAATCAACCCTCCCAAAGAATCTGTCAGTAAGATCTCAACTATCTTCAAATCACTTTGATTAACCAGTTGTTTAAATCGTTGCGCACAAGGATTTTCCAGCACTGCTTTTACCACCTGAGGTTGACGTGGCCATTGGCTGTTAATTGTCAGTAAATCGGCTAACTGCAAATTTGACTGAGCATGATTTTTAATACACTCAATCACTAATTCAGAATGCAATAGTGAATCGATAGCGTGTTGGTGCAAGGCAACAATAGCTTGTTTATCGCTGACATCTATTGGCGCACGATTTTTATCTTCATGAGCCAGGGCGCTGTTGCATAAACCACTAATCAACAATAACAGTAGAATGGTAAAACTTGTTTGCTGCTGCATACTTAACATCAATCCCCATACCAAATTTAACTTAACTTTAATAAGCAAGTTAAGTTTAGTCGATTAAAATTTAGCTTGTAGTTGCCCAGTGTTATCAAGTGCATCTTTGTTGTCGCCCCAGTTCACCACATCCTCAACAAAATAATCAAAACTTCGCGGCCGTTGTTCTTTGGTATGTGTATGATTTTTTAAATCAAGTATATATAACGCCCGCAACACTCCTTGCCTGCGGTAACCGCTGTGTTTACGCATTACAATCTGGTCTCGCCAGGTACCCAGGTTGATATAGGTTGCTGGCTGAGGATTATTTAGAGCAGGTTGCTCCTGTAATGGCACATGAGTATGCCCCTCAATATGCAACTGAAAGCCATAATGTTGATAGCAGGGTAAATAGGCAGGAAAAGTTTTCATGGTACTAAGCTTTTCCCCCTTATTACTGAAGCGTTCAATTTTAGCCAATAACTTCAACCAACGTTGCAATACCGGAATTTCGATACCTTTATCGAGTTTATGTAAATACAACAAAATCGATTTACCTACTTTTAATGCCAGCTTTATTACTGGCGTTGCAGATTCATATACAAAAGGCCAACTTAACCATTCGCGAATGCCGTTAAACAGGTTTTTCTCAATAATCACAATCGCCTCACGTCCGCGATTTTGTTTTTTCATTTTACTGGTTTCCTGCAAGATTCGGCTTAGTGCGGCATAGGTAGGTCGATATAAATCCAGTTCATCGATAATCCGGCTTAAACGTGGCTCGTTGCACTGTTGTTCTGCAAACGCCTTTTTAACCCGATAAATAAAAGTGGATAACAAACCCGCTGCGACAGTATCGCCAAAGCAGGGCTCAAGAAAAGGTGCGAATTTCTGTTGCTGCCAGTTTGCTAACTTCCAGCCGTCACTTGCTTTCCAGCCAGGCAAATCATAAGTGGATTTAACTGCCAGCGAGTTATGTGGGTCACGCCATTGACCATGAGTACTAAACAAACGGAAACCGCAATCAGCATAATAAAAGGCAAAATAAGGTGCGCTCTCCAATGACTGAAATAACGTTTCATCACCGTACATTTGGCCAAGTGTACGCCGGGTTTGTGCTGATATATCTTTAAGCGGCTGATTAAGGCCTTTTTCATAAAAATAAGCCAGCGCATCTGGCACACACAACAATTCTTTATCATGATTACCCAGCGTAATAACCAGCTCAACCTTTGTAATACTGCAACCTTCTTCCGCTTTTAACTTGTCTTCCAGTGATGTCAGCATCCTAAAAAATGATTTATGCTGGACTTCAACAATGTCGTGGATAATCTGTGTTACGACTGCCGAAAATTCGTCCCTTTGTTCACGCTGCCACGGATAAATACCGTGCTCAGCCCACCGGCTACTTCGAATCAAATCAACAATGTCGCCATCCAGCAGCAAAACTAATTCTTCAACATAATAACTTTTACAGCGCTGTAATAACGTCTGATAAAACCGTTGCCAGGCATGCTCACCCAAATTCTGAAATCCGACGGTGCCATCGGTCAAATGAATATCACTGACACTCACACACATGCGGTTTCCACGTTCAGCCTCTGCCAGCCTCACGCCAGGCAACTCCAGTGCTTTCGTTTTTTTCATACCAAGCTTTTCAGAAATAGAATGCCACCAGGCCATAGCTACGTCCTTATAATTCGCCACTGGGATCTGGCTTAATGCCAGTGATCCCTTCGGCAACCTTCTCAGATAGAGCAGATATCGTTGCAACAGGATTAGCCCCTACCGCAGTGGGTAACAATGAGCCATCTGCTACATATAAGCCCGGATAACCAAAAACCTGACCAAAGCTATCGCTGTCAGCGCTGGTCACCCCCCGGCCTGGATTATCCGCTAACCGGCATCCCCCTAATGCGTGCACGGTGACATTGCTACGTTTAGGCCACCACCAGTTCGGCAGCGGGAAAAAGTGTTTTCCCCCCACAAAACGCTTAAAGCGCTCTCCCATAGCCAAAATCGCCTGATATAAAGGCATATTTTGTTTCCGCGGCCAGTTGATGTTGATATTGGCACGTTTGTCCAGCGTCAACTGTCCCTGACTATTATCAATCCCCATACACAGCAAAACGGCGGAACGATAAGACATATCATCTTTAAGTAGTTCATTTAATTCGTCGGCCACACTGCCATTAGTCCTGCCCGATAGGAAACGCTGAATAAAGCGTTTAATACCGCGATACAGTGCCGGTATTTTGGCCCAGACGGGCTTCATACCCTCGGTATACCAGGCGGCAAAATTGGGGTAACTTGCATCTTCTAAAATAAAAGCTTTGCTGCGATCAAAATCACTAAACAGATTAAAATCGGTTTTTTGGGTAATCACCGGGCCGTAATTGGGGTCTGCCGGTTTATTGCCATCAATCACAAAAGATAAAAAGTCACCATTGCCAGAAAAATGCTGTCCCAAATGCTGATTAATGTGTGGCAACGTTTTAAAACTATCCCGGCAGCGTAATAGAATCTCGTTGGTCCCCAATGTACCAGCAGACACCACCACCCTCCTGGTAGTAGCACTGCATTGCACCTGATTATCAGTTAAATCATACCAATACACCCGATAACCGAATTCACCGTTAGCTTCGCTATCATCGCGTCCATCAGCATTTAATGGCACGATTTTCTCCACCATCTGCTCAGTTTTTATACTGGCCTTGTATTTATGTTCAGCAACATGAAGGTAATTTAGATCGGTTGTATTTTTAGAGTGGGTATTGCAGCCCACATCACATTCAGCACAATAAACACAGGATGTTTGAATAGCACCATAACGGTTTGGCTGCTGTACACCAATAGGCAATGGTTTTTCAAAATCATTGCCAAAAAATACATTGATATCCACCAGTTCAGACTGCCGGCCTTCACTCTCAGCAAACTGTTTAAATAAGTCAGTACGAACGACTTTTCTTCCGGGCTCAGTTTGGGCGGGGATCGGCCTTGCACCTAACACAGACCTGGCCGTTTGATAATAATGTTGTAAGTCTTGCTTTTTACATTGCACAGGCCAGTTTTCATCAAATACTTCATCAGGAGGCTGCAAAAACACATTAGCGTAGATCAGTGAACCTCCACCTAAACCCGCGCAGACAACTGCATCCATATGTTTATAAAAGCGCACATCAAACATGCCATGCATATCTTGATTCCTGACATGTCCGGGGCGTTTACGCAGTTCCTTTTTGATGTTCCAGAAATTGGTTGCCATATCATGAGGCTTGCGTGGAAAAGAGCCCATGGGGTAGCGTTTACCCCGCTCAAGAAGTAACACCTTTCCGGGCCATTTTTTTGCTAAACGGCAGGCAGAGATTGAACCGCCAAATCCGCTACCGATGACGATGGCTTCATGATCCAGTGTTGACGCCATAGGTATCTCCTTGTGTAATTTTGTTTATTCCTTAATTACCGCTTAAGCGTGTTTGGCATAGGTATCCCACAATTCGCCCATAAAAAACCGTCCAAATTTACCTATGGTGGCTAGTTTTTCCGGGGTGTTTTTGGCATGTAAAACTCGCATGGTAGAAACCAGTTTGATCAGGTCAATAACGCCAAGAGTCAGAATACCAGCCCCCACAACTTCACCCGACTTATCGGTACCTTTGTGCAGTTGGGTATACAAGGTGGTGGTATCCGACCAAAGATCAAAACCAGTGTCGTCTTCCACTTCTTTTTTACCTGCCAGATAGTAGTCCTGTCCGTCATGAGTAAAAGCCAGCTCGTACACCATCAGCTTCAGGCCAGGTTTATCAGCGGGATAAAACAAATTAAACACCCCACTATGTGCCGGTATTCCCTTGCCCATTGGTTCAAAATCAATACTGCCGGATAAACGTCCCGGATGTTTACCGGTTTCGACAAACTGATCGATATCGTCAATATCGACCTGAGCATGCATTGCCAGCACGTGGCCTGCCCACTGACCTTTATCACAGCCTTGTTTGTAATCGCTGGTACCTAGTGCAAAACCACCACTCATGGTTTCTTTAAACTGAATTCCCGGATGTTGTTCTGTCATTTTAGTTATTGCGGGATCAAAAGGATCCCCCTCCTGTGTTGTGTTTAGCATGTAACGGGTCGTGTCCTCGTATCCCTGTTTAATCAAGTCTGCATGACAAATCTCACCGGTATACAACGCAGAATCCAGTGGCAAAGGATGAGGGGGACGAATAAAGTGCAAGCGGATAGGCTGAGTATGTCCATACACAGTTTCTCCGGCAGCAATGCGACTGTTGATGTTTGCAATTTGCAGTAATTCTTTGTGCAGTGCTGCGTTAGCCGCGACCTCCAGCATTTGCACATACCAGTTTAAAAGTCCTGTGCGATATTCAGGTATATTGCCCATAATCCACACAACCCAAAGTTCACGGGCACCCGCTTTTACCGTATGCAAAAGATTGGCATCCTGAATAAACCCCGAATCCATATATAACTCGCCGTTGATAGAGACAGGCGGAAAAACACCGGGTAACGACATACCCGCAACCAGATGATCTTCAGTAATGTGTTGGTGGGGAAAAACCTGATTACATTTGGTGGCGAAGTTACCAACATTGAAGCTCGCTTTAATACCGGTTGCCTGGCGCAAACGCTCAAAATTGATACCAAGATGCGGGAAAACGTTTTGACGAAACGCAGATGCTGAGCCAGCTGCGATAAAGCCATCATCAGCCACTATTTGCGAAAAAGACGGTAACGCCAGGGTTTGTGCCATTTGCATGCTGCTCCAACGCTGACATATTTCCTCAATATCAAGGCCCGATAACAGCATCGCCAGGATTAAAGAGCCACCGGATGTACCGTCCATAAACTCAAATGTCAGCCCACCTTCAAACAAACGTTTAGCCACACCCGCTGCATACGACAAACGCAAGCCACCTCCCGGCAGAATTAACGCACGTTTCGCTTTATCATCTGCTAGCGCTGCGCCCTGAGGTCTGGTTCCACTCATTACTGCTCATCCTCAGCTGGTACGGGTGCAGTGGGTGGTGGCAGCCAACTTTCGCCTAACCCTAAATTCACCACCGATTCCATACCCTCAGGCGTTTGTTTAGGTAATTCGTCAAAATCTAAAAACCAGCTCTCGATTCTGTCGTCCAGTGTGCCATGAATGGCGGGTAAAAATACCGTAGCTAAAGGCGCACCAATATTGAGCTGCTTCAATGTTTGTAACCGGGGATGCTCTCCAATCACAAAGCGTGCTCTGGCTTTAGAAAATAAGTTAATGCCCGCTTTGTTATCCAGAAAAATATCCGACTTCATTAACATACCGCGAAAACTGCAGTAGTTGGACGCTTTCATTTTAACCGGAAGCCGTGCCTTTGCAGGTTTGTCAATTTCCACATAGGCGACCAACTGACCATCGAGATCATATTGGCTGCTCACTTTGTCTTCGCTTATGTTGAAATTAAGCTGGGCCTGATGTTTTGGCATTCCCCAAATGCCTTTTCCCCCCTTTACCGAAATTTCAGAGGACACGGGTAAATCTAATACATACTGCCCCATGTTAAACACGTCCGGCAATAACGCAGGAAGTAGCGGTGGCGCAGGTTTATTACCGTGAGTACAGGCAATAGCAATGCTGTATTCAACATATTTACCAATAGTGGTATGCCGATAATCAATCACAGTGACCACCAGTAACGCCTTTTTCCATAGCCTCAGTGGATGTACATTACGTGGTAAAAAAGTGGCAGCTTGTTCTGCGTCTATGGGGAATACAGCCATAAAGGCAGGAGATTCCACCGCATCCACCGGCATTTTAAAGGGGATACCGTCAACCAAAGCATATTTACCCTGGGTGCGTTTTATTCTCTTTGGCAATCCAAACATGCTTTTCCTCCCTGTGACTCAGTCAGGCGCTTTTATCCAGCTCTTCGATCATCAGTGGAAACACATCTTCTGCCGCACGTTTCCCCATAAATACATCCAGATGTCCGTACCCCTTTAAAATAAAAAGCGCGTGACGGTCACTGTCGGTCTGGCATAAATACTCAAATGTTTTTTCCTGACTCTGGGGCAAAAAACACAAATTGTCCTGCCCGGCAAACAAACTAAATCGTGCGTTTGTGGCCAGAGGTTTAACCCCAAATTCGGTGGGGATCTGGTCAAATTTTTCCGCACTCAACAAATTACCTTTTTTAATGCTGGCGGTAATCTGGGTGAAAAAACGCAGGGGTACTGCAGCAAATTCATCACGTAACCAATCATGCGTTGCTTCATTTAAATTCTCATGGCTCCATAACGCAGGAAACCCGCTGCCATAGGTAAAGCTGACTTGTTTACAAACCGGGTTATTACACTCGTGATGGGTCATTGACACCATGGCAGAAATGACTTTTGCCATGGCAGTAGGTGCATGTTTTCCCCATTGGGGATTAAGATAATCGGTCAGCTTGCGCACCACAGGTAACATATAGCTAAGTTTGAAGTTTGACCACTTCGGTACCATGGGGTGTAAAGACACAGCATTACTAACAATGGCATTAACTTGTGGCACCAAACCAGCCGCGGCTGACATACAAAAACTGGTTGAGCCCTGACAATGAATCAGCGCTTTTATCTGTTGCGCACCGGTTTGTTCGCACACAACATTAACCGCAGCGGGATGGTCAAATACAGCCGCCTGATCGAGCGTCCATTCATTAGCTGGAAAATCGATACTGGCACGCCAATTTTCTAACCAGACGTCATAACCGGCTTCGAGTAATGCATCCACAATACTGGTTTCTACCGGTGCACAAAAAATATCAGCGCGAACACCGGCACCATGCACCAATAATACAGGGCTTTTATCAGGTACCTGTTTAGCCCTGACATTTATTACATTCAGTTGTTTTCCATCTGCGGTGGTAAAGTGAACGGTATTAAGCGAATATCCTTTTGCTTTTGCCATTGCAGCTATTGTCATATTTCAATCCTTGACGACAAAATGAGAACCTAAGATTGCAAGAAGGTTAATAATTAACCACTTGTAAGCATAGACATAACTTCACAAATAGTTCAATGAATATGCAATACATTTGATAGTTAAATGGTCTGATTTTTAATAAACTTATCTCTTTATTAATGGATTGAAAAACCCGTGTCATTTGCCTGGCTTACCCGTTTTCCAGCCCTTGTCTGGATACTGATCATTGGTGTCTTTTGCTCCCGCGGTACCTTTTTAATGGTATGGCCTTTTTTGGCTATTTTGTTGTATCAAAAATTTAATTTAAACGAGTGGCAAATCGGCTTAATCCTCAGCAGCTCTGCGGTAATTGCGATTTTTGTTGGTTTTTATTCCGGTACCCTGTCAGATCGATTTGGTCGTAAATCGATGCTTATGACAGCTGGCGTCCTGTCGGTAACAGCGTTTACTGCGCTGGCACAGGCCGAAGCATTATCAACATATGTGCTGTGCATTATGTTGTGTGCTGTTAGCAAGGAAATCTGGGATCCTGCGGCCAAAGCACTAATAAGCGATTCAATCGAACAAATGGAGCTGCGTGAATTTGCCCTGCAAGTTCGTTATTTTGCCATCAATGTCGGTGCAGCATTAGGCCCACTCGCCGGGGTGTGGCTGGGTTTAACGGCACAACAATCAACTTTTTATGCCACAGCGCTGGTATTTGTGTTGCTGACTGCTGCTGTATTTATTGGTTTTTCCAGACAGCCCCCCACAAACCAGCGCATTAAAAAAACATCATTTAGTTTTCTACAGACCTTTAAACTTATGGCGCAGGATCAGGTTCTACTATTGCTGGTGTTAGCCAATATACTGGTATTGTATATCTATGCACATATGGATACTTCCTTAGTGCAATACCTGACACAAGCAGGTGTACCGCAGTTAGTGGAATTAGTCAGTGCCGTTATTCTGACTAACGCATTAACCATAATCAGCTTTCAGTTTGTATTGTTGAAACTACTGGGTAAATACAGCCTCAATCAACGTGTGGTATTTGGCATGTTTTTACTGGCCATCGGCCAGCTGATGATGGCATTTAATCCGGTTAACCTTTTTTGGGGATGGATTGCGGCGGTATTTTTAATGTCACTGGGTGAGGCAATATTATTCCCAACCATGAATATTCAGGTGGACAGACTGGCCCCCGCTAATATGAAGGGCGCTTATTTTGGCGCGGCCTCATTGTTTTCAATTGGTTTTGCAATAGCACCTTATTTTGGCGGAGTCATACTCAGTGCAGCTTCAGGTCCCGTGCTATTTACTTCCAATGCGCTGTTATGTGGCGTGGTTTTGATACTGTATTATCTAATCAGGTTTGCCAAACGCCCGTCAGCCGTATTGATGAATCAGAACCTGTAGTTACAACACTCCAAACATCGCATATTTGTATTTTTTATGGCCTGTTTATTGCTAACTATTTGTATGTTTTGCATTCAGCTGTGATAACAACATTTAATTAATCATACAGCTGTTTGCATCCGCGCCGCCACTAGAGCGGCCCTCTCTTAAGGATGGAGTGCAAACAGTGAGCATAAATACAACAAAACCACTGTCAGAAATATTTACACTGAAGGTAAATAATTACCTGCAATTTATTTCTGATTACAACCACCAAAGCTGGCCCTTACAAATTTGTGCATTAATTGTTGCGATCTGGATATTATGGTTATTGCACCAACCACAACGTCATAAAACCATTAACTATTTGTTTGCAGGCTGCTGGCTCTGGGTTGGCTGGTTTTTCCACCTAAACTACTACCAGCTCATAACCCCCTTCGCTAAATTGTATGCCGGAGCCTTCATTGTTGAAGGAGCACTGTTTATCATACTGGCAGAGCATATTACCTATTTTAATCCCTTCACCCACGGTTTAAGCAAAGCGGGATACTGGATGCTGGCGGCAGTCTTTTTGTTACCTATTCTGGCGGCATCAATTACCGGGCAAAACCTGTGGCAAATTCCTATGGTAGGCTTAATGCCTACCCCCACAGCACTGGCGACAATTGCTTTGTTATCACTCACCTGTTTTGGTAAACGCTGGTTATTGGTGGTAATACCACTAATCTGGTGTATTTTATTTAGCCTGATGACATGTCAGCTCAATTTATCCAACTGGTATTTACCTTTACTACTGGCAGCTGGCATGGCAACGTTATTACTGGTCGAACATAAAAAGCAGCAACAAACTTAATAATCACAGCATTTAAATAAAATAATAGGAAAAACAAGACGTACCTATGTTTATTATCAAATATTATTTGGTTGCGAGTGTCACTTTTTTATTAGCCGCATTATGGATGCCCTTTATTCCTTTACAAATAATCAGTGGCTGGATTGGTTTATCCTTGCTCACTGTGAGCGTTGCCTATATTTTTCGTGCCGCACACATCTTCCGCAAAAAGATTGATGGCAGGATCCCACTCTATATTCGCTGGCTGTTGTTTCCTTATCTGATTGGTGCGCAGATATACAATCATCGCGAACGCAGTCACGATAAAGTCCCGGCGGTTCAGCAAATTGAGCCCGGCTTATTTTTGGCTTGTCGTCTGTTTCCAGACGATGTCCATGATTTAAAAGATGTGGGTGTTAAAGCAATTCTGGATGTTACCGCTGAATTTGATGGACTGGACTGGACGGCAGAATCAGAACAACTGGCTTACTTAAATGTGCCCGTACTTGATCATCAAAGTCCGGGTAAAAAACAATTACTAAAAGCAGTTAACTGGATTGAGAACCAGCGCAGGGATAATCGCGGAGTGGTAGTGCATTGCGCACTGGGTCGCGGTCGCTCAGTACTGGTAATGGCGGCGTATTTATTATGCAAATATCCGGAACTCAGTGTGGAAGAGGTACTGCAAAAAATCCGTGATATTCGCGAAACTGCCAACCTGAATAAATACCAGCTAAAAGTCCTGCGTAAAATGCACAAAGCAGTGTTGCCGGATTTACGCCAATTCGCCTGGTTAATCGTTAATCCGGTATCTGGCGGTGGCAAATGGGGGGAATATCGTGAGGAAATACTGCAACGCTTAAGTCCGCACTTCCAGCTAAAAATCGTTGAAACAACAGAACAAAAAGGCGCGGATGAACTTGCTAAAGAAGCACTGGAACAAAATGCCAGCATGCTGATTGCCGGAGGTGGTGACGGAACCTTAACCGCAGTTGCAAAAAACCTGATTAACAGTGATATCCCCATGGGCATTATTCCATTGGGTACTGCAAACGCTTTAGCACATGTATTGTTAGGTAGCTCCAGTAAAATATTACCGGCAGAAACCGCCTGCGAAACCATTATTCAGGGCCATAAACGCAAAATTGATACTGCTAGCTGTAATGGCGATTTAATGCTGCTAGTGATGGGGGTTGGTTTCGAACAGAAAATGATAAAAATGGCTGATCGTGAAGCCAAAAATCAATCCGGTCAGATGGCTTACTTATCTGCACTTTGGCAAGCGGTTAATACCAATGAACATTCTATATTGATGATCAGCTTTGATGATAAACCCCGGCAGGAAATGGATTGTGCCAGTTTTGTGGTCGCCAATGCCGCACCTTTTACCACAGTTTTAGCACAAGGTGGCGGGGAGCCGGATGTAGAGGATGGATTGTTTGATATTACCTGGTTACCAGCAAGGGAAAATGCGTCAGATCAAATCATCAGTATGACCGAACTGGCATTTTCCGGGCTGACATCTCAGTATCGCTCCGACAGTATTCAATATACCCGCGCGGCTAAAGTCACCATTGAACGCAAAGATGGTGAGCCACTGGAATATGTAATTGATGGTGAACCAGAACAGGCTGATAAACTACAGCTTGAAATTAATCCACAGTCGTTAGCGGTATTTAGCAAAGAGGATATTCAACAAAGTTAAATACCTCTTAGGTCAACAGGTGGCGAGTTTATTCACCGTCCTGATATTTTTCCAGTTTGTTGTAGAGAGTTTTAACACTAATGCCTAATTGTGCAGCGGTATCAGACTTATTCCCGTCGTTTTCCAGCAAGGTTTGTTCAATGGCAACCCTTTCAATCTCGTGCAAAGGCACGCCCGTAGGTACGCTAATCTCGTCGCTGCTACTTGTTGTTTCGCTGGTGTCATCCAAAATAAGATGCTCTGGCAATATAACCTCATCCGCCAAAATAAACGCACGCTCAATCACATGCTTAAGCTCACGTACGTTACCCGGCCAGTTATGATTATTTAACACCTCCAGCGCCGCATCGGACACCTGTTTAGCCTGTTGCTCTTTTGCATTACGATAAGCTAAGAAATGTTTGGCCAGTCCGACAATATCACCCGCACGATTACGCAACGGTGGCACATTGATGGGAAATTGTGACAAACGGAAATATAAATCTTCACGAATAAACTGACTTGCAATCGCCTCCGCTGGGTCACGGTTGGTTGCCGCCACAATCCGCACGTCCGCTGTACGGGTTTTGCTACTACCTACTGGTCGAAACTCACCACTTTCGAGTACACGCAATAATTTAACCTGCTGTTCTAACGGCATTTCTGTCACTTCATCGAGTAACAAAGTGCCGCCTCTGGCTTGTTCAAATACACCATCATGATCACGATGTGCACCAGTAAAAGAGCCTTTCACATGACCAAATAATTCGCTATCAACCAATTCGGGACTTAACGCACCGCAGTTAATTGCCAAAAATGGACCTTCACTGCGCTTACTAAACAGGTGCACTGTATTGGCGACTAATTCTTTACCTGCACCACTTTCTCCGATTAGCAGTACACTTGATTCTGTTGCCGACACCTTGCGTACAGTGCGATATAAGCGACGCATTGGTTTGCTCGAGCCAACCAGTAAACCAAACTGGTCTAAATCACTGGTTTCAATTTTTTGCGCATTGGCATGTTGCGCAGTGTAATCTTCGTAAATATCAGCAATGGTTTCTTCAATCATATCCATATTAAATGGACTGCGGAAATGGTAACCCGCACCACGCAACATAGCTTTATCCAGATATTCATTTGGCTCACCGTCGCTAAGCAGCAACAGATCTATCTCAGCTAATTCCTCGATCGCCAGTAGTCGCTGATAATCCTGTTTATTAAAAGTGCTGACTTCAATCACCGCCAAATTGGCTTCCACTTCGTTTAACTGATCAATCCAACTTTCAACATGATTGCTCTTCGCGAGCAAAAATTTCTTTGCTACGTCTGAACTTAACAACGCTTGCTCGATCGCTGACTGATGCAAATGGAAAAACAATTTTGGACGCGCCATGCAGTAAATTCCTTTAAAAACACCATTTTGATGGTGGTGACCAAATGGCCGATAGGCTATAAAGCCCTGAAAATTAAATAGTATCAAGCAAAAAGTGATCCTATCAGTGCAATTGGCCAGATACGTTGCTGCCGGACGTGAAACTTTGTCAGTTTAACCTTGTAAGAATTACCAGAGAATGGCGACAAATAATTCGATTTCTTAACTATATCAGTAAGTTATCTGCCTGGCATAGAACTTGTTTGTTGTAGGTTGGTGGCTAACCAGCTAACACAGAGGAGTCATTATGTTAGATGTACCTTCTGACTCACTAACTGCGATGGACACATCGGCTGTACAAAGGTTGGTGATGGTCTGTCACGATGGTGAGTCTTTTTACCAACAGGCTGCTAAATCGGTAGAAGATTACGCTATTAGGCGTACGCTTCTGCAAATAGCCAATACCCGAAATCAGACGTTAAGGGAATTGACTCACAGGCTGCAAATGTCCGGGAAGAAGGTCGAAATCTTCAATACACCTAAACAGGAATTAAATCTGTGGTATTTGGATGCATTGGAGCAGGACTGGGATATCAGCGATCATGAGATTCTGACCAAGCTTCGTCAGCTTGAAGCAGATAATCTGCAATCTTTAGTTCGCTTTACCCGACAAACACAGGATAAGCAATTACGGGAGATGTATTCCAATATTGCTACGCGTTTTACGCTCTGTCTGGATATGCTCGATGAGATCATACTCAGGCAGGAAACTGTGTAAACTGGCCGCGTAAGTCAAAACCCGTCCACTGGACGGGTTTTTTATCATACTTAATTACCACAACTTTGTTAGCAATAAGATGGCTTGCATAATTCAGGCTTTATATTAAAGCGACTGGCAGGAATTCCCTTGCAAGTACCCGTGTATCAACTGAGAAATCTTAACTTTTAACCATTGTGGGCCATTATCTGTCATATCGTTATGTCGTGAACCTGGGATAGTGACGATACAACTTTTATACTTGCGCTTCTCTTCATTTGTTGGCAATACCCCTTTATCTGCCGGGAAATCGCTGCCACGAATGGATAACACCTTTATTTTATGCACTCGGGGCAAGGGAACACGACGATGATCTAAGGTTATTAGTGCTGACACATAATTTTTATGTTGATTGCTCAGCCAGGCAGAAATATCCCCGCCGTTGGAATGTCCGACCAACAACAAGTGATTAAAATCATAGTTCTGATAACGTTTTTGCAACGTACCTCGAATAAAGTTGAGAGTTTGTGCACCGCGCTTCCAGTTTTCCTGGCGTGTTTGATACAAATTACCTTCAACTGATAACGGCAGATCACCTGCTAGTTCGTGGCCAATCGCCACCACTAAATAGTCAAGTGCAGTTAATTGTTTGGCAATAAACTGATATTCGGTATGAGATACGCCATAACCGGCACTTAGAAATGCCACCTGACATTTAGCCGTTGCTTTACAGACATTGGGGTTGTCCGGCATGCTAATTTGCACAGGAATATCACGGTTTCTGGAGGTGTCACTCATAACTTCAGCTCTGGCGTGAGATATAGTGAAAAGTCCGGTGAGTAAAATGAAAAAACCTGGAAACCGCATTGGTATAATTCGTGTCCTGGCATGTAAAAAAGGAACGGCTACCCTACCTGATATCGCTTTTATTTCAATCAGTTAATTACCGTATAACGTCGATTAAACATAAAAAACCGGCCAAAAGACCGGTTTTAAACTTCATTCTACATTAGCAATTAGCTAGCAACATGTAATTCATCATTCACACGTTTTACATCGTTGGTATTTTTGGCAATTGCAATCGCAAGGTCACGCTCCGCATCTGTTTCAACCTTGCCTGACAGGGTAACCACACCATCTTTGGCTTCGACTTCGATATCTAAACCACTGACTTCAGATTCAAACAGCAAACGGGTTTTCACCACGGTTTCCACTTTTGAGTCTTTTAGTCCTTTCATTATTTTACTGTCTTTCTTTTGTTCTTTGTCTGCTTTTACAGTTAACTGATTATCAACGTCACTCACCCCATCAAGCGAAGAAACCAGTTCTTCAGCTAACGCTTTATCGACATCACTTTCTACCGTGCCAGTTAGGGTAACTTCACCATTTTTTACATCGGTATTGATAGTAAATGAGTTTAAATTACCATTAAGTAACAGGGTTGTTTCAGCTTTACCATCAATCCACGCATCTTTCGCTTCATTCTTCCAGCTATTATCTGCACTGGCAGTTGCACTAACGGTTGTTAAAGATGCTGCGACTAATACTGAAATAATTGAACGATTCATAATGCTCTCCTTTTTAAAGTTCAATTATCCTTTTGCCAAATGGATGCCAACTATTTATCTATTTGTTTTTAAAGGTTTTTTACAAAATAACAAACAATTCACTCAATCGATTCGAGAAATTTTTACTTTTTCACGGGTAATTACTTCATAGTAAAATTGTTGGCAATTTGCGACAGATTACAACAACTTATCCATTAACAGCTGCTCAATATCCTTAACCACCGCAGCCGCCGTTGCCAGAGGATTAGATGTGCCACCCGTTAAATAAAAGCAGCCCATTTCTTCGGTATCAACCCATATGGCTTTGGTAGCACCGTTAACCGCGTAAAATGCATCGTGCTTATCATAAAGTTTTAATTTAACCAGATAGCTCGGCTGAGGCGTGGTGAAATCAATACTGGCGATTAATCTTGGTTGTAAACCTTGCTGCTGCCAGCCCATCACTTGCTCTTTATTTATGTCTGTCAGTGAATCTTTGGCTAATAGCTGAATATCCAGAGGTGTATTAAACAAACGCGCAGCCATAATCACCAGTTTGCTGGCAGTATCCCAGCCTTCTACATCAAAACTCGGGTCCGGATCAGCAATTCCTAACTGCTGCGCTTTATGCAGAGCTGTTTTATAGTCGCTACCACTTTGTAACATGTCGGTCAAAATCAGATTACTGGTACCAGTTAATATGGCTTCGATTTTTTTAATGGTGGCACCGGCTAAACAGCGCTCAACAAAATCGATAGTCGGCATGGCCGAGGCCGTTGCCGCACTTAACTTAATTTGTTTTTGATTATTGTTCGCCGTCTGTATCAAGCTGGCATAGTGACAAACCAGCGCCCCTTTGGATGCAAACACCAGATGCATATTTTTATCTAATGCAGCCATGCCATAATCAAAACCCGGCTGCCCGGTTTGTATATTGCTGGGGCCGGCTTCAATTAGAATATCTGCCTCAACCTTTTGAATAAAAGACATCCCGGTTAGTCCTGCAACAAAGTTCTTTTTATCGAGCTGCTCAAGACTTAAACCTTCAGGCTCAACCACACCACCTTTTGAGCCGCAAACACCGCTAATAAGCAATGTCTTTTCATACCTGTGCTTTAAAGAATCCTGGCGCGCCAACAACAGTTTAGCCACTTGCAAACCAATGGCGCCAAAGCCACTAACGGCAATACGTACAACAGACATTTTGCAACTCCAACAGACATAAAAAAGCCGGGTTAAACCCGGCTTTTATCAAATGACTAAATTAAGCCACATTCAATGTAGGAATGATGTTTTTCTTGGCGTCTTCTTCTGCCTGTTTAAACTCATCCATTTTATCGAAGTTGAGGTAACGGAATACATCCGCACTCATAGACTCAATTTTGCTGGCGTATTCCAGATACTCATCTTTGGTAGGTAAACGACCCACAATGGCACCAACCGCCGCCAGTTCAGCTGATGTCAGATAGACATTTGCGCCATCACCTAAACGATTCGGGAAGTTACGGGTTGAGGTAGACAGTACTGTTGCACCGGCTTCAACACGTGCCTGGTTACCCATACACAATGAACATCCTGGCATTTCTGTACGCACACCAGCACGGCCATAAATGTTGTAGTAACCTTCTTCCATTAACTGCGCTTTATCCATTTTGGTTGGTGGAGAAATCCACAAACGCGTAGTCAAAGGATCTTTGTTTTGCTCAAGCAGTTTACCTGCCGCGCGGAAGTGACCGATGTTAGTCATACAAGAGCCGATGAAGACTTCGTCAACTTTATCACCTGCTACATCAGATAATACTTTTGCATCATCCGGATCGTTTGGACAACAAACGATTGGCTCCTGAATATCAGCCAAATCAATTTCGATGATTTCTTTGTATTCTGCGTCAGCGTCAGCTTCCATCAGTTCTGGATTAGCTAACCACTCTTCCATCTTACGTGCACGACGTTCAAGAGTACGCGGATCGCCGTAACCTTCTTTAATCATCCAACGTAACATGGTGATGTTTGATTGCAGGTACTCAGCAACAGACTCCTGAGACAGCTTGATAGTACAACCTGCTGCAGAACGCTCGGCTGATGCATCAGATAATTCAAACGCTTGCTCAACCGTTAAGTTTTCCAGACCTTCAATTTCCAGAATCTGACCAGAGAAGGCATTTTTCTTACCTTTTTTCTCAACCGTTAACAAACCAGCTTTGATAGCGTACAGCGGAATAGCATGTACCAAATCACGTAGCGTGATACCCGGCTGCATCTCACCTTTAAAACGCACCAAAATTGATTCAGGCATATCCAGTGGCATAACACCAGTTGCCGCTGCGAAAGCAACCAAACCAGAACCCGCAGGGAAAGAAATACCTAATGGGAAACGCGTATGAGAGTCACCACCTGTACCTACGGTATCTGGCAATAACATACGGTTTAACCAGCTGTGGATAATACCGTCACCTGGACGCAAGCTCACACCACCACGGTTCATAATGAAATCAGGCAGAGTATGCTGAGTTTCAATATCTACCGGCTTAGGATAAGCCGCGGTGTGACAGAAAGACTGCATGGTTAAATCAGCAGAGAAACCTAAACAGGCCAAGTCTTTTAACTCATCACGCGTCATAGGACCGGTAGTATCCTGTGAGCCAACCGTGGTCATTTTAGGTTCGCAGTAAGTGCCTGGACGAACACCTTCCACACCACAGGCTTTACCTACCATCTTCTGTGCCAGGGTATAACCTTTGCCAGTATCAGCAGGTTGCTCTGGTTTACGGAATAATTCAGAGGGACCTAAACCTAAAGATTCACGCGCTTTTTCAGTTAAACCACGACCAATGATCAGGTTGATACGGCCACCAGCACGGACTTCATCTAACAATACTTTAGATTTGTAATCGTACTCAGCAATCACTTCACCGCTGTCTGCGTTTTTGATAACGCCATCCAGTGGTGAAATTTCGATCACATCACCCATATTCATTTTTTCAACGTCAGCTTCAAATACTAACGCACCAGCATCTTCCATGGTGTTGAAGAAAATAGGCGCCACTTTAGAGCCGATACAAATACCACCACCACGTTTGTTAGGCACACCCGGTAAATCTTCACCGAAGAACCACAATACTGAATTAGTCGCAGATTTACGCGAAGAACCGGTACCTACAACATCACCCACAAATGCAACTGGATGACCTTTAGCTTTGATTTCTTCAATTTGCGCCAGAGGACCTACTTCACCGTGGGTTTCTGGTGTTAAACCGTCACGGGTCATTTTGTACATGGCTTTAGCATGCAGTGGGATATCCGGACGAGACCATGCATCTGGTGCAGGTGATAAATCGTCGGTATTGGTTTCACCGGTTACCTTAAACACGGTACAGGTGATTTTCTCAGGAATGTCGTTACGTGACGTAAACCACTCACCTTCCGCCCAGCTTTCTACTACGTCTTGTGCAAATTTGTTACCTGCTTTGGCTTTTTCTTCCACATCGTGGAAAGCATCAAACATCAGCAAGGTGTGTTTTAATTCTTCAGCCGCTAACTCAGCCAGTTCTGCGTCATCTAGTGCTGCAACCAGAGTCGCAATATTGTAACCACCGTGCATGTTACCCAGTAACTGGATAGCTGCGTCTTTACTGATAAGTGGAGACGTTGCTTCACCATTAACGATAGCAGTCAGGAAACCCGCTTTAACATAGGCGGCTTCATCCACACCAGGAGGAACACGCTCAGACAGCAGCTCCAGTAAAAAATCTTCCTCACCCGCAGGTGGTGCTTTTAATAACTCAACTAAACCTGCTACTTGCTCAGCATTCAGTGGCTTAGGTGGAATGCCTTCAGCTTCACGTTCAGCAACGTGTTGACGATATGCTTCTAACACAACATTGTCCTCTTGGTTAACTGCTTTATCTTGTTATCTACCGATGAAAATAAGTAACCCTGTCATCAGTAAGGGAATTTGATTTAAGCACGACTATACAAAAACGCCAGCAGTATACTGGCTAGGCGCATTAAATAACATCGCTGTTATGTTTTGTTTACTTATATCCGGTATAAATCCAGAAAATGTGGCGATAAAAACGACAAATAGTGAATTATCAATGGATTAAAAACAAATCCGGATTCATGATCACCAGAATATTATAGGCTTCCATTCTGGCATACTGAGAGGCTTCCACCACTTCCTCAGCATGCAGACCAAAGCTTTTTATAATCTCCGGATTGAGTATTTTAGTTTGACTGTATTTATCCGGGTGTACGATAGAGAGCGCAATTCGGGCTGAAGCGTTCAGGATAGCAGTATCCTGATCATCTAACGCCCACATCACATCATTTTGATGTTCAATCGGACGATATAACTCATCGGGTAATCCCCAAAGCTTTACAATTTCAGCGGTAACATCCGCGTAGGTAAACCCTAAAATACTTTGCTGTAACTGCCAGGGCTTTAATTTTTCGTTGTAATCTTCACACAAAGTGGCTTTTTGCGGTGTTTGTGTAGCGACCGCCAGCTCACCAAAATTATGTAACAAGCCCAACAGGAAATAACGTTCAACATCACGAATATTGGCCTGAGTGGCCAGTTCTTTCGCAACCAGCGAGGCATAAACGCTTTGTTGCCAAAAACGTTCAAGATTAATCGCATTGTTTTCGAAATGACGAAAAGCAGTGGTAGCGGTTTCGGTAATCACAAGATTATAAAGCGAACGTCCGCCAATCACGTTGACGGCTTTGGCGATGGTATTAATCGGACTGGGGAAATTATATAAAGCGCTATTAGCCAGCTTCAAAAGTTTAATACTCAACGAAGGGTCCAGAGCTACCACTTCGGCAATATCATCTGCTGTCGAGCAGTCGTCTTCCAACAACTCCTTAATACGAGTGCATGCATCCGGCAAAGCAAAGGATTCGGTTACATTTTTTGCGTATTCAATGGCTTCCATAAGCGCACCTCAAAAACAACAGCGAATTATCAGATAATATATCTACTTATTGAGAATAGACGATTTCATTTATCTTTACTCTATATACACAAACTTTATTACATTGTATGTGAAATTAAGAGTAAATTAGTTTTTTAGTATAAAAATCAAACAGATTAAATGGAGTTTAATATGCGAATCTCATGTTTTAGCTTATTAAAGGTTTTTCTGTCAGTACTATGGCTTTTATCGGTTGCAATCAGGGCCGAGGTCACATTGCCGAATACCCAGACAAAAGACATTAAATCTAACATCAATCAGCAAGTCTACAGGCTGCATATTCAATTGCCGGCCAATTATACAGATACAAATAAACATTACCCAGTGGTGTATTTACTTGATGCGCAGTGGGATTTTCCTCTTCTCAGCGCGATATATGGCCAGCAATATTATGATGGATTTTTGCCTGAACTGATTTTAGTGGGCATTACCTGGGGCGGCGAGAATGCTGATGCCAATAAACTGCGCCGCCGAGACTTTACCCCCAGTGATATGGATGGTAATGGCGGTTCAGGACAAGCTGCAACATTTTTAAAAGTCATCGACCAGGAAATTATCCCGTTTATCGATGAACAATTTCGTAGCAATGATAACCGAACCTTGATGGGGAGTTCGCTAGGCGGGCTTTTTACCTTGTATGCCATGTTCAATCAGCCGCAGCGCTTTAATCAGTATATACCATCGAGCCCTGCTGTTGATTGGGATGATGGCGTTTTGTATACATCAGCCAAACAATACCTTAAGAATCCGCCTCCCCACCCTATAAAAATGTTTATGCCAGTCAGTGAACTGGAAACCTTATATACACCCGTAATGCAAATGGCAGATTTCCTGACTCAACAAAACTTGCCTAATCTGCAATGGCAAAAGCATGTGGTACTTGGCGCCGGTCATTCCGGGGTAAAAGCCGAGGGAGATACCCGTGGTTTGCAATATGTGTTTGCCAAACCCGCCATCAACTTAACTCAAGTACAGCTGAAACAATACACAGGGCTTTATCAGGCTGCCAATCAGCCGGATATCAAAATAGTGTTAGACAAGTCATTGTCCCAACTCAGCGCTGTATTAAAGGGAAAAGCCACATCCCTTCTGGCTGCAAACCCGCAGCAGTTTTTTCATCGTGGCGAGTTTTTTAAAGTGAATTTTCATAGTAGCGAAACCAACAAAGTTAATGGATTAACACTCAATACCTTTGCAAGCTCAGTCAATTACACAAAAGTAAATTAAGTGGATTGACATGTGGGTAAAACGGACATTACGACAACTTTTTTGCACAACCAGTCTTTTATTGGCAGCGTTAATGGGATGCAAATCGAATATCGAATCAGCACCTTTGGCAAGCGATACCTCCCGGCCTTTGCAGCAATTACAACAAACGCATTTTGACAGGTTTGTAGTGCATTCCTTAGCGGACTTTAAAGCCGTGGATAAACTGATCGTATTTAAGTTAAATGTCGAAAAATTAGTGATGCCACCCACCGACGACGATGATATCAACCGCAGCTGGCAACAAGCTCAGGCGCAAGATATTTTTGACATCGCTGATCAGTTCGATCAACTCGCCCAGTTTGTCTTTGCCGAAGGTAAAGCCTTTGAAGCCACCCGCACTGGTGGTGACAATGTATTAGCGGTGCAATTCCGCTTATTGGAATATCACCCCACCACCAGCAAAGATGGCAGCTGGGATAACCCAACCAACATGGATAAATATGTCTCGTCTTTTGGTAGCGCCAAAATCCAGGCGGTATTAGCTAAATCATCCAGCGGTGAATTAGTAGCGGTGATTGAAGACACAGTCAATTTAACCCTGGGCGTGGCCGGTCGTTCATTTCGATACGATGGTGCAATGGGTTCAACCAATAGCAAGCAAAATCAAAAAGCAGCGTGGCGACGCGCGTTTAAACAATGGCTGGTTAACTTAAGAAGCGACTTAACCCGGCTCAAAGAGCAGGTTTAATCCCAAAAAGATTGTTGTTGAGGCGGCTGAGTTGGTTCTTCTGACGTTTTGGATTTAGCCTGCGCACGCTTTTTACGCATAGCGCAGGCTTTAATGATTTTGCGTTTTACATCATCTTCGAGCTGAATCCAGTACAGGCGCTCCTCGCGGGTTCTGAAACACCCGAGACAATTACCCTTTGGACCTGACTGACATACGCCAATGCAAGGACTTTGAATTTCAAAGATTTCAATTTGTCGCATTGGCGCATTTTATACTCAATTAAATGCACAATACTATGACTTTGATTTGGCATCTTTTGGCTTGAGCATCAGTTTGTACAACACAGGGATCACAAATAATGATGCCAATGGTGCCAGGATCATGCCGCCAATCATGGGCGCAGCTATAGGCTGCATTACTTCATATCCCACGCCCTGTTGCATTAACACCGGCAGCAAACTTAATACGATTGTTGCCACCGTCATTACCTTAGGTCTTATGCGCTGCACCGCACCGGCAATAATTGCCTGAGTAAACTGCGATGGTGACGCCATACTCTGGCAGGCCTGATTTAAGTAGACCAACATCACCACGCCAAATTCGGCGGCGACCCCGGCAAGTGCAATCATACCCACTGCAGCCGCCACCGAAAAATGCAGTTGCCAGTACCACATCATCCATAAACTGCCTGTGACTGCCAACGGTAAAGTCAGTAATACCATCAGGCTCTGACGCCAGCTTTGCAAACAGATAAACAGCAGCAACAACACAATCACCAGGGTCACCGGAATGATCTGCTGCATGCGTTTGTTAACCCGTTCGATGGATTGATAGGCGCCACTCCAGCTTAAAGAATAACGCGCTGGCAAGCTGACTTTTTGAGCCAGTAACGGTGCTGCCTGCTGGATATATTCCCCCACCGATACATCTTTGGTTTCAATCAACACCCGGGTAATCGGCCGGGCATTTTCCGACTTAAGCATCGCAGGCCCTGTCGCTATGTTTATGTCAGCCAGTTTTTGTAGCGGAATATAGGCACCGGCAGGTGTGATAATCGGTAACTCTTTTAACGATTCAACCGAGTCGCGGTAATCCCTTAAAAAGCGCACATTAATCGGATAACGTTCTTTACCTTTGATTACCTCACCAATCGCACTGCCGCCCACCGCAGTTTGCAACAACTGATTAAATTGCTGTAACGTCATACCGTACTGACCCAGCTCGCTTAATCTGGGTTGAATATCAATGTAATTGCCTTGCGCAGAACGTTGGGTTACCACAGATGCGGTTGTGGGCAGGGTCTTCAATACCGATTCGACCTGCGTGGCAATCTGCTCTAACTGCTGTGGATCGTCACCACTTAAACTCATCGCCAACGGCGTTTTAATACCGGTGGATAACATATCGATACGGGTTTTTATCGGTTGTACCCAGGCATTGGTTAACCCCGGAATTTGTATTTTGGCATCCAGTTCAGCGATCAAATCATCCAGCGTTAATCCTTCGCGCCATTCACTTTTCGGTTTGAGGTTAATGGTGGTTTCCACCATGGTCAGTGGTGCTGGATCAGTGGCAGTATCAGCACGACCAATTTTACCAAACACACTTTCCACTTCAGGCAAGGTTTTAATAATGCGGTCAGTCTGCTGCAGTAATTGCGCTGCTTTACCCACACTAATGCCGGGTTGCGTGGTTGGCATATACATTAGCGTGCCTTCATCAATGCGCGGCATAAACTCGTACCCCAGCTGTTTTAGCGGATACCAGGCTGAGGCAACGATTAATAAGGCCAGCAATACAATCAGTTTAGGGAAACGCAGAGCCTGTTTTAGTAACGGCCGATATAAAAAGATACAAACACGCGAAATAGGATTGGCTTTTTCGCTGATGATTTTTCCTTTCACCCACCAACCCATTAAAACAGGAATAAGGGTAATGGCTAACAATGCCGAGGCTGCCATAGCAAAGGATTTGGTCAGTGCCAGCGGGGTAAATAACTTACCTTCCTGCCCATGTAAAGCAAAAACCGGGAAAAAACTAACGGTAATAATAATCAGCGACCAGAATAATGCCGGACCAACCTGCTGGGCAGAAATGGTTGCCAGTTGCCAGCGTTGTGTAGCATCGGGTTGTTGCTGATGTTGATGCACAAACTCTTCTACATGTTTGTGCATGTTCTCTATCATCACGATCGCCGCATCAACCAGCGCACCGATGGCAATGGCAATTCCGCCTAAGCTCATGATATTGGCGGTAATGCTCAATTGCTGCATCAGTAATAACGACATTAATAAGGACAATGGCAGGATAATCAGTGCCACAATCGCCGAACGCACATGCAGCAAAAATATCAGCAATACGCCGGCAACCAACGCCATTTCCAGCAGTAACTTATGCCATAAATGATCAACCGAAGCCTGAATGAACTGGGATCTGTCATAGACGCTTTTGATGCTGACACCCTGCGGCAATCCGGCAGATAACTGCTCTATTTTGGCTTTTACCTGCTGGATCACTTGCTGGGCATTTTCACCACTGCGCATGACCACAATGCCGCCCACCACTTCGCCTTTACCATCCAACTCAGCAATGCCACGACGCATAACTGGCCCACGGTGAATAATCGCCACATCTTTAAGTGTTACCGCAATATTGGCCTGATTTTTTACAGGAAGTGGTATTTTTTCAAAGTCACCGATATCGGATAAGTAACCTCTCACACGCAACATAAACTCGGTTTCAGCCTGCTCCATTACCCCTGCACCAATTTCACCATTGTGAGTTTGAATTGCGGAGACAACCTCAGCGGTAGTGAGTTTGTAACGCGCCAGTTTGAGTGGATCCAGTTCCACCTGAAAACTATTAATCATGCCACCGACACTGGCTATTTCAGACACACCAGCCACCGATTGCAGCTCAGGTTTTAGATAAAAATCCTGCAAACTTTTTAACTGAGCTAAATCATAGGTGCCACTGGTATCGGTTAATGCATACTGGTAAATCCAGCCGACACCGGATGCATCCGGCCCAATATTGCTGCTGACACTATCAGGCAGAATTTGTTTAGCCTGGGATAAATATTCCATTACCCGCGCACGTGCCCAGTACATGTCGGTATCGTCATCAAAAATCACGTACACATAGGAGTCTGAATAAAAGGAATAACCTCTAACAGCAGTAACACCGGGGACTGACATCAATAACCCCGATAACGGATAAGTAACCTGTTGCTCAACCTGCTCCGGGCTTTGCCCCGGGTATTGGGTTTTCACAATTACTTGCACATCGGATAAATCGGGGATGGCATCGATATTGATTTTTTGCAGAGACTGCAACCCCACCGCGGCCAATAACAGCGCGACTAAAACCACCATTAGCGCATTGTGCATGGAAAACTGAATAATGCGTTTTAACATTTCAATCTCCTAGTGCTGATGGGACTGCATACGATTAATCGCCGCATCCAGATTGGCTTCAGCGTCAATCAGGAACTGACCGGATACCACCACCTTTTGCTGCTCGGTTAATCCGGAGAGGATCTCAACCCTTTGATTAACCTGCATGCCCAACTCAACCTCCTGCACCACAAAACTTCCATCTTCTTTTTGCACCACCACGCGGTTTTTATTACCACTTTGCAATACCGCCTGCAGCGGGATGTTCAGCACATCTTTTTTCGGCCCACCATAAATCGCTACTTCGGCGGTCATACCGGGTTTAATGCGCATAAGAGGATTAACCAGATTTAGCCTGACTTTAATGCTGCGTGAAACGGGATCAAGGCGCGGATAGATATATTCGATACTGGCCTCGGCGGCTTCTATGCCAATCGATGGCAGATGAATATCAGCCGGTTTACCCAGTTTTAACCAGTCAAACTGATTTTCAAATACATCGGCCAAAACCCACAAATGGGTCAAATCAGCAATCGCAAGCATTTCCCGGGCGGGTTCTACGTACATGCCCTGCCTGACACTTAACCGGGTTATTACACCGGATTGAGTAGCATAAAAAGGTACGCTGTAGCGTGTTTTGCCTTCTTTTTCTAAGGTCGCGATAAAGCTGGGATCAACACCCAGTAAAGATAATCGGCGTTTGGCCTGCGATAACAAATAGTCACGATTACTGCCACTCAGGTTTTTTTGTGCCTGCAGGAAATCGTCCTGCGCCACCACTAAATCGGGAGAATACAGGGTGTAAAGTAACTGACCCTTTTTAACCGTCTGACCTTCAGTGTCCACATTGAGTTTTTCAATCCAGCCTGACATTCTGGGATGTACATGACTAATACGCGATTCATCCACCTGAATCTGACCAAAGGTTTTAATGTATTTCCACATATCACCGCGCATTACCGGTGCAGTAACAATGTTCATGGCCTGCTGCATGTCTCCACGCACATCAACCATGGGTTGCATTTGCATGCTGTTCTGCTGAGTTTTAGGTTGTAAATCCATACCACAAATGGGGCATTTCCCCGGATGGTCGCGCACAATATGATGATGCATAGGACACATATAACGGGTATGTTGCTGCTCTAACTCAGCGGTAAATTCATGTTGTTGTTCTGCGGCAATGGCAACTGGCATGGCCTGAACCCACACCATCAAAAATAAAATAACGAAAGATCGCATATTGACCTCTAACAGAAAAAATTATCCAACAGCGCCAAAAAACACGCTGCACTAAAAATTTTAAGTTAGAGATACCCTTGGAGGTCGGTAGAGATGATCAAGTGAGCTGATAATGGCAGGAGTCACGAACTCCGGAGGTTGAGTATGTTGAAACTGCCCGGTAACAGGTAAAGAAAATGACATAATGCCCAGCACCACAACCACGGGGCATTCACATCCTTGCGTACTGCATTGGTGTTTAGCTGACTGACAACAATTATTGTCCGACATCTGATGCTGGCAACAATCGGCCTTGTGGCCATTACTGGCATCGTGATCCATATGATTAGCTATTTGATGAGATGAATCCTGCTGCATAGACATGGCTGAGTCTTCATGTACCGATGCCATTACCGGAGCTGCCACGGAAGTCACACTTCCCAGCAAGGTAAATATCATCAGTAAATAAACAGCCAGTTTGTTCACATTCAGTCTCATCAATCAGGATAAAAATACTTTACCATAAAAAAGACCGCGTAAGCGGCCTTTTAATTTTTAACAAATGTAAATTACCAGATTTTTACGCGATCTTCTGGTTTAAGATACATTTCATCACCTTCTTTAATATCAAAGGCTTTGTAGAATACATCTGAGTTACGCACTATGCCGTTAGTACGGAATTCACCTGGCGAATGAGGATCGCTTAACAGCTGAGCACGCAGTGCATCATCACGATATTTACCGCGCCATACCTGGGCATACCCCATTAAGAAACGCTGATCGCCTGTAAGGCCATCAATCACAGGCGAGTCTTTTCCTTGCAAAGACATAACATAGGCTTTATGACCAATGGTGACACCAGATAAATCACCGATATTTTCACCCAGAGTCAGTTCACCATTTACATGCTGACCTTCAATGGGTTCAAACTGATTGTATTGATCAACTAACTTAGCGGTCAGTTTTTCAAAGGCGGTACGGTCTTCGTCCGTCCACCAGCTACGCAGGTTACCGTCACCATCATATTTAGACCCCTGATCATCAAACCCATGACCAATCTCGTGTCCAATTACCGCACCAATTGCACCGTAATTAACCGCATCATCCGCATCCATATTAAAGAATGGTGGTTGCAAAATGGCCGCCGGGAATACGATTTCGTTACGGGTTGGGCTGTAATAGGCATTGATGGTTTGTGGTGTCATGCCCCATTCAGAAGTATCCACTTCCTGACCGATACGTTTATTATTAAAATCGGTCTCAAACTCATAATAACGCTGATAGTTACCCACCAAATCATCTGCTTTAATGGTTAAAGCAGAATAATCACGCCATTTATCCGGGTAACCAATTTTAGGCGTAAACTTAGACAGTTTTTCCAGTGCAGCTTGTTTGGTAGTGTCTGTCATCCAGTCGATTTCTTTGATGCTCTGCCCATAGGCTTTAACCAGATTATCAACCAGCGACTCCATCTTGGCTTTTGCCTCTGGCTTGAAGTGACGTTTTACATATTGCTGACCTAACACTTCACCTAACACACCACTGGTTGAGGCAACTGCACGCTTCCAGCGCTCCTGTTGCTCTGGTACACCGCGTAGGGTTTTAGAGTAGAAGTTAAAGCTTAAATCAGAGAAGGTATCACTCAAACGTGGGGCGTATTGATCCACTACGCGGAACGCCAGGTAATCTTTTAATGTTTGCAGATCAGTGTCCGCTAAAATGCCACCAATCGCTTCAAAGTAAGGTAGTTCACGTACAATCACTTTTTGTACATCTTCAATACCCGAACCTTTTGCATAGGCTGCGTAGTCAAAACCATTTAACAATGTAGTGACTTCTTCCGTACTGCGTTTGTTGTAGTTTTTTTCAGCGTCACGACGTTCAACACGACTTAAGTGCTTATCTGCAATCGCAGTTTCCAGCGCCATAATGTTATCTGCAGCTTGTTTGGCATTGTCATAACCCGCAGCCGTTAATACACCTTCCACATATTCCAGCATGGCAGCGCGAAACTTCTGGAATTTTTCTTCATCTTTGAAGTAATAATCTTTATCCGGCATGGTTAAACCGCTTTGTACATAGTACGCCGCGTATACGCCCGGTTCTTTGGCATCAGGAGAAACATAGTAGCCAAATGGTGCATCGACACCTAAACGGCCCAACTTGCCCATTTCAGCAGCAAACTCGCTGGCATTGCTAATTGCAGCCACTTCATCCAGCAAAGGCTGCACAGGTTTCACACCCAGTTCATTCGCCAGCTTGTCATTCATGTAGCTGTTATACATGTCACCCAGTTTTTGATTATTGCTGCCATCGGCATTTTCCTCTGCGGCGGCATCCTGGATGATTTCTTTTAATTGAACCTGGCTGTTGTCATACAGAATATTAAATACAGAGTAACGTGACTTATCCGCTGGAATTTCGGTTTTAGATAACCAGCTACCATTCACATAACGGAAGAAGTCTTCACCCGGCGCCACAGCGGTATCGATAGCTGTAACATCAATACCTGATTGCAGTGGCTTTTTCTCAGCCTGCGTACTGGCAGTGTCTGTTTTAGGAGCAGGGTTACAGGCAGACAGGCCTAAAGCAGCCGATACGCCCAGCGCAATTAACGTGAGTTTTTTCATGTTGGTTCCCATTGTTATAGTTATGCAGAATCTGCTCGCTTTTGATTACAACTAACGTGGAAGACGATGCAAATTTCTGTGTCTTATTTAGACAAAAAAGTATTTACCCAGAATCAGTCTACCTTACGGGCGACACAGGGCAAATAGCAAGTCTTTACAGAATGTTACAGCCGCCATTCATCGCGTATTATTTTTAATCGAACGAATACATTTAGCGCGCCTTGCATTATAATCCGCGCTTTTAAATTGAATAAAAGTGGAGACGTACGTGTCAGAAAAGCACTTTATTACCTCACAACAGTTGTTGCAGGACTCTTTTAGACTGGCATCCATTGTGTATGAAGATGGCTTCCGCCCTGATTATATTATTGGTATCTGGCGTGGCGGTGCTCCAATTGGTATCGCAGTTCAGGAATATTTCGACTTCAAAAAAGTAGAAACCGATCATATTGCGGTACGTACCTCGTCGTATTACGGTATCAATCAACAATCCAAAGAAATCAAAGTGCATGGTCTGCATTATTTAATTGAGAATGCCAATGCACAGGACAAACTACTGATTGTTGATGATGTATTTGACTCAGGCCGCAGTGTTGATGCCCTGATTAATCAAATTCGTAAATTGTCACGTTTAAACACCCCGGGTGATATTCGTGTTGCCTGCCCCTGGTATAAACCGAAAAATACCAAAGTGGATATCATCCCCGACTATTACGTGCATGAATCTGACGAGTGGTTGGTATTCCCTCATGAAATCTCAGGCCTGACACCAGACGAGATTATCAATGGTAAAACAGAGCTGGCTGATATTATGCACCTGCTGAAGTAACAGCAAAGCTGATGATTTGGAAAAGGCCGCTGATAGCGGCTTTTTTTTGTTTTTTCTGGTGTGCAAGTTACCCAACAATACCTGCCACCACATTAACCCCTTTGCCATCCATAGCCTTATTCTCCCCGCATCCTTGCGGGGCGAGCCCCTTTCTTAGGGATAAGAAAGGGGCGAAAGAATCCTGCACTCCGCCAACTTGCTGATCTTGTTACGGTATCACTTGTTTAATCGAACCGGTGCGAGGCAGCTATCCATGCAAAGCACGCACCTCGGGAAAACTTCCTGTTTTCCCGTTCGAACAAGTTTCACCTGCACAAGGCAAGTTGGAGTCGCAATTAGCCAAACTAAGTTTGGCCGCTGTCGCGGTGATGACTCAAAGTTTTGGTTTTCCCAGTCAGCCAACGGCTGACTTACTGCGACTCTGACTTTTAGCCAAAACCAAGCTGGCTTTCGAATGGCCGAACTGGACGTTCGGCCAAGGCCAACGCTTTGCAGGGATTGCTGCCTTTGGCCGCTTCGAATAAAAGACAGCTTGATTTTGGCGTTAAAAAAGTCGGCGGAGTGAAGGAGCTTTCGCCTATTTGGCTCCATCCAAATAGGCTCGCGCCCTGCAAAGGGCGTGAAATGAACAATTTATTTAAAGACCGCAATGCCTAATTTAGTCATGTTTTAGTTTTATACCTGAGTCCTTTCTCTACTTCTAACAAAAAAGGTTCAACACAGGACCTATAAACATTTCCAGGATGATTGATTTTTAAAAGAAAATTTTTGATTACATTGAAATCTTCATCGATTCGATTTTTTTGCAATGAGCTAACATCAAATTTAGAGTTTTTATAATCATTCATGAACATGCAGAGAACATTTATTTCCGTACCTGACAATCTTTCTAAATAAGGCACGTCGATAATGTGAGAATCAGAAAAATAAGAATCAATTAGTTTTGATTCATCGCCGCCAGCGAGCAAGTAATTTTGGTAGTTATCAAAGAAAACCTTTCCTTCAGCTACAGAATCTTTTTTTTCACAAGAAAATAATAAAAGCGCCATTAAAACCAAAATTAATTTATGCATGTGCGGAATCTCTAGTTAGGCTCGATATAACCTGTCACAATGGTCTTTAACAAAAAAGACCGCTATCTGCGGTCTTCACAATTCTATCACCCAACAAATGCAATCTTTGCCACAAAAATCGCGGTCAACACCCACACACTTGTTGTCACCTCCTGCCATTTACCACATACCACTTTCACAAAGGTGTAAGTAATAAACGCCAGGGTTATCCCATTGGCGATGGAAAACGTCAGTGGTGTGAACAGCAAAACCACCGTCACTGGCGCTGCCTCGGTAATATCATCCCAATCGATATCACGCAGGCCAAATAACATTAAAATCGCCACATAAAATATGGCACCGGCGGTGGCGTAGGTTGGGATCATGCCTGCCAGTGGCGCGAAAAAGATGCTTAATAAAAACAATCCACCGGCCACCACAGCGGTTAATCCGGTTTTACCGCCTTCGGCCACACCGGACGCGCTTTCGATATAGCTGGTAGTGGTTGACGTACCTAAACTGGCACCAGCCACGGTTGCAATACTGTCGCTCATTAAGGCTTTACCTAAATTAGGTACATTGCCTTTGTCATCGGCCAGACCGGCTTTATGAGTGACGGCAATCAAGGTGCCTGAGGTATCAAATAAATCCACAAACAAAAAGGCGAATACCACGCTTAACATCGACAGTTCCAGTGCTGCATGTAAATCCATTTGCAGGAATGTAGGCGCCAGAGAGGGTGGCGCAGAAACAATGCCCGCGTATTGCACATCGCCCGATGCTAGCCCTATAAGGGTCATAATTAATATCGCCAGCATTACGCCACCTTTTAAATGACGTGCGGTGAATGCGGCCACTAAAAAGAAGCCGATGATGCTCATTAAAGGAATGAAATCGGTAATAGTACCTAAAGTGACTAACGTAGCGGGGTGGTCAACAATAATGCCGGCATTTTTAAGTGCAATCATCGCCAGAAAAGCACCAATACCGGTGGCGATGCCTTTTTTAAGAGTCATGGGTATCGCATTGATAATCCACTCCCTCACTTTAAATGCGCTTAACAAAAAAAACAGAATACCCGAGAGAAATACCGCACCTAATGCCGATTGCCAGCTGTAGCCCATCGACATGACTACGCCATAAGTGAAAAAAGCGTTAAGCCCCATACCCGGTGCTAAGGCAATAGGCAAATTAGCGACCAAGCCCATAATCAAACAACCAATCGCAGCAGCTAAACAGGTAGCGACAAACACCGCACCGTGATCCATGCCGGCTTCGGCCAGAATCGATGGATTAACAAAAATGATATAGGCCATGGTTAAAAAGGTGGTACAACCTGCTACTACCTCGGTTTTCACGTTACTGCCGCGCTCAGACAGTGCAAATAATCGCTCTAACATTGTTTATTATTCTCGTTGTAATGAATTTGCTTATGCTAATGAATTTCAAGTATTTATTCAGCAATGGAAGTTTAAATTTGCCAATAAAAAAGGGCCTTACGGCCCTTTTTAAAATCATTTAGCAAAAATTACTTTTTCTTTTTTGCTTTTGGATTAGGTAAGTCAGTGATGCTACCTTCGAAAATTTCAGCAGCCAGACCGATAGACTCGTTCAGTGTTGGGTGAGCGTGAATGGTTAATGCGATATCTTCTGCATCTGCGCCCATTTCCACTGCCAGACCGATTTCGCCTAACATTTCACCGGCGTTGATACCCACCATGGCACCACCGATAACACGACCACTGTCTTTTTCAAATACCAGCTTAGTCATACCTTCGGTGCGACCTGATGCAATAGCACGGCCTGATGCAGCCCACGGGAAAGTAGCAGTTTCATAACTTACGCCTTTCTCTTTGGCTTCTTTCTCAGTTAACCCTACCCATGCGATTTCCGGGTCGGTGTAGGCAACTGAAGGAATGCACTTAGGATCGAAGTAGTGTTTCTTACCTGCAATAACTTCAGCGGCAACGTGACCTTCGTGAACGGCTTTGTGTGCCAACATTGGCTGGCCAACCAAATCACCGATGGCATAAATGTGATTTACGTTGGTTTTCATTTGCTTGTCTACGTTAATGAAACCACGTTCATCAACGTTAACACCGGCTTTATCAGCATCTAACAAGCTACCGTTTGGACGACGGCCAACAGCAACTAATACCTTGTCGTAACGAACAGGTTCAGCAGGTGCGTTTTTGCCTTCAAAGCTTACGTATAAACCGTCTTTCTTGGCTTCTACGCCAGTTACTTTGGTTTCCAGCATCACGTTGAACTTGTCTTTTACGTACTTCTGGTAAACCTTGATGATGTCTTTATCAGCAGCAGGCACTAATTGATCAAGGAATTCAACCACATCAATTTGAGAACCCAGAGAACGGTATACCGTACCCATTTCCAGACCGATGATACCACCGCCCAGTACCAGCATTTTTTCTGGTATGTCAGCCATTTCCAGTGCACCGGTAGAATCGATTACACGTGGATCATCTTTTGGGATGAATGGCAGAGAAACAGGCTCAGAACCTGCAGCGATAATCGCATTGTCAAACGTAATAGTGGTTTTGCCATCTTTACCTTCAACTTCCAGGGAGTTACTGCCAGTGAATTTACCATAGCCCTGAACATGCTTAACTTTGCGCATTTTAGACATGCCATCCAGACCTTTAGTCAGTTGGCTAACAACGCTGTCTTTCCAGCCACGTACTTTGTCTAAATCGATTTTTGGCTCACCAAAGCTAACGCCGTGAGCAGCCATTTCTTTTGCATCATCAATAACTTTAGCAACGTGTAACAAGGCTTTAGAAGGGATACAACCAACATTCAGACATACGCCGCCAAGCGTATCGCGGGCATCAACCAACACGGTTTCAATGCCTAAATCAGCCGCACGGAATGCCGCTGAGTAACCACCTGGTCCTGCGCCCAGTACAACCAGCTGTGTTTTGATTTCGCTCATGAGTAACCTCAAATTATTATGACTTTGGTAACGGGGCGAATTCTACTTAGCCCGGCCCCGTTTTACAAAAAATTACGACTATTTTTTCAACTACAGCAATAAATTACGGATATCGCTTAACACTGTGCTCAAGTGAACAGTGAATCGAGCTGCAACCGCACCGTCAATGACACGGTGATCGTAAGACAGCGATAATGGCAGCATCAGCTTAGGTTCAAACTCTTTACCATTCCACTTCGGTTTCATTTCACTCTTCGATACACCCAATATGGCGACGTCTGGCGCATTTACAATAGGTGTAAACGCAGTACCACCAATGCCACCTAAACTTGAGATGGTAAAACAACTGCCCTGCATATCCGCCGCTTTTAACTTGCCATCACGCGCTTTGATGCTGATTTCGGTCAGCTCTTTAGACAGCTCGTAAATACCTTTTTGATCTACGTCACGCACTACCGGTACAACAAGGCCTCCCGGGGTGTCTACTGCGATACCAACATGGTAGTACTTTTTCTGAATTAAGCTTTCGCCCGATTCAGACAAAGAGGTGTTAAATACCGGATAGGCTTTTAACGCGTCCACAACCGCTTTCATCATAAACACCAGCGGCGTGATTTTGATGCCAAGTTTTTTCTTCTCAGCAATGGCGTTTTGCTGTTTACGGAACGCTTCCAGTTCAGTGATATCCGCTTCATCGAATTGCGTAACATGAGGAATGGTTACCCAGTTGCGATGCAAGTTAGGACCAGAAATTTTCTGGATGCGGGTTAATGGAATTTCTTCCACTTCACCAAATTTGCTGAAATCCACTTTTGGCTGCGGCAATACTTGCAAACCACCGCCTCCGGCAGCGATTTGTGAGCTTGCTGTCATCTTAGGACGTGACAATTCGTATTTCACATAAGACTGCACGTCTTCTTTTAAAATACGCCCTTTACGACCAGAACCTTTAACCAGAGTCAGATCCACACCAAATTCACGCGCTAAACGACGCACTGAAGGGGATGCATGTACAACACCGCCACGTGGTCTCTCGCCCACAGAAGGATGATGAGGAACAGGTGGTGCTTTTTGCTGTTCTGTTTTAGCCGCCGCAGGTTGAGGTTTGCTCTCCGCGGATGGCGCTGGAGCGCTGGCTTGTGGTGCTGCTGCACCTTTAACTTCCAGCTTAATAATTAATGAGCCCTGAGACACTTTACCGCCTGTGCTCACTTCAACAGATTTAACCACACCGGCTTCTGGTGCAGGGACATCCATGGTGGCTTTGTCGGTTTCCAGGGTAATCAAACCCGCTTCTTTTTCGATTTCGTCACCAGCCGTAACCAGTACATCGATAACATCCACTTCGCCTTCGGTACCGATATCAGGTACACAAACATCGATCACTTTGGATTCGGTGCTGGCGGCAGGTGCACTTTCAGCAGCAGCCGGAGCGGCTTGTTCAGCTGGTGCAGACTCAGCGTCAGCAGATTGTGTTTCAAGTTCGATAATCAGTGAGCCCTGAGACACTTTGTCACCGTTTTTCACTTTTACCGATTTTACTGTACCCGCTTCAGGTGAGGGTACATCCATGGTGGCTTTATCAGTCTCTAAGGTGATTAAACCGGCTTCTTTTTCAATTTGATCGCCTTCTGCAACCAATACGTCGATAACATCCACTTCGCCATCGGTACCAATATCTGGCACTTCAACCTGAATCACTTTGCTTGCACCAGTATTGGCAGCAGGCGCAGACTCCGCTTCTTTTTGCTGTGGTTCAGCAGCTTTAGTTTCGTCAGCAGCTGGCGCTTGTGGCTCAGCTTCAGCGGCAGGTGCGTCATCACCCGCAGCTTCGATTTTCATGATTAATGCGTCCTGGCTGATTTTGTCACCAACCTTCACCAGTATTTCACTGATTTTACCGCCAAATGGCGCGGGAATATCCATGCTGGCTTTATCGCTTTCCACTGTTACCAATGAGGTTTCAGCTTCAACGTCTTCACCCACCTGTACGCAAATTTCGATGATTTCTACTTCATCCCCGCCTACATCGGGTACTAATACATCTTTAATATCGGCCATGTTCAATATCTCCTTGTCCGATTATGCGTAAAGTGGATTCAGTTTATCCTGGGCAATACCATATTTTTCGATGGTATCAGCCACGATTTTCATATCAAGCTCACCGCCACGTGCCAGTTCATACAAGCTTGCAACAACAATGAACTTAGCATCCACTTCAAAGTGATGACGCAGGTTAGCACGGCTGTCTGAACGACCGAAACCATCGGTACCCAGCACTTTATACTGACCCGGAACAAATGCACGTACCTGATCGGCATAGGCTTTGACGTAATCGGTAGCCGCAATGGTTGGGCCTTTCACACCGTCGTTCAATACTTTAGTGATGTAAGGCACACGCTGATCACCTTTTGGATTAAGCATGTTGCTGCGCTCACAGTTCAGACCGTCACGGCCCAGCTCGTTGAACGAGGTAGCACTGTATACTTCAGAAGAGATATTGAAGTCAGACTTAAGAATTTGTGCCGCTTCACGTACCTGATTCAGGATAGTACCGCTACCCAGCAGTTTAACGCTGGCTTTGGCTTTGCTGGCTTCAACTGATTCCAGCTTATACAAACCTTTACGGATACCTTCTTCTGCACCTTCAGGCATAGCCGGCTGAACGTAGTTTTCGTTCATTACTGTCAGGTAGTAAAAGACGTTTTCCTGTTCTTCGAACATACGGCGCATACCGTCTTGTACGATAACCGCCACTTCATAACCGTAAGTTGGGTCATAAGTAATACAGTTAGGGATCAGGCTGGCCTGTGTATGACTCTGACCATCCTGATGCTGCAGACCTTCGCCATTTAGCGTTGTACGACCAGCAGTACCACCGACTAAGAAACCACGCGCCAGGCTATCACCCGCCGCCCATGCCAAATCACCCACACGCTGGAAACCAAACATTGAGTAATAAATATAAACCGGGATCATTGGCAGGTCGTTAGTTGAGTATGACGTACCCGCGGCTAACCAGGATGCCATTGCACCTAATTCGTTGATACCTTCCTGCAGTACCTGACCTTTTTTATCTTCACGATAATAAGCGACCTGATCTGCATCCTGAGGCACATATTTCTGGCCGTGGTTAGAATAAATACCTACCTGACGGAATAAACCTTCCATACCAAATGTACGGGCTTCATCAGGAATGATAGGTACCACACGGTTACCGACTTTTTTGTCTTTCAACATAGCGGTTAGTACACGTACAAACGCCATGGTGGTAGAAATTTCACGGTCGCCAGAACCTTTGGTTACAGCATCAAAGGCAGACAATGGTGGCGCGGGTAAGCTTTCTTTGCTCTGTGGTAAACGTGCTGGTAAATATCCGTGCAGAGATTCACGACGGGCACGCAAGTACTTCATTTCCTCGCTGTCTTCGTCGAATTTGAAGTATGGCAAATCAGCCAAATCTTCATCACTGATAGGAATAGCAAAACGATCACGGTAAGCACGTACCGCTTCCAGATCCATTTTCTTGACGTTGTGCGCGATGTTTTTACCTTCGCCCGCTGCGCCCATACCATAACCTTTTACGGTTTTAGCCAGGATAACCTGTGGACGACCTTTGGTTTCAACGGCGCGTTTGTATGCAGCGTAAACTTTAACCGGATCATGACCACCACGGTTTAAACGCCAGATATCATCATCTGACATATTAGACACCATTTCTTTCACTTCAGGGTATTTACCAAAGAAGTGCTCACGGGTGTATGCGCCACCTTTAGCTTTGTAATTCTGGTATTCACCATCAACAGTTTCGTTCATAATGTCTAACAGTTTGCCTGTGGTATCGCGCGCTAATAATGGATCCCAGTAACGACCCCAAATCACTTTGAATACTTCCCAGCCAGCCCCACGGAATGTGCCTTCCAGTTCCTGAATGATTTTGCCGTTACCACGTACCGGTCCATCCAGACGCTGTAAATTACAGTTGATAACAAACGTTAAGTTATCCAGACCTTCACGTGAAGCCAGACCAATTGCACCCAATGATTCTGGCTCATCCACTTCGCCATCACCCATAAAGCACCATACGCGCTGCTCAGAGCAATCTTTCAGACCACGGTTGGTAAGGTATTTTAAATAACGTGCAAGGTAGATAGCCTGCATTGGGCCCAAGCCCATGGATACAGTCGGGAATTGCCAGAAATCAGGCATTAAACGTGGGTGTGGGTAAGAGGATAAACCACCACCGTTTGCTTCCTGACGGAACATGTCCAGCTGACCTTCGCTTAAACGACCTTCAATGAATGCACGGGAATAAATGCCCGGAGAAACATGGCCCTGAACAAATAAATAATCGCCGCCGTCTTTTTCATTCGCAGCTCGGAAGAAGTGGTTAAAGCCCACATCGTACAACATGGCAGAAGAGGCAAAACTGGAAATATGTCCACCTAAATCCAGGTCTTTTTTAGATCCACGCACTACCATCATCATCGCATTCCAGCGAATGGCGTTACGAATGCGGCGCTCAATGGTCTGGTCGCCCGGCATTGTCGGTTCCTGGCCTGCAGGAATAGTATTGATATATGCGGTAGTGGCTGTATAGGGTAAGTGTGCTCCGCTACGACGGCCTTTTTCGATCAGGCTTTCAAGCAGGAAATGGGCGCGTTCCGGACCTTCTTCTTGCAGAACCGCTTCTAGTGCATCTAACCATTCTTGTGTTTCTTGCTGATCCACATCTGGTTGCATCATTTCTGACATGTTGCTTTCCTATTGTTGGTTAAGTCGTTGCGGGAAAAGCTAAAGATAGCTGATCTTTATTCGATTCTCCGTTGCAGCGACGTCTTAATCACCTTACTGCTTCATTCAGCGAGTAGCTAAAGGCAGCGTTTATATTTCGATTCTTCGTAACGTTCGCTGCATTTGCGAACTTTGACGATTAATATTAAGCAATGTTTCTTCAATGAAAGCTAAGTGCTCATTGCTGGCGTGTCTTGCCCCTTCCGGATCACCCGACACTATCGCCTGCAAAATCTTATGCCGTTGAACGCGAAGTTTATCCCCACAATCGCTATGCTCAGCCAGCACTTTCAAGTTGCGCGCAATGTTGTCCTGTAACATTGGTTGCATGGCGCTGACAATATGAAGCAGCACCGCATTATGTGAAGCCTGAGCCATTGCCAGATAAAACTTCACCAGGCTTTGGGCTTGAACTTCGATATTGTCATCCCAGCTTTTTTTCACTAGCTGGTAGGCAAATTCAATTTTATCCAAATCGTCTTTCTGCGCGCGTAACGCTGCATAGTAGGCAGCAATGCCCTCTAATGCATGACGAAACTCGAGCAAATCATATTGTGATTCAGGATTAGCACTGAGTAATGCCATTAACGGCTGGTTAGCAATAGGATCGGCATTGTCTTTTACGTAAGTGCCGCCACCTTGTTTACGATACAGCAAGCCTTTCGCTTCCAGTTTTTGAATGGCTTCCCGCAATGAAGGCCTCGAAACATCAAACTGCACAGCTAGTTCGCGTTCCGAAGGCAATTTCTGACCGGCCACCATGCTGCCACTGAGAAGCATTTCTTCCAGTTTTTGCACAATAACATCACTCAGCTTTTGCGGTTTTATACGCTGCATAACCTAACTTTTCGTTAAATGGTAATACCAATTTACCTATTAGATTAACCTATCTGTCATATTACTGACAATGGATTCAACCTAATTTAGGCGTAATCTGTTGTTTCCAGTGTAAACAATGCGTTAAAACCTTATTAAAAATAAGACTCTCAGGCTGGTATGACCTCACACAGCATTTGTCTGGATTTTGTTCAACCATTTGCTCCGGGTTCAGGGCCGGAGCAAATGCTTCATTGTCAGAAGGTCTAATTAATAAACCCTGTAAGAGTTAAAACTGAAATAACAACAAGAATAAAAAGTAAATTTCGTTTAGCTAATTTAAGTAACATATAAGGTTCATGGGCTAAATCGTTGTGATCTATCGGTGTTTCTTCGGCCGCTTTACCCACATCACTTAGTATTTTTAATGCACTGGGTTTCCACTCTGCTAAATACGCAATCCATACGGGGAACGCCTTGCTAAAGTGTCCCATAAATACAAAACCGAGGGTGGTAATTCGAACAGGAACCCAGTCGAGAATTTTTACCCAGTCATGCAATTTATTGCTGTGAGGCAAATCATTGCTCTCTGAATAACGTAATAAATTACGGCTGACCACATACAATACGGCACCTGCTGCACCGAAAAACGCAAACCAGATCATAACCGCCACATAAAAACGATAATTAATCCATACCAGCGTCTGCCCCAGGCTCATCGCCCTTTCAGGATCATGACCTAATTGCTCGGCACAGATTTCACACGCTTCAGTATCGCCACGGTTGGCAGCCTGAAGATAATGTTTATAACAGGCACGCAAATCGGGACATCCAATACATACCATCAGCACTGCTGCACTGATAATCCCTTGCAACAATTGATTGTGCACCAGCAGCATCAAAAGCTGCACAATAATGGCTGGCGCTGCTGCCAGGCCGATAATTTGCCACAAAGGCAAGGCTTGTTTGAGGTTGAATTGACTATCGGCAAAATGCACATAACGGCTTACATAAAAATCAATGCACCAGAGTCGACCTTTTACAACCACTCGTTCCAGAGCCAAAATCAACAATAAACACAGCAAATTCATTCGCTTATCCTATGCGTTATCTTCAACCAGTATAATACGGGATAACCCGAATAATAACACAGGCTGTTTTATCTTAATCCAGACTAAGTGGCGGTCAGCAACAAGTCAATTAAAGCTCAGATCAATCCCTGTATATGCCAAATCTGCCTGTTTTTAGGTATTATTGTCCGATGCTAAGAAACAAGGTAAAGCAATGACCGCAGATAACAGTACCCGCTATGGAAAATGGATGTTTGTATTCGCCTGGCTGGCAGCACTGTTTTTATTAAGTATCTGGTTTGATGATTTACTTGGTGAACAGGAAAACCCGAATCAATCGCCACAATCCATTTCCAGTAATAATCAGATAATGGTCATACTGCAGCAAAATCGTCATGGTCACTATGTCGCCAGTGGTCAGATAAACGGCCAGCCAGTTACTTTTTTACTTGATACCGGCGCGACTCAGGTTTCGATCCCCGCGCATTTGCAACAGCAGTTAGGGCTGCAAGCCGGTTATCCAGGTCAGGTGAGTACGGCCAACGGTATGATCCAAGTGTATAGTACCAGGATTGATACACTGCAATTAGGTGACATTACCTTGCATGATGTCAGTGCCCACTTAAACCCGGCAATTGGTGGAGAGCAAATACTGCTCGGCATGAGTGCTCTTAAGAAACTTGATTTTAAACAACAAAATGGCTCACTGATATTGAGTCAAAACCAGAGATAGAATTTTATGCTTCAACAGGATATCCAGCGCGCAGTTGCCTGTGCCCTGCTGGAAGATTTTGGCTCAGATAATTTTGAAAAAGCAGACATTACCGCGAATTTAATCCCGGCAGGGCAGCAATCTGTTGCGACTATTATTAGCCGTGAGCCTTGCATAATGGCCGGAAAAGCCTGGGTAGAAGAGGTATTTTTGCAACTTCATAACAGGGTTAAATTGCAGTGGCATGTTAGCGATGGCGACACCATAGAGCCTAATCAAACACTGGTAACCCTGCGTGGACCAAGTCGCGATATTTTAAGCGGAGAGCGCACTGCGCTTAATTTTTTACAAACTCTGTGCGCTACGGCGACCGAAACGGCCAAATATGTGCAGGCCTTAGCCGGCACCCAGACTAAAATTCTGGATACACGTAAAACCTTACCGGGCTTGCGCACCGCACAAAAATACGCTGTAACATGTGGTGGAGGCCAAAATCATCGTATTGGTTTGTACGATGCATTTTTAATTAAAGAAAATCACATTGCCGCGTGTGGTTCTATCGCGGCCGCGGTTAGTGCCGCCAGAACTTTAGAATCTGGCAAACCGGTTGAGGTTGAAGTGGAATCACTGGAAGAGCTGCAACAAGCACTGGATAGTGCTGCAGATATCATTATGCTGGATAATTTTTCATTGCAAGATATCTATAAGGCAGTGGAAATCAATCGGCATAGAGCCAAACTGGAAGTATCCGGAAATGTTGAGCTTAATCGTTTGGCTGAGCTGGCCCAAACCGGCGTGGATTTTATTTCTTCCGGGGCGCTAACCAAACATATTAAAGCAATTGATCTGTCACTTAGAATGCAAAGTTAAAACAAACAAGCACCTTTTAACTCTTTGTATTAACTAATTTTTCCTGACTTAAACGCGCCTGTTTGGCGCGTTTTTACACTTAAGTATCTTTCTGCATACTTGTCGCTAAAGCAATCAGATCTATACTGAAAATGTCCAAACAAGATGTGCCCACACAACTTCTTTGTGAAACGCCAGACCAAGATATTTTGCAAACAGTTTGCACCAGAGTGTGTAACAGGAGAGACAGAAATGAAAACGACTCAACTAACCAACAACAAGGGTTTTACCCTAATCGAATTAATGATTGTAGTAGCTATTATCGGTATTTTGGCCGCCATCGCGTTGCCAGCTTATCAGGGCTACACACAAAAGGCTAAATTTACTGAAGTCACCAATGCCACCGCTGCAGCTAAATCTGCAGTTGAAGTATGTGCTCAGGTAAACAATGGCTTAACCGACTGTGACGGCGGAAGCAACGGAATTCCGGCAGATGTTGCTGTATCAACCACTGAAGTAGGGTTAACCACTCTTGATGGTAAAATTACCACAGAAGGTAAAACAGGTTCTGACCTGGCATCAAAAACATACACGCTGACCCCAACCTATGCAGGTGGAAAAGTAACTTGGGACGCAGCTTGTAGTGACACTACACTTTGTTAATCCAGTGCTAGCATGTTGATTTAAAAGCCCAGTCTCCGCTGGGCTTTTTTATCTCAAAAAAGTCATAGTTTAATTTGAGGTGATCCATGGCCACATCGAGCAAATCACTAATTGTTTTTGCCTGGGATGGGGTTAACCGCAATGGTCAGTCTATCAAGGGTGAGATTTCCGCCACCAATATCAGCGAAGCAAAAAATCTGCTTCGGCGCCAGGGCATTTCTGCTACTAAAGTAAAAAAATTCAGCAAACCTTTATTTGGGCGGGGTGCAGAAAAAATTAATGCGGCCGACATCTGTATGATTAGCCGCCAAATTGCCACTATGCTCGCCGCAGGTGTCTCTCTTATCCAAACCATTGATATGATTGCACAGGGGCACTCAAAAGCCTCAATGCGCAAAATGCTGGGAGAAATCGCCGGTGAAGTGAAGTCAGGTAATCCGCTTTCATCTGCATTACGTAAACACCCGTTATATTTTGACGATTTATACTGTGATTTGGTTGAAACAGGTGAGCAATCGGGAGCCCTGGAAACCATTTACGATCGTATCGCTACTTACAAAGAAAAATCTGAAGCACTCAAATCCAAAATTAAAAAAGCCATGTTTTATCCGATAGCCGTACTGGTTGTAGCATTTATTGTTACCACCATATTGCTGTTATTTGTGGTCCCACAGTTCGAGGAAATATTTTCCAGTTTTGGGGCTGAATTGCCGGTCTTCACCCAAATGGTCATCGGTATGTCACGCTTTTTGCAGGATTATGGTGTTTTTATAGCTGCGGGGATTGGGGCTGCTGGATTTTTATTCCTTCGTCAGTATAAAAGCTCTAAAAAGCTGCGTGATAGTCTGGATGCAAAACTGCTTAAAATGCCCATCATTGGTGAAATATTAAAAAAAGCCGCTATTGCACGTTTTACCCGCACTCTGGCCACCACATTTGCGGCGGGGGTTCCGCTTATTAGTGCATTGCAGTCTGCCGCTGGCGCATCAGGTAATGCGGTATTCCGCGATGCGATTTTGTTTATCAGAAAAGAAGTGGCCGGTGGAACCCAGATGAATACGGCGATGCGCGCCACCGCAGTATTTCCGGATATGGTAGTGCAAATGATCGCCATCGGTGAGGAGTCTGGCGCAGTCGAAGATATGCTGAGTAAAATTGCCACCATTTATGAAAGAGAAGTCGATGATATGGTGGACGGACTAACCGCATTACTGGAACCTTTAATAATGGCTGTTTTAGGTGTTGTTATTGGTGGTCTGATTGTGGCAATGTACCTGCCAATTTTTGAAATGGGCAATGTAGTATAACTACTAACTGATCCCCATCTCGTGTTGTAATAACCGATTAAATAATAATAAGCTGGATTTTGCTATGCCCGCCATTGTGCAATTATTTGCAGATAATCTACCGTTTTTTTATGGGTTTATCTTTGTTTTAGGATTGCTAATAGGCAGTTTCTTAAACGTGGTTATTCATCGATTGCCAATTATGCTGGAGCGCAGCTGGAAATCGGAATACTTGTCCTACTTTACTCCCGATGAGCAACAACAAGAACAACCAACTGAAGCCTATAATTTAGTCGTGCCACGTTCACGTTGCCCATCCTGCCATACTGAAATAACAGCGCTGCAAAATATCCCTCTCGTTAGCTGGATATTCTTAAAAGGCCGTTGCGCTAATTGCAAAACTAAAATCTCGGCACGTTACCCTCTTATTGAGTTGATTACTGGTATTTTATCAGTCTGGATTGCAGTGCATTTTGGCTTTACCTATCAATGTTTACTGGCATTAATTTTTACCTGGTCGATGGTGGTCTTAACCGCTATAGATATCGATAAAATGCTATTACCGGACCAAATCGTATTGCCCTTAATGTGGCTGGGATTACTGGCAAGTATTAACACTATGTTTGTTTCAACCTCAGACGCATTAATCGGTGCAGCGGCGGGATATCTCAGTCTATGGTCGGTTTACTGGGCATTTAAACTGCTAACCGGTAAAGATGGTATGGGATACGGTGACTTTAAATTATTAGCCGCCATTGGTGCTTTTGTTGGATGGCAACTGTTACCTGTCGTTATTCTAATGTCCTCTTTAGTGGGAGCGGTTTGCGGCATTATTCTTCTAAAGAGCCAGGGCAAGCAAAATTCTCAACCTATTCCATTTGGCCCTTACCTCGCAATAGCCGGCTGGATTACGCTAATGTATGGCAATCAAATTGTTGAGTGGTATTGGAGCTATCTGCTGACATGAGTCAATTTATCGTGGGGCTGACAGGCGGTATTGGCAGTGGAAAAAGTACCGTGGGAAAAATGTTTGAGCAAAAAGGAATTGAAGTCATTGATGCAGACCAGATCGCGAGAATTGTAGTAGAACCTGGCACTCAAGCTTTGCTGCAAATTAAACAACACTTTGGTGAGCAAGTCTTAAATGAAGATGGCAGCTTAAATCGAGCACAACTCAGAAGCATTATTTTTGCCAATTCCGAAGAAAAACATTGGCTGAATCAGTTATTACATCCAATAATTCGTCAAAAAATGATTGATGCCTGTACCCACGCCCGTTCTGCCTATGTGATTCTGATGGTTCCTCTGTTAATAGAAAATAATCTCATTCCTCTTGTACATAAATTGCTGGTAGTTGATGTCGCACCTGAGATACAAATTCAGCGCACCATATTGCGGGATAATGTAGACGAGACTCAGGTTAAAAATATTATCGCGAGTCAGGCCAGCAGAGAGCTGAGACTACAACTTGCCGACGATATCATACTTAATCATGGTGATAGTACTGAGTTGAATGAACAAATAAACGCCCTACACCAACACTACCTGCAGCAGGCAAAAATCCACGCAAAGGCTTGAAATTAGATTACTTTTACGATGTAGTGCACTAATTGCTAACCTTAACCAAATAATAAAAGCCACTATGCCGACTGCCGTGTTTGAATTCCCGCTCAATGAGAAAGTACGTACTTACTTGCGCCTTGAGCAGTTATTTAAACAGCTTTGCCAATGGAAGGAACTAAACCATGACTGGCAATATATTGGTTATCTGGAATCCTTCTTTACGCTGGTAGACTTACTGGAACGCATAGACATTCGCACCGATATTTTAAAGGATATTGATGCGCATGAACGCAATCTGGTGCACTGGTCACAACATCCTCAAATCGATAACGATGCATTGCAAACAACCTTACGACGCATAGTGAAATTGCGCGATCAGTTAAAATCTGCGCGCAAACTGGGTAGTGGATTAAAAGATGACAAATTTCTCGCAGCTATCAGGCAGCGTTTTGCCATTCCCGGTGCTAATTGCAGTTTTGACTTACCCAGTTTGCATTATTGGCTGAATCAACCTCAACAAATAATTCATGCAGACATAAAACGCTGGATGGATGAGTTCTCTCTGGTCAATCAGGCGATTGATATCACCTTGTCATTTTTGCGTGAACGTGGACGTTTAGCCACGACAGTTGCAGAAAAAGGCTTTTATCAGGATGTTGCCGACAGCCGTTGTGAGTTAATCCGAATTGAATGCGATGTTGCACAGGGTTATTACCCGGTATTAAGCGGTAATAAACATCGTTATGCTATCCGTTTTATGCGCTTTAACCCAGACCAGGATGGTGTGTTGACGGAAGAAAACAGCGTTACCTTTAAACAAGCCTGCTGCTGACCTCCGCTTCTGTATTTGATACAATTGGCTTTTCTTTTTTAAGCATAATACGAAGGCATCTATGCAAGTAAATTGTCCACAATGTGACGCTGAAGTTGAATGGGGAGAGCAAAGCCCGTATCGCCCGTTTTGCAGTAAACGCTGTCAGTTAATCGATCTGGGCGAGTGGGCAAACGAAGAAAAAACCATTCCCTGTGGTAAAAATCAGGATGCCGAAACAGCAGTCAACGCGATAGACATAGAAGATATTGAAGCCATGCTGGCGGACGAGCAACAATCGTTTTTTAACAACTAATCACCAAATATTTCCAGTTTACACAATGCTAAAACATCATGCTCGGCAGGTGATTGCGATACAAAGTATCAGCAATACATTTAAGACCGCGTTGCAATTCTTCATCTGAAACATTGCCCAGACAAAGGCGTAAAGAAGGCACACTTTGATTATTAGCATGGAAAAAAGACCCGGCAATCACATCCACTCCTTTTTGTTGCAATGTCAATAAAAGATCCGCTGAAGACACGTTAGTCGGGTGTTTAAGCCAAATATGTAAATTAACTGGATCAGCTTCCAGCTTTAATTTACCTAATATCGATTTTGCCGTGTTAATACGCTGACTATTACGCTGCTTTCTTATTTGTTCGATTTGTTCCACGACACCAGTATCAATCAAACGCTCAAGCAGTGCGGTCAGTAACGGACTGACCATCCAGTTTTGCACCTGAATCACTTTAAGTAATTCATCGCGCCAAAGCTCAGGCGCAATCACCATTCCAACCCGTAACCCCAGCAATATACACTTGGAAAAACCGGAAATATAAAATGTTTGCTCAGGCAACATGGATTGTAATGAGGGCGGTGTTTGTTGATGAAGATATAAATCATCTTCAATTAGAATAATCTGATGGCGCTTCGCAATCGCAACCAGCTTCTTACGATGTGCCATATCCATGGTGCGCCCGGTAGGGTTATGTGCGGTCGGCATAACAAACAATATCCTGGCGGTGTTTTGCTGACACAACTGCTCAAAATGCGCTAAATCAAGGCCTTGCTCGTCCATCTTGACTGGACGCAAATTAATCCCCAACAGACTGGCTGCCGATTTAATACCTGGATAAGTACACTCCTGCACCATCAGATTATCACCCTGATTTAACAACAACATGAGACAAGACAGGATACCTTGCTGTGCACCGCTGACTAATAACAAATGATTGATACTGACATCGACACCACGTTGCGCCACCCAACTGGAAATAGCATCAAGATGAGATTCAATACCATTGGTTGCTGTATGGTTGCTCCAATGAGGCGCCAGTGAAGATTGTGCAAGCTCTCGCAAATGGGGGTTAATTAAATGGTCAAAATCCAGTGGCATAGGTGCATTGATGGTGAAATTGCAGCCCTGTAATTGGCCAGTTAACATGGTACTTGGTGCGGTTTTCAACCTAATTTGTGAACGAACAAAGGTACCTCTGCCCTGACGCTTTTCGATTAGTCCTTGTTTCTCAGCAACATCAAAAGCTTTGTTGATGGTGCCAGGCGTAACATCAAGAGCTTGTGCCAAAACTCTTACAGTGGGCAAGCGTTGTCCAGTTTGTAAAATCTGATTAGCAATATCCATCGCTAAACAATCCACTACTTGCTGGTATAAATGCACAGATTTAGAGCGAGACAGGTCAGCATTCCACATAAATAGTCCTCGGGCTCAGACAAATTGATTGGGTATCAATTTATCATTTTGAGTTTAATTGATTGCATAGTTGAATATATCAATCAACTCAGGGGAAATACACCAATGGATAACCACAATCTGGTTTTACTTTTATTGTTTGCCGCAACCATGACATTTACTCCGGGTCCGGCTAATTTAATTTTGTTGGGTACCAGCTTACAGCTGGGCGTTAAACGCACCTTGCCTATGATAATGGGCGTGTGTAGCGGTTTTATACTGGTGGCCGCAGCCGTCACTTTAGGATTAGGTGCACTCATTCAGTCGCAACCAGCCTTGCTGATAGCGATAAAAATATCAGGCACCTGTTATTTACTTTATCTGGCCTGGAAGCTGTTTAAACAACGTTATATACCCGTTCAGGGAAAAAGCAGCGAGCGCCCCGGGTTCATCAGTGGCTTGGTTGTTCATCCGGTTAACCCTAAAGCCTGGCTGATGTTAAGTTCTGCCTATTCACAGTTTGTAATACCAGGTGACACACTGGCAACCCAGTCTGTGACACTGGTAATGGTTTTTACCTTATGTGGCATGTTGGCCAATACCAGTTGGGCAATAGGTGGTGGGTTATTGCAACAAAGTCTGAAAAATCCAATTCGTCACTACTGGGTATTTTGTGCCCTTAGCAGCAGTTTATTAATTATTACTCTGATGATGTGGTTTTAAGCTAAGGCCTCCAGTACTTTTTGCAAAATGGCCTTATTGGCTTCCGGAAAATCAAAATTAGACAAATCATTTAGCTTAACCCATTGACCTTGCTGTCCTTCCCTGCCATAGGGTTCGCCTCCAAATCGAGTGACCAGGAGGGTTTCGAGGCGAACTTTTTTATCTCCATAATCATGTTCAACCACCAACAAAGGTTCAGTGCTCTGAACATCAATACCGACTTCTTCCGTCAGCTCACGGCAAAGCGCCTGATGCACAGTCTCGCCCTGTTCTTTTTTACCACCAGGAAACTCCCATTTACCGCCCTGGTGCAATTGCTGTGCACGGCGAGTGATATAAATCTGTCCGTCACGATGAATAACACCAACAGCTACTTCCACAGTTTTAATCATAATTCCCCTGCTTAATGTCGATAAAAAAAACCGGCATTTGCCGGCTTTTTCATATTGTTAACTAAGCTTGCCGTGGCATTGCTTATATTTCTTACCCGAGCCACAAGGACAGGGATCATTACGTCCAACTTTGGCACCTTCACGCATCACCGGACGACCCGCGTTTTGCGCTTCACCTGCGGCGGGTTCGTGTTCATAATGTTTTGGTGTTTCATCGGCACGACGACGTTGTTCTTCGACCGCTTCAACGTCTGACTCTGCTCTGACCTGAACTTTACTCAGGATGTTAACCACGTCGACTTTTAGGTTCTCTAACATTTCAGAAAACAGCTGGAACGACTCACGCTTGTATTCCTGCTTAGGGTTCTTTTGCGCATAACCACGTAAGTGAATTCCCTGACGCAGATGGTCCATAGCCGCAAGGTGCTCTTTCCAGTGCGAATCAAGGCTTTGCAACATCACGGCTTTTTCAAACTGGCGCAGAACCGGTGCGCTTACCTGAGCTTCTTTTTCCTGATAAGCTTTTTCCACTTCAGCCAAAATACGTTCAATTAGCACTTCTTCATAAAGTTTACTGTCTTCGTCCAGCCATTTCTGAACTGGCAAATCCAGTTGGAAATCTACCTTGATACGCTCTTCCAGACCTGGTACATCCCACATTTCTTCCAGTGATTGCGGAGGAATGTACTGAGAGATAACGTCAGTGACTACATCTTTACGGATGACATTAATGGTTTCGCTGATATCACCTTCATCCAGTAACTCATTACGTTGTTCGTAAATCACTTTACGCTGATCGTTAGCAACATCATCAAACTCAAGCAACTGCTTACGAATATCGAAGTTACGCCCCTCAACTTTGCGTTGTGCGTTTTCTACTGCACGGTTTAACCAAGGATGCTCGATAGCTTCACCGCGCTCCATGCCAAGGCGTTTCATCATGGCCCCCATACGGTCTGATGCGAAAATACGCATCAGTGGATCTTGAAGAGACAGGTAAAAACGTGAAGAACCCGGATCACCCTGACGACCGGCACGACCACGCAACTGGTTATCGATACGACGTGACTCGTGACGCTCGGTACCAATGATGTGCAAACCACCGGCTTCTACCACCGCATCATGGCGTACTTTCCAGTCGGCTTTAATCTTGTCAATTTGTTCCTGAGTTGGATTTTCAAGTTTTTCAACTTCTGCCTGCCAGTTACCACCCAATACGATATCGGTACCACGGCCCGCCATGTTAGTCGCGATGGTGACAGCGCCCGGCTGACCCGCTTGCGCCACAATATCGGCTTCCTGTGCGTGGAATTTGGCGTTTAACACTTTATGCGTGATTTTCTTTTTCTTTAAGAAGCGTGATAACAGCTCTGAGTTTTCGATAGAAATGGTACCTACTAATACAGGTACTTTCTTCTCAATGCATTTGTGAATATCTTCTACAATGGCTTCGAACTTTTCTTCTGCGGTCAGATAAATCAAGTCATCTTTATCATCACGGATCATTGGTTTGTTGGTTGGAATAACCACCGTTAACAAACCATAAATATGATTAAACTCAAACGCCTCTGTATCAGCCGTCCCCGTCATACCGGCTAACTTATCGTAAATACGGAAGTAATTCTGGAAAGTAATAGAAGCCAGTGTCTGGTTTTCGTTCTGAATTTTTACACCTTCTTTGGCTTCAACCGCCTGATGTAAACCTTCCGACCAGCGACGACCTTCCATCGTACGGCCCGTATGTTCATCAACGATAACAATTTCATCATCTTTAACGATGTAATCCACATCACGCTGAAACAGATGGTGGGCTCGCAATGCCGCATTCACGTGGTGCAACAGGCTAATATTATTCGCTGCAAACAAAGATTCTTCTGCCGCGAGTACGCCTTTTTGTTGTAATACTTCTTCTATGTGCACCTGACCGTGTTCAGTCAGGTGAATCTGTTTGCCCTTCTCATCAATGGTGAAATCACCATCTCCCATTTGTCCTTCTTCGTCTTCTTTTTCCTGACGAACCAATTCGGGGATAATAGCGTTAATTTGACGATACAGTTCTGATGAGTCTTCTGCCGCACCAGATATAATCAAAGGTGTACGCGCTTCATCAATCAGAATAGAGTCAACTTCATCGACAACGGCATAGTTTAAAGGACGTTGTACTCTGTCTTCCGGAGCAAAGGCCATATTGTCGCGCAGATAATCGAAACCAAATTCATTATTGGTACCGTAGGTGATGTCCGCTGCATACGCCTGTTTTTTCTCTTCATGCGACATGCCTGGAACATTACAACCAACAGTGAGTCCTAAAAATTCAAATAAAGGACGCAGGCTGTCAGCATCACGACGCGCCAGGTAATCATTCACGGTAATAACGTGAACACCTTTGCCACTTAAACCGTTTAGATAAGTTGGCAGAGTAGCGGTAAGGGTTTTACCTTCACCGGTACGCATCTCAGCAATTTTGCCCTGATGCAACACCATACCGCCGACCATTTGCACATCAAAGTGGCGCATAGCAAAGACACGCTTTGACGCTTCACGCACAGTAGCAAATGCCTGTACCATGATATCGTCAAGGGATTTACCCTGTTCGATCTCGGCTTTAAATTCTGCAGTTTTGTTTTTAAGTTGCTCATCACTCAATGCTTCAAATTCTGGTTCTAACGCATTGATTTGCTCAACCACTTTATTCAGCTTTTTAAGAGTTCGATCATTACTGCTGCCGAAAATTTTGGTAAATAAATTTAAGAACATGGATATGTACCGCTTCCAATCAGATTAATTTTCTTTATAACTTTGCGCGGCGGTTTGGCCTGACTCACAAAATTGATTACGTAGCTGTTTGACAGCCATTTATAAAAACAGCAGTCGGCCAAACTGACCGACTGCTGCTACCATCAGGTATAAAAACCTAACTAATGACGATTGCGTCTGGAAACATACGCGAGAGGATCTAACTGTCGCCCGTTCCTTAATACTTCATAATGCACATGTGCACCGGTTGCCCTGCCGGTTTTCCCCATTAGCCCCAACACCTGACCTTTGGTTACCACATCACCGACTTTAACTTTAATTGCTTTGTTATGACCATAGCGGGTTGATAAACCATCACCATGATCAACTTCTACCAGATTGCCATAGCCATAACGTTCGCCCGCCCAGGTTACAACACCTGCACCTGTGGCAATAACATCAGAGCCTTCTTTACCGGCAAAATCCAGACCTTTGTGCATTGCAGGTAAACCATTAAAGGGGTCTTTGCGAATGCCGTAAAATGACGATAACCATCCCGATTTAATCGGTCGGCCTGCAAGATAACTCTGGTCATTAACATGGTGACTTAACATGATAGATTCAAGCGCTTCCAACTGACGCGACTTGTCTTTTATTTCACCCAGCATATTATCAATGCCCGCCATCAGCTCCGCACTGTCTTTAACGATATAATTGGGCGCAGCCTGAGAAGGACCACCTATGGCTGGCTGCTCATTAAATGCAAATTCCTCAACCGAAAGATGAGAACTTTCAGCCAGACGTTCACTTAATGCGTCAAGCCGACGAAGCTGGCCCTGCATATCCCCCAGTTTCATCACCATTCCGGTAAGTTGTTCCTGAGTTTGCAACTTTAACTGTTCCACGTCCTGCTGTTGTTGCTTTAAACCTGACTGCGATTGCAGTACGCGTGTTATATCGTCAGTATCAGAGGGAGCGGTGGTTCGGCCAATCCAAAAAGTTAGCCCCATTGCAATAGCACAAACCCCCAACATTTGGTGTTTGTTTAAACTAAACGCAAATCGAACATTGCTGCCCTTGTATAAGATTTTAAAACTCATGCAAATCCAATGACTGTAAAGCACTAACTCAGCGAGTTGATTCTAAACTGACAACCTGTGAAACACAAAATTTTTGCACCCGCAGTAAACTAATATGGTTCAAGATTAAGCAAGTTAAACACCAACATATAATATTAGACGTGTAATTGGTTAAAAATAATGAAAATTTAAAGGTTAATAAAATAAAAATGCCGCTAAAGCGGCATTTTCAAATCGTCTAACGGCTGGCCATAATTGGCACTGCAAAATTAATTGGCGGTTTCTCATGCTCATATGACACAAATTCCCAACATGATTCTTGTGCCAACATCGCCCGAAGCAACTTATTATTAAGTCCGTGACCCGATTTATAAGCACGAAACTCACCAATAATACTGTGACCACATAAATACAAATCACCAACTGCATCGAGGATTTTATGCTTCAGGAATTCATCGTCGTAACGCAAACCTTCCTGATTCAATACACGGTATTCATCCAGTGCCACAGCATTTTCCATGCTGCCGCCTAAGGCTAAATTATGCGCATGCATATATTCTAAATCGCGCATAAAACCAAAAGTACGGGCACGACTGACCTGATCAACATAAGATTCAGTATCAAAATCCATCACCATATGCTGACGTGTCTGGCTGATAACAGGATGTTCAAAGTCGATACGAAAATCGACTTTGAAACCATCATAAGGAACAAACTCGGCCCATTTGTCACCGTCTTCTACGCGAATAGATTTAGTGACACGAATAAATTTTTTCGCAACGGCTTGTTCTTCAATTCCCGCAGATTGCAGCAGGAAAATAAAAGGACTGGCACTGCCATCCATAATTGGCAGTTCATTGGCATTCACTTCAACAATAATATTGTCGATGCCAAGCCCCGCAAGCGCAGAAGATAAATGTTCTACTGTCGAAATACTGACGCCCTCAGCATTAGTCAGACAGGTACACAACATGGTATCGCCCACCAGCTCAGCGTTTGCAGAAATATCCGCATAAGGTTCAAGGTCGGTGCGCCTGAATACAATTCCTGTATTGGCAGGCGCAGGCCGGAGAGTCATAGTGACCTTGTCGCCTTTGTGCAAACCGATTCCTGTTGCTTGAACAGATTGTTTGATTGTACGTTGTTTTATCATTCAGCTCTTTGCTTAAAATTTAATCAATTTCGAAAAAAGGGTCCGAATTTTAGTGGTTTATGACCAAAGTGTCAAAATATTTCCACTAAATGCCTAGTCTGCCTGCTTACGTAAAAACGCTGGAATATCCAGATAATCGTCTTTTTCGTATTCGTCGCTTTCTTCACTTGGGTTGAGTTTCGTCGCCGTGTTGCCCGCACTTGAAGAAGCATAAGAATCATTAATGTTCATCTGACGATAACCAGTATCTTCACGACGTGGCTGTTTATTACTGACCAGAGAAATATCCGGCTTACGCTCTGCGCCAATACCCGTTGCTACTACTGTGACACGTAACTCGTCCTGCAGTTCCATATCAATAACGGTACCCACAACCACAGTAGCATTTTCAGATGCAAACGCTTTAACCGCATTACCCACGGTTTCAAATTCATCAATACTAAAATCAGGACCACAGGTAATGTTAACCAAAATACCGCGAGCGCCTGACAAATCGATGTCTTCCAGCAAAGGACTCGCGATGGCCATTTCTGCAGCTTCTTCTGCACGATCTGCACCTTTAGCGCTGCCGCTCCCCATCATTGCAGTGCCCATTTCTGACATCACAGTTTTCACGTCGGCGAAGTCCACGTTAATTAGACCCGGACGAGTAATAAGCTCCGCAATACCCTGAACCGCACCACGTAATACGTCATTCGCCGCACTAAAAGCTTCCAGTAATGGGGTACCTTTTGGCATCACTTTCAGCAGTTTTTCGTTAGGGATGGTGATTAACGAGTCAACATTTTTGGCCAGCTCTTCACTGCCTTCTTCTGCAAAACCGATACGTTTTTTGCCTTCAAAAGCAAATGGCTTGGTGATAACTGCAACCGTCAGGATACCTAATTCACGCGCAATTTTTGCCACTTCTGGCGCTGCACCGGTTCCGGTACCGCCCCCCATTCCAGCGGTGATAAAGACCATATCAGCACCTGCCAACGTCTGGCGAATAGTGTCGTTGTCTTCGATTGCTGCACTGCGACCAATTTCAGGATTGGCCCCCGCACCTAAACCTTTGGTAACACTCGAACCGATTTGAATGGTGACATCGGCAGATGACTTGCGTAACACCTGCGCATCTGTGTTGACTGCAATAAACTCAACACCTTCAATGCTTTGTTCAACCATGTGTTCGATTGCGTTTCCACCACCGCCACCGACACCTATTACTTTAATAACAGCTTCTTCGCTGTGACTATCCATAAGTTCAAACATAATTCTCTCTCCGATTTTTTGGGCGTTGTACGGCATCAACTGCACCGTAATTTTTTACTTCTAATGAATGTACGTACCTATTTTTCCCTGGTGCGCACACTTAAAACTCACCTTTAAAAAAGCTTTGTAAACGATGCCACAAGCTTTCTGTGGATTTCTCTTTAGATGATTGCTTAGAGACTAAATCCATCTTGCCATACTGCAACAAACCAACCGCAGTCGCATAGGTGGGATCCTCAACATATTCCGACAGGCCTTTAACCCCCATCGGAGATCCCGTGCGAACTGGCATCTGGAAAATTTCTTCAGCAAATTCCACAGCACCTTCCATTTTGGCGGTGCCACCGGTTAATACCACACCAGCTGCAATCTGCTCTTCCAAACCACTGGCTTTGATTTCTTCCAGTACCAGTTCAAACAATTCCTGATAACGCGGCTCAATCACCTCGGCCAGCGTATGACGAGACATGGCACGTGCAGGGCGTCCACCCACACTGGGCACTTCAATGCTTTCATCCATGCGCACCAAATCTTTTAATGCACAGGCGTAATTAATTTTAATTTCTTCCGCGTGACTAATTGGCGTACGGAATATTTTAGCGATATCACTGGTGATCTGATTTCCGGCGACCGGGATAACCGCGGTATGGCGAATCGCTCCCTCGGCATAAATTACGATATCGATGGTTCCGCCACCGATATCCACTACACACACTCCTAACTCTTTTTCATCATCGGTTAACACCGCGTAGCTTGACGCCAGAGCGGAGAAAATCAGCTGATCACCATGTAAACCACAGCGCTCAACACACTTAACCAGATTTTTAGCCATGTCGTCAGCACAGGTCACAATATGAACTTCGGCTTCCATTCGCACACCAGACATACCGACTGGATTCTTAATCTTTTCCTGCACGTCAATCGTAAAGTCCTGCGGTAAGACGTGTAATAAGCGACGCTCTGCTGCAATAGGTACCGAACGGGCCGCATGGATAACATTGTCCACATCGTCCTGGGTTACTTCTTTATTATTGATTGGCACCATGCCATTTTCGTTCTGGCATTGCACATGACGGCCAGATACCGATAAAAATACTGATGACACTTTACAGTCCGCCATCAGTTCCATTTCATCTACGGCGCGCTGCACAGATTGAACTACCAGATTCAAATCATTAACACCGCCTTTATCCATGCCTCGGGAAGGATGACTACCCACGCCAACAATACTGACACCACCGTCAGTCAGCATTTCGCCAACCACAGCTTTTACACGGCTAGTGCCAATATCCAATCCAACCACCAGGTTGCGATCCGCTACCTTCGACATAGTGTTAACTCTCACTTTTTTGTTTCCAACCCACTGCTAATCCAGTGTCATATCGCAAATCAACATAATCGACCGCTCTATCGCTTTTCACCAGCATCGGATATACATCCACAAAACGCTGCACTCTGTCGATAAATTCTTCGCGGCCAATATTTAGCTTAATGCCGTTACTGAGTTTAATTTGCCAGGCAAAACGCTCACTCAGCTGTAATTCTTCAATTTTCAACTGGCTGTTATCCAACAGCTGCTGCATGGCCCGATAGCCCTGCAACGCAGTTTGTTCACTACCACCCGGTCCAAATAACTGAGGCAGTTGATCTTGTTCCTCATTCATTTGACCATTAAATAAATTACCTTGTTGATTGAGCAAACTATCCGAATTCCAGTGCGCTACCGGCACTTGCTCAATCAAATATACTTTTAAGGTACTCGGCCACTCTTTGCGCACCGAGGCTTTGTGCACCCATGGCATAGCTTCCACAGCCGCCAGCGCTTTATTCACATCCAGTTCAAAAAAACTACCGGGCTGCGCCTTACGTACCGTTCTGGCCACGTCCTCATCTTTAATAAAATGACGTTGACCGGCTATCATAATCTTTTGCACCGGCAAACGCTGTTCATCCTTTAACCAGTCGTTTAAGCGCGCGGTAGCCCAGATAATGCTAAGCACCACAGTGATAAAAAATGCCACACCAAACCAGAACCCTGGTCTGAGTAAAATGGCTTTTTTTTCACCGGTTATTTTCACCTTCCAGTCCTATTTATTCAGGCCGGCGCCAGATAACACTTTTTCGACCAAATCAGCAAAGCTGTAACCTGCTTGTTTGGCTGCCATTGGCACTAAGCTTTTAGCCGTCATGCCCGGCACTGTATTCACTTCCAGCAAATACAACTGACCCGCGCTATCACACATAAAATCCACACGTCCCCAACTACCAGCACCTACCGCCTTAAACGCACGTTCTGCATAGTCAGCCAGTTGCGTTTCCAGCTCATCACTGGCGCCACTGGGACAAAAATATTGCGTACTGTCAGCCTGATACTTGGCTTCGTAGTCATAAAAATCACGGGGAGTAGACATGCGAATAGAAGGAAGCGCTTTACCGTCAAGAATACTGACCGTAAATTCACTACCTTCAATATATTGCTCGAGCAGTACATTATTATCGTATTTAAATGCGTGCTGTACCGCGCCGAGCAATTGTGCAGATTTTGTCACCTTGGTCATACCGATACTGGAACCTTCCAGCGCCGGTTTCACCATGATTGCGCCCCCAAACTCCTGCATTATAACCTCGCAGGATCCCGCATCAAAGCAGCTTTTTTCCACAATTTTATAATTTGCAGTAGGTAGCCCAACACTACTAAATATTTGTTTTGTACGAATTTTATCCATCGACAGGGCTGAACCTAACACGCCACTACCGGTATAGGGGATTTGTAACTGCTCAAGTAATCCTTGCAGGCTGCCGTCTTCACCGCCGCGACCATGTAACATGATCAAAACATTATCAAACTTCTCTGCCACCAGTTCACTTACAGAACGTACAGCTGGATCAAATTTATACGCATCAACGCCACGTGACAGTAGTGCATCCAACACTGCCTGTCCTGAGCGCAGGCTCACCTCACGTTCGGCAGAATGGCCGCCAAACATCACGGCAACTTTTCCGTAATGATTTACCGTGCTCATGCACTAGCCCCTTTTAATGCTTCAATATCCAGTTGAGTTTTTTGCAGCACTTTGGCGAGTCCACCAATATTGCCTGCACCTTGAGTGAGTACAATATCACCATCCTGTAATTGCTCAGCCAGTATGGCGGGTAACTCATCTTTGTTAGCAATATAAATCGGTTCAATTTGCCCACGCTGGCGAATGGAACGACACAAAGATTTACTGTCTGCCCCGTCAATCGGTACTTCTCCGGCACTGTACACTTCGAGCAATAACAACACATCAACCTGAGACAGAACTTTGACAAAGTCTTCGTATAAATCGCGGGTTCGGGTAAAGCGGTGTGGCTGGTAAGCCATCACTAAACGACGATCCGGCCAGTTATTGCGTGCCACCGCTATTGTTGCGGCAACCTCGGTGGGGTGATGCCCATAATCATCCACCAAAATCGCTTTACCGTTACCGGTTTCAAATTCACCCAGCATTTCGAAGCGGCGGCCTATGCCACCAAATGAAGCCAGTGCAGCTACGATGGCGTCATCATCGATACCTTCATCAGTTGCTACGGCGATAGCAGCAAGAGAATTTAAGACATTATGATGACCCGGCAAATTAATGGTCAGGGTCAATGGTTGTTTGCCAGAGCGCAACACGGTAAAAGTACTGCGGTTAAAACCATGTTGAATATCAATTGCGCGTACATCATTGTGCTCACCAACGCCGTAAGTCAGGCATTTGCGTCCAATACGCGGCAGCAATTCGCACACGACTGGATCATCACCACACATCACCGCCAATCCGTAAAACGGTAAGTTATGCAGGAATTCAATATAGGTATCCTGCATACGCTGGAAGTCACCTTCATAGGTGCCCATATGATCGGGTTCAATGTTAGTGACCACCGAAACCATGGGCTGCAAGTGCAGGAATGACGCATCACTTTCGTCAGCTTCAGCAATCAAATAGCGGCTGTTACCCAAGCGTGCGTTAGTGCCTGCACTATTTAGCAGTCCGCCAATCACAAAAGTGGGGTCGCATTCGGCTTCAGCAAAGATGGTTGCCAGTAAACTGGTGGTGGTCGTTTTTCCGTGGGTGCCTGCCACTGCAATGCCATGACGAAAACGCATCAGTTCTGCCAGCATTTCAGCGCGGCGAATAACAGGAATACGGGCTTCAATTGCCGCCATAATTTCAGGGTTGGTTTTGTCCACGGCACTCGAGACAACAACCACATGCACGTTTTCTACGTTGCTGGCCTGATGCGAGAAAAACACAGTGGCACCAAGCCCGGTTAACCGTTCAGTCATCGCGCCGGACTGAATATCAGAACCAGAGATATTGTAACCTTCATTCAGTAATACCTCGGCAATACCACCCATGCCGGCGCCACCTATACCGATAAAATGAATATTTTTAATGCGGCGCATTTCCGGCACCGTGTAAGTTGTTGGGCTGGTTTTACTCATTTACTGCTACCACCTTGGCTAATTCTTTACATACATCGGCAACATCTTTGGTTGCCTGCGGACGCGCCACACTTGTCGCCGCTTGTCCCATACGGGTTAACTGTTGTCTTTCGACACTAAGTTGATTAACTTGTTCGGCCAAATCAAACGCCAGTGAATGACTCTGTTTTACAATTCTGGCAGCACCACAACGCACTAAGGCCTGCGCATTTTTGGTTTGATGATCATCCACGGCATACGGCAGCGGTACAAATATCGCCGCTTTGCCTGCCATCGCGATTTCCGATACTGTCAGCGCACCGGCACGGCAAATAATTAAGTCTGCCCATTGATAAGCACCAGCCATATCATCGATAAAATCGCTAACTTTAACCTGAGCATCGCTTATATAGGTTTTACGTACCTGTTGCTCCCGCCCTGCACCACACTGATGCCAAATACTTACTGGCTGGTTTAATGCGTTTAGCATCTGTGGCATGGCTTCATTTAAAGCCTGAGCACCCAAACTGCCGCCAACCACCAGAATATTGATGCCCTCATGAGAGGATTCGGTTTGTTGAACCTGAATATCCGAACGCAGCGGATTACCCACCCAACTCACTTTTTGTGATGGAGGAAAAGTATCATCAAAACCGGTTAAGACTTTTTTCGCCAGCGGTGCAAGCAACTTATTGGTAAAACCGGCCACAGCATTTTGCTCGTGCAAAATTAACGGTATACCTTTTAAAAATGCCGCAATGCCACCAGGTCCACTGGCAAACCCGCCCATGCCCAGTACCACGTCGGGCTTAACCTTTCGCATAACACTAAGTGCCTGAAATAAAGCTTTGCTCAAGGTCAGCGGCGCCATTAACCAGCCTTTAATGCCGTTACCTCTTAGTCCCGCAACGTCAATGAAGCTGATGTCATAACCCGCTTTTGGCACAATTTGCGCTTCCATTCGCTGTGAGGTTCCAAGCCAATGGATTGACCAACCTTGCGATTTCAAATAATCAGCCACTGCGATACCCGGGAATACATGCCCGCCGGTACCACCTGCCATGACTAACAAACATTTAGTCATCTGCATTCTCCTTCTCCGCAGAAGGAGCGGCCTGGCTGATGCGCTTACGTTTTCCACTAACCACCTGCACATCGGCCATACGCAACTCAAAGTCAATGCGCATTAAGACAGCTAAGGCCATGGCCATAATGATCAAACTTGAACCACCGTAACTTACAAAAGGTAACGTTAAGCCTTTAGTTGGCAGAATGCCTGCACTGGCCCCAATATTGACCGCGGTCTGGAAACTAAACCAAATGCCGATAGCATATGCCAGATAAGCATCAAAGGGGCGTTCTTTATCTAACGCTTTGTTACCCAGCCTGAGCGCTTTTAATACCAGCATCAGCATTAAAATTAATACGCAGGCTACACCGGCAAAACCTAATTCTTCAGCCAGAATCGCCATAATAAAGTCGGTATGGGCTTCCGGCAGATATTCCAGTTTTTGCAAACTGTTACCTAATCCCTGCCCAAAAATATCACCACGACCATAGGCCATTAACGATTGAGTTAACTGATAACCACTACCAAAAGGATCAGCCCACGGATCCATAAAAGACGTCACCCGCGCCATTCGATAAGGCGAAGTAATAATCAGGGTTACCACTGCAATTGCACCCGTTAGCATCAGCGCAAAAAACTGCCATAAACGCGCGCCGGCCAAAAACAATAAACCTATGGTGGTCGCCAGCATAACCACAACTGTACCCAAATCAGGTTGCATCAGTAATAACAGCGCTAAAACGAAGAACACAATCAGTGGTTTGATAAAGCCTTTAATGTTCTCGGTGACTTCCTCATAACGTCGTACTAAGTAACCGGCCAGATAAGCAAAGAAAAACAACTTGGCAGGCTCAGACGCCTGAATGGTAATAGGTCCCAACGCTAACCAGCGGGTACTGCCGTTGACATTTTTTCCGATGATTAATACAGCAATCAGCAAAAATATTGCGGCCAACAACAACCAGCTGTTCCCCCACTGCCACAACTTCATCGGGACTTGCAGCGTGACAAAAAATGCGATTAATGCGACACAAATATAAATTGAATGACGAATAGCGAAATAAAAAGGATTATCGTACAAACGCGCGGCAGCCGGCATAGAAGCAGATGTCACCACAATCAAACCGATACTTAGCAGCGCTAATGCAATCACTAAAATTGACGCATCATAAGGGCGCTGATCAATCTCACCATGGCGGGAATTGAACAGTTCACGTAAATGACCAGACATTGCAGCAACCATTACAATGCCTCCACAGCCAGTGCAAAACGCTGGCCGCGTTCGGCGTAGTTTTTAAACATATCCAAACTGGCACAGGCTGGCGATAACAACACCATGTCACCCGGTTGAATATCTTTTGCCGCTAACTGCACCGCTTGTTCTAAGCTGCTTACAGGCTCAGGATTAGCATAACAGGCTGCAATTTTATCGCCATCACGACCTAAAGTAATTAAGCGATCAACTGAGCTAAATACTGATTTAAGCGGCGTGAAATCAGCACCTTTACCATCACCACCCGCAATTAAAATCAGTCTGGCCGCTACCTGGGGTCGTAAACCTTCAATCGCAGCAATGGTCGCGCCCACATTGGTCGCTTTAGAATCGTTAATCCACTGCGCGCCAAATTTATCGCTAACGCGCTCACAACGATGAGGTAAACCGTTAAAATCGGTACAAGCGGCTTGCAGTGCAAAATGCTCAGCCCCCGTGCAGCTGGCAAGGGCAGCAGCAGCCTGAATATTTAATACATTGTGCATCCCGGCCAGACTGGCTTTTTGCATTTCCAACCAGGGTTTACCCTCTAACAAAATGGTATTGGTTGCCTGGTCGAAACCAAATCCGGTTTTGCTGGCACTTAAGCCAAAGCTCAGTGAGTTCTCAGCCTGTGCACAATCGGTAGCAGGATCATCGCGGTTAACAATGCAATGCTGGCTTAAGTTATAAATGCTGCGCTTGGTATCGCGATAATCGTCAAAACCAGCATAACGATCCATATGATCGTCACTCACGTTTAATACGGTTGCTGCCAGTTTTTGCAGGCTATAAGTCGTTTCTAACTGGAAGCTGGATAATTCAAGTACGATGCAATCGGCCGGTTTACCCAGTAAATCCAGCACCGGCACACCAATATTACCGCCGGTTAATACGCGTTTACCGGCTTTTTCCAGCATATGCGCGACTAACATGGTAACAGTCGATTTACCGTTGGAACCGGTAATGGCTAGAACCGGCACATGATTAAACTGAGCAAAGATTTCAACATCACCTAAAACCGGTACACCCGCATTTTTAGCAGCGGCAATGGCAGGTGTTGACAATGCAACCCCCGGACTCAACACTATCATGTCAGCTTGCGTGAGTAGCCCGGCATCTAATTCTCCGGTTCTCACCACCACACCGGCAGGCACCACTGCCTGATATCCGGCACGAGTGTCGAAGGCAGATACATTAGCGTGGTGCGCTTTTAAAAACGCAATTGCCGACAGACCTGTTTGACCCAGTCCAATCACAGCAATGTTTTTACCCGCTAACTGCATCGACATTTAATTTCGTTACCTTAGTTTCAACGTAGCCAGGCCAATCAGCACCAGCATCAGTGAGATGATCCAAAAACGCACTATCACGCGCGGCTCTGGCCAGCCTTTTAATTCATAGTGATGATGGATTGGCGCCATGCGGAAAATACGCTGACCACGCAGTTTGTATGAGCCAACCTGCAATATCACCGACACCGCTTCCATCACAAACACGCCGCCCATGATGAACAGCACCAATTCCTGACGTACCAAAATGGCGATAATGCCCAGCGCGCCGCCTAAGGCCAATGAGCCAACATCGCCCATAAACACCATCGCCGGATAAGTGTTGAACCATAAAAATCCCAGACCCGCACCAACTATCGCGGTGCACACAATTACCAGCTCACTGGCAAGCGGCAGGTAGGGAATATTCAGGTAAGCTGAGAAATTAATGTTGCCGGTAACATAGGCAAAAATGGCAAAGGCACCGGCGACTAAAATGGTCGGCACGATAGCCAGACCATCCAGACCATCCGTAAGGTTTACTGCGTTACTGGTACCCACTAACACAAAATAGCTCAGTAGCATGTACATAATACCCAGCTGCGGCATCACTTCTTTAAAGAATGGCACTAATAAAGCGGTTTCGGCGGGCAACTCACGCTGCGAATATAGAAACCATGCCACCAAAATCGCCACTGCAGACAACCAGAAATATTTCCAGCGGGCTATTAAGCCTTTAGCATCTTTGCGGATCACTTTGCGATAGTCGTCAACAAAACCAATAATGCCATAGCTAATAATCACGAAAAGCGTGGTCAGCACATAACGGTTGCTCAAATTTGCCCACAATAAGGTGCTGATAACAATCGCCGCCAGAATTAACACACCGCCCATAGTCGGTGTACCCGACTTGGATAAATGTGATTCAGGTCCGTCATCTCTTACCGTCTGACCAATTTGCAGGCGTTGCAGCCAGCGGATCATCAGCGGCCCCATAAAAATGGCCATGCCCAGCGCTGTCAACGTACTTAAAATGGCACGTAAAGTCAGATAAGAAAAAACGTTAAAGCCAGGATCAAACTGCTGTAACCAACTGGCTAACCAAATCAGCATGCAATAGACTCCTGGCGGTGCTCAAGCTTTCCCACAGAGGATACCTCGATTGCTTCCACTACCCTTTCCATGCGGGCACTACGTGAACCTTTAACCAATATGCTGATGTCCTTATATTCAGCTGCAACTTGTTGTTCAAGGTGAGCGACTAACTCTTCAACAGAACTAAAATGCTGACCGTTACCATTAAATACGATACTGGCATGCTGACTTAATACCCCCAAAGTAAACAGGTTATCTAACCCAGCTTGTTTGGCATATTCGCCGACCTGTTCATGATAAAAACGCGCTTTATCGCCCAGTTCCCCCATGTCGCCCAAAATCAGAATTCGGCGACCTGTATAATTGGCTAACAAATCGATCGCCGCTTTAACCGACGACACATTGGCGTTGTAGGTATCGTCGATTAGACGTACCTGATTGGTCAGGGTTCTCACATTAAGACGCCCCTTAACCTGAATCATATTTTCCAGCCCAAGTTGTACATCTTCTAACGTAGCCCCCACGGCCATCGATAATGCAGCAGCGGTCAGTGCGTTAGTGACATTATGTATGCCTGGTGTAACCAGATTAACAAAGGCCGTACCCTGCGGCGTTTGCATTTCAAAGCTGGCACAACCATCAGCCTGCATTTGAATATTGCGTGCCGAATAATCAAACCCGGCTTGCATAGAAAAACGCTGAACATGTTTTAGGTGATTGAGCTTGCCTGCCCAAAAATCATGAAACTGGCTGTCGGCATTTAAAATCGCCACACCGTTTTCACCTAAACCATTAAATATTTCACTCTTGGCACGGGCAACACCCAATAAACTGCCAAACCCCTGCAAGTGTGCAGCTGCAGCATTAAGCACAGTTGCGACATCGGGTTTGACCAGTTCGGTGGTATAGGCAATTTCGCCTATATGATTAGCGCCCAGCTCGATCACTGCGTATTTGTGTTTTTTCTTTAAACGCAGCAAGGTCAACGGTACGCCAATATCGTTATTGAAGTTACCGCTTGTGGCCAACACTTTGCCCTTACGTGACAAAATAGAAGCCACCATTTCTTTTACTGTGGTTTTACCGCTACTACCAGTAATGGCGATGGTTTTAGGTGCCACTTTGGCTTTTACTGCTGCACCTAACCGCCCCAGTGCAACACGGGTATCTTTTACCTGAATACAGGGCAAACTGGTCTCTACCGGCTCTGACACCACTAATGCTGATGCACCATTTTGCTCAGCCACATCAACAAAACGATGGCCATTAAAATTTGGTCCGGTCAGTGCAATAAACAAGTCTCCGGCTTCAATGGTACGGGTGTCAGTGCTGACGCCCTTTATCGTTTTATCTTCACCACAGAGCTTGCCTTGCAATTGATCAGCCACCCAGCTGAGCGAAACTGAAATCATTGCTCCATCCCCTCTAATAATTGTTGTATGTAGTGTCTTTCGTTATACGGCAATCTTTGGTTACCTATGATTTGATAATCTTCATGGCCTTTACCTGCCACTAAAATAAGATCTTGTTCGCTGGCTTTACTTAACATATTGCGGATAGCTGTTGCGCGATCCAACTCAACCTCAATTAAGTCAGGACGTTGGCAACCGGCTAAAATATCCTGTGCGATCTGTTCAGGTGATTCGGAACGGCTGTTATCATTGGTTACCAGAACTTTGTCAGCGAAACGCTCGGCAATATCGCCCATTTGTGGACGTTTGCCTTTGTCACGGTCACCACCACAGCCAAACATACACCACAACTGGCCATTGCAATGGTGACGCAGTGAAACCAGGGCTTGTTCCAGGGCGTCGGACGTATGGGCGTAATCAACCACTAACGCAGCTTTTCCTTTGGCTTTAAATATTTCCATTCGGCCAGCAATAGGTGTCAGTTGAGATGCAATCGCCGCAATATCGTGCAAACTTGTCCCCAAGCATAACTGTGCAGTGATAGCCGCAAGTAAATTCTGCACATTGAAGTTACCCAATAAGGCTGTTTCAATAGTGGCTTGCCCCCAGCTGGAATCTATTTCAATCAGAGTGCCGTGAGGTAAATACTCCACACTGCTGGCAATGCAATAAGGTAAATCGGGATAGTGGACTAATTCAAAGCCATACATCACCGCCTGAACAGTCGACGGACAGTCCTGCAACCAAAGTTCAGCCTGCATATCCTGTTGGTTGATCACGGCAAAACGCAGCCCTTGCTGATTTAGCAATGAACGCTTAGCCGCGCCGTAATTAGCCATGGTGCCGTGATAATCGAGGTGATCACGTGTAAGATTAGTGAAAATTGCCACATCGGTTTTAAGCGCAGCTAAACGCTTTTGTACCAATGCATGAGATGAGGCTTCCAGCGCAACGGTTTTGGCACCCTGCAAACGCATTTCTTCCAGTACTTTATGAATACTAATGGGATCAGGCGTGGTGTTGATATTGGGTATCAACTGGTTGATTAATCCAGTACCTAATGTGCCCAAAGTACCGGCTTTATGTCCGGTTAACTGGCTAATTTGCGCACAAAGCTGGGCAGTGGAGGTTTTGCCATTGGTGCCGGTAACCGCAATCACGTCCAGTTTTGTTGCCGGATAGTCGTAATACAAAGCACTTAACGCGTTCAGTTGCTGATTTAATTGATAAAAATCAACGATGACCGTGTGTTCACGCATACTTATCTGACCGTGTTCATGCACATTTTCCGTTTCAGACAACACCACACGAGCCCCAAGACTAACGGCTTGCGGAATAAAATCACGCCCATCAAGATCATGACCAATTACCGCAGTAAACACGCTATTGGGTTTGACTTTGCGGCTGTCTAATACCAGTTCACCAATTTCGATTAATGGCGCTTCGATACCAAAGGGCTTAAGCAATGTCATTAAATTAACCGGCATTAGATATCTCCCCATGGTAAGCAACAAGGGAAGAAACCGGTTTGTCATCCGGTGCAATATTCAACATTTGCAAAGTGCCGGACATTATCTTTGAAAACACGGGGGCAGCAGTTAAACCGCCGTAATACAAGTCTCCACCGGGCTCATCGATTAACACAACAACGGCAACCTGCGGATTTGAAACCGGTGCAATACCAGCAAAAAAGTTTACGTATTCTTCACCATAACCACCGGCAATGGCTTTACGGCTGGTACCGGTTTTACCGGCAACTCGATAACCGTTTACCTGCGCTTTTGGTGCAGTACCATCATCATCCAGTACATGTTCCATCATGGCAGTCACCGCACGCGCGGATTTTTCGGTTAATACCCGCTCACCTGCCGGGATATCCCCCTTGATAATGCTTAACGGACGTTTGATACCGCCACTACCAATAATGCTGTACATACGTGCGATTTGCACCGGCGTCACTGTGAGGTTATATCCGAAAGATAGTGTGGCCAGTTCATGTTCCGACCAGCGACTGCGATCATGGAAAATACCGCTGCTTTCACCAATTAAATTGGTGCCGGTATCACCTACCAGTCCCATTTCGTAATACATGTCGATGAGGTAGTTTTTAGGCACAGATAAGGCTAACTTGGATGTGCCCATATTACTGGAATGCTTAATAATACCTTCCAGCGTTAGCTTGCCATAATTGTGTCCGTCTTTAACAATGGCACCACCTAAACGCATCCAGCCGGGATTGGTATCAATCACAGTATCCAAATCTGCACTACCAAACTCCAGCGCACTCAAAACCGCAACAGGTTTAACCACAGAGCCTGGCTCATAGGCATCGGTAATCGCACGGTTGCGAATACGGTGAGCTGTGACTCCACGGCGATTATTGGGATTAAACGAGGGACCATTAACCATCGCTAAAATTTCACCGGTATTCACATCAACTACCACGGCAGAGGCGGCGGCCGCATCATATTGCTGAATAGCGGTTTTAATTTCGCGGTAAGCCAGCGCCTGAATACGCTGGTCGATAGTCAGTTGTAAATCTTTGGAGCGTTCGCCCTGATGTTCAGCCAGTATTTCAACCTGACGACCTTTACCGTCACGGCGAATACGACGGGTATCGGGTGTACCATTTAAGCGTTCCTCAAACAAACGCTCAATGCCTTCGATACCCACATCGTCAATGTTAGTAAAACCGATCAGCTGTGCAGACACTTCACCGGTTGGATAATAACGACGAGACTCACGACGTAAATACACCCCGGGAATATCCAGTTTATCCACGTATTCAGCCATGGCTGGTGTTACCTGGCGCTGAATGTAAACAAACCGACGGTCTTTGTCGGCTACGTTATGCATAATTTTATCAGCGTCTTCACCGAGCACTTCGGCCAAAGCGTGCCATCGTCGCACATCGTCGAGTGCATGTTTTTCCAGTATAATTTTAGGGTCAGCCCATACTGCCTGCACCGGAACACTCACCGCCAGTTCCTCGCCGTTGCGGTCAGTTATCATACCGCGATGCACCGCACTGGTTCGGGTACGTAAGGTACGATTATCACCTTGTTCAATTAACTGATCCGGTGCAATTACCTGAATAAAAGCAGCGCGCGCAGCCAATCCAACAAACACCAGAATCACCACCGACATCACCACCATAAAACGCCAGTGCAGAAAACGTGGCTGGATATTGCCTTTGGCCTGTTTTGTATTCACTCGTGAATTCATCTGACCCTCACCACAATTTCTTTGTCCGGGTCAGGACGTTGCATATCGAGCTTTTTGCTAACAATGGTTTCAATGCGATTGTGTTCGGTCAGTACTGACTGTTCCAGAATCAGGTGACGCCACTCCACATCCAGCTGGTCACGTTCCTGCATCAAAGACTCGAGTACAATCGCCAGTTGACGATTATGGTGAGTACTTAACACTACGCCAGCCGCACTTAATATAACCAGTACAAATAACAAAATTCGGAATGGATGATGTAGGAGATCCATGCCGATTAAAGAGGCTAAATTAATGCGTTTGGCGGATTTACTCATAGCTTCTCCGCAATACGTAAAACCGAGGAACGGGAACGCGGATTAACGTCGATTTCCTGCTGGCTGGGCTTAATTGCTTTACCAATAAGTTTCATGGCTTTACCGGCATCTATCTGACTGTCGGTAACAGGCAAACCCGCAGGAAATTGCGTACCACGGCTTTGTTCACGCATAAAGCGTTTTACCATGCGATCTTCCAGCGAATGGAAGCTGATAACCGCTAAACGGCCACCAGAACAAAGAGCAGCCAATGCCCCCTTGAGGCCATCGCGCACTTCGTCCAGTTCACTGTTGATATAAATACGAATACCCTGAAATGCGCGGGTTGCGGGATGTTTATATTTATCCTTTACCGGAACAGCTTCATCAATTAATGCGGCGAGCTGATGAGTAGTGGTAAGAGGGTGTTCATCACGGCTGTTAACAATGGCATGAGCAATGCGCTTGCCAAATTTCTCTTCACCGAATTCTTTAATCACCTGAGCAATATCCTGCTCATCGGCATGTTGTAACCATTCAGCGGCACTCACACCACGCGTGGTATCCATGCGCATATCTAACGGCCCATCACGCAAAAAACTGAAACCACGTGATGCATCGTCCAGCTGTGGTGATGATACGCCGAGATCCATTAAAATCCCGTCTATTTGCCCTTGAATTCCATGATTGTGGGTAAGGGATTCAAGAGCCGAAAATGGACTGTGGAACAGAGTAAAGCGAGGGTCTTGTTGTTCCAGCTGACGCCCGGTAGCTATCGCTTGTGGATCGCGATCGATGGCGTATAAACGCCCCTTTGAATTGAGTTTGTTGAGAATGGCACGCGAATGTCCTCCCCGACCAAATGTCGCGTCAAGGTAGGTGCCGTCTGCCCTGATATTAAGAGCCTCTAACGACTCTTCTAATAGCACCGATTGGTGGGCAAATTCGCCGCTCATTTAATATGAAAAATCCTGCAATCGTTCACTGGGTTCGTAATCCGCCATTTGCTCTTTTAGCTTGTCTTCTGCAATTTGTTTCTCCCACGCTTCGGTCGACCAGATCTCAAATTTATTCATCTGACCTACCAGCATCACTTGTTTATCGAGAGTAGCGTGTTGTCGTAACGGAGCGGATAACAGAAAACGGCCATTTTTGTCCATTTCACCTTCGGTGGCATAACCCAACAGTAAACGCTGTAAACGACGTTCATCCGGATTCATGCTGGACAGGCGGCTCAGTTTAATTTCTATTTCTTCCCATTCGGGGAGTGGGTAAAGCAGTAGACAAGGTTGTTTGATGTCGATGGTGCATACCAATTGTCCCTGACAATCATCCAGCAGTGTCTGACGATACCGGGTTGGGATCGTTAACCGTCCTTTCACATCCAGATTGATCGCGTTAGCGCTGCGGAACATTGCCCTCGCCTTTTGAAATTATTTGATCCACTTTCTACCACTTTTACCCACAATTCACAGTTTAGGTACCACCGGGATACCCTGTCAAGGGAAAAAAGCCGTAAAAGCGGATAAGTTCTCGAATAATTTACAACACTGTTGGGCAGCTTTATTTTTCCTCTCCCACCTTTTATACATCCCTTATTTGGCGAGGGATTGAGCGATTTCAATCATATCAAACTTAACTGATTTTTACGATGTAATGTCAAGACAGGACCTGGAGAATTGAGCAACTTTGTCAGGCATTTCAATGACCTGTGGAATTCGCGATCTTTTAGTGTACACTTGTACGCTGAATTACTAATATATACTCTGATTAATCAATATTAATGGTTTAGCTTTATGAATAAATCAGTGATTGCGCGCTCTTATTCTGTTCTGGAAGAGTGGCTCAACAGCTTAAGTCATGGCATAGGTTTGGTAATTGCCATAGTTGGACTGGTCTATTTACTAATAAATGCAGACTCAGCCAAAGCAGTAACAGCGTCGGCAATTTATGGCGCCTCATTAATTCTGATGTTTTTAGCCTCGACGCTTTACCACGCAATCCAATCAGATAAAGCTAAATCCTGGTTAAAGCTGGTTGATCACAGTGCTATTTATTTATTGATAGCGGGCACCAATACGCCCTTCTTATTGCTCAGTATTGGCGGCTGGCTCGGCATTACAGCTACTGTCATTATTTGGTCACTAGCCATTGCAGGTGTTGCATTTAAGTGGATCGCCAAACATCGCTTTCCCAAATTGTCAGTACTAACATATCTGGTGATGGGCTGGTTTGCGATATTGCTGATTTATCCGCTATATCAGGCATTACCCGGCGCAGGTATGTGGTTGCTGGTGTTGGGTGGATTATGCTTTAGCATTGGTGTTATCTTCTACATTGCCAAGCGTTATAAATATACACATGCCATTTGGCATGTTTTTGTTTTGGCAGGATGTAGTTGCCATTACTTCGCCATTTTTTATTACGTGATATAAACAAGTGTTGGGCTATTTTTTCGATTTAACACTTTATTTAACTGGTACTAAAAAGGAGAAAATATGAAACGGGTCACCCAATGTAAACCCGCCGTTGCCGGATGGTTATTCATGATAAGTGCAACCTTTATTACCGCTAGTGCTACCTTAATCAATCAACCACTGATGTACGTAGCGTCTGCTGTTTTGGCTTTGACCGGCCTGACATTTATTAAAAAATCCGCATCGCGTTAATCACCGCATCTATCAGTGAATAAAGGCGCGAATTTTTCGCGCCTTTTTGTTTGCCCGATAACCTAATCTTTGCCGTTATTCGTCATTAAAGATTTTTACCGTGACCTTGCCATCGGTATCAACACTGGCGCGGTACATACCTGGCGTATTAAAAGGTGTCGCAATATTGCCTTTGCTATCCATAATTATCACACCACCATCCCCGCCAACTTGTTTTAGCTCTTTATTGAGTACCTCATCCCCGGCATCAACAATATTTTTGCCCTGATATTTCACTCGCGCGCATATGTCAGCAGCGACATGATATCGAATAAAGTACTCGCCATGGCCCGTTGCGCTAACCGCACAACTTCCGTTATCCGCATAAGTACCCGCACCAATAATGGGTGAATCACCAATTCGCCCCCAACGTTTGGCCGTCATGCCTCCTGTTGATGTACCAGCCGCCAGATTTCCCTCTTTATCTAATGCCACCGCACCCACTGTGCCAAATTTATAGTCTGTCATGGCCTGGGTAAATTGCATGGCGTGGTCTTCACTGATTAATGCTTGTTTCACTTTATCCAGCGCTTTACGACGACGTTCAGTATCAAAGTAACTGTTATCGACCATTTCCAGCCCTTGATTTTCGGCAAACTGCTCTGCGCCTTTGCCACTTAACATCACATGTACTGATTTATCCATCACAGTGCGGGCTGCTTCGATTGGGCTTTTGATTCGACTAACACCCGCTACCGCACCGGCATTGTGGGTTTTTCCGTCCATGATCGATGCATCTAACTCATGCACTGCATCCCAGGTATAAACAGCCCCACGCCCCGCATTGAATAATGGCGAGTCTTCCATATTTTGGATCGCGGCAATCACCGCATCGACACTGGCGCCACCGTTTTTTAAAACGGCATAACCCTTTTTAACGGATTCTTCGAGTTTGCTACGGATCTCCCGCTCTTTTTCAGGCGTTAACTTTGATTTTAAAATTGTGCCGGCTCCACCATGGATAACCATGGCGATATCGCCAGCCATAACCGGTAAAGTGGAAAAACCAAATAACAGCGCGAGCGTTTTAATTTTCATTCTGACCTCTTTTTATTGTGGTTGTACGGTTTGCTCAATTAATGCGTAATAAAACTGTATCGCCTGCATATAGTCGTCAATGGGTATCTGCTCATCAATGCCATGAAAACGTTTGATCGTGTCCTGATTGAGCCTGACCATTAAAAAACGGTAAACATTGTCACTAAGTGCATAAAAATACTTTGAATCTGTGCCACCTTGCACTAAATAAGGTGCAACCAAAATACTATCATCCAAACGGCGGATTGTTTTTTCAATCAACTTAAATCCTAAGCTATTGGTCGAACTCACTTTCGACGCTTCATTGCCCATAAATGATGATATTTCTACCCTGGGATCATCGATAGCATTTCGAATATGCTGCTCAACAGAGGCAATAGTATCGCCGGGCATAATACGGAAATTCACTACCGCGGTAGCCAATGACGGTAGTACGTTCGATTTACTACTGCCTTGCAACATAGTAGGTGCTATCGTGGTATGAATACTGGCAGCTGTACTGGGATTCGCTAACAGGGCCTTTTCAACGATCGGCGAAAATAACCATAAATTAGCCATAGGTAATCGGCTGCTAAGTGGTGTGTAATAACCGACATAATCAAATGTTTGCCGGATAAAATTCAAATCACTGGCGAAGGGGCTGTTTTGTACCTGTACAATCGCCTGACTTAATATGCTCACCGCTGTAGGGTTAGGTGGCTGTGATGAATGCCCGCCTTCGCTTTTAACGCTTAAACGAAAATTAACAAACCCTTTTTCGGCAATGCCTACCATAGCAACCGGTTGGGCAACACCTTTCATCAACCCCTTAGTCACCGCACCACCTTCATCCAGTACATATTCGAACTGGATATTTTGTTGTTTCAAGTGCTCAGCTATAGCTTTAGCACCTTGCTTACCGCCTACTTCTTCATCATGACCAAAAGCCAGATATAAACTACGTTTAAATGTTTTGCCTTGCTCAAGTAATTTTTCGGTAGCTTCAAGTACTGCCATAACAGTGACTTTATCGTCAATCGCACCACGTCCCCAAATCGCATTACCGGCAATCGCACCGCTGAATGGGGGATGCTGCCACTGATTTAAGGTTTGCTCATCGGCAGGCACCACATCCATATGCCCCATCAGCAAAGCAGGTTTTAATGTTGCATCACTGCCTTTTAGTTCAAATAGCAGAGAATAGTCGTTAACTTTTGTAACAGTAGCCTTTTGGTGCACTAACGGGAATGTCTGCTGCAAATATTGATGCAAGGCTAAAAATTGCGAGTAATCGACCTGCTCGGGACTGTCATAAGAAATAGTAGGAATTTTGATTACATCAGACAGATGTTTAACTACCTCCCCGCGCTCAATCGGCACCGGTGATAATGCTGCCGAAACCTGAAACTGCTTGTTGTTAAAATAAAAAGCCGTTCTGAAAACAAGCACAGTAATAGCCGCGAATAACAATAAAGCAATCCATATTAAAACCTTTTTCATCTGAGCTCCCTGATAATTAAAAAGCGTAATAATTCAATCCAAACACCGTCACTGGAATGTGCTGATCATCAGCTTATCTTTGGCAAACAGTTCGCATTAAATTCACACCACAATCATTAGTATTATCTTCTGCGTAGTAGTGACCTCATCCTACTATTTGTTTACTTATATTGACCAGAGCGTGTTGATCTTTGCTGTATGAATTTTGTTCTAACTAAACACTTTTTAATCGCGACGCTTATTTGCAGGCCTAATGGATTAAGTCAAAAATAAGCAACATTATGGCGTAGGGAACGCCATAAAACAGCTTTAGCTGGCCGCGAAGCGGTGAAAGACAGGAGTCTTTCATAAAGAGTAAAAAGTGTTTAGGACGAACCCTTCGGGCAACGTTTGCGCGGCATTTCTACTGCTTCAGCACGCATTTATGTAGAACAACTACACCACACTCGTGCTTTATTGTTTAAATACCGCGCAACTCGTTGCAAAAATATACCGCAAAGATCAACACGCTCTAGAGGACGTTAATGAAAGCTTATTTTTTCATGATTGGTTATGGTTTGAGCCAAACAATTGTTTGGTTACTTGTGGCATTCTTAAGTGACTCTGTATCAGTATTACTGATGTTTTTGTTCAGGAATCTGGTGGGTTTGTTATTTCTATTTTTAAAACCCCGATCACCACAATTCATCGACGCACACTTATGCGCTGGAAAATGCATTTGCTCAGAGCGTCTGCCACTTTATTTGGTGGTATCAGCATTTTCTACTCTGTCACACAAATACCGGTTGCTGACTCGGTTGCTATTACCTTTCTCGCGCCAATATTCGGCACATTGATGAGCGTTTTAGTACTTAAGGAATCGCTCAGCGCTGCAATCGTTTTTAAGCTTATTTTTGGTTTTAGCGGTGTACTGGTTATCACAGGCTTTAGTGCAGATGGTAATCTGTCAGGTTATTTAGCTGCTTTATTTGGCGCTTTTATGACAGGCGTCGCTTACGTGTCAGTTAAAAGTTTATCTGACACCGAAAAACCACAGGACATATTATATGTTTCCTACCTTATCATGTTGCCTATTGCTGCAGGACTGGCTATGTATCAATGGAAAACCCCAACAATGCTTGAACTGGGTTGGCTAGTTGCAATTGGACTGGCGTTTTATTTGTCACAAATATTAATGGCCAAAGCTTTTTCTCTTGCACCGGCATCAAAACTGTTACCCGTTGATTATTCACGCATCATATTTTCCAGCTTATTAGGATTGGTGTTTTTGAATCAAAGCTTTAGCCTGTCTGCTTATATAGGCGCATTTATTATTTTGTTAACTTCTCTTATCCGGGATAAAGACATTGAAAAAATATCGCGTATTGGTTTTTTCCAACGTTCCAGCGCACGCTAACCCTTGTGATATATACGTTTGTGAACAACAACCCGCTGTGGATCTAATGCAGAGCGCAGCGGCAAGTAGTGCATTATCCGAAGTTGGATTTATTTATCCTGAGCACAACCATCACATTCTGCGAATCTTTTCTCCAAAATGTGAAATGCAATCCTGTTTACATGCGACACTCGCAGCCCATTTTGTATTCAATAAAAAAAGATTAAACGAATTTTCAGATGGACTTTTATTTCAACAGCAAAAGACAAACGCGGTATATACCGCTAATAAAATATCTTTGCCTGTCACCTGTTTAACAAGCGCACAAATATTTAATAAATTTGAAGGTCAATTACCATCATTCTTAAGTAGCTGTGTTTCAAGCTGGGCAGCAACCACCGCCAGTGGCAGATTACGATTAATGGTTGAACTGGCGAACGAGCAGCAGGTGAAACACCTTCAGCCTGAGGTATTTAACTCTGTATCACATGATAATCCGATGCTGGAGTCATTTTTTATTTATAGCGCATTGGATGACTCTGGCAGTTATGCAGGACGCATGTTCGCTCCAGCACTTGGAATTAGCGAAGATCCGGTCAATGGTAACTCCTGCATCGCGCTCTTTTCGAAATTACGATTAGACGATGAAAAGTTAACAGCAATAAAGGTTAAACAAAATGAGGGAGCCTGGGTGGAGATTAATTTGCTTAACACTCAGGCCTTTGTAACAGCCTACTGTTCAATTGAACATGAGTATTTATTCAATGCAGAGATATCGGCCTGACAATATTGCTGATAATTAACGTTGTGTTTAAAACTGAATACCAAATACTGCAACATATCTGGCCAGTACTCCTGATAAGTCACGTAGATAATTTCCAGATTATTGACGAATTGTGTGTGCAATGCCGCATAACTTAGCGTTAATCGCGCTGAAGAAGGCAATGGTGTCAAACCGCTGCTGGCGCTGGCATTGACACCACACAGTAGAAAAAACACGATTGCTTTCAACAAACTTAATTTGATCACAAGATCAGTTGCCGTCATAACCTGTCCAAAACGTGACAACAGGCTACTCAGATATTTCATCACTTACTGTTAAATCTTGTGAAAGATTGTAATTAACTCATGTTGAAGATGACGCCTTGTTCAATCCAAACGTCACCGAAAAAGGATGGAGTTGGCCGATAAGCCGGGTTCTGTCGTGGACAATCATTCATCTAGGCCAGAAATTACTCGCTGGCTCAAGCAACCTACCCGCCTCCCGTACGGGCCGTACGTAATGGAGGCCTATTTGGTCTTGCTCCGGGTGGAGTTTACCGTGCCACAAACTGTTACCAGCTGCGCGGTGCGCTCTTACCGCACCCTTTCACCCTTACCGGCGCTTACGCGCTTAGGCGGTCTACTCTCTGCTGCACTTGTCGTCGGCTCACGCCGCCCAGACGTTATCTGGCACCCTGCCCTGTGGAGCCCGGACTTTCCTCTCCCTCAAAAGCAAACATGCAATGAGGCGGCGATTGTCTGGCCAACTCCGATGCGGATTGTACGCAGTTGTGCCAAAGGAAACAATTGCGATTTAATGCTCACCCGTATTTGAAAAAGTTCAGCTTACTTCCTTGTTAATACAGATTCTCTTACTATGTGGGCAAAAATGGCAGTTAAACAAAAGGTTAATTATGAACAGCTGTGACACTCCAGGATTAATGCCACTGGCTCAGGCTCTGGAAACCATGTTGGCTCAAATTTCAGTTATCTCCGAAACCGAAATTGTGATGTTAGAGCAGGCTGTCGGCAGGGTAAGTGCCAGCGCAATCTATTCACCGATGAATGTGCCTCCCGCAGCTAACTCGTCAATGGATGGCTATGCCGTTCGTACGAAGGATGCAACACCCAACACCGTATTACAATTAGCGGGTAAGGCTCTGGCCGGCTCTCCCTATACAGGAGAAATACAACCCAATCAGGCCATTCGCATCACTACAGGAGGCGTAATTCCCGAAGGAGCTGATGCAGTAATAATGCAGGAAAACACCGAACTTAATGACAATGAAGTTAGGATTCTGGACAAAGTAAAACCCGGCGATAATATCCGTTGTGCAGGTGAGGATATTAAACAGGGAGACCGTATTTTAGAGGCAGGCACACTTTTAAGTGCCGCCCATATTGCGTTAATGGCCTCGGTCGGGATCGCACACCTTGAAGTCGTCAGAAAAGCCAAAGTAGCAATCATGGCCACCGGTGATGAACTGGTTATGCCGGGAAAGCCATTACCCACAGGCAGTATTTATGAAAGCAACCGCTATGCACTGCTTGGAAAACTCAGCATTATGCCAGTAGACGTCATTGATCTGGGCATAATCAAAGATGATCCTGATGCTTTAAGGCAAGCATTTATTCAAGCTGATGCACATGCTGATTTGGTCATTAGCTGTGGGGGTGTTTCTGTGGGAGATGCGGATTATGTCAAGCAGATACTGGACGAGGTTGGTCAGATTAACTTATGGAAAGTCGCCATTAAGCCGGGCAAACCGTTCGCTTTCGGCAAGTTAAACCACGCCAGTTTTTGTGGCTTACCGGGTAATCCGGTGTCGTCTTATGTCACCTTTGAAAAGCTGGTTTTACCGCTATTGCGCAAAGTATGCGGCGCGCAACAGGCCGAATCACCGTATTTTTATGCACAACTTACACAAGATGTACAAAAACGTCCGGGACGCGCTGATTTTCAGCGTGGTGTTTATTGGTTAAATGAAAACGGCGAAATAATGGCTAAAGCACTTCCCCGTCAAAGTTCAGGCGTAATGAGCTCTGTCACGCAAGCAAACTGCTATTTAATTTTGGAGCAGGACTCTGGTGACAAGCAGGCCGGGCAACGCGTAAAAATCCAGCCTTTCAATGCAATGTTTTCGCACTAAATTATCAGGCTTCCATTTCTGTTATTTGTGATGCGTCACGAGTGACTTGCTGATATGCCCATTCCAGCCAGGGTAGCAGAGCGCTAAGATTGTGACTTTCTACTGTGGCGCCACACCATATCCGTAGCCCCGCAGGAGCATCACGATAAGGCGCAATATCCAGCGCCACTTTTTCGTTTTCCAGCAAAAGTATCATTTTTTTGGTTTGTTCTGGTGATAAATCCAGTGTTAAACAAACACTGGTATTAGAACGAATAGACTTATTTCTCGCCAGAAAAGCAATCCAGTCATGTTGACTGACAAAATTCTCGAGAATAGCCAGATTATGATTACAGCGTTTTACTGTTTCTGCAATGCCACCAATACTATCCACCCAGTTCAGAGCATCCAGATAATCCGCCACACATAACATGGATGGCGTATTAATGGTTGCCCCCTCAAAGAGCTCTTCCGTTAGTAATCCATTTCTGGTCATACGGAAAATTTTGGGTAATGGCCAGTCTGGTGTATAACTTTCAAGTCGCTCTACCGCTTTGGGGCTTAAGATCAACATGCCATGGGCACCTTCACCACCCAATACTTTTTGCCAGCTGAACGTCACTACATCAAGTTTCTTCCACGGCAGATTTTTGGCAAATACAGCAGAGGTAGCATCACAAAATGTCAGTCCGGTGCGTTTATCGCTAATCCAGTCACCATCAGGAACACAGACTCCCGAGGTCGTGCCGTTCCAGGTGAATATAATGTCGTGTTGAGGGTTTACTTCGGTCAGGTCGGGCAACTGCCCGTAGGATGCAGCTAATACCCTGACATCATTCAGTTTCAGCTGCTGTGTAATATCTTCTGCCCAGCCTTTACCAAAAGCTTCCCAATACAACACATCAATGGGCGCAGGCCCCAACATAGACCACATAGCCATTTCCATCGCGCCGGTATCTGAAGCCGGTACGACAGCCACACGATAACCTTTTGGCAAGCGCAAAATGCGAGCTGTTTCGGTACAGGCCAGCTTTAACGCATTTTTGCCAATACCGGCACGGTGGGAACGCCCCTGCAACCTCAAATCCAAAGCGGCCACATCATATCCTGGCCGCTTGGCACAAGGACCGGATGAAAAATTTGGATTGTCGGGTTTTACTTCAGGTCGCATATTTATCCCTAAAAATGCATAAAAATTTAATATTAAGTCAATGTTGCAGCCTGTTAGCTGAATGTTATGCCATCGAAAGTTGACTATTTATACACCAGAAGGATACATGAATTTAGCCTGAATAAAAAAGCAATCTTGAGCTTTATACGTTATAACGCAAAACCATTTCATCCTTGCGAGAAGTAGCTATCCTTTACAACTACTGTTTTTTTGTGATTTGTGTGTATTGGGTTTGTTTAATGCAATAATTGTCTGTTAATAATAAATAGCGTTAATAATTCCCATTTTTTAACAAGTTGACATAGAATCAACTCAGCATACATTTCGCAACTTGTTATTATACAAAGTAATTTTTAGAGGTCTTAGGTGTTTAAAGAGTCCAGTTATCTTCGCAGCATCAAAAATTTACTGTACAAAATTCATGATGTCAGCCCAGTTCAGGACTCTCTGTATGAGCAGGCCAGTGATTACTTTGAGCAGGCGAAAGAAATACAGCAGAAAAAACGGGAAATGCAGCTTGAGCTGAAAGCCATCGACAAAAAAGCAGAAGAGATCACTGACAACAAAAAACAGAAAAACCTTCAACAAACCAAAGGTATTGTTAGTTCCCAGTTAAAAGTATTTAATAAAAAAGTCGATGAGAAGCGTATAGAAAGACACCGTGAAGTTAAGCAGATATGCAATAACTTACTTGAGTTGGCCGAAGGACAGAGTTTTCAGGAAAACAATAGCCGAAGCGCAAGATTATTAGGCACCTTATTTATGCTGACGCCGGAAATTGGGCGAAAAGTCCGGTTGCAGAATATGTTTTCCAAACATATATATAAAGCAACGTTAGCGTTACGCCTGCTCGATCAATTGGTAATGACCAACGATATTATTGATCCCTACGTCACAGCTCAAATTGATGAAATCAAAGCACTGGGGGATATTGAAGACGACCAGATTACCAGCCATCCTTTATTTCGGGAACGCGTGAAAATACCCGTTATCTTTGCGGCTCTGGTTCAGGATATTGGTCGCATGCATCCGGATGCACAGCTTATTCTCAAAGGGGAAGATGGTAAACAAGATGAATTCCGGGTATTGGAAAAGGACGAACGTCAGACGTTATTAAAAACCACTTTCCAACAGGCTTTGTTATATATGCAAAATGCCTTGGGGGCTGATCGTTATACTGGCAACTCTCAGGATGAAAGAGCCATTTTTAATCAAATAGAAAAAGACAAACTGGCTTTTGCCATTAAAATACTCAAAAGCTCTCTGAAACCTCAAAATGGCATAGGTAATATCCTCAAATTACCTCAGGTTTATGCGTCAATTGCTTTAACGACCAAACAAAACCAACCTTTGGCCGTGATGCCCAAAATGGGACAAATGCTAACCAAAGGTGCGGAGCAAGGCATGTTTAGTGCCAAAGCCACAGATGCTTTGTTACGTATTACCGGTAATTTTCCGCAAGGTTTTGGTGTGGCGTTTATCCCCAAAGAAATGGACAAACGTGATATAGATAAATATGAATACGCCGTGGTGAATCGTTTATACCCTGATAACCCGGATGAACCCATTGCACGTTGTGTTACCCGTAACCTCGAATACAACTCCAATTGCCCTGATTTCGTTATTAGTAAATCACACAACCTTTATTTTGAACCAGCCCGTAAAGCCTTCGAGGTGGTAAGCCCCGAACGACTGCTGGAAATTTTAAGTAAACTTGTGTCCAACTTTGAGGAACGTAAGAATCAGGATCTGGTTCCGCGTTGCTGGCATACCTACGACTATTTCTCGGATGCCCGTCATCAGAACTTGTGGAATAACATGCCACAATATCGGAACTAAACAATTTAAAATTAATGACTCAACAAGCCTTTTTCCATTGCTAATAACACCGCTCGGGTGCGATCCCGCACCCCTAATTTAGCCAGAATATTGGACACGTGATTTTTTATTGTCCCTTCGGATTTATACAACACATCGGCGATTTCTTTATTTGAGCAGCCATTAGCCATTAATCCCAATACCTGTAACTCACGCGCGGTTAAACTTTCACTGTTTTTATCGTCGCTTTTATCTGCGGATTGTCCTAAGCGGCTGATCAGGGATTCAGTTAAAACAGGTTGATGCAACTGCCCTCCGGCAACCACATGCTCAATCGATTCAATCAACTTATCCAGTGATACATCTTTTAGCAGATACCCTTTGGCACCGGCTTTTAATCCCTCAACGATATATTCATGATCATCAAAGGTAGTAAGAATAATCGCAGGCACATTTATCTGTAATTGTTGCAGCTGTTGCAGTACCTCAATGCCATTCATTTTCGGCATACTGACATCAAGCAGAATAATATCAGGATGAGTTTGTTCAATTTTCCCCTGCACCTGCGTGCCATCAGACGCCTCTCCTACCACCTGTACTTTGTCTGAAATCGATAACAGGCTTTTGATGCCTTCACGCAATAATTGCTGATCGTCTACCAATAACACTTTAATCGGCATAATAATGTCCTATTGTGGAAACGGCAGCCTAATAACAATATGTAATGCCTGCGCTTTCACTGCCAGTTCCAGCTCTCCACCAAAGGGTTGAATACGTTCTTCCATCCCGGTAAGTCCATTACCCTTACAAATATTATCGACTGTCATATTACGACCATTGTCGTGCATCGATATCTGCAACTGACCTTGTTGCGGCTCTATCGTTAACCAAAATGCCGATGCATAACTATGGCGCAAACTATTGGTCAACGCCTCTTGTACACAAAACAACAGGGCCTGCGCCAATTGAATATTATCTATCTGCAAATCATCAGGAATATCAAGGTGACAGGACATTCTGGGCACTTTCTCAAATAACAATTGCAGGCTTTCCGTAAAGTGCAAAGGAGTATTCTCACGCATCGCCGACACCGATTCTCGCACATCACTTAACAGTAATCTGGATAAATCATGGCACTCACGAATCTGCTGTTTAGCGTTATATTGTGCACGATATTCGGCTACCTGTAGTTTAATAATTAATGCGGTCAGGTGATGACCCAGTAAATCGTGTAAATCCCGTGCAATCCTTGTACGTTCCTGTTGTTTACTTGCTTCCGATAACAAATGTTGCGTCGCCAGTAATTGTTGATTCAATTGCTGCATTTTTTCAGCATTTTCATTCGCTCTAAGTGCCTGATAAGACATTAAAATAGCAAAGATATTAAAGGTGCCGTATAAGGTTGCGGTAATCAATATACTCTCCACATCCCAGCGCCATTGATACAGCGAAAACCAGGCGATATTAACCACCAACATAATGCCTATTGCTTTATTCACCTTAGTGTAAAACGGTAGTAGCGACACCCAGATAATTAACAGTATCGCCAGAAACAAGGCATCGGTAATCATAATAAGTACGAAGACACTCAACAGCATTACAATCAGCGAAAACATGCGTAGTTGATAACTGATCTTGGGGGTGGGATCGCGTGTTGCAATTGCACAGCCAGCCAAAAACAATAAAATACAGCCCGCCAAAGCCAGGTGAAGTAGCTTACTTCCTTCGAAGCTAAATAATGCCAAACCGCCCACCAGAACAATGGTGACGATTGCCGCCAGATCTTCTATTTGAAACGGTAAGTTACCGTTTTTTAAACGAGTTATTTGTTTCATTATTGCATTATGCCGACAGACACAAAATTTAAAAATAGGTAAAAAGTCATGATTTAAATTGATGACTTTTGGCACTGATGAATTTTTCCTCAATACGCTTCAATAGCACCATCATCATTGCCAAGGAATAAGCAAATGTACTTCACCCATCAATTTTTACTTTATGTTCATGTCGCCATTGGTGCTATTGCACTGATTGTATTCTGGCTTCCGCTAATCACTCGTAAAGGCTCAGCCAACCACAAACGCATTGGTAAGTGGTACGTTGCCAGCATGTATTTTGTTGCTGGCACAGGTTTAGTTATGAGTTCACTGGATATGATCGCCCCCATCGCCATACGCTATCCGGATGGATACAACGGTGATAAACCCATTGCAGATATCATTGAACGCATTCGTTTTACCGCGTTGTTTTTGTGGATGTTGTCACTGCTGGTTATCAACAATGTTCGTCATAGTGAACTGGTGATTAAACACAAAAATAATCCGTCAGCCTTGCGCACTCCCACCTATTTGCTACTGGTTTTATCTTTGTTGGTAACTAGCCTGATTGTCGGTTTCATTGGCCTGCAAAGCGGTCGTATTTTATTGCAGGTTTTTGCAGGTATTTCATTATTGTCCGCGATTGGCGCCCTGCGATATATGTTTAATAAGAGCAAAAACTCATGGTTAGTTGAACATATTGGTGCGATTTTAGGCTCAGGTATCGGTGTTTACACCGCGTTTTTCGCCTTTGGTGGTCGTGCCCTGTTTGCCCATTTATTTAGCGGTCAGGCGCAAATGATCCCTTGGTTGCTCCCTAGCATAATTGGCGTGCCATGCATCATCTGGCTGAGTAATAAGTATCGTCCAAAAACAACCACCACCATCAGAACCAAAACAATGGTAAGCTAACTCTCTGATTTTCTGGATAAAGGCACATATGGGCAAAATCGCAGACATTCAACCAACACGTTTACTGGCACTTATTGATACCATTAAAACCAGCTTTTGGTTTATCCCCAGTCTGTTAGTAATAGGTTCACTGTGTGCCGCTGCATTGTTTATTTCACTGGACCGTTTTGCCCATCTCAATCAACTCGATGCGTTTGAGTTGCTTTATCAGATAAAAGCCGATGCAGCCCGGGAATTGCTCACCACCATCGCATCCTCAATGATGACGGTGGTAAGTATTACTTTTTCTATCACAATCGTTTCTCTCACCTTAGCATCATCACAGTTCGGCCCGCGTCTTATACGTAACTTTATGAACGATACCAGCACTCAGGTGGTGCTGGGTTTGTTTATTGCTGATTTCGTTTATTGTCTGGCAATAGTCAGAGCAATTGATGCCTTTGCCGATTCAGATTACGTACCTGGATTATCGATTTTATGGTGCCTGTTAATAACCTTGTTCAGTGTATTTGTGCTGATCTATTTTATTCATCACGTTGCACGTTCTATTCAGGCAGATAACGTCATTGATGATGTGTATTGTCAGTTACAAAGCAGTGTGGATAGTTTATTTCCGCTACAAGCGCCTTCTAATGATATTAACAACGCAGGCGTTGACCAGTTGCCCGATTATTCACGTAAGCAATCCATCAGTGTAAAACACAGCGGTTACTTACAAGCCATTGATTTTAATGGCTTAGTAAAACGAATGCAGCAGCATGATTGTTTTGCTCAAGTGACAGCAAAAATTGGGGATTTTGTGGTTGAACAACAAGCTGTGATCGAAATCCATAGTGATTCAGTTCCCAAACAAGCCTTGTATGAAGAAGCGCTTAAATGTCTGACTATTGGGGCCAAACGCTCACCTATCCAGGATCCTGAATTTGCCGTACACCAATTAGTTGAAGTTGCTTTAAGAGCACTTTCACCCGGTGTAAACGATCCGTATACCGCTATAACCTGCGTCGACAAACTAACCGCTACCTTGTGCAAACTCTCCAGCCAGACTTTCCCACAAACGGGCTATTTCGATAATAAAGGTTCATTGCGTTTGTATTATCAGTCCATCACCTATAGTGGTATTGGCAATGCCGCATTTGATCAAATCAGACAATATTCCAGCACCAGTCTGGCGGTATCAATTCGTCAACTGGAGTCCCTGATGAGATTGTGTGATATGGCACACAATGATCAACACCTTAACTTTATCCATCATCAGGCTGGTCAAATAGAACAAGGGCTGGCAAAGCAAAGCATCAGCGATAGCGACTGGCAGGATATAAAAACTCGTCTCGATATTATTCGCAGCAAACTCAGCTAAGCACAGTTAATCCTTTAGCAAAAACTTTATGTTTACATTTTCAGCAGATTTAACTTGCAATATATTTGATTAATCAAGTATATTGCAAGCATATTTATCAAACAGGAATTATAATATGCAATCACTCACTTCAGCCATGCAGCTTGCCATGGCGTTATTTCAGGCACAGTCGGGTTTACTCAAACCACTGGACCGCTCGCTAAGTCTGCATGGCATCAGTTTTACAGAATTGATGGTGATGTTAACTCTGCAACAAGCACCACAATCTAGCATGCGCCGCATTGAACTGGCCGATGCGATTGGTCTCAGTGCCTCAGGCGTAACACGCTTATTGTTGCCAATGGAAAAAAATCATCTGGTTGAAAAGCAACAAAACCAGCGCGATGCCCGCGTCAGCTTAGTCAAACTGACCGATACCGGACAACAGATTCTAAGCGATGCATTAACCACATTTGAGCAAAGCGCACAAAAAGCGACGCAATCATTAACCAGCAAGCAAATCGAACAATGCCTGCAGTTACTCGGCGCATTGCGGGCATAAAGGAACAATAACGGTGAAAGACTTAACCCAGGGATCGATTGGTAAACATCTGGTCCATATGTCGGTGCCCATCGCCATTGGACTACTGGTACAAACCTTATACTTTTTGGTGGATTTATATTTTGTGGGTCAGCTGGGAGGCGAAGCCATTGCTGGCGTAAGCGCAGCAGGTAATGCCAATTTGATCATTATTGCCCTCACACAAATTTTAAATGTGGGCACGGCAACACTGGTATCCCATGCCGCAGGACGAAAAGATCAAACCGATGCCAATATCATTTTTAATCAGTCCCTCTTGTTATCGGCGTTAATGGCAGCAATTACCCTGACTATTGGTTATGGACTAAGTGCATCCTACATGCAGACCTTGTCACAAGATGAAGCCATTATCGCTGCAGGTACCAGCTACCTGTATTGGTTTTTACCCAATATGGCGTTGCAATTCGCGGTGGTAGCCATGAGTGCCGCTTTACGTGGCACCGGCATCGTTAAACCTGTGATGTTAGTGCAACTATTGTCGGTATTAATCAATATTGTTTTAGCGCCGATTTTAATTGCAGGTTGGGGCACAGGCGTGGCATTTGGCGTGGCAGGTGCTGGCATGGCAAGTTCCATTGCTGTACTAATCGGTGTCGCTATTTTGTTGTATTACTTTGTTAAACTGGAACACTACGTCAAAGTGGACTTCAGCCTGTGGTTACCTCAATGGCATAGCCTGAAACGCATATTCGCTATCGGTTTTCCGGCAGGCGCTGAATTTCTGTTGATGTTCAGTTATATGGCTGTGATTTACTGGGCAATTCAGCAGTTTGGCGCAGAGGCGCAAGCGGGTTTTGGATTAGGCTCACGGGTGATGCAAGCGTTGTTTTTACCGGCAATGGCGATTGCATTTGCCGCGCCGGCAATTGCGGGACAAAACGTTGGTGCAAAACAGGGACACAGAGTACGTGAGACCTTTGCCAAAGCAGCAGTATTCAGTAGCCTGATAATGGCGTTATTAACACTGATTTGCCTATGGCAGGCTGATACCTTTGTGCGGGGCTTTTCGGATGATCCGTTAGTGCTCGCGGTGGCCAGTGGATTTCTGAGTCTGATTTGCTGGAACTTTGTTCCAACCGGACTGGTATTTACCTGCTCAGGTATGTTTCAGGGATTAGGTAATACCTGGCCAGCATTACTTAGTAGTGCCACACGACTTCTGTCCTTCGCCTTGCCTGTCATCTGGCTGTCGCAGCAAGAGACTTTTGCAATCGAACAAGTATGGTGGTTATCTGTTATAACCGTCAGCCTGCAAAGCCTGCTCAGTCTGTTTTTACTTAAAAAACAAATGGATAAGCGCCTGATATTCGCTTAATTCGAGACTGATGCTCTATGAGCATCAGTCAAATTCTAATCCTATCTTATATAAGTCGTTTTTCTTTAAATCATAATGCGCCGCGACAATCGCGGCGGCTTTTTTAAGTGGCAGTTCTTCCTTTAACTGCTTTAACAAGGCAATAGCCTCAGGTGGGATCTGTGATGCATCAATTTGTGCACCCGCTATCATCAACACAAATTCGCCTTTTTGATGCACCTCGTCTGCTTGTAACCAGTCAATCACATCCTGCGCACGACCACTGATAAAGTTTTCAAAGGTTTTGGTTAGCTCTTTAGCCAGTACTAATTGTCTTTCATCACCCAGGACCTGCTGAACCAGTTTAATCGTATCCAATACCCGACGCGGCGCTTCATAAAAAACCACTGTGGCCGTTTCTTGTTGTAATACCGTTAAAGCTTGTTCACGTGCCAGCATTTTTACAGGTAAAAATCCATCAAAGCGGAAACGATCGGTGGCCAGCCCCGCAGCGCACAAAGCGGTAATCGCCGCGCAGGCTCCCGGAATTGGTACAACGTTCAAGCCTTCTGCCCGACACAAATTAACCAGGTTGTATCCGGGATCGCTAATCAGCGGCGTTCCCGCATCACTAATGAGCGCAATATTCATCCCCTGTTTAAGTTGCGAAATTAAATGTGAAGCTCGCTTGGCTTCATTATGTTCGTGTACCGATATTAAACGCGTTTGAATTTGGTGGTGCTGCAGTAACTTTTGACTGTGACGAGTATCCTCGGCTGCAATCAAATCAACCTGATTGAGGGTTTCAATCGCACGCAAACTGATGTCGGCCATATTGCCAATTGGCGTTGCCACTATGTATAAATTTCCCGACGCTTGCACGGCTGCTTCCCCTACCCGATTTTAAAGCGGGCATTTTACACCTAATAATCGCTAAAAATAGCCATTTATCGGTCACCTGTCTTTTTTAACACAACATAAGATTGAATTTGCCGGGGGCGTCTTTACAATAACTGCGAAACTCATGTGTAACGTCAATGCCTTAACAACACTGGTTTGCCGTAATAAGGGATCAAACACAATAATGAAATATCAATTCAGGTTATCTTGCTTATTGTTAGCGGCATTACTTAGTGCCTGTAGCTCTGCGCCAAAACAAAAAGCCGTTCAACAACCACAAACTCAAATAATGCCTGTTGAACCCATCGAAACCGAATTGAGCGCTAATGATTACCTGGAAAAAGCTAAACAAGCCAATCCGGATCGTCGTAACCTGTATTTATTTAAAGCCGCCGAAATGTGGCTACAGCAACAACAATGCGACAAAAGCATAAAGCTGGTTGATATTCTGCGCCCGGAGCTTTACGTTCCACTCGATATTTCACAAGCTAATTTAATTGAAGCCGAATGTTTATTTGATATGGGATTCTTTGAGCAATCCAACGATTTAACTCAGACCATTACCGGTCAAATGGGCTTAAACAAACGTCTTTATCTACTCAAAGCTAAATTACTCGAACACCAGTTAAACTGGATTGAAGCAGCCAACGCCTGGCAGAAAGTTAGCAACTATGATCAAAACGCCAACCAACATATTTGGCCACTGTTAAAAAAGCTTAGTCTAAATCAGTTAGAACAAGCTGAATCCAAATATCCGTCCTTAGACGCCTGGTTAGAACTGACAATAATCACACGCAAATATTCAGCGGATGCGTATCGTATGGCGCAGGCATTAAGCGTGTGGAAAAATCGTTATCCAAACCACCCCGCCATTAACAGTATGCCCAGTGATTTGGACAAAGCATTACACACAGACAAATATCAGCCACAAACGGTTGCTGTATTACTGCCATTATCCGGACGTTTACAGTTGCAAGGGGAAGCCCTTAAACAAGGCATACTTGCTGCTTATTTCGAACACGAAAATGCACGGCCTGAAGTCAGCTTCATCGATTCCAACTTAATGACTGAAAGTGATATGACGGCAATCGCCACTCAGTATGATTTTATTGTTGGCCCACTGGAAAAAGACCGTATTGAAGAACTGTTAAAGAAAGTTCCTGCCGACAAGCCAGTGCTGGCGTTAAATCGTATTAACACCGGGCATATGATACCGACACAGAACGCCTCAACAGACACGCCTCAGCCGTCACAGCACTATTATTTTGCACTGGCACCAGAAGATGAAGCCAATCAACTCGTGGAACATTTATTGGATAAAGGTTATCAACATCCGGTGGTGATATCTTCGGCCAATAAAAGCATGCAACGTATGTTGTCGACCTTTGTGCAAACCTGGCAGCAACAGACACAATACACACCTAACTCTGTTACCTTTGAATCCAGTGGCAGCATGCGCAGCGGCATTGCGAATTTGCTTGAAGTTAACCAAAGCCGTAGTCGCATCAGACAAATAGAAAATCTTTACCCTAATGAAGTTCACGCCTTTTACCGCAACCGTCAGGACGTAGATGCTATTGTCGTCTTTGCTAATGCTGAAGAAACCGAGTTATTAGTGCCTATTATTGAGGCGAGCATCAGCCCGTTTTCGGAAGTGATCCCAGTTTACGGCTCCTCGCGTAGTTACACGCAGGTATTAAGCAACAATTCACTGCGCGATTTACGCAACCTTACCTTTATTGATATGCCCTGGATGTTGCCTAATCATCCCTGGCAACAGCTTAAACATACTTTTACCCGATTATGGCCGGCACATACCGACAGTTTGCAACGTTTGTTTGCCATGGGTTATGACGCTTATAGTGTGATTCCTCATTTGAAACACATGGCGATTTTGCCTGAACTACGGGTAAACGGGCTAACAGGGCAAATATCGCTGGATGACAACGATATACTGCATCAGCGCTTTGCCATGGGTAAAGTTGAACAGGAACAGGTTATTCGCGTTGAAATGGATTAAGGCGCTTCAATCAAGTCTGACAGGAAAACAAGCTGAACAGCACGCAGCGAACTATCTGACTCATCAGGGTCTAACACTTTTAACACAAAATTACCGCTGTAAAACTGGTGAAATTGATTTGGTTATGCAACAAAACCAGATGCTGGTGTTTGTTGAAGTTAAATTCCGTAAAAGTCAGTCCCATGGTTATGCTCAGGAGTATTTTCATCCGGCCAAGCGAAAAAAATTTGAATCTGCAGTAGCCCATTATTTACATGATAAAAAGTTAAACCCGGCAATGGTAGACTACCGCGTCGATGTGGTCGCCATACACGGTGAAAAAGTCGAATGGTTTCAAGGAGTTTAAGTAAAAGTGATTGAACAGATTAAGGCCAATTTTACTGAGAGTATTCAGACTAAAATTGCCGCCAGCGAAACAATGGCTGAATCGATTGATTATGCTGCGCAAATGATTGTGCATGCACTGATCAACGGCAACAAAATTCTAAGTTGCGGCAATGGTGGTTCCGCCACTGACGCACAGCGTTTTACCTCACAATTGCTTAACCGTTATGAGCGTGAACGCCCCAGCCTTCCGGCCATAGCCTTATCGGCCGACACATCTGCCATTACATCAATTGCCAGCGACTCTGGTTATGACGAAATTTACTCCAAACAAGTGCGGGCCTTTGGTCAACCAGGTGATATTTTACTGGCGATTTCAACCAGCGGAAATTCTCGCAATATCATTAGCGCAATGGAAGCTGGATTGAGTCGTGACATGACTATTATCGCTTTAACGGGGAGTGATGGTGGAGAAATGGCCGGCTTATTAGGTCCTAATGATATGGAAATGCGCGTCCCTTCAAATCGCAGTGCGCGTATTCAGGAAGTTCACCAGTTGGTGCTGCATATATTATGTGAATGCATCGATAATTCACTTTTCCCCGATCACAGTGAGGATTGATATGTTACGTATTTTAATTGTTGCCAGCCTGATTACCCTTCAGGGGTGTGCAGCGGCACTGGTAGCAGGTGGAATGGGTGTGGCATCTTCAGTACATGACCGACGCACCATGGGCACGCAGATTGATGATAAAACCCTGTTAGCGAGGGTAAACAACCTTCTGGCTGAAAGCCCCGAAATTGAAGAATATGCTCATATTAATGTGAATGTTTACAACGGCATTGTACTGTTAGCAGGACAGGCACCTAACGACGATTTAAGGAACAAAGCGGAGCAAGCCGCCAAAAGCGTGCAACATATTCGCAAACTGCACAACTTAATTCGCATTGGTACCCCTACAACCGCTGGTACTCGTACCAACGATGTGTGGCTGGCCTCAAAGGTCAAAGCCAATTTACTCGCCGATGAACGTGTTGACGGTCTGCATGTGGATGTAATGGTTGAAGATTCGGAAGTATTCCTAATGGGTTTAGTCAATGCCAACGAAGCAAATGTTGCGGTGGATATCGCCCGTAATATCAGCGGTGTAGCACGTGTAGTAAAGGCGTTTGAATATATGCAACAATGATAATGTGACGAGTAATAAAAAAGCGCCTATCGGCGCTTTTTTATCTTACTTAACCACTTTCAGTGTAGGTTTGCCTTTTTTAGGCGGTGTGGGTGATGATTCTGCTTCAGTTGAAGCGGGCTCCTCTGCCAATTCAGGATCTACTTCGAAAATAGTTCCTGCGCCATTTTCACGTGCATAAATTGCCTGAACCGCGTGCACGGGTATAAATAGCTGACGAGCAACTCCACCAAACCGCGCCTGAAAACTGATATCAGTATTACCTATCACCAGTTGCTGACACGCACCAGGAGACACATTTAATACAATCTGTCCCTGCTGAACATGTTCCTGTGGTACCTCGACCCCCTGAATCGTGGCATCCACCACAATATGTGGTGTTAAATCATTATCCACAATCCATTCATGGAAAGCACGTAACAGGTAAGGCTGATTGGATGTCATTTTCACCGTCATAACTTAAAGCGGGTTATGAATTTCACGTTCCTGATCGGTTAATGAAGCAACAAATGAGCTGCGCTCAAAAATACGCTTCATATAACTTTTCACTTCTTTGCTGCCGTTACCATTTAATTCAATGTTCAGAGCAGGTAAACGCCACAATAGCGGTGCAAGATAACAGTCAACCAGACTGAACTCTTCGCTCATAAAAAATGGGGTTTCAGCAAACAAAGGTGCTAATGCCAGAATGGCTTCACGCAACTCATTTCGTGCAGTCTGAACGTCACCTTCACCTTTAAGAATTTGTTCAGCAAGTGAATACCAGTCCTGTTCAATACGATGCATCATTAAACGGCTTTGACCACGGGATACAGGATAAACTGGCATCAAAGGTGGATGTGGGAAACGCTCATCAAGGTATTCCATAATGATGCGTGATTGATATAACACCAGCTCGCGATCAACGAGAGTTGGTACGGTGCCGTAAGGATTCAGATCAACCAAATCTTCCGGTACATTGGTGGGATCAACAAAGGTAATTTCTACCCCTACGCCCTTCTCGGCTAAAACAATGCGTACTTGATGACTATAAATGTCTATCGAATCTGAAAACAATGTCATGATAGAACGTTTGTTGGTGGCTACAGCCATTAAGCTTCCTCCGAAATCCTAAAATAGTGCTTTGACATAAACGGCAAAAAAAGGGGCGTTGATGCCCCTTTTGAGTCTAATCGACTATTATACACAATTCTTGTGCATAATTAATGCACTTCTTTCCAGTATTCTTTCTTAAGTAAGTATACAAATACAAACAGAATAACAATGAATACCAGAACCCAGCGGCCAATGCTTTCAGCTTCAAGGCGAGAAGGCTCACCCATATATGCCAGGAAATTAACCAGATCAAGTACGACTTTGTCGTATTCTTCCTGATTGAGACGACCTGTACCATCACCTTTGATGCCTACATAACGTTCAACCATTTCACCGTCAACCATATGTTTTTCATAGGTTTTGGTAGGAAGCCCCTGCAATTCCTGTAAAACGTGGGGCATACCCACATCTTTAAATACCGCATTGTTTACGCCCCATGGACGTGATGGGTCTTTGTAGAAAGCACGTAGATAAGTGTAAATCCAGTCAACACCACGAACACGCGCCACCAGGGTTAAATCCGGCGGCGTTGCACCAAACCATTTAGCAGCGGCTTTAGGTGCCATGTTATTGGTGATGTAGTCACCGACTTTTTCGCCTGTGAATTGCAGATTTTCCTGCCCCAGTACTAAAGGAATACCCAAATCTTCAAAGGTACGCTGATAACGCTGGTACTGCATCTGGTGACAACCTAAACAATAGTTCATAAAGGTTTGTGCACCTGATTGCAGTGAGGCTTTATCAGTCAGATCGATATTAGCTTTATCCAAATGTACCGAGTGACCCGTTGCCGCCATTGCTAACGATGGCACTAACAAACTTAATACAAGGATTAACTTCTTCATTTGGTGATCCTCGCAGGCAATGGTTTGGTTTTTTCGTTTTTACTGTACAGATAGAGCAATACGAAGAAACTGAAATACATAATAGTCAGAATACGTGACGCAATCACTTTCCACGGTTCTTGTGGCGTACCACCTAAGTAACCCAGGAAGATAAATACCAATGCAAATACGATCAGATTCCACTTATGTAAACCTGAGCGATAACGCCATGATTTCACTTTCGCACGGTCAACCCAGGGCAGTAAGAACAGGCAGATAATCGCCATAAACATCGAGATAACACCAAACAACTTATCTGGAACAGCTTTCAAAATCGCATAGAAAGGCGTGAAGTACCAAACAGGAAAGATATGCTCAGGCGTTTTCAGACCGTTAGCAATTTCAAAGTTTGGATGCTCCAGGAAATATCCTCCCATGCCAGGATTAAAGAACATCACGTAGCAGAACAAGAACAGGAATACGCTAAAGGCAACCAAATCTTTCAATACAATGTGCGGGAAGAAGGGTACTACGTCATCAATGATGTCGTACTTATTAGTGTAGTACTCATGCATTTTGAACTTAGTTTTTTCGTCGTCGCTTAGTGAACCTTTTTTGCGTTTGACTTCAACACCATCCGGGTTGTTTGAGCCCACCTCGTGCAATGCAACAATGTGCAGGAACACCAGGATAACCAAGACTAATGGCAGCGCAATAACATGCAATGCAAAGAAGCGGTTTAAAGTCGCACCAGAGATAACATAGTCACCCTGGATCCAAACCACTAAATCCGGACCAATGCCTGGGATTGCACTAAACAGAGACACGATAACCTGCGCACCCCAGTAAGACATCTGGCCCCAGGGCAATACATATCCCATGAAAGCTTCAGCCATTAACGCCAGATAGATAAACATACCGAACAACCACAATAGTTCACGTGGTTTTTGGTATGAGCCGTACATCATGCCGCGGAACATATGCAGGTAGACAACGATAAAGAACGCCGATGCACCCGTCGAGTGCATGTAACGCAAGATATAACCATAATCCACTTCACGCATAATGTATTCAACAGACGCGAATGCACCTTCAGCGGTCGGGTTATAATGCATGGTTAACCAAACGCCGGTCACAATTTGGTTAACCAGTACGATGGTGGCCAAAAAGCCAAATACGTACCAGAAATTCATATTTTTTGGAGCCGGATATTCCATCGCATGCATTTTTGCCACGCGCATCATTGGAATACGATATTCAATCCAGTCGAGTAGATTTTGCCACATAATTACGCCGCTCCCTCTTCTGAACCAATCAAAATGGTGTTGTCATCAATATAGTAGTACGGCGGTACAACTAAGTTTGTCGGAGCAGGTGAGCCGTCGAATACACGACCAGCCAGGTCAAAACGAGAACCGTGACATGGGCAGAAGAAACCATCAGGAACCCCTTCTACGATTTCTTCAAACTGACCATCATTTAGATACTGAGGTGAACAACCCAGGTGAGTACAAATTCCCACCAGTACCAAATACTCTTCTTTTAACGAACGATAGCGACTGCGGGCAAACTCCGGTTGCTGGTCTTCTTCGGAATTTGGGTCCTTCAACATATCTTCATCTTTTGCCAGTTCAGCCAGAATTTCTGGTGTACGACGTACGATCCATACTGGTTTACTGCGCCACTCAACACGAATTAGCTGACCGGGCTCAATCTTACTGATATCCACTTTAATATCTGCGCCAGCGGCTTTCGCCTTGGCACTGGGATTCCAGGATGCAATAAATGGCACAGCAGCACCCGCCACCCCGACACCACCAATTACAGAAGTAGCGATAGTCAGGAAACGACGCCGGCTGTTATCTACAGGCGTATTGCTCATCCACTTTATCTCCAAGTTTTGGATTTATATGTAATTACTCAGCTTGTACCAATTTGAGTTAACTCATATTAGCTTGCATGTCAGCGACCGCCAGCCAAACTGAATATATCTCACAGGTCAAGTTCACAGCTTTATTCGCCCAACACCGTATTTAAACCGCTGTACGCTACTTCTTGTGAACACAATACCCGCTAGCGACAACCTTCACAGTGACAACGCATGACTGAATAGTGGTTGTTTACTTTTACTTCAGCGAAGCAAATGCATAAATTTAGTTACAAAGCGCGAAAATGATAAAAGAAAACCCCTTCAAAACACAAGGAAATGATGTCCCAAAGCGTAAAATAGTTATTAAAAACGAGAATTTGCGCGAAATTCACCGAATGAAATTCAACCACTTTTTACAGACATAAAAAAACCGGCCCAACAGACCGGTTTTTGAACAATTCGAAACGATTAACGTTTTGAGAATTGAGGACGTTTGCGTGCTTTGTGCAAACCAACCTTTTTACGTTCAACCTGACGAGAGTCACGTGTAACGAAACCAGCTTTACGTAGCGCAGGACGCAACGTTTCGTCGAATTCCATTAACGCACGAGTAATACCATGACGGATAGCACCCGCTTGACCACCGATACCACCACCTTTAACAGTGATGTACAGGTCAAATTTTTCAGTCATTTCAACCAGTTCAAGTGGTTGACGCACGATCATACGTGCTGTTTCACGACCAAAAAACTCTTCAATCGAACGTTTGTTAATTACGATGTTTCCACTACCTGGACGTAAAAATACGCGAGCAGTAGAGCTTTTGCGGCGACCAGTACCGTAGAATTGATTATCTGCCATCATCTAGCTCCTAAATATCCAAAACTTGAGGCTGTTGAGCAGCATGGTTATGCTCGGCGCCAGCGTAGACTTTCATTTTACGGAACATAGCACGACCTAAAGGACCTTTAGGAAGCATGCCTTTTACCGCTTTTTCAATGATCATCTCTGGTTTGTGTGCTTGTAATTTTTCGAAGTTAACTTCTTTCAAGCCACCTGGATATCCAGTGTGTGAGTAGTACATTTTGTTCTTGGTTTTGTTACCAGTAACAACCACTTTCTCAGCGTTGATCACAACAATATAATCACCAGTGTCCACGTGTGGAGTATATTCTGGCTTATGTTTACCACGTAAGCGGCGAGCGACTTCAGTCGCAAGACGACCTAGTGTTTTATCTGCGGCATCTACCACAAACCATTCACGGGTTACCGTTTCAGGCTTAGCAACAAAAGTTTTCATCTATCGTTACCCTAGATTTAAAAAGTTACGTTTGGTTTCACTGCACAACAGTCAAACCGCTAAGACTAAATATATTGATCCCTTCGAATCATTTAGCCGTTCCACTTTCCCAAAGTGGCAGTAACTGGGCAGGGCGCGCATTATACAGATATTTATTTAGAAATCACGTAGAAATTTCATACAAAACGCGACACCAGCCTACAAATCACAATTTATAATTAACCACCTTTTTAGTAGTTGCAGATGTTGAGGTTAAGGTAAGTGTTGCAGTGCTAAATAACTGGTACTTTGCATCTCCTTTAAGCGGCTGATGCATCGTTTAAATTCAAACTCCAGCTGGCCCTGAGTATACAGTTCATCAATGTCCACTTCTGCCGCAATAATCAGTTTAACGTGACGCTCGTAGAATTCATCCACCATGGCAATAAAACGTCTGGCGGCATCATCCACTTCACGTCCCATTTGTTTAACGTTAGCCAACAATACAGTGTGATAACAACGACTTAATTCCATATAGTCGGTTTGACTGCGTGCACTTTCACACAACACTGAATAGTCAAACATCACCACGCCATCGGATTCCTTAATGGTCTGCAATGAACGGTTTTGTACTACGATGGTGGCACCTTCAGTTCCCGCTTCGGCCGACAACTGGCTAAAGTACTGGTTTAGATTGGTTGTAGCCTGTTCATCCAAAGGAAAATGATAAATTTCAGCCTGCTCCAGGGTTCGCAACCGATAATCCACCCCACTGTCGACATTGACTACGTCGGTATTTTTATTGATAAGGTCAATCGCAGGTAAAAAGCGTGCTCGCTGCAAGCCATTGCGATACAGCTCATCGGGAATGATATTTGAAGTAGCAACTAACACCACACCGCGTTTAAATAAGGCTTCCATCAATGTCCCCAGAATCATGGCATCGGTAATATCTGAAACAAAAAATTCGTCAAAACACAAAATCTGTGTTTCATCCGCCAGTTTATCGGCCACTATTTGCAATGGATCTTGTTTACCACCCAGTGTTTTAAGTTCTTCATGCACACGGTGCATAAAACGATGGAAGTGAATACGCATTTTCTTTTTGAATGGCAGACACTCATAAAAAGTATCGACTAAATAGGTTTTACCGCGCCCAACACCGCCCCAGAAATACAGCCCCTTTATTTGTTGTTTTTTATCATGGCGAATGAACCATTTTGTTAACGTCTTGAGTGGACTCACATTTTCAGGGCTTGCAACCAGGTCATCATACAATCGTTGCAGCTGCATAACGGCGTTTTCTTGTGCGCTATCATGCACAAATTCTGGTTGTTTTAAGTCTTGCTGGTATTTTTGCCAGGGCGTAAGCGGTATCATAGACAAATGCGGCTAACCTTTTTGGTCATAAAAAACGAAAATTAATGGCCGCATAGTTTGCTAATTGCGTATTATTAAGTAAAGCACCAGTTTAGATTTGTGGAGATTTTATGGATTTTATTACGGGCTTGTTATTGTTGATTATCGGTGCCGTTGTTGGTTTTTTTGCTGCTCAGTTCTGGCTAAACAAGCAAAATAATGCGGATAAAGAAAAAAATGTCGAAAACACCATCAGAGACATTTTGCTCCAGCAAACCCAAATTCATGTAGCAGAATCACGTCAGGTATTAACCAGTATCGAACAGAAATGTCAGGCTCTGCGCAACCAGCTGGAACATTTTGAACACAATGTTAGTGAGATGCAAAATCAACCAGAAGACGGCAAACTGGCATTTTTTGGTGAACAGGCAAATGTTTACCTGCGCCATAATGTAACAAAAAGTAAACCAGAGAAAACCTCAGCAGATTACCAGCCTCTGGACTATTCAGCGGGGAATTCTGGCCTGTTAAACAGCGAAAATAAACCGCAAAAACAAACGGCAGAATAATTTCAACGGAACTTTGTTCAGGTTGGTTAAGTCTTCTAGTGCAAGTATTGAAAAACAAAAATTCAATTCCTATTTTAGGGTTTGTTGGTCTTCGATGTGTGTTTTTGCAGGCGTTTGTCGCGGATTTATACAAGGCAGAGCGAGTGTTGTGTAGTAAGACTACATAAATGAGCTTTAACGCCGCAGAAATCCGCGACAAAGACTGCCCGAAGGGTTCAACCCAAAACCTTTTGCTCTTTGTTGCCGAGTCTTGACTTAGAACCACTAGGTCTTCACCTCGGCGTCGCGATCAAAAAGTTTTGGATTCGAACAAAACTCATACATCGAAGACTAACATACCCAACGTACTAACCTTAACTAACCTGGAGTATTTTCCGAATGAAAAATGCTGTTATCCGCACTGTTGCTGCTTTCACATTATCAGTAGCAGTCGTAACCTCAACATTCGCTGCCATTCCCTTTTTTTCTGATGATGAGCAAAAAGTGCCTTCTCTTGCTCCGATGCTTGAAAAGGTTACCCCCGCAGTTGTCAGTATATCAGTAGAGGGCACACAGGTATCACGTCAGCGTGTACCTGAAATGTTCAAATATTTCTTTGGCCCTAATGCACCAGATGAACAAGTTCAGGAACGTCCGTTCAAGGGGCTGGGTTCTGGTGTGATCATCGATGCCAAAAACGGTTATATCGTTACCAACAATCACGTTGTTGATAATGCCGACGAAATTCGCGTCAAACTCACCGATGGTCGAGAGTTTGAAGCTAAAAAATTAGGGTCGGACGAACAAAGCGATATCGCTTTACTGCAAATTAAGGCCGACAATTTGGTGGCGATGAATCTGGGTAATTCAGACAAGCTACGTGTGGGTGATTTTGTGATCGCCATTGGTAACCCTTTTGGTCTCGGACAAACTGTTACGTCAGGTATTGTCAGTGCGCTGGGACGCAGTGGCTTAAATATCGAAGGTTTTGAAGACTTTATCCAAACCGATGCAGCCATTAACCGCGGTAATTCTGGTGGTGCACTGGTAAACCTTAAAGGTGAGCTGGAAGGTATTAACACTGCGATTTTAGGCCCCGGTAATATCGGCATTGGTTTTGCCATCCCAGTTAATATGATGAAGAGTCTGGTGGATCAAATTGTGGAGTTTGGTGAAGTTCGCCGCGGTTTACTGGGTATTACCGGCAGCGATTTAGATGCAGATCTCGCAGACGCCATGGGATTAGATATTAATCAGGGTGCGGTAGTACGTGAAGTTACACCTGATTCAGCGGCTGAAAAAGCCGGATTAGCCGCACGCGATGTCATTACTGCGGTTAATGGAAAAACGATTCACAGTTTTCTGGAACTACGTGCCAAAGTTAGCACACTGGGCGCAGGTTCAGATGTAGAGTTGAAAGTGGTGCGTGACGGTAAACAAAAAACCATTACTGCCACATTAGGTGATTACGAAGCCGCCAATATCACGGCCGAAGAAATCCATCCTTCACTGGAAGGTGCGGTTATGTCCAATGGTAAAACCAAAAGCGGCGATAAAGGCGTTGAAATCAGTCAGCTGGCAGCACGTTCTCCAGCAGCTCGCGTTGGTTTACAAGAAGGCGATGTGATTATTGGCGTTAACCGTCACCGTGTTGAATCTGTGGCAGAACTGCGTAAACAGTTATCCGATAGCCCGCGTGTTATCGCACTGAACGTCAAACGCGGAGACAGCTCTGTATTCCTGGTTGTTCGATAAACCTTAATAAAATCTGCAAGATAGCGGCGACTAGCCGCTATCTTCTGTTTCAACCCAATGCTATTATTTTGCCAAACATCCTTATCTAAAGTCGGAGCATCGTGAAAAAGCGCAGCTGGGGTTATTTTTTTACAAAATCCATCTTACTCGGCGTCGTGGTATCTGCAGTGATGTTACTGCTCATTCCCGATTTGCGCCAGGGCACAGGTCTAGAGTTGAGACTCTTTAATCAGCCCTCTACAGCTAATGACCGCGTAAGCTTCCATGAAGCGGTGAAATCTGCCACGCCCGCTGTGGTTGATATATATAGTACAGGAATTGAAACACGCCCATTCCCCTATCGGGGACGCCAGGTAGAAAGGGCCAGTTTAGGCTCCGGCGTAATTATGAGCGAGCAGGGTTATATTCTCACCTGTTACCACGTTATCCGAAATGCAGAAACCATTAGCGTCAGATTAAGCGATGGCCGTATTCTAGACGCTCAGCAAGTGGGTCAGGACCCTTATACCGATCTGGCCGTGCTTAAAATTGATGAAGAAAATTTACCTGTTATTCCGCAACGTGAGCAAACCAATACTCGCGTAGGCGATGTGGTGCTCGCTATTGGCAATCCTTACAACCTGGGTAAAACCATTACTCAAGGTGTTATCAGTGCAACAGGTCGTAACGGCTTAAGTAACTACTTAACTAACAGTAATGGTTATGCCGGTTTTATTCAGATGGACGCGGTATTAAATGAAGGCAATTCAGGTGGTGCTTTAGTAGATTCCAATGGTGTTTTGGTTGGAATTAATAACGCCAATTTCAAAACACTTGATAATCAAAATCGGGTAAAAGATGTAGCCGGTATCTTTTTTGCCGTGCCTTACGAGCTGGCAAAAAAAGTTATGGATTCAATTATTACCAATGGACGGGTAATTCGTGGCTACTTAGGCATATCGGCCAATGAAGAACGTGATCCTAAAAATATGCTACCTGGAATTTTAGTGACGCATATTGAGCCCTTTGGTCCGGCAGCTAAAGCGGGGTTACGTCCTGAAGATATCATCACCAAAGTTAATAATACCCAAGTGGAAGGTGTTTTGCAGGTACTGGACATTGTGGCGGAAACCAAGCCCGGTGATGAAATTACCTTTGAAATTATCCGCAACAAGAAAATAATGACTGTCCCTGTCATTATTGGTGAGTTAGGAGCTTCTTAGATCACCTAACTCACGCGTTTAATATTGGCGCCCAATCCATTCAATTTAGCTTCAATGCATTCGTAACCACGGTCCAGATGGTAAATACGGTCAACAATAGTTTCCCCTTTCGCAACCAGTCCGGCAATAACTAAGCTGGCAGATGCACGTAAATCGGTTGCCATCACCTGTGCGCCATTCAAACTGGAGTGACCACGACATACAGCATTATTGGCTTCCAGATCGATTACAGCTCCCATGCGCTGCAATTCCGGTACATGCATAAAACGGTTTTCAAAAATGGTTTCGGTAACCACTCCTGTACCAGACGCAATTACATTTAAAGCTACAAACTGAGCCTGCATATCGGTAGGAAAACCCGGATGAGGAGCGGTTTTAATATTAACACTGGCCGGGCGTTTACCTTGCATATCCAGCTCAATCCAGTCATCACCACATTCAACAATCGCACCGGCTTCACGCAGCTTACTTAACACTGCATCCAGTGTTTCAGGTGCGGCGTTCAAGCATTTAACTTTGCCACCGGTTACCGCTGCAGCCACCAGAAAGGTACCGGTCTCAATACGATCAGGTAATACACGATAATCACATGCATTGAGCTCAGCCACACCTTCAATGGTAATTTTATCAGTGCCTGCATGTTTAACTCTGGCACCCATTTGATTCAGGCAATTAGCTAAATCTACAATTTCCGGCTCACGTGCGGCATTTTCCAGTACAGTAGAGCCTTCAGCCAACGCTGCTGCCATCATAAGATTTTCGGTAGCGCCAACACTAACTACATCCATAAAGATACGCGCACCTTTTAAACGCCCATCAACAGAAGCTTTTACGTAACCTTCTTCCATCACGATATTGGCGCCCATCTGACGTAAACCGTTTAGGTGCAAATTCACTGGTCTGGCACCAATCGCACAGCCGCCCGGTAACGAAACTTCAGCCTGACCATAATGCGCCAGTATAGGCCCGAGCACCAAAATAGACGCACGCATGGTTTTAACTAATTCATAAGGCGCAACATGGCTATTCAGCTCACTGTTATCAATTGTAACCACATCATTTTCACGGGTGGTTTTGGCCCCCATAATGGACAATAGATCCAGTGTCGTGGTGATATCTCTTAAGTCGGGTACGTTAGTAAAACGACATTTCTGTTTGGTTAATAAGCTAGCAATTAAAAGAGGGAGCGCTGCATTTTTGGCGCCGGATATAACTACATCCCCCTGTAAAACCGAACCACCCTGAATACTTAATTTTTCCATTAAAGGGCTCCTGGCATATTAAATTTTTTCTCTTTAACCCACTGCTCAGGAGTAAAGGTTTTAATCGATACCGCATGCAAACTGCCATCGGCAATAAAAGGTTTTAAAGGTGCATAAACGGTTTGCTGCTTTTTAACCCGTGACATGTCTGCAAACATGTCACTCACAGCAATTATCTGGAAATGAGAGCCATCACCGGTAACAACCAGCTCAGTCAGGGAAAGGGATTCTTTTAATACGGATTCTATATCTGGGATTTGCATGGCCAATCTATTTTTTCAACAAACAATTGGCCCTATTGTAACGGTAAAAGGTCTTCAGCGTCGCTCATTTTTGCTAATTTGATCAAAGAATTAGGCAGGTTGATAATCGACAGCTTTTTACCTGCCTTCTCGCATTCACCACTGAGTTCAATTAACCATGCCAGCCCCGCGGTATCGATGTTGTTAACCTCGGCCAAATCAAACTGCAACTCGTTACCCGCTTGTTGCCATTCGCTGTAACGATGTTGCCATGGATTTGCCAGATTTACAGCGAGCAGATCACCACTAAATACAAAAACATTGTCCTGTTGTTTAATGGATAATGTTTTGTTCATCAGGATTTCGCCTCTGTTTTATCATCCAGCACAATTGACTGGGCATTCTTTTCTTTAAGCAGTTTAATCACAGCATCAATGCCTTCCTGACGGATAATACCTTCCAGTTCGCTTTGTTTACTGGATAACAGGCTAATACCTTCGGCTACCATATCAAACGCTTTCCACTCATCTGTACGGCTGTTTTTGCGTACTTTAAACGCAATTTTAATATCTGGGCGTCCGGGTTCTTTCACCAGGGCACGAACGGTTACCATGCGATCATCGTCGATGGGTTGAGCAGGTTCGAATACGACAGTTTGATTATCATATTGCGCCATCGCGATAGCGTAAGTTGTTACCAGATAATCACGAAATACCTGAATAAATTCAGGGATTTTGTCCTGCGGCACATTTTTAAATTGTTTACCCAGCACCTTTAATGCGGAAAATTTGTAATCCACATGCGGGAGCAGTTCTTCGATCATGATGGTACGCAAAATATCCGGATTTTTCTTTATTTGCTCACGCTCGGCCTTAATTCTGTCAAAGGTCCGGGTTCCCGCTTCTTTCACCATCTCGTAGGGGTTTTCACTGTCCTGTGCCAATGTCACATGACTGATAAGCAAACACGTAATAACCGCGACACTTCTCAGCAACTTACCCATTATTACCTCTCCTAGTCTTTTGATTTGCTAAACAGGAACTGACCAATCAAATCTTCCAGTACCAAAGCCGATTTGGTGTCTTCAATAAAATCACCTTCTTTCAGTGGCTCGATACCATCAAATGAAAAACCAGGCTGTAAACCTACGTATTGTTCTCCTAACAATCCCGACGTCAAAATGGACACCGAACTTGTTTCCGGAAAGTTTGTGTACTGCTTGGCGATAGTTAAGGTGACAACCGGAGTAAAATCTTTATCATCCAGTTTAATTGAGGTTACCCGACCAACAGTAACTCCACCTACTTTAACCGCTGAACGCACTTTTAAACCGCCTATATTGTCAAATTTAGCATATAGATCGTAGGTTTCACCTTCACCAGTAATACCTTTGTTAGCAACATTAAATGCCAGCATCAATACTGCTGCGATAGCTAATGCGACAAAAAATCCAACGACTAATTCAATTTTACGAGAATTCATTTATTCAATCCCAAACATCAGGGCTGTCAGGATAAAATCCAGCCCCAAAACCGTTAACGAAGAGTGTACAACTGTTTCAGTTGTTGCTTTACTGATGCCTTCCGATGTAGGTAAGCAGTCATATCCTTTAAATACTGCAATCCAGGTTACAATTACAGCAAACACAAAACTTTTAATCACGCCATTCAATACGTCAGCCCGAAAGTCCACCGTAGACTGCATAATTGACCAGTAACTACCGCTATCCACACCCAGCCAGTCGACACCGACCAAATGCCCCCCAAGAATACCAACAGCACTAAAAATCACTGCCAACATCGGCATACAAATAAATCCAGCCCAAAAACGTGGCGCAATAACCCGGCGCAACGGATCAATCGCCATCATTTCCAGACTACTTAGCTGTTCTGTTGCTTTCATCAGCCCTATTTCTGCAGTTAACGCAGAGCCAGCACGCCCGGCAAATAACAGCGCAGTAACAACCGGCCCCAACTCGCGTAGTAAAGACAAAGCCACCATAGGGCCTAAACTGTCCTCGGCACCGTAATCCACTAAGATGGTATAACCTTGCAATGCCATCACCATGCCGATAAACAGGCCAGACACCACAATAATCAACAGCGATTGCACACCCACAACATACATCTGACGAATCACCAGAGGCGTATTTTTTATTGGACGCGGGACCGCAACCAAAGCTCCGTATAAAACCTGAGAAGCACGCCCGGTTGCGGCGATCTTTTCAATTACCCAGGCACCCAAATTCGCCAGCCAATTCATGATTTACCACCGCTTAATAGTTGCTGCTTAAATGACTCAGCGGGAAAATGGAATGGTACAGGGCCATCAGCCTGCCCCTGCAAAAATTGTTGTACCAACTCTGAGTCACTATTTCGGATTTGCTCAGGTGAACCTTCACCTATTACTTTTTTGTCAGCAACAATGTATATGTAATCAGCAATACTCATCACTTCGTCCACATCATGGGTAACCACTATGCTGGTGAGATTCAACGCATCATTAAGCGTTTTAATCAGTTTAACCAATACCCCCATGGAAATGGGATCCTGACCGGCGAAGGGTTCATCATACATAATCAGCTGAGGATCAAGTGCAATTGCACGCGCCAGTGCCGCTCGACGAGCCATGCCACCAGACAATTCACTTGGCATCAATTGTGCGGCGCCACGTAATCCCACAGCCTGTAACTTTAATAGCACGATGGTACGAATTAACGATTCGGATAGTTTAGTGTGCTCACGCAAAGGATAAGCAACATTATCAAACACCGTCAGCTCAGTGAATAAAGCACCACTTTGAAATAGCATGCTCATATCGCGACGTGTTTTGTACAACTGATGACGATTCATAGAAGGAATGGAATTCCCTGCAAAAAGAATATCACCACTATCAGGTTTAAGCTGCCCACCGATCAGGCGCAGCATAGTGGTCTTTCCTATTCCGCTGGGACCCATAATGGCGGTGGTTTTTCCTTTCGGAATCCGCATGGAAATATCCTGATAGATAACACGTTCTCCACGTTTAAATGTCAGGTTATTTATCTCTACCAGATAATCCATCTTGTGCTGAAAATCCTACTTTTACTGAGAAGAAAAACGCAATCCTAGAATTGCATCCTAGTGAAGTGAAGGCATTTTAATTTTTTTCAATGCTAATGAGAAATATTAAAAAGTTACAAGATGTAATTTTAATTACACTTTTTAGCTTAAGATCGGAAAAACGCTTATTTTTATAGCAGTTACCAAAGCTTACAAAGTAAAATCTGCGTAAAATACTGATGGAGCATAGGCAAAAGCATAGCTTTTTGCGACAATTCCATTATTCGCTGAATTAATATAGTGGCAGCATGCTTTTTGATTGTGGATTGTTCATTTTAGGACTCATTTTACTTAGTTGGAGCGCCGACCGGTTTGTATATGGTGCTTCTGCGGTTGCAGCGAAATTTGGTATTTCGCCAATGATTATAGGGTTAACCATTGTAGCCATGGGATCCTCCGCACCAGAAATAATGGTGTCATTTACTGCATCCTTAAATGGTAATCCGGATACCGGTATTGGAAATGCAATTGGTTCCAACATTACAAATATTGCATTGGTATTAGGTGCGACGGCGCTGTTTAAGCCTATGTTGGTCGCATCAACCACCCTTAAGCGAGAAATCCCTTTAATGGTGATCGCTACCCTGCTGGGTGTGTACTTCATGTCAGACAATGCTTTAACCCAGACTGAAGGCATTATTTTACTGGTCGCTTTTTTTGTCACCATCTTTGGGGTGTGTTGGTTATCAATGCATGCGGATAAAAAAGACCGGCTGGAACAGGAAATTGCAGAGGAGCTGGATTTAGACGTCAATAGCTCAAGGGCCATATTATGGTTGATCATTGGCATGATTTTGCTGCCAGTGAGTGCCAATATTATGGTGGATTCTGCGGTAAATATTGCCAGGTTTTTTGGTATGAGTGATTTAGTGATCGGCCTGACTATTATCGCCATAGGTACCAGTTTGCCAGAACTGGCAGCGAGTATTGTAAGTATGCGCAAAGGTGAGGACGACATGGCGATGGGTAACATCATCGGCTCGAATATATTCAACATTCTTGCAGTGCTCGCTATGCCTGCTCTTATCGCGCCAGGTGTTATTGATACAGATGCAGCCCATCGAGATAGCTATGTTATGTTAGCACTAACGGTATTACTGGTTATTTTCAGCCTCAGTTTTGGCGGTAAACGTAAAATTGGCCGTTGGCAGGGTGGACTATTACTGGCATTGTTCATAGCTTATCAATTTATTTTACTCGGTTAGGTCATTAGCAGGAAACTGGCGAACAAAATGGCAATTACACAAACCTTATATGGTGAACTGGATTCACAACTCATTAGCCGTCTTAGTCGTGTCAAATTACTGGCCTGCGATGTTGATGGTGTTTTTTCTGATGGCCGAATATATCTGGGCAATCAGGGAGAAGAATTAAAAGCGTTTCATACCCGTGATGGGTATGGTGTAAAAGCGGTACAGAATATAGGTGTAACACTGGCGGTAATTACTGGCCGACGTTCTAATATTGTAGAACAACGCATGACCAGCCTTGGCGTGGCCCATATTATTCAGGGTGAAGAGAACAAAGGTCCCGCACTTGAAAAACTGATGAAGCAGTTAAAGCTATCTGCGCAACAAGTTGCCAGTATCGGTGATGACATGCCCGATTTGGGTATGTTTAATTTGGCAGGTGTCAGTGTCGCCGTTGCCGACGCACACCCCTTTGTACGCAAGCAAGCTGACTACATCACCCATTTAAACGGTGGTTTTGGTGCGGTAAGAGAAGTATGTGATTTACTTTTGCATGCTCATAAAAAACTGACACTGGTGCACGGAAGCAGCACATGAACAAAGTCACTATCAGCATTTGCTTGCTGTTTATTCTGGTGGTTGCGCTTAATTATGATCAATGGATCTCAACAGATGAAGTGGTGCCGTTGGATGAAACAGAAGAGGCATGGCGTCCAAATTATCTGGCTGATGGTATGTTAAATACGCTATACAACAGTAAAGGTGAACTCAGTTATCAGGTATTTGCCAAACATATGGAACATTACCAGTTGCTTGGCTTCACACTGTTTGAACAGCCCATGTATAACTTGTTTGATGAAAATGGTCAAAATCAGTGGCAGATTTCAGCTCAGGAAGGCACATTACATGAAAATAATCGCCTGCAACTGGAAGATGACGTAACGGTAAAAAGTTTAGATAAAGATGGCTTTATCCAAACCATGAAAACCGATTATGTGGAAATCGACCTTAACAACCGGACATTAACCTCTGATCAACTGGTAAAGATCAGTGGTAAGAATTATGTCATTCAGGGGGAAGGCTTTAGCGCCAACCTCGAAAAACGTACTTTTGAGTTACTAAATCATGCGAAATCGACTTTCTCTCCCGGCCCTACTCCGTAGCGCTGCGCTGGCATTACTTGTTACAGCCTCTTTTGGTGTTTTGGCTGACAAGTCGGACTTTAAACAGACAATACAGATCCTGTCAGAAAACAATGCAGCCGATGGCATTCAAAAGTCAGGTTATTACAGCGGTAACGTGCATATCACGCAGGGTTCGCTGGTGATTGATGCTGATGAAGTATTTATCGATGCTAAAGACGGTCCGGGCAATGAGGTATTTATCGCCAAAGGCAAACCCGCCTCCTATCAGCAAAAAGCCAATGATGGCAGCATGATAAAAGCGGTAGCTGATGAGATTCGCTACACGCTAAATAACCGGGTATTAACGTTAACCGACAATGCAGAACTACATTTGCAAAGCTCAATGGTAAAAGCGGAACGAATTGAGTTTGATATGGAAAATGAACAATTTAATGCCAAAGGCAGTGATAACGAAGATGGCCGTACTATCACCATATATCAGCCCAGCACACAGGAAGACGCCAATGGCAACCCTTAAGGCCAGTCATTTAGCCAAATCTTACAAATCACGACAGGTGGTTAGTGATGTAAGCTTAGAGGTATCAACCGGCCAGATAGTCGGTTTACTCGGCCCCAATGGTGCAGGAAAAACCACCACATTTTATATGATAGTAGGCTTGGTACAGCTGGATAAAGGTCAGATTTTTATCGATGATGATGAGCTAACCTTACAACCCATGCATGTGAGAGCCAGACGCGGGATCGGATATTTACCTCAGGAATCCTCTATTTTTCGTAAGCTGACCGTGTGGCAAAATTTAATGGCCATCTTACAAACACGTAAAGACTTAACCGAAGAGCAACGTGAGGCACAGGCGGATGAGCTGTTAGATGAATTCAATATAAATCATATCCGCAATAGCCTGGGAATGAGCCTGTCTGGCGGTGAAAGGCGTCGGGTTGAAATTGCCAGAGCCTTATCCGCCAACCCGGAATTTATTTTGCTTGACGAACCCTTTGCTGGAGTCGATCCTATTTCGGTCACCGATATAAAAAAAATTATAAACCAACTTAAAGACAGAGGGATTGGTGTACTGATAACAGACCATAACGTGCGCGAAACACTTGATGTGTGTGAAAAAGCATATATTGTCAGTCATGGAGAGCTTATTGCTCAGGGTAATGCCGAACAGGTCCTCAGCAACCAGCAAGTCAGGGATGTGTACCTGGGCGACCAATTCAGGCTATAGTTTAACAAACGACAAAACAACAAGGGATGCAGTCATTTCTGGTTTACAACACACGGGACGATATAAGAAGTAAATGAAGCCCTCATTACAACTAAAATTCAGCCAACAACTGACAATGACACCACAGCTGCAACAGGCGATACGCTTATTGCAGTTGTCGACGATTGATCTTCAACAGGAAATTCAGGAAGCGCTGGACGCTAACCCTTTGCTCGAAGTTGAAGAAAACCACGATTTGCCTGACTCTGATAAAAATAACAGTGACAACGAACACACAGATGCTGATGCCATGGAATCTGGTGAAGCACTGGAAAAGAATGAATTACCTGACGAACTGCCTATCGATTCCACCTGGGATGAATATTACAGCGCCTCTTCAGCTCCTGCTGCGCCTATATCTGGTGAAGATGATCAGATTTACCAGGGCGAAACCACGGATAATATTCAGGAGCATCTGTTATGGCAGATGCGGCTTACTCATTTCAGTGAAACAGATGTTGCCATTGCCACCGCGATTATCGATTCGATAGATGAGTCTGGTTATCTGACGGTTTCCACAGAAGAAATTCTGGCCAGTATGGACGATGACGAAATCGATCTGGACGAAGTAAACTGTGTATTAAAACGCATTCAAATGTTTGACCCTATCGGGGTTGGGGCGCGTAATCCCACCGAATGTCTGATGGTTCAGTTAGCACAGTTTGCTGACGATACCCCCTGGTTAAACGAAGCGCGCTTGTTAATTACCGAATATATGGATTTACTGGCAAGCAAGGATTACCGCACATTAATGCGCAAAACCCGCCTGAATGAAGAACAGCTGCGCGAAACTATCCGTTTAATCCAAAACCTAAATCCACGCCCCGGCAATGCACTGATTACTGCCGAACCAGAATACGTGATTCCTGATGTGTCGGTTATGAAGAAGAACGGGCGTTGGGTAGTAGAACTGAACCCGGACAGCTTGCCAAAACTAAATGTAAATCAGCAATATGCGGCCATGAGTCGTAATGCCAAAAATTCCAGTGACAGCCAGTTTATTCGTTCACACATGCAGGAAGCCAAGTGGTTTATAAAAAGTTTGCAAAGCCGCAACGAAACGCTGTTGAAAGTGTCTAACTGCATAGTTCAACAGCAACAGGGATTTTTTGAATACGGTCCTGAAGCAATGAAACCCATGGTGTTAAATGATGTAGCGGAAATGGTCGACATGCACGAATCCACTATTTCGCGTGTGACAACACAAAAGTATATGCATACACCGCGTGGTATCTATGAATTGAAATACTTTTTCTCCAGCCATGTCGCAACAGAAAATGGAGGAGAATGTTCCTCAACGGCTATCCGTGCCCTGATAAAAAAATTAGTGGCCGCAGAAACCCCGAGTAAACCGTTGAGTGATAGCAAGATTGCCGATTTGTTAGCCGACCAGGGTATTAAAGTGGCCCGGCGAACAATAGCAAAGTACCGCGAATCATTAATGATTCCACCGTCTAACCAACGCAAAAGTCTGCTATAGCAGCGTTGCGCCAAAATTAAGGAAGTAGCACTATGCAAATCAACCTTACTGGCCATCATGTCGAAATTACCGACTCTTTACGCAATTACGTAGATACAAAATTTACCAAACTGGAAAGACACTTTGACCATATCAATAATGTGCATGTGATCCTCAATGTAGAGAAACAATGCCAAAAGGCCGAAGCAACCTTACATTTGCAAGGAGCAGAAGTATTTGCCACGGCTGAAAAACCAGATATGTATGCGGCAATCGATACTCTAATCGATAAACTGGACAGACAGGTGATTAAGCATAAGGAAAAAATGAATCGCCACTAACTTATCAAGCAGTTGAATTTTAATGGAAATTAAAGACATACTTAGTCCCGGCTGCACTCAGTGTGCAGCCGAAGATTCAAGCAAAAAACGAATTCTCGAAACCATTGCCAATATAGCGCATCGCGCTTTACCCCAGTTTTCCAGCGACGATATTCTGGAAAGCCTGTTAAACCGTGAAAAAGTTGGTAGTACAGGCATAGGCAATGGTATTGCCCTCCCCCATGGTCGATTAAATGATTTAGATAAAGTCGTGGGAGTTTTGATCACCTGCCAGTCTCCTATCTCCTTCGACGCAATTGATAACAAACCGGTAGATATTTTTTTCGCATTGCTGGTGCCCGCCGAGCAAGCGCAGGGGCATTTACAAACTCTGGCCACCATTGCGGGTAAGCTCAATGATAAGGATGTGTTAAAAAAATTACGGCAGGCGGAGACAAATCACGATTTGTATGAGGCGATAATATGAAATTAATGGTGATCAGTGGACGATCCGGCTCAGGCAAATCGATTGCACTCAGGGTACTGGAAGATTTAGGTTATTACTGTGTTGATAACCTGCCTGTTAATTTATTACCGACTCTGACCCACACAGTAGTAGACGAATATGATCAGGTTGCGGTGAGTATTGATGTGCGTAACCTGCCAAAAGATCCGGAAGAACTGGCAGAAATACTCAATTATTTACCAGACAGCTGGGATATGACAGTCGTTTATCTGGATGCCAGTGACGACGTGTTAATCAAACGCTTCAGCGAAACAAGACGCTTACACCCGTTATCACGCCAGAATATTTCGCTTAGTGAAGCCATTGTCGCCGAAACCACTTTATTGGCTCCCATTATAGAACGTGCTGATCTTTATCTGGATACCACTGAACTGTCGGTACATCAGCTAGCTGAACTGGTGCGTGAGCGTATTTTGGGCAAAAAAAGCTCACGTCTGGTGATTGTATTTGAATCTTTTGGTTTTAAATACGGCATTTCCAAAGAAGCCGACTATGTATTTGATGCGCGTTTTTTACCTAACCCGCACTGGGAACCGGATTTAAAGCATCAAACAGGGCTCGATCCCGAAGTCCAGAATTTCCTCGGCGCCCAACCCATAGTAACCAAATTTATCTGGCAAATTCAGAACCTCATCACTACCTGGTTACCTCACCTCGAGCGCAATAATCGCAGTTATGTCACCATCGCCATTGGCTGTACTGGTGGACAACATCGTTCAGTGTATGTCGCTGAGACCTTGTGTGCCAATATCCGTAGTAGCCATCCCGATGTGCAAATTCGTCACCGTGATCTCAACCATGCTTTACCGGAAAAACGCTAATCAATGAACCGAATAGAAAAAACGCTCACTATCCAGAATAAACTTGGATTACATGCCAGAGCGGCAACCCAATTAGCCAAACTGGCGAATCAATTCGATGCCGAAATCACTATAAAACAACAGGATAAAACTGCGTCCGCTAATAGTGTTTTAGGTTTAATGATGCTGGAAAGTCATCAGGGTAAACAAATTAATGTGATCAGCGAAGGTGTTGACGCTGAAGCAGCATTACAAGCTGTAGAAGATTTAATCGCTAAAAAATTTAACGAAGACGAATAATCTGTATTCTCTCCTGAACTAACACTTTGTTGCAGCACCAGTTATTAAAATTTGTGCTGATATCTTTGCGCGCATCCACTAAACTAGTAGCATAAAATCAATAAGTTGCGATGGCCCGCCCGTATGTCAGACACCACCGAACAGCAATACAGTACCAGCCAGCTCCAGCACATCACTGATGCGCTGAGTAATGGCATGTACGTACAGGTGCGCAAGACATTACATAACATGCCTGCCTGTGATGTTGCTTTAGTACTGGAGTCCACGCCATCCAAGGTTCGTACTGAGCTATGGCAACTTATTGATCCCGAGTTTCACGGTGATGTTTTAGAAGAACTGTCCGAAGATGTACGTAACGGCATTATCCGCAATATGGTACCGGAAAAAGTTGCCGATGCCGTGGAGGATATGGATACCGATAATCTGGTAGAACTGCTACGCACACTACCAGATGACACAGTGCAGGAAGTGTTGTCCTCGATGGATTTCCAGGATAGGCAACGGGCTGAAAAAGCCTTAGCCTACGGTGAAGAAACAGCGGGGTTCGTCATGAACACCGACACCATCACCTTGCGTCCCGATGTTACGATTGATGTTATCCTGCGTTACCTGCGCTTAAAAGGCGACGTGCCCGAAGATACCGATACGTTTTATGTGGTGAACCGTCACGACAAATTAGTCGGATATGTGCCGGTAACCAAGTTACTGACTGCTCGTACTGACATGACAGTTAAAGAGCTGATGACTAAAAACGCAGAAGGCATTCCAGTAGAAATGCCCGAACGTGACGTGGCCAAATTATTCGAACGTTATAACTGGTTGTCAGCCCCGGTCGTTGATGCAGAAAATCACCTGTTAGGCCGGATTACCATCGATGACGTGGTTGATATTATTCGTGAAGACGCTGAACACTCGATGATGAGTATGGCGGGTTTAGATGATGAAGCCGATACCTACGCGCCAATCATGAAATCAACCCGCCGCCGTTCAATCTGGTTGGGGGTAAACTTATTTACCGCCCTTTTAGCCGCAGCGGTTAGCGATTTATTTGAAGCCACATTAAGCCAGCTTGCTGTTTTAGCTATTCTTAACACAATCGTACCAAGTATGGGTGGTGTGGCAGGTAACCAAACCCTGACGCTGGTTATTCGTGGTATGGCCTTGGGACACGTGAGTCCGGGCAACTCAAAACCATTAGTAATCAAAGAACTGGCAATAGGTGCGCTTAACGGCATTATCTGGGCGGTATTAATTGCATCCGTTGTAGCCTTATGGAAACAGGATGTGATGTTAGGTGCGATTATCGCCTTTGCCATGATGATCAATATGGTTGCTGCCGGTTTAGCAGGTGCAACCTTACCAATTTTAATGCAGCGCATGAATATTGACCCAGCCTTAGCGGGTAGTGTGATTCTGACCACCATTACCGATGTAGTCGGTATATTCGCTTTCCTGGGTACTGCAACACTGATGTTAATGCCCTGATGCGCCAAATTTTTTCCGGTTTGTCTCCAACAGTATGGGTATTGATGCTGGCACAGTGCTTTATCGCGTGCACAGGCCCCTTGATCGTTTTTACTGGTGGTTTTGTTGGTATTTCAATAGCACCAACACCTGAACTCGCCACACTCCCCATTACCGCTATGGTAATTGGCATAGCTATGTTCACTTTGCCTTTTGTTCGCTTTGTACGTCGCTTTGGCCGCAAAAAAGGTTTTATTGTGGCGATGGCATTCGGCATCGCTAACTGTTTTATTGCCATGCAGAGCATCGGCACTGGGCAATTCTGGTTACTGTGTTTGAGCTGTTTGTTATTTGGTTTTCCGTTAGCAGCAACATTGCAGTTTCGATTTGCCGCAATGGAGTCAGTTGCACCAGAACAGGCGGGGAAGGCTGTTTCAACCCTACTCATTGCTGGCTTGGTTGCCGCTTTTCTTGGGCCCGAATTGGGGCTATCCGGGCGCTATTTGCTTGACGCAGAGTTTGCAGGTTCCTATGTGCTATTGGCGATATGCCTGACAGCTGCCCTGATCATTTTACTGATATACCGTGAACATCAAACAGAGCAAAACGAAGAGGTGAGCAAGGGGCGTACGCTAACTGAAATTGCCAGACAGCCTTTGTTCCTTCTGGCACTGACTGGTGGCGTGTGTGCCTATGCTGTCATGAGCTTTATCATGACCGCAACACCAATCAGTATGCATGTACACTTTCATCACAGCCTTGAACAAACGAAATGGGTTATTCAAAGCCACATCGTTGCTATGTACCTGCCTTCACTCTTTAGCGGTATTTTGATTCGCAAATTAGGTGCAGTGAAACTGTTAATTAGCGGCATAATACTGATGGTGATATGTCTTATCATTGGTGCATGGCAACAGGATTTCCTGCATTTCTGGTGGGCATTGGTATTGCTCGGTGCAGGCTGGAATTTTATGTTTGTCGCCGCCACCACCTTGCTACCGCAATCTTATGAAGCGTCGGAGAAACTTAAAGTACAGGGTTTTAACGATTTTTGTATTTTCAGTGCTCAGGCGATTGTTTCACTATCGGCGGGTTGGGTTATTCAGGTCGCTGGCTGGCATACCTTACTGTTATTAAATATTCCGTTGCTGGCACTGGTCGTTGTGTCTTTATTCAGAGCCAGTGCGACACTGGCTCCATCCATGCGTAATTAAACGCAGCTTTGTTGAATTTTTAAGGTTCCTTTACGGAAAAAATATAAAGAAACCAGAATCAATCCAATCGGGATCAATGAGAAGTAGAACGCGGTTTGGCCATCAAACTTACCGAAAACCACACCGGTTATAATTGAACCTGTTGTGCCACCTAACGCTGAAAAAATCACAATAAGCCCGGTCATTGCCGAGTGTTGCACTTTGGGTAATGACGTTAACATAATAGAGTTAATCGCCGGATAAATCGGTGCCATAAACAAACCAATCAGAGGGAATACAAATGCAGCTAACGGCGCATGTGCCCAACCACTGTCTCCGCCAGGGTGCATCTGGTTCGCCAGCGGCATCGATATAACCACTAAAATGCCCATTGCCACTAAACAAATATTCAACATCAGATACCAGTTCACTTTGCGCATTAAAAAACCTGCGCTTAATCGACCAATGGCCAAACAGGCAGCAAAAATACTGGTGGCCTGAACGCTCATATCCGCGGGTAAATTCAATACTTCATTATTAAAGGTGGGCAGCCAGGTACCGATCCCCTGCTCGATTAACACATACAAAAAGGCAGAGATAATAAATACCAGCACCAGTGGGCGATACGCTAATTTAAGCATATCCATAAATTCTTCAATGCGACTACTAACCTGTTCATTAACCGGATTAGAGAAAGGTGTGCGCCACAAAATAACGAAATTAGCAGCAATTAATGCCAACAAGACCCAATATACATTCAACCAGGATAAAGAGGCAGGATCGTCACCATCGATAAAGGCTCCAAAGATCCAGTAGCCAGACAATACACCGACCATAAAAGTGCCTTCAATAATGTTGAGCAAAGACGCATGTTTTTGCGGTGTATCACTAATCAGGCCGACGCTGGAATACAATGACACTTTAATTAAACCAAAGGCGATGCCCACAAATAAAAACATCAATTTGCTCATCCAAAATGCGGGAATAAGCGGCATCATGGCGCTGGTAGCGGCAACCAAAGCGCAACCTAACATCATGGCATTGCGATAGCCCAAACGTGGTAAATAGGCAGCAAACAGAAAAGAGACAGCAGCAATGGGTAAGTCTTTAAAACCTTCAAGTATCGCGGCGGATTCTTTAGTAACACCATAACTGTTAATAACCTGAAGTATCACTATCCCTACACTGTTAAGCAAAATGGCAAAAACAAAGTAAGTCAGCAACAGTGAAAACAGTATTCTATTTTTATTGTCCGTCATACGGATTTTCCTGTTTGAAATAGATTGAAGTAAACGATTTGCAAATAAATTGTAATCAATTTAAGCAGCTAGTGTACCGGACAATAACAATATTGCAATCGATTGCAACAAGCTATACTCTTATCACCATAAGTTAGATTTTGATTTAAAGGTTCAAAGTGAAACATTCGGCAGAAAAAACATCATTCGACATGCTCCCCTGGGATGTACGTATTGAGGGTTGGAACCCTCGTACCGCGATGCATGAAGAAACGCTTTTTGCAGTCGCCAATGGCTATCTGGGAACCCGGGGCACCATGGAAGAAAACCCGGGTAATCGTCCCAACAGCTGCGAAGGTACTTACCTCAATGGTGTGTATAGCAACGAAAAAATCACCTACGGTGAAGTGGCGTATGGCTATGCAACACATAACCAAAAACTGCTTCAGGTACCAAACGGTAAAAGCATACAAATCATCGTTGATAATGAAACTGTCGATATTCAAAATGCGCTATCCTGCACACGTGAATTAAGTCTGCGTAGTGCGATTTTATCGCGCTCGATGGAGTGGCAGTCGTCGACCGGTAAAAAGCTGCGCATCACAACCGAGCGTTTTGTTTCACAAACTGAGAGCAATTTACTCTGTACCCGCATAAAGATTGAAGCGCTAAATTTTAATGGAAAGGTTAAAGTTCGCTCATTACTGGATGCCAGCTATGGCTTTAGCCCCAATCCGGATGATCCGCGTGTTGGTCAGCTCAACATGGCAGAAAGTCTGAAGCTGATAAACGCCAGCATTGAAGAAAACCGTGCAAGCATGCTGCATCAGGTAAATCACAGCCATTTTCAGGTTAGCTCCATTATTGACCATCAACTGCCAACAGGCATGTATTTGCTTAATCCAGTTCAAACGGAAAAGCAGGTTGGTTTCGAATATGAAATCGAATTGGTGCAAGCCCAACCGGTTGAATTGATAAAATATGCATCGTATCAACATAACACCGATGGTCTTTGCGACAACTTGCAGCAATACAATAAATCATTACTGTCTCAGGCAGCACAGCTTGGCTGGGATAAGTTAAAGGCATTGCATTGCAAAGAGCTGGAAAAATTCTGGCATAAAAGTGATGTGGAAATTGAAGGTGATCCGGCTTTACAACAAGGGATTCGTTTTAACTTATTGCATCTTTACATGTCATCCGGACATAACGGTACCAGCAATATCGCTGCTAAAGGCTTAACCGGACACGGTTACGATGGACACTATTTCTGGGACTCAGAAGTGTATGTTATGCCCTTTTTGCTGGCAACCAACCCGGAAATCGCCCGCGAATTTTTAGCCTTCCGCTTTAATACGTTAGACGGAGCACGCAATCGCGCCAGACAAATGTCACACGCAAAAGGGGCATTGTATCCGTGGCGCACCATTGGTGGTGATGAGTGCTCGGCCTACTATCCGGCAGGAACGGCTCAGTACCACATCAACTCTGCGGTAGCTCATGCAATTAAGAGTTATTATAACGCCACTGGTGACTGGCAGTTTATGCAGCAGCAAGGTGCTGAAATGTTGTTTGAAACCGCAAGATTGTGGTTACAACTGGGGCACTTTAGTGACTCACACAAGGGGCAGTTTTGTATTGATATGGTCACAGGACCAGACGAATATACCGCCTTGGTCAATAACAACTTTTACACCAATGCCATGGCGCAGGCACACCTTGAGTTTGCATTGCGTATCGCCACTGAATTTAAACAGAATGCCGCAGAGGCTTTTGCCAGCCTGAGTGAACGTATTGAGTTAACAGAAGCCGAATTAGCCAGTTGGGAGCAAGCCGCAAGTAACATGTATCTTGGTTACGATGACAAGCTGGGTATTAATCCACAGGATGACACCTTTCTGGCCAAGCAGAAGTGGGATTTTGAAAATACCCCACAGGAACACTACCCTTTGTTGCTGCACTATCATCCGCTGGTAATTTATCGCTATCAGGTGCTTAAACAAGCCGATGTGGTGCTGGCGATGTATATGCTAGATGATAAATTTGATAAGGATCTTAAAGCGCGTAATTTAGCTTATTACGAGCCATTAACTACCCATGATTCAACCTTATCCAGTTGTATTCATAGTATTGAATATGCTGAAACAGGCGATCTTAAACGTGCCTATGATTTTTATCACAACACGGTACGCATGGATTTAGATAACCTGCACGGCAATACAGAACATGGTGTGCATACCGCCTGTATGGCAGGCTCCTGGAAAGGCATAGTGCATGGTTTTGGCGGGGTACGTTATCGTGCAAATGAGCTTTATAGTTCCCCCTTATTACCAGCGGGATGGCAAGGTTACAGCTTTAATCTGCAGTATCAGGGACGCCACATTAAAGTATCAGTTAATGCCAGGGCGACCGAATATCAATTGATTAAAGGTGCACCAATTAGCATTAATCATGCTGGAAAAGTTTGTGAGCTTAGCTCGCAACACCTTGTATCAATCGCGAGTTAAAACATGGCTATTAACGCATTTATCTTTGACCTGGACGGTGTCTTAACAGACACCGCTGAATATCACTATCTGGCCTGGTCAGCTCTGGCTAACGAACTGGCTGTTCCTTTTGACCGCGACGACAACGAACAGTTAAAAGGCGTTGATCGTATGGGTTCACTGGATTACATCCTTAAAAAAGGGAATGTAAACTTAACTGAGCAACAAAAACTGACATTGGCAGATAAGAAAAACCTGCACTATCAGCAACTCATTAATGACATGAGCCCAAAAGACTTGTTTGAGGGGGTCACGGAATTATTTGCTCAGTTAAAACAACAAAACATTAATATTGGCTTAGCCTCTGCCAGCAAAAATGCGCAAATGGTGTTGGAGCGTTTGGGTATTGCAGATCAATTTGATTATGTAGCGGATGCCGCCAAAGTTGCGCAGGGTAAACCTCACCCGGAGATCTTTTTAACCGTAGCCGAGGCATTTTTCCTGCCAGCTGATCAATGTGTTGGTATTGAAGATTCGATTGCCGGATTACAAAGTATCGTGAGCGCAAAAATGCATTCGGTGGGTATTGGTCAGCCAGAGGTATTATATCAGGCAGATGTCGTTTATGCGGATATCAAAAGCTTTAATCTGCAACAAGTTCTGGCGTTAGCCTGACGCCAGGACGATTGCGCACTTATGTTACAGATGAGCTTTGCGGCTGGATTCACGCACCACAAGCTGCACATCCATCACCTGTGAGTTCACTTCTTTACCCGCTATTTTATTGAGTAATTTATTGACCAGCAGACGACCACCTTCCTGAGTTTGCTGGCGCACTGTTGTTAAAGACGGGTGACAGAAAAGCGACATAGCCACATCGTCAAATCCAACCACTGCGACTTCATCCGGCATATTTATCCCGGCGGCGGATAGCTTTTTCATCGCCCCCAAGGCAATTACATCACTTACGGCAAATACCGCATCAAATTCGACCTTCGACTCTATGAGCTGTTCCATACTGTTGTAACCTGCTTCACTGGTGAAATCGGTCATGTGATATAAATCGTGATTCACTTTAATGCCGGATTGTTCCAACGCAAGGCAATAACCTTGCCAGCGCATTTCCATTTCGCTGTGACTGATATCCCCTAAAAAGGCAATTTTGCGGCAACCATGATTAATTAAGTGAGTAACGGCTAAATAGGCGCCCATTTTGTTATCACTACCCACGGTACAATAATCTTTCCCCGGCAACCCTGCTCCCCACACTACAAAAGGTTTAGAGCTTTTCGCCAATGCATCTATACGAGAGTCATGCACACCCTGCCCGATTACAATCAAACCATCGGCACGTTTTGAATCAAAATAATAATTACGCCAGTCATTGGAAGCGGTACGGGTATTGGTTAACAGCATATCGTAACCATGCAAGGTTAACTCATCTGCGATGGCTCCCAGAATATCGAGTAACCAGGGATCGGAAATTCCACGCCCGGTATGCTCTTTAAATAATACAACCACGGCAATGGTATTGGTTTTTTGTAAACGCAACGCACGTGCTTTGGCATTGATTTTAAAATCATGCGCTTGCGCAACTTCCTGAATTTTAAGGCGGGTTTTTTCACTAACAAGCTTGTTATTGCTTAGCGCTCTGGAAACTGTTGATTCCGATACTCCAACTATTTTGGCGATATCAGCAATTGATTTAACGTCATCTTGAGGCAAAGTCAGCTCCCAAATCCTTTTTATACTATTCGCTATTAATATTTTATTCCGTTAAATACCAAAATTGAGGGGTAAAATAAACTGATTTAATGGTTAGTTGTTCTATTAGCAAGGTGAAAAGGCCACTGAAAAACCTCCAGTGACCTTTTCGGGGACAACATCTTTAGAAGTTGTATCCAACACTCAGGCGAACTGAGCGAGGCAGGATATAACGACCATTTGGTGCTGCTGGATTACGGGGATCTCCCTCAGTTAATCCATCTTTATCCGTCAGGTTATCCACCGAGACTCGCACGTTAAAGTTATCAGTCATTTCCCAGTTAGCACCTAAATCGATCTTGGTATAACCGTCTAATACTACGGTATTGCCATTATCAGACCAGCGGTCATCAACCGCAGCAATGGTTCCGTATAGTGTCAGATAACCACCATTGTCTAAGTCAATTTCATAGGTTGGGGTAATACGCATCTGCCAGCCCGGCTGACGCTGCGACTCTTTACCTATGGTATTGGTATCTGTACTTTCTGTAATTTCAGTGTTTTGAACAGTCGCGTTCATATTGATGTTTAAACCAAAATCAAACATGTAGTTAGCATCAATTTCCACACCTTTTGCTTCGGTTACCGATAAATCTGCCGGGGCGCCAGGTACTGTAGTATTTGAGCTTTCCACTTCGTTATAAAACAAAGTGGCATATAAACTGTAACTATCACCAGCTAACTTATAACCGAACTCACTTTGTTTAACGTCAAATACCAGGTCGTTGCCATTTTGATAATTGCCGTAGTTATCACGGAAATCATCAAAGTAAGGCATTTTGCTACCACTGTTTAAGCGTGCAAAAACACCTGAATTATCAGTTAGTGAATAGTTACCACCAACTGTCCACGAGGTTGAGTTATTATCATAATCAACAGTCTTATCAATTTGACCATCCAGCCCTTCATCAACTGTGTACTGAATCACGTGATTTTCGCGACGAATACCCAGATCGAGCTTAAGCTGCTCATTGACATCATATTCAAATGCACCATAAAACGCGCGAGTGCGACCATCACCAGCAGAGTTGATATCATAGCTCCAACCACAACTGTCAGCATTGTCGTTACAATCGATGCCGGTTAATTGCTCACCGCCTTGTTCAACAACCTGATATTTCTGGTTACCAATAGCCCACCAGTCGTTAGCAGAGAAGCTGGATGCGTACATACCAAAGGTGGTTTTCAGGCTATCAAATTGTTTGCTTAGGGCCAGATCGTTAGTGAAAGACTCAATTTCTTTTAGTACAACCCAGGTGCCCATCTGCTGAACCAGCGTTGAACCACCGTAGGTTTTACCGGTAGAAATACCTACTGCAGATTCTCCGTTATCAGCAACCGAACTTAACGCGACCGGACTACCGTCTGGCACTAAACCAAAAGTATTAGCATCACCTTTAGTAAAGTTAAAACGGTCGGTAAAGGTCCAGCCAGAACCTAAGTCCAGATTAATTTTACCACCAGAGATTGAACCGTCCCAGCCACGACCATCACCTAAATCAACGTCCAGTGCATCCCCATTAGGTCCGTACTGAATTCGAGTCTGACGGTTTTTAACTCCAATCTGGGTGTAACCTGCATCTACGCCATCAACCAGAGGTGTGGGTAAATACCAAACACCGTGATCGTCGGTAACACGGGTGTATAAATTGATTTTGCCGTTATCCAGTTCTTTAGTCAGATTGATAGTGAACTGGTGACCTTTTTCGCTGGTAAAGCCTGCATCACGAATACCCGGAGAGCTCTTAACATAACCGCCGATCATAAAGTAGTAGTCATCACCGAGCTCACCACTAACAACAGCATCTAAACGCTGTAAGTCATAATCAGATGTGGTGTATTTTATCGTACCTTCTGTGCCTGCTGTGCCTTCTTTCAACATAAAGTTGGTCGTTAAACCAGGCTGACCATTTGAAATGACCGGGTTTGGACCACCACGCAGAGCTTCCATAAAGCTAACGGTTTCGTCCATACGGAATAAAGAAGAGTTTTCCAGGAAAGAAACTGTTGGTGGCTGGTACACAGGTGCACCTTCCAACTGAACGGTTAAGAACGGCGCATCACCACCACCAGGCATACCACGTACAAACACGTTAGCGCCTGAAACACCACCAGAACTCTCAGACCAAACACCAGGCACAGCAACGAACAATTCCGCGGTGCTCTTAGGCGCCAGTTTAGTCATAGTTTCTGCAGACAGGTTGGTAATGGCGTAACTGGCATCAACTTTACGTACCGCTGTACCGCCCGGCGTACCCGTTACTACGATTTGCTCAAATTCTTTCTGTTCTTTTTGCGTGTCTGCTTGTTGCTCTTGAGCGGTAGCGCTACCCATGGCAGTTGCTACGGCCAGCGCAACAGCTAGCTTATTGTATTTCATTGTCTCTATCCCAAGTTGATGGTTTACCTAATGGGTTTTAAGAACCATTCCTTTTTTATTTTGAGGTCCACCAGGAATCATTCCAGTTACCCAACTTTATTCTCGAACGTAAAGTATCCACATTTGCAATCGATTGCAATTATTTTGCTAATTTTTTACATAAAAAAACCAATTCAATAACATTGTAGGTGGAATTCCCAGGTTAAACAGGGATTTTAAGTCCCATGTTCTCACTTTTATCCTGTTAAATACTCAATAATGTGTGATTTAAATGTTAACGATTGCAAGAAAAGAAGGGGAGAAACGCTTTAATTAACCAATAGTTTGATAAAAGGTCGATGTGGCGACACAAACCAGACGGGAGCAATATCAAACCTGAATAGCAACATTTTCCGGAAAAAACAGAGCATGAGGGATAGAGAAAAGAATCGTCATCCATGACGATCCGGCTATCAATAGCGGCAAAGTTCTGGTTCCACTCATAGCCGCGAGCGCCACACTAACAGCTGCGAGTTTCAGAACATTGGGTTGACTGGTCTTCCATGGTCAGTCACATTAAAGCTACAAGAGGCAACTCAACAAAACTTATGCTAGCGATATAGGACAAGGGTTTCTGATCAAGAATGCATCGAATTGTGAATAATTGTAACCGCCAGATGAGCCGCAATAACAACGACTGTTATACTCCGCACGCTAAATTATCAGGAGTATTCTGTGGCTAATCGCTCAATCTTTTTTTTATTAACTTTGCTGGTCTGCAGCCACGTTGCCTCTGCCTGTGATTCAGCCAAAGCTGACTGTATCGAACCTAATAGCTGGCAATTTTCGCTGGCAGTGGGCGCTGGGGTTAAACTTAATCCATTGCATGACAGTGACAATATTCCTCTGGTTATCTTACCGGATATCGCATGGTACGGTGAGTCTGCGTATTTTGATAATGGTGAACTGGGTTATCAGTGGACTCCGGCCAATAAACAAAGTGTTGAAACTTTCGTGCGTTTTAATAGCGAGCGCGCCTATTTCAGTTTTTGGCACCCAGCTAATCTGTTATTAATTTCAACTTCAGATATTCAGGCTTCATTAACCTCTCCCGTTGAAAAGTTCGATCGGGAAGCGGTTTCCTATAAAGATGTACGCAAACGCGACTGGGCTGTTGATGCGGGAATCAGATGGCAACATCAAAACAAAAGCGGATTGTGGCAGGTTAGCGTTTTAAACGACATATCAAATACTTACAATGGTCAGCAACTTGATTTAAAGTACAAACACAATTGGCAAGTAAGCCAGTGGAATTTTACCACGACCCTGTCAGCCTTATGGAAGAGCAGCAAATTACTCGACTATTATTACGGACTGAATGAACTGGATAATGTTGAAAAATCGCAGCTTTACCATGCAAACTCTGGCTGGTTTCCCGGTATATCAATTCTTGCACGACATCCAATTTCCGAAAACTGGCAATGGGTACTGCGCGCCAGTTATCAACATTTACCTTCAGCGATGTCAGACAGCCCATTGGTTGAACGCAACTCTGTGGCCAGCGCCTTTATTGGCGCAGCTTACCGATTCTGATCGGGAGGCAGATTGAAAGGAATCTATTTGTTACTTTTGTTGTTGGTTGTTCCCTTTCAGTCTTTTTCTGAGCCCAACTGGAAAGTGTTACCCAATACCTGTGTTGTGGAAAAAGCCGGAGACTGGTGCGTGATACCTGTAAAGGTGAAATTATCCGATCTACCGACCGGTGAATACTGTGTGATGTTCGAAGAGACTCCGCTAGGCTGTACACGTGCAGGAGAGGAATTAACAGCGCAAGTTCGCTTTCAAAAGCCCGGTCAGTTAACCCTGCTTAATCAGGATAAACAGCCCGTACTAAGCACTATGTTAAAAATTAAAACCCTGATGCCACAAAACCAACGGCGACGTGTTCGAAGTCCTTGGAGTATTTTCTGATGCCTCATATTATATTGGTCGAAGATGACGACAGACTCAGTTCTCTGGTCGCAGATTTTTTGGGCGAACAAAAATTTGAAGTCACCTGCCTGCGTGAAGGAAGCCAGTTAGCTCAAACACTGGAAACCAGACCAGCTGATATCCTGATTCTGGATGTTATGCTGCCAGGACAAGATGGTTTTAGTTTATGCCGCAGTATTCGCGCCACTTATAAAGGCCCGCTGTTATTTATGACTGCCCGGGAAGATAATTTTGACCAGGTATTAGGATTGGAACTGGGCGCCGATGACTATGTTATTAAACCGGTAGAACCACGAGTACTACTGGCGCGTATTCATGCATTATTGCGCCGGGTCCAGACGCCTCAGTCAGTGAGCTCCAACAAACAAATGCAGTTCGGTCAGCTTATGATTAACCGGGCATCGCGCGAAGTTAGCCTGAAAGGCGAACTGATCCAGTTAACCAGTCATGAATTTGATCTTTTATGGATGTTAGCGGAAAACGCTTCGCAGGTAGTAGATAGAAACCAGATTTATGACGATTTAATTGGCCGTCCCTACGATGGGCTGGATCGCTCGGCTGACGTCAGAATTTCACGTTTGCGAAAAAAACTATATGATAACCAGCAAAATCCGTATCGTATAAAAACCATTTGGGGTAAAGGATTTTTCTTTGTTCCTGATGCATGGGATTAAAAATTAAATTTAATAATAACTATAAAATCAGCCGCAGTGCTTACAGTGAACAAATAACATGTACAAAATCAGCGTTACACTCAACGCTAGCTGCGTAGTCTGGCAAAGGCAGAATTTGTTCCAGTATTATTCAGGCAACGGCAAATAACCCGGAGCATGTGGTATGGCCCGCTTATTTATTAGTTTATATCTGGTTATTGCCCTTTCTTTGATTCTGCTGGCAGCATCACTGGATAACCTTTTTTACGCTAATACTCCCCCCAATGAACCCGCCGCAGAAGCGGTAGGTCATATGGTGCGCCAACTTTATCCGAAACAAGACTTACACCTGTTAGCACAAAAAGCCGATATGACCATGCAGTGGATTGAACCCGGCAGTATGGTATGGCCAAACAATATCGAACAAAAGCTCAACAAAGGCTTACCTGTTGTATTACACGATAAACTGGACCGTCAGCAACTGTACGTAAAAATGCCGGATGGGCGTCTGCTGGAACTCACTTTTCCACAACAGGAAAAACCAGCCACGTCCTACATGCTGTACAGTAGCATTTTTTTTATTTTACTCAGTATTCCGCTTGCCTTATGGGTTTGGCCGCTATGGCGTGACCTCAATGCCCTTAAAACGGCAACTCAAACCTTACATGCCGATGGTTCACTGGCTAAAGTTAGCCTGTCTCGTCACTCCCCCCTTAAAACCATTGCCAGCGCCTTTGAACAACTTAGCAACGAAATTAAACAACTATTACTCAATAAACGTGAATTGACTGGTGCAGTCGCGCATGAATTACGTACCCCTCTCGCCCGCTTAAAGTTTGCTATGGCACTCAAACCGCAGTCTGGTAGCAACAAATGGCAGGATATGGCAAAAGATATCAGTGAGCTTGAACAACTGGTACAGGAAATGCTCGATTATTCCAGCATGGAAACTCAGGCACCGGATATGGATATGGCGGAAATTCCGGTTAAGACTTTGTGTCAGGAAATGGTCAAAAAACTGTCTTATCAGCACGATAAAAAGCTCACCATTGAAGGTTACGAGCAGTTTATTATGGCCGATGGTCACTTTGTGCAACGCGCGTTGCAAAACCTGCTGCAAAATGCCATTCGTTATGCCAATAAGGAAGTTTGTCTGCGAATTACCACCCAAAAACAACGAGTGTTAATTCAGGTAGATGACGATGGTTGCGGTGTGGAGCCCGAGCTCAGGGAACGTATATTTGAACCCTTTTATCGTCCGGACAGCAGTCGTGATCGATTTAAAGGCGGTGCCGGTTTGGGTCTGGCAATAGTGCGCCGAATCCAGCAATGGCATCATGGAAACTGTACAGTAGAAACCTCTCCTCTGGGTGGCGCTCGTTTTATCCTTAGTTACCCTGCCATCCAAAAATAAATATAACTCGTTGAATGTTAAAAATTTGTTATTGACTCAGACGCCGATTCCTGCAAACGTTTACATTATTTATTAAACAATCACCTGTCAGGGATGTGTTATGGCTGTTTTGTCTGTTGTAATCAGTATCGTTCTGTTGATTTTGTTAATTAGTTGGCTAAAACTCCATCCATTTCTGGCCTTTTTAATCAGTGCCATCCTGGCGTCTGTATTACTGGGATTACCCCTTGACTCAATAGCACCTACACTACAAGCCGGAATGGGAAACCTTCTCGGTCCGTTAAGTGTGATTATTTGCGTAGGTGCAATGTTTGGCAAACTGGTCTGCGAATCCGGTGCTGCGCAGCAGATCGGCAATAGCCTGATGGCATTATTTGGACAAAAATACCTGACACTGGCTCTGATGTTTACCGGTTTTATTGTTGGCATCCCACTTTTTTACAATGTGGGTTTTGTGATTCTGATTCCTCTGGTGTTCTCAATTGCTTACCAAACAAAACTCCCTGCGGTTTATTTAGGCATACCGTTGCTGGCAGCGTTATCTGTTACGCATGGTTTTCTCCCCCCCCATCCTTCTCCTACAGCGCTTGTTCCACAGTTTGGTGCCGATATGGGGCTAACGCTGGTGTATGGATTAATTGTGGCGTTACCTACCATGTTAATCGCCGGGCCGTTTTTCAGTCGCTTTTTGAAAGATATCAATGCCACTCCATTAAAAACCTTTGTGCCCGAAGACAAACCGCAAGAGGCTCTACCCGGCACCCTAAATAGCTTTTTAACCAGTCTGTTACCCGTTTTATTACTGGCGCTTACCGCTGGACTACCCCATTTATCCGATTCGGAAACCTCATCGCCACTGCTTGGTTTTGTTGGACACCCCATGGTGGTGATGCTGCTATCGTTATTGCTCGCGATGTTTACTTTGGGTAAACCCAGCGGCCTTAGCATGAGTAAGATGCTGGATGGTTTTAGTGATGCGATAAAAGATGTGGCGGTGATTTTACTGATTATTGCCGGAGCCGGTGCGCTTAAACAGGTTTTTGTGGTCAGTGGAGTGAGTCAGGATATAGGCACCATCTTCAGCTCTTTAGCCATCAATCCTCTCTTGCTGGGTTGGTTAATGGCCACCATTATTCGCATTTGTCTTGGGTCTGCGACGGTAGCGGGGCTAACTGCCGCCAGTATTTTAGCGCCAATGGCAGCCCAGCTCGACGTAGATCCGAATCTGATGGTTTTAGCAATTGGCGCAGGTAGCCTGATGTGCTCACATGTAAACGACTCAGGCTTTTGGATGTTTAAAGAGTATTTTAATCTCGATTTAAAACAGACCTTTATGTCATGGACCATGATGGAAACCCTGGTGGGTGTTGTGGGCTTATTCATGATCCTGACATTGAATTTAATTATTTAAATTAACTTCCACTCTCAATACGAGCATGTAACCAGTCAATCAGTTTTGGCAGGTCATGCTCCAGTGCCTGTTTAAGCTCATCCAGCCAGTCATAAACATTTTCCCACCAGGCCGGGTGATCTTCCTGTTGCATTAAGTTCGCTACTTTACGCACATGGCTTAAACCGATAGAGCTGGCCGCACCTTTAATTTTATGCGCTTCTTCACACACACTTTTTTGTTGTTTAGCGGTGAGGTTAGATTCCAGTATGGCTAAATAATCCGGCATTTTTTGCTGGAACATTTCCACACTGGTTAACAACATTTGTGCGCCAATGGTATCAACCAGCATGGTCAGATTAACCGTATCTAAACCTGATTCATCTTGTGCGGCATCATTTTGCGTGGTTGTAGTTTCTTTTGGAGCTGGATCTTCTGGTGCAAGTAACTGGTTCATGACTTCTGTCATACGACTGACCTTTATCGGTTTGGCAATTACATCGTCCATGCCATTATCTAAGTATTCCTGCCGGGTTTTTATCACGTTAGCGGTTAACGCGACTATCGGCGTTTGCTCCACTAAACTTTCCTGATGCAACACACTGGCCACATCAAAACCTGTCATATCCGGCAGCTGGATATCCAACAATATCAGATCGAAAGTTTGTTCTCTCGCTTTATTTATTGCTTCCGTGCCCGTCATGGCAACCGACACTCTGTGCCCCATTTTTTCGAGTACAGCTCGTGCCACTAAAACATTTAATTCAATATCTTCCACCAGCAAAATATTCAGGTCATGAACCAGCAATTCTGCTTTTTGTTTAGGTGTGTTTACCACCACCAAAGGAATTTCGATAACAAATTCACTGCCCTGGCCCAAAGTACTGGATACCTTGATCTGCCCACCCATTAACTGCACCATTTTCTGGCATATTGCCAAACCAATGCCAGTACCGGTTGCAGCATGTGACTGATTGGTCTTAACCTGATAATACATGGCAAAGATTTTATTTAATTCTTCTTCTGGAATACCTATTCCGCTGTCGGTCACTTTAAATTGCAGTACCGGTAAACCGTCTTCATTTTTAATTTTATCAACACTAAAACTAACCTGACCACGTTGGGTAAATTTGACTGCGTTATACAAAATATTCCAAAGCACCTGACGTAAACGCGTCGCATCGGCCTCAATATATTGCGGCAATTGACCGGCATACTGAGTGTTGTAATCCAGTCCTTTTTCACTGGTTAACAAACCAATGACACTGTTTAATTCTTTAAAGAACATTTCCAGTTCTACGCTTTCTTTTTTAAGCTCTAAGCGGTCACGCCCCAGCTTATCCAAATCGATAATATCGTTGAAAATAATACCGAGCGTGACTGCACTGGTGTATATGGTATTGACCCAACCCGCTTGTTCTTTCGACATCTCGGTATCGCGCAACATACGGCTTAACCCCACAATGCCGTTTAATGGTGTACGTAACTCATGGCTAATTGTGGCGATAAATGCAGTTTTATCGCGACTGGCCTGTTCCAGCGCCACTTCTGCATCTTTACGTTTAGTAATATCGCGACCAAAGGCTAATAAACCTAAACGGTTTCCCTCGTTGTCATAAAACGGTACTTTGCGCATTTCAAACAAACGGCGCTGCCCATCGGCAAAGCGCAACCAACGCTCTTCGGTGATACTGACGTTGGATTCAAGGACTTCCTGGTCACTGGCAACAATGTCACCCGCCACATCTTCATCAAATACATGGTGAGGGGTTAAACCTAATAAATCGGCTTCTTTTTTACCGGTGACTTGTTCAGCAATACGATTACAACCAGCAAACTGCCCCTGTTCATTACGGTAATAAATAAGGTCAGGTGAGGCATCGATAATCGAACGTAACAGCATAGATAAACGCTGCGCTTGTTGTTCTTTTTCACTGCGCTCTTTGATTTCGGCTTCTAAATCGGTGTAAAGCTCTTCCAGTTCACGTTGGGCATCTTTGCGCTGTTCAGCTTCATAGTTGAGTTGATGAATATTATTTTGTAGTTCGCGGTTTAACAGCACATCTTCTTCACGTAAACGCTCCAGCTGATTCACCACCTCGGATAAATTACTGCGCGATTGTTCCAGCTGTTTAACCAGTTCGCTAAAAAAGAACAGCACCCAGGGCGCACTAAGCAGGGTAAGAATAACCGCGGTAATAAAATCGATCGGTTGCACTTCGCCGGTAATTTGCATACGCAACACATAGGAACCAACAAGGGTGAAAAACAGCGCAACAAAGACAAATAAAAAGCTGGCGCGCAGGGTACCAACATGACGTACAAAGCGGGCAAATTTAAAGACCCACGAATCAGTGTTGTGGTGCTGTTGCATGGAATAAGTATCCCGAAATGGTTATATTATGAAAACAAAGTTAAATGTTACCATGTTCCTACAGACAAACTATGCAATGACCTTATCAATTGCGTGCGTTAAAACTTGAATTTTTAACATTCAATCCCATATCGGTTTTTTGATCAGATATGGCCCGGTTTACCGCAATTAATTAGCCATAAGTTATTTCGGGGGAAATTAACTCATGACACAACATGAGACCGCTTGTGTGTTAAAGGCACACAGTTAACCCCATATTTTTGCCGTTCGGAGTAGTAATGCCTACAAATTTACCAGATGTTGCCAATCATGTAACCGCCCAAACTGAAGGCGTGTTAGAAAGAGTCGGTATGGGCAACATCGAAGTGCCACTGATGTTAAAGGCCGATGAAGCACAAGCACGCATGGTCAGCGCCAGCGTATCAGCCTACGTCAATTTAATTCAGCCACAGGCCAAAGGCATTCATATGTCGCGTTTGTATTTGTTGCTGGATCAGCTGTCCACTGAAGGTGAGCTCACCATCAGCACACTTAAGAAATTACTGGCTGACTTTATCGAAAGTCATGATGACCTGAGTGACAGCGCTCAGGTGATTGTTAAATTTGATTACCATATGCGCCGCAGCTCACTTATTAGTGGTAAACAAGGCTGGAAAGCCTACCCAATTGTCATCAATGGTCAGGTGCAACAAGGTAAATTCGATATCGAACTGTCACTGGATGTGCCTTATTCATCAACCTGTCCCTGCTCTGCGGCGTTAGCACGTCAGTTGATTCAGGATGCCTTTAAAGCACAATTTAACGCTGACACCCTGGATGCAGAACAAGTGCACCAATGGCTGGGCACCACACAAGGCATTGTTGCCACCCCGCATAGCCAGCGTAGTGTTGCAGAGATAAAAGTAAAACTGACTGATGAGGTGAGCGACTTTCCAATCAAATCATTGATTGATCAGGTTGAAGACACACTGAAAACCCCGGTTCAAGCTGCAGTTAAGCGTGAAGATGAACAGGAGTTTGCGCGCTTAAATGGTCAGAACCTGATGTTCTGTGAAGATGCTGCTCGTAAACTGAAATATCTGTTAAATCAACAATCTGACCTGAGCGATTTCTGGCTAAGGGTCAATCACCTTGAGTCACTACATGCTCACGATGCAGTGTCGATTGCAGTAAAAGGCGTAGAGAACGGTTTTCGCGCCTAAGCGATACTCATGCATCAGTAATATTCAACTCTAAGGATGACCATTTCAGACAGTCCACTGCTACTGATATGTCATCCTCACACACCATCAATATGAATTTATATTCACTATAAATAAATATAAATTCAATAAACAAACTGCACGTTTACGTAAGCGTCAACTTATTTCATTATAGAAATTAAAAAAATCTTTACATATAAACGTAAGATTCCAACATATATAAATTTGATATAGATCTATATATTTCATTAACTTATCAATATTTTTAAGCACTTTTCCCCATCGGACACAGGGATATTCCAATATTACAATTGATTTTGTTTTACGAACTGGTTATGTTGTCCGGCTCTGGTCTGGATAAATGCATAACGATTCCTTGAAATCAATAATCGCCTAACAGGCGCAAAGACAGAGCCCCGATAAAACTTCTGTAACCTAAAATTTAGGGAGAGTTGTTATAGATCTTTCGATCTAACACTCTTTTTGACTTCCGACCGTCTACAAGTTGAAGGAGCAAATCATCATGAGTCTATATCATCCGAATGATTCGCGGGATAACTGTGGCTTTGGGCTAATCGCTCACACAGAGGGTAAAGCCAGCCACAAATTGGTGAAAACGGCTATAGAAGGTTTGGATCGGATGCAGCATCGCGGCGGTATTGCCGCTGACGGGAAAACCGGCGATGGCTGCGGTTTGCTGATGCAAACCCCTAAAGCGTTTTTTGAACACGTAGCACAACAACAAGGTTGGTCTCTGGCGCAAAATTTTGCCGTCGGCATGATTTTTATGAGTCAGGACCCAATAAAAGCACAAGCAGCACGCGATATTCTGAATGAGGAACTGGAAAGCGAAACCTTACAGGTTTTGGGCTGGCGTGAAGTTCCCACCAACAATGACTTGTTAGGTGAGCTGGCTGCAAGCTGTCTGCCTGTGATCGAACAGGTATTTATCAATGCGCCTAACGGCTGGTCTTCACATGATATGGAGCGTCGCCTGTTTATGGCGCGCCGTCGTGCGGAAAAACGCCTGTCAGAAGACGAAGATTTTTACGTTGCCAGCATGTCATCGCTGGTCACTGTATATAAAGGTCTGGTATTAGCCGGAGACTTACCCAAATTTTACCTGGATTTAGCCGATGAAAAAATGCAATCGGCTATCTGTGTCTTCCACCAACGTTTCTCCACCAACACCTTACCTAAGTGGCCTTTGGCTCAGCCTTTCCGCTTTTTGGCACATAATGGTGAAATTAACACCATTCGTGGTAACCGCGAATGGGCAAAAGCGCGTTCGAGTAAAATCCGCACGCCGTTGATCCCTGATTTAAAAGATGCCGCACCGTTTGTAAATGAAATCGGTTCGGATTCTTCCTCGCTGGATAACATGCTGGAGCTGTTCCTGGCCGGCGGCATGGATTTATTCCGCGCCATGCGTTTACTGGTACCACCTGCGTATCAGAATAACAAAACCATGGACCCGGATTTAAAAGCCTTCTATGAATTTAACTCCATGCATATGGAGCCGTGGGATGGTCCGGCCGGTATTGTATTAACCAATGGTCGCCATGTGGCCTGTAATCTCGATCGCAACGGTTTACGACCAGCCCGTTATGTCATGACCAACGACGGTCTGATTACACTGGCCTCTGAAATCGGTATCTGGGATTACAACGAACAGGATGTGCTGGAAAAAGGCCGTGTTGGCCCCGGTGAAATGCTGGCGGTTGATACCTACACAGGTAAAATCTGGCGTAGTAATGAAATAGACAAAGAATTGAAAAACCGTCACCCCTACCGGGAATGGTTAGGTGAACATATTCGTCGTCTTACGCCTATTGAGCAGCTGGACACGCCGGAAATTGGTAAACGTCTGTTTGACGATGACATGATGAATACCTATTACAAACAGTTCAATTATTCCTATGAGGAAATTGATCAGGTTATCAAGGTACTGGCTAAAGACGGACAGGAAGCCACTGGCTCAATGGGTGACGATACGCCTATGGCGGTCTTGTCTTCCAAACACAGAACCGTTTATGACTATTTCCGTCAGCATTTTGCGCAGGTAACCAATCCGCCCATCGATCCATTACGTGAAAATCACGTGATGTCACTGGCTACCTGTATTGGTCGTGAAAAGGACGTATTCAGTGAAACCTCAGGGTACGCTGACCGCGTTTTATTTGATTCACCGATTATGGTGTATACCGACTTAAAACAACTGCGTAAGTTTGATCCTGAATATTACTACTCCGAATTTGTAGATTTGAACTACAAACCGGAAGAAGGCCTTAAAAACGCCATTAAACGCGTGTGTGACGAAGCTGAACATTTGGTTAGTCATAAAAAAGCCGCATTTGTTATCCTGACTGACCGTCAGATCAAACCCAATTTAATCCCGATTCCAGCCGCGATGGCGGTAGGTGCGGTTCAGCGTCGTCTGGTCGATCGCGGCTTACGTTGTGATGCCAATATTGTGATCGAAACGGCATCAGCGCGTGATCCACATCACTTTGCAGTACTGATTGGTTTAGGCGCCACGGCGGTATATCCATTCCTGGCCTATGAAGTCATAGAACAGTTATGTAGCAGTGGCCAAATCGATACTCCTCCCATGCAAGCAATTGTTAATTACCGTAAGGGTATTAACAAAGGGCTGTATAAGATCATGTCGAAAATGGGCATTTCGACCATTGCCAGTTATCGCTGCTCTAAATTATTTGAAACCGTCGGCATTAACAAAGCCGTTAGTGATTATTGTTTTAAAGGTGTGCCAAGCCGTATTCAGGGTGCAGGATTTGATGATTTCGAACAGGATCAAATCAACCTTAATCGCATTGCATGGTTAAAACGTAAAACCATCAGTCATGGTGGTCTGCTTAAATATGTGCACGATGGTGAATATCATTGTTACAACCCGGATATCGTTACCACACTGCAAAAAGCCGTCGTAAGTGGAGAGTATGCCGATTATCAGCAATTTAGCGCACTGGTAAACGAACGTCCGGTTGCCACTATTCGTGATCTGCTAAAACTCAACCCACAACTGGATGCCATCAGCATTGACGAAGTGGAACCAGCAGAAAACCTCTATCCACGTTTTGATACCGCAGCTATGTCGATTGGCGCATTAAGCCCCGAAGCCCATGAAGCACTGGCGATTGCCATGAACCGGTTAGGCGGGCAGTCCAACTCGGGGGAAGGTGGTGAGGATCCCAAACGTTTTAATACCGAACGCAATTCCAAAATTAAACAAATTGCCTCGGGTCGTTTTGGTGTGACCCCACACTATCTGGTCAATGCCGATGTGCTGCAAATTAAAGTCGCACAAGGCGCCAAACCGGGTGAAGGTGGTCAGTTACCGGGTGATAAGGTCAATAAATATATTGCCGAATTACGTCACTCAGTACCGGGCGTCACCCTGATTTCACCGCCGCCGCATCATGATATCTATTCGATTGAAGATTTGGCACAGCTGATTTTTGACCTTAAACAGGTTAACCCTAAAGCACTGATTTCGGTCAAACTGGTTTCCGAGCCGGGTGTGGGCACCATTGCCTGTGGTGTGGCCAAAGCCTATGCCGACTTAATTACTATTTCCGGTTACGACGGTGGTACAGGTGCCAGCCCGTTAACCTCGGTAAAATATGCCGGTAGTCCATGGGAAATGGGACTGGCAGAAACCCAGCAAGCGCTGGTGGAAAACGGCTTACGTCATAAAGTTCGTGTACAAACCGATGGCGGTTTAAAAACCGGTTTGGATGTAATTAAAGCGGCAATTTTAGGCGCGGAAAGTTTTGGTTTTGGCACCGGCCCCATGGTAGCGCTGGGTTGTAAATATCTGCGTATTTGTCACTTAAACAACTGTGCAACAGGTGTGGCAACTCAGGATGAAAAACTGCGCAGCAACTACTTTATCGGCCTGCCAGAAATGGTGATGAATTACTTTAAATTCATCGCACAGGAAGTCCGTGAGATTATGGCTGAGCTGGGTGTACGTAAACTCGATGAACTGATTGGTCGTACTGAGTTGCTGGAAATTCTGCCGGGCTTTAGTGCACGTCAGAACAAACTGGATTTATCCCCCATACTGGCCAAACCGACCGCAGGGGATCACACCAAATTATTCTGCAGTGAGGGCGAAAATATCCCGGCAGATAAAGGTGATTTGAACCTGCAATTGCTGGCCGATCTGGATAGTGCAATCAGCTCACGCAGCGGTGGATTGTTCCGCTATAAAATTCGCAATACTGACCGTTCAGTAGGCGCTATGGTATCCGGTCATATCGCCAAATATCACGGCAACCGTGATATGGAAGAACATCCGATTAAACTGGAATTTACCGGTACTGCCGGTCAGAGTTTTGGAGTGTGGAATGCCGGCGGTCTGGAAATGACCTTAATCGGTGATGCCAACGACTATGTGGGTAAAGGCATGACAGGCGGTAAGCTGGTTATTCATCCTCCACAAGGCGTGAGCTACAAAACGCGCAACAGCACCATTGCCGGGAATACCTGTTTGTACGGTGCCACTGGCGGTAAATTATTTGCCGCAGGTTGTGCAGGTGAACGTTTTGGCGTACGTAACTCAGGCGCGATTGCAGTAGTTGAAGGCGTAGGCGATAACGGCTGTGAATATATGACAGGCGGTATCGTTGCGGTATTGGGTCGTACCGGGGTGAACTTCGCCGCCGGTATGACAGGCGGTTTTGCATACGTACTGGATGAAGATAACGACTTCGAACAACGCGTCAATGCCGATTTAGTCGAAACACTGGGTATTGAAGATAAAGTGATTTTATCTGAGCACTTACGTGGCCTGATTAACCAGCATTATGAAGAAACCGGCAGCGAACATGCACTGAATCTGCTGACCAATTTTGCCGAATATTTACCTAAGTTCCGTCTGGTGAAACCCAAAACCAGCGATGTTAAAAATCTGCTTGGACACATTAGTCGTTCAACAGAAGAACTGCGCGTACAGGTAAATTAAGGAGGATTTATGGCAAAAAATGTATACCAGTTTGTTGATGTAGAGCGTATCGATCCTCCGAAAAAACCTATTGCGGCTCGCCGCAGTGCATTTGCTGAAATTTATCAGCCAATGAGTGATTCACAGGTACAAGGGCAGGCCGATCGCTGTCTGGATTGCGGTAACCCTTATTGTGAGTGGAAGTGCCCGGTTCATAACTTTATTCCGCAGTGGTTAAAACTGGCCAACGAAGGCCGTATTTTTGAGGCTGCGGAATTATCGAGTAAAACCAATACGTTACCCGAAGTGTGCGGGCGAGTTTGTCCGCAGGATCGTCTGTGTGAAGGCGCCTGTACCTTAAATGACGATTTTGGTGCGGTTACCATTGGCAGCATCGAAAAATACATTACCGATACCGCCTTTAAACAAGGCTGGCGTCCGGATATGTCGGGCGTGGTGGATACCGGCAAAAAAGTCGCGGTAATTGGCGCAGGCCCGGCCGGTTTAGGTTGTGCCGATATTCTGGTGCGCAACGGTGTGAAACCGGTGGTATTTGATAAATACGCCAAAATCGGTGGCCTGTTAACCTTCGGTATTCCAGCCTTTAAGCTGGAAAAAGAAGTGATGGATTTACGCCATGATATCTTCACCGAAATGGGTATCGAGTTTGTACTTAATACCGAAGTTGGTAAAGACATCGCCTTTGAACAACTGCTGAATGAATACGATGCGGTATTCCTTGGCATGGGTACTTATAAGTACATGAAAGGTGGTTTTGCCAACGAAAGCGCAAGTGGCGTTTATGAAGCCCTGCCCTATCTCATTGCCAACACCAATCGCCAAATTGGCCTTGAACAAAATGCCGATGACTTTATCGATATGCAAGGTAAAAGCGTGGTGGTGTTAGGGGGGGGTGATACCGCCATGGACTGTGTGCGTACAGCCGTGCGTCAGGGTGCTAAACGGGTTATTTGTGCTTATCGCCGTGACGAACAAAACATGCCTGGCTCCAAACGCGAAGTACAAAATGCGCGTGAGGAAGGCGTTGAGTTTATGTTTAACCTGCAACCGTCTGATATTGCCATTGATGAAAATGGCAATGCCTGTGGTGTGCATATGGTGAAAACCGAACTTGGTCCGGCCGATGCCGCTGGTCGTCGCAGCCCACAAGCTGTTGAAGGTTCTGAGCATATTTTGGAAGCCGATGCGGTAATCATCGCCTTTGGTTTCCAGCCAAGCCCCAGCGACTGGTTTGCTGATTACGGTGTGATCCTGGATGAAAAAGGCCGTGTACGCGCGCCACGTAATGGCAAGTTCGCCTACCAGACCTCCAATCCAAAAATCTTCGCCGGTGGTGATATGGTGCGTGGTTCAGATTTGGTAGTGACCGCCATTGATGAAGGACGTAAAGCCGCCGATGGCATTCTTGATTACCTGAATGTGTAATCAATACTTAAATTGAGAAAAGGCACCAATTGGTGCCTTTTTTCGCAACTCAAAACATCACCATATGGGTGTTAAGTCTCTATATCTGCTGAGTCAACTTTGTCGCTATAAAACTTGAGCATCAAGTTTGTAAAGGGGTTACCTAACGCCCACCAATTATCGATTGCTCGATTAAGCAAGTCCTTAGCTTCGTGTTCAGCAAAAATCGATACAACAGGTTCATTAATAGGATTTACGTGCTTTATTTTGTTTCGAGCATAATTAACCCTGTCATGTACCCACTTATTCAGTTTTTCTTTAGTGACATCTTCACCATTCCGGATTTGATTTAACAAAAAGTAAGAGTCTTGAAGCGATTCTAAAGAGCTTTTTATTCCTTGCGCTCTACACGCTTTACCTAATATTTCTTCTGCAGCACCAGCTAAAGTAATTACTGAAAAATAATCATTTGTCTCAAAATAAAGCATAAGTGCGCTTTCCAGCTGTGCTAAAGCAATATCAACACTTTTAAACTCTTTCATATCTAACCTTGTTCTAAAGCTAATTTAAGAATAAATATCAGCGTTCCCCCTGATGTCTAGCGTCTTTTTTAATTTTTTTTATCAAACTCTGTAACATTTGAGCAATCTTAAAAATTCAAAATGCGTACTTATTTTTGAGTTACTCGACACTATTTTTAACGACATTTATACAACCCAAACAAATGTTATGTTATAACATAAATACACAAGTAATTTATAATCATCCATGCTGCGCATTGGTGTTTTCACAGGACACAATATGATGAAAACCTCAGTAAAAACCATAGTTAAACACTCGCTACAGCTGGCGTTGTCTGCCATGTTAATCACTGCACCATCCACTCTCGCAGCCGAGGCTCATGTGCATGGCAGCGGGCAATTGCTTATCACCCAGGATGCACAAGATGTAACCATTCGTTTTATCTTACCTGCTGCCGATTTGTATGGTTTTGAACACAAAGCCGCAACGCCAGAGCAAAAACAAAAAGTCGCTCAGGTAAAACAAACCTTTGAGCACATCAGCAAAGCCATAGAGTTAAGTGGCAAATGCACCACCACATCGGGCAAAGTATCGGTTTCAGCTGCCCATGAAGATCATGACGACGATGATGAAGACGAAGATCATGATGAACATGAGCATCACGGCGAAGAACATCACCACCATCATCATGAAAATATTCAGCTGGATTATCAGCTAAATTGCACCACTGACGTGTCTGATATCAAGGTCACTTTGTTTGCTGCCGCGCCAACATTGCAACATATTGAAGCGCAGTGGATAAATGCCAAAGGTCAGGGCATGCAAAAATTATCGCCGGAACATAATGCCATTCACTGGTAATAGATTTCCGGCTAATTTCCATCAACTAAGAGGTCATCATTGAAAATGCAATTACAGGTATTGGGTGATAAGACAGCCATTTTTCTGTCATCTTTGTGTGTTATACATTGCATCCTGACACCGATTTTAGTGATCGCAATCCCGTCGTTGGGTGGCGTGTTTTGGCTTGAGCATGAGGTATTTCACAATTTGTTATTATTTTTTGTGGTACCGGTTGGTTTGCTGGCTTTAATGGCCGGATACAAACACCACCATAATCACAAGGTATTGCTGTGTGGACTGACAGGTCTTGTGATGCTGACGTTAATCGCGATTGCAGGCCATGATTTTTTAAATGAACGGAGTGAAACGTTGATAACGCTTTTAGCCACGGTTTTTATTCTGTTTGCTCATATTAAAAACTTTCAGTTGCGCCAACACGATTAAACTTGATTATTCAATGAGTTATATTCCGGTATCACCTTTTTAAGAGACGTATTTAATGGCTGTAAAATTTAAAGTAGCTGGCATGCTTGCCGCAATATTATTAGTAAGCTCCTGTGCTTCCACTCTGTCTAAGACAATATCAACACAGTCACAGCCATTAAAAGTGGCGACCTGGAATATGGAACACTTCGCCTTTCCGATTAACAACGGTTGCCGTCCACGCAGTGAGCAGGAAATCACTCAAATTCGCCAGTATCTTAAATCGGTCAATGCCGATATTTACGCGGTAGAAGAAGTGTCATCCGTAGAGGCTTTACGTCAGGTTTTCCCTGAAGATCAGTGGAATATCATTTTTTCACAGCGCCCGGACAGCGAATCTTATGAATGTCGTGGCAGTGGTTATCACTCCACCCAGCAAAAAGTGGGCTTAGTACTGCGTAAAAATATCGAAGTAGAAAAATCCACTCAACAAAGCGAGTTTGGTTTAGATAATCCGGGGTTACGTTATGGTGTATCGGCCACAGTAAAAACCAGCTTTGGCCCGCTAACCATTCTGGCATTGCATTTAAAAAGCGGTTGTTTTGTTGATGATTACAGCAGCAGTGATAAACAGTCGTGCCAGACTCTGGCACAACAAGTACCCCAGTTAACCAGCTGGATAAAACAGCAGGAAACCAAAGGCACGCCTTATATGTTTTTAGGTGACTTTAATCACAGATTATCTGCACCTTACAACCGTTTTACCCGTGAGATTAACGCCAGTAAATCCGCAAGCTCCCAGTTACGTTTAGTGACTCAACCATTACTTGGCTGTCACCCACGTTATCCGGCACCGATTGACCATATTTGGGTGGGTGGCATGCCAACCACTGAACTGGTGTCGCATACCGCTGTCTATCCATTTAGCAATATGGATGAAGATGCCATGTTAAGTGATCATTGTGCCGTTTCTGTCGAATTTCCCGCACACTAATTTTCAACGATACAACAGGAGAATATCGTGATTTCCAGACGCCAGTTTAATCAGAGCCTTGTGGCGGTTGCCTTTGGAGGTTTATCAAAACACTTAATGGCCACCCCAAACGGACTTGGTTCAGTCGCCAAAAATACAGGTTATGGCGCATTAATCAGCGATCCAAACGGCGTTCTGGATTTACCTGAAGGTTTTAGTTATCAAATTATCTCGCAACTAGGTGAGGTAATGTCCGATGGGCGCGAAGTACCTGATCGCGCCGATGGCATGGGCTGTTTTTATAAAGACGATGAGCGCGTGGTGCTGGTACGTAATCACGAATTATCACCGCCGATTGCAGGTAGTAGTGAAGAAGTAAAAGATAAGAGCGCCGCAGCGCAGGCTTACGATGTAGGCCAACATGGTAATGCGCTCCCCGGCGGTACCAGTAACATTGTTTACAATTTAAAAACCGGCAAAACCGAACAACAACATATGTCGTTAATTGGCACCGTGCGCAACTGTTCTGGTGGTATTACACCGTGGGGAAGCTGGTTAACCTGCGAAGAATCAACCTTAACCCCATCGGCAGCCAATCAAAAACACCATGGTTTTGTGTTTGAAGTGCCGAGCGACTCAAATGGGCTGGTTGAACCTTTGCCGCTTAAGGCCATGGGACGTTTTAACCATGAAGCCGCTTGTATCGATCCTCGCACCGGCATTGTGTACCTGACTGAAGATCGTGACGATAGCCTGTTATATCGTTTTATCCCTAAGCAAAAAGGCAAACTGAGTGCGGGGGGAAAACTGCAGGCACTGGCAATTAAAGGCAAACCCCATGCAGATACCCGCAACTGGGAAAAACGTCAGTTAGTGGTGGGGGATACTGTCTTTGCCGAATGGATCGATTTAGATAACGTTGAAAGCCCGGATGATGATTTGCGTTTACGTGGTCATAAAGCGGGGGCTGCACTATTCGCCCGCGGTGAAGGCATTCACTGGGCAAATCAGGAGTTGTTCTTTTGCTGTACCAGCGGTGGTAGCAAGAAACTGGGACAAATCATGCAGTATCAGCCTTCTGAGTTTGAAGGCACCGATAAAGAACAGCAAGCACCGGGTAAATTAACTTTGTACGTGGAAAGCCCGCACAAAGCGTCTTTTAACTTTGGTGACAACTTAACCGTGGCACCGGACGGGCAGCTTATTGTGTGTGAAGACCAGTACACGACAATTGTAGATAATCACTTAAAAGGTGTAACAACCAAAGGTGAAACCTATGATTTTGCGCGTATTCGCTTGCAAACCGAGCCTGCTGGCGCGTGTTTCTCGCCCGATGGCAGCGTGTTGTTTGTTAACTTATATTCGCCGTCTAAAACGCTGGCCATTCGTGGTCCATGGCAACATTTAGCGGGTTAACAGGCTTAGCAACTAAGCAGAGTTAGTAGGCATTGGTAGCCTGATGATTGCGAACATCATCAGGCTCACCTGCAAAGGGTTTAATTTGCACAGGATCAATCAAATAAGCCGAAGTGCCCTGCGGATCTTCAAACATCCCTACCGAAATAATCCCTTCAACAGTATACGCCTGATTAATATCGTAATGATTTAAGCCTTGCGGCACACGACCATACAGCATTTGATTAGGGGCAGGTGCGGGAAAATGAATACAAGCGCCAAAATATGGCACCAGAAAGAAGCTGGTGATTTGCCGTTTCTCATTAATGCTAACCGGCACAATGTAACCACTAAGGCTAATGGACTGCCCATCCAACCCCGCCACCGTATCAGTCGATATTAAACTTTGTTGGTAGGCTTTATCGCTGGAAGCTTGCAACATCACTTCCATTTGCTGTTGAAAACCAAGCTCAGAAGACTGACGATATTTAACCGCTAACTCACGTTCGGTAGCGGTGAGTAAGTCTTTCCAGCCGATATTTTGCAGCGGCTGCGCCAAAAATCGCTCGGTTAATTGTTGGTCATTTGAGGAAAAAATGGCGGAAGAGCTCACGCTTAAACCCTGGCTGGCAGAAAACCAGCGTCCAGCCCACTGACCACCTATCACCCCAAGTAAAATAACCAAAGCCACCAGCAAAACAAACTTTAGCGAGCGGCTTTTTATTATGCCAAACATACGAATTGGCAGCGGCTCTCAGTCTCCTTAAAACAACAAAGCACCCCACATGTCATTTCCATTATTCATCCTCATAAGGCATCACATTGGCTAATGCCATGGTGTAGGCTGACGTACCTAAGCTGTGTTTTTGCGCTTCAATATTAACGGTGCCTTCAAACCAAAAGGGTTGATTTAAATCCTCCAGTTCAACGCCTTGTTTCGATTTGGCATAAATCATTTGGTTTGGTGGTGGAGGCGGTAAATGTATACAAGCGCCAAAATAAGGTACGATAAAAAACTCGGTGACCTTTTTGTCCTCATTTTGTTGTAAGGGCACAATAAAACCCGGAATACGAATGGCCTGATGATTAAAGGATTCAATCACACGCATAGAACGCAAAGCCTGCTGATATCGCTGTGTTTTTTCGTCGTTAAAATCCTGATTTTTAAAATTATCGACCGAATCATCGGCCGAGCCATCGGCAACCTGATCAAGGTATTTAGGTCTGTCGAGCAAGGCTGCCAAATCATCATTTGGCATCAGTTCAACCCATTCGATTTCTTTGAAATCCGATGCGTTGAGAATAAAAGCTGGAAAAATAAAAAATGTAAAAAGCGCGCATTTAAGCGATGGGTGTATCTTCATAAAAATGTTCTACTTGTGTGGTTGAGGGCACCAAAACAAAAATGTTATAACATAACAACAAAATATAAAGAAGTTCTTTCATCAACTAAGTGATTTATATGAGCCAATCAAACAACCAGAGCTTTGCAGTCGAGTTAGATCAGGTTGTGCACCGTTATCCTAACCAGCAAACACAGTTTTGTTTTTCCGCCTGGCAGGTAAGCCAGGGTGCACGCATTTTTTTACATGGCCCATCCGGGTCTGGCAAAACCACTTTATTAAATTTGTTATCGGGCGTGTTGGTACCTGAATCCGGTGCAGTTTCGATTTTAGGTCAGCCATTTTCTTCGCTACCCGCCAGGAAACGCGACAAATTCCGCGCACAACATGTCGGTGTGGTGTTTCAGCAATTTAATCTTATTCCCCATTTAAGCGTGATAAAAAACATTGAACTGGCAGCGTATTTTGCGGGTAACAAGCAGTCTGTTCGCACTAGTGCTGAACAGTTATTAACACAGCTAAAACTGCCAATGGCCTTGCTGGATACCGCAGCCAGCTCTCTAAGTGTGGGTCAGCAGCAGCGTGTTGCCATTGCTCGTGCCCTGATTAACAAACCAGAAATTCTGCTGGTAGATGAACCCACCTCAGCACTGGATGCCGATGCCCGCGATGCTTTTATGCAGGTGTTAATTGCCTTATGTGAAAGCATGAATACCACCCTGATTTTTGTTAGTCACGATCAGGCCTTACGCGCGTATTTCAGCGACTGCGTGAGTGTTAAAGCGCTGCAGCAGGAGGAACAAATATGTTGATTTCTTTTGCAGTCAGTAGTTTAAAAAGCCGCAAAAAATCAGTCATCCTAACCCTGATGTCGCTGTTTATCAGTGTGAGTGTATTACTGAGTGTTGAACATATCCGTTTGCAGGCAGAAGCCAGTTTTAACCGTACGATTTCTAATGTGGATTTAATTGTAGGCGCCCCCAGCGGCCAACTGAATTTATTGCTGTATTCGGTATTTAGAATGGGCAGCGCCACCAATAATATCGATTATAAAAGTTTAACCATGCTGCAACAGCACCCGGATGTGGAATGGGCTGTACCGATTTCACTGGGTGATTCGCATCATGGATTCCGCGTACTGGGCACTTCTCAGGCTTATTTTGATCATTATCAGTACGGCAATAAACAACACATTAGTTTTGCCAGTGGTAAACCTTTCAAGGGGGTATTTGGTACTGTGATAGGTGCAGATGTGGCCAAAGCTCTGCATTACAAGCTGGGTGATAAAATCGTTATTGCCCATGGTATTGGTGCGGTGAGTTTCCATAAACACCAACAATCACCGTTCACCATCACAGGTATTTTAGCGCCAACCGGTACCCCCATTGATAAAAGCGTGCATGTGAGTCTGGCAGGCATTGAAGCCATGCATTTACCACCCGCTAAATTATCTAAAGTATTAGCCGCTCCTGATAACACGGACAATCCACTGGTAAAGCCGGATAGCGTTACCGCTGTGATGCTGGGGCTCAAATCCAAATTTGCTACTTTCACGCTACAACGTGAATTAAATAACTATCAGGACGACAGACTGATGGCCATTTTACCCGGTGTGGCGATGGCTGAGCTGTGGCAGATGATGGACAGTGTCGAGAATATTCTCAGAATCATCAGTGTATTGGTTTTGGTCTCATCGCTGTTTGGTTTATCCACTATGCTGCTGGCATCCATGCAACAACGCGAAAAAGAAATTGCTGTCCTGCGTATTTTAGGCGCAGGTGCGCATGTCATATTTATGATGATAGTCACCGAAGCGATTTTAATTGCGATCAGTGCCAGCATAGGCGCATTAGCTTTTGTATCTCTGACATTTACCTTAGCTAAGGGGTGGTTAGCCAGTCATTACGGCTTATTTATCAGCGCCAACTTGCTGTCCTGGCACACCACGTTTGTGATTGGTGGCGTATTGCTGGCCACCTTAATAACAACCTTACTGCCGGCGTTTGACGCCTATCGCAACGCCCTGCATTCCAAACTTTAATCAAAATAATTAAGTAACAAAGGCACCAATTGGTGCCTTTTTAGTTGTTAAACATACTTATTTACCCGGGTTATTTCACATTCAGTTACTTATGCCATGTTGAACTAACGCTTTGTTATGTCGGTCTTTATATCAATCGCAAAAAGGATATTTGATATGAAAAAAATCGTTTTATTTACCCTGTTGACCTTTACTGTTATCGCACCGGCACAAGCGGAGATAGGTTTAAAAGCATCCATTTCAACTAAAGGCTTGTTTAATGCTGAGCTCACTGAATTTATCATTGAAGCTGTAACCGAAGGCTCTCCTGCACAAAAAGCAGGCTTAAAAGCAGGAGATATTGTTATCGCCATCGCAGATTGCAAAATTCCGGGTTGTGACGCCAGCGATGCCAAAAAGTTAATGAAACGCAAAGCGGGTGAAATTCTGCCACTCACCATTAAAAAAGAAGATGGTACTGAGCAGGTAATTGCAATCCATGTAGAGTGAGGGCTGGATTGGAGTCATTTAAAATAAAAAACCACTGAATAATCAGTGGTTTTTTATTTTATAAATTAACACCAAACTAAGCTTTTCTGCGTCTGATGTATAAACCTGATAAAACCAGTGTCCAGAATGCCATCGTGCCCGGCTCTGGTACCGCTGCAAAATTTAAATCCCAGCCAATTACATCGAAAGCAACTGCATCAAGAATAGTAACATCACCAAATTCACCGAATGCAAAAGTTGGATCCATAATACCTAAACCAAGATTATCCTTAAAATGACTCGCCTGACGACCATCTCCACCAAAAGCCCCTGTAGAAAACTGACCTAAGTTGGTTAACCCGTTATCGATCGAGAAGAAAGCATCAGAACCGGGATCAAAGTCTCTTACGCCTATTCCTGCAAGTAAACTGGCATCAGAAAAACGGAACAAGTCCAATGTGGAAGCAACGACATAAGGATCCAGATCCAGCTCAGGATCAATTAAACCAGAGTTGTAAACATAGTCGTAATCGTCCACACCACTAACAAACCCAAGTGCATGACCAATTTCATGAATGGCAACACCAACAAAATCCATTTTATCTGCATCAATGCCATCGGTACGATCAAAATCAAAGGCAAATTCGCTGCTAAATGTGATTTCCGCATCGTTTAAGTCCCAGGTATCATCAGCAACAAAGCCTAATGCCTTAGCATTTGCTTGCGTTATGCCCAAGGCAATGTTGTCCCATGAACCATCCTGATCTAGCTCAGGTGAGACCGGAGAACTTGGATTTTCCTGATCTAAAAAGGTAATGTTGCAACCACCATTTCCCTGATCATCACATGGCAAACTGTTAACCGCAGTTAAGTCAAATTGTGACGTAACGTCACCAATCATTGATAAAGCAATATTCTGGTAGTAGTCGAGATAATAAGATGAGCGTGTAGAGCCAATCACATTTGGATCTAATGCATCAAAACCAATATTGATATTTACCTGAATATTATCTGTAAAAAGATTAGACCAAAAATCGGCAGCTTCCTGGAAACCAGCTAAAGCCTGTTGGCCTTTTGCCGAAGCAAAGTCTGCTGCATCATAGTTAAGGTCAATAAGTGACGCTGAAGCACTGTACGACGTAAACGCCACGGATAGTGCCAGTATGGTTTGTTTGAAGTTTCTTGTAAGCATAGTTAACTCTGTTGTTTTTATTTAATTATTAGTTTTTGAAGTTTCTTCGCACAAAAAAGGAACTCAACAGATCACAAGCAATAAACAAACCATAATAATTAATTCATATATTTCAATTAGTTAAATAAAAAACAGAAACTTTGGAGACAAGAAATGTAAAAAAAACAGACATTACCCAAACTGAAGGTTAACTAAGAAGAACAGTTAAAAGTAGGAAGATTTTATGTGTAAACAAACATAACCTTGCCAAATTTATAGCAAGGTTATGTAAGAAGATTATTACTCAGTTGTTTGAGTTATTGCTTAAGGCCACACGGAATCCAACGTGATATACCCTAAACGCATGTGGTATCGAAGAGCGGTGTGCAGCGGTAACTTTATTCAGTGGCGACATAAAATCATTGCCGCGAAGCGCGCGGAATTTGCAGGTTTTACCTTCTGGCGCCTGTCGCGCACTACCATCAGATGGAGCACCCTGGTAATTGCCAAACCAACAATCTTCAACCCATTCCAAAACATTACTGTCCATATCAAATAATCCAATGGGATTAGCAGCAAATTTACCAACCGGCGACGTTGTTACATATCCATCATCACATAAAGCTGCGGTCTGCCCTTCTAATCCATAGGCATGTTGCTGCGATTGATCAGCAAAATTAAAAAATTCACAGGCATTATCTTTGTCGGTTAAAAAGGTGGCGCGGGTGCTACCTGCGCGCTGAGCATATTCAAATTCACTTTCTGTGGGCAAACGAAAATTTTTGCCAATCGCGGTACTTAACCAGCTCACATAGGCTTGGGCATCATCCCAACTCACGCATACAACTGGATGTGTTGGCTGCTGGCCAAATCCAGGATTCTTCCACGAGGTTCCTTCCCGCCAACCGGCATCATTTTGCTTGGCTATTGAGCGAACAAAACAACCTTTGGCTTCATTTGTTCCCACTCTGGCGTTGCGTTCAGCATCGGTGACATAACCAGTCTGCTGCACAAAATAGGCAAACTGCTCAACAGTAACTTCATGACTGGATAAATAAAAATCGCTGACTTTTACCTGATGCAGAGGTGAAGTACGTTTATTATGTGCGGCGTCTTGCTCATCGGTCCCCTGCATAAAACTCCCGCCCTTTACCAACACCATATCGGGCAAAGAATTTTCTGAAAATGCCACTGCATTGCTGATCATGCCCAAGCCAGATATAACCAGTCCTGTCGATATAAGTGCCGAAGCCAGCCAGTTCTTTTTCATTTGTTATTCCTGCCGAAAGCCAATCCATAAAATTGGCGTAATGGTGCCGTGCCAGCGCAAAGTTTTACAGGCCGTTCGTCCTTTCAATCAGTGTATTCATCACTCAGTTTCTTCTAAATAACAACCGGGGAAAACAGCAATAACCAAGATGCCACAACACTTTAAGACAAATTTCGCGCATAATGGGACAATCCTGATTGTTTTGAATTGGTTGCCGGAGTTCGAATAAGTGGAAAATTTCTATCTCATCCTGTTGTATTTATCGATTGGCTTAATCTTTAAACGTCTGTCGATATTGCCGGATAACAGCGCCATGGTGCTTAATCATTTTGTGCTCTATATCAGTTTGCCGGCGCTGATTCTGCAGAAAATACCTTCGCTAACATTTTCGACAGCGCTGCTCATTCCACTGCTGACTCCCTGGCTATTGTTGATTGCAATTGCCCTGTTAGTGTTACTGATTGGAAAACAACTGGCCTGGCCCAGGCAAGTCACTGGCGCTTTGTTGATTGTATTACCGTTGGGCAATACCTCGTTTTTAGGCTTCCCCATCATTCAGGGGTTTTATGGTGACGTCGGCCTGTCGTATGCAGTGATATATGACCAACTCGGTACTTTTCTGGGACTTTCTACTTACGCGACTGTTATTGCCGCACTTTATGGCAGCCACACCCGCACTCTCAAACTCAGTCATTTAATCACACGTATTCTGACCTTTCCGGCTTTTGTTTCTTTAATTGTGGCGCTAATCATTAAAGATATGCACTACCCACCTTTAATGCGACTGGTGGTAGATAATCTTGCACTGACATTGGTACCGGTAATTATGATTGCGGTGGGGCTTAACCTTAATTTCCGCCTGCCCAGTGAGCTTAAATTACCCTTTTTTATCGGCTTATTTATCAAACTGATCTTAATGCCTGTACTTGTATATATGGGTTTAAACGCAGCAGGCCAGGATGGATTAGCGGTAACCGTAAGTGTGTTTTGCGCTGCGATGCCACCTATGATATCAGCTGGCGCACTGGCGATATCAGCCAATTTAGCGCCCAAACTGGTAAGTGCATTAGTCGGTTATGGTTTATTGCTGAGTCTGGCGACTTTACCCAGCTATCATTGGTTGCTGGCGCTGCTATAGCGCCAGCATCTGATGTCAGGACACCATCTGCGACCATCATCCGGGCAACTGATTTTTATTATCATTATCTTTTTATTCTACAGCTTCTCTTCGCTACGCATTAATTCATGAATGTCAGCCACAACTGAATCATTCAATTAACTGCATTTTCGTTTTAAAACGGGTGCTTTTAAAAGAACCTGACAAAGCATACAATATGCTACATATTGCTATATAAAACTACATATTGGATTAACTATGGGTATTGTCAAAATATCAGATGAGCTGCACGAGGAAGTGCGTAAAAACAGCGCAGTAATGGAACGTTCCATTAATTCACAAGCTGAGTTTTGGATCAAAATCGGTCGCTTAGCTGAACAAAATCCCCAATTAACCTACGAACAGATTTTGGAGCGGGAAATGCGCCAGCAAAATGTCACCAAGGTGCGCTTGGTTAATGAATAACATTACCATTAAAAACGCGGCAGAAATTGAATTAATGCGCGAATCAGGCCGTTTGCTGGCAAGTGTCTTCAAATATTTGGATCCACTTATCGAGGCAGGCATTTCTACCATGCAAATTAATGACTGGGTAGAAGACTACATTGTTAACACCTTAAATGCGCGCCCCGCCAGTAAAGGCCAGTACGATTACCAATATGTGCTTAACTCATCCGTCAATGAAGTGGTATGCCACGGCGTGCCCAGCCCGGCTAAAAAACTGAAGAATGGTGACATAGTTAATATCGATATTACGCTTGAAAAGAATGGGTTTATCGCTGACAGCAGCAAAATGTACTGTATTGGCAAGGTGTCTCCGCTTGCCAAAAAGCTGGTCGACGAAACCTACCAGGCAATGTGGCACGGCATTAAAACCGTAAAACCTGGCGCAACAATCGGTGATATTGGTTACGCTATCCAACGTTATGCTGAATCACAGGGATTTAGTGTCGTGCGCGAATATTGCGGGCACGGCATTGGCCGTGAAATGCATGAAGATCCGCAAATATTACATGTTGGCAGACCGGGAGAAGGTGTTAGGTTACAACCCGGAATGACGTTTACCATTGAACCCATGATCAATCAGGGCACGCACAAAACCAAACAGAAAAAAGATGGCTGGACAGTCATCACCCGCGATAAAAAACTATCTGCGCAATGGGAACACACTATCTTAGTGACTGAAGATGGTTTTGAAGTGTTAACATTGCGAGACGAAGAAATGACAACAGGTTAGCGGCAGCAAATATTCAGCTTATCCTCATATCAACAAGGGCAGGAAAGAGCGATGTTTTATAAAACCTAAACTATGCTTATATCAGCAAACATTTTAGGTTAATAAATGATGCAATTTCAGGAACATGGCCAATTTAAACTGACAATCGAAGATCGAATTGTCGTGGTGGATGCCGAGGGGCCTTTTGATGTTTTGTTATTTAAGCGTTATGACCATGAAATGCATCAGGCAATTGAACATTTCAACAATCAGCGTTGGGCCAATATTGCCGTTTTACATGGATTGACCATTTTTATTCCCGATGTCTTTACCCTTCTAAATGAACATCTTAACTGGCGCATACAAAATAACTTCGTCGCCGAAGCACTGGTTTTAGTTGAGCCGGAAGGCGCTAATATCCTCGAATCTCAACTGCATGAGGTTTACCATCGACTTAAAATTGATTTTCAGTATTTTGACAGCGTGCCCGCTGCCAGAGAGTGGGCAACCAGCAAGTTTTAATCGGTCGCTTTATCCTAAAAGTAGTGGCGCAAATGCATCTGAGGCCATTACCGGTTCAAATTCTTTAATTGTATAAATGGCTGCACCTTGTTTGATAAAAGGATCGCTATCTAAAACCTGTACCAGTTCTTCCTGATTAGTATGCTTAGAAATGATAAAACCACCGGTTCTTGGTACTTTTCGCCCACCAAAAGCCAACTGCCCTTTTGCATATTCCTGTGCTAAATAAGCTTTATGTAACTCTGTTAATTCAGGCGTTACTTTGCTCATGTCGCTAAAATGCATATCCACTAAAAACATATTTTCCTCGCAATTTTTGATTATCTAAGTAAAGTGCTACTCATTTCGAAGCGGCAATATGATAGTATCGCTACTAATTTAGAAGCGCAATATATGAATACACCTTTACCTAATAAATCAGTACGAGGATCAGATTCTGGTATCGCCATTATGGCGGTATTTGATTTACTCGGTCGAAAATGGAATATGCGAATACTATGGCAATTGCGCCAGGGCGCGCTGAGCTTTCGAGGGCTACAACAAAGTTGTGATGGCATGTCGCCCTCGGTTTTAAATAGCCGGATTAAACAGCTAAACGAAGCTAAGTTGCTGCAAACAACGGAACAAGGTTACCAACTCACGGCACTAGGCATGACTTTGATGGATAAACTTGATCCGCTGCGCGGCTGGGCATCGGAATGGGAAGAGGTATTAAAACAGCAATAATCCCTGTACTAATTGTTTTCATCCTGGTGTTATTTATATTTGATGTTTAACCCGATACACGGATAACGCCCGGGCAAAAAACACGCCGCTAAATGCGCCATACAAAACGCTTAATCCAAATTTAATCAGTGGCAATTGCAGTACCTCTGGCGATGTGGCCGACATCACCCCGACCACATATTTGCACAAGAAAATCGCCATAATAAACAGCCCGGGGACCCAGCTACCGGGAATAACATAAACCTTCTGCGCTGGCTCGTATTTGGCGCCAGTTACCGCAAACGTTGTTTGCGCAATTAGAGTCACTGCCACTAAGCCCGCAAGCCATAAACCAATTGGCAACAATGTATAGCCGAAACTGGATACCAAACCAAAAAACGATAAAAACAACATGCCAACTGGCAAAATAAAAATGACGGCTTGCTTCACCTGACGGGTTTTACTTTGCTGCCAGCTCAGATACAGCAAAAATCCAAACAATCCAAATACCCACACGGGTGTGTGCGACAAAATTTGCAACAACATCAATAACTTCCAGGTTTGTTTAATCCATGGCTATGGTAACTGTCCGGAGGTGAAAAAGAGAACAAAAACAATCAATTATTTAGCATTTCATAACTGACACTGCCAGTACCCCACATCCAACCATTGATTGAATTTATATCCGACCTGTTCAAACTGACCCATTTTTTTCATGCCCAGTTTTTCATGCAAGGCAATACTGGCATCGTTAGGTAACGTGATTCCTCCAATCGCAGTATGAATACCGCCATGCTTAAGTGCACTAAACAGTGCCTGATATAACAAAGTACCAAGCCCCTGACCTTTAGCTTTGTCAGCCAGATACACTGTAGTTTCCACTGAAAAACGGTATGCACTGCGGGTTTTCCAGGGAGATGCGTAAGCATAACCCAGAACTTCGTCTTCAATTTCCAGCACCAGCCACGGTAAACCAGCCTGTTGCACTTGTTGTACACGTAACCAGATATCTGCCGCTGTCACCGGCATTTCCTCGAAGGTGACTGTCGTGTGTTCAACATAATGGTTGTAGATTTGTGCCACTGCGGCACAATCCTGCTTATTTACTGCCCTGATTATCATTGTTATACCTGCTTATCATTTCTCAACATTGACAACCCTATCACTTCGCGAATTGTTGCGACAAAAACTCAATCAGTAACCGCACCTTTAATGACAGCTGGCGGCTTTGTGCATAAACCGCCCAGATCCCCTCGGGTGCCACCCGATAGTTCGACAGCACTTCCTGCAATTCGCCGGATTGCAATTTAGGCTCGACGTAATAATCGGGCAATTGCACGATCCCCAGCCCTTGCGTGGCCGCATCCAATAAAGCGATACCACCATTACATTTTAACCGGCCTGACACCTTAACCTGCTTTTCCTGACCATCGGCACTAAATCGCCAGTGCTCAACCGAACCAAGCAAGCACTGATGAGATTTAAGATCAGATAATGTTTGTGGCGTGCCATGTTCAGACAAATATGTTGGACTGGCACATACAAACAGCTGACGACTTCCCAGTTTTTTGGCGATTAAACTTGAGCTTTCCAGCACGCCTAATCGCACCGCGACATCGATTCCCGAATCAATTAAATCCAGTTTCTGATTAGATAAAATCAGGTCAATTTTTACCTGTGGGTATTGCTGTAAAAACTGGTTCAGTAGAGGCGCAATATGCTGCTCACCATAGGTTGCGGGCGCGGTGACACGTAACTCGCCTTTGGGCTCAGATTGCATTTGTGTCACCGATAACTCGGCTTGTTCCAGCCCTTCAATTAACAAACGGCATTGCTGAAAATAGGCCTGCCCGGCTTCCGTTAACGCTACCTTGCGCGTTGTACGGTTTAGCAGTTTCACTCCAAGTCGCTCTTCCAATATCACCACCCGTCTGCTTACCTGAGCAACAGATGTGGATAATTTTCTGGCCGCCTTGGTAAAACCACCGGTTTCAGCCACCGCGACAAATTCCGTTACCCCTTCCCAGTTAGCCATTATTTCTCCAACACCATTCCAATTCATTTATTACAAATACGTAATAATTATTTTCATTTTAACCGGATTATCAAATACAGACATATCAAATATAGTGCACGTTTGATTTATAGAAGCTAAGAGAAAACACATGCCACTTAAAATTGAACCGGGACAAACCTCAATTAAATCCAAAGCTGCTGTCGCCTGGGCGGCGGGAGAACCATTAAAAATGGAACAAGTGGATGTTGAGCTACCCAAAAAAGGTGAAGTACTCATTCGTATCGTCGCCACCGGCGTTTGCCATACCGATGCGTTCACCTTATCCGGCGATGATCCCGAAGGCATTTTCCCGTCCATCCTCGGCCATGAAGGTGGCGGTATTGTTGAAATGGTGGGTGAAGGTGTGACCAGTGTCGAAGTGGGCGATCATGTCATTCCCCTTTACACAGCCGAATGTGGCGTATGTAAGTTCTGCACATCCGGCAAAACCAATTTATGTCAGGCAGTACGGGAAACACAGGGTAAAGGTTTGATGCCAGACGGCACCACCCGCTTTTCGATCAATGGTCAGCCAATTTACCACTATATGGGCTGTTCGACGTTTTCTGAATATACCGTGTTGCCTGAAATTTCACTGGCCAAAGTTAATAAAAACGCACCATTAGAAGAAGTCTGTTTACTAGGCTGTGGGGTTACTACCGGCATGGGCGCAGTGCTCAATACAGCCAAAGTGCAATCAGGCGATACAGTAGCGATTTTTGGTCTGGGTGGCATTGGTTTGTCGGCCATTATTGGCGCGCGTATGGCTGGCGCTAAACGCATTATTGGTATTGATATCAACGACAGCAAATTTGATTTAGCCAAACAGCTGGGCGCAACCGATGTTATTAATCCGCAACACTACGATAAACCGATTCAGGACGTGATTGTTGAGATGACAGACGGCGGTGTTGATTTCTCATTTGAATGTATTGGCAATGTCAACGTCATGCGTCAGGCACTTGAGTGCTGTCATAAAGGCTGGGGCGAATCAGTGATCATTGGTGTTGCTGGTGCAGGACAGGAAATCTCAACTCGTCCATTCCAGTTAGTTACTGGACGTGTATGGCGCGGTAGTGCATTTGGTGGCGTAAAAGGTCGTTCTGAATTGCCGGAAATTGTAGAGCGTTATCTGGCTGGCGAATTTGGCTTACAGGAATTTATTACCCATACCATGAGCCTGGATGAGGTGAATACCGCCTTTGATTTAATGCATGAAGGTAAAAGTATTCGCAGCGTAATCCATATGGATAAATAAGCAGCCTACATCACAAAACAAAAAACCTGATCTAACTAATCAGGTTTTTTGCTTTTTAACTGACCAACTATGCTTTAAAGCGACGCACTGCTAATCCAAATAATCCTAACGCCATAACAGCTAATGACGATGGTTCGGGTACATCAGCAACAGCGTATTCATATACTACCTTAGCGCTTAGTCTTACGTTATTGTTGGTATAAGCACCACAATACCCAGTCGTATCACCTTTTAAATTACATGTAACACTTAAACTTTGCTGTTTACTCAGTTGCAGTGCGAAGGTGTCGTTGACGTCACTTTGTACAACCCCACTTGTACCCAGCAGGGCTAACAAATCCCATTCATTATTGTAAGAAGAACTATTTTTATGGGTGTAGTTATCATCTGAACATTCATCGTAAAATCTGGGATCACCATTCCAGCTACGATCTTCAATTTGCGACGTACACGATTCCGATCCAGTAAAGGAATGAGTCATCAACGTCTGACCTTCAAAGCTGGCAGAACTGTTACCACTGAAGGACATAAAAACCGTTTTATTTTGTGAACTAAAGTTAGAGGAACGTTGGAAATCCCAGACATATCCGTGACCGTAAATTGAACTGGTTGAGGTCCAAATCAATTTAGCGCTGACTAACTCGCCTAGAGTGCCGTCAAACTTAGCCAATGTAAAAGAGTCATTAAACCCGTTGGAATAGTTTTTAGGTGCAGTGCCATCGGCAGCATAATGTTGTCTGGAAAGGTTACTGTTGTCATATACTGAGCCCATATATTCAACCGAGATTAACCCAGCATGAGCCACATTAAATAAACAACTTAAAATAACTACCTTAGCCAGTACAACAGCTTTTACATGTTTTAACTGCATAAACAACATCCTATAAGTCTTTAATAAATAATATTATTTTTTTATCTTAAGTCGCTAAAGCAAGAACCGAACCAAAAAATTTATCGTTTATTATCAAAGACTTACTATGACCTGTTTTATTATTTTATATTCCATGTAAAAAAAACTGACACCCTAATGATTATTAACCAATTGATTTTGTTAAATAAAAGTCAAATTTATTTACATTAACTAAAACTAAGACCACTCAGGAAACTGAGTAGTATTTAAATCCAGTTTGGTGATTGCCTGCATATCTGAATCAGATAATTCAAAGTCAAAAATATCCAGGTTTTCCGCGCGGTGTGCATGTTGTGAGCTACGTGGAATAGCCACTACACCGCGCTGGAAGTGCCAGCGTAAACACACCTGCGCATTGGTTTTATTATACTTTTTACCAATCGCGGCCAATGCTTCATCGCTAAACATATTATTGCGCCCTTGGGCAAACGGCGACCAGGCTTCCATCTGAATGCCTTGTTTTTGCAACGATTGATACGACTCCATTTCCTGGAAATAAGCATGGGTTTCAACCTGGTTAATCACCGGTTTTACCCTGGCGTAACTCATCAGCTCTTCCAGCTGTGCCGGCGAGAAATTACTGACGCCAATTGCACGAATTTTACCTTGCTGATGTAACTCTTCCATCGCCTGCCATGACTCTTTTACCTTACCGCGTGGGCGATGGATCAAATACAAATCGAGGTAATCCGTCTGTAACTTTTTCAGCGAGATATTAAAGGCTTGTTTAGTGGATTCGTAACCCGAGTCATCCACCCACAACTTTGAGGTAACAAACAGCTTTTTACGATCGATCCCGCTTTTTTTAATCCCGCGACCAACAAACTCTTCATTCCCATAAATGGTGGCGGTATCTAATAAGCGATAACCCAAATTGATCGCGTCAGCGATGCTATCTACCCCGGCATCATCTTTTAAATACAGGGTACCAAAGCCCAAACGCGGCATTTTCACGCCGTTGTTTAAGGTTACGTCAGGGATGGCAACGGGTGAAGCACCGGCAAAAGCACGTGTCACTGACATTGGCAGTGCAACACCTGCAGCAATCGCCGAGCTGACTTTAAGAAATTTTCTACGGTTCATAATCTTGTTCCTTGCATGATCTTGATATATTTCGCATAAAGTAAGCGCTTACATTATGGTAAAACGCAATTGCGATTTTGCCAACGCTGTTAATGTGAATTATGCAATGCGGGAATTAACGTCAGATGATCAAACGACCAGGATTCACATCCATGCTTTTATGCAAAATTCTGACGATAAGAATGTGCTGCTCACTGGTAACTTTATAAAAAATCACATGGCTGCCTTGCGGAAATTTTCGATAATTTTGTCTGATGTCGTCACAGACTTTACCGAGTTCAGGGTTTTGCGCGAGCAAATTAAATGATGTATCAAACTGTTTTAGATAGTTATTACGCTGTTCCCGCCCCCACTCATGCTGGGTAAAGCGCGCTATCTCTTTTAAATCATGCAATGCCAGCTGAGTTAAACTAAATAAGCTCACTCGGAAAGCTCGGTATCCAACTCGTTCATTAACTGATTGAAGTTATAATCAGCCACTCCGCTTTGTTCACCGGCAATCAACGACTGACGTAATTGATTTAACTTCGTTTCCTGATTTTCCAGTAAACGCAACGCCGAACGGATCACCTCACTGGCTGAACCATAACGACCGCTTTGTATTTGACTGGTAATAAAACTATCAAAGTGATCACCAAGTGTGATGCTGGTATTTTTTGCCACAACCTACCCCTTAGTACCAATATATACCTAATTATGGTACCCAATGGATGTAAGTCAATTAAAGAATTACCAAGCTGAGTTTGTTGATTCTGCGAATCTGACTTGCCAAGGGTTATTGGAGTTTTTGTATTATTGCTACACAACCAACCGCTTGTCATAAACGTTAACCCTGGGCGTCGTGTTAGTGGCAAGCGAAGCTTGGCTAGCCTGCGACTCCGACTTGCCTTGTGAAGGTGAAACTTGTTCGAACGGGAAAACAGGACGTTTTCCCGAGGCGCGTGCCTTGCAAGGATTGCTGCCTCGCGCCGGTTCGATAAAACAAGTTATGCCGGAACAATATTAGCAAATTGGCGGAGTGAAAGACCTTTCGCCTATTTGGGTCTGTCCAAATAGGCTCGCGCCCACGGGACTGGGCGTGAAAAAAATCAGGGACGATCGAGGCAGTTTGCTGAAGATGCCGAGTAGTGCTTCGCACTAACCACTTGCCATAAAAGTTAACTCTGGGCGTCGCGTTGGCGACAGCAACCAGAGAGGTTGTGCTGCCGCAACCTCTCTGGACTCACCCGGCACCCCGCACTGTGTCTGTTCAATTTTAAATTCAGGCAATTTTAACAATTTATAACTCTACAAATACAAAAAAGCCCCTGTACAGGGGCTTTTTCAAATAATTAAGGACCAGTTTGTTCATTTCTCATTGTTCATTTCTCCTTCCTAAAAATGTACAACTCCATAAGCTTAACCACATTTTAGGTATGTGGGCCGAAGTTATCAACTATTGTTAACAAATAAAATAATAGCCACCTGTTGTTATGACAATTATTTATCGCCAAAATTCAAAATTTCTCAAGTATTTGACTAAGGACTAATAGTCATATCACTTATAGAAACTTTTTCTCCTGGCTGAGTTGGCCCTACTTCAAATGATTCTTCACCTCCATCGGCTCCCAATACAACTTTTTTCTTAGGGCTGTCTGGAGCAACAATCGATACTTCGAGTTGAACATTGGTTTCATTAACTATGTTAAACACTTGCTTTTCAGTAAATCGCCCCGGGGAAAAACTCAACGCTTTATCAACTCTTTGCCAAGCCCAATTACAAGTTTTATAAACAGCCTCTTCTTGCTCTTTTAACTTTAATTCAAATGAATTTTCATAAACTCTTTTATCTGCGGTTAATTCATGGGCAGTTTTTAAAATTTGTTGGCTTTCTTTCGAGTTATTAAGATCTTTAATGACAACTACATCGATAATTTCCCCCAAAACATCATCATCACACGTCACTTCATCATCAATCTTATAACTAAACTTCATACTCTCAGATACAAAATCGTGATTGTGGTAGATATTTTTTACTATACAGTGGACCTTAGATAGTACTTTGACCGTCTTATGTTTATCGTTGTACTCCCTAATTGCAATAAGACGAGTTGTTTCCGAACTAACACATGCGAGAGACGATATATTCTTAGCAAGGTACTTCCCAAGCTTGGTATCAGAGCTTACACCTGAAAAAATATATTCAATTTTTGTTGATAAATTTTCTTCTTCAGGGCGTTTAAAAGAGATCACCGCAAGGATAAAACCAACCGTAATAAAGAAAATTAAACTATCAAGGGCAGACGCTGCATAAGAAACGACAAAATCACTAGAACTATTATTCACTCTACCAAATAGGCTATCCAGCCAATTAACATCTGTGAAAATAATGTTTGCATAAATTAACGTCAGAAGAACCCATATACCGTAAACAAAAACCCCACAAAACACCAAGAAGCGATGGCGCTTTATGAAACTTCTTCCTACCCCGTTAATTTTCCAGCTAAATTTTCTTACAGAACTCATTTCCCTTGATCCAAATACCAACCCTGTTTATATCTGATTATAAATAATTAAATTTAACAAACAATAAGACAGGTTGCCTGCCTCTATAGCGAGTAAAATTCTGAATTAAATTATTCATATCTCAATGCATCAATCGGTTCCAGCTGCGATGCCTTCAACGCGGGATAATAGCCAAAAAACACCCCAATCAATGCCGAGAAGCCGAGGCTTAAAAACACTACTTGTGTATCAATAACACCACCGGCACCAATGCCGTAGTTGTTTCCTAAAAACACAAACAGATAAGCGATTAATACCCCGATGCCACCACCAGCACCACACAGCACAATCGATTCAATCAGGAACTGGCGCAGAATATCAATCGGTGTTGCGCCTACCGCCATGCGTAAACCAATTTCGCGGGTACGCTCGGTGACCGATACCAGCATAATATTCATAATACCTATGCCGCCTACCACTAAGCTCACCGACGCAACCCAGGCCAGCAGGGTATTAAATACCTGCATGGTTTCGGCGCGGGTGGCGATCATCTCAGAAACATTACGAATACGGAAAGGATCGTCAGCGTTAGCGGGTACTCGCATACGTTGGCGCAGTAGTTCGCGCATTTGCTCTTCAATATAATCCATGTCTTCGCCATCGTAGGCGCTAACCTGAATAAATCGCACCGATTTAGGGTTGGTGGAATCGACACCGGTAATTTTATTGCGCACGGTTTTGATCGGTAAAAAGATCACATCGTCCTGATCTTCACCACGGGCATCCTGACCTTTTTCCGCCAGCACACCAACAACCGTCACATTAAAGTTTTTAACCCGCATGGTCTGGCCAATTGGGTTGCTAATACCAAACAGTTCTTTATGAACACGCTCGCCAATAATCGCCACTTTGGCACCGCTTTGGATTTCCTGCTGAGTGAATTCGCGTCCATCGGCAATCTCCCAGTCACGCACCTGAAAAGAGCGGTTATCAATACCATTAATGCCGGTAGACCAGTTCAGGTTACCGTATATAACCTGGCCGTTTGATGAGAGATAAGGTGCCGCCGCTTCCACACCCGGTACCTGACGTTCAATCAGTCCGGCATCGTCTTCATTAATGCGCACCACTTGTGCGGTACGGGCACCACCGCTGCTGCGGAATGAACCCATTACAAAAAACACGTTGCCACCAAGGGATTTAATTTGATTATCCACTTGCTGCTGCGCACCGGCGCCCATTGCCACCATAATAATGACCGCCGATACGCCAATAATAATACCGAGCATGGTTAAAAAGCTGCGCAGTATGTTTACCCTAAGCGCGGTAATGGCAGTGCGGAATAAAATCAGTAACTTCATACACTGCTCCTTTGGGCAATACGCGGAGAGGCATTGCGTTCATCGGCCACTAACTCGCCGTCACGGAAGGTGAGAGTACGATGAGCAAATTCAGCAATTTCCGGCTCGTGCGTAACCAAAATAATGGTTTTACCTTCGGCATGTAATTCACCAAACAGCGCCATCACATCCATACCGGTCTGGGTATCGAGCGCACCGGTTGGTTCGTCGGCCAGAATCATTAAAGGCTGATTCACCAGCGCGCGGGCAATCGCCACACGTTGCTGCTGACCACCAGATAATTGCGAAGGATGGTGATCCATGCGTGTACCTAAGCCTACCTGTTGCAAACATTTTTCTGCGCGCTGCGGCCACTCATTTTCCGGCACATCGCTATATAAGAGCGGTAAACACACGTTATCCAGCGCACTGGTGCGCGGCAGCAAGTTAAATTGCTGAAACACAAAACCAATGCGGCGGTTACGAATGGCTGCCAGTTCACTTTTGTTTAGCTGCGATACATCCACGCCATCCAGTGAAATATTGCCTTCGCTGGCCACATCCAGACAGCCTAACAGGTTCATCATGGTCGATTTACCCGAGCCGGATGAGCCCATAATCGCCACAAATTCGCCCTGCTCTATGCTTAAGCTCACGCCTTTTAATGCCCAGACTTTTTCCTCACCCATCTGGTACACTTTTTTGGCATCGCGTACTTCGATTAATGGCTTTGGCATTACTGGCTAATCCGTTGTGCGCGCACAATCACGTTGTCACCCGCTTGCAATTGTTCACTGACGATTTCGCTGTTTTCAGTATCCGAAATACCAACCCGCACATTCACTTTATGCGGTTCGCCATCACGTAAAACCCACACCGTGCCGCGCTGCATTCCCTGACCACGGGTTTTGGCAAAACTGCTACGACGCTGATTTTGCATCGCCTGATATTTTTCCATTTGTTCCGGGGTTAAGAAGCTACGTAACTCCCCTTCATTTTGGGCGCGTAATTTTTGCATTTGTTCGCGTATATTGCCCGGAGGGCCCGGCATACTTGAGCGGTTATCACGCATTTCGCGCATTTGCGCCTGCATTTTTTGCATCACGGCTTCGAGCTTTTTCTGTTGGTCGCTATTTAATCCCAATTGCCTGGCCATCTCGGCTGCACGATCGTCCATCGACTGTTGCGCATCGTTATTAGTTGCAGACTCTGGCGGGCTAAAACGCAATGCCGAATTGGCTACTCGCAATACGTCATTACGCTGACCCAAAATAATATCCACGTTGGCCGTCATACCCGGTAACAAAGACAAATCTTTGTTTTCCAGACTGATAATCACTTTATAAGTAACCACGTTATTAGTAACGGTGGCAGCTTTGCGCACCTGCGACACCACCCCATCAAATTTACGATTGGGGAAGGCATCCACTGAAAAACGCACCGGCTGATCCTGTTTAATGCGGCCGATATCAGCTTCATCCACATCGGCTTCGATTTGCATCTTGACCAGATCCTGCGCGATAGAAAACAAGGTAGGCGCAGATAAACTGGCAGATACCGCCTGCCCTTTATCCACCTGGCGATCGATGATAACGCCATTTACCGGCGAGCGAATAAAGGTACGATCTAAATCTAATTTAACCTGCTCGAGCGAGCTTTGTGACTGCATCACCCTTGCTTCGCCAGCAATAATCGCCGCTTTAGCGGTATCGATACTCACTTTAGCCAGCTCATACTGAGTTTCACTAATATCCAGCTCTGAGGCGCTGATCAGGTTTTTATCGCGTAATTCTTTGGTACGTTTAAATTCACGTTCGGCCAATGCTTCTTCGGTTTTAGCTTTGGTTAATGCCGCCTGTAATTGCGCTAGTGACGCTTTGGCCGACGCTAAATCAGCTTCGCTTTGTTTGAGACGCGACTGCACGGTACGGTCATCAATACGAGCGATCACCTGCCCGCTGGTGACTTCATCGTTAAAATCCACATTTAGCTGTGAAATAAGACCGGATAATTCCGAGCCAACATCAACCGTTACAACGGGTGAAATGGTACCGGCGGTATTCACGGTACTTTCGATATTGCCTCTGGTCACAGGTTGAGTGTGATATTTAATGGCTTGTTCAGTGGTACCTGAAGACTGCATCCACCAGTAAATCGCACCAATCACGATCACAGCAACAACCAAGGGTTTAATCAGTGTTTTTTTCATATCAATGTCAGAAAATGAATCAATTAAGACTGACTAAATTAAACCATGAAAACAGCAGGATAACTGTCAGCAATATGTAAATAAATTGCGATGATTTATGACCAAATGTCGCTGAAATACGATGAGTTGCAGCCAAGTAATTTGCAGTTTATTTTTTAACCAGCCAAAGTAGGTGAAAGATAAATGACATGGAGCAAAACATGGCTGGTTTTAATCGACGTCAATTCATTCAACTTTCTGCTGGCACTGCCTTAAGTTCGGCTTTTAGTCGCTTTTCACTGGCGCAGCCCAACAAAAAAGTCGGCGTCGCCTTATTAGGGCTGGGTAATTACAGCGAAAACCTGCTTGCGCCAGCACTACAGCATACAAAATATTGTGAGCTAAGGGGCATAGTGACTGGCAGTCCGCATAAAATTCCCAGGTGGCAACAAAAATACGATATCAAAGACAGCAACATATACAGTTACGACAACCTGCATCAAATTGCCAATAATCCCGAAATAGATGTGGTGTACGTGGTGGTACCCACCGGTTTACATATGCGTTACAGCCTGGCTGCCGCCAACGCAGGTAAACATGTATGGTGTGAAAAACCCATGGCAATGGATGTTGGCCAGTGTGCGCGCATGATTGAAACCTGCAACAAAAACAAAGTAAAACTATGCATTGGCTATCGTATGCAACACGAACCTGTCACTCAGGCGATAAGAGCCTATCATCAGAGCAAACCTTTTGGTGATATTCAGCGTTTTATTAGCGAAGCAGGTTATGCCGGCAATGGCGCGCCGGCTGATTACTGGCGCATGCAAAAAGCCATGGGGGGTGGCGCCATGTACGATATGGGCGTTTATCCGTTAAATGGCGCACGCTATATCAGCGGTCAGGAGCCGGTTGCCGTAACCGCACATCACGAAAAATCCCACCCGGATATATTCAAGGAAGTAGACGAAACCACTTATTTCACGCTGGAATTTACCGACGGACCACAGGCGGAATGCGCCACTAGCGTGGTAAAAGGGTTTAATCAGTTGCAAATGAGCAACCGCAAAGGCTGGTACCGTATCGCACCGATGCAGTCTTACACTGGGGTAAAAGCGGAGAACAGTCTGGGTAAAAAATGGCCAGCTTTTGCCGGAATGCAACAAACGCGGCAAATGGATGACGATGCCTTAGCCATTTTAAATAACACTAAAGTTATGGTGCCTGGCGAAGAAGGTATGCGCGATATTCATATTATCGAAAAGATCTTCGAGGCAGCGAAAAGCGGCAAACGCATGTTAATTTAACCCTTTGAGCCAGATTGAAAATATACCCATGCGCCATTTACAATACCTGTAACAGCATGGCTGTTTATTGCCCCGACACCAGACTCCCTCTATAGTTATATTCTGTCAATTGAGGGGTGAACAATGAAAAATCTGCTAGCCATAGGTAGTCTGTTTATTGCGGCAAACGCGGTGGCAGAATCCGAATGCCCAACTTTATTTTTTAATTTGCCTTTGTACCCACAAGCCAATTATTGCCAGCAGTTTAATGACGCTCCACCGGCAACCCTGACTTACCACGCTAATGCAGGAATGCAGCAAACCGCTGAGTATTACCAAAAGCAATTAGGTAAACCCGGCTCAGACAGCATGTTTAAAGGGCGCCGCGTAATGCAGTTTGATCAGGGCAATACCATTATTGTATTGTCGGTCGATGGTAATGGCACCCAGGTAGATATACTGGTCAAAACCGCCTAAATACCCTTTTTAATTTATTTTTATAAACGTCCCATTTCGCTGGCACTCTCTTTGCATTATCAAATCCATCTGGTTTTCTAAAAGTCAATTTCCCGACTTAATGTGTATTAAAGGGTGGATTATGGATTTGGCAATTGTTCTGCTGATTTTATTGATTGTGGTAGCTGTGGTGGCGTTAAAATTTAATGATCCCGGTCTGGCGTTTCCATTTCGCAAAAAAACTAACCTGTTCACGCCGGTTGAACGCAACTTCCTGAATTTACTCGATGTAGCAGTCGGTAATCAGTACCGTATTATCTGCCGCGTGAAGCTGGCTGACGTCATCACCATTCGCCAGGGCACCGACAAAAAAACATCACGTAATGCGTTAATACGTGCCGGCGCCAAACAACTGGATTTTGTATTGTGTGACAAAAATGACTTAAGCCCGGTAGTGGCGATTGATTTAGTGCACCCCAATGGCAAAGAAGGTTATAAGTCACAACGTGACTGGTTTGTAAGTAGTTCGCTGGAAGCGGCTAAAATTCCGCATATTCGTATCAAAGTAAAATCCGGCTACAAACCGCTGGAAATTCGCCAGTGCATTGAAGGCAAACTGGCATCACTACGTTACAACACCCCTAAAGAACCCATTATTAAAGGTACATTAGGACAAGCGCCTGATAATAAAACCGGTATTCGTCGTCCGGTTGCCGCCTGATATTTTCCTGCAATCTCCAGTTTGTGGCAGCTCAATGAGCTGCCATTTTTTTATCTGTTAGTTGAACAACTGCTTCATCTGCTCAGCAAATGCGACCCATTTTTCTTTTGCACTGCGACGCACTTTAATTTTCACACTACTTAATGCACAAATACCTGATATCACCACAGTCGGTTGATTTACATCCAGTTTTTCACTGTATTCAGAACTAAGACTGCTTAAAATATTTTTACTGCGCACCACTAAATTGGCACCCGGCGGAATATAAATAGTGTCGTCCGACATGATGCTATTAAGCTTAATTTCCACGGTTTTATCGGAAAAACTGGCATCACTTAAATCCAGTTTATTACTGGCCATAACAGACCACAGGGTTAACACTCTGGGCAATACCCAGTTTCCCCGGCGTTCACAGGAACTCAACACTGACACTATGCTGTCGTGTTCCGTTCCTGCATCATCATAAAGCGAAGAGTGCATCGCACGCGCTTTGGTTTGGGTATATTGCTCATCCACGGTTAATGGCAAATCCTCCACCTGTTGCAGAATAACGCTGTGCTGGTCAGACTGATTAATGACATCCAGACGACGTTCAAACGCATCCAGCGAAATTTTTTCGTGGCTGTAATTCATGATCAGCCGGTCGATAGCTTCCTCACGTAATTTTTGAATCGGTCTGTCGTTGATATTGATGTCCATATTATCTCCCGGCGAATAACGTTAATTAAACGATGTGCAAAATACCTGTGACAGAAGCAATCTCAATGCCATCTATTTTTTATAAATTTTTCAATAACTTAAAAATATCATACCCATATAGAATGGTGAATATTCTCGTTAATTGGTCATTTTTGCCATTAAATCAGCAAGCGCCATATTAAGCAAAAATCGAATCTTTTATCCGCTCACCCCATCGTTTTAAGGTAAACTGAGCAGCATAGTCAAAAACAGGTTAAGTATATGAAAATTGGTATTTTAGGTGCAATGGATCAGGAAGTTGAACTGCTTCAGCAAAGCCTGAGTGAACTGGAAGTTATCCAGTGGGCTCACCTGAGCTTTTACTGCGGTAAATTGCACGGTGTTGGGGTGGTTGTGGTTAAGTGTGGCATTGGTAAAGTCGCTGCTGCGGTTGCCACGGCTGAGTTAATTGACCGCTTCTCACCTGATTACGTGGTTAATACCGGCTCTGCCGGTGGATTTGATTCTGAGTTAAATATTGGTGACTTAGTCATTGGTACCGAAGTAAAACATCACGATGTCGATTTGACCCATTTTGGTTACGAGCCAGGACAATGTGCAGGCATGCCGGCGGCTTATCAAAGTGACGAAAGATTAGTCGTCGCGGCGGAACAAGCCACTGTAAAACAGCAAGGCATTAAAAGCAAACGTGGTTTAATTTGCACAGGTGATTCATTTATTGGCAGTGATGAAGTGGCTGCTCGTTTACGTGAATTATTCCCGCAAATGGCGGCCTGTGAAATGGAAGGTGCCGCTATCGCCCAAACCTGTCATATGCTCGACACCCCATTTGTGATCATTCGCTCACTGTCGGATATCGCAGGTAAAACTTCAAGCATGTCATTTAACCAATACATTGAGATTGCCGCTAAGCATTCTGCCGAGCTGGTGATCAATATGATCGACATTCTGGCAGACTGATCTGTCTGATGCTGGCGTACTTGTCACCGCTAATGGTGCTATTGGTTGTGATACTGCTGGAGCGGCTGTGGGTATGGCCGCTTAAGTATCATCCCTTATCCCTCATTCGCATGATTGCTGCGCAAATGTCTGCCAAGGTGAATAAAGCCAAAAGCAGTGCATCCCAACAGCGTATATCCGGTGGATTAGCCATGGTAATGCTGTTGGTTCCCGCCCTGATTATTATTTGGTTATTTATTGAACTGGCGGAATATCCATTATTTTTTAATGGCCTGTTACTGTTTATTGCACTGGAATTTTCTAATGTGAGACGCGCGGTTAATAAGTCTGCCATAGCGTTGAGTCGCAATAAAAAAGCACTGGCGCGCAATATGATAGATGCACATTGCTTACGTGATACAGAGCTACTGTCTCCTATTGGTATTGCAAAAACCTGCTGTGAAGTGCTCACTTTACGCTTCGCCTACCAATATTGGGGGGTGATTTTCTGGTATTTAATCGCAGGAGGGCTCAGCGCACTGGCTTATCGTCTTGTCATCGAAATGGCGTATGCGTGGAATACCAAATTACCTCAATACAGTCAGTTCGGTCACATCACTCAGCAATTCAAAAAATTACTATGCTGGTTACCAGTGCATCTACTGGGTATTGCTATTTTACTGGCCCACAATATTAAAAACGGTTGGCGGGCAATTGCTTTGCGAAGCCAAAAAAACAGTCACACTTTTATACTGGCAGCCGTCGCAGGAACCATGCAGTTTCAGTTGGGTGGTCCGGTAATGTATTCGGGTAAAAAAGTGCGTTACCAAAAACTTGGCCCGGCACGCTACGCCGACGCTGAAAGCATTCGCCAAACCAGTTTGTTAATGGATAAGGCGCTGATTATTTTACTGGTACTCACCTTACTTATTTACGCTGGATTATTTGCACTGAGAAAAACCTTATGACTAGGAATTTTCACCGGGTTTTATGTATTTCGTTGTTTATTAGCTTTAACGCTCTGGCCAATGAACCACAACGTATTATCAGCTTATCACCACACCTGACAGAACTGACCTTCGCCTTAAACAGTGGTGACAAACTGGTCGCAGTGAGTGATTACAGTGATTACCCTGAACAAGCAAAACAGCTGCCATCGGTTGCCAGTTTTCAGGGCGTTAATTTTGAAGCGGTTATGCGTTTAAAACCCGATCTTATTCTGGCCTGGCGCGGTGGCAATAAGCCGCAGGATTTAAGTCGTTTACAATCGCTGGGTTTTAAGCTGTTTTATTCATCGCCGCAAAAACCTGGCGATATCGCTGATGAAATAGAAGCGTTGGGTGAGTCACTCAATCAGTCCAGACGCGCTAAAACACTTGCCGCTGATTTTCGACAACAGCTTGTGCAAATCAAAAACCGATACAGCCAGCAAACACCGGTTTCAACTTTTTACTATATGTGGCCAACCCCACTTATGACCGTTGGCCCCAATGCCTGGGCCAGTAAATTGCTGAATATATGCGGCGCAACCAATATTTTTGCCGCATCACCTACCGATTACCCCGAAGTGCCAATGGAGCAAGTACTGACTCGTAAACCACAATTAATCATCGCGGCTCAGAAAACCAATGCCAGTGATATTCAGGCATTCTGGCAAAAATGGTTACCGATGTTTTCAACACCTCGGCCAAGAATAGCGCAGGTGGATCCTGACCGCTTACACAGGTTTACACCCCGATTAATTAACGGATTAAATGGTTTATGTGAAACCATTCATCTGTAACATATCGCTTTTAAAAAGTGCTTATATTTTACTATGTTATGTGCAATATTGAGCGTTACAGCATAAGCTTTACAGGTGCTTTATGCTGATGGATACAGCAGGGATACAGGGCAATATCATCGTCATAACTACCAACACTGGATGTGGTAGCCAAATTGAACAACGACGCTGATTGCCCGTTTTATAGTGATGCGGATTAACTAAATTGCTAGTCCACATCGCAATCTAACGCTTTATGGATCCGGGTAATTAATATGTCGATATTAAGACGTGGCAAAGATAAATACGGCAGTTACGAAATCACCGTTGAAGATTCCATCCTGATTGTGAGTGTAAAAGGCGCCTTTGGTGAGGGGTTGGTTAACAACTACACCCGTGACTTAACCACCACTATTGATAGTATTTCTCATAAAAAATGGGGATATCTGGCTTATGCTCTTGAATTGGAAGCCCTTACTAATCAGGGATTTGATTATTTAAAAACATCCTTTGCCTACAGTGTTGCCAACAACTGTATTGCCGATGCCTATTGTGTTACCTCTCCACTGGCGATAGCGCAAATAGATAAAATTCGGCAGCTTTTTGATTTACACTCGCCTGTTGAAGAACGACTGTTTAATGACTTAGCATCAGCCAAACAGTTTTTACATGAGCAATTAGAGCAGTTTTCATGAATATAACATTAACCACCCCCGCGATGCTGTTTCCGGCAATATCGTTATTGTTACTGGCTTATACCAATCGATTTATTACGCTAGCCAGCATAATCCGTAATTTTGGTTCGGATACGGTGGAAGAAAACGCACAAAAACAAATTGCCAATCTGCGTAAACGTATTCAACTGATTAAACGCATGCAGGAAGCGGGCGTAGGCAGTTTCTTTTTATGTGTGCTGGCAATGCTGGCGATTTACACAGAATATCAGCAAATAGGTAGCTGGATTTTTGGTGGCTCACTGGTGCTGTTGCTTTATTCGTTATGGATGTCAGTGCTGGAAATTCGCATTTCAGTTGAAGCACTGGATGTTCACTTACAAAGTTATAATCTGGATTACAAAAAGCGTAAATGATCACTTATCAACCACTCTCAGCAAGTCATTTTGATGCCTTGCTGACGTTAGGCAATGCAGTTCATGGTGACAACTATCTTGACCGTCCTGCACTCGAAAAACTGTACGAACTCGGTTTTAAGAATGGTATCAATGCCAGCTGGGTTGCATTAAATAACGGCAAGTTAGTGGGATTTAGACTGACTGTTGCCCCGGGTAACTGGCAGGCAGATAAATGGTGCTCACCCGATCTGTGGCCATTTGATATCAGCGAATTATGTTACTTCAAGTGCAATACCGTTGATCCGGATTGTCAGGGACAAGGCATTGGTTCCGGCATGTTAGAGCGCTCCTGTCATTCGGTTAATAAACAAGGTGGAAAAGGCGGCATTGCACATATCTGGCTGGCCAGTCCCGGCAACAGTGCGTTTAAATATTTTTCAGCCAATGGCGGGGTTTTAGTTAAAGAACATCCCGGAAAATGGCTGCCTAATTGCATTGAAGAAGGCTATATCTGCCCAATTTGTGGCTCACACTGCGAATGTGTGGCTGCAGAGATGCTGTTATATTTTGACGACAAATAAAATGTACGATCCATTAACTGATTCCTCTCCCGGACAACTTGCTAACTATCCGGATTCATACTGGGCCAGCAGTTTTTCTCCAACTAACTACCCCGGTTTACAAACTGATATTCACAGCGATGTGGTTGTCATTGGTGGTGGGTATACCGGTTTATCCTGTGCGCTGCATTTAGCAAGACAAGGGGTGGAAGTGACCTTGCTGGAAGCCAATCGCACCGGCTGGGGATGCAGTGGGCGCAATGGTGGATTTGTATTAAACGGCACCGGTCGTTTGTCATATTTACAGATGCAGCAAAAATGGGGCAAACAGACTGCCAATTTGTTGTATCGAGAAAACCGCGCAGCCATAGATTCAGTCGCGGAACTGATTGAACAAGGCGAGGTTGCCTGTGACGCGAATCCCGGTGGTTATCTCAAAATTGCTCACCGTGCGCATTTGGTGGATGCCCTCAAACAACAAGCGCGTTTTTTACAGGATGAATTTGGCGATCCGGTCAGTTTTATCACTAAAGAGCGACTTGCCAGCGATTATATGCAACACGCCTATGCCCATGGCGGTTTGTTATTTCCTTATTGTTTTGGCGTACATCCGTTAAAACTGGCTGATGGATATGCCCGCATGGCGAGCAACGCCGGAGCAAGTTTGTATCAGGGTAATCCTGTGACCGGCTGGCAAAAACAGGCAGATAAACATGTATTGCTCACCCCGCAGGCCAAAGTCACAGCCAATAAAGTGGTGATCGCCACTAATGGCTATACCCCCAACAAATTCCATGCTGGCATTGACCGTCGCCATTTCCCGGTGTTATCCAGCGTGATAGTCACCGAGCCTTTAAGCGAAGCGCAACTCTCGGCCTGCGGCTTAAAACCTGGCGTAATGGTAATGGATACCCGCGCGCTAAAATATTATTACCGCTTACTGCCCGATGGGCGTTTGCTATTTGGCGGACGTGGTGCCATTCGTGGCAAAGACGCCGATAAAGCCGTATATAAACAGCGTTTATTGGCGGCACTAATCGATAGCTTTCCGGCGCTTCGCCATATTCAGCTGTCCCATTTCTGGAGTGGCTGGGTCAGCGTATCTCTGGATGACTATCCGCGTATCAACCAGCCAGAGCACGACAATAGTGTGTATTATGCCATGGGCTATTGTGGCAGCGGCGTGTCTTTTGCCACGCGTGCAGGTTATCGTCTGGCACAAATGGTAACCGGTAGCGAGCCTATGCCAGCACTACCCTATTTTCAGTCACAGCTGACTAAATTCCCTTTTTCACCTTTCAGACGACTAGGTCTAAGTGCGTTTTATCACTGGGGACGCTTAAAAGACGAATGGCTGTAAAGCGGGTAAGGATAACAAGGCTGCCTAAGTGCAGCCTTGTTTTGCACATTGCGATTATCCGACTACCACTGAGACGGTAATGGCCAGAATCGCCATCACAATCGGCGCAAGCAGATACCGATGGGCCAGCAACAAAATTCCCATAAGCGTTGTTACAAAAAACAAAATCCAGTTGATCCAGTGCTGTACTAAGAACATCTGACTAATTGCTAATAGTAACAAGGCAGGAAGAGCTTTCATCAATACATACGCACAGGCGCTAACCTGCAATCGCATTCCGGATAGTGGCAAACTGCCTAAATAATATTGCCACTGTGCAGTCAGGCGCTGTGTATTGAGCAGTCCACTGGCCATTAACACCGCACTGACAAAACTCAAAATCGAGGCCGCATAAGGTTTTACATCGGGATTAACCTGTTCAAAACAGATTTGCAGCAATAAAAATAACAGTAAAAAACTGAACTGGCGTAAAGCCTCGCTTTTAGGCTGTTGCACATCCGCTTCAATAAACAATCGCCATAAACCTTGTGGCCAGTCTGGCAGATTAAATCTAATAGCTGGTAACTGGCGTTCAATAAATAAAAAGGCACACCACAACGTCAGCCACTGACCTTTTGCCAGATGCCCGGCAAACAACACGCTGAGTAACGGAAAAACCAACAAGCTTAACCAGGGAAATGGCCGGTACAAGGCTACCAGCGCGTAATAACTGCTTAAAAACACCAACACAATCGCGGGTATTAGCTCAGAGGCAATAGTTGATAATGACAAGGCAGCCAGCTCATCACTCTTGCCATATAACATCATTAACAACATCACCAGTGGCAGGCCAATTAAGATATTGCTGGCATACAACATCACGCCCAAATCAGTCCATTTTTTATAACTGCTGCTGACAGGCAGGCTATGCAGATAGTTTGAAAATTGACTCGCCAGAATGCCTTCTCTTTGCAGCCGAACCCAACCAAAACACAATAACAAGTACGCCCACAAGGTTTGCAAATACAACAAATTTTCACTTTTTGCGTCTAGCAATACATTCATTGCCAGTAGTGGGATCAACGCCAGCGCAGGTAAGGCCAATGGAAATAACGCCACTAAACCCAGACTAATTTGCCTAAGGCTGTTAATCCATTGACGCAATGACTGATGATAGATATCTAAGCGCAAAGACCAGTAACTCACGTATGGGTGACTCCTTCACGTTTAAGTGCGATATGCCGAACATCAGCTGAATCGGCCGCCATCGACTGGTGACTGGCAATTACAACTTGACCGGGGTAATCGCTAATCAGTGAATTTAACACCAGTAATGACTGTTCATCCAATCCATTGGTCGGCTCATCCAATAAAAGCAATTGTGGTTGATGCATTACGGCAGTAACCAGGGAAAGCTTTTTGTAATTACCTAACGACAAATCCGCCACTTTAGTAGCGAAGTACTGCTTTAATTTGAAGTCGTCAATTAATGCATGCTCAGCACTGCAACCAAACTGACCGGCATGAAATTCCAGTAACGCTTTTACGCTTAAAAAACCCGGCAAAGCCACTTTAGTCGCACTAATACCAATCTGCTTTTTTACTTGTGAGGATAAAACCGATTCACCATTAAAAGTAACCTGGCCTGCTTGCGGTGCGATCAATCCTGCGGCCAGCATTAATAGTGTAGTTTTGCCTGTGCCATTAGCACCACTGATCACCACCCGTGGTTGTGGTATTGCCAGCGAAAACTGCTCGAAGATAACCCGGGCATCATAATGTAACGCTATTTGATCAAACTCTAACACGATGACCTGTCCGTTTTCATAAAGACTATTAGTCGCCACTTTACTGCTTAAGTTCTTTAAATCAATGAGATAGCTGTAAGAAACTGTGAGTCATTTTCCAAAACTAATAGTGAACCGCATGAAACACTCGTGTTAGTAACGGCGTGTTACAGGAAATGCAGGCTATATATGCTTAACGCGTCATCTCACTAGGCCCCCACCAGCGATTCACAAAATTTAAAAATACGGGAACATGGTGCATACTGATTAAAAATCAAACAAACAGGGACGACTTGTTATGCACATTTCAGTCAGATTATTTCATATTACCCTCCTCATTTTCAGCCTGATGTTCACCAGTCTGGTGAACGCCCGCATTGTCAGAAGTGGCGGTGTCGCAACCAGTACAGATTCGTTTGATTATACCGTTGAGATGGCTTACACCAGTGGAATCAATACAATTGGATTAGATGGTGGTTACTATGGAAACTCCTTTTCTTACAATAGCTTTGCCGATTATGTTTACGCCACACCTGCTCTCGACTGCCACTACAATATTCAGTACAACAATGAAGATAATATCGCGCGGCGCACCGACTGCGACTACGAATTTGATTTAGGTGACAGGTTACAACTGCAGGGTTACTTAGAAGTGTTTCTCGAAAAATCAGCCAGCTATGATTTGTTCTGGACGATTACACAGGGAACGAAGCAATGGCAATTCTCCGGTCCTGAAGTATGGTTAACCGATGGTTCCCGCGATGTCACCAAAAACGTATTTTTAGATGTGGCTATGCCATTGGATATGCTGGTCGGAGATTATGAGGTCAGGCTGGACTTTATTCAGTATGCACCCACTGATGTTATCTATTACGGTTACAACTCACTGATCGACCCTTATCATTGTGAGGATATTCAAACCGGCCCTAATACCATTGAGAATGTCTGTGGGCAGATTGGTACAGCCTCTGACACTCTTGGATTTACCTCAAAGGTAGAGAATATGAGGATTCTCGGTGCACAGGTACCAGAACCAGTCAGTTTCGCACTATTTATGCTGGGTCTGGTAACACTCAGACGTCTGAACTCAATCAGGACTAATTAGTTTTACTGAGCAGCTGTTGCGCTTTTTGCGACTGCTGCTCAAGATTTTCAGTTATTTGTTGGTTTAATGCCATCACTTGCGCTTGCGATTGTATTGATGCAAGTAAAGGGTCATGCGGCGTCCACCATTCCATCCATCCTTTATTCACCGCTTCTGCCAGGCTTTTTACCGCTTCATCCGGTTGATTTTTTAACGCGGCAATCCTCGCTCCCAGATAATCGTAAATATTGTTGATACCAATTTTTCTGGCGGATGCTAATCCACTTTCACATCGTTGAATCAGTTGATCAGCCTGCTCCATTTGGCCAGAGCCTTTAAATGCCCAGGCAAATTCTATTGCCGGACTGCAATATGGCATTCCGTAAATATCTGCAGAGTTCATTAAAGGATACGCTCTGATTAATAGTTGCCCTGCAACTTGCTCATCTCCCACTAACATTTGATACCAGGCTGCCTCAAACAAAATCCAGGGATCGTCAGGGTTAGCAGCAACCTGAAAATCCATTAGTTTAAACAGTTGCTCATATTGGCCATTTATTAATAACAAAGAGGGCGTATATGCTTCATCATCAGTGCGTTTCTTTAACTCATCCCCCAGTTTAAGCTGCACCAGAACATCTAAAAATTGATATTTCAAATTACTGTCATCCGGTGATACTGACTGAGCCTTTTGCCACTGCATTAAACTTTCAGCCAGATGCCCCTGACAATAAGCAACACTGGCCAACCCTTTATAACCCATGGGTGATTCCGGAAAGTCTTTGATTAACTGCTCAAATTGCGCCTGTGCGTGCTGATACTGACCTTTTCTTGTGTATTCAAAGCCCAGATTAAACTGATTGGCGATGGACAATGGATCCAGCTGCGTGGCTTTTTTGAGTGATTCCAATGCATCTTCATAACGGTTTTGACGTTGTAACTCACTAAAACGCCACATATATGCAATCGCCAAATTAGGATTTAAACTAATGGCTTTATTATAAGAAGACAACGCCTGGTCTGGCTGTTGCTGTAGCTCAAACACCTTGCCCTGAATTGCGTAAGCCCGGGCGATACTGTCATCCCTGACAAACACTTTAGTTAAATTCTGTTCGGCTAATTGCGCGGCAATGTGCGGCTCCAGCACACCAAAACGATGCTGACTTTTGGATAGCATAACCAGAGTATCAGCCAGTCCGACATATGCCTGGGTATACTCCGGGTCTAATACCACAGCTTGCTCGAATAATTTTCGCGCTTGTTTCATTGATTCAGTGGTTTGCATGCGGTACTGCTCACGACCTTTTAAATACATCACATACGCATCAGTACTGGCTGCGCTGACACCACGATTAAAGTGTTCAGCACTAAAATAATTGTCTTGTAACAGGTTGGTAACAGAGCGTCCTATCTCAGATTCCATGCTAAAAACGTCTGCCAGTTTGCGCTGCAAAGTATCACTCCACAAGGTCTGTCCATTTTGGCTATCAATTAATTCCAGTCTTATTTTAAGACGATCACCTATGGCGCGCACACTACCTGACAGCACCGCATCCACATCTAATCTTCGCCCTATATCCATGGGAGACAGTTGCTGACGACTCAACATCAACACAGAGGTAAACGCTGAAACCTGTAAACCGGTTTTTTCACCCAAAAGGCTCGACAACTCTTCAGCTATCCCTTCAGCCAGATAACTCTGATCCTGCTCAGGACTCAGATCGCGAAATGGCATAACAGCCATCGCCTGCGCTTTTTTAACTAACTGTGTTCCATCCTGAACCCGCCCCCGTTCACTTTGAATTTGCTCAAACAGATTGATACCTAAAAATGTACAACCAACAAATATAATGGCTAAACCCGTCCAGCGCACAGGTCCCAGAGGTTTTAAAGGTTCATCAGTAAGGTTGGGAATGCGTTTCAAGCCATGCAGTGTGATATCAAAATACCAAGCTATGTAAAATACCACCGGGATACCGGCTAAAAAAACAACAGTAAAAAAAGTGCCAATACGCGGAGACAGATTAAGGTAGGGAGATGTTGTTGCAATAACCTGCAGAATTAACCAAACCAGTCCTAAATAAGCAACAAGCGTTTTGACTACATTTCGTCGACGCAATTCAGAAAAAAAGCGCAGTAGCACAGACCACTCCTTTGTGTTTGTTTTGTAAACAAGGTAATGGGCGAAAGAGAGTGTGTCAAAAGAGAATTTAAACAGGATTCAGTGAATGAAATAGGAAACGTTATTGCACCACATAAAAAAGGGAAGCCACGCTTCCCTTTTCAGGATTCAGGCAGACAACTAGTTCAGTGTAATGCGCGCAAATTTGCGTTTACCTACCTGATACACAGCGGTGCCAGCTTCGGTCAACTGTAGCTTGTTGTCTTCTACTTTTTCGCCGTCAATTTTCACCGCACCTTGTTTGATCATGCGCATTGCATCTGAGGTGGAGCTAACCAAATCCGCCTCTTTTAACAAGTTCGCGATAGCAAAACCTTCAGCACCTAAATCAAAGCTCAGTTCTGGCATATCATCCGGGATGGCATTTTTCTGGAAACGCTGGATAAAATCCTGATGCGCCGCTTCAGCCGCTGCATCATCATGAAAACGTGCGATGATTTCTTTAGCTAATGTGATTTTAATATCACGCGGATTGGCACCGTCTGCCATTTGCTGTTTCAACTCATCGATTTCAGCAATCGGACGGAAACTTAATAAATCGTAATAACGCCACATTAACTCATCAGAAATCGACATGATTTTGCCAAACATATCGTTAGGCGCATCAGTAATACCGATGTAGTTATTTAACGATTTAGACATTTTCTGCACGCCGTCTAAACCTTCCAGCAACGGCATCATCAATACGGTTTGCGGGCGCTGGCCTTCTTCTTTTTGCAGCTCACGCCCCATCAGCAGGTTAAAACGCTGATCGGTGCCACCTAATTCCACATCTGACTGCAGTGCAACCGAATCCCAGCCTTGTACCAGTGGGTACAAAAACTCATGGATCGCAATGGGCTGACCACCGTTGTAGCGTTTTTTGAAATCGTCACGCTCTAACATACGCGCCACAGTCTGACGGGCAGCTAATTTGATCATGCCAGCGGCACCCAACTGTTCCATCCACTCGGAGTTAAAGCGAATTTCAGTTAGTTGTGGGTCAAGGACTTTAAACACCTGTTCTTTGTAGGTTTCTGCGTTTGCCAGTACGTCTTCTTTAGTTAGCGGTTTACGCGTGACATTTTTACCGGTTGGATCACCGATCATGCCGGTAAAATCTCCAATCAGGAATATCACTTTATGGCCAAGCTGCTGGAAAGTACGTAATTTATTGATTAGTACGGTGTGTCCCAAATGCAGATCAGGTGCTGTCGGATCGAAGCCCGCTTTGATAGTTAGTGGTTTGCCGGTTTTTAATTTTTCGGCCAGTTCATCCACTAACAGGATTTCTTCTGCACCTCGTTGAATCTCAGCCAATGCGGCTTGCCAATCTGACATCTGTCACTCCTCAATCCAAATTCACGTCTCGCCGCACGGGCAAGCGCAGCATTCTACTTGGCTAGCGAGGCCATTTAAAGGTTTGAACTAAACTAAAGAGCAAATTAATGGTCGAAATGAAACAAAGCTATAATCAGCTGAGTTTTTTGGTTATTATTTAAACAATACGTATTCACAGCCCCCAGTAAAGAAGCGTTGTAACTGAAGGTTGGCTGGAAAATAACGATAAATTCTTATATTCTGCGCTCAGATTTAGATAGGTTGTAGAAGTAATATGGTCAAATCTACCTTTAAAAAGCTGCCGTTACCGCACAAAGTGCTGTTAGCTTTTACACTTTCCGTTACGGTTATTCTGACCTTGCTCCCTTCCGAGCAAGCCAGCGCCTCCAAACAAACCGCCGATGATTTGGTCTTGGGACAATTGTATCCACTGCCTTTGCATCTGGATAATCTGCCTGACGATGCTGCCACCGATGATTTAGACAGTCCCGACTGGAAAACCTATGTAGTACGTAGTGGCGACAACTTAGCCAAAATATTCTCGCGTGCAGGCCTTAGCCCGCAAGATGTATATGCAGTTAGTCATGCCGGAAAAGATGCTAAAAAACTGCTGAAGATGCTGCCAGGTGATGAAATTGCCATTCTGGTTAATCAGCAAGGCCAGTTCCGCTCTTTAAACTATCGTTTTTCGTCCACTGAATCGCTGAATATTAGTTACAGCAATGATAATCAGCTGGAAACACAAATCGATAAAAAAAAGGTTGAGCGTTTATTAAATTTCACCACTGGCGATATTGAAAGCAGTTTCTGGAATGCGGGCATTAAAGCTGGCATGACTGAAAGTCAAATTATGAGTCTGGCCGATATTTTTGGTTATGACATCGACTTTGCATTGGAGCTCCGTGCTGGCGACAGCTTTAACGTCGCATTTGAAGAAAAGTACATTGACGGTGAATTTGTTGGTTATGGCGATATTGTTGCTGCCGAGTTTATTAACCAGGGCGAAAAATTCACCGCAATCCGCTACGACGATGGCCACTATTACACCCCGGAAGGCCGCAGTTTACGCAAGAGCTTTTTACGTGCACCGGTTAACTTCCGTTATATCAGCTCTAATTTTAACCCTCGTCGTTTTCACCCCATTCAGAAGCGTTACAAGCCACATAATGGCATTGATTATCGCGCCGATACTGGCACACCAGTGGTCGCTGCGGGTGACGGTAAAGTAATTAAAGCCAGCTATAACCGCTTTAACGGTAACTATGTATTTATCCAACACGGCGAAAAATACGTAACCAAATATCTGCACTTTTCCAAACGTGCAGTAAAAGTGGGCCAGAAAGTTCGTCAGGGTCAGGTCATTGGTTATGTGGGCATGACGGGCTTGGCAGAAGCTCCACACCTGCACTATGAATTTTTGGTTGATGGTGTGCACCGCAATCCTCGCACGGTGAAACTGCCAAAAGCACAGCCGATTGCGCGTTCAGAAAAAGCTAAATTTATGCTGTTAGCCGATCACTATTTAGCCCAGTTACAAAACAGCAAACGCATCATGCTGGCAATGAATTAATTGCCAGCCATTCACTTCAGAGACATCAAATGAGCGCTATCTACCTAGGACTGATGTCCGGTACCAGTATGGATGGCATTGATGCCGCACTGGTTGATTTTTCACAATCTTCTCGCCCGCAATTGCTCGATTACATCAGCGTCCCCTATTCACAGCAATTGTTGGATGAATTGCATCAACTAAATCTTCCGGTTAACAACGAACTGGAACGTGCTTTAATCGCCGGACGTAAGGTTGGTCGCGCTTTTGCGGCAGCGGCCAATCAGCTATTGCAGCAGAACAAACTAACCTCAGATTTAGTTGTTGCGATTGGCTCACACGGTCAAACCATTCGCCATCAACCCGGTGGTGATAATGGTTTTAGCCTGCAAATTGGCTGTGCGCATACGATTGCCTGTGAGTCGAAAATTGATGTTGTGGCAGATTTTCGTAATACCGATATCGCCTTAGGTGGTCAGGGCGCGCCATTGGTACCCGCTTTTCATCAGGCCGTGTTTGCTGACCAAAAACTAAACCGCGCCGTGGTGAATATTGGTGGCATTGCCAATATCAGTTATTTACCGGCCAATAACCCTGATGGAGTGCAAGGATTTGATACCGGCCCCGGCAATACGTTAATGGATGCCTGGTGTTTATTACACACAGGCCAACCTTATGATAAAGATGGAAAGCTCGCAGCGCAGGGCAAGTGCAATCAGCTATTGTTACAAGCGTTAATGCAACATCCTTATTTAGCCAAAATTGCCCCCAAAAGCACTGGCAGAGATGAATTCCATCTTGATTGGTTACAGCAATTACTCGTTTCGTATGCGGCCATTAGTGTTGCTGATGTGCAGGCAACCTTGCTGCAATTTACCGCACACAGCATTGCAGCAGATTTAGTTAGATTGGACGTTGACGAAGTGTATATCTGTGGTGGCGGCGCGTATAATTCATCATTAATGGCTGCGTTACAACAGCAAATGCAAACTAAGTTAGTGACTACCACTGCAGATTTGGGCATTAATCCGGATGCCGTTGAAGCCATGGCATTTGCATGGCTGGCATTTGCCTATGATAATAATTTAACAGGAAATGTACCGGCAGTTACCGGCGCCTCTGGCAATGCGATACTGGGTGCAAAATACAAAGCGCCACGTTAAAGGATTAATTATGTCACGGCCATTAGACAGCACCGATCTCACCCTTTTAGCAGAATTGTTTGTTGATGCCCGCATCACCAATAAAGATTTAGCTCAAATTGCGGGTTTATCACCTTCATCCTGTTTAGAAAGGGTCAAACGCCTGCAAGCTGATGGTGTGATTTTAGGTAGTGGTGTGCAGCTTAATGTCAATGCGTTAGGTGGCCACATTCAGGCGATGATATCGGTACGCTTATCCAGCCATAGTCGCGACATTATCGGAGCATTCCAGCAAGATATGCTCACCCAAAAAGAAGTGTTAGGGGTATTCCACATGGGTGGCGAAGATGATTTTCTGGTGCATATTACGGTGTCAGATACCGCTCATTTGCGCGATTTTATTTTTAATGCCATAACCGGGCGCAGTGAAGTCAATCATGTTGAAACCTCACTGGTTTATGACTACCAAATTAGCAAGCGCTTACCTTCTTTCTGATCAATCTCAACACTGCCAGAGTTGAGCTTAATTAAATATCATTTGTCGCTGACACAATTTAGCAAAGCTGTCATTGATGTTTTTGTCATGCACTGACAGCACGACTAAAGACGCCAGGTTTTGCATTAATTTTCGCAATAATCCTGGTGACACGGGAACATAAGGCTCGTCATCTTCCGCATGCTGCATTGGGTTAAACAGTGCATCGGCCTCATCAAAAAACAGCAACCAGTGTTTATTTTGTGCATCGGCAAATAATCGTGCGAGTTTTTTGCCACTATCGTGCGCATAACGCTCTACCCACTGGGGACAATGAATATAACATACCGCCAAACCGGTGTGTTTTGATAACAGCGTAACCGCATAATATTTGCAAAAATCACCGGTGCCACAAAAAGCGACACTGGTATGCTGTTGTTTATTGGTTAGGGCAGCGACGTTGTGCAAAGTGTCGCTGCAATCTTGTGTGATATCAGGTTGTAATGCCAGCTCAATTGCCTGTTCGAAGATTTGACCACCGGCCATTGCCAGTGGCTCACTTCTGGTAAAATGCTGACGAAAAAACGCCATTGCCATAACAATCTCCCAAGCCAGACTAAAACCGCTTAGCCTTAGTTCTAGCTTAGTACAATTAGGCGAGTTCTCCCTGAATATCGTGTTGTTCTAATAAAGTTTGCATCGAAGCAACTGATTCAAAATGCTGCTGGCTGACCTGCATACTAATTTCAAGATATAAATCATCAATTTGTTTTGCACTCATAAACTTGTCGCAGAAACCGGGACGCACCGGTTCAATGTGTATTTGTGCACTTTGCATAAAATGCGCTATCAGTTGTTTAACATTATCGGTGCCCATGGCAATGCGCATGGTAGTGAGGTAAATACCCGCAGCATGTTGCGCTTCGGTATTTAATTCAGAGTGTGAAGTCAGTGCTGGGCACAATATGATGGTATTGTTCTGGCCAATTGACACCTGATGACTGAAGCCCGGCTCCAGCGCATCAAAAAAGCGCACAAAAGTATCACGCGATAAATCAGCTTGTTCCATATCCACGGTAAACAATGCACAAGGCCAGCCATGACGCAGCTGGGCACGGCGTAAATGCGCGTTTTTGTTTTGCTCAATGGCGTGACTATTAATATTAAAATCCGGATGGGACGCCAGAAACGCAGTGAACACTTTGGTATTGATTACTTTATTGATAATGCGTTGTTCGAGGGTTTTCATGCCCATCAGTACATCAAAGGCTTTTTCCGAGTCAAGGAAAGCGCCTTTTATATAGTACACATCCCAGAATAGGGTTTTGTCCCAGCTGACACCGTTAACCGTATCGCCTTTTGCCTGGAACATACGATGATTTTCACCAATCACCACACCGGCTGTGGTTGCACCACTACCACAAATATCTTTGGTGTAACTGTGAACCACATAATCGGGGCGCTGTGTTTTGTGTGGATATTGCAGTGACTGTTGCAGCACAGGAGTCGCAAGGGTGGCATCCAGCATTACCAGTGCATCCTGCTGATGCGCCAGTTCACAAATGCCCGGCACATCCAGCACATAACCGTGGGGGTTACAGGGCGATTCGATATATACATGTAAGTTAGCACCTGCTTTTAACTTATCAGCATGCTTTTCTTTAACTTGCTGCATAAATTGCTGGAATTCATCGGCAGAATAACCATCAAACCACTCCAGTTTTACTGCCATTTTATCCGGCTTGGCATAGTGATCCTGCAACAGCTGGAACACACCACCGTAAATGTTGCGCGATACAATCACCACATCACCGTGGGACAATACATTGGCTAACATGCCATCAATTGCCGCCATACCTGAGTTGAAATTCCATGCCATATATTCGCCGGCATAGGGGCCGGCTTCCAAATCCACAATCGCATTGGCCAGTGAAATACTGGTGGGATTTAATAAACGTGAATAAATCTGATGGGAAAACTCTTTGCCCTGAAATGCATCATCAATCCATTCGGTACAGGCATAAACATAGGTGGCAGTGCGCACTATAACCGGGTTGGCAGAAAACAACGCAGTGACATTATCGAATAACGGATAGTGGCCTTTATTTAAGTGTGAACCACTTTGTGCATTCAGGCTTTGATGGGTGGCGCGAAACGGATTTTGCAGCGTGTCCAGCACTTTAGCTAACTGGAATGACAGGAATTTTTTGGCATTAAAATAGGCGATGCGATCCTGTTTGCTGGCCTGCTCAAGCGTTTCGGTGGTGATATCCCACAGCTGATGCACATTTAGCTGAGTCTGATACAAATTGCACGCCGCCTGATATAACGCCATCCCGTATTCGCTATCGGGATCGATACCAAAATGCAGCAACTGTTCTTTCGCTAATTCATCGATATTAGCGGCCTGAGTACTATTACGTTTTGGCGATAATAATTTTGCGCGATTTAGTGCGGTAGAATGCATAACTCAACTCGTTTAAATACAAAAAAGCCAAGCTATACCGAATTATATTCCAACAAAAGCCATATAAATTAAATTTAATTTAACAAAGTGCAAAGATTTATTTACTTTATTTGGTGTTGTTGGCTATTTATCTGAGTTTGATGAGACTATCACTCAAATCAATATTCAGTATTAAGCGAATCTGATTGAAGCCATCTGTTCGCTAAGTAAGATACGCCGCATCAAAATCAGGGAGAGTTGTTTTATGTGGCAAACATTATTCGGCAGTATTAATACCGCCTTTATTTTTATTAGTTTATTGGGCGTATTTTCTCAGCTTCGTACTCTTTGGCGAGCAAAAGCCGAACATCAGGCTCAACCCACCAAGCTATTGTCACTAAAGATGTTTATGGTGAGCTTTCTGGCCTACTTTTCGTTTTACGTATATGGCATGGCGATTACGCCTTTTAACCATTTTATTGTATGGCCACGACTCATTGCGTCTATTTTAGTTGCGTTGATCTTGTACGAAATATGGCGCGACAGAGGCAATCGCAAAGAGACTCTGGCTTTGCTTGGCGCAATCTGTTTATTAGTGGTGGGCAGTTTGTTTGGTTTGTTAGGTGATTCCTATACCGACAGCGGTAAAGTAATTATGGCGGGCATGATTTGTATCATTACTTCACTGTTGGCTTATGGCTATTACCATCAAATTAAACTGGTGATCAAAGCCGGCAGCACCGGCTCACTGGATAAAAATATGAGCCTGTTTATTTTGATGATGGATGTGTCTACTATCGCTTTTGCCTGTGTGATCGGGATAAAAAATGGTTGGCCACTATTGTTGCTGGCGACCGTCAGTGGCATCACCAAAATCATTATTCTGTACTTATTCCGCTGGGTAAGAATTAGCCCTAATGCACAAGCTAAAAGACTCGCCGCAACAACATAGTTAATAGGGTGCGACAAATTGTCGCACCTTTGGCTATCAGTCACGCTTGCACCTATTAAATGATTGGGCAACAATCGCGCGATGCGAAACAAGTTATTTTTGTCCCAGTCTCCTACCCTGACGCTATTCCCGTATCTGTTATGGTTTCGGTTATTAGTTATTTGCACGGCATTAATCAGTGGTTGGCTATCAGCACCGGCAACAATTTATTGGTGGATCCTAGCTATTTACCTACTTTTGCTGCCGGCTTGTCTACAACTTAAAGCCAGATTAAGCGGCATTAATGCCACCGCTATTTTATTGTGTGTGGATGTTTTTGTTCTGAGCTTTTTTATCCACCTTAATCAGGGGGTATTATCAGGTTGGGTATCAGCATTATTGGTACCAACGGTATTAGCAGCTCTGGCTTTACCGCGGTTATTATCCTGGGTGATAACACTGATTTGTGTACTCTGTTACACCTTGTTAATCGCGCTTTATCTCATGCCCTCGCCCAGTCCTCATATGCATTTGCACGCGGCGGGAATGTCAGATCACATGCTGGGCATGATGATTACCTTTTGGGTATCAGCCTTTTTAATTACCGCATTTATTACCGCTCAGGCGCGCATTGTGCGTCATCAGCATCAACAATTAATGCAACAACAACAGCGCCAGTTGCGTGATGAGCAGATTATGGCGGTGGCAACCTTAACCGCCAATGCCGCGCATCACCTCGCGACGCCGTTGGCCAGTGCGCAAATGTTAACCGATGAATTATGTGACCTTGCCAGTGACCGAACACGGCTGCAGGCACAGGAAATACTGAATCAATTGCATCGCTGCAAACAGGCGCTGGATAAAGTGATTCAACAAGGCAAAAGTTTTGATCCTCTTAGCTGGCAGTCGCAACAAGTCGAGAGCTGGCTAACACATTTATGTGAGAACTGGTGGTTAACCCACAATGAAGTCCAGTTCACTAAAGAGCTTGATGAACAATTATCTCGCTTCAGCTTGCGCCAAAACGACAGTCTAGATATGGCGATTAGTACTTTGTTGGATAACGCTGCACGCGCCTGTCAGCATATAACCAACGGAGCAATCCAGTTACATGCGCATGTTGAGCACAATCAGCTAATTTTGCGCATTATGGATAACGGTGAAGGCATTGATACCGAACTAGAACAGCAGCTGGGTAAAGGCTTTGTGCAAAGTCAGGGCAATGGCATTGGATTTGCCTTAGCCAATGCCAGCATTGAGCAGGCGGGCGGAAAAGTGAATATTGAACAATTAAGCCCCGGTGCCGCCGTCACCGTGACCTTACCCGTGATTACAACACAGGATATTAATCTGTGATCGCTGTGTTAGATGACGACGAAATCTATGCCAGTACGTTGGTCAGGCGATTGCAGCACCACCAATTTGAGGCGCAGGCATTTTTAACCATTGAGAGTTTGCTTAGCAGTAGTTCTAATTTCAATTACTTGCTGTTGGATATGAACCTCGGTAATGGCTCGGTTTTACCGCATCTACCAACACTTCGCGAGAAATATCAGCAAGCGCAGATATGGATAGTAACCGGCTACGCCAGTATTGCGACCACGGTCAACGCCATCAAACAAGGTGCCGACGATTACCTGACCAAACCGCTGGATTTCAATCAGTTGATTGCACGTTTACAACAACAGCCCCCGCAAACTGAAAACGACTTTTCGCCTCTGTCTTCGGCACAACTGGAATGGGAACACATTCAACGGGTGTTACTGGAGCACGATGGCAATATTTCAGCCGCCGCCAGAGCATTAAATATGCACCGCCGTACCTTACAACGAAAACTACAAAAAAAGCCGCTGTGGTAGCGGCTTATTGTCTGGGATCGGTTGCAGTAACTTCGATGCGGTTTTGATGCGACTCCATAAAATCGAGCAATGTATGCAAGCCCTGCAAACTATGCAACTGACGGAATTGCACCCAATCTAACAAACAATACAAACAAATCTCCGGATAGCCCCACAGCTTGAGAGCTTGTTGTTCGATAAACTGATTAAGATGAGTTAGGGTTGCGTTAATTCGCTCATGCTGCAAACGGAAATATAACTTGTCTTCGTTGGTATCAATATCAGAGCGTTTAAGTAGCATCAACTGCACAAACGAATCATTGGCTGAGTCAATTAACGTCAGAATGTTTTCCTGCTCCCAGCTTAAAGATTGGCGGTGAAATTTCTCGCTCAAATAACGAAATATCACTCGCGAGTCGTAAATCATCACACCATCGTCTTCAATCATTGGGATTTTCATCGCCGGATTATGTCGGGCGAGTAACTCTCGATCTTCACCTTCAAAAATCTGCAAATTTAAAAACTGGTGTTCCACATTTGCCAGCCACATGCGCAGGCGTCGAACGTAGGGGGAAGTGGTTGATCCGTATAGTTTTAACATAAATAAACAAACCAAAATGCTGTTAGGTAAAGTAAAAAAACTGACAGGAATAACCGACTAAGGTTCCTGTTTAACCGCAATATTTATAATCGAAGATAGAATAGATGTAAAAAGGTCAGCTAGCACAGAAATGGAATGATGAAGTGCAAAATATGAATGTATTGGAATGGTACTGAGTAGGCTTAGTGCTCCGGCTGAGGATAACCGGAGCAGGTATTTAAAGTTGATTAAATACTGAAGCTGGAACCACAACCACAAGTCGTAGTGGCATTGGGGTTATTAACTAAAAAGCGTGAACCTTCCAACCCTTCAACGTAATCCACTTCGCCACCAACTAAATACTGCAGGCTCATGGGATCAACCACTAAGGTCACACCTTCTTTATCTATGGTCATATCGCCATCATTTACCTTTTCATCAAAGGTAAAGCCATACTGGAAACCAGAACAACCACCACCGGTTACGTATACACGCAATTTAAGATTCGGGTTTTCTTCTTCAGCGATAAGCGCTTGCACTTTATGTGCAGCAGAATCAGAAAATTCGATAGGAAGGGCAGTTTGTACAGACATGATTACCTCAAAATGTGACCAGACGCTGCAATTAGGCAGCAAGTGCAAATTATCTAATACCTGACTGAATTGGTCAACAATAGCAATGTGGATAAAATATAACGAAGGTTAATAAGCGCAATCTCTGGTGCTGGCAAATTGATTCAGCAACCGATGTACGGCATAGGCACAAACAATCAATATCGCCAACGCAAACACAACTGAGCTAAGGCGATACAAACTGCTATACAGGATGTCGCCATGGGGTTGCATATACTGACCAAATAAAATGCCAATGGTCGTTAAGGCACCAAATCCCATCCCGGAACCCGCGCGCTCAACAAGGTGTAATCTCGCTGCAAGTAATACCGTCATAAAAAAAGCCAACACAACAAGCGTGAAGTGATTAATCAGGTCATACATCATGATTTGCACAACGATGCCAAGTGCACAGCCCAGAGTAACGCCTTTGGCGCGATTGATGGCACTTTGCAATGAACCACTGAAGGTTAACGGAAACAACACCAGAATCGTCGCGACTTGTGCTGACAACGAATCACGTAAATCCATAACCTGAAAGACCACAAACGATAATGTAGCCAGAGTCGCGCCTAACAAGGTTCTGTGCCGTATTTGTTCAAAACTCGCAGTAGGCGGTGGCGGAGCGGCTGCAGGTGCAGAGTGCTCAGGAATAAGCCAGTACAACACTGCAGCGCTGATGACTGCAATAATGGATGCCAACATGGTTGAGGTTGCCATATCAGCAATGCTGGTATCAGGATAACTGCCAAAATGCAGCATGGTAGACAGGCTAATTAAACCACAAGCCCACATTAAATAGTGTTTTCCCTTAGCCATAAAATAAAAATGCACTGCGAAAACCACAAAGGTTGCCATGCTCATCAGCAATGGAAATGGCAAAAAGAAACGTTGCAGCAAATACAGTTCAACAATATTAACCACACAACCAAACAGAAACTGGCAGGCAATTAAACGGTTAAACACCGGCAGCATGCCAAGCAATAACATGGGATAAACGGTAAAAAATACCCCGTACGGCCAGTTCATTAATTTACATAAAACAAAACCACTGCAACTGCCTAACGCAATACGCAACAATCGACGCTGCTCTGAGGGCGATAAATCTCTGCTATTAGACACTTCCTGATTAGTAGACATAATGCAGGTAACTCACCATCGCCATTTGAAGCTGTGCCAGTGTATGCATCCAGCCTTGATTATCGTTTTCTAACATCACGGTAGCGCGCGATCCTGTCACCAACGACGCTGGCAACGTCTGTGATTTAAGCTGCACATAAACACGAATACGCTGCGCATCTCGCACCCAGCGATCGCTACTATCCGGAGTTGCGAGTAAACCATTTGCCGCGTTTTGCCCTTGTGCTATGCCTAAATCACGGCTTGAAAGTGACGCGTTAAACACCTGACCTGGCAGTGCATCAAACACCACTAGCGCGTTAGCATTTTGTGGTATGTGAGTCAGACTTTTTTCACGAAAATCAGCAGCAATACGTTCTTTACCCACCACCACTAAACTTAATAATGACTGATTTGCCTGCGCCTGTACGCCAGAGACCAATTGCAGATTAGAAATAACACCGTCTTCCGGCGCCATGACCTGTGTGCGGCTTAAATTAAGCCTGGCCAGTTCTAATTGGTTTCGCGCCTGTCGCTCACGTAAATTTTGTTCGCCCTGATCACCCAGTTCAACGTCAATTGCACGCTGATTTTGTTTAGCTGCCGCCAATCGAGCCTTGGCCGCTTCTACGCTGGAGGCAAGTTGATCAACCTGCTGCTGACTCACAACATTTTTAACTAATAATGCTTGCATGCGCTCGTATTCACGCTGATCTTCTGCAAGCGCAACGTTGGCTTCGGTCACTGCCGCCGCCGCTTGCGCCAGCTGTGCCTGCAAAGTGGCATTGGCTTGTTTTGCCGCATCTAAAGCCAGCTGCGCTTTTTCCAACGCCAATTGATAATCACTGGGGTCAATTTCAAATAATAAATCACCGGCTTTAACCTGTTGATTGTTTGAAACATAAACCTGAGTTACCTCGCCTGATACTCTTGGCGCCACCGAAATAACCGGTCTTTGCACCATAGAATGCGGTGTCATGGGAATGGTGACGTCTGCCAGCATAATGTAGGCAAACACCAGCACAAACAATACAAATGCCCGGCGCATCCAACGATTAAACTGCTTATCTGCTGTCATGATCTCTCCGCTAAAAACTGGTTGCCATTTTCAATAATCAGCTCAAGTAACTGATGAAATGTTTCACGTTGTTGTTTATCTAATCCCGCCAGCATTTTTTGCCGACCGGCTTTGGCCATGCTTTCTACTTTGAACAATAAATCTCGGCCTTCCGCTGTGAACCATAGGGTTTTTCTGCGCGCATCTTCGGGACAACCTTTTCGAATAACCAACCCCGCCTCTTCCAGCTGATTAAGTGTGCGAAGCAGTGAGGGTTGTTCGATACCAATGTTGTCTGCCAGCTCTTTCTGACTGCAACCTTCGCCCAACCGATCAAGGTGCAATAATGCAATCCAACGGGTCTGAGTTAACCCCAATGATGACATGTAGTGGTCAACCGCGTTGCGCCAACTAAAAGCCGCCCGAGACAATAACCATCCAATATTACTTTCCATTTTCATTCCACTACTTACTTAGCATGCTAATTAATATAGCAATACTTAGCATGCTAATCAAATTTTAATTTCGATAAATAGAGCAAAAAACAGCAGATTTATATTTTGTGACACTATTTAGCTAATGATGTCATTGCGCCAAACAATGCAACTTGGGAAGATAAAACAAATAATTACAAGGAATAAACCCTATGAAATTCTGTCGCTCAATCACATTTGTTTCTGCACTTTTCGTTGCACCAGCTCTGCTAGCCGCTACACCACAAGATCCGATTAATAATTTGTTTGATGCTATGCGTGAACATGACGGAACTAAGCTACAAGCGCAGTTTATGCCGGATGCGTTATTGCAACGGGTTAATAAAACCGGTGAGATGCAAAATAACGATATCAGCAAGTTTGCCAACATCATTAGTGAATCCAAAAACCATCTGGATGAACATTTACTCGGCGTAACAGTTCAACAAAGTGATAATCTGGCATCAGTCTGGACACCCTATGCCTTTTATCTGGATGGCAAGTTACGCCATTGTGGGGTTAATAGCTTTCAGCTGGTGTTAGTGGAAGATAAATGGAAAATTCAGTATTTAATCGATAATGTGCATCAGGGGGATTGCGAAGCATTTATTCAGCAACATAGCCAATCACAACACTAAATATTTTCTACTTTTCGTATCATGATTCAGGCGAATTACCAGCCTGAATCAGTTAATAACGCATTAAAATAATTGACTAAAAAAATAAAGCTATATCAATTAGTTAATCAATATTTTCTGTCAGAAAAATTTACAACAACATCGCCGATTTATGAATATATACTTTATATCTTACTGTAAATATTAGATTTTTTATTATAGGCATAGTGCTTGCTTTACCTGTTTGTTCCACTTCACACACCATGCAACTTGCCGTATGCAACGGGACCATCAACACAACAAGGATAAAGAACTATGAATATAAAAAATATCGCCACTCTTATCTTTTGTGGCCTGGCGTTTAGCAACATAGCTAACGCCGACCTGATTACCCTAACCGATCCCGAAACAGGGCAAGGTCTGGAAGCCGGGCAAACCACACCGGCAGCTCCGCTTGGCAACAGTGCCTGGTCTGCAACCACCTTTGGTAATGCGGGTGCTTACTCGGAGTATTATTTATACTGGGATACCGATCCTTCAACCACCGAATACTATTTGGGCGACCTGATTAGCCTGAGTTTTGATACGCTGAAAAACAGCGGAGTGAATGATTTTTTTATACAGATTTACACTACAGTGGACGGTAACCATGATGGAAGTGGTTGGTATGGACAGCGTTTAACATTTGATCCTTTGTATGCTAACAACATCAATGCGCCTGCAAACAACTGGAATACCTGGTCTACTTTAGCTGGCACAAATCAGCTCAATGTATATGATCATCAAAACTACGGCGGTTATGCAGCTCCTACTCTAGCTCAGTTGCTTGATGGAAGTTACGTTGATGATCCGTTTTATACTTTTGACGATATTGATTATTCCCGTGAAGCTATCCGCGGCATTACGATCAAGACTGGTAGCGCCTGGGGCACTACTTTTAGCGGCTCAATTGATAACGTCAACTTCGATTTTGGTAACAAAGGTCAACTACAATTTGACTTAGAAGCAAACTCAGTTCCAGAGCCAGCCATGCTGGTATTGTTTTCGTTAGGTTTAATCGGATTACGGCGCAAGTTACGTTAATAACGCCCGGCTTATACACATTGAAAAGTCAGTCTGTTTAAACTTTAAAATGGGCACCCTTTGTGGGTGCCTTGTTATTCTGAGTTATCAGGTAATAGTTACCTTTCCTCGTTGTATGCAAACGCCTTAATAATTACACAACCCTCAATCAATAACCTGATTACGCCCATCACGCTTGGCCCGATATAATTTCTTATCTGCGTCAGCCAATAAATCTGACAAATTACGATTATCTTTATAAGCAGCAATGCCTGCACTAAAGGTAAAGTGGAAGCTGTCTTTTTTGTATAAAAACTCAGCTTGTAACATATGTTGGCGAACATCATTTGTCAGCGTCACGGCTTGCTCTGCGTTTAACGGCAATAACAAGCAGAATTCTTCACCTCCCAGACGAAAAACCTGAGACTCCCCGGCCTTTTTCTGCAGCAAATGGGTAAATTCAGTTAATAAATGGTCACCGGCTTCATGACCGTAGTCGTCGTTGATTGCTTTAAAATAATCGATATCAATCAACACCAAAGTGAGCTCTTTACTTTGAACAGACTGTTCTTCAAAAAACTTTTTCAGAGCCAGACGATTATACGCGCCGGTCAATGAATCTTTCATTGCCAGTTGCTGCAATGCCTGTTGCGATTTACTGCGATTTATTTCATATGTTCTGGACACCAGCCAGATGGCAAAGTAGGCACAGGCAAAGTTAATCGCAACAATATCGGAATTATATAAAGCAACATTCTCTTTATTGAGAATATTAATGACCTGAATGACTCCAATCACCAATGTGGCCCAAAAACCATGTCGCTGGCCAAACAGTAAATAAAAAATAGTGGGAACAATAAAGGTCCAGATAAACAGACCATTTACCAGCTTGGATACCAAAGTGCCAAAGATGATCGCCACTACGGTGAGATAAGGCACCAGAAGAGACTGTATATAGGTAAACTTGTTTATTTTTATTTGGCGATATACAAAAAAGCAACAAGCGGCCAGCATCCATTCCAACACCATAAGTGGGTACTGGCCAAGAGTCAGGTTGGCCAGTGAGAGCAAAATGGCCAGAATACCTATGGTAATAGCAAGACCCTGTTGAATACTGTTTTGAAACTGGTTATTGCTTTTAATTAAATGTACAGGCATTTGAATAGACTACCGCTAGTAACAAACAACTTAATTAACAAGCGCCATGTCAGCTTAACTGCTAACTATTCCTCACTGGCCTGATCAAGCATTTCAGACCAGTCAAAGGTGCGCTCAAAGGTTGCATTTTTACTTCCTTGATGGGTCATGCGAGCCTTAATCATAATTTTTTCCGGGATAAAGTTATCCGGCAAATCCACTTCTCCGTTTAATGTTTCAAAATAGCGGAAATGAAAACCTAAACTTGTTTTTTGCGGGTCCTGCAACGACAGTAAATCCAGTTCCTGCATTTGTCCTTTCAGACTGCCCTGAAGTTTGATGGTTACTGTGCCTTTAACAAAATTCTTGCGACGTTCCTGTTGCATCAAAATAAGTGAATAACGGAAATGACGTTCAACACTGGTCGACTGAAAATTCATGCTATCAATCACAAAACCTTCATTACCCAGCTCTGGTGCCATGACTTTCTGATAAAATGACAGTTCATTACGCACTTGCTGATTTTCACTAAAAGCATGTTCCAGATCTTGTTGCGCCTGCTGATTAGCACGCTTTTCAATTTCCAGTTCAACGCCCAGTATATTTACTTTACGAGTTAAGCGATTATTTTCTTTATTAAATTCATCAATGGTATTTTGCAATCCAGATATTTGCTGTTGTTGATTTTCGGATTGCCAGTTGCCAACACTATAGCCGCCGTAACCTGCGGCAAGCAATATCAGAATTGCGATGCAATAAAACTTAAATGCACCCCAGCGTTGTTTTAGTTCAAGATCACCCACTATGATTGGTCCTACTACTTAACCTGAGTGTTTTATTCAAATTGAATAAAACTTAAAATACAGTAACTTGTGTTAAACTGCGCACTAAAATAATAACGCTGAATACCATGTCACTTAAACCATACCACTACGAACTATCACATCCCAGAACATCGATACAACGTTGTGTACTGGGTGTTGTTGGTGGCGTGTGTGCCGCGTTGCTGATTATTTTATTTCGCCTGGCCATCGAAGGCCTGCAAAGCTTTTATTTAGAGCGAGCTGACGATTTTACCACGCTTGATCCGACTTTCCGGTTTATTCTGCCGATTGGAGGGGTAATTTGCATCATATTATTTGCCTACCTCACCAAATTTCGCCATAACCGCACCGGTATTCCCTATGTGATTCATCGCCTTAAAACACGTTATGGTCATATGCCGCTGCGCCCGACCCTCAACCAGTTTTTCGGTGGTGCAGTGTCACTGGCAACCGGATTTTCGGTAGGACGTGAAGGCCCTTCAGTACATTTGGGGGCGGCAGGAAGTAGTTTCTTTGGTGAATGGTTTAGGTTACCGCACAACAGTATTCGTTTACTGGCTGGATGTGGTGTTGCAGCAGGTATTTCCGCGTCCTTTAACACCCCGTTTGCTGCCGTGATTTTTGTGATGGAAGTCGTGCTGCGTGAATACAAAGTGCATATGTTTATCCCGATTATGCTGGCGGCAGCTTGTGGCTCAATTCTCACTCGATTGGTGTTTGGTGAAGACCATGAAATGGCTTATCTCCAATTTATATCTCTCGACTACTGGATGTATTTATATCTGATACTACTGGGGTTTATTTTAGGTGCTGCAGGAAGCTTATTTAATTTTCAGTTAATGCGAATGATCCGCTCATTTAGCCATTACAAAATGCTTACTCGATTACTGATTGCTGGGTTAGCAACGGGTATCGTAGGTATTTTGATCCCTCAGGCGATGGGATCAGGACTAAGCGCCATTGAAATGGTTAATCATGCCCCTGATGGCGTGCACATTCTGGTGGCAATCCTGGCGGGTAAGTTTGTACTAACTATTGTAGCTCTGGGTTTAGGAGTGCCCGGTGGTATTGTTGGCCCCACCTTTGGTATTGGCGTATTGATTGGAGCAATTGTATTACTGCCTCTGAGCATCGTGGTTAATGACGTTACCGTATTTACCAGCAGCTTTGCCTTACTGGGTATGGCTGGCATGATGACATCGGTATTGCATGCACCACTGGCCGCACTGGCTGCAGTGATGGAATTATCCTATAACCCGGAAGTAATATTACCTGCCATGTTGGTAATTGTGGCTTCGTATGTGACCTCTGCGCAGCTTTTTAAAAACCGTTCAATTTTCACCCAGCAATTACAGTTCCAAAAATTACCTTACCAATCCACTTCTGTGCAATTTACCTTGCAAAACACCGGCGTACTGGCAGTTGTAGATAAAGATTTTAAACTGGTGAATGAAAGTGAACAGGAGCCGTTACAGGCCCATCTGGAAAAACTACAGGACACCTTGTTAGTTAACACACTGGAACTGGATAGCGAACACGAATATGCCCTGATCGAATGGGACACCAGCCTAAGTCGTCATGAAAACGAACCTTTAAAATCAGTGAAGATGCAGGGTATTAGTGCACTATGTACTCTGGCTGAAGTATATGTCATGTTGCAAGCCGAAAGGCGCGGTGCTGTTTATGTTTATGACCGTTCACCGCACAATATTGTCGGCATAATCACCTGGAATAATTTACGAAACTACCTGCATAAGGAAGACTTTTAGTGTTATGGCTTAAAGCATTACATGTGTTTTTTGTTATTTGCTGGTTTGCTGGCATTTTTTATTTGCCCCGGCTGTTTGTTTATCATGCGCAAAGTGACAATCTGGCGGTCAAAAAGCAATTAAGTATTATGGAACGCCGCTTGTTTTGGTTTGTTACCCCCTTTGCAGTGTTAACCGCAGTTTTCGGTATCGCATTAATAGTCAATTACGGCGCAGCATGGTTTGCAGTCAGTGGTTGGTTGCATGTAAAACTGGTGTTAGTTGTGGGTTTGTATGCCTACCACATTTATTTATACAAACTAATGAAAGACTTGCACCACAATACCAGCAAACATTCAGCCAAATTTTTTAGAATTATCAACGAATTACCCGTACTGGCTTTACTAGCGATTGTCGCTTTAGCCGTGGTGAAGTTTATTTAATCCTTAATATCGGAATATCTGCACTTTTATGAGCACAGCTGCACAACAAAAAGGTTTATGGGGCATGAGTCGCCCTTTGCTAATAGAACAATGTTTACAGTTCAGCGTGCCGTTACTGGATACTTTCTTTTTAAGCCGGGTTAGCGATTCATCAGCCGCAGCTGCAGGTGCCATCACTCCCATTTTGTTCTTCTGTTCCAATATTTTATGGGTGGCGGTTTTTTCTGGTGCCAGCGTTGCTTCACAGCGCTTGGGCGCGGGTAATACTAAACGCGCCAACGCCACTATCGCAACCTATGCCATATGGGTAATGGTTCTGGGTGCAATACTCACTGCAGCACTCAGTGCAATAGCCCCCTATATCACCGAATGGATGGGTTTACCCGGTCAGGTAAGAGTCGATGCCAATACCTATCTCAGTATTGTTTGCTGGTTGATGATGGTACTGGCGTTAAAAGGCTTGTTCCAATCGATATTGAATATTTACGGTAAGCCGCAATGGAATATGTATGCCAATACCGTGTATTTCATCGCCAATGTGTTAGGCAATGCGATTGTCGTATTCGGTTTATTCGGCGTACCTAAGTTAGGGTTAGTTGGCGTAGCCTGGGCCAGTGTTTTTGGCTCACTTATGGGCGTTATTGTTAGTGGCGCAGCGGTGTATTTGCGCCTAAAACTGCCTTTCAGTTGGCAACATATGCGTGAAGAATTTTCATCTGCTACCAAAAACATTCTGCGCCTTGGCATTCCCAGTATGATTGAACCCCTGTCATTTGATATCAACATGATAGTGCTGAACAGCATGGCAGCCAGCTTAGGTGCGGTGGCATTAGCAGCAAAAATTTATACCTTTAATACCTTTATGCTGGGGTTAATTATCAGTGTCGCACTGGCAACCGCTACCGATGTTTTACTCACACAAAAAGTCGGGGCTGGTCGTTACGATGAAGCCAAAGCCCAGGTGAAACAAGGTTTAAAAGCTGCGCTTTGGGGCACTGGGATCGTGGCATTTATTTTATTTGCGCTACATCACCCGATAATGGACATTTTCACCGACAATGAAGCTTTAATTGGCAGTTCAATGTGGTTGTTTTTACTCGCAGCGCTTTCTGAACCGCCTCGCACCGCCAATATAATGTTAGGTCGCGCGCTGCGCACTACCGGCGATGGTATGTTCATTTCCATCATTGGTCCCTTGTTTACATGGCTAGTGGCATTACCTTGCGCTTACGTGATGGCATTCATATTTAATTGGGGGATTTATGGCATTTTGGCATCCGCGGTAATGGATGAAGGATGCCGTGCGGTATTTTACTGGTTTCGCTGGAATAAAGACCGCTGGCACCATACCCATGTACATGCCAGAGAACAGCGAAAATCAGCTAAAGCCGTTTCCTAGTTACAAGCTGAACGTGATAAACTTTGCGCATCTTTTGTAACCTAATGCGTTGAATCCATGAGTCAATTTCGCGGCAATCATATTCTTTCAGTAAAGCAGTTTGATCAAGACAGTATTCGTCAGGTTTTCCGGGTGGCAGATCAAATGGCACCTTATGCTCATCGCCAGAAACGCACCAAAGTATTGGACGGCGCGATATTAGGAAATTTATTTTTTGAAGCCAGTACCCGTACCCGTGTGAGTTTTGGCACCGCCTTCAATTTATTAGGTGGCGAAGTACGTGAAACCGCAGGCATGGCCTCTTCTGCGTTATCTAAAGGTGAATCACTTTACGATACCGCCCGGGTACTGAGCAGCTATTCCGACGTGGTGGCAATGCGTCACCCGGACAGTGGTTCAGTGGCCGAATTTGCGCAGGGTAGCCGGGTGCCCGTAATAAATGGTGGTGATGGCGCCAACGAGCACCCAACTCAGGCCTTACTGGATTTATATACCATCGAAAAAGAACTGGCGTTCCACGGCCAGAAAATTGATGGTATGCATATCGCCATGATAGGTGATTTAAAATACGGCCGCACAGTTCACTCTCTTTCCAAATTACTCAGCCTGTATAAAAACATTCGTTTTACCCTGATTTCACCTGACGCATTGGCCATGCCAGATTCTGTACTATCAGTCATTGAGAATGCCGGTCATCGCTTTACCGTGACCGATCAGTTAGAAGGGCATCTGGATGCAGATATTTGTTATCAAACCCGCATTCAGGAAGAACGTTTTGCCACACAGGAAGAGGCTAACCAATTCCGCGGCAAGTTCCGCTTAAATCAGGCGATTTACACTAAACACTTTCAGTCAAAAACCGTGATTATGCATCCACTGCCACGCGACTCGCGTGCCGATGCCAACGAACTGGATAATGACTTGGATCTTAATCCTAATCTGGCGATTTTCCGTCAGGCAGATAATGGTGTACTGGTGCGCATGGCACTCTTCGCCCTGACCTTGGGTGTAGAAAATATCATTAGTAATTACGATTGCGACGTACAGTGGTACAGCAATAAAGCCGAACAATTATGAGAAACCAATGAATAAATCACAGCAGCTTTTTGAATTAGCTAAAAAACGCATTCCTGGTGGCGTTAACTCACCCGTTCGCGCGTTTAAAGCGGTAGGCGGCACACCTCCTTTTATGAGTAAAGCCGACGGCGCTTATATTTATGATAGCGACGATAAACAATATATCGATTATGTGCAGTCCTGGGGCCCTATGGTATTGGGTCACAATAACAATGCCATCCGCCAGGCGGTAATCGATGCCGCACAAAACGGTTTAAGTTTTGGTGCCCCAACCGAAGCCGAAATTACCATGGCAGAAACCGTATGTACGCTTGTTCCATCAATGGACATGGTACGTATGGTAAATTCAGGTACTGAGGCTACCATGAGCGCCATTCGTCTGGCACGCGGTTACACCCAACGCGACAAAATCGTTAAATTCGAAGGTTGTTACCATGGGCATGCCGATGCGTTATTAGTTAAAGCCGGTTCCGGCGCCCTGACACTTGGCGTTCCCAGCTCCCCCGGTATTCCAGCAGACTTTGCCCAACACACCATCACCCTTGAATACAATAATATTGAACAAGTTCGCCAGACGTTTGCTGAATTAGGTGAGCAAATCGCCTGTATTATTGTTGAGCCTGTCGCGGGCAACATGAACTGCATTCCTCCGGTAGAAGGATTTTTACAGGGGTTACGTGAAGTGTGCGATCAATACGGCACCGTATTGATTTTTGATGAGGTTATGACCGGATTTCGTGTTGCACTGGGTGGTGCACAAGGGTTTTACAATATTACGCCTGATTTAACCTGCCTGGGTAAAGTGATTGGCGGTGGTATGCCGGTTGGTGCCTTTGGCGGCAAAAATGACATTATGCAACAACTGGCCCCATTAGGACCGGTTTATCAGGCAGGTACACTCTCGGGCAACCCGATTGCCATGGCCGCGGGTTTAGCTGCAATGCAACAAATTCAGGCCGCCGGTTTATATGATGAATTAAGCAAACGTGCACAGCAGCTAACCGATGGCATGCAGCAAATTGCAGATAAACATGGTATTGATTTTACTACCAACCGTGCCGGTAGCATGTTTGGATTCTTTTTCACCGATGTGAAAAAAGTGGTTAACTACCAGCAAGCTATAAATTGCAATACCGACCTGTTTAACCGTTTCTATCACGGCATGTTAGACAATGGTGTATATCTGGCGCCGGCGTCTTACGAAGCCGGATTTATCTCTGCCAGTCACAATAGCAGCGTAATAGAAAAAACGCTGGAGATTGCCGATAAGGTCATGGCTGACCTTTAACAGACAAACGCCGGTGCGGATTTACTTGGCACCGGCCGTTGATTCTGACATCTTATAGGCACTTGCAGTGAAATAAGTAGAACTGGTTGTGGCAGCATTTCTGACTTCCTCTACCCTGACAGCAATATTGTTGTTTGTGGTAATCGTATTTGGCGTAATCCTGATTGGATTGATGCGTCGATTGCGTAGTATCCACCAGTTGTATAACAGCCTGCGCAAACAAACGTCTCTGAGTGTGACTGAGGATGACAGTTCCCCCGAAGCACAACAGCAATTGGTTGCCGAACTACATAACCAGTTACAGGAAGCCAAACGCGTCAGCCAGACATTTCGTAAGTTTGTTCCTACCCAGTTTTTTGATCACTTCGCGAAAGATGGCATCGAATCAGTTGAATTAGGCAAAGCCGATGAAGTAGACGTGGCTATTTTGTTTTGTGATATCCGTGGATTTACCGGACTCTCTGAACGTATGTCACCGCAGGAGTTGATGAATTTTCTTAACTCTTACTTCCTGCGCATGAATCAGCCTATCCACCAAAATGGTGGCTTTATTGATAAATTTATCGGTGATGCCATTATGGCAATATTTGATCATCCCGATGGCAGTAAAGCCGACATTGCACGAGATGCCTTAAAGGCTGCGTCAGATATGCGCAAGGCATTAAATTTGTACAATCAACATCGTTCAAATTGTGATTATCCGCCTGTAAATAGCGGTATAGGTATCCATTTTGGCCCGGTAATTATGGGAACAGTAGGCTCAGATGATCGCATGGACAGTACCGTCATAGGTGATAGTGTGAACACCGCCTACCGCCTTGAATCCCTCGCGCCCAAGTTCAACGCTGACATCATTTGTTCTGCTCAAACTCTGGATATCTCGGGGCTGCGTGATAGTTATCCCCACCGCCTGCTCGACTGGGTAAGAGTAAAAGGTAAACAACAACCTATTGAGGTGTATGAAATCCTCGAACATCTGTCCGAAGATGAACAGCAGCGCAAACTAGCAACCGCTCCCTATATTAAACAAGGGATCAAACTGCGTATTGATAAAAACTGGGATGACGCAATCAACTGCTTCCAGCAGGCTTTAACACTGGCGCCAGAAGACAAGCTGGTACATCATCATCTGGAACAATGTTTTCAAATGCGCAGTAACCGTTTACCAGGAGACTGGGATGGTGCATTGGATATTTAAACTCGATAAATAGCAGATTTTCAGGCTGACAGGATTGGGTTTAGGCTGCCACTGCTGTTAGGATTCATTCCAAGCGTTATTATTAAAATAAAAACTGGCTGACCTTCATCACAACATAATGAACAAGCCATTACACTTAACCAAGATCTCAACATCACCAGTAATTCACTATGAAATTAAAAAAACTCGCATTATGTTTAACCACCCTGGTAATAAGCCAACAAGCTTTCGCCTGGGGACAAACCGGTCACCGTGTTGTAGGTGAAATTGCACAGCGTCATTTATCAGCAGATACAAAAACAGCAATCGCCAAAATTTTACCCCATGAAAGTCTGGCTGAAGCTTCTACTTATGCTGATGAAATGCGTTCAGACCCGGCTGTGTTCTGGAAGAAAACCTCTCCTCCCTGGCACTATGTAACTGTGCCACAAGATAAAACTTACGCGGAAGTGGGTGCACCGGAACAAGGTGACGCTTATTATGCTCTGCAAAAATTCACTAAGGTTTTAAAAGACAATAATGCGTCGCTGGAAGATAAAAAACTGGCACTGCGCTTTGTTATACATTTGGTGGGAGACTTACATCAACCTCTGCATGCAGGTAACGGCACCGATAAAGGTGGTAATGACGTTAAACTGAAATTTTTCTGGGAAGATACTAACCTGCATAGTGTGTGGGATACCAAAATGATTGAGAAACTCAATCTGTCATACTCAGAATTAACCCAGTGGTTAGATGAAAAAATCACACCTGAGCAACTAAAGGCCTGGGACAACACTGATCCTTTGGTGTGGATCGCTGAAAGCACCAAAATCCGCGATGACATTTACCCGGATTCTGACAACATCAATTACAGCTATTTATATAACAACATCAACACTGTAAAGCAGCGTTTAAAACAAGGTGGTGTTCGCTTAGCTGATTATCTGAATATGATTTTTGATAAATAAGCCGCTACATTTTCAGCTAAAAAAGCCCGCTATCGCGGGCTTTTTTATTTCTGACTCAGCGCATTAAATTGCTGCATTTGCTCTTCTGTAGCCGGTAACTGGTGTTTTTCTTTCCACTCAGAATATGGCATACCATAAATATGTTTACGGGCGGTATCCATATCCACTTCAACACCTAATTTCTCGGCTTCAGCCACCGTCCACTTCGACAGGCAGTTACGACAAAACCCAGCCAGAATCATTAACTCAATATTTTGCACATCTTTACGTTTATCCAGATGTGCCAATAAGCGTCGCAAAACGGCCGCCTCAATTTCTGTTTGTTTTTCCATGATGTTCCTCTATGTTAATCGTCGCCAAACAGGCGTTGCCACCAGCTCTTATTCTGTGGTGCTTGTTTTGTTTCCTGCGGTTTATTAACCGCTGCTTTACAGCTTTGCGCCGCTGGCAGTAAATCGATAATCGCCGGTAAACTAATAGAATCAGGACATCCCGGATTTACCACAGCACCGGTTGCTGCATCAAAATGCGCAATATTAATACCATTGGGCATGCCTCTCACCAGTGATTTAGGATGCTGACGTTGTAAATAGTCCTTAAAAACCTGTAGCGCACCACTTGCCCCAGTTAGACCGGTAGATTGATTATCATCTTTCCCTAACCACACTGTAGTCACCGTATTGCGATCGAAACCACTAAACCAGCTATCACGATAATCATCTGTGGTCCCAGTTTTACCCGCCAGATTTATCCGCGGGAACAGTTTTTTAAGGGTTTTAGCGGTTCCCTCGGTTGTCACTTTGTGCAGTGCATAATTCACCAGATAACTGGCACCGGCATCAATCCTCTGTTGCGCCTGATAATTAGCCCGCCAAACCAGTCTATTATCGTTGGACGTCACTGCCAGCAAGCTGTGAAGAGGAATAAGCTGGCCCTGATTACCAATCACCTGATACATCTGATTAACCTGAATCGGACTAAAATTAACCGCGCCCAATAACATGGCCGGATATTGTGGCACCGATTGTTCAATTCCAAGTTGATGTAAGGTTTGTGTGACCTGATCCAGGCCAACCTGCATGCCCAGATTAACCGTTGGCACATTTAACGAATGTGATAAAGCAGTAATCAAATTAACCTGTCCACGGAATTTTTTGTCTGCATTAAGAGGGCGCCAGATTTGACCACCACTGCTTTGCATCGCAATCGGCTCATCTTCAATCAAGCTGGCTAAATTAAATTGTTGCGGGTTAGACAATGCCGTTAAATAAATCGCAGGTTTGATGATAGAACCAACCGAACGACTGGCATCCAGTGCTCGGTTAAACCCCTGAAAATCGGTTTGCCTGCCTCCGACAATCGCACGTATCTCACCACTATGAATATCACTGACCATAACCGCGCCTTGCAACTGCTGGATTTTTTTACGTTGTTCCAGAATGGGAATTTGATGGCGAACACTTAATTCGGCGCGTTTCTGCGCGATAGGATCCATGGCCGTAAACACTTTAATGCCCGCCGAAAATAACTCAGGTGTTTGCAGGGCTTGTTTTAATTCGCGTTTAACCTGATCCATGTAGGCAGGATGTTTGCCCTGGGCAAGACGATTCTCACTTGCCAGTTGCAGTTTAGCTTTAACCTGATGTTGGTACTCACTTTTAGTGATGTAGCCGGCATCCATCATCATACGTAAAATAAGATCACGTCTTTGCATTACGCGCTGAGGGTGACGACGTGGATTGTAATAGGAAGGACCTTTGACCATACCCACTAACGTGGCGATTTCACCTACATTTAATTCATTTAATGGCCGGTCAAAATAAAAATGGCTGGCCAGACCAAAACCATGCACACCAGTGGCACCGTTTTGCCCTAAAAACACTTCATTCAGGTAAGCCTGTAAAATCACCTGTTTGCTGTAACGGGCTTCGATAATTAATGACATCCAGGCTTCGTTAATTTTACGTAAGATGGATTTTTCACGGCTTAAGAAAAAGTTTTTAACTAACTGCTGCGTTAAGGTACTGCCGCCCTGTACATTGCGACCAGCCCTGATATTAGTAATCAGTGCTCTGATAATTGCCAGCGGTTTCACCCCATAGTGCTGATAAAAATCGCGATCTTCCACTAGCAGTAAAGCATCAATCAATGCACTGGGTACATTGTCCAGTTGCACTAACATGCGGTCTTCCTGCGAAGAAGTGGTTAAGCGGCTAATCAGCCAGGGTTCTAGTTGTACATAAGGCAGTGATTGCCCGGATTTAAGATCGTTAATACGTTGCACTTTGCCATCGGCCAGTACGACGGCCACATATTGCTCGTCCTGAAAGCCATCAGCAAACTCAAACGCACGACGCACAAAATGGACTTGTGTGGTACTGGCTGCATATTCACCACTTTGATGTAGTCGCTCGACTCGCCGGTACGATAGCAGCTCTAACTCATCAATCAGTTCCTGCCGGTCAATTTCCAGTCCGGGATACAAACTCAATGGTCTGGCATAAATTTGCGCAGGCACTTCCCATTTATTGCCATTAAAACGCGACTGGATTATTGCATCCAGATAAACACTATAAGCTACAACTAACGCCGTTATCACCAGCAATAATTGCCATTTATGCCGGAACACCCACCTCACGGGGTGAAAACGTTTTTTTGTTGTCGCCCTTGTTGTTTTTTTGGTTTTAACTGTTTGAGATGAGGAATGCTTTTTGCTCACTAACTACCACTTAGGCTGGCTGCCGTTCAAAGTCTGTCTGCGGAAAATACTGGCGTCGATTGTATCAGCCTCGTTGCAAGAAATGCAGGTCTGAATAAAAGCTAAATTCTTCCTCAAATTAAAAACTCAATGAGTTCGCAGTAACTTATTAAGTAAACCACGCACTAAATAGATCATTATCTGATCAATTCAGACACTCTGCCGCTTCTCTTAGATAACTGAGCGTGTTTAAGCTGTTAGCAAAAATGTAATTCAACTACACTGACTTGAGGGCTAAGACCCTCCGAGAATTGCTAATATAGATAACTCATGGATTAATAAGGAACTATTTTGCAGCAAAGACCCATCATGCAAATTTTGGAGCTATTCAGCAAAAAATGGATTTTACGGCTGTTGTGGGAGCTTCAAGACGACATGCGTGGTTTTCGAGAGATGCGACGCATATGTGATGATATTCCCCCCACAACCTTATCAAAAAGGTTAAAAGAGTTGGAGCAAGCCGGGCTCATTTTCAAAAATGAACAGGATAAGTGGCAGATATCAGAACTCGGTAAATCTTTAGAACCAACGTTAATGAAATTAAATCAATGGGCCAATGATTGGGCCAGCGATAGAAAATAACAAAAGCCGTGTTAATCACGGCTTTTTTGTGCCTGCATGTGTTTTTTGGTTTTAGTAGTTGGTTCCGCAATCGCAGGGTTATCCGGCCAATAATGCTTAGGATAACGCCCCTTCATCTCTTTTTTTACTTCCTGATAACAGCCCTGCCAGAACCCGGCTAAATCTGCGGTTTTTTGCAACGGACGTCTAGCCGGTGACAATAACTCTACAATAACTTTTTTACGGCCCTGAGCAATGCTGGGGGACTCAAGTAAACCAAAAAACTGCTGCATACGAGCGGAGATAGTCACATCCCCGTTTGCCGAGTAATCCACTGTGGCGTTCTCGCCTGTGGGCAATGCCAGTTTTTCAGGATAATGTTGCTGCAAATGCTGTTGTTGCTGCCAGTCGAGGCGTTGCAATAGCAGCGAATAAAAGTCTACATTACCCAACTGTTTGGCCGACGTGTATTGCTGTATGTAAGGCAACAACCATAACGCTTTTTCTGCCAGCAGTGTTTGTTCATCAAAGTCAGGCCATTCCAATGCAGGCTCACATTGCTGGGCGATGGCGAGTCGGCGAATTAATTGCTGGCAACGTTCGGATAAAGGCAAAAATCCCAGCCCTTGTTTCTCCAAAACAGCATGCCAGATATCAGCGCATTGGCTTTGGCTGGGTGCTTTAATCTGCGCACTGCCCAGTTTCAATTTGCCAAAATAAGCTTGTTCGCTGGCAATAATTTGTTGTTTGTCCGCAACCCACTCACATTGCTGGCGTGTATCAATAAGCGTTGAAAAGTGCAGTTGAAACTGATGAATATCCAGTGGTTCAGCCAGATAAATATCAGCATCGGATTTTTTCTCATGCCAGCCGGCTTTTACCACCACCAGATACGGATGTTTGGTTAATGGATCCTGCTCATTTAGCGCCGCGCCACAGCCGTTGGCAAGCAAGTAACTTTGTGCTCTGCGTTGTTGTGCAATCCAATGAGGAAATGCCAAACATAGCAATAAAGCGACAGCATCTAAGTTCCAGTCAGTAATAGAGATGTTTTGACGTGCATGCCACTGATGTATTTCTTTCCAAAGCGGATGCTGACGATTTTGCTGCAATTGATACAACAGACCAGATACGGTGCCATGTTGATTACTTGCTCTGTCACGCGATTCAACTATTGCGGCGATGGCGCACGCCAGACTGTGAGCTTGTTCTCCCATCGCTTTTGACTGATGTAACATATTTGCCAGCGTCGGATGGCTGGATGTTTGCTGCAAAGTGCGACCATGGCTGGTTACTCTTCCTTGTTGATCCAGCGCAGAGAGTTGGCTTAACCACTGCGTTGCGTGTGAAAGCTGCGCAGCAGTTGGCTGAGTTAACAAACTTAAATCATCTATTGGTGTGCCCCACACCAGGGACTCTAACAAAAAAGGACTGAGATCCTGAGTAAGGATATCGGGCGTTGAATCTTTCGCTAACCGGCTATGGCTTTCTTTTTCCCATAATCGAATACACACACCGGCAGATAAACGTCCGGCGCGCCCGGCTCGCTGCGTAGCAGAAGCCTGTGAAATACGCACAGTTTTGAGCTGCGTCATGCCTTTGTTTAAATCAAAACTGGCGTGTTTTTCCAGACCGGAGTCTATTACCAGCTTAATGCCTTCAATGGTGAGACTGGTTTCCGCTATGTTGGTAGCTAAAATAATTTTACGATGTTGGGCAGGTTTAAGCGCAGCCTGTTGTTGAGCTTTATTCAACTCACCGTATAACTGATGCACATCGGCATTGATACCAACAGAAAGTAAGTGCTCAGCACAACGCTGAATATCGGCTTTACCCGGTAAAAAAACTAAAATATCACCACTGTTATTATTTACTGATTGCACACAAAGCTGTGCCACTTTATCTGCTAATTTTTGTGATGTACCTAATGGCGAGTACTGAATATCTACCGGATAACTGCGCCCTTCACATTCAAGGCATTCTGCATCTGGCATAAACTGTTGCAGCGCTTGCACATCGAGAGTCGCAGACATAATAAGCAGGCGTAAATCGTCTCTTAGCGCCTGTTTGACATCAAGACACAAGGCCAGAGAAAAGTCGGAGAAAATATTACGTTCATGAAATTCATCGAAAATAACTAAGCTTACTGAACTCAGTTCAGGATCGTGTTGCAGTTGTCGCAGCAGGACACCCTCGGTCACTATTTCTAAGCGAGTTTGTGCACTCACCTTTTGCTCACCACGCACACGATAACCTACCGTTTGCCCGACGGATTCACCTAGTTGCTCAGCCAGGTACATAGCGATATTTCTCACCGCAATGCGCCTTGGTTGTAACATGATGATTTTACTTGTTTTATATTGTGGCAGCGTGAGTAAATGCAATGGCAGACAGGTGGATTTGCCGGCACCGGGTGGCGCAGTTAGGATCACGTCCTGATGTTGCAATGCCTCTGTAAGAGGCTCAAAAAGCTGTTGTACCGGAAGAGACACCTGTTACCTGTCCAGACAAAAATGCGAATGCGCTATGGTAGCAGTTGGTGGATATAATGTTGAGTAAGCGATATGCACAGGAGACGATTATGCGTTGTTTTATTGGTCTGGAGCCGGATGCCAAAAGCAAAATGGCAATCGATAACTGGCGACAACATGCGTTGCCTGCGATTGAAGGCAAAGTGCCTGCGGCCAATTTTCATATCACGCTGGCGTTCCTTGGTCAGTTAAACCATTCGCAACTTGAGCAATTACAAACAACATTGGAACAAGCCACAGCACTACCAGCCTGTTCCATACAACTTAATACACTGGGTTATTTCGCTAAACCCAAAGTGTTATTTGTCGGAACAGACGAAATACAACCTGAATTGATGCAACTTGCGACATCGGTTACATCGCTGACACAGCAAGCTGGCTTACAGTTAAGACATCAAACTTATGTACCACACGTGACCTTATACAGGAAATGCCCGTCCAATCCACCTGCCGCGTTATTTTCTCCAGACATTGAATTGCAGTTCACGCAATTCCACCTGTATGAATCTGTTTCTTCGTCGGGTGGAGTACGTTATCCGATCATAAATAGCTGGTCGTTGTACTAACCTGTTTTAAAGGCTCCTACAATATTCTGTAATTCTGACGCCATACGATTTAGCTCATCCGTTGCCGTTGCGGTTTCCTCAGCACCTTGTGTATTTTGATGTGACAGCTCATTAAGTTTTATGATGTTAGTGTTAATTTCTTCAGCAACGGGGCCTTGTTGTGTTGCCGCACTGGCAATTTGATCTGCATTCAGATTGATCTTTTCTACTGCACTGGAAATGGTGTGTAATGCATGCCTAGTATCCTGTGACAAAGATACGGCTTTTTCTGCCTCACGCTGACTGTCCTGCATGACTTTAACTGCCATCATAGAACGTTGTTGTAATTGTTCTATCATGCTGTTTATTTCATCGGTTGAAGTCTGGGTGCGTCCAGCGAGCGTCCTGACTTCATCAGCAACAACGGCAAAACCACGTCCTTGTTCACCCGCTCGCGCGGCTTCAATTGCCGCATTTAACGCCAGTAAATTAGTTTGGTCGGCAATACCTTTGATCACATCCAACACGCTATTTATGGTATCGGACTGCTGTTCCACTTCCGAAATAGTAGTGGCCGATACTTCCACTTGTTTAGCCAGACGATTTATTTGTTCAATCGCATTAACAACAATGTCACTACTTTGTTTTGTCGCCTTGGTTGCTTCAAATGCAGCGGTGGCTGTTTGATTCACATTCACGGCAACTTGCTGCGCGGTAGCAGACATTTGTGTGATAGCCGATGCAATCTGTTCCGTTTCCTGATGCTGAATATCGATATTTTTACTGGTATCTCTTGTCACCTGACTCATTTGTTCAGCTGAAACCGATAATTGTTCGGTGGTATTACTAATTCTATCAAGCATATCCAGCAATCGACGACGCATACTATTCATAGCCTGCTGTAATTCGCCAATTTCATCGCTGGCATTCACCTCAATGTCTTTAGTTAAGTCGCCTGATGCAGTAGTAATCGTCTGACGAATTGCCATTACTATTTTGTTGGCAATGAAATAACTCATTGCAAACCCGATAAGTAAACTCAGCAAAACAAGAGCGATCATAAAATAAACTGAGTGCTGTTCCCGAGCCTGAGCTGCCTCTACCCGGCTAAAAGTAAAATGTTCGAGATTTTCCAGTACAGCTTCTAATTGCAAGTCAATTTGTCCTGAAATGCCTTCCAGTTCGGTAATTCCTGTCTCAGCGCTGGCGACAGCCCCTGTTTTATAAGCATTAATCACCTGCGCAGCCTGTTGATTAAATTGTTTACGCAATTTAATGAAATATTGCAAACCAGTATCAATCCCACGGTATTCAGTAGTATCGGATACTTCGCCGTGCATTGATTGGGTAATTAAATGCTGAATTTCATTTATCAGTGGTTCTATTTGTTGGTTGCGTTGGGCAAACTGAGATAATGCGGTATCGAATGCCTTGTCCTGTTGCACCATCGACTGACGCAGAGCGCCATAATGAGCAACTCTTTCGAACTCAATGTTCACTGCAAGCTGCTGCATTGTCAGTTGTGTGAAACGCTCTGTTATTTTAATATCTTTTTGTGCGACATTTTTAAGTTCATTTCCAATAGTCCCCATAGCCCATAAGGCATAAAAGGAACTGGTTATAAGAAGCGAGTTAATTAGCACAGAAATGCCCATGATTTTGCCACGCAACGATAACCTGCTGTATATAGAGTTCATCCCGGTCCTTTTTAATACATCGGAAGATTAGTGATAATTCAGACTAGCGAAGAAAGTAAGTGCAGATAGTGGGAATAATGATGTGAGCAATATTGAATAAACCTCACAAAGTCAGCAACCAGTATTATTATTTTTATTCCTTGTTATCCTGATGAATAGTCCGTTGTTACTTATTAAATCAGCATCTTTATTATCAGAATAACCCTCATGTTACTCACGGTTATTTTTTGTTCAAAACTAGCGAGGCAATTATCCCCTAACCTGAAGCGTAGCCAAGTTAAAAACGCGTAAAATTTCAGGTCAGAAATTCAGCACTTTAAGCAGTGTTATAACAAAAAAGGTGGCTTTATAGCGTTGTAGCTATTGGCTCTCCAGCCAAGAATAGTTAGTCTGTTATCCAATATAATTCAGGTAGTTAAGAGATAAAAAATGCAACAAACATTACGTTTGGTTATAGATTGCCCCGATCAGGTGGGTTTAGTTGCGGCAGTCAGTGTATTTTTAGCTGAAAATGACGCAACTATTGTCGAGGCTAGCCATCATACCGATCAACAGACCAGACGCTTTTTTATGCGCCATGAAATCCAGGCTGATTCTTTTAAATTAAATAAACAGGATTTTGCCAACGCTTTTGCACCAATAGCCAGTCAGTTTCAGATGAACTGGCGATTGACCGATTCAGCCGACAAACCGCGTATGGCATTGTTAGCCAGTCATGAGTCACATTGTCTGATGGATGTGCTGCATCGCTGGCACAGTGGCGAGCTTGATTGCGAAATACCCTGTATTATTGCCAACCATGCCAAGATGAAGCAATTTGCAGACTGGTATGCCATCCCGTTTCACTTTGTTGATTTTAAGAATCAGTCAAAGCAGCAGGCATTTGCTGAAATTGAAAGATTGCTGGAAAACTACCAGATTGATTTAACCGTGCTCGCACGTTTTATGCAGATTCTACCCGATACTTTATGCGAAAAATTATCAGGCCGCGCGATTAATATTCACCACAGCTTTTTACCGTCCTTTGCTGGTGCTAAACCTTACCAACAGGCTTATGACCGCGGAGTAAAATTAATTGGTGCCACCTGTCACTACGTCACCAAAGATCTTGATGAAGGGCCGATTATCGAGCAACAGGTTATCCGTATTACTCATAGTGACAGTGCTGATGATATGGTCAGAAAAGGTAAGGATTGTGAAAAAACGGCATTATCAAATGGTTTACGCTACCACTTACAAGACAGAGTGATTATTCATCACAATAAAACCGTAGTCTTTGCCTGACACACATATTTTGCTAGAAACGTAATTGATATTTTAGCCGTAGAGCATTTTCACCAAATGTTTCATGCTGGCTTAAGGGTGAAAAATCGTGTGCATTAATACGATAGCGGCTAATCGATAAATTCAGTCTGTGATCGTCGCTATAGTGAAACTGCAGGTTTGCTGACCATGCTCGCTGATTTTCGATATCAACTTGCCGCTCCTGAGTGAACGACATCTCGCCTTTAAGCAGCCGTTGATAGCCAATACCAAATAGTAATTTAGGAGAGAGCTGCACCGCAGGCATAACCTGATAGGTATATAAATCAAATTTCTGCTTACAGACGCCAGATTGTAAATCCCTGCGATCTACTTTTATTTGAGTTTGTATAAACCAGTCTTTTCCAAAAAATTTTTCATAACGCATTTCAGCATGATGCTCTTTATAACCATCGACACTGAAGTCCTGTCGCTCATAATGAAAGCCACTTTTTTTCGCTTTATCGTTAGCAATGTCTTGCAGATTATTGTGCCAGAATAGCTCTTCAGCCTGGCATAAAGCGGGCAGAAAAATCAAAACAGAAATAATTGCTGCTTTCATCATCTTCCTCCAAAGTGGGTGTGTTCAAAGAATAGAGGAATTAATCCGGTAGTTGTGTATAAACGCACATACCCAGATATCGACAAGATTACCTAAAAGCTTTATCTGTTTGTTTTTGAGGTAAATATTTTTTTGGTCTAACTGACAGGGAAATCAAGGACAGATCATTACTGGTAGTATGACATAATTCAAATAACAATCCGTTGCTCAATAAAATTAAAGGATCAAAAAAGGCGCTACAAGAGCGCCTTTTTAATTTAGCAAAAGTCTAAAATTAGATAATTTTAGCTTTAACCACAACGTCTACCAGTGTCCAGGACTTAGTCTTAGAGATAGGGCGACATTCACGTAAAGTGACGGTATCGCCTTCGTTGCACTGATTAGTTTCGTCGTGAGCGTGTAATTTAGTGGTACGTGTAATGTACTTCCCATAGATAGGATGTTTTACACGACGCTCAATGGCAACAACGATGGACTTGTCCATTTTGTTGCTAATTACACGACCTTGTACTGTGCGAACATTTTGTTCAGTCATTATGCATCTGCCTTCTGAGTCAAAATGGTTTTAACGCGAGCAATATTACGACGCACCTTTTTGATCTGATCAGTTTTTTCTAACTGACCAGTGCTGTGTTGCATACGCAAGTTGAACTGTTCGCGCAGCAGGTTTAACAGCTCTGCATTCAGCTCTTCTACGCTTTTATCTTTCAGCTCTGTCGCTTTCATTACATCACCGTCCGAGTTACAAAGGTTGTTTTAAATGGCAATTTAGCCGCTGCCAGTTCAAACGCTTCGCGAGCCAATGATTCTGGAACACCTTCCATTTCATATAAAACACGACCTGGTTGAATCTGACATACCCAGTACTCAACGTTACCTTTACCTTTACCTTGACGCACTTCAAGAGGCTTCTCAGTAATTGGTTTGTCAGGGAAAACTCGAATCCAAATTTTACCCTGACGTTTAACGTGACGAGTCATGGCACGACGAGCCGCTTCGATTTGGCGAGCCGTCATACGACCACGACCAACAGCTTTTAAGCCGAAAGTACCGAAGCTAACTTTACCACCCGCAATTGCAGTACCGCGGTTGCGGCCTTTATGCATTTTGCGGAATTTCATACGCTTAGGTTGTAACATGCCTTAGCCCCCTTGCTTCGCAGCGCGGCCTTTTTTCTTCTTAGGTGCCGGAGCAGCTGGCTGCTCGTGGGTAGGTAAACCACCTAACACTTCACCTTTGAAGATCCAAACCTTAACGCCGATAATACCGTAAGTGGTATTGGCTTCTGAGGTTGCATAGTCGATGTCAGCACGGAAAGTGTGTAGTGGTACACGACCTTCACGATACCATTCGCTACGGGCAATCTCAGCACCGCCCAAACGGCCACTTACTTCAACTTTGATACCTTGAGCACCAATGCGCATTGCATTTTGTACTGCGCGCTTCATAGCACGACGGAACATAACACGACGCTCTAATTGGCTGGCAATGCTGTCAGCAACCAACTGACCATCTAACTCAGGTTTACGTACTTCAGAAATATTAATCTGAGCTGGAACACCAGCCAGATTAGAAACGTGCTTACGCAGTTTTTCTACGTCTTCACCTTTCTTACCGATAACCACACCAGGACGCGCAGTGTGAATAGTCACACGGATGCTCTTGGCAGGACGCTCGATAACAATTTTAGATACTGAAGCAGCTTTCAATTCTTTAGTTAAGAACTGACGTACCTGATGATCATTAAACAGGTTATCTGCATAGTCTTTAGTATTAGCGTACCAGGTAGATGTCCATGGTTTGCTGATACCCAGGCGTATACCTGTAGGATGTACCTTCTGTCCCATAATCTACTCCTAGTTATCAGCCACAACGACTGTGATGTGACTGCTACGCTTAAAGATACGATCTGCACGGCCTTTGGCACGTGGCTTAATACGCTTCATAGTTGGACCTTCGTCTACGAAGATCTTAGCAACTTTCAGCTCATCGATATCAGCGCCTTCGTTGTGCTCAGCGTTAGCAATCGCAGATTCCAGAACCTTTTTAACCAGTTCGGCTGCTTTTTTCTGACTGTAAGTCAGAACTTCTAATGCTTTCTCAACGTGTAAACCGCGAATTTGATCCGCAACCAAGCGAGCCTTTTGAGCCGACGTGCGGGCAAAGCGATGTTTAGCTAATGCTTCCATTTTCCTACCCCTTATCGTTTCTTGGCTTTCTTATCCGCGATATGACCGCGGTAAGTACGCGTTGGCGCAAATTCGCCCAATTTATGACCGATCATTTCGTCAGTAACGAATACTGGAACGTGTTGACGGCCGTTGTGGACTGCAATGGTCAACCCAATCATATCAGGGATGATCATAGAACGACGTGACCAGGTTTTAATTGGTTTTTTGTCGTTATTTTCCACCGCAGTCTCTACCTTCTTCAGCAAGTGCAGGTCAATAAATGGACCTTTCTTGAGAGAACGTGGCATGGTGAATCCTCGCTATTACTTATTACGACGGCGTACGATGAACTTATCGGTACGCTTGTTCTTACGGGTTTTAGCACCTTTAGTCGGTTTACCCCATGGAGATACTGGATGACGGCCACCAGACGTACGACCTTCACCACCACCATGTGGGTGATCAACCGGGTTCATTGCTACACCGCGAACTGTTGGACGAATACCTCTCCAACGGTTTGCACCCGCTTTACCTAATGAACGCAACATATGCTCTGCGTTACCGATTTCACCGATTGTCGCACGACAATCAGATTGAACTTTACGTACTTCACCAGAACGCAGACGGATAGTTACATACGCACCGTCACGTGCAAGAATTTGAACGTAAGCACCGGCAGAACGTGCGATCTGTGCACCTTTACCTGGCTTCATTTCAACAGCGTGTACAGTTGTACCTACTGGAATGTTGCGCATTGGTAAAGTATTACCAGCTTTGATAGGTGCATCAGAACCTGAAATCACCTGATCGCCAGCTTTAACACCTTTTGGTGCCAGGATGTAACGACGCTCACCATCTGCATACAATACTAAAGCAATGTTTGCAGAGCGGTTTGGATCGTATTCCAAACGTTCAATTTTGGCAGGAATACCATCTTTGTTACGTTTGAAGTCAATGATACGGTAGTGTTGTTTATGACCACCACCTACATGACGTACAGTAATACGACCTTGGTTGTTACGACCACCAGACTTGCTGTTTTTTTCCAACAAAGGCGCATAAGGAGCACCTTTATGCAAATCCGGGTTAACCACCTGAACTACGTGGCGACGACCCGGAGAAGTTGGCTTAGCTTTCATTAATGCCATGTCAATTTACTCCTGTTACTCAGCGCCACCGGCGAAGTCGATGTCTTGGCCTTCTTTAAGCACAACGTAAGCCTTTTTCCAGTCATTACGTTTACCAATACGCATACCTGTACGCTTAGTTTTACCTTTCACGTTTACGGTACGCACACAATCAACTTCAACTTCAAACAGTTTTTCAACTGCTTGTTTGATTTCGTTTTTGTTTGCGTCTTTCAAAACTTTGAAGACAACAGTGTTGCTTTCCGCAGCCAGAGTCGTTTTCTCAGAAACGTGTGGTGCTACAACCACTTTTAACAGACGTTCTTCACTGATCATGCTAACGTCTCCTCTAATTGCTTCACTGCATCAGCAGTCATCAATACTTTTTCGAAAGCGATCAAACTTACTGGGTCAATACCCGCAACATCACGTACATCAACTTTGTACAGGTTACGTGCAGATAAGAACAAGTTTTCGTCAACTTCAGAAGTTACGATTAATACGTCGTTCAATTCCAGTTCGTTTAATTTAGCAACCAATTCTTTGGTTTTTGGTGCTTCAACTGCAAACTTCTCAACAACAACCAAGCGTTCCTGACGTACCAATTCAGACAGGATGCTTTTGATCGCACCACGGTACATCTTTTTGTTAACTTTTTGGCTGTGATCTTGATTTTTCGCAGCAAATGTAACACCACCAGAACGCCAGATTGGGCTACGGATTGTGCCAGCACGGGCACGACCAGTTCCCTTTTGACGCCATGGCTTTTTACCGCCACCGCTTACTTCAGAACGTGTTTTTTGAGCACGGGTACCTTGACGGGCGCCTGCGCCAAAAGCGACAACTACCTGATGTACCAATGCTTCGTTAAACTCACGTCCAAAAGTAGCTTCGGATACTTCAAGAGCGCCTTTAGCGTCTTTCAATACTAATTCCATCACCGATCTCCCGAACGTTAAGCTTTAACTGCAGGTTTAACGATAACATCGCCACCTGTTGCGCCTGGAACTGCACCTCTGATCAACAGTAGGTTGCGTTCAGCGTCAACACGTACGACTTCCAAAGACTGCACAGTTACGCGCTCGGCACCCAAGTGGCCTGCCATTTTTTTGCCTTTGAAAACACGACCCGGAGTTTGGTTTTGACCAATTGAACCCGGAGCACGGTGTGATAATGAGTTACCGTGTGAATTACGTTGGTGACTAAAGTTCCAACGTTTGATTGCACCTGCAAAACCTTTACCTTTAGAAGTACCGATTACGTCAACTTTCTTAGTTTCAGCAAAAACTTCAACAGTGATTTCACTGCCAACTTCAATGCCTTCACCTTCATTGCCGTCTAAACGGAACTCCCACAAACCACGGCCAGCTTCCACACCAGCTTTAGCAAAATGACCTGCTTCAGCTTTGTTTACGCGGTTAGCTTTTTTAGTGCCAGCGGTCACTTGTAGCGCGCGATACCCATCGGTGTCTTCAGTACGTAACTGAGTAACACGGTTTGGGGTCGCTTCGATAACAGTCACTGGGATTGATACGCCATCTTCAGTGAAGATGCGAGTCATTCCCACTTTACGACCGATTAGACCAATCGCCATTGTTAAAACCCTCTAATTAGCCCAGGCTGATTTGAACATCAACACCGGCAGCCAGATCTAGTCTCATCAGTGCATCTACTGTTTTATCAGTAGGTTCAATGATATCAACCAGACGCTTATGAGTGCGAATTTCATACTGATCACGTGCGTCTTTATTCACGTGGGGGGAAATCAACACCGTATAACGCTCTTTGCGTGTAGGAAGTGGAATTGGACCACTTACTTGCGCACCAGTGCGTTTGGCCGTTTCAACGATTTCAGCCGTAGACTGATCGATCAACTTGTGATCAAACGCTTTCAAACGAATACGAATTCTTTGATTTGGCATCGACCAAGCTCCAATCGAAAGAACAAAAATATACACCCACCGCCTTCCATCTATTGGGAGGGGGGATGCGTGAATAATTACTAGCCCCAAATCGGGACCCTGTTAATTAAATTGTGCCTAAATCAGACAACAATTGCTGCTGCCATTGCTGACAGCGGACGCGAATTATACAGAAGCTGTACAGCGATGCAACAATAAATATGATTAATTGATGATTAAGTGGTACAACACTTAATACTGCGGCTATGGCTTAGCTATAGTATGATATTAAATATTAAGTACATGATTTGACGGATAATATGCTAGATACGCCACGTACCGAATTAGAACTTGAGAAAATTAATCGACTCCTTGATTCCCATTCAACGTTGATGGATGCCTATCAACAACTTGAATCGATTATCTTAGGTTTGTTTGATGCAGAGCGGATGAGTATTTTTCAACGTCGTCGTCAGAGTCAGGACTTATCCGCGCGTTTTAAAACCGGTAGCGAAACACGTGAAATAAAAGTGCCTATCAGCCCACAGTCCATTGCCGGTTATGTTGCGTTGGCACAACTGCCATTACTAATTGCCAATCCATATAACAGTGAAGAGCTTAGCAGTATTCACCCCCGCTTGCGCTTCGAAGACAAGTTCGACAAATCAAGCTCCTTTACCACGCGTAATATTCTATGCGTGCCAATATTAAATTCAGGGGTACTGCTTGGAGTATTACAGGTCATCAATAAACGTAAAGGTGATTTCTCCGATAGCGATCTACAAATTGCGCAGGATCTGGCAAAAATTATCGGTAATAAGTTTCGTTATGAACTTGGGGGTACTCAACAACCTTTCCAGTTTTTAGTGCACAATAATTTAATATCAGATAGCGAATTAAAAAAAGTAACAGAGTCCAGTAAAGACAACCGTCAGTTAATTCAACGACTGGTATCCGAACAACGTATATCTGAAGACCAAATCGGTCAGGCGCTATCGATCCATTATCAGGTCCCCTTTTTAACCTTTAATCCGGACAAATATCACCTTTACCAAAGTGACAGTAAACTCAACAGCTCCTATTTAAAGCGCAATTTAGTAGCAGTCATAGCCGATGTATCTGATAACCCTATTGTTTTAATGTCGGAACCTAATAATGCCGCGTTATTGATGGAAATTGAAAGCGCGCTGGGTATTGAGAGTTACGAGATTTGCGTTGCCCTGCCTAATGCGGTTTTACAATATTTAGGGGAAGGCGGAGGGGGTGGCTCTGCGCCCGGCGCCATGGATGACATTCTTGACGAAATAGGCACAAGTTCAGAAGTTCAGGATGACAGTCAGGAAGAAATGTCGGACGATGCACCAGCTGTTGTGCGTTTAGTTAGCCGCATTCTGCATGATGCTAAACGCTTAAACGCATCCGATATTCATGTTGATCCGGAAAAAAATGGGCCGACACGTGTAAGAATGAGAGTTGATGGAGTCTGTCGCGACATTACCCAGGTTCCAGCGTCACACCATAGTGCCGTCATTGCGCGTATTAAGATCATGTCCAACCTTAATATTGCGGAAAAACGTGTACCGCAGGATGGAAAAATCGCTGTACGTATGTCGGGTCAATTAGTTGAAGTACGGGTAGCTACCATTCCTACAGTAGCAGGCGAAGGTGTGGTGATGCGGATATTAGCGTCTGGCGGTGCCATGCCAATGGAGAAAATGAACTTATCTCCACGCAATATGGCCATGCTCAAAGAAATGATTAAAAAACCGCATGGCATTATATTAGTAGTAGGCCCAACTGGCTCAGGTAAAACCACAACCTTGCATGCTGTGCTAGGTGACTTAAATACCGCTGATAAGAAGATCTGGACCGCAGAAGATCCTGTGGAAATTACTCAGCCCGGCTTACAACAGGTTCAGGTTAACGCCAAAATAGGTTTTACCTTCGCCAACGCTCTACGCGCTTTTTTACGTGCTGACCCGGATATTATTTTAATTGGTGAAATGCGCGACAAAGAAACCGCACAAGCTGGTATCGAAGCATCCTTAACCGGTCACTTGGTATTGTCTACTCTGCACACCAATTCAGCGCCTGAAACCATTACCCGTTTACTTGACTTAGGTCTTGATCCGGTTAACTTTTCCGATGCCTGCGTTGGTATACTGGCGCAACGCCTGATCAGAACGATTTGCCCTAACTGTAAAGAACCACATGTTCCCAGTGAAGACGATATCGCTTTTATAAAGCGTCAGTACGGGCAGGAATTTCTCGATGAAATTAATCTGGATGATATACAGCTATATCATGGAAAAGGCTGTGATGAGTGTGGTGATACCGGCTATAAAGGCAGAACCGGTGTACATGAACTGCTGACTATGACCCCCGGGCTGCGTTCGTTAGTATATAAGGAAGCTTCGGTACATGACATGAAAGCACAAGCAATGACCGATGGTATGAGAACCCTAACTCAGGACGGTATATATAAAGTCTTAAAAGGTGATACCGATATTGCTCAATTACAAATCATTAGTGGTGCCGAATAATATCTAACCTTTTAAAATTAAAACTAATTTTTCGGATTGATTGGACAAAGTAATACAAGTGTTTACCATATCGCGCTTGTTTAATCTCAATGTACTGCTAAATAAAGGTATTACCCACAACCTGAGGCGTTACACTGCAACATCATGAATTCGGTGGTATCCATGCTTGCGCAACTTTCACAATACAAACTGTTGGTTTCACTGGCAGTGCTTCTTCTGTTTATTCTGCTGAAATACGCTACAGTCCAACTGATTAAACGCAACGCGAAAAAGAAAGGTAAAGATAAGCGCGACCTGGTTAATACCATCAAAAATCTTCTCAACTTCCTGATCATTATTGTTGTACTCAACCTGTGGGCAGATGAATTACAAAAATTTGCGTTCTCTATTGCTGCCTTTATGGTTGCCATTGTGCTCGCGACCCGTGAATTTATTCAGTGTCTGCTTGGCTTTATTTATCTTGCTTCAACACGCCCTTTTCGAGTGGGTGACTGGATCCAAATTGGCGATCATTGCGGAGAAGTAACTGCAACCGACTGGACCAAATTAACCATTCTTGAAGTGGACATGGAAACCTATAATTTTTCCGGTAAAACACTAATATTACCTAATAGTCTGTTAATCAATCAGCCAATAAAAAATCTAAATTATCTCAAACGATACGTCTCGCATCATTTTGTCATTACGCGGGATATGAGTGTGAACCCATACAATTTTATTGACGAGCTCACTCAAAAGGCGGCTGAACACTGTCAACATTTCCACGACGTGGCCATTCGTTACAGCCAGATTATTGAAAAACGACTTGAAGTGAGTATCCCAGGTCCGGAAGCTCACATTTATATTAGTACCAGCAATCTTGGTGATACTTGCACCGAATTCACCATTTTCTGTCCGACAGAACAAGCACTGGAAATAGAACAAAAGATTACTCAGGACTTTTTTAATCTGTGGTTTACTGAAAAAGCCAGACTTGAAACCGCTAAAAGCGAATAAATTTTCACCAACATAGTATTCAAGGCTATCAATGTGATTTGTGACTCTCTATACTGCGCGTGATTTTAGAATAGCGCGCAGTGAAGAAAGCGATTTATAAGCGTAATCCTCCCTGTAATTCAAAATTTTTAATAATTTGGTTAATTTTTAGTAAGGAAAAACAGTACCGAAACTTTTTTTCCTGTATACTATCGCGCAATTTTTCATCCTGACAATTGAGTGAAGCAATGACAGACTTATCTCTCTATCGAAATATCGGTATTTTCGCGCACGTAGATGCGGGGAAAACCACAACAACAGAACGTATTCTGAAACTGACTGGTAAAATCCATAAAACGGGCGAAGTACATGACGGTGAATCAACAACCGACTTCATGGAACAGGAAGCTGAGCGTGGCATTACAATCCAGTCTGCAGCAGTAAGCTGTTTCTGGAAAGACCACCGTTTTAACGTTATAGACACCCCTGGACACGTTGACTTTACAGTTGAAGTATATCGTTCACTGAAAGTTCTTGACGGTGGTATTGGTGTATTCTGTGGTTCTGGTGGTGTTGAGCCTCAGTCAGAAACCAACTGGCGTTATGCGAACGACTCTGAAGTAGCTCGTGTAATCTTCGTAAACAAACTGGACCGTATGGGTGCTGATTTCTACCGTGTTGTTAACCAGATCAAAAACGTTCTGGGTGCAACGCCATTGGTAATGACTTTGCCAATCGGTATCGAAGACGACTTCGTTGGTGTTGTTGATGTATTAACGAAACAAGCTTACGTTTGGGATGACACTGGTCTGCCAGAAAATTATGAGATCCAGGACGTACCTGCAGACATGGTAGACAAAGTAAATGAATACCATGAAATGCTGGTTGAAACCGCAGTAGAGCAAGACGACGACCTGATGATGGCTTACATGGACGGTGAAGAACCTTCTATTGAAGACCTGAAACGTTGTATCCGTGAAGGTACTCGTAAGTTAGATTTCTTCCCAACTTACTGTGGTTCTGCATTCAAAAACAAAGGTGTTCAATTAGTTCTTGATGCCGTTGTTGATTACTTACCTGATCCAACAGAAGTTGATCCTCAGCCTCTGACTGATGAAGAAGGTAACGAAACTGGCGAGCACGCTTTAGTTTCTGCTGATGAGCCATTACGCGCACTTGCGTTCAAAATCATGGATGACCGTTTTGGCGCCCTGACTTTCGTACGTATTTATTCTGGTAAACTGAACAAGGGTGACACCATCCTTAACTCAGCAACCGGTAAAACTGAACGTGTTGGCCGCATGGTAGAAATGCAAGCCGATGAGCGTAACGAATTAAACTCTGCACAAGCGGGTGACATCATCGCTATCGTAGGTATGAAGAACGTGCAAACTGGTCACACTTTATGTGATCCTAAGCACCCTTGTACGCTTGAAGCCATGGTATTCCCAGAGCCAGTAATCTCTATCGCAGTTGCGCCTAAAGACAAAGGTGCATCTGAGAAAATGGGTATTGCTATCGGTAAAATGGTGGCAGAAGATCCATCTTTCCGCGTTGAAACTGATGAAGATTCAGGTGAAACCATTCTTAAAGGTATGGGTGAATTACACCTGGATATCAAAGTAGACATCTTGAAGCGTACTTACGGTGTTGAACTGGTTGTTGGTCAGCCTCAGGTTGCTTACCGTGAAACTATCACTCAATCAGTTGAAGATTCTTATACCCATAAGAAACAATCAGGTGGTTCTGGTCAGTACGGTAAAATTGATTATCGCATCCGTCCTGGTGAACCAGGTTCTGGCTTCAAGTTTACGTCTACAGTTGTGGGCGGTAACGTACCTAAAGAATTCTTCCCAGCCATTGAAAAAGGTTTCAAAGGCATGATGGAACAAGGAACTTTAGCTGGCTTCCCAGTGTTAGACGTTGAAGTTGAACTGTACGACGGTGCTTACCACGCAGTTGACTCATCTGCTATCGCGTTCGAAATCGCTGCTAAAGGCGCTTTCCGTCAGTCTATTCCTAAGTGTTCTCCGCAGCTGATTGAACCTATTATGAAAGTTGACGTATTCACTCCGGAAGATCATGTTGGTGACGTAATCGGTGATTTAAACCGTCGTCGCGGTATGATTAAAGACCAGGAAGCTGGTGTTACTGGTGTACGTATTAAAGCAGACGTTCCACTGTCTGAAATGTTCGGTTATATCGGACACTTACGTACTATGACGTCTGGCCGTGGTCAGTTCTCTATGGAGTTCTCACACTACATGCCATGCCCTGCTAACGTTTCAGAATCTGTTATTGCAGCAGAAAAAGAGCGCCAGGCTAAAAAATAAATTTGATTAACCAGTCAAATAATAAAGGCCCGGTTTCGTAAGAACCGGGCCTTTTTATTTTCTGCAATATATTTTCTACAGGTGCGTTCATTTCTGATGTGTTTGGTAATATGATAAGTTGATGTAATCAGGCACTTTCATCTAATAAAGCAGTAATAAAGGAAACCCATGTCCGATTTTGATGACAATACACCAAGGATCTTTCTCGATAAGGAAGACAAAGAAGCTTATCAACGTCAGCGTAATCAACAAAAAATCCCTAAAACCAATGTTGAAACACCGAGCACGGATAAACCCGTAAAAGGCCGTAATACCTTTTTAGGTGTGTTTACCTTTTTATTAGTTCTCGGTGCAGGTGGTGCCTGTAGCTGGTTATGGCAACAAAGCGAAAAATTAAAGATTGATCTACTCGATTCCAATAACCGCATCATGGAGCTGGAGAAAAAGCTTTCCGCCACCGGTGAAGAAATGGGTGAATCGACCATTGCATTGCAAACCAAAGTAAAACAACTGATTGAAAAAACAGAAGAACTTTGGGGACAAATGGACAAACTGTGGGCCTCGGCATGGCGGAGGAATCAGGCTGATATCGCAGATTTATCCAAAGAAATAAAACAAGTGTCACAACCCATCAGCGAATTGAAAAAACGTGCAGATGGCCTTGAGTCTGACTTAGGGTTAAATAACACCAGCATTGCCGCATTGCAGGAGCAGTTGACTAACCTTAAAACTGCGCAGGATATCGTAAAACGAGAACTGGAGCAGGCATTGCAGGCACAAAGCCGTAATGACAAACACATTAGTGATGTAAATGGCAAACTAACTAATGCCATTCTCAATAATCAAACCATGGCTAATCGTTTAAACAAGCTGGAAACTGAGCTTAAGCGCTTGTCACAATCCTCTTCCGCCCCCGTGGCCAGTTCCACCCCACAGTAATAACAAATAAGGGGCGTTAAGCCCCTTTCTCTTTTTAAAATCAAAAACATTAATTAAAAAGGCACCGGATATTGCTGCATAATGCGCATGATACCTGCCTGCAACTCGTCACTTAATTCAATATTAAATGCAGTGATATCTTCATTAAGTTGTTCGATAGTCGTCGCACCGATAATAGTTGAACTCACGCCATCCACCTGTTTCACCCAGGCCAGTGCTAACTGTGAAGGTGTAATATTATGTTGTTTGGCTAAGTCTACATAGGCCTGAGTAGCCTGACGTGAATAAGGTGTATCCCGGAATAATCCATTGCGTTGCACTAAAGTCCAGCGACTTCCAGCAGGGCGTTGACCATCTGCGTATTTCCCACTCAGAGCACCTGCAGCAAGAGGAGACCATGGCAAATATGCCACTTCCTCATGAATGCAGTTTTCAATTAAATAAGGCCAGTCTTTGGTGTGTAACAGGTTAAACTCATTTTGAATCGACACCGGTCGCGGCAGAGATTGCTCTTCACTTAACTTAAGATACTGATTAATGCCCCAGGGGGTTTCGTTAGATAAGCCCCAATGACGAATTTTGCCTTGTTTGATGCACTCATCAATGGCTTTTAATATTTCAGCCATTTGCAGGCTTTGTTCTGCACTTTCGGCATCACTTAGTTTGTAAAATCCTGGCCAGTGTTTACCAAAGTGCGGACTCGTTCGATTAGGCCAGTGGATCTGATACAAATCGATATAGTCGGTATTAAGACGCTTTAATGAATCATCGACCGCTGAAATTAAATCAGCACCGTTTACAGGTCGGCCATCACGAATATAACTAAGGCCGGGACCAGCAATTTTTGTTGCAAGTACTATATCTTGTCGTTTATCTGAATTGGCTTTTAACCAGTTACCTATGATGATCTCGGTTTTACCATAAGAGTCAGCATTGGGTGGTACCGAGTACATTTCAGCGGTATCAAAAAAATTGATTCCAGCTTCCAGTGCCACTGCCATTTGATCATTCGCATCCTGCTGGGTGTTTTGCGTTCCCCATGTCATGGTTCCCAGACAGATATTAGATACATCCAGTCCACTACTACCCAGTTTTACATATTGCATTGATTTACCTTAATGATTACTTAGTCGTTAATTCAGCAGACAATCGACAAAAACATAACGAATTGCTATACCTTGGGGCACATGCAGTGTATTACAAGTTAATGCCTGTGACTAAAACCGGAGAATTGAAGAATTATGTTCAAATTTGCCAATTACCTGCTCATTTTACTGTCTCTGACATTTTTCAATGCCTATGCTGAGCACACTTATAATCAACAACTTGCCGAACAGTTAGGCGCGGATCAATATGGCATGAAATCATATGTCTTGGTGATTCTGGTCACAGGTTCGCAGGACGATAAAATCACCGACCCGCAGCAGCGTGAAGCATTGTTTAAAGGTCATTTTGCTAACATGAGCAAGTTAGCTGAGAACAGTAAATTAGTGCTAGCGGGACCTCTTATGGATGCGAAACCTAAACGGGGTATTTTCATTCTCAATACCGCATCGATAGATGATGCTCGTGAAATGGTAGAAGCAGATCCCGCAGTTAAAGCCGGTATATTTAACTATGAGTTATTTAATTACTATGGCTCAGCCGCGTTAATGAAAATAAATGACATACATAAAACAATCCAGAAAACATCAATTGAATAATAAAAGGGATGGCTAAGCCATCCCTTTTATTATTCATCGGCTGTCTTGTCCTGAAATGTGTTTACACATTTAGGATTTATTATGACAACAGCAGATAAACAACGAGTTAAACGTACAC
>NZ_JACNEP010000039.1 GCF_014270035.1 Neptunicella marina | reverse complement strand
TAATGCCGATCAGTTAAGAAGTTGACATTCGGCATAAGAGGATCAAAATCCGATGATCGTAAGGTCATCGGATTTTTTTGTGCAACTTCAACAAGCCCTCAATACGGCATTTAATGCCAGTACCCAATTCAGCACCTTTGAACAGCTATCGTCATTTCTCGACCCTACCATTATCGATACCGCGTTTGTTGAATCAGGGGTAGCAACCGTCAGGAAACGCAGGCTTCCACTTGAAGCGGTAATGTGGTCTGTGATTGGAATGAGTTTGTTTCGACAAGAGTCTGTCTGGCATATTGCGAATAAAATGGATATTGCGTTACCGGGTAAGAATCCGCTGGTTGCGCCCAGTGCTATGGTTCAAGCCAGGCAACGTTTAGGTGTTGATGCCGTCAAAGCAGTGTTCAAAAAAATGGCTCATCATTGGTATCAATCCCAGCGATTCGAAACATGGAATGGACTAAATCTGCTAGCAGTAGATGGTGTTGTATGGCGTACAACGGATACGCCTGAGAACCGTGAGAAGTATGGCTCAGCGAGCACGCAACATGGTGATACCAGTTTTCCACAGATACGCATGGTTTGCCATATGGAGCTCACTAGCCATCAGCTACTCAATAGCACCTTTGACAAATATAAATCCAATGAAATGGTATTGGCAGAGCAGCTCATTGATGATACGCCTTGCCACTCTCTTACCCTGTTTGATAAAGGCTATTACTCACTTGGATTGTTAAACCGCTGGCATAGTAATGGTCAGGAACGGCACTGGCTTATTCCAGCAAAGAGAGGGCTTCAGTATGAAGTGATACGTTCCCTTGGTCGCAATGATAAAGTGGTCAAACTGATGACAACGGCTCATGCACGCAAACGATTTGATGACTTGCCAGACTTTATTGAAGCACGCCTGATTACGAAGGAGATAAAAGGAAAAACCTGTCAGGTATTAACGTCCATGGTAGATGCGATGCGTTTTCCAGGAAATGAAATAGTGGAGCTGTATAGCCATCGATGGGAAATTGAACTGGGGTTTAGGGAAATCAAACAAACAATGCTCAATAGCGAATATACCCTGCGTAGTAAATTACCCGACATGGTTGAACAAGAAATGTGGGGATTACTGCTGGCCTATAATCTTATACGCTCAGCGATGACGGAAGCGGCAAATAGAAAAGGAATATGGCCTAATCAATTAAGTTTCAGTGGCTGCTCAAGTACCATTGTTGCCTTCTTGATGACTCTCCAACTAACCAGCCCCGGAAAACTGCCTATCCTATATAACTCGCTTATTGACCAATTGGGCTTCTACCAGTTACCACCACGAAGGGAAGATAGGGCTTATCCAAGATGGGTAAAACCGAAAACAAATCGATATCCCCATAAAAAGAAAAATGCCAGTCAGCTTAACTGACTG
>NZ_JACNEP010000038.1 GCF_014270035.1 Neptunicella marina | reverse complement strand
AGAAGTGAAACGTATTAGCGGCGATGGTAGTGTGGGGTTTCCCCATGTGAGAGTAGCACACCGCCAGACTCCCAATTTTACAAAGAACCCAGCCGCGCGCTGGGTTTTTTGTTATTTACCCCTATAAAAATCAGCAATAACATGACAAATCACAGATACAAAAAAAGCCACCATTAAGGTGGCTTCGCTATCTATAATAATTCAGCGGATTGTACAGGACTTTTATGGATGACCTACCGCTAACATCACTTCTTCGAAGCTAGTGGGTAGTGGACTGATTTGAATAGGAATTTGCAGCTTTTTAGATATGTCTCGTGCCGATATCATGCCAACGATTTCCATAGTGGATTTTGCTACGACCAAAACGTACTGTAATCCATAGTGCTCCATCGTATTTAGCACATCCCCAATGGTTGAATTTAAGATGGTTTGTAACTGAATCCCCTTAAACTGGCTTTTGGGGTTCATTACGTTACCCAATGTCAGCTCTTTTCGGTTAATGGCTAATTTATTAGCAATACTCATGATACGAGCACTCTGAAGCTCAGCCAGGCTAACGGCTCCGATAAACTCTTCCTGTTTATTCGACACTAAAGTTCTACTGACATGCGCACTTTTCAGCAGAGAAATCGCATCATCAATCAACATATTCTGGTCAAGCATCAGTGGTGCATTCCGTGAATAGTTGGTCATAATTTCTATGGCTGGACTTAGTAAGTCCAGTGGTTGTGTTTTTGACTGACGGCTTAATTCGTAATCAGCCAGATCTTGTACTGGCAATGTTTTATAACTAGTCATAGGAATACCTCTGATTTAAAAATGTAATAACTGGTTTTGGGACGTTACATTTTTAAAAAGGAGGTGCTCTGGCCAGAAATTCTTGAAGTGTTACAGACGTTATATAGCTGGGTTGGCCAATTATTCTTTTGGCGACATATCTAACAACAGGTGAATGTTTTGAACTCCAGATGACTGCAAAGTCCGGCTCTGGATTGTCACCATCAAAATTATCGGGAGATTGAAGAAGAACTTTCTGCGCAATAGTTTCAGGTGACGTTAAGCCTTTATTGCTGCCTGGCGAGAATTCATTAGCGCTGCTGGCAAAGCTCAACAGAGCAACGAGCAAAGGCAAGATGCTTTGCAAACGTCTACCAGTGTTAGAAAGGCTAAATAAGTACTTCATATATAACTGTAGGCTTTTGTATCGCCAAAAAGTTCCTGTAAGGAATTAATCTTTATTCCAATATGTGGTCATTTCCAGATAAAGAAAGGAGGCAGACCAGGTAATAAGTAATAAACCCGTTAGAGATTCAATACCGGTAAGAAAACGTATACCGCCTGTAGGCACAATATCCCCAAAACCTAATGTTGAAAAGGAAGTAAATGAAAAATAAACACAATCGAGTAAAGAGTGGTCAAATGCGCCGGTAAATGCGCCCCAATAACCCGCTTTATTCATAAAATAATAAGCAAAGGCAAAAATCCACACCTCTACGGCGTGCGCTGTAAGACAATAAAGCACGCCTACCATTATTTTATGTCTGGGCCGCAAAGGTAGGTGCGGTAAAAAACGAGTTAAAAGCGACAGCATCTCAAAATGGATTGCGACCACCAAACATACGACACTGCAGTTAATAATAACCAGGGTTAACATTATTTAACCTTATAGTGGTTTTTCCCAAAATAGAGCTTTACCCGCGGCGGGATCGAGTTCATAGCCCGCGAAGCCGAATTTGAAATAGGCTTGCTGGGCTGCTTTATTACCTTCAAGAACTTCAAGCGTAATTTTACAGCATCCTTTCAATTTGGCCCGACGTTCAATTTCTGCCAAAAGTAGCTGGCTTATTCGGCGTCCGCGATAGTCTGTAATAACGGCAAAATCATGAATATTGATAATAGGCTTACCTTTGAATGTTGAAAATACTTCAAAGCAATTAGCCAGTGCGATCGGTTTTTCGTCGTCATAGCAGAGTAAGCTAAAAGCGGTCGGAACATTGGCGAGCTTTAATGCGATAGAATCACTTATCTCCTTTGGCAGTGAACAGCCGCCGCCCATAGGATCTTGTGCATAGGCTGAAAGCATCGTACCTAAGTCTTGTTGGTGTTTGGGATTTAAATAATCAGCTTGGATAACTTGTATAGGCATGGTTGTTAATGGTGAAAATGAGTTTGTTTATGAGTTTATCAATATACAGATAAATAAAAAGCCCGGTGAAAACCGGGCTTTTTAAGCACTACATGTCCCGTCCTGAAATACGTTGACATAAAGAGGACTTCTTTATGACAACAGCAACTAATTCAAATCGTAAGCGTACTCAACGCGATTACACGATGGCTTTTAAATTAGGGGTCGTAGCACGTGTTGAAA
>NZ_JACNEP010000037.1 GCF_014270035.1 Neptunicella marina | reverse complement strand
TACAATGAAATGAGGCCGCACCTGAGTTTAGATATGCAAACACCTAATCAGGTGCATAATAGAAAAGGCCAGCTACTGGAGCTGGCCTAAAAACTGTCAACCTATCTTAGGACGGGTCAATATTATAACGGATACTAAAACGTAGTTTATACGCTGTAGTACATTTCGAACTCAACAGGGTGAGTTGTCATGTTCAGTGTTTCGATTTCTGCACGTTTCAGTTCGATGTAAGCGTCAATCATGTCATCAGTCATTACACCACCAGCAGTCAGGAAGTCACGGTCACTATCCAGAGCATCCATAGCCATCTCTAAAGAGCTGGCAACCGTTGGGATTTGTTTGGCTTCTTCAGCTGGCAAATCGTACAAATCCTTATCCATAGCGTCGCCAGGGTGGATTTTGTTTTTAATACCATCAAGACCAGCCATTAACATGGCAGTGAATGACAGATAAGGGTTACCCGTTGGATCAGGGAAGCGCACTTCGATACGACGTGCTTTATCGCTGGTTACGTGAGGAATACGGATAGAAGCAGAACGGTTACGGGCAGAATATGCCAGCATGACAGGCGCTTCAAATCCTGGTACCAAACGCTTATAAGAGTTAGTCGAAGCGTTAGTAAAGGCATTGATTGCACGCGCATGCTTAATGATACCGCCAATGTAGTAAAGTGCTTCTTCAGACAGGTTACCGTATTTGTCACCAGCGAAGATGTTTTTACCGTCCTTACTGATTGACTGGTGAACGTGCATACCAGAACCGTTATCACCTACTAGAGGCTTAGGCATGAAGGTAGCAGTTTGACCGTATGCATGAGCAACATTGTGTACTACATATTTGTAGATTTGAACTTCGTCGGCTTTCTTAACCAGTGTGTTAAATTCACACGCGATTTCGTTTTGACCTGCAGTCGCCACTTCGTGGTGATGTGCTTCAATACGCAGACCCATTTCTTCCATGACTAAACACATTGCAGCACGAATATCGTGGGCAGAATCAACAGGAGGAACAGGGAAGTAACCGCCTTTGACACCTGGACGGTGACCCATGTTACCACCGTCATATTCTGAACCTGAATTCCATTTCGCTTCAGACGAGTCGATCGCGTAAAACGCGCCGCCCATGCTTGAGTTGAAACGAACATCATCAAACAGGAAAAATTCCGGCTCAGGACCAAAGAAAGCGGTGTCACCGATGCCAGTTGATTTCAGGTATTCTTCAGCACGTTGTGCTACAGAACGTGGATCACGCTCATAACCTTGCATAGTAGAAGGTTCAAGGATATCACAACGGATATTAACTTGTGTTTCTTCAGCAAATGGATCAACGACTGCAGAGTCAGCATCAGGCATTAATACCATGTCAGATTCGTTAATGCCTTTCCAGCCGGCAATAGAAGAACCGTCAAACATTTTTCCTTCTTCAAAGAACTCTTCATCCACTAAACTGGCAGGGATGGAAACGTGTTGCTCTTTTCCTTTTGTATCGGTAAAGCGTAAATCGACAAATTTCGCTTCACTTTCTTTGATTAATTCTAAAGCCTTAGCTACTGACATTATGTCCTCCGGTAAATAAGTACAAAGACGTTAAATTGTGCTGAAAACGATCTTCAGGATTTCTAACAGGACGTTAAAGCGATATCCATGCCAAGTGAGATTAAATGATAAAGTGCACGGAATACAAGCAATGCAGAGCGGCCTGTCTTATCCCGCTTAATTTTATAAGTTCATTTGTGGTGCAAAGTGCACTTTAAGGGTGCAATCGTTGCTTTGTCTCTGAATTTTAGGCACTAAAAACAGGCAGGCTTGCACCCTTATAATGGAAATGCTGCCAAAAGAATCAAATTGGTCTAAAAAGTTACGATAGTCATAAAAGTATCGTCGCTAATTGATCGTTAACCCTGTACAATCCGCGCCCAGATTTATAACCCTTTTACAGAGATCATCATGACTGGACAACAGCCATCAGTAGAGCAGCTGCGTAATATTGCGATTATTGCTCACGTTGACCACGGCAAAACTACTTTAGTAGATAAGCTGTTACAACAATCAGGCACCCTGGAATCGCGCGGCGAAGCCGAAGAACGGGTAATGGATTCTAACGACATTGAAAAAGAACGTGGTATTACCATTCTGGCCAAAAACACTGCCATTAAATGGAATGATTACCGGATTAATATCGTTGATACCCCTGGACACGCCGACTTCGGTGGTGAAGTAGAACGTGTAATGTCAATGGCTGACTCAGTATTGCTGTTGGTGGATGCGCAGGAAGGTCCAATGCCACAAACGCGTTTCGTAACGCAAAAAGCGTTTGCTCAGGGCTTAAAACCCATCGTGGTTATCAACAAAATCGATAAGCCGGGTGCACGCCCTGACTGGGTTATGGATCAGGTTTTTGATTTATTCGACAACTTAGGTGCAACGGACGAACAGTTGGACTTTCAGGTCGTTTATGCCTCTGCGTTAAATGGCTGGGCATCTTTAGATGCAGACGAACCAGCAGAAGACATGACTGCATTGTTTGAAACTATTGTTGAACACGTATCTCCGCCGGATGCAGATATCGATGGTCCGTTCCAGATGCAAATTTCTCAGCTGGATTACAACTCTTATGTAGGTGTAATCGGTGTTGGCCGTGTGGTACGTGGCTCCGTTAAAGTTAATCAGCAGGTAACTGTGTTAAGTGCTGATGGTAAAAAGCGTAATGGTAAAGTTGGCCAGGTTCTGGGTTACATGGGCTTGGAACGTCACGAAGTAGAGCAAGCCAATGCCGGCGACATTATCGCTGTTACGGGGCTAGGTGAACTGAAAATTTCAGACACCATCTGCGATCCGAACAATGTAGAAGCTTTACCGGCATTGTCGGTTGATGAACCAACTGTAACTATGACATTCCAGGTAAATACTTCTCCATTTGCCGGTAAAGAAGGTAAGTATGTCACCTCGCGTAACATTCTTGACCGTTTGCATGCTGAGCTGGTACATAACGTTGCATTGCGTGTTGAAGAGATGGACGATCCGGATAAATTCCGTGTATCAGGCCGTGGTGAATTGCACTTAGGTATTCTGATCGAAAACATGCGTCGCGAAGGTTATGAGCTGGCGGTATCGCGTCCGGAAGTAATCCTAAAAACGGTGGATGGTGAATTACAAGAACCGTTTGAAACCATGACAGTTGACTGTGAAGAAGAAGACCAGGGCTCAATCATGGAGCAATTGGGTATCCGTAAAGCAGAATTAAAAGACATGTCGCCAGACGGTAAAGGCCGTGTGCGTATGGACTTTGTTATTCCAAGCCGCGGTTTAATCGGTTTCCAGACAGAATTTATGACCCTTACTTCAGGTTCAGGTTTGCTATATCACACATTCGATCATTACGGTCCGCATAAAGGTGGCACTATTGGTCAGCGTAAGAACGGTGTATTGATTGCAAACGCCACTGGTAAAGCCCTAACCAACGCCTTGTTTAACCTACAAGAGCGTGGTCGTTTATTTATCGGCCACGGTGTTGAAGTTTATGAAGGTATGGTTATCGGTATTCACAGCCGTGATAACGACTTAACCGTTAACGCCCTTAAAGGTAAGCAGTTAACTAACGTTCGTGCATCAGGTACCGATGAAGCACAAACACTTGTTCCACCGATTAAAATGTCACTGGAACAAGCGATGGAATTTATCGATGATGATGAACTGGTAGAAGTTACACCGGAAAGCATCCGTATTCGTAAAAAGCTATTAACAGAAAACCTGCGTAAACAAGCAAGCCGCGCAAGTAAAGGTTAATAACGTTTATAAAATGACCCGTCCTAAGATAGGTTGACAGTTTTTAGGCCAGCTCAAGTAGCTGGCCTTTTCTATTATGCACCTGATTAGGTGTTTGCATATCTAAACTCAGGTGCGGCCTCATTTCATTGTA
>NZ_JACNEP010000036.1 GCF_014270035.1 Neptunicella marina | reverse complement strand
CTTTGCCATGATATGCACCCACCTTTAACTGTAATTATATACAGTGTAGCAGTGGCTGATCAAAGTGGGTAATCAGGTTAAGGATTGACTGTGTTCAGTATTGAAGTGAATTGTATCCTTTTGCTTAAAATGAAGACCTTTTTTATCAGCCAGATAAACAACAAAGCCATTATATTTAGGGTTAACAATCAAGATATCATCCAACCCATCACCATTAAAATCGCCACTGTAAAGAGGCCTGTTAATCGCTAAATCAAGCCCTAATTTTCCAGTTATTTTTACAGTTTCCAGGTTGGTTTCACCAAAAATATTTTTATTCCCGAACACGACAGAAGCATGATTGTTGGCGGGCACGATATTTAACAAATCATCAAAACCGTCACCATTAAAGTCACCAACCACAGCGCGGGAGTGGCTATAGTCTGGTATATTTAATGCTGAAAGTTCAATAATCTCATTTGAAGATTTAGTTGTATCCTCGCCTGAATATTCAGGGTTTAGAACAAAAATATTTGGTAACGACTTGCTTTTACTGTGCAAAAATAATTCAGTAGAACCATCACCATTGAAATCCCCGTAATGGCGAGAATATTCACTGTTCTTCCAGTCAATATCCTGGTCGGCATGAACGCAAGAGGAAAAAATAATAGTGGATAATACGGATAATAAAGAAACCCATTGAATTCTCATAAAAATCCTTACTTAGGCAGAATACAAAGAGTTGTTTTCTTAAGAAATCAAAAGGCGAGACACCAGAGGTGTATTACTTAATCTTCAATCCCTGAAGAAAATACAGAACTCAATCAGTTATTACAGTAACGTTATGTTTAAAATGTTGTCAACCTACAAGTTAACAATAATTAATTGGTAATTTATGTCAGTTTGTTTATTTATGAGAATTACAAGAGATAAAAACAAGGTTGGAAATTTTAAATAATTTCATAAATCAGATTCAACGTGTAAGCGTATAGTGCGTATATATAACTTTATAACAGATGTGACAGTTTCACATGTAAAAATAGAACAATGTGTTTTAAATATATTGCTTTTTGCGTTCTGATTGTAAGTGCACTATTACCAAGCTCCTTACGTCGTTCAAAGTCATCAACTCGTCATCTGAATATTCAGGCTCGGGAATGCAGTTAATTACTTTTCCATTTTTAATATGAAATTGAATTAGGTATTTATACTATTAACATGTGCCCACAGTTAAACATCTCACTTTAATGTAATCCTGATAAAGTTCTTCGCTTGCCTGCCAAGTCCTTAGCGTTAGATTCAATTGATACAGCTTCATACCAAACTCCTTTATGCTTGTCATCGCATGTAAGCAAGAAGTCTGTGGTCAGAATATTAAGAACTTTAGAATCAGGAATTTGTTGGGTGTACCACCTTCAATGCCATATTTAGTTTTTAGCGCTCTTTGAAAACCTTCGAATGTTTATATTTCTTTGAAGCGAGGCAAATTGGTGGTTTCACAATATAATCGTTTAACCAGTATAGATTAATGTACAAACTTTATTATGCGAAAACACCTATACTTCCTGCCCTGCAACCCAGCCAGAGCTCCAGGCCCACTGAAAATTAAAGCCTCCCAGCCAGCCGGTGACATCAACCACTTCACCAATAAAATAAAGCCCTTCAACCTCTTTAGCCATCATGGTTTTAGAACTTAACTGATTAGTGTCCACACCTCCGAGTGTGACCTCCGCGGTGCGATATCCTTCGGTGCCATTGGGTTTTATTGACCATTGTTCAAACGCTGCGGCAACATCATGTAGTTGTTTACCCTGATACTGTTTCATCGGTTTATTATTTAACCCAAAATAGTCAAGTGCAGTTTGGGTAAAGCGTTTGGGGTAGATGCGTGATAAAACCGTCGAGAGCTGTGTATCGGCCTGTTGTTGCTGAGCCTGTTGCAGTGTCTCGAGTAAATCCTGCTGTGGTGATAAGTTAAAACATACTGGTTCACCGGGTTGCCAGTAAGACGATATTTGTAACACGGCCGGGCCACTTAAACCTCTGTGAGTAAATAACAGCGCTTCTTTAAAGCTGATTTGCTCGTTACTGGCTACACAATCTAAAGCAATACCACTTAATTCAGCCAGTACGGTTTTATCTTCTTCATGCAAGGTAAAAGGCACCAGTCCTGCCCGGGTTGGTAAAACCTTTAAACCAAACTGCTCAGCAATTTTATAACCAAAAGGGCTGGCGCCAAGTTTAGGCATAGACAAGCCGCCGGTGGCCACCACCAGAGATTCGCACTGGATCTCACCTAAGGTTGTTTGTAATTGAAAACCGTTTGTTGTTTTTTGAATATCGCTAATGACACAGCTTGTTTTGAGCTGAACGCCAGCCGCATCACACTCTTTTAGTAACATGTTTAATATGTCTTTGGCGCTGTTATCACAAAATAACTGACCTAAGGTCTTTTCGTGGTAGGCAATGCCGTATTCACTGACCAGACTAATAAAGTCCCACTGGGTGTAACGACTTAAAGCCGATTTGCAAAAATGTGGATTAGCCGACAGGTAATTGCCAGGTTCAGCATACATATTGGTGAAATTACAACGTCCACCACCGGACATCAGAATTTTTCCCCCTATGCGTTTTGCGTGATCGAGCAACATAACTTTACGACCACGTTTGCCTGCCTGAGCAGCACAAAATAATCCAGCAGCCCCTGCGCCGATTACAACAACATCTGTCGTGAGTGAGCTAATAAGAAGTACTCCTGTCAATTAGCAACATATAACCAGAGTCATAAAGTCGCGGTAACAATAAATTTTTATTGCTTAAATAAAATAAAACTCAATAAATATCTTTAAATATCAGCAAGTTATTTTTATAGGTATAAATAAGTATACATACGTACATTCGTTCCATCTATCCGGAAAATTGAACCGGACATATGATGCGCGCCGTCGAGACAATCTTAGTCAATTTTGAGAGGCATTTTACATGAAAAAATCTATTGTTATCGCTGCTCTTGCAGCAACTATTGCAACCCCGGTTTGTTTTGCTGACGTAAACGAAGATCTGCAAAATATTTGCACCATTGTTAAGAACAACGACAAGGGTGAATTGCGCAAAAAAGTACGTGCGATTCAGGACGATTACAAACTGCGCGTTGGTGATATTTATCCTGGTATTTCTTGTGGTGGCTCAAGTCTGATCCGTTATTCAATGCAGAATAATGCGACTGATGTAGGTGTATTCATCATTAAGAAAATGTCGAAAAAAGATTTAGGCAACGCTGAAGCGGATGGTCAGACTATCCAGCAGTGGGCCGAAGCAAACGGTTTTATCGGTACCGAGATCGGTAAAGAGTTGTTAGACCGTATCAGCTAGTTTTGGGAGTCACTTGCCGGATTGTCTTGACGCCTCGATGGCAAGTGACATATCCCTTTTAGGCGTCGGTAAACAGGGCTAATCAGGCCCTGTTTTTATTTTATAAACGTATGATTTTGTATACCTGCGTACAAATTCACCCCCTGTAAGCCACATTTTGATTTGCCTATTCTAAAACCCGTCAAGGCAACTTGTGTCATCACAAGCAAATATTTAAAAATATAAATGAGGCAATCATCATGAAAAAATTACTTACTATCGCAACACTGTCTACCGTTTTGGCTGCTCCTTTTGCATTCGCTGATGTAAATGAAGATCTGCAAAACATCTGCACCATAGTTAAAAATAATGACAAAGGTGAACTACGCAAAAAAATGCGTGGTGTGCAAAAAGATTACAAACTGCGCTTAGGTGATTTTTACGGTGGTGTTTCCTGTGGTGGTAACAGCTTAATTCGTTATTCGATGCAGAATGATGCGGTTGATGTTGGTACTTACATGATTAAAAAGATGTCAAAAAAAGATTTATCGCAAGCTGAGTCTGATGGTTTAGCCATTAAAGACTGGGCTTCACAAAACGGTTACTTAGATTCAGAAATTGGCAAAGAGCTGATTGACCGTCTTAACTAATTGGGGGCCACTCACCGGATTGTCTTGACGCCTCGATGGTGAGTGGCAACAACCCCAAGGCGTCAAAAATATAAAAAAACGGCCTATTGGCTAATGCCGATCAGTTAAGAAGTTGACATTCGGCATAAGAGGATCAAAATCCGATGATCGTAAGGTCATCGGATTTTT
>NZ_JACNEP010000035.1 GCF_014270035.1 Neptunicella marina | reverse complement strand
TCCTGCTCAAAGAACTAATGGAAATTGTTCACTCTAAGGGAAAACTGTGGAATTAAATTCGTGGGGATCCTTCAGGTTCCATACCCATTTGTGTGCGGCCCGAAGGGCGCAGGGCAGGAAGCCCGGAGTAATGTAGCACACCGTAAACTGCTCCTGCGTTTACGGCATACCGTCCATCCATGGACATAACCGCCAGACTCCCAATTTTACAAAGAACCCAGCCTTGCGCTGGTTTTTTTGTTTTAAGCCTATAGAAATTGAAAGGCCCCAAGCGAAAGACCGGGCTGGTTTATGGCCTCAAAAATACCCCCTTAAAAAGACTACAGCCCTATACAACTTCACTTAATAAAAGTGCAAACCGCCGTCACAACCTGAGAAAAACAATAATTTGTTATAAAAGCAAATTTGCAAGTGCATGATAAAAAAGGTAAAACAACCTTGCCTTTTACAAATGGACCTGTTTATGCACTTTCCTGTACTAATTTGCGATGACTCAAATCTAGCCAGGCGAATGGTTATGCGCAGCCTGCCGAGTGACTGGAATGCCGAAATAATAATGGCTGAAAATGGTTTAGAAGCCATGCAAGTATTAATGACTCGACATATTTCTTTGATGTTTCTTGATCTAACGATGCCCGAAATGGATGGAATAGAGGTGCTGCGGGAAATTAAAAAACATAAAATAGAAACGTTTGTCATCGTGGTATCTGGCGACATTCAGCCGCAGATGCAAGAACGAGTTCAGCAACTAGGTGCACTCAGCTTTATCAAAAAACCTATCGACTACGCTAAGCTTGAGCGTATTTTGCTTGACTATGGGTTGTATAATCTAGGGCAAACTGCAGCATTCTCCTAAGCTAACATCCACTTTGAGGTTGATGTACAATACCTCAAATATTTCAGTTAGTTAAAATCAGTGCACAATCTACAACTATTACATACTTTCTCGTTGCCAAGTCAGGCTTGTAACTTAATTACACTCGAATCGGTTGATAGTGTAAAACTCGCATTGCCTTTATCTGTTCCTTTTGTTTTGTTAGGGCAGGGCAGCAACACTGTATTTACAGGCGATTTTAAAGGTACGGTATACCAAATAAAACTTTTTGGTATTGACGTTATTGAGCGGGAAAATGACTACATATTGAATGTAGCTGCTGGAGAATCATGGCACGCATTTGTGCAATATTGTCTTAACAAAGAAATATATGGATTGGAAAATCTTGCTCTTATTCCTGGTACTGTCGGTGCTGCTCCCGTACAAAATATAGGTGCATATGGCAGGGAAGTGAGTGACTTCATACAACGCGTTGATTTTATTGAATTGAAATCTGGCGAGCTGAAGTCATTAACGTGTGCGCAATGTAAATTTAGTTATCGGGATAGTATTTTTAAACACGAACTTTATAACAAAGTAGTCATCGTCAATGTGCAATTTGCTATTCCCAAAGTTTGGAAAGCAGAAACGAGTTATGGTGAGCTTAAAGAACTTGATAATCCTTCTGCTAAAGATATTTTTAATAAGGTTATAGAAGTTCGTTCAGAAAAACTGCCAGATCCTGCCAGGCAGGGTAATGCAGGAAGTTTTTTTAAAAACCCTTATATAAGCCTGAACACATTAAAAAAAATTCAATCACAATGGCCCGATATCCCTCATTTCCAGGTTGATTCAAATCATTTTAAAGTTCCTGCGGCTTATTTAATCGATAAACTAGGATTTAAAGGCCATAAAGTAGGCAATGTAGAGTGTCATAAAAGACAACCGCTTGTCTTAATTAATATTGGTAACGCGACGGGTGAAGAGTTGTTAACCATTGCCAGAGAAATCAAATATAAAGTTAAATCAGTATTTGGTATCGAATTAGAAAATGAAGTACGGCTAGTTGGCCAGCATGGTTTAATAGACCTATGAGTATTAAAGGTGAGCTTAAGCGCAATGAGATTCTTCAGTTGTTAGCGGATGGCAAATGTCATTCCGGTGAAGATATCGGCAAGTTTTTAAATATTTCGCGGGCATCAGTCGCCAAGCATATAAAAATGCTTACCCAGTTTGGGATATCTATTAATAGTCAGGCAGGTAGCGGATATCAGCTTTCTACACCTTTGAATTTGCTTAACTACAAAACTATTGTAGAAGCGCTTAACTTTCCAATTCGGGTTGACGTTTGCAATATCATTTCATCTACCAATGATTATATTAAAAACAAGATTAATTCCTGCAAAAAAGGGATGACATGTTTAGCTGAGGCGCAAACTGCTGGACGAGGACGTCAGGGGAAAAAATGGGAGTCACCTTTTGGTGCAAGCATTTACTTAAGTATGTATTGGCATTTTGAGGCAGGTTATCAATCTGTCAATGGACTAAGTTTGGTGGTTGGTATAGCAGTTAACAATGTTTTACGAGAACTTGGAATTAATACCAGTCAATTAAAGTGGCCAAATGATATTTATGCTAACGACAAAAAGTTAGCAGGGGTTTTAATTGAACTGGAAGGGCAAATTGGCGCAGGTTGTGATGCGGTTATTGGAATCGGCCTTAATGTTCAATTAGGTGCAGCTGTAGTCGACATAACGCAGCCCTGGACGGATCTTAGCCAGCAATTAAGACAGACCCCTGATAGAAATTTAATTGCCGCAAAAATTATTAACGAGCTGTATTCTTTACTAAGCATTTTTGAAACTAAAGGTTTTCCTGCTTTTGAACATTTGTGGCAGCGATACGATTGGCTAATGGAAAAGGAAATTAATCTTTCCATAGGCGAATCTGTTGAAACTGGTATAGGCCGGGGTGTTGATTCGCAAGGGGCTTTATTAGTTGAGTGTGATGGAAAAATTAAGCGTTTTTATGGGGGGGATGTGAGTGTCAGAGCCAGCTAGGACACTATTAATAGATATCGGCAATAGTCGGATTAAGTATTGTTATTCGTCGGACGTATCCGCACTTTCCTATCTGGATGACATCGATTATCTTAATCAATTGTGCAAATCCACTTCCAGATGTTTAATTTCCAATGTTGCTAGTCAAAAGCAATTAAAGTACATCACAGATATTCTCAACAAAAATCAGGTAAATATTCAAGTACTGAAAACTCAGGACCACGTTGATAATTTAAAATTGGGTTATCAGCAGCCTGAATCGCTTGGTGTTGATCGGTGGTTAGCTATGTTGGCAGTAAAGCAATTCTGCTCAACAAATTTTGCAGTTATCGATTTAGGCACAGCAATCACATGCGATGTTGTTAATGAAGAATCCGAACATATTGGCGGTTGGATTGTGCCGGGATTTAGTACCATGATCGAATCATTAAAAGCCAAGACATCGCTTGCTCATGTAAAGAATCATTATATTGCTGATGATTTGGAATTTGGGAGAGATACCTCATCTTGTATAACTGAGGGGTGCAAAGCTCAAATTTATGGTTTTATATTCATGGTGCAACAGCAGATGCAGATAAATTTTAGCCAATATAAAATTTTTGTTACTGGCGGCGATGCAAATTTGATAAATATTGATGACTTTCCCCGGACCGAAATAGTCGAAAATTGCATTTTTACCGGCATGATGAGGTTCATTTAGTTGCTTAATTGCTGATATGTTAATCGTGTTGCTTTGAAAATAGCCAAACGATCACAAAATTTGAATTTTTTGTTTTTTAGCTATTGCACAGCGCAAACTGTTACTCTAGAATGCGCACCTCGTTGATGCAGTGCCGGCTTAGCTCAGTTGGTAGAGCAACTGACTTGTAATCAGTAGGTCGCCAGTTCGACTCCGGCAGCCGGCACCATCAATTCCTGGAGGGGTTCCCGAGTGGCCAAAGGGATCAGACTGTAAATCTGACGGCTCCGCCTTCGGTGGTTCGAATCCACCTCCCTCCACCATATTTTGATAATGGCTAAGGCGATTATCTAATACGAAGGCTGACTAATGCGCACTGTGTTGTCAGCCTTTTTATGATTTTTCTTGGGGTGAGATTAGCTCAAGAGAACCGGAACGCGGGCATCGTATAATGGCTATTACCTCAGCCTTCCAAGCTGATGATGCGGGTTCGATTCCCGCTGCCCGCTCCAACTACAGTGCTGATATAGCTCAGTTGGTAGAGCGCACCCTTGGTAAGGGTGAGGTCGGCAGTTCAAATCTGCCTATCAGCACCACTTCTCTATCTCTCATTCCTTACAAGTAAGAATCGTTTTTATTTTGATGAGGAATGAACCATGGCAAAAGAAAAGTTTGAACGTACGAAACCGCACGTAAACGTTGGTACAATCGGCCACGTTGACCACGGTAAAAC
>NZ_JACNEP010000034.1 GCF_014270035.1 Neptunicella marina | reverse complement strand
TTTCTTGTCATCTCAACTTCGCCGCTGACCGTTGCCGTTCCCCGTCGAAGTGGCGCGCATTCTACGCATCTAACAAAATCGCGCAACCCTTTTTTTTAACTTTTTGTGCGTTTGCGCAGGTTTTGTACAAGCGAGATTACTTATCACTCTTTTCGGTGAAATCTGCATCATCTTCAGCATCACCAACAACGTGTTCAAGCTTGATATTAGGAACTGTTCTAAATGTATTAACCGGACCGGCAACTGCATAGAGCAGAAAAACAATAAACAATACTAACGCTGGTTCAGTCGCAACGATTACAAATACCAAAAGCACTAAAAGTAAAGCGACAAATGGGACCTTGCCATGCCAATTCAATTCTTTAAATGAATTGTATTTAAAGTTACTTATCATAAGTAACCCAGCAACCCCGGTTAACAAGGCAGCTAATATAGAATAGTCATTACCATTAATGTTATATTCAACACCTACCCAAACCATACCCGCAACTAAAGCGGCAGCAGCAGGGCTGGCTAATCCCTGAAAATAACGTTTATCTGCAATACCCAGTTGTGTATTAAAGCGAGCTAAGCGCAAAGCGGCACCGGCTACATATATAAAGGCAGCTAACCAGCCAAATTTACCTAGCCCCGTTAAAGCCCAATTATAAGAAACGATAGCAGGTGCAATGCCAAAAGAAACCATATCTGCCATCGAGTCATATTCAGCGCCAAAATCACTTTGTGTATTAGTCATGCGTGCGACACGACCATCTAATCCATCAAAAATCATTGCAACAAATATAGCTACAGCTGCAGATTCAAAATGCGAGTTCATCGATGAAACCACGGCAAAAAAACCTGAAAACAATCCTGCTGTTGTAAGTAAATTGGGTAAAAGATAAATACCTTTACGTTTGTTATCTGTCATATAAAGCTCCGTAAACTACTAACGATAAGATAACATACCTATAAGCACATACTCATCACTTATTCGATTCCTTTACCTTAGTTATTGCTGTTATTATAGTGTCAGTTATCTTTACAATTACTCCAAACAATCGTAGCAAATAAAGTCATAATCATTTGTTTAATATAGACTTTATTTATATGGAACATTTTTTGCTTTGTACTAAAGAGAAAGAAGTACTGAAGGTTGAGGTCGGGAATAAAATGAAAAAATCAATTTGGCTAGCAGCGATATGCCTGTTTACGAGTAATGCGTGGGCAGGATCTCAGACATGGGATTTTGGAGATGTTGATAGTAATGATTTCACTTGGTTTGGCGATGGCGGTGGAACACCAGATTGGGCAAATTATCTGACACTTACTCAAGATGGTATAAGTGTACAAATCATGGGATTATCCGATACAGACAATGGTTTCTATGAACCAGGAGTATTAGCATTTTACGGTGATACGTTAGGACTAAAAAACGATAAAGAGTACGAAGAAGGACAAACAGGTACGCCGGATCACTCTATAGACAGTTATCATGGTTACTTTGATGCCATCCTTTTATCATTTAGTGAAGAGGTTGACTTGGAAGGTTTTGGCATTGGGTGGGCATCAGAAAATTATTATGGTGGCTCCCAAGGACAAGCAGACATTTCAATTGCAGCTGCTCCTTCAAACTGGGGTAATAATGACTGGTTATCCGCCAGTAACTGGAATGCTGTAGCAAACTATAGCAATGTGGATGATTACAGCTACACAAGCATTGATAATTCGACAACAACATCAAAATATTGGTTAATCAGTGTTTACAATCCCGCTTTTGGAAATGATGGTTGGGAAGGGCTACAAGAAGGTTTTAAATTAGCTTCTTTTGGTACTAAAACTAGTCCCGGTGGTAAAACGACGGTACCTGAACCAGGGATTTTGGCCATATTTGCCGCAGGCCTAATTGCGATAAGCAGAAGATATAAGAAAAGCGCAAAATAATTTGCGCTTTTTTTTTGTTTTTCTTAGTGTACCTAATATTCCCACCTATATGTTGTTAAATCGATATGAACAAAGGATTGATGTTGAGTCTGGTGTTGTTTGCCACCTCAATTCAAAGCTATGCCATAGAATCAGTAAACCATTACGAAATGGCATTGAGAGCCTACAGCGAACAAAAAACTGAAGAAGCTTTTATTCATTTAAAAAACGCCCTACAGACAGATCCTTCGCATCTGCCGTCCAAACTTTTGCTAGCCAAAGTTTATTTTGATAATGGACTCATTGACGCCGCAGAAAAGGAAATGGAAGATGCTTTAAAGCTGGGGGCGGATATAAATCTTGTCCTCCCTATTTTAGGTAACAGCCTGATACTGCAAAAAAAGGTAGATGAATTACTGACCTACGAAGACCAATATTACAATTTATCTGATGAAGGTAAATTTGAGTGGCATCTTTTAAGAGGTCAGGCATATATCATTCAACAAGATTCTGAGCGAGCAGCCTTTGAATTTAAAGAAGCCCACCAACTTTTTCCTAACGATAGCAGGGCCAACAATACCCTGGCAACCTTGTATATCCGTACCGACTTTTTAGAGCAAGCCAACACCTTAATAACCCAGGCGCTGGCTGCAAATTCAAATGATGAAAAAGCCTGGTTATTAGCTGGTGAACTAGCTCTCAAACAAGCAGATAATCAACAAGCTCTTAAAAGCTTTGAGCAGGCGCATGCTTTAAGTCCTGAGGATCCAAAAATACTGCGAAGTTTAACCATGCAATATTTAACGATGGAATTGTTCGATAAGGCCAGCATCACTAATCAACAAGTTATTAAGCAAAGTCCTCAGGATCCCACAGCAAATCTAATTAAAGCATGGTTATTAACCAAAGATGGTAAGCAGGAAGAAGCCAAGTTAGTCTTAGCCGAAATTAGCCAGCATTTATCGCTCCTTGACCCTGAAAAGATGCTGTATGAACGCAATACCACCATGTTGCAAGGTATCGCAGAATTAATGCAGGGAAATCTGAAAAACTCACAAGCGTTATTGCTAAAACACATAGAACAAAGCAGTGGAGATCCAAATGCGCTGCTGCTACTTGTAAAAACTTACATAGAAACCGGTGAGCAATCTAAAGCGCTTGCATTGCTCGAAGACAAAAAGCGTACCGTAGTAAAAAATGCCAATCTGGGCATAATTTTAATTCAATTGTATTTTCAGGAAGACAACCTATTCCGAGCCGAACAAACGTTACAGGATTTAAAAAGTAATTTTCCTGAAAACCCGGAAATGGAATTAATTCAGGCACGCCTGTATCTGTTAAAAGATCAGCCAGAAATGGCACTAAACGCTATAAATAGCATTAAAGTAGCCAGCCCCAACTTAAGCCATCAATTATTAAAAGCCAAAATATTGTTAAAAAACAGGGAGCCTGAGCAGGCTGCAAAAATTTCTACCCAACTTCTGGAGCAATATCCTGATAATGTGGATGTAATGAATTTGCAGGCCGCAGTCTTACTAACGTCAGAAGAGTTTGACGCATCAAAAAAACTCCTCGATACGATCTTAAAACGCGCCCCTGACAACATCAGTGCGATTTTCAATCAATCCCTAATCGCTGAACATCAGGGAGATTTGGAACAGGCAAAGAAAGAGTTACAGAAAATTATTAATAAAATTCCAAATCATCGACAATCATTGCTAAAAATGTCAGAGCTGGCTGTTAAGTCCGGTGATCTAAAACAAGCAAAAACGCTAATTAATAAATTGCTTGCCTACTTTCCGGACAATACCGCAGCCAAACAAAAATTAATTGCTCTGTATATGATGGAAAGAAACTGGCCAGATGCCTTAATGGAAATCAGTAGACTAATTCAGAACGACAGATTAAACCCGGCACTTTTAATTCAGCAAGCCAATATTTACGCACAAATGCGTCGTTTTGATTCAGCATCATCAAACTACCGTTTGGTTTATGAGTTATGGATTGACTCCCCCAATCAATTACTTCAGCTAGCCACACAACAAGTTAAATCAAGAGACTATCAAGGCGCAACCAAAAGTCTCAATAAGGTACTGGAACTTGAGCCAGACTCGATCAATGCAAAGTTAGCCTTGGCTCGACTGGCCTTAACTGAAGGAAAAATAAAACAAAGTGAAGATATCTTAGCCTCGTTGCCTGCGAATAAACGTCAGACTTCCGATTATTTTGAGTTAAAAGGTGACATCGCTATCGCTAACAAAACGTTACCTAAAGCGGTTACTGACTATTTACATTCAATAAAATTAAATAACCTGCAACAAAGTGCTTTCTCGAAATTATATTTATTAACAGTTAAAGGTATAGGTTATCAGGACTTTATCGAAATTTCAGAAAACACTTTAAATGATAATCCTGACTTTTACTCATGCCGAAAGCTGCTAGCTGACGCTTACCTCAATCATCAGGATTGGAAGAATGCAGAAAAACACTACAGCCAATTGTTAAACGTTAAACAATTTTCTCATTCATCTGTGATATTGAACAATCTGGCCTATATCTATAGCCAGACTGATCTAACCAAGGCATACAAAACCGCTATGGAAGGATTGGAAAATGGCGGGAATAAAAATCCATCCCTTTTAGATACTCTAGGCTGGATTTTGGTTAAACAGGACAAGTTAAACGATGGCTTAAATTATCTTCGTCAGGCTTATGTGCTTGATTCCAAAAATCCGGAAACCCGCTATCACCTTGCCTATACGTTAGTTAAACTAGATAGAATTAGTGAGGCAAAAGATCACCTTGCTATTGCAGTAAAATCTAATCGCTATCCAGAATATCAGGATGCAATAAACTTACTTAAACAACTTGACTAAAAAAGGCGCCTTGGGCGCCTTTTTTATTATCTCAACTATATGTCCCGTCCTGAAATACGTTGACATAAAGAGGACTTCTTTATGACAACAGCAACTAATTCAAATCGTAAGCGTACTCAACGCGATTACACGATGGCTTTTAAATTAGGGGTCGTAGCACGTGTTGAAA
>NZ_JACNEP010000033.1 GCF_014270035.1 Neptunicella marina | reverse complement strand
AATTGGGAGTCTGGCGGTGTGCTACTCTCACATGGGGAAACCCCACACTACCATCGCCGCTAATACGTTTCACTTCTGAGTTCGGAATGGGATCAGGTGGTACCGTATCGCTATGGCCGCCAGACATAAACTGGTAACAATATAAAAAGCTGATGCAATCACTAAGTGAGATTGTCTTACTCTATCTCTAACACTTGTCTCACAACACCTGACCCTAAAGTCATTTTGGCGTTGTATGGTTAAGCCTCTCGGGCAATTAGTACAGGTTAGCTTAACGCATTACTACGCTTCCACACCCTGCCTATCAACGTTGTAGTCTTCAACAACCCTTCCAGAAGTTAAACTTCAGGGATGACTCATCTTGAGGCTCGCTTCCCGCTTAGATGCTTTCAGCGGTTATCGATTCCGAACGTAGCTACCGGGCAATGCCATTGGCATGACAACCCGAACACCAGCGGTTCGTCCACTCCGGTCCTCTCGTACTAGGAGCAGCCCCTCTCAATCATCCAGCGCCCACGGCAGATAGGGACCGAACTGTCTCACGACGTTCTAAACCCAGCTCGCGTACCACTTTAAATGGCGAACAGCCATACCCTTGGGACCGACTTCAGCCCCAGGATGTGATGAGCCGACATCGAGGTGCCAAACACCGCCGTCGATATGAACTCTTGGGCGGTATCAGCCTGTTATCCCCGGAGTACCTTTTATCCGTTGAGCGATGGCCCTTCCATACAGAACCACCGGATCACTATGACCTACTTTCGTACCTGCTCGACGTGTCTGTCTCGCAGTTAAGCTGGCTTATGCCATTGCACTAACCTCCTGATGTCCGACCAGGATTAGCCAACCTTCGTGCTCCTCCGTTACTCTTTGGGAGGAGACCGCCCCAGTCAAACTACCCACCAGACACTGTCCTCAATCCCGATTAGGGACCAGAGTTAGAACATCAAACATACAAGGGTGGTATTTCAAGGTTGACTCCACGCAAACTGGCGTTCACGCTTCAAAGTCTCCCACCTATCCTACACATGTAGGGTCAATGTTCAGTGCCAAGCTGTAGTAAAGGTTCACGGGGTCTTTCCGTCTAGCCGCGGGTACACAGCATCTTCACTGCGATTTCAATTTCACTGAGTCTCGGGTGGAGACAGCGTGGCCATGATTACGCCATTCGTGCAGGTCGGAACTTACCCGACAAGGAATTTCGCTACCTTAGGACCGTTATAGTTACGGCCGCCGTTTACCGGGGCTTCGATCAAGAGCTTCGCTTACGCTAACCCCATCAATTAACCTTCCGGCACCGGGCAGGCGTCACACCGTATACGTCATCTTTCGATTTAGCACAGTGCTGTGTTTTTAATAAACAGTTCCAGCCACCATTTCACTGCGGCCTCCATTCGCTTACGAAGCAAGTTCTTCACAAACGGAGGCGTACCTTCTCCCGAAGTTACGGTACGATTTTGCCGAGTTCCTTCACCCGAGTTCTCTCAAGCGCCTTAGTATTCTCTACCTGACCACCTGTGTCGGTTTGGGGTACGGTTCACATAATCATAAGTTTAGAGGCTTTTCCTGGAAGCAGGGTATCTGCAACTTCAACGCCGTAGCGTCTCGTCTCGTGTCTCAGAATTGAATGCCCGGATTTGCCTAAGCACTCTTCCTACTCACTTTCACATGGACAACCAACGCCATGCTTGCATAACCTTCTCCGTCCCCCCATCACTGATTATATAAGTACGGGAATATTAACCCGTTTCCCATCGACTACGCATTTCTGCCTCGCCTTAGGGGCCGACTTACCCTGCCCTGATTAACATGGGACAGGAAACCTTGGTCTTCCGGCGTGGGGGTTTTTCACCCCCATTATCGTTACTCATGTCAGCATTCGCACTTGTGATATGTCCAGCAAACCTCTCAGTTCACCTTCATCCACTTACACAACGCTCCCCTACCCAGCATGTAAAACATGCTGCCGCAGCTTCGGTATACTACTTAGCCCCGTTACATCTTCCGCGCAGGCCGACTCGACTAGTGAGCTATTACGCTTTCTTTAAAGGGTGGCTGCTTCTAAGCCAACCTCCTAGCTGTCTTAGCCTTCCCACTTCGTTTCCCACTTAGTAGTATTTTGGGACCTTAGCTGGCGGTCTGGGTTGTTTCCCTCTTCACGACGGACGTTAGCACCCGCCGTGTGTCTCCCGGATAGTACTCACAGGTATTCGGAGTTTGCATGGGGTTGGTAAGTCGGGATGACCCCCTAGCCCAAACAGTGCTCTACCCCCTGTGGTATTCGTCCGAGGCGCTACCTAAATAGCTTTCGGGGAGAACCAGCTATCTCCCGGTTTGATTGGCCTTTCACCCCCAGCCACAGGTCATCCGCTAACTTTTCAACGTTAGTCGGTTCGGTCCTCCAGTGCGTGTTACCGCACCTTCAACCTGCCCATGGCTAGATCACCGGGTTTCGGGTCTATACCCTGCAACTAAAACGCCCAGTTAAGACTCGCTTTCGCTACGGCTCCCCTATACGGTTAACCTTGCTACAGAATATAAGTCGCTGACCCATTATACAAAAGGTACGCAGTCACAGAACAAGTCTGCTCCCACTGCTTGTACGTATACGGTTTCAGGTTCTATTTCACTCCCCTCACAGGGGTTCTTTTCGCCTTTCCCTCACGGTACTGGTTCACTATCGGTCAGTCAGGAGTATTTAGCCTTGGAGGATGGTCCCCCCATATTCAGACAAGATAACACGTGTCCCGTCCTACTCGATTTCATCTATAAAGCACCTTCGTGTACGGGGCTATCACCCTGTGTCGCCCAGCTTCCCAACTGGTTCCACTAACGCTTTATAAACTTAAGGGCTGGCCCCCGTTCGCTCGCCGCTACTAAGGGGATCTCAATTGATTTCTTTTCCTAAAGGTACTTAGATGTTTCAGTTCCCTTCGTTTGCCTCCTTAAGCTATGTATTCACTTAAGGATGACCTGTAAACAGGCCGGGTTCCCCCATTCGGACATCTGTGGCTAAAATGCGTTTTGTCAACTCACCACAGCTTTTCGCAGACTTACACGTCCTTCATCGCCTCTGACTGCCTAGGCATCCACCGTATACGCTTAGTCACTTAACCATACAACCCAAAATAACCTTTTATGCATTTCAGGTATGAACAAACGTTCACATTGTATGAGCGACAAGTGTTAATCGGTTTCAATCTAAACTAGATTCAAACTTCTTTTCAGTATCAGATAGAGTAAGTTCTTTCGAGTCTCACTCAGTTTTGATTACTAATATCAGCTTTCCATATTGTTAAAGAACATTTAAGGTTAAAAAAACCTTAATCAATCAACACTTATCCAAGTATTCATTCATTAAGGACCTTTTCCCTTCTCAAGATAGACCATGTGGTAGGCTTGGGCAGACTTGAACTGCCGACCTCACCCTTATCAGGGGTGCGCTCTAACCAGCTGAGCTACAAGCCTAATGTGGTGGAGCTAAGCAGGATCGAACTGCTGACCTCCTGCGTGCAAGGCAGGCGCTCTCCCAGCTGAGCTATAGCCCCAAAGGTCATTTGGCTATCTCGTTCATCTACAACAAAACAATCTGTGTGGACACTGCATTAAATCGGTCTTCCGATATATAGTGTAAGGAGGTGATCCAACCCCAGGTTCCCCTAGGGTTACCTTGTTACGACTTCACCCCAGTCATGAAACACAAAGTGGTAATCGCCCTCCCGAAGGTTAGACTAACTACTTCTTTTGCATCCCACTCCCATGGTGTGACGGGCGGTGTGTACAAGGCCCGGGAACGTATTCACCGTGGTATTCTGACCCACGATTACTAGCGATTCCGACTTCATGGAGTCGAGTTGCAGACTCCAATCCGGACTACGACAAGCTTTTTGGGTTCCGCTCCACCTCGCGGTCTCGCTTCCCTCTGTACTTGCCATTGTAGCACGTGTGTAGCCCATCCCGTAAGGGCCATGATGACTTGACGTCGTCCCCACCTTCCTCCGGTTTGTCACCGGCAGTCTCCTTAAAGTGCCCAACTTAATGCTGGCAACTAAGGACAAGGGTTGCGCTCGTTGCGGGACTTAACCCAACATCTCACGACACGAGCTGACGACAGCCATGCAGCACCTGTCTCAGAGTTCCCGAAGGCACTCATCTATCTCTAGGTGATTCTCTGGATGTCAAGGGATGGTAAGGTTCTTCGCGTTGCATCGAATTAAACCACATGCTCCACCGCTTGTGCGGGCCCCCGTCAATTCATTTGAGTTTTAACCTTGCGGCCGTACTCCCCAGGCGGTCTACTTATCGCGTTAGCTTCGCTACGCATGCATTAAATGCTCACACAGCTAGTAGACATCGTTTACGGTGTGGACTACCAGGGTATCTAATCCTGTTCGCTACCCACACTTTCGCACATGAGCGTCAGTCTTTGGCCAGGGAGTCGCCTTCGCCACTGATGTTCCTCCAGATCTCTACGCATTTCACCGCTACACCTGGAATTCCACTCCCCTCTCCAAGACTCTAGTCTGCCAGTTTTAAATGCAATTCCCAGGTTGAGCCCGGGGCTTTCACATCTAACTTAACAAACCGCCTGCGTGCGCTTTACGCCCAGTAATTCCGATTAACGCTCGCACCCTCCGTATTACCGCGGCTGCTGGCACGGAGTTAGCCGGTGCTTCTTCTGTTGCTAACGTCACAGCTAGCAGGTATTAACTACTAACCTTTCCTCACAACTGAAAGTGCTTTACAACCCGAAGGCCTTCTTCACACACGCGGCATGGCTGGATCAGGGTTGCCCCCATTGTCCAATATTCCCCACTGCTGCCTCCCGTAGGAGTCTGGGCCGTGTCTCAGTCCCAGTGTGGCTGATCATCCTCTCAGACCAGCTAGAGATCGTCGCCTTGGTAGGCCTTTACCCTACCAACTAGCTAATCTCACTTAGGTTCATCTCCTGGCGAGAGCAAAAGCCCTCTTTGACCCGAAGGTGTCATGCGGTATTAGCAGTCGTTTCCAACTGTTATCCCCCACCAAAAGGCAGATCCCTAAGCATTACTCACCCGTCCGCCACTCGTCATCATCTAGCAAGCTAGACATGTTACCGTTCGACTTGCATGTGTTAGGCCTGCCGCCAGCGTTCAATCTGAGCCATGATCAAACTCTTCAATTAAAAGTAAATCTATGAATTTTCGGTTGACACTCATTAACGAGTGCCCACACAGATTGTCTTGTTGCAAATTGTTAAAGAACCGTGCTTGAGACCCTGTCTCGAGCGGGATGCGCATTCTACGCTATCCGGTTTTGATGTCAAGCCCCTTTTTCAAAGTTTTTCTTGTCATCTCAACTTCGCCGCTGACCGTTGCCGTTCCCCGTCGAAGTGGCGCGCATTCTACGCATCTAACAAA
>NZ_JACNEP010000032.1 GCF_014270035.1 Neptunicella marina | reverse complement strand
TACAATGAAATGAGGCCGCACCTGAGTTTAGATATGCAAACACCTAATCAGGTGCATAATAGAAAAGGCCAGCTACTTGAGCTGGCCTAAAAACTGTCAACCTATCTTAGGACGGGTCAATATAAACCTTAGCTAAATATAAAGCCGGTTTCATCTGCATCGAGCTTAATTTCGCTATTAGGCAATACCTTACCCGATAAAATTTGCTGTGCTAACATATTTTCAACCTGAGTCTGAATTGCACGTTTTAAAGGACGGGCACCAAACACGGGATCAAAACCAGCTTCAGCTAATTTCGCCAAGGCTTCATCAGTTACTTCAAACTGATAACCTTTTTGCTCCAGACGCTTGGTTAATGACGCAAGCTGAATTTTAGCGATTTGTTTAATCTGAGCAGCATCCAAAGGATGGAACACAACAGTATCATCAATACGGTTAATAAACTCTGGACGGAAATTCTGTGCAACCACTTCCATCACTCTGGATTTCATCAATTCGTACTGAGATTCCTGATTAAGCTCCTGAATAACATCTGAACCGAGATTCGAGGTCATAATCACCACAGTATTCTTGAAATCAACCGTACGTCCCTGCCCATCGGTTAAACGACCGTCATCCAATACCTGCAGCAAAATGTTGAAAACATCGGGATGTGCTTTTTCAACCTCATCCAGCAAAATGACCGAGTAGGGTTTCCGGCGAATGGCCTCGGTCAAATAACCACCTTCTTCATAACCAACATAACCCGGAGGAGCGCCAACCAAACGCGCAACAGAATGTTTTTCCATAAACTCTGACATGTCAATACGCACCATAGCTTGCTCGGTATCGAACATAAAACCGGCCAGCGCTTTACATAATTCAGTTTTACCTACACCTGTAGGACCAAGGAACAAAAATGAACCAATCGGACGATTGGGATCAGCAAGACCGGCACGTGTACGTCGGATCGCATTTGACACCGCGCTGACTGCCTCATGTTGTCCCACCACTTTATCGTGCAGGGCATCCTCCATACGTAAAAGCTTTTCAACTTCACCTTCGAGCATTTTAGACACAGGAATACCTGTCCAGCGCGACAACACATCGGCGATTTCGTTGTCCGTCACTTTATTTTTAAGCAAGTGCAGTTCCTGGTTTTGCGACTCAGCAGCTTGTTCCAGTTTCATTTCAAGTTCTGGTATTCGACCATACTGCAACTCGGACATGCGGCTTAAATCACTTGCACGTCTTGCGATTTCTAAATCGAGCTTGGCATGTTCAAGCTCAGACTTTATATGCTGAGCACCTTGCATCGCATTTTTTTCGTTATTCCAGACCTTTTCCAACTCAGCAAATTTAAATTCCAGCTGTTCTCGTTCCTGCTCTATTACTTCTAAACGTTTATGACTGGCATCATCGGTTTCTTTAGCCAGCGCCTGTTCTTCCAGTTTTAATTGGATGATACGACGTTCCAGTCTATCCATTTCTTCTGGCTTGGAATCTATCTGCATACGAATACTGGACGCAGCTTCATCAATTAGATCGATGGCTTTATCAGGCAATTGACGATCACTGATATAACGATGAGATAAAGTCGCTGCCGCAACAATCGCAGGGTCGGTGATATTCACCGAATGGTGCAATTCATAGCGCTCTTTTAAGCCACGTAAAATCGCAATGGTATCTTCCACGCTCGGTTCATCCACCTGAACTTTCTGGAACCGACGTTCAAGCGCCGCGTCTTTTTCAATGTACTGACGGTATTCATCCAGAGTTGTGGCACCAACACAGTGTAACTCGCCACGGGCTAATGCTGGTTTGAGCATATTGCCGGCGTCCATTGCCCCTTCACCTTTACCGGCACCGACCATAGTATGTAACTCATCTATAAACAGAATCACACTACCTTCTTCTTTGGCCAGTTCATTTAATACTGCTTTTAAACGCTCTTCAAACTCACCACGATATTTAGCTCCTGCAACCAATGCCCCCATATCCAGTGACAAAACCCGTTTGTTTTTAAGACCTTCCGGTACCTCACCATTGATAATTCGCTGAGCTAACCCCTCAACAATCGCAGTTTTACCCACGCCAGGTTCACCAATCAGTACTGGATTATTTTTAGTACGACGTTGCAATACCTGAACTGTGCGACGAATTTCTTCATCACGTCCAATCACAGGATCGAGTTTGCCCTGCTCTGCACGTTCGGTTAAATCAAGAGTAAATTTTTCCAGCGCCTGACGCATATCTTCGGCGTTAGCATCAGTGACTTTTTGACCACCACGGATTTTGTCTATCGCACTGGTAATGGAATCAGAGGTGGCACCTAACTGACGAAGAATTTCCCCAAGTTTGCCCTTATCTTCAACCGCAGCAAGCACAAACACTTCTGATGTGATGTATTGATCTTTACGTTTCTGTGCCAGTTTGTCGGTGAGATTTAGCAGTACAACAGTATCTTTGCCAAATTGTACATCACCACCCACTCCTTCAACATGGGGTAGACGCTCAATGGCCTCGGCCAATGCTGAACGTAAGCTGTTTACATTAATTTTTGCCTGATCAAGTAATGGCCTTACCGAACCGCCCTCCTGGTTTAGTAACGCCATCATTAAATGTACAGGTTCTATATATTGATGGTCGCGTCCCAGTGCCAGCGACTGAGCATCGGATATCGCTATTTGGAACTTACTGGTTAATCTGTCTGAACGCATTTCTTTACGCCTCATAAAAACTTTCTATACCAGCAAAATGGGTATTGCCTGTTTAATATTCAAGAGACGGTAAACTACAGAGTTTGATTTAACTCAAAGTTAGGTGAAGTTTTAGTCAAACCAGATATAAGACACCATACGGCCCGTTTGACCGTCGCGCCGATAAGAGAAGAACTGTTTTTCATTGGTGAAGGTACAATATTCCCCACCAACAATATTAGTAATACCCAGACGATTTAAGCGCGCTCTGGCCAACGCATATATATCAGCAAAATATTTTTGATTTTTATCTGGCGTAAAATATTGCGTATCTTCAGGGGCAAAGTTTTGCTTTACATCTTCTCCCACTTCAAAAGCGTCAGCACCAATGGCTGGTCCCAAATAAACTTGTGCTTCCTGCACAGGCAAAGCCATTTTTTCAAAACACGCTTCAATGATGCCATTGGCCAGTCCACGCCAACCAGCATGAATAGCAGCAACTGCCTTTTGTTGGGGAAACGCGATTAACAGAGGCAAGCAATCAGCGGTCATCACAGCGCAAACTACACCAGCTTTAAAAGTAAAACTGGCATCTGCAACATAAACCTGCCCGCTATTTTGTTTAAGCTCAACCACCTCAATGCTGTGGGTTTGCTCAAGCCAGTTGATGTTACGCCCATTAGGCAATCGCCTGCGATTTTCAACAACATAAGAAGGATTATCTTCAACATGCATCGCCACATTTAAGCTGTTATAAGGTGGCAAACTTACACCACCCTCGCGTGTGGATACAAACGCATTAAACCCTTCAGGCAACAACCAATCTGGCACAAAGACAGACATAATTAATCGAGTAAATCCGGATGCAGGCGTGTGTCCTCACGCAAAACATTTAACAAGGCAACAAAATCTTCAGGAAGTGGAGCCTGCCAACTCATCCATTCACCGCTTATCGGATGGAATAATTCCAACTGCGCAGCATGCAACGCCTGACGTTTAAAACCGCGGAGCATATCAATCACTTCCTGACTGGCCGCTTTGGGTGGGCGTGGACGTCCGCCATATAATTGATCACCAACCAATGGATGACGTAAGTGTGACATATGCACACGGATTTGGTGGGTACGTCCAGATTCAAGCTTTAATCTTAAATAGGTATGAGCTCTGAATTTTTCCTTCACACGATAATGTGTGACCGCTGGTTTGCCGCCTTCACGCACCGCCATACTGGTACGTTTTGTCGCATGACGACCGATCGCAGCGTCCACGGTACCACCTGCCACCATTGTTCCAATCGCTACCGCTTCATATTCACGACTAATTTCACGATGTTGTAATTGATCCACCAAATGCGTTTGCGCTTCTATGGTTTTTGCGACCACCATTAAACCTGTGGTGTCTTTATCCAAACGATGCACAATGCCCGCACGAGGCACTTTGGCAATTTCGGGAAAATGCGCTAGCAGAGCATTTAAAACAGTGCCTTCGCTATTACCGGCACCGGGGTGCACCACTAAATCGGCAGGTTTGTTAATTACCAGAATCTGTTCATCTTCATAAACGATATTAAGTTCAATTTCCTCAGCCTGATGAGTTTGCTGAATTTCAATTTCAGCCTTTATTTCAACCGCTTCTCCGCCTTGTAATTTTTCTCTTGGGGCCTGTTTGACCTCACCATCAAGCAATACCTGACCGGCAAGGATCCAGTTTTTTATGCGTGATCGTGAATAATCAGGGAACATTTCCGCCAATCCCTGATCCAAACGTTTTCCAAACAAATGTTCTGGTACTGTCGCCGTAAGCTCTAAAAGGTCGTGCATGGGTATTTCGCCAAATCTCAGATTAAAATGTGCATAGCCCAAACCGGTGGGGTAGAATGCGATGATTAAGCCTTATATTCTAACTGAATTTTTCATCGCACTGAATTGCGTTAAACGTTAAGAGTAAAAATGATTAAAATGAAAAAGCTGTATAGTGTGCTAACAGTGGCGGGTTTACTAAGTGTGACTGCCTGTTCAAGCTCACCGGATGAGGAAACCGCAATAAAAGCTCAGGGGGCTGATGCACTTTATCAACAAGCCAAAGAGCGCATGGAACTTGGGAATTTTAACGGTGCATCAGAAACACTCAGTCAACTGGATTCACGTTATCCATTTGGCCCATACTCACATCAGGTGCAACTTGATCTGATTTATGTTTATTACAAATTGGGTAAAACCGATCAGGCGATTGCGACCATTGACCGATTCACCCGATTGAATCCTAATCATGCCGATGTTGACTACGCGTATTATATGCGTGGTTTGGTCAACATGGATGCTGATCGGAATTTATTTCAGGAAATGGTGGGTATCGATCGCTCTGACCGTGATCCAACTCATAGCCGGGATGCCTTTAACGATTTCCGAACCTTGATTCAGAAATACCCTGAAAGCAAGTATGTAAACGATGCGCGTAAACGCATGGTGTACATCAAATCGCAGCTGGCCAAACATGAGTTATCAGTAGCACGTTATTACATGAAACGTGCAGCATATGTTGCGGCCGCAAATCGTGGGCAATATGTGTTAGACAATTATTCAGATACACCTCAATTAAAGCAGGCTCTGGAAATTATGGTTGAGTGTTATGATCAACTGCAGCTGGATGAACTCAAGCAAAATGCATTAAAAACACTAAAACTTAATTTCCCGGATAGCGATGTGGCGGGCTAAATAACAAGTAGTAAGAAATATAAGAAAAAAGCGCCTCATGGCTAATGCCAGTCAGTTAAGCTGACTGGCATTTTTCTTTTTATGGGGATATCGATTTGTTTTCGGTTTTACCCATCTTGGATAAG
>NZ_JACNEP010000031.1 GCF_014270035.1 Neptunicella marina | reverse complement strand
AGAAGTGAAACGTATTAGCGGCGATGGTAGTGTGGGGTTTCCCCATGTGAGAGTAGCACACCGCCAGACTCCCAATTAAATGAAGAACCCAGCCTTGTGCTGGGTTTTTTGTTTTAAGCGTATTGAAATCGAAGGCCCCGTCAAAGACCAAGGCGTTTTTTTGCGTTAAGCAATGCAAAAACATCAATCCAACATCGCAATACCGTACCCTGATTTAGCCAATATCCCGATAACTCCACTGATGGGAGTTTGCTACTTCGATAAATCTTTTACTGTGACTAAATGAAGAGGATAAAGCACTAAGAGCAGACAGTATGCGCTACTTAACAACATACGCCCTTAGAACCCCCTCTCTTGTACGGATACAAAAAAGCCACCAAAAGGTGGCTTCGTTTTAGTTATTGGATTCTGTGGAAATACTAGCTATTACATCTCATCTATATTAATGCTTTTGTTAATCTCTAAATTGTCAGGGAAAATATGGCTGGCAATGATAATGATCTTATCTTTAGCGATTACATTTAACTGATGACTTAAAAACATCTGTTGCTGAGGTGCCAGTCCTTCGAAGGGTTCATCCAGAAGCCAGACATCTGCACCGGAAAGATAAGCTCTGGCAATATTCAGGCGTTTAGCTTCTCCACCCGATAGCTTTCGTCCTGAATAGCCTAACCATTGTGTCAGTGAGTCGCTTAAATGCGTTAAATCGGCCCAGAATAGTGCTTGTTTAAGGTTTTGTTGATCCATATCCGAATCTGTAGCTAAGTTTAGATTAGCCTCTAGTGTGTCATTCAGTATCATGGGATGCTGGTTAGCGTAATACCAGGAGGTGATAATGCCTTTTGGGATTAGATTACCGTTAACCTGTCGTTGACCATTAAAGTCATTAAGACCATAAATTGCTTTTAACAAACTGGTTTTCCCCGAGCCTGATCCGCCTTCAAGCAACACAATACCATTGTTGTTAATGTCTAAGTCTATGCTCCTGTTAATACCGTAAGGAGCCTTAAAATTAACTAAATGAATATCTGTCGTTTTGTCAGGGATATGACACACGTTTACTGGTGTGACTTGCTGCTGTTGGATATGCTGTTTCGCCTGTTGGTAACGAGCATACTGATGCTGAGAACTTGCTGCAGGGGTCAACCAGTCTTTTACACTAACCAGCATAATTACGATAACTAACAAATTTGCATTACCCAGATACTGACCAGAGTCTTTGACTAAAAACCAGGCCAATAATATCAATCCGATGAATTGAGTGAGTAATAGTGTGAGTTGAGTTCGTTGTTGCAATTGCTGCTGAGTTTGCCAAATGTTTTGGGCATTAACTGACGGCTGTTGATCATATAAATGCCAGAGGCTGGCTGATTGCAAATAGTCTTCGCTGCGTGAACGTAAATTATGTTGCTGATTCACTTGTAACGAGGTTAACTTATTGGCTGTACTGTAAAGCTGAATTAACAGAGCTAAATTAATCAGGCTAAAAGCTATACCAATAAACAAGCTTAGCGGAAAGGCAAACAGGAAATAGAGGGTACAAAGCAGTAACATCAATACTGCACCAGCATTTTGTACCACCCAACCAATCCACAAGTTGGCTAACGCTTCTGTATGTTCAGCCAGCACATCGATGGATTGAGCTTGCTGCTTAAATAAACCTGTTTTTAGTTTTTTAAACAGACTTAATCTTATTTCAGAAAGTTCATCCAACAATTGCTGATGGCCAAACCACATATAACCGTAACCAGATGCAATACGAATTAATGCCAATGCACGAATCAGTACAGCGGGTAACATATAATTGAAGTTCACCCCTGCGATGGCGCACGCAGCAATAAACCAGGATGAGAACAACAATAATACTAATCCAGCAACGGCATGTACGACGGCTAATATCAAAACGATAAATTTCGTCATTATCGGCAGCTCACCTTATTGCTTTCAATTGTCCAGTGTTGGTTAAACCATTCTGCTGGCAACGCTTTATGCGAAGCCCAAATGACTGTTTTATTTTTTAAACACTCATGCAACATTTCACTGATTTGCAGATGCTGTTGCTGGGTCAAATGAGCGGTTGGTTCATCAAGTAATATGATTTCAGCATCTGACAACAATACTCTTGCTAATGACAATCGTTGCATTTGCCCTCCCGACATTGGTGGATGCTCGCCCATGGGAGTATCAAGTTGATTGGCGAGTGATCGAACCCATTGTTCCAGCTCCACCTCGCGTAATACCTGCCATAGTCGTTCATCGGTTATGTCTCTGTCTAACGTGAGATTAGTGCGTAAATCACTATTTAGAATAACAGGTTGCTGGGTAAGCAGTGCCGTGGTGGTTGATAAGCGGTGCGTGGCGTGACGAAATCCTATCAAAGCCTCAAGTAATACACTTTTACCGGCACCGGAAGCGCCATGCAGTTGTATGTGCTGCCCTTTGTTTATTTTGAGCGTTGCAGCACTTATTACGGGCTGCTGGGTAGAAAAGTCCTGCCAGTCTATTGTGTCAAAGCAGTTGTGATTTTGTGTTTGAATATCATTGGTCAATATTGGATAAAGCGCCTCGGCTGCGGCAATTGCAGCTGATTTTTGATGATAATGACGGCCCAGGTTTTTAAGTTCTGCAAAACACAAAGGCGCCAGTAACAAAATATACAAACCTTCCTGAAGATTGATTTGTGAGCCGATTTGCACTTCGCCTAACAGGTTAAATCCGACAAAAACAGCTACCAGCGCCATGGCAATGGTTGAGAAAAAGTCGAGCACTGTTGTGGATAGAAACGCCAGACTTACCACTTTCATGGTGCGTTGGTTTAATTGTCCGCTGGCAGATTGTAATACGCCAAGCTGTTGTTCGTGAGCTTGGTTAATATGAATTAGCTCCGCATGTTTGATCCGATCAAAAAACACGCTACCAAGGCGCTCCAGGGCAATAAAATGTTTGCGGTGAACACTGGCTGTGCCGGAGCCAATCAGGTACATAAATACCGGTACAATCGGCAGGCTGATTAATAAAATTAGTGCAACAGGCCAGTTAACCGGCATTAGCATGCTTACTACGATTAAAGGTACCAGGCCTGCCAGTAATTGTTGAGGCAGATAATAGCTCACAAAATCACCCACAGCAGGGATATGCGATAACCATTGTTGTTGCCAGTAATAATGGCTGTGCTGTTTTACCAGAGACAATTGCCGGCTATTTAATTGTTGTTGCAGATCTTTTTGTAATTGCTGGCTAACCCTCAGGTGAATTCGGCTATGTAAATGAGATCGTATGTAATTCAGCAGCAAATTAAGCAATCCCACTATAACCAGCTTAACTACTGATGAGTTTGTTATTGGTGTTTGTTCTACAATCAACTGTTGCGCAAACTGGCAAATAAGCGCCAGAAAAGCGATTTGGCTAATGACAGAGGCGATTGATATGATATTAAGAAATAATAAAGAGCCGCGGGCAGCGGCTCTTTGTTGCTTTAACCATATAACTAATTGACGTTCATGGTCGGCTTTTTTGTTAGTCGTCATCCCTGTCCATATCTTCGGTAGATTCTAACCACATCGCATTAATAATACCGAAAGAGCAGGCTAATAGAACGCCTAAAATCCAGGTGAAATACCACATCGTTTTATCTCCTAATAGATGGCGTGACTTTGATTCAGTTCTGAGGTTTTCAACCTTCCACGCATTACCCAGAAACCGTAAGCAGTGTACGCCAGTACAATAGGTACAAATATACAGGCCACCACAAACATAATTTTAAGTGTCATTAAACTGGATGTTGCATCCCAGATTGTCAGGCTGGCATCTGGCATAGTGCTGCTAGGCATTAAAAACGGGAACATTGAAAAACCCGCAGTCAGGATAATACCTGTCATGCATAATGAACTTGCAACAAAGGCCCATCCACTGCGTCCTTTTAAAGAGAACAGGCTACAGCCTAAGCCTGCTGCAATACCCAATAATGGTGCCAGCATCATCCATGGATATTTACTGTAATTAGCAATCCATGCGCCGGATTCCACGCTGACTGATTTATGCAGAGGGTTGGATGTTGCGAGGGTATTTATCTCAGAAGTAACCACATAACCATTGATTCCCATCGCTATCCACACACCGGCTAAGACAAATAATACGACTGCAGCCAGGGATAATACGACAGATACAGCGCGCGCTCTTTCATGTAATTTGTCATCGGTTTTTAGCTGTAACCAGGTGGCACCATGATTAAGTAACATGGCCACAGATACCAAACCACAAAGAATACCAAATGGATTTAGTAGCCCGAAAAATGATCCGGTATAAGTGGATCTCAGGTTTTGGTCCAGTTCGTAAGGTACACCTTGTAACAGGTTGCCAAACGCAACACCAAAGATCAGTGCAGGCACTAACCCCCCGGCAAATAATGCCCAGTCCCAACTATTACGCCATTTGGCACCAGGCAATTTACTACGATAATCAAAGCCAATTGGGCGCATCCATAAGGCCATTAGCGTTAACGCCAGCGCCAGATAAAAACCTGAAAAGGCGGTGGCATAAATCATCGGCCAGGCAGCGAAAATTGCGCCGCCAGCGGTGATAAACCACACCTGATTACCGTCCCAGTGTGGGCCAATGGTGTTGATCATCACTCGTCTGTCTTCATCGGTTTTACCAACAATGGTCAATAGTGCACCTACCCCCAAATCAAAACCGTCTGTAATGGCAAATCCAATCAGCAATACGCCAACCAGAACCCACCAAATAACGCGTAACACTTCATAATCAATCATGCTTGTGCTCCTTGAGTAACAGGGTTAAGTTTTTGCTGTTCCGCTTCCTGAGCCAGCTCGCCAGGACCTTTTTTGGCAAATTTCTGCATCAGATAAAATCCAACGATAAACATCACCATATAAAACAGGGTGTAAGCGATTAGGGTAATAACCACATCGGTTACGGTTAAATTGGATACCGACGCATGTACAGGTAACACTTCTGCGATTGACCAGGGCTGACGACCAAACTCAGCAACAAACCAGCCTGCTTCACAGGCAATCCACGGCAGAGGTAAACTGTAAAGGGCGGCTTTAAGCAACCAGGTCGGTTTGGTAATTTGATGTTTGGTGCTGTACCAGAATGCAGCTGCAAATACCGCCAACATAATAAAGCCAGATACCACCATTAAACGGAAGCTCCAGAACAGCGGGGCTACCGGTGGAATGCTGTAATCAACTGCTTTTTGAATGGCTTCCTGACTGGGGTTAGCAACATCCTGAGTAAACGGCTCTAACAACATTCCGTAACCCAGATCTTTTTTATTACTATCGAAAATTGCTAGCTCTTGTTCAGAGGCAGTACCAGATTTTACTTTGTCCAGCAGTCCGTAAGCTTCGCTGCCTGAAATAATGCGTTCTCTGTGCAATTCTTTCAGATCTTTGATGCCCATGACTTCTTCGTCCAGCGAGCGGGTGGCGATCAAGCCCATTAACCACGGAATACGAACCGCATAATCGGTGGTTTCTGCTTCATCGTCTGGTAAACCAAAAATAGTGAAAGGCGCAGGCGCTGGGTGGGTCTCAAATTCGGCTTCAACTGCAGCCAGCTTAACTTTTTGTACATCACCTAATTCATAACCACTTTCATCACCCAGGATGATAACCGATAACACAGATGCCAAACCAAAACTTGCGGCAATGGCAAATGAGCGGCGGGCAAAGGCGACCTCTTTGTGTTTAAGCAGGTAATAGCTTGAAATAGCCAGTACAAACATAGCGCCAGTCACATAACCAGCGGACACGGTATGCACGAATTTCACCTGTGCGACAGGATTGAAAATTACGTCAGCAAAACTGGTCATTTCCATGCGCATTGAGTCGATATTAAATTCGGCACCTACAGGATGTTGCATCCATCCGTTGGCAATCAGGATCCATAAAGCCGAGAAATTTGAACCCAGGGCCACTAACCAGGTGGTGGCAAGGTGTTTCACTTTGGACATCTTATCCCAGCCAAAGAAAAACAAACCAACGAAGGTTGATTCCAGGAAGAATGCCATCAAACCTTCAATGGCAAGTGGGGCGCCAAAAATATCACCCACATAATGTGAATAATAGGCCCAGTTCATTCCAAACTGGAATTCCATGGTAAGTCCGGTGGCCACACCTAAGGCAAAGTTTATTCCAAACAACTTGCCCCAAAATTTGGTCATCTGTTTGTAGATTTCTTTACCCGTCATCACATACACAGACTCCATGATCGCTAATAAAAACGTCATGCCCAATGTCAGTGGGACGAAGATAAAGTGATACATTGCTGTTAACGCGAATTGCCAGCGTGACAATTCGATCAGCGTTTCGTTCATGATCAGACCCTCTTTGGTAGATGCAAATTTAAATAAATTTACTGAGAAGACCTTAGCACAGCAGATTAGAAAAGGATGTTGATCTACATCATGAATTTATCAGTTGGTATATGCATATACCAAAAAGGTATAATGGGTGTTTTCCTATAGCTTACATATCTAACTCTTTGAGTTTACGCGTTAGGGTATTACGTCCCCAACCGAGCTTTTTGGCTGCTTCCTGCTTGTGACCTCGGGTAAACTGCAATGCACGCTCCAGTAAGGTTTTTTCAAATAATATTTGTGCATCATCCAGAATGTTTTTATGACCTGCAGCTAACTGTTGATCTGCCCATTGTGCAAGCAACTCATCCCAGCTGGCATCGCCCTCAACCTTGGTTTTAATTGAGTTCTGTTGTTGCAATAATTCAGGAGGCAGATCTTCCGGTAGAATTTCCTGTCCACTGGCCATAACGGTTAACCAGCGACACAGGTTTTCTAACTGGCGCACATTACCTGGCCATGGGAGCTGGGTCAGAATTTCAATGGTTTTATTGTGCAGGGTTTTGCAATCCACTTTTAATTCTTCTGAGGCCATGCGTAAAAAGCGTTTGGCCAGCGCCGGCACATCTTCACGACGTTCCGACAATTGTGGCATGTGAATGCGTATAACGTTTAAACGGTGAAACAGATCCTCTCGGAATTTACCTTCTGCTACGCGTTGTTCAAGGTTTTGGTGAGTCGCCGCAATGATTCTGACATCTACCGTTACCGAGTTATGTCCGCCCACTCGATAAAATTGTCCGTCAGCCAGTACCCGCAACAACCGGGTTTGTACATCCAAAGGCATATCACCAATTTCATCTAAAAACAGTGTACCGCCATCAGCCTGCTCAAAACGCCCCTGCCGGGTGGTTTGCGCGCCGGTAAATGCCCCTTTTTCATGACCAAATAATTCAGACTCAATCAAATCTGCCGGGATTGCTGCCATGTTTAATGCAATAAAAGCTTCTTTGGCTCTGGGCGAATGACGATGTAGCGCGCGCGCGACTAATTCTTTACCCGTACCCGACTGGCCATTAATTAATACGCTAATGCTTGAGCGGGATAAACGACCGATCGCACGAAACACTTCCTGCATCGCGGGGGCTTCACCAATAATTTCAGTGGTGGGCTGGCTATCTATATTTTGCTGTCTGGCATTTTCGCGCGCCTGATTTAATGCGCGTTGAATTAAGCTGATGGCCTCGTCTATATCAAAGGGTTTAGGCAGATATTCAAACGCACCACCTTTGAACGCATTGACCGCAGAATCTAAATCCGAGTGAGCCGTCATGATAATAATTGGCAGATTAGGAAAACGTTGCTGCACTTCATTAAGCAGTTGCATGCCGTCCATGTGCGGCATACGAATATCTGAAATGATCACTTCAGGTTGTTGTGATGTTTCCAGTTGTGTCAGTACATCTCGGGGGTCAGCAAAACTGAAACAATCGATATTTTCTGCCTGTAAGGCTTTTTGTAAAACCCATCTAATGGAATTGTCATCATCGACGATCCAAACTGGTGCATAGTCCATCAAGCGGGCTCCTTATTTTCGATTATGGGGAGATAAATATTAAATTCGGTGTGACCGGGCCAGCTTTCCACTTCAATTTTGCCCTTGTGATGGTCAATGATGTTTTGTGCAATTGACAGTCCCAGTCCTGTGCCATCTTTTTTGCCGGTTACCATAGGATAAAACAGGGTGTCTTTAAGTTTCACCGGAATACCCGGACCGTTATCGATAATCTGAATCTTCACACACAACGGAAAGCGCTGCCCATGAATGGTCAACTGGCGTTCAATGCGGGTGATAAACTGAATTTCGCCCCTGCCTTGCAGTACCTGAACTGCATTACGCGCTATGTTAAGTACGGCTTGTTGCAACTGGTCAGAGTCAAACCATAAATTGGGAATGCTGGGATCGTAATCCCGGTTGATCACCACTTCACTGATATTGTCCAGTTGCAGCAGGCTACGTACTTTTTCCAGCACTTCATGCACATTCCTGTAGGCGAAAGCACTTAATTTATTGGGGCCTAATAAACGATCAACTAAATTGGTCAGACGGTCGGCTTGTTCGATAATAATCTCGGTAAATTCTTTTAATTCATCACTTTCGAGCTGCTTGCCTAAAAGTTGTGCAGCACCGCGCAATCCACCAAGAGGGTTTTTAATTTCATGTGCCAGGCCACGCACCAGTTCTTTTGCGGCTTGTTGCTGATTCCACTGCTGGGTTTCTTTACTGATGCGTTTTTGTTGATCGATTAATTTTATTTCCAGCACTAAATGGGGAGAACCAGTAATTTCTGCATGGGAAATGGTAACGTCCACCAGGCGATGACGTCCATCCGGGAAAACAATTTGTACTTCACTATCAGAAAAACTGCCGGTTTGTTTTAGCGTGCGCAATAGACGGCTAACGTGAAGGGTACTGCTGCTAAATAACTCAGGTAGCGGAAAACCAATCAGTCGGTTAATACTAACTTCTATGATCGTTTCTGCGGCAGGGTTTGCCGATATAATCGTTAAGTTTTCATCAACCACAATCACTGCTGTTGTCAGAAATTGGGTCAAATTTATATTGTCAGAGTTAGGTAGCATCTGAATACTATATCCTCTGCACCAATTCAGTGCATTGGTTTTCTGATGTTGTTTATCTGTCCACTGTCTTTTTCCGCCAGAGTGCGGTTTTATTAGCGTGCACCAATTAGTGCTGATGCGCGGTGCAGATAAAAAGTAATAGTTTCACTCAATGCAATAACCTTGCCCGAATTGTTAACCAGTTTTATTTGTACGTGGTGTTCGCCACGGTCAATGTTAGTGAGTTCAAAAGTGAGTTCAGATTGTTGTTTAATTAATTCACCATCGAGGAATAACTGGGCGATGGCGGCGCGGGAAGGTGTGACCTGAGCAACAACTGTCAGGTCACCATTATTGTCACGCAGGGTTTGTTGTTGTGTGGGACGGGTAATATTGACTAAATATGCGGGTTTTATTTTACTGGGAGTGAGCGAAGGGGCTTTCATCTTTGGGGTATTCATTGCCGGCATTACAGCTGAATTTGTATTAGATAAATCAACCGGAACCGCACCTTCAACGGGAATATCGGTATAAGTTACCGAACCGTCTTTATTGATAACTTTGTACAGTGTTGCGTGGCTAACCGCGCTAAGCATACTCAATAAAAGTGCAGTAAAAACAGCTTTGTACATCATCTTTTTCCATTAACCCGTTAAGAACAAGTGTAGATGTATTCCAGCCAATAAAAAAGCCCGCCGGAAGGCGGGCTTTTTACGAAAGTATGTCCCGTCCTGAAATACGTTGACATAAAGAGGACTTCTTTATGACAACAGTAACTAATTCAAATCGTAAGCGTACTCAACGCGATTACACGATGGCTTTTAAATTAGGGGTCGTAGCACGTGTTGAAA
>NZ_JACNEP010000030.1 GCF_014270035.1 Neptunicella marina | reverse complement strand
GTGTACGTTTAACTCGTTGTTTATCTGCTGTTGTCATAATAAATCCTAAATGTGTAAACACATTTCAGGACAAGACACGGTATCAATAAAAAAGGTCGGCAAATGCCGACCTTTTTTATAATTAGTGACTATTTCTGACCATCACTACGATAACTCACCCTTAGTGCATCCAACTTGGCAAGCTCCGGAATGGATGAAGATATTTGTGTTTCGTAGTCATCCAGAATTTGTAATGAATAACATAACTGATCCGCACGAGCCTCAAGTTGATCACTTTGAGCTTCCATCTGACGCTCAATATCCTTACCAAAATTATCCATTTTCTTTTCAAATGCATCCATATCACCACCAAACATCATCTGCTTACCAATGGTAATCATGATGCTGCCCATGGATTTTTCGACAAGCGATTCAACTTTTTTCTCAAAACGTTGTGAAAACTCTTTGTCAATAAAGTCTCCGTCTTGCATTGATTTAGAATCAAAACGGACCGAACCATCTTCAGCGTAAAACTGACTTTGAACAGCAGTGCGCAATACGGAAAACTCACCGGTAATATCCTGTACAACCTGATCATCCTCTCCCAGCAAAGTGCTAAACGCCATACTGACACCCTTAGTCGCCAAATCTACCGCATCCAATGCAATATCTGCGGCTTGTGGGGCAATATTAAAGACCCGGGAATAATACTCGTCCATCAGTGTTTGCTGCTCTTTACTCAGCGACAACTTTTTACCATCCAGCCAGGCTTCATTCGCGCTTAGTGTCAGCTGTTTGTTATCCTGTAATGCGACTACCACCTGTTCATTGGCAATTTTTACATGCGCATCAAAATCAACATGGCACTCACCAGCAAATGCACTGTTAGTTAATAATGCTGCCGAAATTAATACTGTTTGCATAATAAATCCTTAGTTTTTGTTTTGCTTTTTCATTTACTGAGCAATTGCCGATCCAACTTTAAAATTTAAATATATATCAATAGGTTAACTAAAATAAATAACCAAACGTAACGCTACGCGATGAAGTGAATTAGTCAATTTAACAACTAGTTGGTCAAACCCGCTATATTCAGCTACAGAATTAAACGCGAGTTGGATTGCATAAAATTTGATATACACCAAAAATAATTAATGCATTTTTGTTGTTAAGCACTAATCCTGTCGCTTTTTTTGGTGCATAATATAGCCATATTGACAGCAATTGAGGATGTAACATGAGTAATTGGCCTGAAGCTTTTGTATTTGGCGCCGTGGTTCTTGCATTCGTTTTAGGCTTATCCAGCCTGATTATGAGCTTTTTAAATCAGCCAGTGGCGGATGCTGAAGAAAATATCAAAGTAAAAGTAGAATATGGCTTTTTTGGTGTGTCAGGTTTAATTATTAGTCTGGTGCTCGCTTACGCGCTGTAATCTATGTGTACATCTTAAAAAGGCGCACTGGCGCCTTTTTTTGTTTTTGTCCGATATAACAATAAACCAAAGATTCTATCCAGCAATCTATGGTTTTGTTATGTTCCCCTATCTCAATAGCAGTTTACCTTGTTCAGATAAGGATCATTAATGCAGTTCGACCAGCTTATAGACCGTTCTTCAACCTACGCTTACAAGTGGGAAAAATATAAAGGTCAGGACGTTATTCCACTGTGGATAGCCGATACCGAATTTAAGTGTGCACAGCCAATAATCGATGCAGTAGCCAAACGCACTGAACACGGTTTAATGGGCTATACGCTCCCAGCACACCATCAGGGTGCAATTGATGCGGTAATTAACTGGCTCGATCGTCAATATGGCTGGAAAATAGAGCAAGAATGGCTGGTCTGGACGCCTGGTGTTGTTCCCGCTTTCAATACCGCTATTGCAGCTTATTGCGAGCCAGGTGATAAAGTAATAGTGCAGTCTCCTAATTATCCTCCGTTACTTGCCGCTCCTGGCATCAACAAGATGCAACGTGTGACGATTCCAACACTTGAGCAAGATGGTCGCTGGATGTTGGATATGGCCGAACTTGAAAAACAGGCAGCCGATCCAGCCTGTAAGTTATTTATTTTATGTAATCCCATGAATCCGGTTGGCACCGTTCTTAATGAACAGGAATTATCGACTATCGCCGATATTTGTGAAAAACATAATGTGCTGCTGTGTAGCGATGAAATTCACTGCGACTTGATTCTGGATGAAGAAGCAACACATATTCCTGCCGGTAAACTTCCCGGTCTTGAATCGCGCTCGATAACCTTAATGGCGGCGAGCAAAACCTTTAATGTTGCTGGCCTGGGTACCTCTTTTGCCATTATTCCTGATGCAAAACTGCGCCAGCAATTTAATCTGGCCGCCAGAGGCATCGTGCCCTGGGTCAACATTATGGGATTGGAAGCGACACAAGCGGCTTTCACTCTGTGTGATGACTGGCATCAGGCACAGCTGGCTTATCTGCGCGACAATCGTGATTATTTGTACAACCAAATTAATCAGATTAATGGACTGCGTATGTTAAAACCGCAGGCCACCTTCCTCGCCTGGGTTGATGCACGTGAACTTAATGTGCCTAGTCCACAAAAGTGGGCTGAAGATAAAGGTGTGGGGCCTTCACCCGGAGCAGACTTCGCCGAGCCACAGTTTTTTCGGCTAAATTTTGGTTGCCCCAGAACCTACCTTGAACAAGCAATAGAAAGATTAAAAGCCTGATTTAAAAAGCCCGCTATTGCGGGCTTTCTATTTACCAATTAAACGTAAAAATTCTTCACGACTGGCTTGGGAATTACGCATCGCGCCTAACATCACTGATGTCACCATGGAGGAGTTTTGTTTCTGTACACCACGCATCATCATACACATATGTTTGGCTTCCATTATCACACCAACCCCTTTGGCATTGGTCACAGATAACACTGCATCTGCCACTTGTTTGGTCAGGTTTTCCTGAATCTGCATGCGTCTGGCATACATATCAACAATACGTGCAAATTTGGACAATCCAAGCACTTTGCCATTAGGAATATAGGCGATATGACACTGGCCAATGAAAGGTAATAAATGATGTTCACACATGGAATATAACTCGATATCCCGCACAATAACCATTTCATCAGTATCTGACTCGAATACGGCATTGTTGACAATCTGGTCTAATGATTGCTGATATCCGCTGGTAAGAAACTCCATCGCCCTGGCCGCTCTTTTAGGTGTATCCAGCAGTCCTTCGCGGCTTGTATCTTCACCTAACAAACTGATGATACTGGTGTAATGTTGTTGGAGTTGTTCACTCATCGGCTGCTCTGCCTTGTCAGATATTTGTTATTTTGTAATCGGAATGTAACATAAAAAGGCATGATGAACAGATGGTGTAATTTAAATTATTCACACACATTTTAACGACGTGCGCGTATAGTAACGGTTAAGGCTAACAGCTGATATTCACTATGCGTCACCAATTAAAACAACTTTATAACCGTTACTGGAAAACCGACTGTCGGTTTTGCCTGCAATTACGCTATGCCATACTTTGGGGCATTCTTATGTACTTTTTTCTAAATTGGTTTTGGTGGTAATGGATCCTATTTGTATTTCTGCTGACTCAAAACGCAACAGCTTAACCACAATGATTGTCGCGATTTGCTTATTTTTTGCTGGTACGATCTGGCTTAGCCATGTACCAGAATTTTTGCGCCTGCCCGGCTATTTTATTATCGCTGCTGCGATTGTTGCCCTAATCATTGCCTACAGCAAATATAGTCAGCCACAATACAGCCTGATTATACATCCTGATTATTTGTGTTATCAGCACCAGTACGGCCAATGGCAAATACACTGGCTGGACATTCAACGTATCGATCAACCCAAATTCCATGACGGGTTACACAGTCAGGAGCTCAACTACATTGGTATCAGACTCAAACATCCTACCAATGTACTGACCACAATTTCTCTGCGTCTGGCTAACAATCTGATGCTGCAACAGCGCCCATTATTATTAATGGGAGACGACTCGGAATGTGCTTCCGGTAATTGTTATGCCAGTAATTTAATTGAAAATGACCATTTTGATGATAAACAAGGTAATGTTTTTAAGGGTGTGCAAGCCATGTTTGCCAACCGTATGCAACGTTTGCGCAAAAATCTGGGATATGATTTATATATAGATGCCAGTGAATTTGATCGTCCAATCAAAGAAATGCTGGTGCTATTACGCAATTGTCAGCAACATGTTCAGTCAACAAACTGACTGCCTGTATCTAAAACCTGAGCACATTCCTGATTAAAATCATCCAGTAGACAATCGGCCAGTTGCACGTCATTTTCTTTAAGTGCCACTTCAAGATCATGACAAAGTGCCTGTAATTTCGGTACACCGGTATAACAGCATAGTCCGTGCAGAGCATGAACTTCCTGCTGGTAAGCCGGATAGTTTTTAGTTATTGCGGCCTGATTTATTTTCTGCTGATGTTCAGGTAAAGCTTGCAGAAAATCCTGCAACATCTGGCATGCCAGTTGTTCATTATCATGACTTTGCTGAACCGCTAATTGCCAGTCTACTGATTTATTTTGTTGTTCCGGCACCTGACACCAGCGATGAATAAGGTTAACCAATGCTCCCAGTTCAATAGGTTTAGCCAAATAGTCATCCATTCCGGACTCCATAAGCTTTTCCTGTTCTTCCTTAAATACATGGGCAGTTACCACGATAATAGGTGTCCCCTGATTTAATTCACTTTGACGAATTAATCGGGTTGCTTTAACTCCGTCCATATTCGGCATTTGCAGATCCATCAGGATCAAATCAAATTCTTCTTTTTCACAGCGGCTCACTGCATCCTGGCCACTTAGACTGGTATGCAATTGTACCGGGGAATTTTTTAGCCAGGTTGAGAGCAATCGTAAATTAAACTCCATATCATCTACTGCCAGAATACGAATTTCTGGTAATTGCTTCAGTAAGCTCTGCAGTTCTGTGGTTGGTTTTTGCGGCGACACCTCAAAAAGTTTGTGAAATTTGGAACGTGACAAAGGTTTTTCCAGGCACTGCTCAAATAACTCCCCCAGTTCCGGATGCTGTGATGGACGAAATGTCATTGGGTGTACCAGCACTTTGCGTTTAGCACTAATTGAACGGATACGCTCAATATCATCTGCTTGTGGAATTTTACTGGCACTCCAGAATAGATAATCAACTTCCTGTTGCGCCTCCAAAGGAACAATAATCGCGTCTAACTGTGCAAATAATTTTTGTTGTGCCCGATGGGTACTGGGGTAAGGTTCATAAAACTTCAGGGTCTTATTCGCCACCAGATTTAGTGACTGACTGTTTTCCTGTTCTTTTAAAGTTTGTGTACGGATAGTCGCGGTAAATAAACTGCCCCGGCCAGTTTCACTTTCCACTTCAATACGTCCATTCATCAGCTGAGTTAACTGCTGGCTAATGACCAGCCCCAATCCTGTGCCCTGAAACTCACGGTTGAGAGCATCATCAACCTGACTAAATGCTTTAAACAGAACTTTGCGCTGATTGGCACTGATACCGATACCAGTATCTTCAACCTGAAAAGTCAGCCACATAGAATTATGTTCCTGCCGACATCCCACTTGCAGACGCACGTGACCCTGCTTGGTAAATTTAATCGCGTTACCTAATAAATTCGTTAATACCTGACGGATGCGCGACGCATCCCCAACCAGCTTGCCGGGCAACTCATCACTTTCGAAAATAAATTCCAGGCCCTTATCCTGGGCAGTCTTGGCCATCAGCGTGGTTAATTCATCCAGTAACTGCAGTGGCGAAAAAGGCTCATTGGAAACCTGTAGTTTACCGGCCTCAATTTTGGAAAAATCCAGCACATCATTAATGATCAGTAACAGGTTAGTTGCTGCGGAATTGACAATTTTGGCATGTTCAAGACGATCGGCTTCAGTACCTGATGATTGCAACTCTTTACTGAAACCAAGAATGGCATTCAGGGGCGTGCGAATTTCATGACTAACATTGGCCAGAAACTGGGACTTAACTTCACTGGCACGGATTGCATCTTTTCTGGCGATATCCAGGTGGGCATTCTTTTCTTCAATTAATTCAAGATTCTGCCGCATTTCACGGGTGTAGGAAGCAATTTCATTTTCCATGTCCTGACGACTTTTATCCAGAATAGCAATAGAAAACAGCGCCGCTTCAATGCACACACCAACCTGAAAACAATACGTAGTGAAAGGATTGGAAGGTAAAATACCGACAAGCCCCAGCATACCGACCAACGCACAGGTCAGTAAAATACTCCAGGCGAAAATAAAATAACGTGCGGTAGCGTTGTGCCCTGCATAACTCTCAAAACCAGCGATGAGATACGTGGTAATGCCCATAATACTAACGGCATATACCAGCATATTTTGTGTGGCCTGTTCCAATATGCCCAGCATAGAAATCAGCGCCAGTAAAATTAAACAACCAATAACTATCCGAATGACCTGATAGCTGCGTGGAGCAGTTTGTTTGGCATTAAGAAAAGACAAGGTAAATACAGCAGCATTTAATCCCACCAGCATAAAGAGCAAATCGGTATGATCATTCAACCAACGACTGACCGCGCTATTAAACAGCATCTGGATATGCCCGCCCCAGACAAACTGCCACAGCACCACAGACAACACATATCCAACGTACGCCAGTGAAGACTTTTCTTTGCGTTCAAAATATAAAACCAGCGTATAAATTCCCAGTACTAATAAAGCACCGTAAAACAATCCCCACAGCAATGAATCAAGCATCAATAATTGGGTATGGTGAGACTTGGACTGAACATCGATAGGAACAACCCTGCTTACACTGTCAGATTGCACACGGATATATATATCAACCGGCGTTGCATCATCTAATGTCAGTTCAAGGGTAGGTAAACGGTATGGGTGATGCGTCGCCAGTTTTCCCTGTCTGGCCTGGTCAATCACCATGTTGTTGCGCACAACATAAAAATCGACAATATCATTTTGCGCGTAGGCAACATCCATTACCCACTGACTCACATTACTCACGTTGCTGATTTGCATGTGAAACCACAAACCTTTACGCGTCATACCATAATTTTGATTATTGCCTGTAGGCCAATCAAAGTTATTTTGCTGCTTAATGACATCTACAATACTCAGAGGCTGGTCAGTTTCATGCAGCACTTTGAAACTATTGCTAAGGCGAATACTTTGTTCAGTATTTATCAGTTGCACTACGCTTTGCGCATAAGTATTACCGGCGCATGCTATCCATAACAGTGCAATCCAATATAACCAACGTTTCATATTACGACCTTTAACAATTAATTCAGGTTATTAAAGCATTGCTCCGTATAATCAGGCAATGCTATGTTGAGAGCAATAAAACAATTCATACAGGGAGACAACCGTGACAGTTATGCACCGTGTATTAAACAGATTTATGTGGGTAATCATCGCTATTGCTTTTACCGCCGCCGCTAACGCGTTACCGCTGGAAAAATTGCAATTACCACAAGGTTATAAAATTGCGGTTTATGCCAGTGATGTCAAAAATGCCAGACAAATGGTACTGGGGGACAAAGGAACCTTGTTTGTTGGTAGCCGTCGGGCTGGTGTAGTCAATGCATTGCTGGATACCAATAACGACCACAAAATTGATCAGGTAATCGAAATTGCTAACGGATTAAATATGCCATCAGGTATTACCTTTAAAGAAGGCGATTTGTACATTGGCGAAGTACATCAGGTCATTCGCTTTAAAAATATTGAAAGTCATCTGCAAAGTCCGGGCAAACCTGAAGTAGTGGTATCAGATCTGCCTACCGACAAACATCATGGTTGGAAATATCTGGGTTTTGGCCCCGACAATAAACTGTATGTACCTGTAGGTGCACCTTGTAATATCTGTGACGCTAACGCTAATTATTCCTCTATTTTTCGCTACGATTTAAAAACAGGTAAAAAAGAAACGGTCGCCCGTGGTGTGCGTAATTCTGTTGGCTTTGACTGGGATCCAGCTACTGGTGATTTTTGGTTTAGCGATAACGGCCGCGATATGATGGGTGATGATATCCCACCTTGTGAAATTAACCATGTCACTGAGACTGGCCAACATTTCGGTTATCCCTATTTTCATGGGGGTGACATTGCCGACCCCGAATTTGGCCAGGGTAAAAACGCCGAAGATTATACTGCACCAGCCTTAAAAATTCAGGCCCACTCAGCCCCGCTTGGCATCCACTTCTATCGCGGAAATATGTTTCCAGATTTAAAAGGCAAACTATTAATTGCTGAACATGGTTCATGGAATCGCAGTAAAAAAGTCGGTTATCAAGTGACGGTTGCCACCGTCAATGGCAATAATTTAGTTGACCATCATCCTTTGGTAAGTGGCTGGTTAGAAGCAAATGAACAGGTTTGGGGACGCCCGGCAGATGTGACGGAACTTCCTGACGGCAGTTTACTGATATCTGACGATTCCGCAAATGCCATATATAGGGTAACCTACCAAGCTAACTAAGACAGTGACGAAGCCCGGATGACTATTCGGTAAACAGCAGGAAATTTAACAAGTCTATGAGTCAAGATACCATAATCAGTGCTGATGGCATCGAACAGCTGCCGTTAAGCCGTTTTACTGAAGATGCCTACCTAAACTATTCCATGTACGTGATCATGGACAGGGCATTGCCACACATTGGTGATGGTTTAAAACCGGTGCAACGTCGTATTATTTATGCGATGTCTGAGCTAGGTTTAAACGCCAGCGCTAAGTACAAAAAATCTGCGCGTACCGTGGGTGATGTATTAGGTAAATTCCACCCACACGGTGACTCAGCCTGTTATGAAGCCATGGTATTAATGGCACAGCCTTTTTCCTACCGCTATCCGCTGGTGGATGGACAAGGTAACTGGGGCGCGCCAGATGATCCTAAATCCTTCGCCGCAATGCGTTACACCGAATCTCGACTGTCTAAATTCAGTGAAATCCTGCTCACTGAAGCCAATCAGGGTACGGTAGACTGGGTACCTAATTTTGATGGTACCTTAGACGAACCCAAGATTCTGCCAGCACGTTTGCCGCATATTCTGTTAAACGGTATTACCGGTATTGCAGTAGGCATGGCAACCGACATTCCACCACACAATGTACGTGAATTAGCCAGTGCCTGTGCGCATATTCTGGATAACAGCAAAGCAGAGCTAAATGACGTTCTGCAATTTGTGCAAGGTCCGGATTACCCAACAGATGCCGAAATTATCACCCCCAAAGCAGATATAGAGAAAATCTACAGCAGCGGTCGTGGCAGCATTAAAATGCGTGCGGTTTTCCATCAGGATAATGGCGATATCGTTATTACAGCGTTACCTCATCAAGCTTCTGGCGCCCGAATTCTTGAGCAAATTGCCGCGCAAATGCAGGCAAAAAAATTACCTATGGTCAGTGATTTACGTGATGAATCAGATCATGAAAATCCAACTCGCTTAATCATTACCCCACGCTCAAACCGCATTGATGTCGAGCAATTAATGCAGCATTTGTTTGCCACCACGGATTTAGAGAAAAACTATCGGGTGAACCTGAACATGATTGGTCTGGATGGCCGTCCCCAGGTTAAAGATTTATGCAACTTATTAAAGGAATGGCTGGTATTCCGCAAGGATACGGTAGTCAGGCGCTTAAACTTCCGCTTAGATAAAGTATTGGCACGTTTACATATTCTGGAAGGTTTGTTGATCGCCTTCTTAAATATAGATGAAGTCATTCACATCATCCGTACCGAAGACCATCCCAAACAAGAGCTGATGAGTCGCTTCGGATTAACCGATAAACAAGCCGAAGCCATTCTGGAATTAAAGCTACGTCACTTAGCTAAACTCGAAGAAATGAAAATTAAAGGTGAGCAGGACGAACTTGCCGCCGAGCGTGACAAACTGCAACAAATTCTGGGGTCAGAACAACGCCTTAAAACGCTAATTAAAAAAGAGATTTTGGCTGATGCCGAAAAGTACGGTGATGACAGACGTTCGCCTATCGTTGCCCGCGGGGAAGCCAAAGCATTAAGTGAAAAAGAACTGGTGCCTTCAGAAGCGGTCACCGTAGTCCTGTCGCAAAAAGGCTGGGCACGTTGTGCCAAAGGCCATGACGTTGATGTACAAGGTCTAAGTTATAAAGCAGGTGATAGCTACTTAGCCAGTGCCAAAGGTCGCAGTAATCAACCTGTGGTATTTTTTGATACATCAGGCCGCACTTTCTCCTGCGACGCCCATGCATTACCGTCAGCCCGTAGTCAGGGTGAGCCGCTTACCGGACGTTTTAGTATTGTGGGCGGAGAAAATTTCGAACACCTGCTTATGGGCAAAGACGAGCAAGTCTATTTAATGGCATCAGACGCCGGTTATGGTTTTGTTGGCAAATTTGAAGACATGGTCAGCAAAAATAAAAATGGTAAAGCCTATCTAAGCCTGCCGACCGCAGCCAAAGTCCTGCCGCCACAGCCAGTTAATAATGTCGAAACGGATTGCTGCCTGGCGATCACCAATGAAGGCAGAATGTTGCTCTTCCCATTAAAAGATTTACCCAGCCTGGGCAAAGGAAAAGGCAATAAAATTATTAATATTCCTTCCGCCAAAGCCAAAGCGCGGGAAGAGTACGTGCGTGCGATCGCTGTGGTTCCAGAAGGTGCTGGCATCAAAGTAACAGCCGGCAAACGCAGCATGACGCTTACCGCTGACGATCTAAGCCACTATCAGGGTGAACGAGGCAGACGCGGTAACAAGCTCCCCAGAGGCCTTCAGCGAGTCGATAACCTTGAAGTGGAAAACAGCAAGCCGACTCCTGAAATTAACTCTGACCAAACTGCCACTATAAACGAAGAGTAATAACCCCAAACGCCTGATATTTAAATATTGGGCGTTTTTGTTTTACATCAGATTGAATGTAGCAAGCTTACACAATATTCCAGCCAGTAAAGAATCCACCTTCTGAAGAAGGTGGCTTTGTGTTAACCCCCTAAAAGGGGGCCTTCTAGTCCAGAGCAAGCTCAGCTTGCTCTTGCCTCTCCATTTTTTCCTGATGCCTAACATAACGACGAATTATTTCTTCGTTGATTCCTACTGAATC
>NZ_JACNEP010000002.1 GCF_014270035.1 Neptunicella marina | reverse complement strand
CTTATCCAAGATGGGTAAAACCGAAAACAAATCGATATCCCCATAAAAAGAAAAATGCCAGTCAGCTTAACTGACTGGCATTAGGCAAAGCCCCTTTTATATTATTTATTTAAGAAATGAGAATATTGTATTAGCAATATCGGTGTTATCGATGTGCCCGGCAAATTTCTCAGCTCCAACACCGTAGGCAAATACCTGAACATCTCCGCCCGAATGGCCCAACGAGGTCCAGCCGGTAACGGTACGTTGGTTAATCACTGTTCTGAGTGCAGGTTTTAACCCTTTGATATTGTTATTTACAGCGTCATTGATGCGATTAAATTCATCGTCGGTCAATGCAAAATCAATGTGTTTATTCCATACTGCTTTGACATCTTTATTTTGGGTCATTTCTGCTGCAAGGGTATCGATAGAGGCGTGAATTTGTTTTATCATTTCACGTTTCCATAAATACTGACCATTGGCACCGATGCTTAAGCCTCCCGTACTATGGTCGGCGGTAACAACCACCAGGGTTTCTCCGTCTTTTTCCGCAAACGCTTTCACCGCTTTTAAAGTGGCAGCAAAATCATCCATTTCACCCATGGCACAGGCAATATCATTAGCGTGCGAACACCAGTCTATCTGACTACCTTCCATCATCACAAAAAATCCATTTGGATTGTTTTTTGATAGCAGTTCCAGCGCTTTTGTTGCCATTGGCGCTAAGCGTCTTGGATGTTCGCCACTATCAATGGCAAAAGGTAAACCGACAGGTGCGTATAGTCCTAAAGCCGGTAAACGGGTTAATACATCCAGATTTTGTATATCGTCGCTGTACTGATAACCGAGTTGTTTAAATTCATTTACCAGGTTGCGGTCTTCACGGATAAAATATTTGGTACCGCCACCCATCATTAAATCGATGACCGGCTTTCCCTGATAAGTATTGCTTAAATAGTTGTCAGCGATTTGATCGTAGTTTGAACGTTTTTCGTTGTGCGCGATAAAAGCAGCTGGCGTTGCATGGTTGATTTGAGACGTCACCACAACCGCTGTGTGTTTACCCAACTGTTTTGCTTTTTCTAATACAGTTTCCAGTGGTTCTTTATGGGTATCCACACCAATAGCACCGTTATAGGATTTAATCCCGGCGCTTAAGGCAGTGGCGGCGGCGGCTGAATCAGTGACAACGGTGTGGTCGTCCGGATAGGTTGAGGCCATGCCAACTAACATTGAATCAAATACAGTTTCATCAATTGGTTTAGTGGTTAAATCATCAGCGTAGTCTCTATAGGCTGTGGTGTGTTCAACACCCATGCCATCGCCGATTAAAAAGATAATGTTTTTGGGCGTTTGTTGTGCCTTAGCCTGTGTGCTTGATTGTTGTGTCGTGGCACAACTGCTGGAAAGCAGGGCCACACCCAAAGCAAGGGTGAGAGAACGAAACTTCATATTTTTAGGAAACCTTAGTTTAGAAAAATCATTTGGCGGAGGCATTGTAATCTGCCTCCTCCTTAATGCAATGATCAGCGCTGGAGAATTGAGTAAAGGTTACTCAAATAGTTCGCTATGCAGGTCGGTAACAACTTGATTACTCGTATCTTCTTTAACCAAAAATGACATGTTATGTGGATTGGCACCGTAACAAATCATACGTAAGTTGTGCGCATTTAATGCCTGGAATATACGACTGGAAACCCCTGCTTCACTGTGCATGTTATTACCCACCACGGTAACCAAATCAAAACCTTCCTCGACCACGACTTCACAAATCTCACGTAAGTCTTTGATGATCTGCTGATTGATCTTTTTACGTACTGAATTAGGCGGATTATCAATGGTTAAAGATACTGAAATCTCGGAAGTGGTAACCAGATCCACACTGATTTGATGTTTTGCCAGTATGCCAAAAACGTGTGATAAAAAGCCTGATGCATACAGCATACTAGGCGTTTTTACCGTAACCATTACCTGATCTTTACGGCGGGTAATTGCCCTGTAATAGGGTTCCTGAGAGCAATCTTTGGCAATCCAGGTGCCACCTTTTTCGGGTTCTCTGCTGGATCCGACAAACACACGAATATTTTTACGCAGAGCAGGTACCATTGTTGCCGGGTGTAATACTTTTGCGCCAAAGGTGGCCATTTCTGCTGCTTCATCGAAGCTCAATTCTGGTAATGGGCGCGCTTTGTTGGTAATACGTGGGTCAGTGGTGTAAACACCAATAACGTCGGTCCAGATTTCGCAGGTTTGTGCATTCAGCGCTTCGGCCAGCAGAGCCGCAGTGTAATCGGAACCACCGCGACCTAATGTGGTGGTTTTGTTATTGGAATCAGAGCCAATAAATCCCTGAGTTACCAGAACCTGTTCTGCCAATGCAGGTGCCATTAACTGCTTAGCATGGTCGGCAATCTGTTCAATATCGGGTGTACCTTGTCCAAACTGACTGTCGGTTTTAATGACACGACGAGCATCAAAATTAAGGGCCGCACAACCTTCTTGTTTAAGTACCTCAGTAAAGAGTAAAGATGACATGCGTTCACCCATACACAGTAACGCATCTTTGCCTTCATCTGTTTGCAGGTTTTTAGTGTTGTGCGCCAGTTCACTCAACTCGCTTAACAGGCTTTGCAATTCCAGTTGTGTTGCCGCGTTATCATTGAGTTTTTCCAGAATGGCAAACTCGATTTTTTCAATACTGGCAATGGTATTGTTGATTTGCTCTGTGGTTAACTCGTTATTAGCTAAATCAACCAGATAGTTAGTAACGCCGGCTGATGCACTGACCACTACCACGCGAGTGGCAGGGTTGGACGCGACGATTTTGGCGCAGTTTTGCATGGCTGCAAAGTCCGCCACGCTGGTGCCACCAAATTTTGCAATATTGAGAGTGGTGCTGTTCATTTGTCCCGATAAACCTTGTAAAAATAGCCTGCAGAAAAACGCTATACGTTAGCAGTTTTGTTACAGGGTTGGTATCGATTTTGAGCAGCTATGAAATGTTTTTTTATGCATAAATTATAGAATTTTATGCAGTTAATTGTTTTAAAGTATCCAGCAGTGTTAATCCTTCGCTGTAACACAGGCCATCTTCGGTTAGCGTATTGTCTCGCGTAACACCATCGACGCTGCCTTTAAGACTTAGATACTGAATTATTTGCAATGGATTAAGCAGACTGAGTAAGTTGGTTTGGTTCCATTTTTGTAAAAAAAGAATAAGTCCGTAAGCTGCCCAGTTCGATACATCTGCTATCACAAGTTCACTGCAAGTTGTGACGCTGGGGACGATATTGAGATGTGCGAGTTGCTGATGGATATTACCCATTCCTATTTCGTTACCGCCATCACCAATACCAATGCTCGGGCAGTTACTTAAGGTCATGAAGTCATCAAAACATGCACAGCGTGCACTAATATCCTCACCGCGCATATTATAAAATTTACCGTCGGCTGTGCGGCCAGCCCGCTCAATGGAAATAACTGCTTGTGGTTGCCATTGAGCAATTATATCTGTGACCTGTTGCTGACTCAGAACAGAGTGCCCAAGAGGTAGCTGTATCGCTTCATAATCATTTTTTACCGCAGAATATAACGGATCGCCACACACCAAAACCGGACGTTTGTTCAACGCAGCCAAAGCCTGATACAAGGCAATTGCACCAACGGGACCATCTGTTTCAAAGGTATTGCCCACCGGGAAACCCGTGCCAATAAATATTACTCCGTCAGCAAGCTGCAACAACTCCGCAGCCCGTGCAATATAACCCGGGGTTAACAGCGGTTGCAGGCTTTTCATTCCGCGTAAGTTTTTTTCTATCAGTAGGTCTTCTACTTGCTGGCTTAACGTTAAATCAGCAGGATTTAATCCTAATACGCTTGTCATAATTAACAGCCTGTCGATAAGCTTTTGTTGGTAATATCACTTACCAGCATACAGCCAGGGCTGTGTGTGATGCAGAAGGGCGGTTTGGCTTGTTCAAGCGCCACTTGCGGGGTAACCCCACAGGCCCAGAAAACGGGCACTTCGTTTTGCCTGATGGTAACCGCATCACCAAAATCTGGCTGATTAATATCACTAATACCAATCATTTCAGGAAAGCCAAAATGTACAGGTGCGCCATGTACCGACGGGAAACGGTCACAAATCTGAACTGAACGGATAGCATCAGCAGGTACCATAGGCCGCATACTGACAACCATATTGCCGCTGAACTTTTCACTCGGAGTGCAGGCTATATTGGTGCGGTACATAGGCACGTTTTTATTTTCGGTTATGTTGCGGATTTCAATGCCATCATCGATTAATGCTTCTTCAAACGAAAACGAACAACCAATAAAAAAGGTCACCAGATCATCGCGCCAGTATGCTTCTACATCTGTGACTTCGTTGATGAGTTTGCCGTGCTCAAACACTTTGTAACTCGGCAAGTCGTGGCGGATATCGATGCCTTTACCTACTTTGTCCAGATGAATATCTCCCGGATTTTCAGACACGGCAACTAAAGGGCAGGGGCGTGGGTTTTGTTCACAGAAACGCTGGAAATCGCTCGCCCAATCAGCAGGTAAAATAACCATATTGCATTGCACAAAACCTTTGGCAAGGCCCGACGTATTGCCGGTTATTTCCTTATTACGTACTTTTTGTCTGATCTGTGCCGGTGTGAGTTGTTGCATCGATGACTCCAAATGGTCGTGATTTAATTTTATACCAAGCTAAAAACAATATTTATCTGCTGCCCTGAATACCGCCCGTATGTAAAACCAGGATATTGGCTTTATGGCCAAAGGATTGCTGTTCGAGCATCGATTTAAGCGCAAAGAATAACTTGCCACTATAAACTGGTTCAATGGGAATATTGTATTTATTTGTGATTTGCTGACAAAAGTCCTGTAATTCAGCAGGAGATTTGGAATAACCACCGAAATGATACTGATGATTAATCTGCCAGTTTGTTTGTTTGTTATTATCTACAAACCTGTTCACCAGTGATTCAAGGTAATCCTGCCCTTTGAGCACGGCAATTCCTGTTACCTGGGATTTGCCGGCTGGACTTGCGTTAATGATTCCGGCCATAGTGGCACCGCTGGCAACGGGTAACAGAATATAGTCGTACTGGCGGTTAAATTCATTCACACATTCAGTAATACCAGCTAAAGCCTGATGTTGAGAGCCGCCCTCTGGGATAATTACGGCACCGGGAAATCGTTTGTTAAGCGATTGCAAAAACTCATCGTCATTACGTTGCTGGTAGTTTTTTTTATCCACAAACTCGATTTGTGTTCCCCAATTATTCAGATCTCGCAGCATTGGCGTTAGAACCGGGTAGTGGCCTCTTACAATCGCAGTCAGTTTTATATTGAGTTGATGACAGCAGTAGCCCAAAGCATGCAGATGGTTTGAATAACCTCCACCAAAACTAATGATGTGATCAACGTTTTGCCGCTGAATATCATTCAGAGCAAATTTGAGCTTGCGCCATTTATTGCCTGATATCACCGGGTGTAACAGATCATCACGTTTTATCCAGATACGACAATCTGCCGGATTATGCCAATCTGGTTGAAAGGAGTGTTCAGGTGAGGGAGATTGGATCTGTAAAAATTTTTCTAACATGGCACACTGAGATAAAACGGGTTGTAATAAACAACAGGGTTAAAATAACAACAGCAAGGATACCTTATGCAAAGCATTCTTATATGTCTATTTATTGCAGTGCTAATGCCAATCATCGTTAAACTACCGCTGGCTATTGCTCAACATAAAGCCGGAGGGTATGACAATAGTCTGCCGCGCATACAGCAAAGCCAGCTAACTGGTTTTGGTGCCAGAGCGAAAGCCGGGCATGAAAATGCCTTTGAAGCTTTGATCTTTTTTGCGCCTGGCGTGCTGGCGCTGGTGGGTATGTCGGCTGTTACTCATCAGGCTGTTTTATATGCCCAAATATGGGTGGTGGCGCGTGTCATTTACCATCTGTTCTATCTGATTAACGTACATATTTTACGCTCTGTTAGCTGGGCGGTCAGTTATGCGATGAGTCTGTTGATTTTATGGCAGGCCATTCAAATGGCGGGAGTGACGCTTGAGTAGCAAAAAAGCAGTGGTGAGATAGACAATAAAAAAGGAGCCTTTTGGCTCCTTTTAAAATTCGACACTGAGTAACTCGGTAGCACCGGTGAAGGTCAGAGTTTTTATATCATCTTTACCTTCAATATTGACGGTGTTTATCTGACTTGGCCATAACTCGCGCAGCGCATTATGACGCACCGATAAGTTATGTAGTTCTACCGGGATATCAGTTTCCTGATAAACCCAGAAAAACTTACCATCAATTTCAAACCCCACTTTGGACAGTGGCAATGGTTTATCGTCTTTAAGTAGTTCAAAACGTTTTGCCACATAGTCACTGAAGGTTTGTTGGGTTTCCTTTGAGTTAAGAATATCGGCATGCTGACCAAATATAACCCGCACGGCATGTTCGGCATCATGCAGATAAAATTTATGCATAACCTCGATATGATGCGTACGGGCATTAAATAATACTGTGGTTATTGCGGCCTTCTGCTGATGCCCTAAAGCGGGCATCAGGCTGGCAATAACCGTCAGACTTAAAGTCAGCCAAAGACGTAACATGTTAATTACTTGTCACCTTTTTTGTCGTCTTCGTCGTCGTCAGTTTTCAGCTCAGTTTTGATATCCTGCATAATGTCACGTGATACCTTGCTGGTGCTCTTCTTACGTTTGTATGCTTCTACACGTGAAGGAATGATACGACGCGGATAGTAGTTGTTCTCGATATCAACGTCAGCCGTTTCCCAACGTGGATCGATTTCAACACTCTTCAGCACTTTATCTTTGTCGGTCACAATCAGTTTTTTCACTGATTCTGAGTTACGACGCCATATTTCCGCAGGGATACGCATATCCTGTGAGGTACCATCTTCGAAGTCCAGTTTCAGGATAATTGGCATCACTAAACCACCTTTGTTAGAAAAGTCTAACACGTAGTAGTTTTTGTCTTCTTTAACCGCACGTTCAAACGCAGCACGTTCCCAGTCTTTTAAACCTTTAAGGAATTTCTGGTAAGCATTACGCTCTTTGTTGGTAACGGTGAAACGGTCATTTTCGTCGTAGAAGTCAGTAACGTCTGGGTTTTTCTCAACCCATAATTTCATGCCTGCTAAACGGTTACGTTCGTCAGTCAGAGATAATGGTTTGTCCTGTTCAAACTTGCGCTCACGAGCGAAATCGATGTCAGGATCTTTAGTATCCATACGCATGCTGTATACGTGGTCGATTGAGATATCAACGTGGTCAGTGGTATAGAACCAGCCACGGAAGAACCAGTCTAAATCAACGCCGCTGGCTTCTTCCATGGTACGGAAGAAATCAGAAGGAGTCGGACGTTTGAATTTCCAGCGGTTTGCATATTCTTTGAAAGCAAAATCAAACAGTTCACGACCTAAAATGGTTTCGCGCAGAATGTTCAGTGCAACAGCAGGCTTGGTGTAAGCATTAGGACCTAAACGCAATACACTGTCAGACTGAGTCATCACAGGAACCTGATTTTGAGACTTCATGTAACCCACAACGTCACGCGGCTCTACGCCCCAGGGAATTTGTGGATCCCATTCGCGGCCAGCAACACCGTCCAGGAAGCTGTTCAGACCTTCGTCCATCCAGGTCCACTGGCGCTCGTCAGAGTTAACGATCATTGGGAAATAAGTGTGACCAATTTCGTGAATAACTACGCCAATCAGGAAGCGTTTTTCTGCCTGAGAGTATGTGCGGGTGCCGTCATCCTGTAATTCAGTGCGAGGCCCGTTGAAGGTAATCATCGGATATTCCATGCCACCTACAGGACCATTAACTGATTGTGCAGTTGGATAGGGGTAATCGAATGAGAAACGTGAGTAAACTTCAAGTGTGTGGATCACAGACTCTGTAGAGTATTTCTTCCACAGATCACCACCTTCTTTAGGATAGAAAGACATCGCCATAACGAAGGGTTCAACTGCACCACCCTGATGATAACCTTTAGCATCCCACATAAATTTACGTGAAGAACCCCACGCAAAGTCACGAACGTTGTCTGCTTTAAAACGCCAGGTTTTGGTTTTGTTGGTGCCGGCTTTTTCGTTTTCCAGCGCTTCTTCTTCAGTTACGATGAAAACAGGACGCTTAGCGTCTTTAGCCTGCTCTAAACGCATTTGTTGTTCGCGGGTTAACACTTTCTTCGGGTTAACCAGTTCACCGGTAGCAGCAACGATGTGATCGGCAGGAACCGTCATTTCAACTTCATAGTCACCAAATTCAAGGGTGAATTCACCACGACCCAGGAATTCTTTGTTAGTCCATGCTTCGTAATCAGTGTAAGCATGTAAGCGCGGATACCACTGAGCTAATAAGAAGATATCATTGCCACCTTCGTTTTCGTCATCAGGGAAATGTTCGTAACCAGAACGTGCTGATACTGCATCTTCTTCCACGATATTAAACGCATAATCCATCGAGAATTTAACGCTTTGGCCAGATTTTAATGGCTTGGCCAAATCAATACGCATATTGGTACCAACAATCACATAGTGAAGTTTGTTACCGTCGCTGTCTTTGATGTTTGACAATTCATAACCCAGCTCATGGTCTGCCATAAATTGCTGGCGACGCAGCTCATCAAGGCTTAATTTTGCAGGGGTATTGGCATCACCAGCAGAGGTAGCAGGACCACGACGCGCAGGATCGGCAAAAGCGGTTGTCAGTTCAGCCATTGAATCAGGCTTGAACTTGTTTTGATCAAGTTGTAACCACAGGTATTTCAGCGTATCAGGAGAATTATTGGTATAAGTAATGTGCTCTGATGCTTCAATACGACGCTTTTGTTCATCAAGTTTGGCTTTGATTTTGTAATCGACTTTTTGTTGCCAGTACTTGTGACCGGGTTCACCGGCAGCGTTACGGTATACATTAGGGGTAGGAAGCGCTTCGTCTAACTGACGGAATTTATCCTGAAAGTGCCCCTTGGTTTGTTGAATGGTTGAAGCGTGAGTAAAGGTCGAAACCAGCACTACAGCGCACAACGCGAGACGTTTATACATAAATACTCCTGCGACTTTTCCTGTGGAGAAAAGCAAGGTTAAGTTAATCCGAGGATTCGGAATAAAATATAAGCCATGCAGAATACCCAATTCCGTTTGCCGGATAAAGGCGTAAAAAACACCTAAATTTTGTAAACGCGCCGCAGCGGGCTATTTTCGGTAATGTTTCACGATGAATCAGGGATTTTTTGAGACAAAGCGACAGTTATCTGAGTAGGGTAAAACACTGGGCGCACGTCCTTTTTTGAGTTTTTGTTGTAACTGCTGCCAGAATTCACACTGAAATAATTCAGGATGAAAGTATTTAAGTCGGGATTTGTAGGGTTGCTGTCCAACAATAAAATGTTCAAATTGTTGAGGGAAAACATCGCTGGGAGCTATGGATAAACTGTCCATCGCAAAAGGATCACTCGACTGTGGTAATTCACGGAAGTTTTTTTCCGGCATTAAACTGATTTCATCGTAATCGTAGAAAATTACCCGTCCATGACGGCTGACACCAAAGTTTTTATGCAACATATCACCGGGGAAAATATCAGCAGAGGCGATTTCTTTAATGCAATTTCCAAGATCATTAATAACTGTATCAATTTGCGAATCGGATAAATTCCGTTGAAGGTACAGATTTAATGGCGTCATTCGCCGTTCAATATACAGATGTGAAATAATGATTTCGTTGGGCGTAACCCGGATACTGCCAGCAGCAACCTGTTGCAAATAACTTAATAACTGTTCGCTGACGCGATGACGTGGCAGATGAAAATGGTTAAATTCATGGGTATCGGCCATTCTGCCCACGCGATCATGTATTTTAATGGTGCGATAACAATGTTTGACCTGCTCGCGGGTAACCGATTTGCTGTCGCCAAACTGGTCACGAATAATTTTAAACACCACATCATAAGAAGGCAGATGAAACACTGCCATTACCAAACCCGCAATGCCCGGCGCTTGTTCAAACATATCGTTCGACAGTTCTAAATGGCGAATAAAATCCCGGTAAAATGCGGTTTTACTATGCTTGTGAAAGCCAATAGAACTATAGAGTTCATAGTGTTTTTTATCCGGTAATACCTGATGTAAAAACGCGACAACTTCAGCCGGACAATCACAGGCCATTAAAAAATAGGAACGTGCAAAACCAAATAACACACTAATGCTGTCGGTATCACTAAGCAACGCATCAAGATAAACATGACCTTGCTCGTTTAACATCATCACAATAACAAAAGGCTGGCTGTCGCATTCCGTGCAAATCCGGCCAATTAAACAGGCATAGTGATTGCGATAGAAAACAGGTTTAAGTATTTCGATACGCGAAATTGTTGATGTCTGATTAACTGTCTGACTCCGTAAACGCGCGCATAACAGTTCGATGTCCACCGATTTTGAACACCATTTTTCACCAAACTCAACCTCCTTTAGCAATAAATCAAACGTCTGATTAAGTGACTGATTAAAGTGTTGTGTGTGGACTACCTTGTCGCGCAATTGGCCCGGCAGATAACAGCGGCTGGGCAATACAAATAGCAGCTGGTCATTGATTTTATTGTGGTGAAAAAGACGGCCTATTACCGAGTTATAAAAACTTTCCAGTAACTCTGTTTGTGAATGATTATTTAAGACCTCATAGAAGCCTTGCTTTAACTCTATCCAGAACTGGTTGGTTTGCAGCACTGGATTCAGTTTGTCATAAATATGGCTGACCACACTGGCTAATTGTTGCTCGTAAACATTTAATCGTGCCTTGCTGGCTAACTGGATTTGCTGCCACTGCCCGCGTAGAAATAATGCGGATGCGCTGTGGCTAATAATTTGGTGTTGTGAAAAATACTGCTCAAAACCTTGCAGTATTATTTCTGATAGCTGTTGTTGCAAAGCCTGGTTGGCTGAAGATGACGAGGCAGGCGAAGACATTAATTAGATGCCGCCTGAATTTGGCTTTGCTGAAAGTCATGGCTCATTTGCTCTAATCGCGCTTGTGCATCCCCGGAGAGAGCTTTGAGCACAATAGCGCTGCATAAACCGCTGGATGCATCTTTTTTAGAGCCCTGACGTACCTGTTTAAATCCTGCCTGCGGCCAGAATTTTAGTAAGTCATCACTGGCGGCAAAGGCGCTTCCAATAAAGTCTTGTTTCGCCAGCGCGGCGGCATCGGCTAAATAATTCAACAAGGCTAAGCCTAATCCTTGTCGCTGCACCGAGGGCTGCACGGCGATACGGATAATGCGCCAATAGTTTAGTGTAACTAAATTCTCATCCTGGCAGTTAAGCCCAAGATTTTGCGCTAATAAATGGCCTTTTACTCTGCGTTTACCTGCGCTTATGTCCTGGGCTAATGTTTGCAGTTTTTCACCACCTTCAATACTTACCAGCGCCGCAGCAATTAACTGTTGCTGGTCGCTGGCAACAAACACTAACTGGTCGGGTGCATCGAGTAATCTGACTAAATCATCTGGTGTAGTCTGATAGTGAGCATTAACCAGTAAACTAAATATCTGATTAAGTAAGTCGGGTGAGTGGCATAGCTTATCTGCGCTGATTAAGCGGAATGTTATTTGCTTATGAGCAATGACATTAGACTGTAAATCCGCGCACTCAGCACTTTTTAGTAGCAAGCAATCAAACCAGAATTGTTCAAGTGGATCGTGATTAAACCAGCGTATAGGTTGGCTCAATTCTATGCTCTGATAATTTGCGAAGCGTTGTTTAAGTCTGGGTTTAAAGCGAATGTCAAACCCGCGGCCACTACCTTCATAACCATGAATCGTTGAGGCAAAAACAATTGAACGATATTGCTGAGAAAGCACGTCTAATATTGGTGCCGGAATAGCGGCTGCTTCATCAACCAATAATAAATCGGCAGCTGGCTTTTCAATTAAAATACGATCAACTGGCATAAAATGTATTTTATGTTCACCAACTGTTAATTTGTGTCGGTTTAACTCAGCATTTAGCTGTTGTTGAGCATGATAAAAAAGCTGACTGACATTGGAAAATACTGGCGCGGTAACCAATATAGTTAGCGGCCGATTGGCTTTTTGAATAATTTGAGCCGCAGCGAGTCCCATCACCGATGATTTTCCGCGCCCTCGGTCAGCAGTGATAACGAGTGGTGCTGTGGGTTGATGAAATAATTCGACTATGGCGTCTAATGCTTGTTGTTGCTGAATAGTTTTACACAAGTCATTTTGTATCTTGTGTGTAACCTCAGGTTCACTTAGCTGACCAACATAAGTATTTTGCTGAGAAATATGCACGCGTTGTGCGTGCTGTTCGATTGCGTGCATAAACCAGTGAATAAATAAACTTTCATCGTTTTGTTCAGTAAAGCCATAACTAATGCGTAACTGCTTTTGTGGATCGGGAAAGCGTGGCCAACTATGAAAAGGAGGGCAAACCAAAATCATTATGCCAGCACGTTTTACCGTGCCACTTAATGCCGCCAGCGCATTGGCACGAATGCCGGAATAGCAGTTATAAACAACGGCATCATATTCCCCGCCTAAACATTGATGATACTGGGATGATTGAATTGGTTTGATAGCGATATTTGACGGTGAAGATATCGTCATATCGCCACACCAGAGCACACTCGAGTTTGCTAACAAGCACTCCAGAGCCTGTTCACACGCCCAGTTTTGTCCGCCTTCAATTGTGACTAACTGACGATGGCGGGGAGATGATGTCCTTTGTTGCAACCATTTTTGCAACTGATTGTTCAGCATTAATTTTTTCAAGGTTCATTGCGTTGTATAATGTCGCTAGTTTATTGAATATTTTTAAGGAATACGAATGCGCTTTTTATCCCGCCGTTTGGTGATGCCAAACGATTTAAATTACGCCAATGCCCTGTTTGGGGGACGAGCCCTTGAATGGATCGACGAAGAAGCCGCAATTTATGCTATATGTCAGTTGGAAACCAATTTTCTGGTGACTAAGCATATTGGTGAAATAAGCTTTGAATCTCCGGCCATTCAGGGCGATGTCGTGGAATTTGGATTAGAAACCAAAGCCGTAGGTCGCACTTCGATCACCGTATCATGTTTAGTGCGTAATAAAGCCACCAAAAAAACCATTTGTTATGCGGATGACATTGTATTTGTCAGGGTTGATCCTGATACTAAAAAGCCCATTCCACATGGCAAAACGCAGGAAGAGTTAATCAGACAAACGGAAGAAGAAATTCGTAGTTTGAATATGAATCCAAATCCAAGTGCGTAGGTTTTAATGCAGAGCATTTACATGTTTAAGGCGTGTAGTTATACTGCGCGCCACATTAGGGGAGTAGCTTTCTCTTTCGAGAAAATACGTCAACATACTTGAGCCCTCATTGGCTTATGGCGTATTTGTACCGCTTCGGTATTAGCAAGACCTAAGGTAATACTCAGCCTGTTTGCGGGACGCTGAGTTTTGCCTTATGTCAGCTTGTCCCGCCGGAGTTTTTATGGAATCTTTTTTCGCTTCTTTGTCTACTGTTGCTGTTGCTGAAATTGGCGATAAAACGCAGCTGCTATCTTTGTTACTTACCCTTAAATTCAGAAATAAGCTGGCGATTGTGGCTGGTATTCTGGCTGCGACCATCGTCAATCATGCTTTATCTGCCGGTGTGGGCGTGTGGTTGGCACAGTTTTTTCAATCATCTGTCGGACAAAGTATCATCGCCTTTTCATTTATTGCCTTAGGGGTCTGGTTATTAATCCCGGATAAAGATGAAGAAAGCGATAGTCGCTTTGACCGCTACGGTCCTTTTATTGCCACCACCATTTTATTTTTTATTGCTGAAATTGGCGATAAAACCCAAATTGCCACCGTTTTACTTGGCACCCAATATCAATCCCTGGTTTGGGTCACGTTAGGCACCACGCTCGGCATGTTACTGGCCAATGTGCCTGTGGTTGTTTACGGTGAAAAATTGATGCAACGTATTCCCTTTGCGGCGGTACATCAGCTTGCTGCGGCGCTATTCATCGTTATCGGTTTGTATTGGCTGGTGTTTTAACGTAAAAACAGGGACAGAGTAAGGCGTGTAAAGGAACTTGTGATGAAAAAGTACCTGAGTTTATTAGTGGTTATTTGGCTTGCTGGTTGTGCCAGTGCAGACTGGCGAACAGCGAGTCGTGAACCTGCGGGTATTGCACCAGATCCTGTTACAGAAAAAAATGCGGTTATCGAAGTTTATGCTGCCGATGCCTTTAGTTGGCGTGGCTGGTTTGCGGTGCATACCTGGCTCGCGGTTAAGTCGCAAAATGTTGATTCATATACTGTGTATGAGGTTGTTGGTTGGGGTGTTGATCAGGGCCGTCCGGCTTTGCGTCAATATACAACTGCTACACCAGATCGCTATTGGTATGGCGCCAAACCTTACAAAGTACTTTCGGTAACAGGGGACAAAGCGCAGCGTTTGATCCCCCAAATTACTCAAGCAGTTGCTCGCTACCCATGGGCAAATCAATATCGTCTGTTTCCCGGGCCTAACAGTAATACCTTTCCTGCTTGGGTTGGTAAACAAGTGCCCGAACTGGAGCTGGATATGCCATTTAGTGCAATTGGTAGTGGCTACGCAGATTAAATGAATTTGAATAAGTAAAACTGAGGAATATTATGTCTAAGCGAGTTTTTGTTCTTGCGCAATTTAAACCAAAAGCGGGTCAGGAACAGGCATTATTTGAAACGTTAAAAGCCCTTGAACCCGATTCGCTGCGCGAACCTGGATGTATTCAATATATAGTCACGCGTCAGATTGACCATCCCAGTGCCAGCCGTAATGAATATCCGATTGTATTTAATGAAATTTGGGAAAGTGCTGAAGCCTGGTCTGCGCATGGCCGTCGCAAACAGATTCAGCAGTTTTTTGAGACTCAGGTTCAGGCAGAAACGGGCATGGTTGCTGATGCGCAGGTTACGGCTTATAGCGATGAAGCCGAAAATTATGATGCTCCAGTATTTGAGTAATCATTCCCTCCGCTAATAAAGCCGGTTAATAACCGGCTTTCCAGCATATAAATCGCAATATTATTGTGGTTTATTCATTTATCTGGCTCATCCGTAAGATTTCCTCGTCTTTTTTAATTGTGTTAAGTCTTTGGCTTAAATACTAAATTCGTATTTTTCTAAAATCCATCTAGGCTTGTTTTAGAAAATAGATTGCGTTGTTGCATTCATATGGCATATCAATAGTGAACAATGAAAGGACGTTAAAATATGCTTAAGCACATCATCATTGCCAGTGTTGTGTTGCTCATCACTGTATTGATTGGCTGGTTAGAAATAAGTTATTGGTGGCAGGCTATTATTGTTGCCATGGTTGGATTTGCGACGTCATTTTTTCTGTCGAAGCAAGCCGAAGATAACGATGAAACCATCACAGCCACTGTGTCACAGCAATCAGATACACACGCTAAAGCAATAGGCTCAGGTACCAGCCGTATTGCTATTGGTGGCGCTACTGTTTCACACTTTGTCGATAAATTATCTGGCGTGTTCAAACATCAGGTCGACGAAACGGCAGCAGTGGTGGATAAATTACAAACCATCGAGCATGACAATGATGAATTACTGCGTGCGGTAGATACCGCCACCCAATGTATTGAGCAGACTGATCAGGGGACTAAGCAAGGCGCCAACAATCTGGATGCTTTGTTAAAAGGTCATCAGGAACAGGACAGCAACATTAAAAGCACAGCAATACTGTTGTCGGAACTGGAAGAAAAAGCCAAAGCGATTGGTGGCATCGTTGATACCATTAATCAGTTAGCCGATCAGACGAATATGCTGGCATTAAATGCTGCAATTGAGGCTGCACGTGCCGGTGATCAGGGACGGGGTTTTGCGGTGGTGGCTGATGAAGTCAGAGAACTGGCCAAAAAAACCACCGATGCAACCCAGGGCATTGAAGATGTGGTCAAACAGATATTTTCTTCCAGTTCGGCATCGGTAGAGGCAATGAATAAGGTAGCTGAAAAGGGACACAGTATCGCGCAGCAAATTGAAGGTGTTGTCGGGATAATGCATGGTTGTTCGGAGTTTACTACAGATGCGTCAGCATCGATGAATCAGGTTCGAAATACGGCGGCAGCTCACACTCAAACCAATAAATCGATTACACAAAATATTTCCCGGGTGCATGGCACTATCAAAGACATCGAAAAAGAGCTTTTTGAAGCATCAGAAAAAGCCATTCAGCTGAGTCGCCAGTCAGAAGATATTTTCCGTCATTTGCAGCACTTTAACTTTGTAGATCGAAATTCACACGTTCGTGAACTGGCTGTAAGTTGCGCAGGTAAAATTAGCCAGTTATTTGAACAAGCCATTCAATCAGGCAAACTCAGTGAAAGTCAGGTTTTTGATTGTGATTACAAACGCTTCGGTGATACTGAACCACCCAAATATTCCACGCAGTATGATAGCTTCGCCGATCAGCATTTTCCTGCCATCCAGGAACCTGTGTTAGAACAACATTCGTTTATTGTGTATGCCGGTGCGGTAGACAAAAATGGCTACTTCCCCACCCATAATAAAAAATTTAGCCAGCCGCTTAAGGGCGATTATGACTACGATCTTGTGCATAACCGCACTAAACGCATTTTTAATGATCCTACTGGTAAGCGCTGCGGTGCTAATACAGAGAGTTTTTTACTGCAAACCTATAAGCGTGATACCGGTGAGGTTATGCACGATTTAACGGCGCCAATCTATGTGAATAAGCGCCATTGGGGCAATTTCAGGATTGGATATCATCCTGAGTAAAAAGCCTTTTCTACCCACTTCTGTAATTGATAGCGGGGTAGAATCGCTATTTATCCATGTTGGAACGAATCTCGAAACTGAAGTTGGAACTGGTATTAGAACTGACATTAATTAGCGCACGGTGAGGGGATTAGCCCCTCACTGCCAATCTCTTAAAGACCAATAACGTCAATATGTAGAAATTCATATTTCTGCACGGCTTATCGATACAAAATAAAGCAGCCACGCCGTATAGTGGCGATATCACGGCATGTTGCCGCCTTTCCCCAATTGTTATTTTGAATCCTATATCTTTTGGCTTGCTAATCAGCAGGTTACAAAATACTCTGGGTATAATAATACTGTTGTACGCAATAAGAGTGAGGCATGAAAGGGACTATCAGGACATATTTGCCAGAAAAAAAGTACGGATTCATAAAGGGCGATGATGGTAAGGACTACTTCTTTCATGAGGATGAATTCCGAGATAAGAGCCACGTTATAAAACTATCTGAACAAGTTTTCGTTGATTTTGAGCAACAAGCTACTCCCAAAGGCTATAAAGCAAAGAATTGCTCGCTTATCGATCCGTTGGAGGTGCTTACTTTCGTTACTCCAGATGAATTTATAACCTCTAGATCAAATGATGTCCGCGGCTGGGATGTTATGGAATATGGTGCGTGGATCCTTCACGGAACATCAAGAGATTCGCCTGATGCAGCAAAACGAGATGTAATAGATAGTGCGAAAAGGATAGGAGCCAATGCCTTAATTAATCTTGATTACTACAAAACAAAAGGATCCGAAGCCGGCACGGGAAGTGGAACTTATTATTACACTATTCATAATTTTCGTGGCCGAGCAGCGACCATTGCCAAGAGGAATTCAAAAGGCAACTATCGAGAAAATGAATTGTCGGGCTTAAACCAACGTGCAGAAAAACTGAAGAAGAAACTAGTTGAACAAACGAAGGCGAGTAAACGAAAGAGAAATATTGTCTGGGCAGTGATTGTCATTCTTTCGATACTCTCGCTAGGAACAGCCCCTGGGCTAATTATTGTACTTTTAATACTTGGCTTTATTTTTGGGCGCTCAACGGATTATGACTATTGGCTAGAAAGAGTCTGAAAAATAAAAGTGCCAGAGTCGTAGATATTGCCCTATTTTTTGTGTCATTTAGCTTTTTTACAAAATAGTAAACTCCTCAGGGGCGTTGGTTGCGGAATTATACGAGTTAAGGGGGGATCGTGCTTTTCAAATATCTGCCAGTCGAACGTCTGGACGTGATTGAAAAACTTAAGATAAGGTTTTCACCTTTTAGATCGTTAAATGATCCATTTGAAGCTTATCCTCTTGTTGATATAAGTGATGATATTAACACTGTTCTTAGTCAGGCCATTGAGGATCTTGATAAGTGTTGGGTAAATGCGCCAGAAATTGAAAAAACAGAGGAAAACAGGAATCTTTACGAGCAAATTAAAGCCGATTGCCGTAAAAATGCTCTAGAGTTCTCAAATCCGTATAAGCTTGGCTCTGCCCTGACTGATCTTTTAAAGCATTTGGGGATATTGTCACTATCTAGAACTAATTCGAGTTTATTAATGTGGTCGCACTATGCTTCATGCAATGAAGGATATGTTATTGGATTTGATGAGCATCATAAGTTCTTCCACAGACGGGATCCTGCTGGGGATATTGTTAGACCATTATCTGTAGTTTATACAACCAAGCGCTCATGTGTTAATGCTCGTCACTATGCCTACCGTCAGAAATTATTCGGGGAAAAACCCATAGAGTGGTCATATGAGGAGGAAGAACGCTTATTTCTAAATCATATTGATAGCCGGCTTTCTATATCTAAAGATAAATACGGAATGGATGTTATTCTGACTGATATTCCTAAAGAGGCTATATCAAGTGTTTACTTTGGGTGTGGCGCATCCAAAGAAACCCAAAATAGGGTTTGGGAAGCATTAAGGCTAAACCACATTCGAGTTCCTGTTTATCAAGCTCGTATATCCAGAACAGAATATAAAATTGAGTTTGAAGAGACACAGCAATAATGCTTATAACAAATGTATTAAGAAATCAAAAAAGGGCTGCACTGCAGCCCTTGGTTTAGCGGTATAAAACTAACAGCGTACTTTACAACGCGGCTTTAATTATCAGTTCGGCGTCTTTGGGTGTAAGGTTGCCGCGCTCGCCAAAACTCATCATGCCATTTTCCATTAGTTTTCTGGGAACCAGACGTACAACCGTTTCTTCCACATTGTGTTCATGCAGATAAATTTTCATGCCCATTTGCTGGAAGAATTGCTCGGTTTTAACAATGGCCTGGTCAATGGCGGCCTCTTCATCTGAGGTGTCTAAATGCCAAACGCGGCTGGCGTATTGCAGCAGTTTTTCACGTTTATCGCTGCGCTGATGACGCATCATTTGTGGCAATACAATCGCCAGTGTCACTGCGTGATCTAACCCATACAGCGCAGTCAGTTCATGGCCAATCTGGTGAGTTGCCCAGTCTTGCGGTACGCCTGCACCAATCAAACCATTCAGTGCCTGAGTCGCATTCCACATCAGGTTGGCTCGCACTTCGTAGTTATCTTTTTCAAAGACACGCGGGCCCAGTTCAATCAGGTTTTGCAAAATACCTTCAGCGAATCTGTCCTGCACGGTGGCATTAACCGGATAAGTGAGGTATTGCTCCATCACGTGTACAAAGGCATCCACTACACCATTGGCCAGTTGTCTGTCCGGTAAACTATAGGTGGTTTGAGGATCAAGCACGGCAAATTGCGGACGCACATGCTCGGATAAAAATGACAATTTCTTGCCTAATTCACTGCGGTTGACCACAGATGCAATGTTAGTTTCACTGCCGGTGGCCGGCAAGGTTAATACACAGCCAAGTGGCACCGCACTTTTTACTTCAACCCCTTTGGCCAGAATATCCCACGGCTCGCCGTCAAATTCAGCTGCTGCGGCCACAAACTTGGTGCCATCCACCACACTGCCGCCGCCTACTGCCAGCAAAAAGTCGATATGATGTTGCTTAACCAGCTCCACGGCTTTCATAAGAGTAGTGTATTCAGGGTTGGCTTCAATACCGCCAAATTCAACTACTTCATGGGTTGTTAACTGCTGCATTACCGTATCGTAAACGCCGTTTTTCTTAATGCTACCACCGCCGTACAGCAGCAATACCTTGCTGTCTTTAGGTAACAGCGTAGCTAATTGTTGAATACTGTTTTTGCCGAATGCCACTTTGGTCGGGTTGTGAAAAATAAAATCTTGCATGAAGGCACCTGTGTTGTTGCAAATAAATGGAATGTGAAGCGAGATAACAGTGCCTGTATATATAGGTACTAATTTTTGTGAAACAAGCCTGTTATGCTGTGGCTAATTTTGTGTAAGGAGACTTTACCGTGACCTTCAGTTCTTTTATTCCGCCACAACGTACACTTATGGGCCCGGGCCCGTCTGATATCGCACCGCAGGTTTTGGCCGCGCTTTCCCGCCCGACGGTTGGTCATCTTGACCCCACCTTTGGCGGCATGATGGAGCAGTTAAAACAATTGCTGCAATTTGCGTTTCAAACCCGCAATGAATGCACTATTGCCATCTCTGCGCCCGGTTCTGCGGGGATGGAAGCCTGTTTTGTGAATTTATTGCAACCGGGCGATAGCGTGGTGGTGTGCATAAATGGCGTGTTTGGTCAGCGTATGCGTGAAAACATCACTCGCTGTGGTGCTAAAGCGGTGGTGGTCGAAGATGAATGGGGCAGAGCGGTTACGCCGCAAAAGCTGGAGGATGCATTAAAGCAACATCCAGAGGCTAAGTTTGTTGCCTTTGTTCATGCCGAAACCTCAACCGGTGCCTTATCCGATGCCAAAACTCTGTGCTCAATCGCCAAACAATATAACTGTTTAACCATAGTGGATACGGTTACTTCGCTCGGCGGCGTCGAAGTAAATGTGGATGGCTGGGGGATCGATGCGGTGTATTCCGGCAGCCAGAAATGTTTGTCCTGCGTACCGGGTTTATCGCCTGTCAGTTTTAGCCCCGCAGCGGTGGATGTGATTAAAAATCGCAAGGTGCCGGTGCAAAGCTGGTTTTTAGATCAATCACTGGTAATGACTTACTGGAGTGGAAAAGGCAAACGCAGTTATCACCATACCGCACCCGTTAACTCCTTGTACGCACTGCATGAAGCGTTACTCATGTTATACAAAGAAGGTCTGCAACAAAGTTGGCAACGTCATTTAACTCAACATCAAAAACTAGTAGCAGGGCTGGACGAATTGGGCATAGATTTTGTGGTACCTGAGTCTGAGCGCATTCCACAACTTAACGCGGTTAATATCCCTCAGGGACTGGACGATGCATCTGTTCGTCGCTCTTTACTGGATGAGTTTAACCTTGAAATTGGCGCAGGACTTGGTCCGTTCGCCGGAAAAACCTGGCGCATCGGTTTAATGGGGTATGCTGCACGTAACGAAAATATTGCCTTGTGTTTAGCGGCGTTAAAGCAAGTGCTGAGTAATTAATGCCTGAAAAGAGTACTTTCAGCATAAAAAAGCCGCCTTAATGGCGGCTCTGCTTAATGAAGATAGGTATCTAAAAATTTTGTCACTTCTTCAAAGTAAAGTTGCTTACTTTTTTGTTCATCAAAAAAGTGGGTGCCATTTTCAACTTCTATATATTGAATATTCTTATTGCGTTTGGCTTTGTCATAAAAATCTTCAGATTGCTCATAATGTACGCGTGTGTCTTTGTTACCATGTATTAACAGTATTGGGCTTTTTATTTGGTTTATGTGATTGATTGCCGATACGTCTGCCAGCGCTTTTACCGCTTTTTCATCGGATACATTGACTATATGTCCGGTATACATGCCCTGATTGTCATCATCTTCCACCAGCTCCTGCAGATCAGAAATACCGGAGACACTAATAATACAGTCAAAGCGCTCCGGTTGTTGGAAGCTGGCTGTCAACGCAACATAACCACCGTAACTTTTACCTAATATGCAGGCTTTTCCCCTGGATACCTTGCCGCTATTGATTACCCAATCCATTGCTTCATAGACATCCTGTTGCATTTTTTTACCCCACTCGAAGTAGCCACTTGATTCAAATTGAGTACCAAATCCTTCCGAGCCTCTGAAGTTTACCTGCAACACCGCATATCCCTGCGTTGCCAGATACTGTATCTCAGGATCAAAATATTTGTAGTCACGACTATGGGGGCCTCCGTGTGGCATGACAATCAATGGTGGGTGTTTGATATTGGGGGGAAGCGTCAGATATCCATGCAACTCAACGTTATCCGATGTCACAAAACTAAAATTTTGCACATGGGGAAACTGACGTTTATTTAATGCCGGGTATTCAGAAACCCAAATTCCTGCTTTTTTGGCTGTCGAATCAAAATAAAAATAGGTTGCGGGTTTATTGTCTTCGGTTTTCGCGAACAAAATTTTGGTTTTATCCTGACTGCGGCTGACAATATAAACATGTTCGCTTTTTAATAATTTAGACAGAAACTTTTCTTGCTCACTATCTTTTTCATCAAAATAAAACTTGCGTAAATAGTCATCGCTGTAATAGGCGCCAATAAGTTCTCCCTGGCTGTTGAGCAGACCATTTTCCACATCATAATCTGGATTACTGTAAATCAGCTTTTCGAATTTGCCACTGACAATATCAAATAACCAAAGTGACTGTTTTCCGGTTTCCCTGTCAGATAAAACATAGGCTTTATTGCCATCATCGTTTACCCCAATCACATTAAACGTAATGCCTTCGCCCAATGTTCGCGTATATAGCTTTTTTAAATCCGCGCCTTCCTTCTCTCTGTACCATATGGTACGGGTGATTTTTTCATCATCTTTGTGCCGTTCAATTCCCAGTCGAACGACGCCATTTTTATCGGCGCTCCAGTAATGGATATTATGCTCATTGTTTTGGATTTTTTCGTATTTGCCATTCGACAGATCGACTTCAAATACAGAATATCCAGCGTCTAAGTCATCATAAGTTGAAACCAGAATATGGTCTTCATCATTTTTAAGGTTGGATACAATGGTAAAGGTTTGATATTCGTACCAACTATTTTTAGTAAATTTGCGCAGGGTGAGTTCTCTGCTTTGTTGTGTTTCGAGGTCGAAGGCATATAAACGACTTACCCTGTAAAATTCACCTCTTAACCATTGCGGATAACTGGCTGAAATAATGATATAGCGATTGCCTGACCAACTAACTTGATCAACTCTGTCTCTGCCTAACTTAAGTTTGGCCAGAATTGAAAAGTCCAGGGTCGGAAATTGGCTATAAATAACAGATGCGCCGTCAGGCGTATTATAAATGGCGGCAATTTTGGTCCCATCGGGCGAAATCTGTGGTTGTTCAACAATGGGTAGTTGGGCAAAATCATCCCACTTAAACTCAGACGCTGCGGTAAATTGGGAAATTGAGATTATCAATAAACAACAAAGTGTTTTGTACATACTTCATCCTTGAATAAAACAAACAAAAACAATATGTTATAGATTAATGTTGACGATGTACACCCACAGGGAAAACGAATCTGTATTTATGCGTATAGGAATAATTGGACTCGGTGATATTGCGCAAAAGGCGTATTTGCCAGTACTGGCTGGCAGAGAAGGTACAGAGCTTGTTTTATGTACACGTGATGCCAAATGTTTGCACAGGATAAGTACCCGGTACCGGATAAAAGAATGTTATACCGAGCTTTCACATCTTTTAGCGGCGGGAGTGGATGCAATTATGATCCACGCTGCAACCCAGGCTCACAGTCAGATGGCGATGCAGGCCTTGCAGGCTGGTATTCCGGTTTTTGTCGATAAACCACTGAGTTATCATTTTGAGCAATGTGAACCGGTGTTTGAGCTGGCAGCTAAACAAAACCTGCCCTTTATGCTCGGATTTAACCGCCGCTATGCACCTTTGTATCAGGATGCAATATCAGCACCTTTGTTGTCGTTAAACTATCAGAAAAACCGTTTTAATCTGCCTGATGAGCCGCGCCGTTTTATTGTTGATGATTTTATTCATTTAATTGATTTTGCTTTGTTTTGTGGCAAACAAGCACCTTCGGACGTTCAGTTGATGACCAGCATTGAACAGAAAAAGCTGGCTACTATCAGTGTGAATTGGCAGCAACAACAGGCTCAATTTCGTATTTCCATGAACCGTTTAAATGGTATTAATCAGGAACGGCTTGAGTACCATAGCTGCAACCAACACTGGCAAATTGATAATCTGCGCCAGGGGGTTCATTACCAGCAAAATCAGCAAATACCGTTGGGATTTGATGACTGGCAAACCACCTTATTTAAACGGGGTTTTGTCACTATGATTAATGAGTGGGTACGTCGAATTGAGAGCGGAGACAGCCAAAGTAATGATATACAGCACCTGTGGAATGTGCACTGGCTGGCAGAACAGTTAACTCAGCAGGCAGAACAACGCTGCCTGAAGAGCTAGCTAACTTATTCGTCAGGGCAGAAACGTTGTTTTAATGGGATCAGGAAGTTAACAATATCCTTATCTGCCAGTCGGTAATAAAGGCTTTGTGCTTCTTTACGAAAAGTAACAAATCCCTGCTCTTTTAATACTGCAATATGCTGCGATAGTGCTGACGCACTTAATTCTGAGCGCGCTAATAATTCGCCCACATTTTTCTCACCATCAATCAGATGACACAACACCAGTAAACGATGTTGATTGGCCAGACCTTTTAAAAATGCAGCAGCTTGTGCTGCGTGTTCTGTATCGAGTAATGCGTTTTCACTCATTTTGACTGCAACCTTTTAGAAACAAACATGCCAATTAACATGGCGATAATAAAATACAGCAAAGGCTGTGTTGCATAAACTAAAGATGCCACTGCGGGGCCCGGGCATAAACCTACCATTCCCCAGCCTACACCAAATAAGATGGAGCCGAGAATTAAACTTCGATCAACTTTGAGTCGCCTGGGTAAATTAAATCCCGTGGCATAGAAAGGTTTTCGCATCTTAAATCGAAGCGCATAGCCTATCGCAGCGACAACTAAAGCAGACCCCATGACCAAAGCAAGACTTGCATCCCATTGGCGTGTGATGTCGAGAAAATCCAGTACCTTTTGTGGATTGGTCATTTGCGCAACCGTTAATCCCAAACCAAATAATAATCCTGCCAGCAATGCGGATAAATCTTTCATGTCAGCTTCCCACCAGCCAGACGGTTAGCATAGCACTGAGCATAAAAACAAGTGTCGCAATAATTGAACGTTTAGATAAACGACTAATTCCGCAGACACCATGTCCGCTGGTGCAGCCATTAGAAATAACGGTTCCGGCACCCACCAGGAATCCAGCCATAACCACTTTTAATGTAGAACCTTGTGGTGCTGACGGTAAAGGCATGCCTAATTGTACTGCTAACCAGCACCCACCTAATAATCCTCCGACAAAATACATGCGCCAGCGTGCTTCTGGTTCAAGAGATAATCGCATACCGGCCACAATACCTGTGATACCTGCTATGCGGCCAATCAAAACAAATAATAATAGTGCAGACAAGCCAATAAACAGGCCGCCAAGCAGAGCACTATAAGGTGTAAAATTGTGCATTATTCTGTACCTGGATTGCATAATACAAAGCTGGCATTCTGCCATTTATCATTGCTTTGTGTCACTTATGTACATAAGTTTTAATTCCTATTAGATAGGTTAAATCAATAGTTTAGGCAAGCGTTGAACGCTAATTAATAAACACCAATATGATGAAAGTTTATTTATCTGAGGTGCTTGTAACCTGTTAACTTGTTGGTAAAATCAGCGACAATATTTTTGCTTGCAAAAATAGACACCAAGGGGTGCTGGGCGCAAATGTTGCCTGGCTGAGATCCAGCGATGGGAACCCTTATACCTGATCCGGATAATACCGGCGTAGGAATGGGCTGCTGAAGCAATAACCTTTTTACCTGCCGTAATGCCGGGTCTTTTCTGAATGAAGAGATCCTATGAAAAACTCAAAATTAACTTATCTCACCAGTTTAATCTCACTCTGTTTAACGCCAGTAGCATTGGCTGATGACGTTGCTGCTGATGCTGAATTTGAATCGATCGTGGTGCACGGCACCTTAAATGAAACCCCGTTATCTGAGCTGGCATCCAGTGTTAGCGTGTGGGATCCACAAGCCATTGAAGCGCGTCATGCACAGCATATTGAAAGCATGTTTAACAGCGCGCCCAATGTGAATTTTGCCAGTGGCGCCAGTCGTGGTCGTTTTGTGCAAATTCGTGGCATAGGTGAGCGCAGCCAGTTTGTGGACCCGATTAATCCTTCGGTCGGTTATTTAGTTGATGGCATCAACTATTCAGGTTTATTAGCCGGTGCCAGCATGTTTGATGTGGCACAGGTTGAAGTATTTAAAGGACCAAACAGCGCACGTTTTGGTGCCGATGGTCTGGCGGGCATGATCAATGTCATCACCAGCCCAACCTCAGCCACCACTAGTATCGATGCCTTGTTTGGCATGGCTAATTATGGTAGCTGGTATACCGGATTAGCGGCCGGCGGCGCGTTATCAGATAACAGCCAGTACCGTGTTTCTGTACACCGTAATCAAAGTGATGGTTTTGTCGAAAACACCTATTTAGGCCGTGACGATACCAATGGTGTCGATGAGCTGACCGCCAGAGGTAAAATCCTCTGGCAGGCAAGTGAAGACTTAAACATAGATACGATTTTCCATTTTATCGATGTTGATAATGGCTATGATGCTTTTTCGCTTAATCGTGACCGCACTACCTTGTCGGATGAGCCCGGGTTTGATCGTCAGCAAAGCCGCGCAGTGGCAGTAAAAGCCAGTTACAGCGGCTGGCAATTTGCCAGTCTGGATGTGCAAATATCCCATTTAAATGCCAATTTAGGGTACGGCTTTGACGAAGACTGGAGTTACGTTGGCATTGCGCCGGGCTGGGAATATTCAAGCACCGACAGCTATTTACGTGATCGCAACGATACCAGCATTGACGTTAAATTAAGCCATTATGGCAATGAGCATAACGGCTGGACGTTTGGCGCTTATCTTGCCAATAAAGACGAAGATTTACAGCGCGACTTTTTTGATTGGGATGCCTACACCACAGCGCAGTTTTTTAGTGATGTAAAACGTAAAGACAGTGCTGTTTTTGGCGAAATCAGCCGTGGGCTTTCAGCACAAAGCTGGTTTACCGCCAGTTTGAGATTATCGTCACAATCACTGGATTACGCTGATACCAATAGTGTGGATACTCATATTCGTGATAACGACTGGGGCGCGGAACTGAGTTATCACTATCAGCTAAGCGAAAACCAGATGCTGTACATCAGCCTGCAACGCAGCTTTAAAATGGGTGGCGTGAATGGCGAAGCGCTGGGTAAACAGGGCGACAGTGATTTTTCAGATTATCAGGACTTACTGCTCTCGCATAAAACCTTTGAACCAGAGTCGTTGTTAGGCACTGAAATTGGCACCAAAGGCTCATCTGCCGACGGCCTGTTTGCCTACGATATCAATCTGTTTTATCAATGGCGTGATGATATTCAGTACAAAAACTGGTTTGTGAATGACCAGTCGTTTGCCGGGTTCTACAACAATGCCGCTGATGGCAAAAACTATGGCGTGGAAATGCAGTTACGCTATCAGCTCAATGACACGCTAAGCACCTTCGCTAATTTAGGATTATTAAAAACTGACATTAACGGCATTACCCGTGAAGACGGCGATAGCATTATTGCGCTGGATGGTCGTGAACAAGCTCATGCTCCCTCATATATGTTAAACGCTGGGGTAAACTGGCAACTGGATACCAACTGGAACTGGTTAGTGGAGTTTGATGCTAAGGACGATTTTTATTATTCGTACAGTCACGATTCCCGTTCGGACAAAATGTTTGTGGTGAATACCAGCCTGGATTATCAGTTCAGTCAGTGGAAGCTGAGTGTGTATGCACGTAACTTATTTGATCGCACCTATGCCAATCGTGGTTTCTATTTTGGTAATGATCCACGCGATGAATATCTGGCGCACACCTATGAACAATTTGGTGAACCAAGACGTGTGGGCATTAGTCTGAGCTATCACTATTAATGAAGGCATTCAGCGGCAGTTGAAATGACTGTCGCCAACAAGGATATTTATTATGAAGTTAATCGCAGAGATTTCGCTTTATCCGTTAAATCAGCAATACATCACACCTATTAAACGTTTTATTGAACGTTTAAATCAATATCCGGAACTGACCATTGATACCGGGCGTACATCAACCGTGGTCGAAGGTGAATATATTTCTACCATGAGAATACTGGCGGAAGAAATGCAGCGTAGTCATCAGGAAATTGGTCAGGCTTCTTTTGTGTGTAAGTTTTTAAATGGCGACGCCATAGGCAGCGGTAAATGAGTCTGATATCAACGCTCGGTGAACAATGGCAGCAACAATCGCCGTGGGAAATTGTGGCTGTAGTATTGGCTGTTGCCTATGTCTGGCTGGCTGCCAAACAACATATTGCATGCTGGTTATGCGCGTTAATCAGTACCGGTATTTATGTGGGGTTGATGTGGGAAGTGAGTTTGCCCATGCAATCACTACTTAACTTGTATTACCTGATTATGGCAATCTATGGCTGGTACTGTTGGCGTAAACCTAAACAGGGTGTTGAGCTAAAAGTGCATCAAATGAACTGGCAAACACATCTGATGATTATTGCCGGTCTGCTTGTCATCAGCGCGGGTTTAATTGCCGTGGTAGGAAAAAGTTTTTCGCCCCGGTTGCCTGAGCTGGATGTTCTGGTCACCGTTTTTAGTTTATATGCAACCTGGCTGGAAACGCGCAAGGTGCTTGAAAGCTGGCTTTACTGGCAGGTCATTAACACTGCGGGTATTTATTTGTGCTGGGCAACGGGCTTGTATTTAACTGCATTGTTGCTATGTATGTATTTAGGATTTGCTTTTTACGGTTATCGTCAATGGCAACAGGATATGAATTTGCGACAACAGGAACCTGAATGCGCATAGAACAGGATTTGCAACAACGGCTGTCATCTCTCAGTTTTGTCAGTGATGGTTTTCATCTGCAAAAAATTGATGGCGGTACCATCAATAATAATTACTATCTGGAAACCGCAGGTAATAAATATCTGGTTAAGTATTTTGTGGGTGAGGAATTTGTATTACTCACCCGCAATGAAACGTTTTCCTTGCAGTTGAAACTGGCTAAATCGGGATTGGCGCCTGAGCCAGTCTATATCTCTGATGATGGTTTGCTCTACATTGAAAAATGGCTGGATATTCAAACACTACGCGACAACAGTTTTGATCCCAAAGTGCATTTACCTATGCTGGCGTCCGCTCTGAGCCGGGTACATGCCATAAAAGCCGATGTAGATGAATTACCTCTGTTAGCTCAGTGGCAGCGTTATTTAAGCCGAATATCCAGCAATAGGGGGCAGTGGCAGGAACGTATTGATAAAATATCTCCCCTGTGGATGCGTGCTAAGCGCGATTGTTTTTGTCATCACGACTTAACGTTTGAACATGTGTGTACGGCACCACAGGGAATTTTACTCGACTGGGAATATGCTGCGATTTCCAATCGTTATTTTGATATTGCCAGTGCCGCACTGGCAAACGAATTGACCACTCGACAATTAGTCAAATTATGTCGTTATTATGCTGACTGTTGTCAGTTAAATGGCAGACAGGTCACTCGGGATGTCGTGCATATGTTGCCGCTGGCTCAACTCACGTCAGACTTGTGGTACGCTGCTGCAAAAGGCTAAATGCTTAAAAAAACAGCGTATGAACAAATTTTTAAAACTGAGCAGTGCTTTTTGCTTTACCTTTAATTCGCCATAAGTATAATGCGCCTTCCATCAGCAGGGGTGTAGTTCCAATTGGTAGAACAGCGGTCTCCAAAACCGATGGTTGGGGGTTCGAGTCCCTCCACCCCTGCCACTTTTCTCAGGTATTTTCCTTTATTAAAAGTGTGCTAATCTGCTGGTCATGACGACACTTTCTGAATACCAAAAAAACGTTTTATCTGAACTGGGCATTACTCAGTGGGTGTTGCGTGAAAACGCAGAATCTGCGCATGAACAAACGCAGTCTCAACCTGTTGAATCAGTTACAGCTTCAAATCAAAAAACTGTGTCCAGTCAGGAAGTTGCTTTGGCAAAACTGGCGTTATTAAAACAACAGGAACAACCAGCCCAAGCCGAAAATCAGCAACAAGATGACGTTCAGACAAAACCAGCGTCCGATAATCCTGTGGTCGAGTCTGTACAGCCTGATCCTGTTGTCATTAAGTTAAATCATAATCATCCATTAGTGCAGGATTTGGTTACTTATTTATGTTTGGCCGGCAATATTGACGATAGAACACAGCTTTCACTTAAGTGGGTTGAAGGCGATTCAGTGTCGCTTGATGGCGATACGTTAAGTACGCCTTCGCTGACCAAACTTACTCAATCAACGGACTGTAAAAAACAACTTTGGCAAGTATTGCAAACTTGGACAGCCTGATTTTTCAACCGCTAACGGTGTCGTTAGCCAAGCCAGCTTACGATCTCTATTGCCGATTTCAGGCATATCCGATGTCATACGCTAATTTTTTATCCTGTTTAAGTGGTAAATATTTCGCCTTTGTTGCCTATCAGAACGAACAGCTGGTTGGATTGTATTTAGCGCATCAGGTGTTAGATGAACTCACTTTGATTGAAGTGGGGGTTGCTCCCGAATATCGTGGTAAAGGCTATGGCAAAGCCTTAATGCAACACTTCGAGCAGCAGGGGGTAAAAAGAGGGGCTCAGCAGTTCTGGCTTGAAGTACGTGAATCCAATCATATTGCCATTGCCTTGTATCAATCGTTAGATTTTAGCGAAATCGAAATCCGTAAAAATTATTACCCCAGTGAAAATGGTCACGAAAATGCCGTGGTTATGAGTAAGTTTACCTTTTGAGCTAACTGCGTATTTAATTTACACGCTTAAACTAACAAATTGTTCCGCTGTCATTGACCCGAGGTGCAAATTTATGAAGACTATAGCGCCATAATAAAGGCTGTCTTTTTATGGGCAGACAATAACAAAGTTCAGGAACATAATTTAATGAGTACATTATCCAGTACTGATGCACAGGCTTTATTATCTGCTGCAGAGCAGGTTATTCAAAACGCCTACGAACCCTATTCCCATTACCCTGTTGGCGCTGCTATTTTGCTTGGCGACAATTCTGTTGTTACCGGCGTAAACGTTGAAAATGCTGCTTATCCATCTGGTATTTGTGCTGAGCGTGTTGCCATTGGTAACGCCGTTAGTCAGGGCAAAAAAGACTTTAAAGCGATAGCCGTTTATTCACCCAAAGGTGATATCAGCCCGTGTGGTATGTGCCGTCAAACTATCTCTGAATTTGGTCCGGATATTACGCTGGTCTTTAAATGGCAAGGTGAAATAAGACAACTACCAATCAGTGAGCTGTTGCCGTTTTCATTTAGTAATGAAACCATGGGTAAAGATAATTAAACAATAAGGACGTGGCTAATGAGTCTGCAAAAACACAATCTTAATCAGGAGTTTGTTGTTATTGCGCCAGATGATAAGGCAACGCCACGCCCTTTAACCGCTGATTTTTATCAGGCACTGGATCGCGATTTCAATTTATTTAAACAGCACCAGCTTATTTCTACTCATCAATTTGATTGTGACTGGAACATGTGGGAAAGGCACCCTTACGGTGATGAAGTGGTATTGTTATTAAATGGAACCGTCACACTAATTATTGAGCATAATCATCAAAATCAGTTTGTTGAGTTAAATCAGGCCGGTGATTATGTTTTAGTGCCCCAGGGCTTATGGCATACTGTAAAAACCAATCAGTTGAGCCAGCTGTTATTTATTACGCCGGGTGAAGCTACAGAGCATAAGCCGCTCCAGACATCAGCCACCGGGATATATTGATGGGTATTAAAAATCCTCAGCAAATGAAAAATGCCGTCAATGCCTCCATGTTAAATCGCACCGGTAAAACCACTGAGCAATGGGTTGATTTGGTTAAACAAAGTGGGCTCGATTTGTCTGATCAAAATGCGGTGCGTAAATGGTTGAAATCTGAGCATAGTATTCCACAAAATTCCCAATGGGCGATTGCAGAAGCTGCGGCTTTGGGTGCTGGCTGGACACCTCCCACACTCGAGCAGCAAATTGATGCGCAATACACAGGCAAAAAAGCGCAATTCCGCGAAACATTCGCGCAGCTGCGCGATGTCATAATGCAACTAGGTGATGATGTTAGCGTTGAAGGACGTGCAGGTTATATTCCTTTTAGCCGTAAACGTCAGTTTGTTGCTATCGCAGTTACCCAAAATCGACTTGATCTCGGCTTGCGTTTTACTGACGCACCAGACTCGCCACTTTTACAGCCCTGTAGTGCACCTGGTCAGTCCACTCATAAAATTTGCATTAGGGCGGGAGAGAAAATCCATATTGATATCACTAAGTTAATACAACTGGCGTACAGTCAAAATGGATGAGGTAGATGCAACGAGCCATTGTAGAGTTTTACCAGGATGAACAATTACACTGGATAGCCGAGCTGGAATGTGGGCACTGTCAGCATATTCGCCACAAGCCGCCCTGGGTAAATCGCTTTTGGGTACTGACAGAACAAGGTCGTGAAAACATGTTAGGCAAAACATTAAGTTGCAACCTTTGTCGTGAACAACAGGAACAAGACCCTCAGATATAATACCGGCAGCTACTGCTCATGTATGCAGGTAGCTGCCTTAATTTACGAAAGCATAACTTTGCCCGAAGCGTCCTTGACACTTACCTTGACATTAATGCCCTGACGTACACTTTGGGTGACCACACAAAAATTCTCAAATTGCGTTAGTGCACGTTCTAAATGGGGTAAACTTTGGGCATCATTGCCCAGGTTTAGCTCAACTTGCATATCGGCAATTCGCCAACGATTATCCTGACGTACCATTTCACCCGATACAGTGGCTTTGACTTGCCCCGGATCTTCTTTGAATTTACGGATCGCAAACATTAAACTGGCGGCCAGACAATTAGCCACAGAAGCCGCCAGTAAGCGTGAAGGGTTAGGCCCGTTATTTTCACCTAAAGGTTGGGGCTCGTCGGTAATCAGTGTTCCCGCATCGCCAAAATCGACTTCAAACTTATAACCTTCAAGCAAAGTTAAATTAACCGAAAATTGTGGATTATCTGCCATGATTGGTCTCCTGACTGGTTCACTGACAATTATTGTAATTAGCATATTTTAGTTACTTATTTGTAGAAGTAGTTTGAGGTGAATCATCGTTTAGCTAACTATATTTAGTTAAAATAAATTCATTTAGACGTCTAGACGTAAAGATGTTGATTTTTTCTGGTGGCATAGGCAAGATAGCGCCATAGTTAATCCTGTTATTTTTGCCATCAGGGGGCCTTATGCCAATCAGGATCCCAAGCGATCTGCCTGCACTTAATGTACTGAGTGAAGAAAACATCTTTGTGATGGATAGTGAGCGGGCGCACAATCAGGAAATCCGTCCGCTGCACGTGGGCATTCTTAATCTGATGCCAAATAAAATTGAGACCGAAGTGCAGATCCTGCGCTTGCTGTCGAATACGCCAATCCAGATTAATATCGATTTAATTCGCATTGATAATAAAGCGCCAAAAAACACCCCCAAAGCGCATATGGATAATTTCTATTATCAGTTTGAGCAGATTGAACACAAAAATTACGATGGCCTTATAGTAACCGGTGCACCATTGGCGCTGCTGGATTACGAGCAGGTGAAATACTGGGAAAAGATGCAGACTGTGATGGACTGGGCACGCACCCATGTGCAATCTACCATGTTTTTATGCTGGGCGGCGCATGCGGCGATTTACCATTATTTTGGCATTAATCGTGAACTTAAAACCGATAAGTTGTGTGGCGTATTTCCACATCAGGTGAACTACGAACATGACGAGTTAATGCGTGGATTTGATCCTGTCTTCAATGCACCCCATTCGCGGTATGGTGAAATTTCACTAAAAGATTATCAGTCAATTGATTCATTAAAAGTGCTGGCCAGTTCTGAGCGCACCGGTGCTTATATTGTGGCATCGGAAGACAAACGTCTGGTATTTGTGACCGGCCATCCGGAATATGATCCGGATACGCTGGAACAGGAATATCGCCGTGATATTCGCGAAGGACTCAACCCCAATTTGCCAGAAAATTACTTTGAGAATAACAATCCGGCAAACTCGCCTTTGGTCACCTGGCGCTCACATGGCACCTTGTTATACACCAACTGGTTAAATTATTATGTGTACCAGAACACGCCGTACGATCTGGCCGATTTGCGTTAGTTTTTGATAGAGGTTTGAACTTGCAACAAACAGCAGCCGTTTTAAATCAGGCGCTTGAAAAGCGTATTTTAATTCTGGATGGTGCCATGGGTACCATGATCCAGCGCCATAAACTCGAAGAAGCCGATTATCGCGGTGAGCGTTTTGCCGACTGGCATACCGATGTAAAAGGTAATAACGACTTACTGGTGTTAACTCAGCCGCAGATTATTCGTGATATTCATGCGCAGTATTTAGAAGCGGGCGCGGATATCATCGAAACCAATACCTTCAACGCCACGACTATTTCGATGTCCGATTATGAGATGCAGGCCTTGTCTGCCGAAATTAATCTGGCCGCAGCCAGACTGGCACGTGAAGTGGCCGATGAATACAGCACGCCGGAAAAACCGCGTTTTGTGGCCGGAGTGCTGGGGCCAACCAGTAAAACCGCCTCTATCTCGCCCGATGTCAATGACCCCGGGTATCGTAATATTAAATTTGATGAGCTGGTAGCTGCTTATGTGGAATCCACCCATGCGTTAATTGAAGGCGGCGCTGATATCATCTTAGTGGAAACCATCTTTGATACCTTAAATGCCAAAGCCGCATTATTTGCCGTCGAACAGGTATTTGATGAGCTGGGCCAACGCCTGCCAATTATGATTTCCGGCACCATTACCGATGCCTCTGGCCGTACGTTATCTGGCCAGACGACCGAAGCATTTTATTATTCACTGCGCCATGTTAAACCGATTGCCTTTGGCCTTAACTGTGCCCTTGGGCCGGATTTATTGCGCCAGTATGTCAACGATATGTCTGATGTCGCCGAATGTGCGGTATCGGCGCATCCTAACGCGGGTTTACCTAACGAGTTTGGTGAATATGATATGGACGCCGAAGAAATGGCTGGTCATATTGCCGAATGGGCACAATCTGGTTTGCTTAATATCGTAGGTGGTTGTTGCGGTACCACGCCTGAGCATATTAAAGCCTTGCTTGAGGTCACGCAGAATCAAGCACCGCGCACTATCCCTCAATTACCGGTGCGTATGCGTTTATCCGGTTTAGAACCTTTTGTTGCTTAAGTCTGCTTATGTCTTTCACTGAATTTTATCCTGCTATCGAACCTTATGAGCATCAGTTACTGGATGTAGGTGATGGCCATCAGCTATATGTGGAGCAGTGTGGAAACCCGCAGGGCATTCCCATGTTATTTATTCATGGTGGCCCGGGTGCAGGATGCAGTAAAAATGACAGACGCTTTTTTAATCCGGCGATATTTCGGGTGGTGTTATTTGACCAGCGTGGCTGTGGTCGCTCACTGCCGCACGGTGAGCTGGATAACAACACCACCTCAGATTTGGTGGCGGATATCGAAAAAATTCGTTGTCATCTGGGCATTGAACAATGGCATGTATTCGGCGGTTCGTGGGGCTCTACCTTATCGCTGGTGTATGCTCAGCAGCATCCTCAGCAGGTATTGAGTTTAACGCTGCGCGGCATATTTCTCGCTCGTGAACAGGACACTAACTGGACTTTTGCCGGTGGTGGCGCATCACGCATTTTTGCCGATAGCTGGCAGCGCTTTTTAACCGATGCTGGCATTACTGAGCGGGAATTTAGCATCGAGAATTGCTATTGCATTTTAACTGGTGACGATAAACAACAAGCGATGAAAATGGCACGCGCCTGGAGTATCTGGGAAATCAGTAGTTGCACTTTGCTGCCGGATGAAGCGTTTTTATCGCAGTGTGATGATGATAAATCCTGCTGGACACTGGCGCGCCATGAAGCCTACTACATGGTTAATCAGTGCTTTTTAAGCGATAACCAGATCCTGACCAATTGCGACAAAATCGCCGAGATCCCCACCACCATAGTGCATGGGCGATACGATATTGTGTGTCCTTTTGATAATGCGTGGTTATTGCATCAGGCATTGCCCAATTCGAAACTGGTGATTAGCCACAGCGGCGGTCATGCCTCGGCCGAGCCGGAAACCCGCCACCATCTTATTGCAGCCTGTGATGATATCGCGGCTGGTCAATTTTAGTTTTACGGATCTGCTGATTTTATGACACAGACAACTGCCAATTTTATTAACGTGGGTGAACGCACCAATGTGACCGGTTCTGCCATGTTTAAACGCCTGATCCTGGAAGGCGATTTTGATACCGCGCTGGATGTGGCGCGCCAGCAGGTGGAAAACGGCGCGCAAGTCATCGATATCAATATGGATGAGGCCATGCTCGATTCAGAAGCAGCAATGCAGCGCTTTTTGAATCTGATTGCCTCAGAGCCCGATATCAGCCGGGTGCCGATTATGATCGACTCTTCCAAATGGAGCGTGATTGAAGCCGGTTTAAAATGTGTGCAGGGCAAGGCGATTGTTAACTCCATCAGCTTAAAAGAAGGCGAAGAGGCCTTTTTACACCATGCGCGTTTAATTAAACGTTATGGCGCCGCGGCTGTGGTAATGGCCTTTGATGAAACCGGTCAGGCTGATACCGAAGCACGTAAGTTTGAAATTTGTCAGCGCAGCTACCAGTTACTGACTGAAAAAATCGATTTCCCGCCAGAAGACATTATCTTCGACCCCAATATTTTTGCGGTCGCTACCGGGATTGAAGAGCACAACAACTACGCGGTGGACTTTATTAATGCCTGTCGCCGCATTAAACAAAATTTGCCACATGCGCATATTTCCGGTGGTTTATCTAATGTGTCGTTTTCGTTTCGGGGTAATAACCCGGTGCGTGAAGCCATGCACTCGGTGTTTTTGTATCACGCCATTGCTGCTGGAATGGACATGGGCATTGTTAACGCCGGGCAACTGGCGGTTTACAGCGATATTCCGCAAGAACTGCGTGATGCGGTTGAAGATGTGATCCTTAATCGCCGTGACGATGCCACCGAGCGATTACTCGATATCGCACCTAAATATCAGGGCGATGGCAAAACTGTTGCCAAAGAAAACCTTGAGTGGCGCGAGTGGCCAGTGAATAAACGACTGGAACACGCACTGGTCAAAGGTATCACCGATTTTATTGAAGAAGATACCGAACTTGCGCGTCAGCAAGCTGAAAAACCACTGCATGTCATCGAAGGGCCATTAATGGATGGCATGAATGTGGTGGGCGATTTATTTGGTGAAGGCAAAATGTTCCTGCCACAGGTAGTAAAATCGGCGCGGGTAATGAAACGTGCTGTGGCCTACCTTGAACCTTATATCGAGCAGGAAAAGGAAGCCGGTTCCAGTAATGGTAAAATCCTGCTGGCTACGGTAAAAGGCGATGTGCATGACATCGGTAAAAACATTGTCGGTGTGGTACTACAATGTAACAACTTTGAGATTATCGACCTTGGCGTAATGGTGTCCTGCGAGACTATTTTACAAACCGCGCGCAAAGAAAATGTCGATATGATTGGCCTGTCGGGCTTAATTACGCCATCGCTGGATGAAATGGTGCACGTAGCTAAAGAAATGCAGCGGCAGGGGTTTGATTTGCCGCTGTTAATTGGTGGTGCCACTACTTCCAAAGCGCATACCGCAGTGAAAATTGAACAGAATTACCAGCATCCAGTGGTGTATGTGCCTAACGCATCACGTGCAGTGGGCGTGTGCCAGAAACTGATTTCCAAAGACAGCCGCGCTGCGTTCGCTGAGCAGTTGACTAAAGAATACGATGTGGTGCGCGAGCAACATGCACGTAAACAACCGCGCAGTAAACCGGTTAGTTTGCAGCAGGCGCGTGATAACGCCTTTGTGCCGCAGTTTGATGAATATCAACCCACTAAACCGGCACAATTAGGTGTGCAGTCAGTGTCGGCCGATATTAAAACCCTGCGAAATTATATTGACTGGACACCGTTCTTTTTAACCTGGTCACTGGCGGGCAAATATCCACGCATTCTGGATGACGAAGTGGTGGGTGAAGAGGCCAAAAAATTGTTCGCCGATGCTAATGCCATGCTCGACCGTTTTGAAACTTCAAACGAGCTTATTGCCAAAGGTGTGTTCGGTTTATTTGCGGCTAATCGGGTAGAGGATGATATTGAAATCTACCGTGATGATAATCGTAATGACGTACTGTGTGTTAGCCATCACCTACGCCAGCAGACACAAAAGCCAAAAGGGGCTAATTACTGTTTAAGTGATTTTGTCGCTAAAAAATCTTCTGGTATCGAGGATTATGTGGGCGCGTTTGCGGTGACTGCCGGTATCGGTGAAGACCAACTGGCCGATGAATACAAAGCCAAGCATGACGATTACAACGCCATTATGGTTAAAGCGGTGGCCGACCGTTTAGCCGAAGCATTCGCCGAATATTTACATGAGCAAGTGCGTAAAGTGTATTGGGGTTATGCCGCCGATGAAAACCTTGATAACGAATCGCTTATTCGTGAAAAATATCAGGGTATTCGTCCGGCGCCTGGTTATGCCGCCTGTCCTGAACACACCGAAAAACAACATATTTGGGATTTGCTTGAAGCCGAAAAGCATACCGGTATGCAGCTGACCAGCAGTTATGCTATGTGGCCGGGCGCGTCAGTATCCGGCTGGTATTTTGCTCATCCGGATTGCCGTTATTTTGCCGTGGCGCAGATTCAGCAGGATCAGCTGGAAGATTACGCCAAGCGTAAGGACTGGGATGTGCAAGCCGCAGAAAAATGGCTGGCACCTAATCTGTCTATGTAGCAGGATAGGGCATATGAGATTAAACAAAAGCGGCATTAAGTGCCGCTTTTTACTGTTAGTCACCGTGAACTAATTACTACCTATGAATATAAAACGATTCGACAACCAGCTGTTTAATCAGCTGGCACAGGATGCACAAAATTCGCCACGCCAGCGCGCCAACGCCAATGTGCATCAGGATCTAAACGACAATATTCAGCGTTTATTTATCAGCATGACACCGCAAAGTTATGTGCGTCCGCATCGGCACAGCAATCCGGCCAAATGGGAATTTTTCCTGATGGTATCGGGCAAGGTGTCGTTTTTATTATTTGATGACGATGGTGTGCTTTTAGAGCGCATTGAGCTGGATGCCGACTCCACTAACAATAACAAAGGGCTGGAGTTACCGGCGCATTGCTGGCACAGCATTATTGCCCAATCCGAAAACGCGACATTCTTAGAAGTAAAACAAGGCCCTTATCAGCCGCTGGCAGCACAAGATTTTGCAAGCTGGGCACCAGCGGAAGGCGATCAGGAGGTAACTGAATTTATGCAGCAATTAAATCAACTTAGTGCCGGACAGAGAGTAAATTATGTCTAAACCCTTTAGTCAGGCCTGTGAAAACAACAAACAACCGATAGCGGAGTGTTTAATTGAGCAATTTGCCAGTGCCAGCAAGGTACTGGAAATTGGTAGTGGTACGGGGCAGCACAGCGTGCATTTTGCCCCTTTGTTGCCGCATTTAAACTGGCATACCAGCGACGTATTGGACAACCACGCCGGTATTGTTAGCTGGCATCAGGCATTTCCTGCCGATAATTTACATGCACCGCTTTGTTTTAAAATTGGTGAAAATGACTGGCCGCTGCCAGCGGTAGATGCGGTTTTTAGCGCCAATACTGCACATATTATGCAGTGGCATGAAGTTGAGCTGATGTTCCAACTGATAACACAAAACCTAGCTGATAACGGCGTGTTTTGTTTATATGGCCCGTTTAATGTGAATGGCGAATATACCAGTGACAGCAATGCGCAGTTTGATCTGTGGCTGGCTGAACAGGGTTTTGGTGGCATTCGCGATATTGAAGCGCTTTGCGCGCTGCAACCGCAGCTAACTCTCCAACATCAATATCGTTTACCGGCCAATAACCAGCTGTTGGTGTTTCGTAAGCAGAGCACTATCAGTGAGTGATTTTTTAGCCGGCTTTGCCGGTGCGACTCCGATTGAATGGATAGCCACAGTCGCTGGTTTTTTATGTGTGTATTTGCTTATCCGTCGTTCTATCTGGTGCTTCGCCGCAGGACTGGTGCAGGTGAGTTTGTACACTTACATTTTTTATCAGAGCAAACTCTACTCCGACACCATTTTGCAAATTTTTTACATCGGCTTTCAGTTTTATGGCTGGTGGATTTGGTCAAAATCCACGGATGATAAAGGCCATATTGATGTGGATGCGGGCTCAGCGACACTTTATCTTATAAGCTCCGTGGTAATTATCTTAAGTTCTGCGGGCCTGGGTTATATAATGGCCAACCACACTGATGCCAGTTTCCCCTATGCTGATGCCTTTACCACCTGCGCTTCATTAGTCGCGCAATGGTTATTGTCGTACAAAAAGTTACTGAACTGGCTGGTGTGGATAGTGGTGGATCTGGTGGCTATTGTGATTTATTGGCAAAAAGGTTTGCACCCAACCTCGGTTTTATACGGCTGCTTTTTGCTTATGTCGATTATTGGCCAATGGCAGTGGTGGCAAAACCTGCAACAAAACAGAGTTAAAACAGAAGTAACAGTATGAAAAAATGGGTATTCCTTGGTGCGCCTTCAACCGGTAAAACCACACTGATTAATGCACTTAGCCAGCAACTTAATACCAACTGGGTTGAAGAATATGGCCGTGACTACTGGCTTGAACATCAGGTAGACCGCCGTTTAACGCCCGGGCAGTTATTGCATATCGCGCAAATGCAAAATCAGATGGAAGATGCAGCTATCAGCAATGCTAACAGGATTTTATTGTGTGATACCAATGCCTTCACCACCTGGCATTTTGCCTTGCATTATCACAACAGTGCATTGCCTGAATTAAGCAAACTGGCCAGCGAGTGCTGGACTCGTTATCAGCGCGTGATTGTGTGTGATACCGATATTCCCTATGACGATACCTGGGAACGTTCTGGCGATGCCAATCGCATAGAGTTTCAGGCTTTTATTCTCGATTACCTTAAACAACACAAAATTCCATTTACTCTGGTATCGGGCTCGGTTGAAAAACGTATGCAACAGGTGTTGGAAGAAATGCCGCAACTTGCTTAAAGCAAACTGCGGCTGAATTGCCTGTTGAAGCCTGCTTACTAATTTTCATCCGAAAAAATATCTTCAATCTTCAGATTAAATAAGCGCGCGGCTTTAAACGCCAGCGGCAAACTGGGATCAAACTTTCCGGTTTCGATGGCGTTAACCGTCTGGCGCGATACTTCCAGCGCATTAGCCAAATCACCCTGCGTCCAGTCGCGTTCGGCACGCAATACTTTCAGGCGATTTTTCATTGGTATTTTCTCCGTCCCATAAACACACCAATGAGGTAGGTTATGCCGATAATAAACATCAGATTGGATAAGGTATCTTTGACATTAAGTAGCTGGTCACCCTGTATGGTGGCATAAGCCATACTTACGATAACCACCACACCTAAAGTCAGCGCCATGGCCTCCAGCTGGATTTTTTGCTGTAACTCATCCTGTACCTGCAAATGTTTATGATTGGCCACCAACATACCAATACCGACCAGTAAGTTAACAATGGTAGCCGCATGGCTAATGGTTGGTTGTTGCCACAAAAAAACCGGGCCGAAGGTGGCTAAGGCTAAAGTCATTAACCATGCGCCTGTCCAGTAAGCCATTTTTAAGGTGTTGCTTTTCACCTTGTTTTGCCAGTTGTCCTGATTGGGTTGGGTCATTTGTCTATCTCCTTTGTCTTTAAGTAAAGTTTGTTTGACTATAATTGATCGCAAAATATGCAATGTCAAATATATTTTACATTTAGTTTGGTTGTTTTTACTTAAAGTCAGGTTTGCTTGTTTTGTTTGGCAGCTTTATCAGTCTGATTTATAAGGCAATAAGCTGCTGGCTTGCTGGTGATAGAGTTGCAGTTGTTTGTGTTCGTCAATGACAAAGTTAGCGATAGCATGTTGGAAATCGGCATGTTGCAGTTTATGTGCTGAATAACACCAGCTTGGCTCAAAGCCGCGCAAAATTTTATGTTCGCCCTGGGTGCCGGGGTTAAAAATACTGATGCCGCGTTCAATACAAAACTCTATACCCTGATAAAAGCAGCACTCAAAGTGCAGCGCATCTACCTCTTCAAGCGCACCCCAGTAACGGCCATACAGATTATTGTCATCGAAAAAGAACAGGGCAGAAGCGATAAGCTCTTCATCCCTGTGCGCCATCACCAGCAACATATTGTCGGCCATCTGCTGTTGGCATTGCAGGAAAAATCCTTCACTTAAATAACCGCTATGGCCACTGCGTTTAAGGTAAGTGGCGCAATAACAATGGTAGAACTGACGCATATGTTCAGCACTAAGATCCTGACCTGAAACCCGCGATACCGTCACGCCTGCCAGCGTTACCTTTTGGCGTTCCTTACGCATCATTTTGCGTTTACGCGAATTGCAACGTGCCAGAAAATCATCAAACTGCTGATAGTCATGATTAAACCAGTGAAACTGCACGCTATGGCGGATGGCATAACCATGTTGTTGCAGAATTGGAATTTGAGATTCGGGGATAAATAACCAGTGCAGCGATGAATAAGGCTGCTGACTAAACCACAGATCAATCTGTTGGTAGAGTTTGTTTAGCGTATCTGAATCAAGTCCCGCAACAGTGATTAAACGTGGCCCCGGCACGGGTGTAAAAGGAATTGCCGCCACCAGTTTGGGAAAATAATCCAGCCCGTGATGGGCATAGGCATCCGCCCAGCTAAAATCAAATACGTATTCACCGTAGCTATGGCTTTTTTGATAAACAGGTACAAATGCAATGAGCTGTTGTTGCTGATAAATCGCCAGATGTTGTGCCTGCCAGCCACTGTTGCCACCGACACAATGTTGTTGCTCCAGTGCCTGTAAAAAATCATGAGTTAAAAAGGGGTAACCGTGACGCTCCAGGCAATTAAATTGTTGGCGCGGGAGACTGGAAATGTCACTAACTAATTGAATACTAATGGACATGATAACATCGTGGCTGGTCTGCATTGGCTGGAACTATTACACTTGGCCAACCAGATGCCAAGTACAAAAGTAGATGACAGACAATACGCCTTCCTCCATCCGTGAAACTCTGACCCGTTTGTTAGCACGCCGTGAACACAGCGAACGTGAACTGTATCAAAAACTGCAGCAACGTGGCATTAGTGCACAGGAGTTATCACCAATACTTGAGCAGTTTAAGCAGCGTGGTTGGCAGTCTAATTTGCGTTTTGCTGAAAGCTTTGTGCGTCAGCGCATCGCCAAAGGACAAGGGCAGTTGCGCATTCGCAACGAATTACGCGAACGAGGCGTGGAAGATAGCGCGGTAAATCAGGCACTGGCAGAGCAGGACGTAGACTGGTTTGAGTTAGCTAAAACGGTGCATGATAAAAAATTTAGCCGCGATGCTTTGCCTCTTACTGCGCAACAAAAGCAAAAACACCAACGTTATTTGCAGTACCGTGGCTTTTCGCCGGATCAAATTCAATACGCCTGCAGCTGCGAATTTTCCCATCCAGGCTTTAAACGAAAATCTACCTTTTAATTTGAGCAACAATTTGCCGCCAGCCCTCTATATTTAAGGTATAGATTTATACACGCATGTGGTTTTTACGGCACATTCCAAACACCAAAAATTGGTTATGCTAAAAAAATCAATGAAGTATGGGGTTATTGCGGGTGAAAAAGGCGGCCAAAACAAAAGGTTTATTCAATTGTTGTCTGTGGCTATTAAGCGCAGGTTTTTATAGTGCTCGAGCGCTGGCGGCCGATAGCGCCTTGCCGCTCGGATTAACTGTGCCTCAGTTAGCAGTGTTAGCGGTGGTTGCTGCCATTGCATTAATCCTGCTGATTTTATTTTTAGTGCAAAAAAGCAAGCTGGCCAAAGCTGAATTACAACATCAACAAATCAGTCACCTGTTGCAGGATAGCCAGCAACATTTGCAAAACGCTGAACAAGGTGTGATGCACCTTGATGCCAGCGGCAATATCCTGTTTGTGAATAAACAAATGGCGCGCTGGTTAAATGCAAAACCCGAGCAATTAAGCGCTAAACACTGGCAAAGCGTGCTTAAGCTCGCTGAGCAAAGCAAACTGGTTGAAGCGTTTGCCAAAACCATGGCTACCCGTTGCCATATTCAGCTGGACGGGAAAACCTATCTGGCAGGTTTACGCGCCGCCAGTGACAGCCAGCAACAACTGGCATTCAGCCTGAGTCTGGATGATGTTAGTCGTTATCAGCAGCAAATCGATGAACTGACCTTATCGCAACAGCAACTGGATTCGATGATGAAAGCCTCGTCAATTGCTGAGGTGCAATTTGATGTGGAACAAAACCAGATTGAAGTCAATCAGGCGCTGGCAGAATTGCTGGATGAACCGATTGAACAACTAAACGGCCCGGCTGAAACTTTGCTAAAACGTATCTATCGTCAGGACTGGAGCCTGTGGTCACAAAGCGTTGAGCAGGCAATGAAAATGCAGCCGGTGAATTTTGAATGCCGTTTTACCAGTGGTATGTCTGATTTGATTCTGGCGCATTTGTATCTGCAGGCGATAACCCAGGCCGATGGTCACAAAAAACTGATGATCTGGATCCTGCCGCAAAAGGCTTTGGCGCAAACACGTCAGCAGTTAGTTAAACAACAAACTGAGTGGTTAGCCTTTTCCCATGCGCAACCTCATGCCACTTATATGTTAGATGAACAGGGGCACCTGATTAACGCCAACAATGCCTTTGAACAGCTTTTTTCGGTGACTTTTAGTCAGGTGCAGGATAAACACTTAAACGAGTTGTCTTTTATTCCGGATGATATTCGTCAGCAGCACCAAAGCAATGATTTGATGTTAATGAGCCTGTCTGGCTCTGCGCATAAGGAATGGGACTTCACCGATAAACTGGGCAACCGTAAAACGCTGCGTTTTCGTTTGCAGCGCATCAAACAGGCTAATGGGCAAAATGGCGGCTCGGTGGGCGTTTTTGAAAACATCAGCGAACTCAAACAAGCCAAAAAAGAACAGCAACAGCACAAACAACGTTTTTATCGCATGCTGGAACTGGCACCTGTTGCCATGGCGATTGTTGATGAAAATGACAAACTGGTGCAGGCCAATCCGACCTTTACCCAGCGTTTGGGCGTGAATGAAGAACAGCTTAAAAAGACCAGTTTTTATCAGTTATTTAATGATCCCACTCAGTCGGGCAAAGCCGCTAAGCAGTTACAGGCAGAAGGAAAATTGCGTGGATTTGCCGCACGCTTAAAAGGCGCTGATGGTGAATTACATCCCAGCGAATTGCATATGGATATGTATGACGAAAAAGCCGGGCATTACCTGTGCTGGATTTTTGATATTAGCCAGCAGCAATTCCATCAGGATAAGTTTGATTCCTTGTTGCAACACAGCTCTATGCCAATGGCGGTGCTCAAAAATGACGGCTTTGCACAACTTAACCCTGCGGCACTGGATTTCTTTGCGGTTGATGATGAGGATGAATTGCTCGGTAAATTCCCGCATTCACCAGAGCTCAATCCCAATCAGGAGGCCGTAGACAAACTGCAGGCTAAATTGCAGCAACTGCAGGAGGATGGCAAAGCGCAAAGTCTGGTGTGGCAACATCAGCGTGGTGAACAAGCCTTGCCGTGTCAGGCGACCTACGTGCCTATGTTCCAGGGCGATAAACTGGACTCAGTATTGTGTATCTGGATGGATATGCGCGCGCTGGCCAAAGCCGATGAAGAGCGCTTAGAAGCCATAAACCTGCAACAAGCGGCTGAGCGTCAGGTGGAAAAACAACAACAGTTGCTGGCCAGTAGTCAGGATAAATTAGCCAGTAAGGTGCGCAGTTTATCGGATACCGAAAACCGCCTTAAACAAGCGCAGCAGGATTTAGATCAAAAGCTCAGCACCATAAATGAATTACAGCAGGCGCATTCCGATGTGACCGCGCATTTGCAGCAGCTTAAACAGGATTACAACAAAAGCCGGGAATTACTGGCTGAGAGCAAACAAAGCAATGCCGAGCTGGAACAACAACTGGCACAAAGCAGTGAAACCGTGGGTAAATTGCAAACCCAGCGTAATCAAATCGCTGATGCCTTGCAGTTAAGTCAGCAGAAATACCAGAAAACCCGCGAACAACTTGAGCAGAGCGAATTGCAGGGCGAACGTTTGCAGCAAGAGCGTGAGCAGCAACAGCAGCAATTAACTGAATCAGCGTCTCAGATTGCTCAGTTAAAAGATTCCATATTGCAAAAAGACCAGCAAATGGGGCAGGTAAGTGGTCAGATTGCCAGCCTGCAATCGCAATTACTCAGCTCAGGGCAAACCAGTGAACGGCTGCGCGAACAGTTGGTGAATCAGCGCAAAGCCAGTGAACAGGCCGAAATTCAGCGGCGTAAACTGGAAGAAACCTATCGGGTTGCACAAGCAGAACTAAGCGGTAAAGCGCGTCAAATCGATCACTTGCAACACGAGATGCAAAAGTTTGAGGAAATGTCGCAACAGCAAAAAGGCGATATGCAATCTCAACAGCAAAAATTGCAACAGGAGTTAGCCGCCAAGCAGGCACAACTGGATGAAACCCAGCAGCGTCTTGATTCCGCTCAGCAACAGGCCGAACAGGAGAAAATTGAGAAAACCCAGCAGCAACAGCGCGTGGAACAAATGCAAAAAGAGCTGGAAGAGGTGCAGCAACGTGCTGAGCAACAGCAGGCCAAAGTGAATGATGCAGACCAGCACTGGAAAGAGCAGCAACAGGCCTTGCAGCAAGAATTACTGCAAAAACAACAACAACTGCAACAAACCGAAAAAACCTTAAATGAGACGCGTCAGCAAACCGAAGCCGAAAAAGCCGAACGTGCGCGTCAGCAACAAATCTTTGACCGTCTGCAACAGGAATTACAGGATGTAGAGCAACGCAGCCAAACACAACAGCAGAAAATGGCAGAAAGTGAAGCGCAATGGAAACAACAGCAACAGGCTCTGGAGCAGGAACTTCAGCAGAAACAACAAAACCTGCAACAAACTCAGGAACAGCTCAGCCAGACTCAGCATCAGTCTGAACAGGACAAACTGGAACGTTTGCAGGAAGCACAAAAACTGGAGCAACTTAAAGTTGAGCTGGCCGATGTGCAAAACCGTGCCGACAAGCAACAACAAATGATGCAGGGCACTGATGAACAGTGGCGTCAGCATCGCGATGAAATTGAGCAGCAAAAACAGCAATTACAGCAGGCATTGCAACAGGCGCAACAACAAAACGATTCCATGCAGCAAAAATTACAGCAGCAGTTAAGTGAATTGCAGGATGCTGAGCAACAGGTACAACATACCCGCAGCGCTGAGAATGATTTACAGCAGGAACTGGAGCAAGCCAGAAATGCTGCCCAGCAGTTGCAACAGGAGCTGACTCAGCGCGAACAGCAGGAACAAAAACTACAGCAGCAACTTGATTCACAGCAACAGGTGCTGGCGCAAAGTGAAAACAACGTTGAACGCCTGCAACAACAGCATCAGCAGCTAATGGCCGAACTGAATCAGGTTCAGGAGCAGTATCGTCAAAGCCAGCAAAGTTTATCCAGACAGGATTCCAGCCAGTCACAACTGGACGAGCAATTAAAACAACTGGAGCAACAATTACAGCAAAGCCAAAGCCAGTTGCAGGATAAAGAACAGGCGCTGGAACAGGCACAGCAAAAACTGGCCAGCAGTCAGGATCAGTTAAAACAACAGGAACAGGCCTGGGTACAGGCACATCAGCAGGAATTAGAACAGGCCAAACAAAGCCAGGGTGAACAGCAGCAGGTGATACTCGCGCCGGAAATCGCCGACTTGCCATTGCCCGAGTCACCAGAAATCTGGTTTGAGTTGCTGCCGTTTTTACAACAACAAACTGACAATGCACCCTTAGCGGTGGCCCTGAGTCGTTTACTGGAAGAGCTGCAACAGATCACTGAACAAACCGATGAGGCGGTAAACGCAGAAAATGCCGGTCAGATTTTGATGCAGGCGCGTAAGCTCATCAAAATGGCACAAACCGTAAAATCTGAACCTTTACTGGATTTATCCAACCAGCTTGAAGCGGCGTGTAAACAAGGTCAGGTGGACAGTATTTCAATATTCTGGCCCACCATGAAAAAGTCGCTGCATAATACTTTGCGGGTGATTTATTCCCATTTGCAGATTTAATTAGAAAAAAGTCAATCATATAACTTATTGTTTATTAATTAAAAAGTCAGCTTTATGCTGGCTTTTTTTGTATAAATTAAAAAATATTTTCATCTGGCTGTGATTTTTGTGAGGGCTCAAACGAATAATTCTGTAAATTGATTAAACAGGATGAACAACATGAGATTATTCAGCAAAGTTTTAAGTTTGAGCACAGCCATCAGTATGAGCTGCATGGTAATGGCGGCAGATAATCCGGCACAGCAGGAAGCCTTAGCCCTGGTTAATTTACCGGCTCCCACTTTTAGCGCGCCGGCACCGATGCCAAGTGCACAGGATTTTGCCGATTTGGCCTTAGATCAACCCAATGCAGCCTCGCCATTAAAAGTGACAGTGCGTGATGGCAAAACCATGCAAGTTAACTTGTATGCTAACGACGCAGCAACCAGTAGTGTGTTGTTATTACACGGGGTTAGCTCATCCAGTTACACCTTTAACGTGATGGCGGGCAAATTGCGTGCGGCGTTAAATGCAAATGTGTTTGCCATGGATTTTCGTGGCCATGGCCAAAGTGAAGGTAAACCCGGTGATGTGGATTACGTTAACCAGTATGCCGATGATGTGGAAGATGTATTGCAATATATTAAACAGCAGTATCCACAAAACAAACTGGTGCTGGCCGGGCACTCCATGGGTGGTGGCATCGCATTAATTCATGCACAGCTGGCAAATAGTATTAAACCTGATGGCTATGCGTTATTTGCACCTAACCTCGGCGCAAAAGCGCCAACGGTGAAAAAGATGGATCCTAATGCAGCGGGTGAAGCCTTTTTAAAATTGCATATGGCGAGACTGGTGGGGTTGTATCAGTTAAATCAAATGGGTAATCACGATTACGATAATTTACCTGTGATGTTTTTTAATCTGCCAGATGGCACTGGCACCAATCAGTACAGCTACCGTGCGATGTTAAGCACCGCACCGGTGGATTATGAAAACGCCTTAAAACAAATTGACGCCCCGGTGATTACTTTTGTGGGCAGTAACGATGAAGCTTTTGATGCTCAGGCTTATCCCAATGCAATGGCAACCTTAAAGCATGGAGAAGTAAAGATCATTGAAGGTAAAAGCCATAACGGCATACGTCAGTCTGATGAAGCCATGCAAGCACTAAGTAAGTGGGCATCGCAGAACGGCATAACAGGATAAGCCTATGAGTCCGGCAAAGGAAAAACAGTTCGAAGCTCTACTGGCGCGGCATAAAGGTATTTTGTACAAAATTGCCCGCAGTTACAGCTACTGCAATGAGGACAGACGGGATTTGATTCAGGACATGACACTACAGCTTTGGCGTTCGGCAGAAAATTACGACCCGAACTTTGCACAAAGCACCTGGGTTTACCGCATTGCACTGAACACCGCGATTTCGTTTTTACGCAGCGACATGGCACGCAAAAACACCTTTAGTTCTGCCGAAGAGGTATTTGTTGAAGCAGAAACACAAGGGGGCTCTGAAGAGCTGATGATTCAAATCCAGCAACTGTTACAACAGCTGGATAAGTTAGACAGAGCCCTGATGATTATGCATTTAGACGGATTGGATTATGACGCGATAGCCGACGTACTGAATATCAGTAGCAGCAATGTAAGCACCAAGCTATCGCGCATAAAACAAAAACTGGCAAAAGAATTTAATGAGGAGAAGTAGCATGAACGATATTCAAAAATTAACGGATATGTGGGCTGCTCAGGAAGCTCAAATTGAACAAAGCGTGAAAGTGAACACCTTAGCGCTGAAAGAAATTAAATCGCAAAAAGCGCAGGATAAATTGCGTGGTTACTTAAGCTTAAACCAGTGGACGGCAGCGTTAAGTGTACTGATTACGGTGTGTTTAGGTTATTTTGTTGGCTCACATCAGGACAAACTTTATATGATGGCGGCCGGTGTGGCAGTGATGCTGTGGTCGATTAGCTTAACCATTGGCGCTATTGGTCAGATTGTAAAAATCAAAGCGCTGGATTACGCCAAGCCGGTAGTCGAGGTACAAACCGATTTAAACAACATTCGTTTATCAGCCTTGTTTAATATCAAAACCTCACTGATGGTATTGCCTTTCTACTTTGCTTTTATGTTGATTGGCGCACAAAGTTTGTTTGGTGTGGATATGGTGGAAATTGCCAACCCCGCCTGGTTAAAAGCGCAGTTGGTTGTATCAGTGTTATTAGCGTTAGTTGCAGCCTGGTTATACCGTTACTTTTCACCAGAGAATGTGGACAAACCCATGGTGAAATGGCTGATGCAAGGGGTAGGTGACCAAACGCTGAAAGCTGCAAAGGAGCTGGAAGCATTGAAGGAGTTTGAGAAGTAAAATTTCTCAATAGTGATAGTTATTAAAAAGCCCGCAATGCGGGCTTTTTTGTGGGAGTTGCTTTGTTGGGAGTGGAGTTGTTGCTGCGCAACCAGCTATTTGTCATAAAAGTTAATCTTGGGCGTCGCATTGGCGACATCAACCAAGGGAATTGTGCTGCCGCAATTCCCTTGGAACCCAACGGCACCCCTGCACTGTGTCTGTTCAATTTTTAATTCAGGCAAACTGCCAGCGCTGTAAATCCACGTCCTTTCAGTTGCAACTGACTCGGCATTCCTGCCTCGTCTGGCAATTTGCTTATCTGAATTAAAAATTGAACAGACACAGTGCAGGGGAATATGGGTCATGCAGTGTTTGTAATTTCGAGTCGCAGAAAAGAAAAAACCAAGCGTTCGCTTGGCTTTAGGGGCGATATATTTGAGAAAATTTAAGTTAACTTTGGCCTAAGTAATAGTTGTTGTTTTGTTGGGAGTAGAGTTATTGCTGCGCAACTAACCACTTGTCATAAAAGTTAATTTTGGGCGTCGCATTGGCGACATCAACCAAGGGAATTGTGCTGCCGCAATTCCCTTGGAACCCAACGGCACCCCGCACAGTGGCTATTCAATTTTTAATTCAGGCAAACTGCCACCGTTGCAAATCCACATCCCTTCAGTTGCAACTGACTCGGCATCCCTGCCTCGTCTGGCAGTTTACTTATCTGAATTAAAAATTGGCCACAGTGGAGGGGAGAATGGGGTCAAGCAGTGTTTGTAATTTCGAGTCACCGAAAAGAAAAAGCCCACACTGCGGGCTTTTTACTTCAATCTATCATCAATCATTTTCTGTGCGAGTTTTAACATATTTTGAAAATAAGCCCCTTTGTTTGCCCTGAATTTCTCTAAAACAGGATCCGCAAGGATATCTGCAAGTCTGATACATTCCTCTTCTGAAAATATTGAGGCTATCGACTTAGAATATTCGTGCTTATATTCTTCCGATGTCATTACTTCAAATATTGCGGTGGCAATCTTTTCTTGTTGGTCAGCTAATTCAGGGCTGATAGCCTGGGCAAACTGTTTTGCCTGCTCCATGCTGAATGAACCCATGGAGATATTGTAAACGCTCTCACAGCTACGCAGATGACTTGCTTCATCTGCGTTTGCCTGACTAAATAATGAAGCACTGAAAATAAGAAAAATACAAAAATGTTTTGTCACAATCTAAGTCCTTTTTTGAAAGTTAATGTATTACTAACATAACTACTAAATTTTGTAACGCACTGCAGTGCGGCCTGAAAGGCGAAGGGCAGGAGGCCCGAAGTAAAGCTCTTTCGCTCCACTAACTTTTTTAACGGAAAAAACCAACTGATTTTAATTCGAACCGGCCAAAGGCAGCTGTCCATGCAAAGCATTGGCCTTGGCTAAACATCCTGTTTAGCCATTCGAAAATCAGTCAGCTTTTTCCTAAAAGTTCGAGTCGCAGAAAAGAAAAAGCCAAGCCTTAGCTTGGCTTTGGGGCGCAATATTATTGATAAGATTAAAGTTAACTCTGACCCCAGTAATAGTTGTAGTTTTGTTGGGAGTGGAGTTATTGCTGCGCAACCCGCTATTTTTCATAAAAGTTAATCCTGGGCGTCGCATTGGCGACATCAACCAAGGGGATTGTGCTGCCGCAACCCCCTTGGAACCCAACGGCACCCCTGCACTGTGTCTGTTCAATTTTTAATTCAGGCAAACTGCCAACGTTGTAAATCCACATCCTTTCTGTCACAGCTGACTCGGCATCCCTGCCTCGTCTGGCAGTTTGCTTATCTGAATTAAAACTTGGCCACAGTGGAGGGGAAAATGGGTCATGTAGTGCTTGAGATATAGAGTCTCAGAAAAGAAAAAGCCAAGCGTTCGCTTGGCTTTAAAGAAACTAAATTCAATCGAATATTAAGTTAATTGTTCCTAAAAATTTTAAGGAGTGCTAAACCCCAATAGTAAATAAAAGACAGTGGCCAAAAGAGGAATATAAGAATACTCATAAGCTTGCTTGTGTTTTTGAAGCAGTGAATTACTGAAGAAATCCATACGGTTATTGTGCTAGTGAGCCCAATAAATAAAATGATTACTTCCCACCAATGCATTTCATCGTATGTCAGCTCATTATCCAAAAATCGGAGATCTCCAGAATATTCCAGATAGAGAATATGAAGAGCAAACATCAGGATGCATGTTGTTACAGCTAAAACACACTTGTTATTTTCAATGATATTCATTGTAAATGTTAACGCCGCGCTCTGTGGAAAATTTGGAGCGAAGCGGAAAATTTGTCCGACAGTAGCGCTTTGTTATGTGATTTATTCACTTGCGCTCAGTAGACTCTCAATTGAAAGCATATACTCAAGAAACACATCTATATGCACAAGCAAATCAGAAAATGAAATATCACTAGCTTCATCGTTGTAGTGAATAATGTTATTTCTTTTATTAACTATGGTTCCAACAAGGTTCTTGTGCTCTACAAATTTTTCACTGGATCCCAAATCAATGCCAATCAATCGAAATGCATTAATTGTTTTATATGGATTTCCAGAGATAATATCTGACAGCTCCTTTTTTGTGTACGCATAGGAAGCATCAACATATTTCAGTTCTTTTTCTTTGATGTCTTTAGCAAGTTTTCCATATAAGAAATTGTGAGGTATATTTGCCTGTTTTAATCGAACAGTAACTCTACCTGAGTATTCGAGAGCAACATCTTGAAGATATGCTTCAAGGTACGTACAAATATTTATCAGATATGACTTAACAAAGAAGTTTATATTTTCTGAAAAAATGTCGTCAGGCGCTTCCCTCAATACCCTCGCTTGCGATTGTGCGATGATTTCTTTGAGAGTTGTAAGCAAAGCCTCATATTTTTGGTATAAGGCGCTATACTCCATCAATGACGCCCTGTAACAATTGATTCCATTCCGAGCGCCTCCTGACTATTGCACCTTTATTATGTAGCCCACCGGACAATGTTCTTTGAAAGTTGTCACTGTCGCACAGATTTGCATATGCCTGTTTGATTTCATCTTTTTTTGCGATCGCTAATTCTCTATCAAGCTCACCTACAGTGGTCATTACAAGATCATAATGAACTAAACCCTTTCGTTTTCGACCAGCAGTAGGATTCACAAAAACATCATCGCCGAATACTTCATTACACAGTGATAATGCTGTGTTAAATCTATTCCGGTGCTCGTCGACCTCTTCATCCGTCAAGGCGCTTTTCTCCTCCATATAATTATCCAAGAAACTCTTTAGATTGCTTTCAAATCCATCGAGCGCTTTATCATCGGAGAACGCAAAATAGCGGAGAACTTGTTCTTCAGGCTCCAAGCCGCTTTTAGCCTCTGTACTCTCAGCCAAGCCAAATCTAGCAATATCTGGCACCTGAGCAAGTTCAGAAAGTAGAGAATCCAACGAGCCAGAGTAAATGGCGTGACGAATCTCTTGATCAGTCAGCGCAACCGCTCCTTGGTTCAGCCTAGAAAAAATCTCTCTAATGAGGCTTTTTGGATTATCCTTCCTCAAAACAATGCACCTGATAGTCGTTGTTTCAAGTTCAGTTTGAAACGAACCGATTTCAGAGAATTTTTTTCCTTCAAGCTCCTTAAAAATCGTTAGCCCTTCAAGAGCGAATTCATCGTTGAAAAATCGGTTTACAGTTGTTAAGCGCTGCAATCCATCTATTACGAGGTGCTTACTTCCTTCGTCTTCAGCAAAATAGCAAGAAGGCAGCGGAATTCTCATTAAGCATGACTCTATAAACCTTGATGACCTCACCCAGCCATCTTTATCCCACTTGTATTTTCTTTGAAACTCTGGATCTAACTTGAGCTTTGGTGGATTTGCATTAATTCTGCTAACCAATGTTTCAAATGGATAGTCAATAGGATAAAGACTCAGCATTTTCTCTTCAGGTGAATCGCTCATATTTTTCCTTTGGTAATACAATTAAATATTCTTGAATAACATTAACTTATTTTCTTTCGCTCAGCACACAAACATGGGCATGCTCACATTCACCTAACAAATTAATAGTGAGCGATTGGGTCGTTTTTCTACCCCAACCTGTCTCGTTTTTGTCCTTTGATCTATTAGTATCAGATTAATAAAAGCTTTACCAATGAGCGGGTTAGTCGATTTCAAAATATTTTATCGATGGATAAAAACGACCGATTGGGTCGTTTTGCTGAATAGTGGAGAAACAGGGCTGGCATGTACAGATATTCGTTGGTTGGGGCGTCTATGATTCTGAGGTTTTGGTTTATAACCCAGGCAGGCGTAGCCTGACTTAATGCGACTCTGACTTTTAGGCAAAAACAAGCGGGCTTTCGAATGGCTAAACTGGATGTTTAGCCAAGGCCAATGCTTTGCATGGATTGCTGCCTTTGGCCGTTTCGAATTAAAGCCAGTTTGTTTTTGGCGTTAATAAAGTCGGTGGAGTGAAAGACCTTATGGATGATATCGAACAGTGTAAGGCTTGAAGCCAAATTTTGTCGCTGGCGCGACGCCCAAACTTAACTTCTATGCAAATGGTTGGTTGCGCAGCAACTCCATCAATTTATCTAGCAGCGCTTGACCAAACCTGTGACTCTGACTTTTAGGCAAAAACAAGCGGGCTTTCGAATGGCTAAACAGGATGTTTAGCCAAGGCCAATGCTTTGCAGGGATTGCTGCCTTTGGCCGTTTCGAATTAAAGCAAGTTTGTTTTTGACGTTAATAAAGTCGGTGGAGTGTAGGACTTTTTCGCTCCTTTTTTGTCCCTAAAAAAGGGGCTCGCCCCGCATGGAAGCGGGGAGAATAAAGCTATGCATGGCTTTAATTTGATAGCTTCAACTAATTGTTGAAGTCGCCAATACAGCCACCCAACTTAAAATCTATGACGGAAGGTTAGTTGCGCAGCAACACCACCAATATCTCAAGCAGCGCTTGACCAAACCTGCGACTCTGACTTTTAGGCAAAAACAAGCGGGCTTTCGAATGGCTAAACAGGATGTTTAGCCAAGGCCAACGCTTTGCAGGGATTGCTGCCTTTGGCCGTTTCGAATTAAAGCCAGTTTGTTTTTGACGTTAATAAAGTCGGCGGAGTGTAGGACTTTTTCGCTCCTTTTTTGTCCCTAAAAAAGGGGCTCGCCCCGCATGGACGCGGGGAGAAAAAAGCTATGGATGGCTTTAGTGTGATAGCTGAGAGCACAGCTCTAGTCCTGCTCCACATAAATTAAACGCTCAGTATCAAAGCCGCGTTCTTTTGCTTTTTGAACAAATAGATCGATAACGTCTTTTTTCACGGTAGGTGTGCGGGCTAAAAGCCAGAGGTAATCGGTGTTGGGGCCCGAAACAAACGCATATTGGTAGTTATCGTTCAGCGTAAAAACCACATAGGAACCGTAAAATGGCCCAAAAAAGGAGACTTTTAAGTAACCCTCTGAGGGACTGTTTACAAAATAGGCTTTACCTTCGGCTTGTTCCCATTGGTTTTCAGATGCTGAAAATCCTCTGTTTACTACCGATACGCCACCATCATCTTTCAGGGAATATTCCGCCGTGACCCGGCTCAAGCCCTCCTCAAAGGAATGATCCAGCCGGGCAATTTCGTACCATTTACCCATGTATTTTTGCACGTTGAAATCAGAGACAGGTTTAACGGACGCCGGCATGCCGAGGCAGCCACTGATAATCAAAGAGAGTGTGATTAATAGAAACTGTTTCATTGAAATTACCTAACATCTAATATTGAGCGCAGGAGTTTAACAAAGATTATCTTATATTAAGTGTCTCACCAGACTGGCTTATGTATCGCGCTTTTTCCCTGTCTGACCTAAGTGAGTAAACCCGAATCCGCGAGTGTATTTAAGGCCATAACCAAGCGCCCGGTCAAAACCTATATGCGCCACCCATATCAGACTAATTAAAAGCAGCACCTTGACTGAAAATATAAAACCGGCGGTGAGACATATGATGGCACCGATGTAACTATGCGCCATGTTATAGGCAATAGCGCCGGGATGGTTATTGACCAAATAACCGAGCATGGAAAGATCTGGTATAAAAAAGGCAATTAAAAAGGTTACCCAGCTGAAACCGGATATGTCATAAAAATAAATTGCGGCTAAAAAAGCAAACAAGCCTTCCGTTCTTAAAATCCAGTTTACGGGAGTGCCGACAACTTGCAAAACAACCTCCAATAAGACAAAACAAGTCAGGTGTTTCCGGGCGGAAAAGAAAATTTAGCTTTGTTTCTGCGCCAGAAAAACAGGGGACCATTACACTAATCCCCTAAGCGTTTTCAGCTGCCTAACTCTCAACGTTTACATTCTGAGTTAAGAGCGAATTTGACTGACATTAACATAGAAGCCAAACAGTAAAAGCATAAATAATTGCTTTAATAATCGACATTGTTTTGTGTGACACTACTACAAGATAGTTATTGTTGGTTAATTGCAAACTTAAAATCCACAGACCTTGAGTTTTTCTGCAAGTTCAATCGTTAAATGATCGCAACATCTGGGGCCTTTATTTGCAAGACAATATTGATAATAAGTTGTTCTTTCTTCATCTGGAATATTTGTTGTTGAACATGCTTGGTATTTGTTTTTTACAAATGGATTTACATCATTGCAGCATCTCTGATCTCTATAACCACTGCTAACGCATGTAAGATAATCGCTCTCGGATTGAGCATCAGTTATTGGATTAAAATAACAGCCTGCGACTTCTGATTGAGGCTTTTGCTTTCTATTAAAGTTGAATACATTTTCAGATTGTCCGGGGGCTAATTTATAGACTTTTGTTTCACTTCTTCTTTGGTTGTTATATGTCCAGCTATTTTTTACCGTAACATTTATCACCTTATGTTTGTGGGTGTTAGTTAGATAAAACCATGCATAATCATGATTCCCTTTTTCTTCGAACTTCAGAGGTTTCTCACAGTCTTCAGCATGTAACATTGTTGAGAAAAAGCCGGTCAAAATTAACACTAAACATCTAATAATCATTTTTAAATCCCTCTTTAAATGAATGTTTAGCCAGGAGGCGTTGAGTCTTAACAAAATTGATACTGCAAGGCTCAACTCACTCTGGTTTTGGACACAGTTAAATTTGTGCGCGAAGGTAATAGCAAATTGTATTCCAGCTGAATTAACGCTTTTAATTCAAATTGTTAGTATTTTTTGTTGTTTATCCAGAGTGAGGCTTGTAAAGAATGTCATCTAATACAATTGCATTAGCGGTTTCCCAGCACCGTTTTGTGGGACTGGTCATATATCCTTAACCAGTTTGTCATTTATCTGTTTTAGTTTGGTGGTTTTACTCAACATAAAACAAGGGAAGATAAATGAGATTTAAGACGCAAGGTTTAGCTATTGCATTGGTTGTCAGTTCGCTTTTAACCGGCTGTTCACTGGACGGTGATGATGGTAAGGATGGGGCTAATGGCAACAATGGTTCTAACGGTTCGAATGGATTAAATAGCTTAATTCGTCACCAATCACTGGCAACCGGTAGCACTGATTGTTTTTTTGGCGGCACTAAAATCGAATCAGGTCTGGATAGTGATGGCAACGGTACATTGGAGGACAGTGAAGTCACCGCAACCACGCTCGATTGTCACGCCAATACTGTCAGCACGTCTGGTTCAACGTTGCCCTATACGGTATTACGTGGTGATATTGATGATGGTGCTGAGCCCGGCCGTAAATTTGAAATTCGTAATGGTGGTTACGGTTCAGATATGGTGAAGCATCCAACTCATACAAATCAGTTTTACGCCTTAACGGATCGCGGACCTAATGCCAATTACACCGGTGATCAGGGTAAAGGCAAACTGTTTCCAACGCCCGATTACACGCCACGTATAGGTCTATTTGAGTTGCAAGCTAATGGCGACGTAAAGCAAATCAGGGAAATTTTACTTAAAGATACAAACGGTAATGCGATAAGTGGCTTGCCTAATTCCTCTGCGTTGGGCGGAACCGGTGAAACACCTTATGCCATTTTAGCCGATGGCAGTGTAGAAGTACTGCGTGAGGATATGAATGCGCCTTACGATGAAACCACTAATCCAATTAAACTGGATGATTTCGGTTTAGATGGAGAAGGGCTGGTTGCCTTATCTGATGGTACTTTCTGGGTCAGTGATGAATACGGCCCACACATAGTGCACTTTGATGCCGATGGCAAAGAAATTGGCCGTATCAATGCCTTTGCTAACGATACCCGTGATGTGTTCCATTTACCCGCGGAATTTGCCTATCGTCGTGCTAACCGTGGTATGGAAGGGTTAACGGTTACGCCCGATGAAAAAACACTGGTGGGTATTATGCAATCCACTATGTATTTGCCTGATAGTTCGGTTAAAAACCTTGATATCGTGCGGATTGTAACTGTTTCTCTGGAAGATGGTGCGGTGTCTCAGTATTTGTATAAGCAACAAAAACCACAGAATTCGCAATCGGGTATCGTCGCTTTAAGCGCGACGGAATTTGTATTAATTGAACGTGATGGTGCCTTTTTTGCGCAAAATCCTGACGCGATGAAACATTTGTATAAAATTGATATCAGCAACGCGACTGATTTAGAAACCTTTGCAGTAAGTGGTGACTGGCAACAGGATGCTCAGCTTGGTTTAACCAAAAACGGTCAGACACTGGAACAGCTGGTTTTAAATCAGGGTTGGGAAGGGTTAACCAACGCCGGTATTATGCCAGTTGAAAAGACCTTTGTGGCCGATTTAGTGGCAGAGGTGGCATACCCACATGACAAACTGGAAGGATTGTGGCTGATAAATGATCACACGATTGGTGTGTTAAACGACGATGATTTTGCTACCTGGTCAACCGGTGGTGTACTGGAGCAAAAGTATCTGGATGCCGGTCATTCCAAAGTTGATGCTAACACTTTGTATATTATTGACGGACTGGAATTAACACCAGAACAGTAAGTTGGTTGCGTAAATTCAAATATGCAGGCGGGATATTTCTGCCTGCATACCTTCCTCGCTTTAAATTTTTCATCTTGTCCCCATATCGTTAAACATTGTTGATTCAAATTTGCACAGTTTGACTGATGATTTAATAAGCTGCGTAAAAAATGTGTCATTTCCTACTGAAAACCAAGGGATTTGTCGCTGCGGCATCTGTAAAGGCCTGCGTAATCGTGATACATTCGCGAGCTAATTTTTTAATCATTTTGCGCACAACTTTGTGTCACTGAGCCAGGATTATTAATGTTTAAAACCACCGCTGAAATCAGAAATACCTTTCTGGATTATTTTGCCCAACATGGTCACCAAAAAGTCAGTAGCAGCTCGTTAGTGCCTGCCGATGATCCTACCTTGTTGTTTACCAACGCGGGTATGAACCAGTTTAAAGATGTTTTTCTGGGGGCGGACAAGCGCAGTTACTCACGTGCGGTGTCGTCTCAGCGTTGTGTGCGTGCCGGTGGTAAACATAATGATTTGGAAAACGTGGGTTATACCGCACGTCACCATACCTTTTTTGAGATGTTAGGTAACTTCAGTTTTGGTGATTATTTCAAACTGGATGCGATTAAGTTTTCCTGGGAATTTTTAACCGAACATCTTGGTTTACCCAAGGAAAAGCTGTTGGTTACCGTGTATTCAGAAGATGACGAAGCGTTTGATATCTGGGCCAAAGAAATTGGTGTGCCACAGGAAAAAATTATCCGGATCAGCACCTCGGACAACTTCTGGTCAATGGGTGATACTGGTCCTTGCGGCCCTTGTTCTGAAATTTTCTATGATCACGGCGAACATATTTGGGGTGGTCCTCCCGGCTCACCAGAAGAAGACGGTGATCGTTTTATCGAAATCTGGAACCTGGTATTTATGCAATTTAACCGTCAGGCCGACGGTACCATGGATCCTTTACCTAAGCCTTCAATCGACACTGGCATGGGGCTTGAGCGTATTTCGGCTATTTTGCAAAACGTGCACAGCAACTACGAAATCGATATTTTTCAAAACCTGATTAAAGACGCCGCTGAGATTGTTGGCAGCAACGATTTAACAGATAAATCGTTGCGGGTTATTGCCGACCATATCCGTTCCTGTGGCTTCCTGATTTGTGATGGTGTGATGCCATCTAACGAAGGGCGCGGTTATGTGTTGCGCCGTATTATTCGTCGTGCCGTGCGCCATGGTTACAAGCTGGGCGCTAAAGATATTTTCTTTTATCGCTTATATAACTCGCTAATTGAGCAAATGGGCGATGCTTATCCGGAATTAAAACAACTGCAAACCACAGTTGAAAAAGTATTACGTATCGAGGAAGAGCAGTTCTCGCGCACGCTAGAGCGCGGTATGCAATTGCTTAACGATGCGATTGAGCAACTGGATGGCGATACCATTGCTGGCGAAACCGTATTTAAACTGTACGATACTTATGGTTTCCCTGCTGATTTAACTAACGACATCGCGCGTGAAAAAGAGCTGAAAATTGATGAAGCAGGCTTTGAAGCGGCGATGCAACAGCAGCGTCAGCGTGCACAACAAGCCAGTAACTTTGGTGCCGATTATAATGAAATGCTGAAATCCGATCAGCAATCGGAATTTACCGGTTATGACAATGAACAGGGTCAGGCCAACGTGCTTGAACTGTTCGTGGAAGGGCAATCTGTACAGGCGATTTCAGCCGGACAGGAAGGCATAGTTGTTTTGGATAACACACCTTTCTATGCTGAATCAGGCGGTCAGGTAGGCGATTCGGGTACCTTAAAAACAGCCGCGGGTTTGTTTACTGTTAAAGATACCGTCAAGTTGGGTAAAGCGATTGCACATAAAGGTCAGGCCGGTGCTGAGATTAAGGTCGGTGATAGTGTTGAAGCTACCATCAGCGCTAACCGTCGTCAGGCAATTAAACTTAACCACAGTGCCACTCACCTGTTACATGCTGCGCTTAAACAAATTTTAGGCGATCATGTGAATCAGAAAGGTTCTTTGGTAGAAGCTGAGCGTTTACGTTTCGACTTCTCGCACTTTGAAGCTATCAACAAAGTTCAGTTGCAACAGATTGAGAATATGGTGAACGAGCAAATTCGCCAAAACCATTCTTTGACCACTCAGCTGATGGAACTGGAAGCCGCTAAAGCGTCTGGTGCTCAGGCATTGTTCGGTGAAAAATACGATGATGAAGTGCGCGTAGTAACCATGGGCAACTTCTCTGTGGAACTGTGCGGTGGTACGCATGTCAAACGTACTGGTGATATTGGTTTGTTCCGTATTACTTCTGAAGGCGGAATTGCTGCTGGTGTGCGTCGCATTGAAGCGGTTACCGGTGAAGCGGCACTGCACTATTCGCAGCAGCAGACTCAGCAAATTGGCGAGTTGGCATCCATGGTTAAATCGGATACCAGTCATGTTGCTGAACGTATTCAGCAAGTGCTTGAGCAAAGCAAATCGCTGGAAAAAGAATTAGCGCAGCTGAAGCAAAAAATGGCCAGTCAGGCCGGTGCCGATATGCTGTCACAGGCAGTTGAAATTAACGGTGTTAAAGTACTGGCTGCTGTTTTGGAAGGTGTTGAAGCCAAGTCATTACGTGATATGTGTGACAGCCTGAAAGGAAAAATGGGTAGCGGCGTTCTAATGTTAGGTCTGGCAAATGGTGACAAAGTGAATTTGATTGCCGGTGTCACCAAAGATTTAACCAGCAAGGTAAAAGCGGGTGAGTTAGTTAACTTTGTTGCGCAGCAGGTTGGTGGTAAAGGTGGTGGTCGTCCTGATATGGCTCAGGCTGGCGGCACCCAACCACAGAATTTAAAAGCGGCAATAGAGTCTGTCGCGGGCTGGTTAGAAAACCAGCTATAATAGAATTTTGGGATTTAGGGATAACATCCTGATTATCGGCTAGTTTTTGAAGTGACACAAAAACGTAACCGTCGGTAGTATTATTTGGGGAATACCTGAATATAAGCTACGTTTAGAAAGGGATTGATTACTGGAATAAACGGAACAGGAGCAATAGAATGCTAATTTTGACCCGTCGTGTAGGTGAAACTTTAATGGTAGGTGACGATGTGACCGTCACTGTATTGGGCGTAAAAGGAAATCAGGTTCGAATTGGTGTGAATGCGCCTAAGGAAGTGTCTGTGCATCGTGAAGAAATTTACATGCGAATACAGGCTGAAAAGAACACCAAGTCCGCTGCACACGATCAGCAGTTGGACGAAGAGTAACATCTCAAATTAAGGCTGGTTATCCAGCCTTTTTTTACATTTTAAATCTCCCTTCAAATTTCCACCAAAGTAATTAAATTGCTGTTTTCGATGTGAAAATCTTTCAGCAGCCGCTATCCTGAAATAACCTTTTAGAGAAACTTGAGGAAACAGGTTGTTATCCTCGCCCAAGGAATCGATAAGATGCAGCCCAGTGAAGAAAGTCGCATCATTGATACGCTGAGATCACTTCATCACATTACTGCTGATAGTGGGTTATCCGTCGCAGAAAAAATAAAACGTATACTTGTACTTGGGACTAACACATTCTCACTTCCTCTGGCGTTGATTAGTCACGTCGTTGAGCAAAGATATATCGTGAGCTTCGTACATTGTGCGAATAACGAAATTTCACCCGGTGACGAGTTTGAACTAGGTATTACTTATTGTATTCATACGTTAAATGCCGAAGGACCTCTGGCCTTTTCACATGTGGCTGAAAGTGAAATCAGCTCACATCCTTGTTATCACACCTTTGGATTAGAGAGCTATATCGGCATTCCGCTTGAAGTTGATGGTCAACGGTATGGCACGCTTAATTTTTCCGGTTCTGAACCCCGCCCGCAAGATTTTACCGAACACGATCTCGAACTGATTCGATTATTTGCGCAATGGATTGGCAACGAACTGACCCGTAAAGTGAAAGATGAACGTTTTGCCCGTCAGCAAACTATGTTGGAGTCGATGAGTCAGCAGGCGCGAATTGGCGCCTGGGAACTCGATCTGGTCGAGAAAAAGTTGCTGTGGTCTTCCATGACCAAAACGATTCATGAGGTTAGTGATGACTACGAACCACAACTTGATACTGCTGTTGAATTTTATGAAGAAGGATACAGTCGCGACCGAATTCGCTTTTTGGTCGAGCAAGCGATGACCTGTGGCGACGACTGGAATGAAGAGCTTAAAATTGTTACCGCAAAAGGGAATGAATTATGGGTTGCTGCGCGCGGCAGTGCGGTATTTGAAAACGGGCACTGTATCCGGCTTGAAGGGTCATTTCAGGATGTAGACGAAAGAGTTAAAAACCGCATGGCATTGATTAATGCCAAAGAGGCAGCGGAGGCCGCAGCTAAAACCAAGAGTGAGTTTCTGGCCAATATGAGCCATGAAATCCGTACGCCAATGAATGGCATTATAGGAATGTTGCAATGGCTTAAGCGCACCCCGCTCGATCAAAATCAGCAGAAAAACCTCAGTGTGGCCTACGATAGTGCAGAGTCCTTACTGAGTTTACTTAATGATATTCTCGATTTTTCAAAAGTAGAATCCGGCAAGCTGGAGCTGGAAAGTGTTAATTTTAATTTGGGTAGTTTATTTGAGCAGTTTATTGCCATTATGCAGCCCGCTTTTGAGGATAAGGGCATAGTATTGTTTGCCAATTACAGTCAGCTAAATGATGTGAGAGTCAAAGGCGATCCGGTCAGAGTCCGCCAGATTTTGCACAATTTGGTCGGTAACGCACTTAAATTTACTCATGAGGGGAGTGTGACTGTTGACGCCAGCATTAAACCGAAAAATGACGGACTGGTTTTGTATTGTTCTGTGTCCGATACAGGCATCGGTATTAACGCCGACACTATGTCACAGTTATTTAATCCTTTTACACAGGCTGATAGCAGTACAACACGTAACTTTGGTGGTACAGGGTTAGGGTTATCCATCGTTAAGCAGTTGTGTTTGTTAATGCAGGGTGATGCAGAGGTATGCAGTGAGCCTCAACTGCGAGGTAGTTGCTTTAGTTTCCACGTCTGCTTACAACAAGGTGATGTACTAAGTAGCGATGAATCTCCGTTGGCGCTACTGGAGAAGGGTGAACCGGAACAACATGGTAACGTATTAAACAAACAGGCTTGTTCGGTTCTGGTGGTAGAAGATAATCAGATTAACCAGATCGTCATTATTGAACTGCTCGAGCAGTTACACATTCAGGCTAAGATTTGTGAAAACGGGCAACAGGCACTGGACACATTAACGCGTTTTCCATCTGCGTTTGATTTGGTGCTAATGGATTGTCAAATGCCTGTGCTGGATGGTTATCAGACTACCATGGCACTTCGTCGCGGAGACGCAGGTCGTGATTGCGCGACTATTCCGGTAATTGCCCTCACAGCGAATGCGATGGATGGAGACAAGGACAAATGTTTTGCGGCTGGAATGGATGATTACATCAGTAAACCGATAGACATTAATCGATTGGAGTCTGTCATCCGCCGAAACTTAAAGGCGTGATTTTCACTAAAATAATCAGTATGCTGAATTCATTATAACTGTATTAAGGTTGTTGTAGCATGAACTGGTGGCGTTGTTTGCTATTGTTTTTGTGCTGTTGTAGCGCGAGTTTATCAGCCCAAACCGTCAGGTTTGTTGGCACCCAGTTCCCCTATATCCTTGAAAAAAATCCAACCGGCAGATTAAGCGGTGTTGCTATAGATGTCATAGAGCAGGTCATGCAAGGTCGCAAATTCAAGATTGACATTATGCCCTGGAAACATGCGCAAATGGAGGTTGAACAAGGACAGGCAGATGTATTAATTGGTCCTTATAAAACGGTTCAGCGTCAGCAGTTATGGAATTATTCCAGGCTTCCCTTCTATCGTGATCACATGATGTTTTATACCTTTCGCGATAGTTTAATTGAATGGCATGGCGATCTTGAAGAACTGCAACATTATTGGCTGGGTGTGCCTATGGGGTGGTCGGCAGGCAATAAATTTGATTTTAAACGCTCGATGATGCGTATTTATGATATACCCAAAGTAATAAATGGTATGGAAATGCTGAGCTTAAAACGTCTGGATTTGGTGATTGCAAATCAGCGTGAAGCACACAGGATGTTGCAGCAACAGGGTTTACAGTCAGAAATAGTTGAACTTAAGCCCGCTCTGGACGAAACCCAGGGATATTTTGGTTTTAGCAAACAAACTGACACCGAGGAACTAAAAGCACTGTTTGATCGCAAAATGTCTGAGATGCAGGGGCGTGGTGATCTGGTGCGCTTTAATCAGCTTCAGGGATTGAATTTTTAAGCTGGATTAATCGCTATTTTGTTTATGTAACCGGCGGTTTAACCAGCTAATTGAAATAATCACCACTAAAATAACCACAGGATAACTAATGCTTTCCACCAGTTTTACTGGTAACAAAGGCAACCAGTGTTTGATTGTTGCAATCATTTTTTCTGCCAGTTGTAATGCATAGTAGCTAATCGCGACTATGGAAAACCCCTCTACGGTTTGTTGCATTTTAAGTTGTAATTTAACCCGCTTTTCCATCGAAGACAGCAATTTCTGATTTTGTCGTTCAAGCTTGAGACTAATACGGGTTCGCAGTAATTCCGTAGCTCTTCCCAAACGGTTACTAAGTGCAGTCTGGCGTTGCACAACCGATTCACAGGTGCGACAGGCGGGTGTCAGACGTCGTTCAGTATATTCCTTTAATGACATCATACCCGGAATTCCACTTTCATTGAGGTTACGCAATCGATCCAGCGTGAGTTGGTAATAAGCCGCAGTGGCATGTAAACGAGCACTGTTTTGTGCGATTAGATGTTCTGTATGTGCGGCGGTCTGGCTGATATCTGCCAGTAAGTTCTCGTCATTATGTTCGTCATCTTCCAGTTGCAGGGTAATGTCCGATAACTGTTTTTCCAGCGTTGATAATTTGTTTAATGCCACTTGCGCCATAGGCCAGCCCAGTAATGAGAGCTTACGGTAATTACCCAAATCGAGTAATTGTTGAACCAGTCTGCCCAAACTGGCCGGAGGCAAACCATTATCGATAATCAACATACGACCAGCGCCTTCCGCGTGTTTTTGGAAGTCTGTCCATACCTGAGCCTGCTGATTCCATATCAAACTGCTTACACAGTTATCCGGATTGAACAGCTGACTAATGTGTTTGTCGTTTAATTTTCCCGGTGGTAGTACGTTAATCTGAACAATCCGCAGAATGTTACCTGGAAGCTGATTTAACCAGTCACGCGATGGCAGAAAATCCAGCGGGTCGTCAAAGATGTTGTTACTCAATCCGGGTTGGACAAAGATGAAAGACGAGTATTCACTGTGTTTTTCCCAACGTAACTGACCTCCAAATAATGGTAGATTTATATCGTTATCGGTTTCATCCAGTCTGCTGCCTTGCTGATGAGATAACGCTCGCATTATCCGGCGCTCTTTGGGAGAGTTGATGCTGTCAAATGTCAGCATAAACTGACACACCCGGCATGGTGCTTTCAGGGCCGGAAACAAGCGTTGTTGCAGTTCCTTATCCAGTGCATCACGCAACGGATGTTGCTTTAAAGTTAATCCACTCATGGCTGCCACCTGCTATATCGCTAATGTGGTGTTGATGAACTGCTGCAGGAGCTATGCCATTCAGTGGTGAGCTAATGTTCACATATTAACTTTTTGATTTTATTTCTTTTTATTTGTGTCGCCGGGTTACGGGTTGGCAGTAACTCCTGGCGTTATTGCACACTTATGAAACCCGAAGGCAGTTAGATGATTTGTTGTGGTGCAGAGGGGGTTGCATGGCAATTGTTATTCACCGCAATTCTGATAGGGTAAGGTCACATTTGGTTAACAGGAGCCGTTATGTCGCAGGAACAATTACCGCTAAGTGATTTTATTGAATATCCCCCTGAAGAGATGTTGTTGCGCGCCTCACAAAATTTACAGCAGTTAAAGCGTCGGCATACTATTCGTCACTTTAGTGATAAAGACGTGTCCCGCGAGATTATCGAGCAATGTATTTTGGCAGCGGGCGCCGCGCCCAGTGGTGCCAATCATCAACCCTGGCATTTTTGCGCAATTCACAGTGATGAGATTAAACATCAGGTACGTCAGCAGGCTGAAGCGCATGAACAGCGATTTTATGCCGGTAGTGCCGGAGATGAATGGCTTGATGCCTTAAAACCACTTGGCACTGATGCTAATAAGGCTTATCTGGATGTTGCCCCCTGGTTAATCGCCGTTTTTAGTCAAAAGCGTGGTGGGATTGCACCTGAAGACGATAAAACTAATTACTACGTGCATGAATCTGTGGGCATAGCATGTGGCTTTTTATTACAGGCTTTGCATCATAGTGGTCTGGCTACACTCACACATACGCCCAAACCGATGAGTTTTTTAACCGATATATGCCAGCGTAACCGGGATACCGAACGCCCTTATATGTTGATTGTAACCGGATATCCTGCGGATGATGCGACTGTGCCCATCCATGCATTACAAAAGAAATCGTTACAGCAAATTGCCAGTTTTTTATAATACTATTTTTAATGTTAAGGAATTTTCATGGGTATTCGTGTTGTGTGTAAATCACTCTTTTTATCCTTAGTGGTAGTAAGTTGTTTTAGCCTGTCTATGCAGCCACAAAAAGCATGGGCTCAGAGTGATACTAGTTGCCAGATTGATAATAAATCCCTTAACGACCTGGTTTGTAATGATCCGGTATTGAATGCTTTGCATTTGAATTTAAATCAACATTTATTGCAGGTTAAAAAACGTGTTTCCGGGCAAATGGAACAGTTATTGATGCAGGATCAGGAGGGCTGGCAACAAGCCAGAGAGGCATGTCTGGAAGGCGATGAGCCAGCTAAATGCTTAAATGATGTTTATTTAATCCGTGATGCTGAATTACAGGTACGTTTTGGTTTAATCACACCATCTAAGGTTGTGAATTACAGTTGTGATCAGCAAAAACAATTACCATTGCAGGCGAGGTATTTTGAAACTGAGCCAGGTCTTATGATGGCCACCTTCTTACATACTAATGTATTAATGTTCCGCGAACCTACCGCCAGTGGTGTATTTTACAAAAGCCAGGAAGCGGAGTTTAAAGAACATCAGGGACAAATTAGTTTTAAATGGATGGGTGTTGAACAACCGCTTGCTTGTGTGGTTGTAGGGGCTTAATTCTGTTTTAGATTGGAAGTGTGGAAGGATTGTGTCGCACTTCCAGTGCTCCGCCCTTTGGCGCGGCCTGTGGCTGTCCTAAAACATTCCCGATGTTTTTAAATTGTAATAGTCTGAAACCCAGATTTAATTTTCGAAAATATCAGTTGAGCTAAGAATTAAAGGTAGTGTGAAAGGATTACGTCGCACTTCCTGTGCTCCGCCCTGCGGGCCAGCTGACGCTGTTCAAAATCGTTCCCGACGATTTTTGTCGAACCTGGGGAGGTTCTCACCCCATTCCACGCTAGCCATAAATTTCGGAAGGATTGCTCCGGGCTTCCTGCCCTTCGCCCTTCGGGCCAGCCTGCGGCTGTCCTAAAACATTCCCGATGTTTTAGTCGAACCTCCTTCGTCGGTTCTTATCCGCACACCAGAAACTAAAAAGCCCCGATGTTTCTATCGGGGCTTTTTAGTTTTAAATATGGCGCGTGTGGAAGGATTCGAACCTCCGACCGCCTGGTTCGTAGCCAGGTACTCTATCCAGCTGAGCTACACACGCGAAGTGGTGTATCACCATAACTATAGCGTTAAACAACAAATATAGTTAAGTCTCAAAAATGGCGCGTGTGGAAGGATTCGAACCTCCGACCGCCTGGTTCGTAGCCAGGTACTCTATCCAGCTGAGCTACACACGCGAAGTGGTGTATCACCATAACTATAGCGTTAAACAACAAATATAGTTAAGTCTCAAAAATGGCGCGTGTGGAAGGATTCGAACCTCCGACCGCCTGGTTCGTAGCCAGGTACTCTATCCAGCTGAGCTACACACGCGTCGTAATGGCGGAGAGAGAGGGATTCGAACCCTCGATAGGGATTAACCTATACGCCCTTAGCAGGGGCGCGCCTTCAGCCACTCGGCCATCTCTCCGTTTTGAGCTGCCGCAGTTTAATGATTCGGTCATTAAAGTCAAACCTTTTTTAGCGCTTTTGGCGCGTCTGCCGTCTATTTGACCAAAAGGTCGAATTTCCGAACAAATCGATTTGTTTATCACCACATAAATTGCGATTGCTGGCGCATTTTAATCTGCTCTATATCGATGATCAACCATGATTACGCTTGTTTAATTTTTGACTGACGGTAAGGTGTTAATATTTAATCAATCAGTGACTTAGATAAGAACAACAGGATAAAACATGAGTGGTACACAACGAGAAACCCGCTTTCAGTTTTTAGCTGAACCCACGGACGTCAATTTTGGTGGGAAAGTTCACGGTGGGGCTGTGATGAAATGGATGGATCAAATTGGTTATGCCTGCGCAGCCCAATGGAGTGGTTATTATTGTGTCACTGTATCAGTGGGCGGAATTCGGTTCTTTCGTCCAATTTTAGTTGGGCAGATGGTGATTTTAACTGCCAAAGTGGTTCATACAGGACGCAGTAGTATCAACATTCTGGTGACCGTAACCTCAGGAGACCCAAAGTTAAATAAACAAGTGGATACCTGTCGTTGCATTATGACCTTTGTTGCGCAGGATGCGTCGGGTTATCCGGTGGAAGTTCCTGGCTGGCAACCGGTCACGGAAGCCGATAAAAAGCTTGAAGCTTACGCTATTCACGCTAAAAACTTCGCTCATCAGCTGGACGAGGAATACTTAAATATTGAGGAAAAGCAATGAATGCAGCGATAGGCGACATGCTGCGGGAAGCTGCATTGTTGATGGTGGTTGGTATGGGAGTGGTATTTTTATTTTTAGTGTTATTAATTGCCGTTATGCAAATTAATGCACGCCTTTTTGCACCCTCGATACAAAACACACAGCACGCGGCAATGCCTGCAATCAATTCAGGCGTAAATGATGAAAAATTAGTGGCGGTCATTAGTGCCGCAGTCCACCAATATCGTAAGGATATTTCGAATGACTAATCCCTTGAAAATTACTGAGCTGGTGCTGCGTGATGCACATCAGTCGTTACTGGCAACCCGCATGCGTCTGGATGATATGCTGCCCATTGCCTCAGAGCTGGATAAGGTCGGTTATTGGTCGGTAGAAAGTTGGGGTGGTGCAACGTTTGATGCCTGCATTCGTTATTTGGGGGAAGATCCCTGGCAGCGAATTCGCGAACTTAAAAAAGCCATGCCAAATACCAAACAGCAAATGTTGTTGCGTGGACAAAATTTACTCGGCTATCGCCACTATGCTGATGACGTGGTCAGTAAATTTGTTGAGCGGGCGCATGCCAGTGGTGTGGATGTATTTCGTATTTTTGATGCGATGAATGATGTGCGTAACTTACAAACTGCGATTAAAACAACTATCGAAGTTGGTGCCCATGCACAAGGCACACTTTCCTATACAGTGAGCCCTGTGCATTCATTGTCTTTGTGGCTGGATATGGCAAAAAGACTGGAGGATATGGGGGTGCACTCTATCTGCATTAAGGATATGGCGGGGTTGCTGAAACCTTATGACTGCGCGGAACTGGTTAGTGGATTAAAACAAACTGTCAGCGTTCCCATTGCGATGCAATGTCATGCCACAACAGGTTTGAGTACCGCAACCTATCAGAAGGCAATTGATGCCGGTATTGATATGCTTGATAGCGCGATTTCTCCGATGAGTATGACTTATGGTCACAGTGCGACTGAAACGCTGGTGGCTATGGTTGAAGAAACTGAACGGGATAGTGGGATCTCGCAAACTGCACTGGAACCGATCGCCAGCTACTTTCGCGAAGTGCGTAAGAAATACGCACGTTTTGAAGGTAGTTTAAAAGGGGTTGATGCGCGTATTTTGGTGGCACAGGTGCCAGGTGGCATGTTGACTAATATGGAAAGTCAGTTAAAAGAACAAGGCGCTGAAGACCGTTTTGACGAAGTGCTGCAGGAAATTCCCAGAGTGCGCGAAGATTTAGGGTTTATTCCTCTGGTCACTCCAACGTCGCAAATCGTTGGTACTCAGGCAGTGTTAAATGTACTAACTAATGAACGTTATAAATCCATCACCAAAGAAACCGCAGGCGTATTAAAAGGTGAATATGGTACAACTGCGGCCCCGGTTAATACTGAATTACAGCAACGTGTGTTGGATGGAGCCGCGCCTGTAACATGTCGCCCCGCTGATTTAATTGAGGACGAATTAGCAAATCTGACAGCAGAGCTGGCGGTCAAAGCGAAAGAGCATTCATTTTCGCTGGCAGAAAACCAGATTGACGATGTACTGACTTATGCTCTGTTTCCACAAGTTGGTTTAAAGTTTCTGCAAAATCGTGGTAACCCCGATGCGTTTGAAAAACTGGAGACTGACGCCTCGGCTACAAATTCGGTTGTTCCAGTCGTAACTCAGGCTCAGCTTAATGAACCGGCTAATTATGTGGTTAGCGTAGACGGTAAACAATATCAGGTTCAGGTGAGTGCAGGCGGTGACATCACGAATATTCAGACTAATGAAGGTGCCAGGAGTCAGCCATCACCTCTTGTAGCCAATGGAAATGTACAGCCTTTAAATGCGCCTCTATCGGGCAATGTTGTGGCGATTCTGGTTAAACCCGGTGAGCAAATTGAGGCAGGACAGGTGGTGCTTAAACTGGAAGCCATGAAGATGGAAACCGAAATTCGCGCCACCCATGGCGGGAGTGTTAGCGAAGTGTTGGTGTCTGAAGGTGCGTCAGTGCAGAACGGACAGCCTTTGCTGATGGTGAGCTAAAACATGGAGAAGTTAACCATTTTATGGCAGTCCACTGCGCTGGCTAATTTTCAGTTGGGGCAGTTAGTGATGATGGGCCTGGGATTGTTGTTACTTTATCTGGCGATTGTAAGGCAGTTTGAGCCGTTGTTATTGTTACCAATAGGTTTTGGTGCGATTCTGACTAACATACCACTGGCTGGCTTCAGTGACGCCGGAGGTATGCTGCATTATATTTATATGGTGGGCATTGATACCGGTGTCTTCCCATTGCTGATTTTTATGGGGGTAGGTGCCTTAACTGATTTTGGGGCCTTGATTGCCAATCCTAAAATGTTGTTACTGGGAGCCGCCGCGCAATTTGGTATTTTCGCCACCTTGCTTGGTGCTATTGCATTAAATATGGTGCCGGGACTGGAATATGACCTTAAACAAGCTTCCGCCATCGCCATTATTGGTGGCGCCGATGGTCCTACTGCAATTTTTCTGGCATCTAAGCTGGCACCCGATCTGTTGGGGGCTATCGCTGTAGCGGCCTATTCCTACATGGCACTGGTGCCTATTATTCAGCCACCCATAATGAAAGCCCTGACCACAGAAAAAGAGCGTCAGATCGAAATGGCACAGCTAAGGGAAGTTTCCTCTAAGGAGAAAATTCTGTTCCCTTTGTTGGTGTTAATCCTGACCATTTTTTTCCTGCCCACCGCGACACCATTGGTTGGCATGTTTTGTCTCGGAAATTTAATGCGTGAATCCGGTGTTGTGGAGCGTTTAAGCAAAACTGCACAGAACGAGCTAATCAATATCGTGACCATTTTTTTGGGTCTTGCTGTTGGCTCCAAGATGTCTGCGGATAAGTTTTTAAAAGCAGAAACATTAGGTATTTTAGTATTAGGTGCAGTGGCCTTTGCTATTGGAACAGCTGCCGGTGTATTGATGGCGAAATTGATGAGCCGCTTAAGTGGTGGGAAAATTAATCCGCTAATTGGTGCGGCGGGCGTTTCGGCAGTGCCCATGGCCGCGCGGGTGGTAAATAAGGTTGGACTGGAATCAAATCCGCACAACTTTTTACTGATGCATGCTATGGGACCCAATGTTGCAGGTGTTTTAGGCTCTGCTGTTGCCGCCGGGGTGTTGTTAGCACTGGTGGGGTAATCTAGTCGCTGCTATTAATACAGTTTCTTCCAGCCTGTTTAGCTAAATAAAGTGCTTTATCTGCTCTCTCAAACAGGCTGTCGAAGCTTTCTTTGGTATCCATTTGTGCTAAACCAACACTGATGGTTAGTCTGCACGGGAAAGTTAACGCCAGATTAGCTGCTTGCTGCATAATACGAGTACCAATCTGTCGTGCAATTTTTTGGTCAGTGTTGGGAAGTATTACAATAAATTCGTCACCGCCATATCGTCCAAGTGTATCCGAGGGGCGCAGCGATTTTTGCGCGGCAACGCATAATTCTTTTAGTGCAGTGTCACCTGCTCTATGACCAAATTTGTCGTTAATTTCTTTAAAATGATCAACATCGAAGACTAACATGCTAAGAGGTGAGTTATCCCACTGACTGCGTTGTAACTCGAGTTTTCCGCGTTTGATAATATGTTCACGACTGGCGACCTGGGTGAGCGAGTCTGTTGCCAGTCGAAGCCGCAACATATCGTTATCCAGCGCCATAACCGGCGTGGCAATCGCAAATAATGCGCAGGCTGCAATAACATTAATGGCATACTGATACACCAGACCAAATTCAATTAACCCCAACACATGCACCAGTGACACAATCAATAAGCTGCCAATGCCTAAGCTGAAGAAACTGGCGCGAGCGGGTTCAGTACAGGCAATCCACATTTGCGGGATGACTAAAAAGAAGATGGCAAATGTGCTATTGAGTGAATGGTTGTACCAGCTAAGTAGCATTGTCAGCACTATAAGTAAGCAGCTTAAAAGTAGCTTGTATTTGTATGATGCTGAGGGTTCGTAGCTATATTCGTTTTCAATGTCGGCCAGCTTAATTTTTACTTTGGGGTAAATTTTTGCCAGCGCCATAACAAATAATGGTGCGAGTATAATTACACCTGCCATATCGCCAATCCAAAACGGCACCCAGGTATCCTGTAATGCCCCTGAAGGCATCATGCCTCCTTCAATAAGTGCCAATATAACGGTGAATGTTGCAACGAGGGATGATGCGCCAGCTACCAGTAAAAAACCGACAATAAAATGCGGAAGTGACAGTGGGTTATGTTGTGTTAACCAGCGAAAAAAGCGACTACCAGCAAAGTAGGGAATAATATGGGCTACACCAAAATAGAGTCCACCAACGATCTGCTCTGAATAGGTTAAGTTGAGGTCATAGTTGGTATTGGTCCAGAGAGTGGCGATGACTGCTGCAACCATAATAATAGGGATTGCACGCCACCCCTTAATTAGAAAAATAGCAAAGGTTAAGCCCGCTGGAGGAAACCAGATGCTGGCGTGTTCTGTATATTCCACCAGCCCACTTAGATACCAAACTGCGACCCAGCTGATGAGCAGAAACAAATAACGCGCTGAAGTGTGCTGCTGCAAAAAAGCAATAGCGACCTGCGCGGGGGTACGGCGTTTTGATATCATAGCTGAACTGGCATCTAACATGGCAACCCCTTTAATACCGGAGGTTCACATGTGTGAATGCAATTTAGTAGTTTTACGTTGGTGCGTAACACGTTGACTGCATACCTTTTGGTCACGTCCGTTTTATTTAATTGTGTTGATTTCCTTGCAACACGTTTATTACTTTAAATGGATTAATGCGTTATCCAAAGCAAAATCGAGTAAAAAAATGCAATCGCAGATGAAAAAACAAGAATGTAGATATAGCCCTTTTTACCCTGCTCGAAACTGTAGTTATTTTGCTTTAAATACAAAAACCAGATTAAACACAAAAATGTAGGGATTAAAAACAAAAATTTTATCACCATTTACTCCGTGCTGGCTGATTTTTCATTTATTACTGTTGGCTTAATTTACTTGTTTTATACGCAAAATTCGACTGATTTTGTTATTTGCGCTTAATCCAAAGTGAACCAAACTTACACATCAAAAATACCCACCAACTGGCGACTTACCGCAATCAACTCTCCTTGCGAGTCCCATAAGTTAGCTTCGGTATGTGCATAACCTGAAGCAGCCTGCCTTGTTTCAGCTTGGTAGGCAATCCAATCTGTAGGGGCGATTGGACGATGTGGATGAATAAATTCTAAGTTCCAGCTCATGGTACTGGCGGGCGCTGGCCAGCGTAACATTTGCAGAGGCGCTGGAGGCCAGGCATCAGCTAAGGCAATTAAATGCGTGTCTGTTATTTTTTCGGGAGCTTGTTTAAAGCGCATCCAGCCATGCATATGCGAGATTGCACTTCCGGTAAAGGGAATTCCACCTTCATGAATGGATAAATCAATATGACGTAAAAACTTAGGGGTCACCCTAGGTATTTGTGGAATAAATTTAGGTTTTTTGGGGATTGGCATCTGATGACGTGTATTATTTTGCACTGCGACTTTTGACTCGCGTTGCCCTGCAAACACGGCGATAGCAACGACTGATACACGGCCGTTTTGCATTGCCCGTGCTTCAATTTGTGATGCATTTTTACCTTGCCTGAGCATGTCGGATGTAATCACAAATTCTTCGTCCGCATTAAGCGGGCCGACAAAGTTAACGCTTAACGAACGAAGCTCACGATCGTCGCTGAGCTGGTGTTTCATGGACTGAAATAACAGTGCAGCGCTTAGACCACCAAATACCGTTCGACCTTGTGCCCAGTTTGATGGCACGGTGAGTTTGTATTCGGCCTGAGGCAGAGAAAAGTGGGCGAGAAGTTCATCAATATGCATAACAAGACTAAGGCTTTAAACAGAAAATCCCAGACTACCTCGTTAACTGGTCGGATGTCTAGTCAGGAATTACCTTGATGACATTTTATTGGCCTGTAATTTGCTGTAATAACTTCAATCTTATACTGATTGACTGACATCATCTGGAGAAACCATGAGCATCTCAGTTGCAGGTTCTTACAACGTATTTCAGCACTACACAGAGAATAAAGCGCAACGGCAATCAACCTCCGTTGACGGTCTGAATTCTGGCAAAAGTCTGCCAAATGACGATACGGTCAGTTTATCTGCCCGTGCACAGGGAAACGCTCAAACAACTCCTGATGGTATGCCAATGATGCAGTTTAATTATTTTGGTGGGCCGCCAACTATGGTCGCGCCGCAGGGAGCGGGGGCGGTTGAAGAATATGCCTACCGACGCATGGCATGAGTGTGGACACTTATTCAGTACCTCATCGTTTTGCCGATACCGGTGCTCCGCTGGATTTTGAAACCTGGTTACAACGGGAAAAAGAGATCGATAAGGTAGTAGAGCAGCGCGTTGATATTTTTAATCAATCCAAAGCGGCAGGTTTATCAGATGATGAAATACTCGACAAACTTAAGCAGTTTGATGCTACTTTGCCAGAAGATATGACTAAGACTCTGGGTGAACCTTATGGTAAGGATTATAAGGTTGAATATGATATTTCACCGCAATATCTTGCGGCAAATTTAGCCCAAAGTCGTGAACAGGCATTTAAAGCCATGGCTCAGTCTTATTTATGATTATTGTATAACTTAATCACATTCAAATGCGGGGAAATACCAAACAGATTTGATTTTGTTGTCTTTTAGCTCGTAGGTGGCAGCACTACATTGAGGTTTGCTATACAGATTTTTTAACGAACGAGATTTTTCCATGGTGGTAACAAACTCACCTTCACCATAAACAGATAAAAGTGTGGAGCGTGATGCGATGCCGTTGAAGTAAGTTTGCATGGCTTCCTTTAACTGATTTTTACCTGTGGTCTCAGTCGAAACCCAACGCCCGCCTACGCTGTACCAGTGAATATCGTCTACCACCAGATTAAGCATGGCATCCACATCCTGACGATTAAATGCAGCAACAAACGCCAGTACTACACCTTCTGAATCGGTATTACGTGCCATCGCAGGCGCGCTGGACAATAATATTAATAAGGTGAGTAGTACATGGCGCAGTCGCGATTTAATCAATTACAATGTCTCAATAGTTACCGGAGTTAAAAAGGCTTTGTGCTGTTCTACATTGGTTGTCTCGCCTGTTATGGTAAAATCACCTTCCAGACGGATGTCATCCGATGCGCTGCCCAGCATAACCGAGATTTTACCCGGCTCAACAACCCAGTTCATATTGACATCATAGAATGCCAGCAGGTTAACAGGCAACTTAAAATGCAAACGTTTTGCTTCGCCCGTTTTTAAGCTAACTCGCTGAAATCCTTTTAGTTCCTGTACAGGGCGTGTGGCACTTGCCACCGGATCATTGATATATAACTGCACCACTTCATCACCGTCACGAGCGGATGTATTACTAATCGTCATCGCAATATCAACCATACCGTTGGCTTTAGCATTTGATTTGTCGATAGTTAAATCAGTGTACTTGAACGTGCTGTAACTCAAACCATGCCCAAAGGCGTAAAGCGGGCTGATATCGTCAAACAGGTAACCACGTTTGGCTGAGGGTTTATGGTTGTAAAATACCGGTATATGACCTGCACTGCGTGGAAAGGTGAGTGGCAGTTTTCCACCTGGGTTGGCATCGCCGAATATAACATTGGCCACTGCACTGCCGGTTTCCTGCCCTAAATACCAGGCTTCGATAATCGCTGGTGCATCTTCTGCCAGTTTACCTAAGGCCAGTGGGCGGCCATTGGTCAGTACCACCGCAACGGGTTTGCCGGTGGCAAGTATGGCTTCGGCTAATGCCACCTGATTACCCACCAGTTCAATGTGCGCACGATCACCCATATGGTTATCATCCCACGCTTCACGGGATAAACCCTCGTTTTCACCCAGTACCAGAACCACGGCATCTGATTTATTGGCTAAGGCCACTGCTTCTGCCATTAATTTTTTATCATCTTTGCCATCGGCTAACTGAATATCATCATAAACCCAGCGACGTTCAGAGAAAGTTTGCGCTTTTTGTTGTTCGTCACTTATTTCCGGGCCATCGGCAATAAGGCGTGTACCTCTGGCAAAACTGACTTGTGCTTTACCTGCCAGTTTTTGTTTAAGCCCATCGAGAATTGTCACTGTTTGACGAGGGATATTGCTGTACCCACCAAGCAAGGTTTCATCAGCATGGGGGCCTATCACCGCTAACCGTTTAATTTTACTGGCATCAAAAGGCAGGGTATTGCTATTTTTTAATAACACCATGGATTGTTCGGCAACCTGACGGGCAAATTCACGATGTGATTGCTGGCCGACAGCCGCATCGGCTTTAGCGACATCCACAAACGGATTTTCAAACAAGCCCAGTAAAAACTTCTGACGTAAAATACGTTTTACCGAACGGTCAATCAGGGCTTCATCTAAGTGGCCAGATTTAACCATGTCCGCCAACGTCAGGTAGGCATCCTGATTCGGCATTTCCACATCAACACCAGCATCGAGTGCGGCTTTGGCTGCATGCGCTAAATCTTCATACAGGTGATGACGCGTATTCAGTTCCGTAATGGCGTAATAGTCGCTTACCACTGTGCCATCAAAATGCCATTCGTTACGTAAAATCTGGTCAAGCAATGGCTTGTTGACATGGGATGGGATGCCATCAATTTCATTGTATGACGCCATAATACTGCTGACGTGCGATATTTTTACCGCTGCTTCAAATGGGGTTAAGAATACTTCATGCAGTTCACGCTCACCAATGCGTGCTGGTGCGATATTAACGCCCGCAGTGGGTTGTCCATGGCCGGTTAAATGTTTGAGGGTGGCGATAACTTTATCTGCTGCAAATGGCGCATCTGTCTCGCGTTCACCCTGAAAACCTTCCACTGCTGCAACACCCATCGCAGTGATGAGGTACGGATCTTCACCCATGGTTTCTTCAATGCGTCCCCAGCGTGCATCACGTGCCACATCCAAAATGGGGGTAAGCGCCTGATGCGCACCAATCGCGCGAATTTCCTCGGCGGCAATGCTGTATATCTGTTTTAAGTTTTGTGGTTGCCAGCTACTGGCAAGCGCAATAGCTTGTGGAAAGCTGGTTGCACGTTTAGCGGCAAATCCATGTAGTGCTTCTTCGTGCATTATCGCGGGAATACCTAACCGGGTATTGTCTTGTAGCCAGTGCTGAGCTGCATTGGTAAATTCGGCTGCCTGAACCGGCGTTTTAAATTCACTGGGACGGGCAATCTGACCAATGCCTTGCGATAAATATTTTTGCGCGATGTTGGGTTGGAAAACCATTTGTTGGTTTTCCATTTCACGTCTTTCTTTCCATACCGTTTGCAGCTGCGCGACCTTTTCTTCCAGTGTCATGCGTTTAAGTAAATCATCAACGCGTTTTTCAACCGGTTGTTTAACATCTTTATAAATGGCAGTGCTGGCAGCAGCGCTCATTGATAAGGCTAATGTGCTGCAGAGCAGGGGCAGGTAATGTGGTTTCATCCGTTCACCTTTTTAGTTATTGAGCGTTTTAAACTGGCGAAATCCTAGTGCCCAACTTGATTGTATGGCAATTGTATAATCAAATGTTGCAATTATGTTATTACGCAAAATATAAAAAGGCCGCAATCAGTGCGGCCTTTGTTATAAATCTTATATTGATGAGTTATTGATCTTTGTATGGATTGATCGGGATAATTTTGCCGTTTTTGTCGTAGTGCAATTCAGTCATTTTCACTGAGCGTAAGTGAGTGACACCCTGCGACAAAATCGAGTCGTGGTAGAACAAATACCACTTATTTTCATACTGGCAGATAGAGTGATGGGTGGTCCAGCCTTCTACCGGGGTGAGGATTTGTCCCTGATAAGTGAAAGGGCCATACGGATTATCACCTGTGGCGTAACACAGGAAGTGAGTATCACCGGTAGAATAGGAGAAGTAATACTTGCCCTGATATTTATGCATCCATGATGCTTCGAAGAAACGCCTGTCGTTATCACCGGCTAGCAACTCATTGCCTTGTTCATCGAGGATTTTGATTTCGCGCGGCGTTTCGTCAAACTCCAGCATGTCATCGGTTAAACGTGCAACGATTGGACCCAGAGCCGGTTGATCTGCAGCAGGCTCGTCTGTATTCGCGTCGTACTGGTTATCACGGTAATTTTGTAACTGGCCGCCCCAAATCCCGCCAAAGTACATATAATAGCTGCCATCATCATCTTCAAATACCGCTGGGTCGATTGAATAGCTGCCTTTTATGGCTTCCGGTTGCGGGATAAAAGGCCCAACCGGTGAATCACCTACTGCAACGCCTATCTGGAAAATACCATCAGCACGTTTTGCCGGGAAATAGAAATAATACTTGTCACCTTTTTTGGCTGCATCCGGTGCCCACATTTGGCGTTCAGCCCAGGGCACATCTTTTACGTGCAATGCAACGCCGTTATCAACAGCATCTGCCTCTGGGTTATCCAGTGAAATAACATGGTAATCTTCCATGCCAAAATGATCGCCGTTATCGTTGAACGGAATACCGGCATCAATGTCATGTGATGGATAAACATAAATTTTGCCATCAAAAACATGTGCGGAAGGATCGGCGGTGTAAATGTGCTCAACTAAAGGTTGGGCTATCGCTTTGGCTTTCAGTTCGTTGTAATCAACGTTGTGATCGTTATCTGACATGTTTCTCTCTCAATGTTACTTAAAGTAAAGGCAGCCAGTGCTGCCTTTGATTTATTCTGCTAACTGGCTGCTGCGTCTGTCGATTAAGTCCTGTTCAATCTGCAGTTCCATTGTTTTGTTAATCTCATAAACAAACATAGCGGCTACACCCAACAGGAAGGGGATTGATGCATAAATACTCACTGCAGTCAGAATGCCGTGAATGGTCTCTGGTGATTGTACCGCCAGGTCGGCATCGTAGTTGTACATGGCTAAAATACCTGCCACTAGTGCGCCACCAATACTCAATCCCGCTTTTAATCCAAAGATCATGGCCGAAAAGATAATGGCTGTTGCACGGCGATTATTTTTCCACTCAGAATAGTCGGCCACATCAGCGATCATCGCCCACAGTAATGGAATGGTGATGCCGTAGAAAAAGCCATGTAATACCTGCGACAGGAATACCAGACCAATGGCATCACTTGGGTATACATAAAACAGCAGCATAAACAAAGTGGAAACCAGTAATGCGCTGGCGAATACATTGCGTTTGCCGTATTTGTCGGCAAGGCCTTTAGAAAAGCCGATTCCTACGATCATAAAGATAATACCGCCGGCGTTAAATAAACTAAAACCAGAGGTGGCCGCATCTTCTGGCCAATGGAATGTGGTCAGTCCCATGCTGGTTAATGCGCTGTTTAAACCCGCAATAAAACCATTAAAACCAATGTCGTTTAAGAACAACGCAATATCTGGTTCACTCAGGTAGTTCTCGAAATAATAAATATACATGCCGCCTTTAAGAGCCAGTGTGACAAACACCAGAATGGTCAACACTAACATCACTATCCACGGCTTGTTGGTAAATAAATCGACAAAATCCTGTTTAATACTACCGGTTTGCTCGGCGGTGGGGACCACTCGTTCTTTGGTGGTAAAAAAGGTAATCAGGAAAAAGATGATACCCACAACGGAGAACAGCGTCATGGTATTTTCAAATCCAGCAGCTTTGTCGCCATCACCCAAAATCAAAACTAACGGCAATAACAGTACCTGAATGATAAATTGCGCGACCATTACCGCCACAAAGCGGTAAGACGATAAGCTGTTACGTTCAGCCATGCTGCCGGTCAATACGCCACTCAATGCCGAGTATGGCAGGTTATTTGCGGAGTAGATGATAACCAGCAGGAAATAAGTCACGAAGGCGTAAATGACTTTGCCTTCCGGGCCAAAGTCAGGGGTACTGAACGCCAATAAGGCGATAACGCCAAATGGAATCGATGTCCATAAAATCCACGGACGAAATTTGCCCCAACGTGAACGTGTTCTGTCGGCAATCATGCCCATTACCGGGTTAAAAAATGCACCGGCGAGGCCACAGAAAAAGATAATGCTGGTGGCAGTCGACGCTGGTATTTTATAAACATCGGTGTAGAAAAACGCGATAAAAGTAACCAGGGTCTGAAATATTAAGTTGGCGGCTAAATCGCCAAGACTGTAGCCAATTTTTTCGACCACAGATAATTTATGTGAGGTGGTTGCTGTCATTGTTATCTTTTGTTGTTTTTACATCAGTCGGCATACTTTAGAGAAATTCAATCGTTAATATATTGTGATTTTAATTTTCTTAATTATTTTATGTGCCGGATAAACCGGGGTTTTAAAAAACAGGTGAAGCAATTTTCAGTGTGCGATTGGCTCCTCCTCGGACCTCAATATTTAAGCTATTGAACAAATAGCATAAAGTTAAAACCTGATTCCAGAATAATTCCGTTATATATCATATTGTTAATCTGAAAACGTTAGAGTGAAGGTAACATTTATTTAACACACTAATCTGGTTCATTGCGATTAATTGTGCCAAAGCGGCTAATGCAAGTCTTTGAGCCATTGTTGAAATTACAAGCTTGATGGTATGCTCGGCTGGATTTTATGTTGTTAACGAGTTGTTGTTAACAATCATACCGGTTAATTCAACATTTCCGGGTTGCATGGAAAACATCAGTGGTCGGCTCGCCGGCGAAGATGACACTTCTTTTGAGGAAAGTATTTTGGATAAGGTAGAAGAACAAAATAATACGCTGTTTATCGCGTTCATCAGTATCGTCGCCACCATTGGTGGATTTTTATTTGGCTTTGACTCCGGCGTCATTAATGGCACGGTTGATGGCCTGCAACAAGCATTTCAATCAGAAAGCGCAGGCACAGGGTTTAATGTATCCAGTATGCTTCTTGGCTGCGCAGTGGGGGCATTCTTCGCAGGGCGGTTAGCGGATAAATTTGGTCGCCGATCAATATTATTGGTCGCCTCTGTATTTTTTATTATTAGCGCCTGGGGCTCAGGTGTAGCCACTGGCTCTTTTGAATTTGTTATTTACCGTGTGTTAGGTGGCCTGGCTGTGGGGGCTGCGTCGGTGATGGCGCCTGCTTATATTAGTGAAGTGGCACCCGCGCGTTATCGCGGTATGTTAACCACGGTGCAGCAAATTGCCATTATCACCGGTTTGTTTATGGCTTTTGTCAGCAACTATATATTGGCCGATTTAGCAGGGTTATCTACGCAAAAATTATGGATGGATTATGAAGCGTGGCGCTGGATGTTCTGGATGGAATTAGCACCAGCTTGTTTGTTTTTCCTTATGTTGTTGTTTATCCCGGAAAGTCCGCGCTTTTTGGTGGTGTCGGGTCGTAAAGATGATGCAAAAGACGTTTTGCAAAAGCTATACGGCGATGCTGCTGGTGAGTCAAAAGTAAATGAAATTGACGCCTCTCTGGCAGCTGATAAACATCAGCCTAAACTGTCTGACCTGTTTGATAAAGTAACAGGCAAGGTACGTAAGATTGTCTGGGTAGGGATAGGCTTAGCGGCATTCCAGCAATTAGTTGGTATCAATGTGGTTTTCTATTATGGCGCCGTATTGTGGCAAGCGGTGGGTTTTGATGAATCTCAATCGTTGTTGATTAACGTTATCAGTGGTGCGGTGAGTATTGCCGCTTGTGTTATCACTATTGCTGTTATCGATAAAATTGGACGTAAACCACTGCTTAAATGGGGTTCAATTGGTATGTCAGTAACACTTGGCATTATGGTGTATGCCTTTATGAATTCTGACGTAGATGCCAGCGGCAACCTGGTGTTAGGTAGTATGGGCACCGTTGCGCTTGTTGCAGCCAATGCCTATGTATTTTTCTTTAATATGTCCTGGGGGCCGGTAATGTGGGTTATGTTAGGTGAAATGTTCCCTAACCAGATCCGCGGATCAGGTTTGGCTGTTGCGGGATTAGTACAGTGGTTTACTAACTTTGTTATTACCTGGACATTCCCTATGTTGTTAACCGGTGTTGGATTAGCTGGCGCTTATGGTTTGTACACTATAGCAGCGGTATTGTCGGTCTTATTTGTGATCAAGCTGGTACATGAGACCAAAGGTATCGAGCTGGAAGATATGCAAGGTTAATATTTAATGGGAGGCTTCAGTCGTTTTGCTGATGCCTCCACTTCTTTCCCGTCACTATTCTTTCCTTCTTTTAGTTAAACAATTCAATAACATTCTATGTAGTAGCTTGTGGCTGCTATTTGATGTGCAATGTATATCTTCAACATACAGTTTTTGCTCTGTGAGCAGCTGCTGTAAGCGATCACATTTGATTTCTACCGTAACAAAATCGTCAGGTGTTGCTACTTGCTGATCTATCGGCGGATTAATGAAGCTGTGATTTAGCAAAATTGGTATAGCTGACATGGTTGTTACTCCTCTGTTTGTGATGCCGTAAATCACAGGTTTGCAAACCTTTTTGCAGGGCCTGAAGACAATCTGTAATGAGCTGATTATGCTGAAGTGAGTGGTTAATGGTAAGTTGGAGCTGTAAGCGGTCAATACAACGCTGGTAGGTGCTGGCTCTGTCATCCAGTCGTCCTAACTGACCAAACCCTTTAGCGAGCAAAATACCCGAATGGGTAAAATTCAGAATCTGGTGCGCTAAAGGCTCAGAGGAGCCGGACAATATTATTTCCAGCGTTTCAAATGCACATCCACAGTAGGGCAGAGCACTGGTCCAGTCTCGTTGTTCAATAAAGTACTGCGCAGTATCTGCGGCATGGAAGTAGTGGCTCTCGGCGGCGCGTAAGTTCTGGCTTAACCATTGGCGGTGTGGGGGACATAAAAAGTGTGTATTCATCATTTCTCCTTAGTTAAATTTAAATTAACGTAAATGGGAATGATTATCAATACGGATTGTTGTTGGGCTCTAATTAAAATTAATGGCATAAAAAAACCCGCCGAAGCGGGTTTTAAGAAATTCGTTTAATCGTCTGTGTCTTACAGCGCAACGATGTTTTCAGCTTGAGGGCCTTTTTGACCTTGAGTTACAGTGAACTGAACTTTTTGACCTTCGGTAAGGGTTTTGAAACCAGTACCTTGGATTGCGCTGAAGTGAGCAAATACATCTGGACCTGATTCTTGCTCGATGAAACCAAAACCTTTAGATTCATTGAACCATTTTACAGTGCCAGTAGTTGTATCAGACATAATATTTTCCTATCTATTCATGAGTATTTTGCCCTTACGGGCGGGTTGTGCTGGAAGTGTTACTAATACTTATGAACTGCAGGACAAATACGACTAATACATCGAAAATGGTGCACATAAATATAAAACTTACTTTCAAGCTGATTGCATTATATACAGCCTGTACAAGTGGTCAATGTCTCTTGAGGCAAGAATTTTTCATTTTTTCATCGCTTAACTACCCGTATTACAAGGAAAAAATAATGATGGGCACGTTTATAGGGGGCTGCGTTGATAGTGACAATCAACTAAATGATTTGATCAGAGATAAAAAATAAATTTACTCATTGCAATAAAATGCGTCACAGCCGTTTAAAAAGTACTCCTCAGCTTGGATTAACGTCGGATTTTTGGGAAATTTACTTATTAAAAAACGCGTTCTTCGAAGCCATAACGCAATAATACTTCGCCGGTGATATCGATCAGATTGCCGACACCTGCCACACTCCATAAATGTTCTTCAAGTTGTTTTGCCTTGTGCATGGCATAAACACCAATGTAGTTCATTTCGGTGCGTAATAACTCTGTGTCCGGGCGTCCTGTTTTGGTTAAAAATACCTTAAGCGCAATAAATTGTCCGCCACCCAATGCCTGGGCGATAAATTCACGGCGTTTAGCGTCCTGGTCAAATTGTTCAACAAATTTAACTTTAAAGGATTGGAAATAATCTGTTTCGTCAGGGTTAAAGGCAATAAACAATTCGCGCATAATTGCCGGGCTATTGTTTTTAAGGGTTTTTAACGCTTCGAATAAAAAAGGTGGATTGGATGCCGCAAACAAGGGGTATAAATTAAGTGTGCCATATTCTGCCTGATGGGAAAGCGCAGGTAAGGCTGCATGGGCTTGATCATGAATATGACCTACCGCATCAGTGTGAATTTTTACTCCGTCCTTACCCAGGTAAAAAGGAATATTGACAATATTGGCCGCATACATATTACGTAAAGCTTCGCCGATTCCCGGATGCTCTTCGTTATTCATGTAGCTTTTGAGTTTGTCGCGGTTTGCTTTTATCAGCTGGTCAAAGAATAGCTGTGCGGTATTTTCCTCCTCATACTGAACCGCATTAAGGTGTAAAATAGTGCCTTCATGGTTGATATTCTTAACCTCATATACCAATCCATGTAGTGGGTATTTCTGACTAATTTTTTGCAGCTGTGGAAAGCTGAGCTCTACTTCATCAAAAATACGGCCTTTGAACGGCGTATCCAATTCAATTTTGACACCATGTACTGAGATGTCTTCTGTCACGCCCAATATTTCCTCACCATCAAAGTCCAGTTCAACTTTTGAACGTAACTGGAAGCGGTCTTCCGTACGTAAGTTCTGATACTTGAACCTGTGCATGGAAATGCTGTTTTCTGCTTCTACGCGAGGATGCGCAAAGGGTTTTATATTGGGTAGCATACTCTTGTTAAATTTGTATTTTTGATAGGCAATGGTATTCCAGTCTTCGGTAATATCCGTTAGCAATGCGATATATTTAAGACGAATTAATTTTGCCATTAATCTGGCTGGGGGCGGGGTATTAAGTTTTTTAACCTGTGGTCCCAGTTCATCCGGTAATGATAAAGGTGCAAAACTTTGTTCCGGGTTGATATCAAGCAGTTGTAATTTATACACGCGCCAGCTGGCTTTGCGGCTGCCATATCCCAAAAACTGTGTTTTAAGCAATTCCTGTTGATGCAGCTGATGTGCAGATGCTGAATAAAAAAAGGTTTTGCCCTTGTTGATCCGGTTGAAGGCATAAACATAAATTTCCCGCTGTTCCAGTAATTCGTTTAACCGTTGTTGATGGAAAAGGTGTTCAATTCGCAGTTGGCCACTTTCATCGCACCAGTAATGAAAATGTTCACGATTGCCATCGTTGGTCAGAGCAAACCGGGGTATCAGTTTTTCTTGTTGTTGTTCAATAAATACCGGTAACGAATTAAATTGTGGAATGTAATATTGCTCATATCCTTTTGATGTAATTGCCTCAATGGTATTTTCCATATTCACTTTATAGCGGCGTTTATTCCCTTGAATGAAGCGCTCAAGGAACGCATCAAATTTGGGTGTTTCATGAGTATGGGTACGGCACAAGGTTAATATCTGATCTTCATCTACCTTATCCACTGCTATGATTTCATAGGGAACGCCTTCAGCAATATTCATGCTGTTGTGATCAATACTCAGACCACGAAAGTAAATGTGTAATGATTCGTGTGGTTGAAATAACTGGCCACGGCGCACTTTGACTTTTAAACCATTTACCGATACATCCATGGTACTGGCGGCAGTGTGTTCATCAAACTGGTTCACCAGTTCGATATTGACCACAAAATTCATACGCTCTTCCTGGCGTTGACGATAAGCGCGGAAATTGATTATGCGTGTGGGGTAAGCGTGTTGCGCCTCTGCTGATGAACCAGGGGTAATTTGCTCACCATTGAGTTCTTTTTGGTGCATCACGCGGAAATTATTTTCGGTATTGTTAACCGCTTCGTACACACCAACAGTATAGTGACCAAAGGCGCGGATTTGGCGCTCAAACACTTCAATGGCAATGGGGTCTAAAAAATGGGTTAAACCTCCGTATTCATATGATCCGCAACGTCCGTCAACCAGGCCTCGTAAATCAATAATTTGCTCACAGGGGCGTGCTTGTCTGCGCAGCTCCATTTTTATCAGGAATCGTTTAGGTTTAGACACATTAGCGGCGATACTCGACAGCGTATTGTTAAAGTCAGGCTCATTGATAACAGGTTTTAACTGTTCAAGGATGTCCTGATATTGTTCAAATTCCTGCGCCATAGACCAACTAATTCTGCGTTAAAAATCCTGTTATAACAGAATGTTAAATTTAAAAAAGTGAAACCGGCGATTTTTTCCTTTTCGCGGTTTATTTGTGCGGTTCTGTGTCGTTATCGGCCAAAAAGCATCTTTCCGACAGTTATTTTGCGTTAGAATACCTGCATTATTAAATGATTAAATTTAAAACCATGGCAAAACGAAAAACGGCTTATGTGTGTTCCGATTGTGGTGCAGATTTTCCTCGCTGGCAGGGGCAGTGTAGCGATTGTGGTGCATGGAATACGATTTCTGAATTTGTGGTAAGTCCTGCGGCAAGTAAGCATACAGCTCAACGTCAGGGATACGCGGGACAAACCAGTGCCGAAGTACAAACGCTGGATAAAATTGATTTACAGGCATTACCTCGTTTTGGCTCTGGATTTAAAGAATTAGACCGGGTTTTAGGTGGTGGAATTGTTCCCGGTGCTGCTATGTTGATTGGTGGTTCCCCAGGTGCCGGTAAAAGTACCTTATTGTTGCAAACCATGTGTCATCTTGCTGACAAACAGGCTGCCTTGTATGTGACCGGCGAAGAATCGTTGCAACAGGTCGCTTTGCGCGCCAATCGTTTAAATTTACCTACCGATAAATTGCAATTGTTAGCTGAAACCAGCATCGAAACTATCTGTGATATTGCGCTCTCGGTAAAACCGCGAATAATGGTAATTGACTCCATTCAGGTGATGCATGTTGCCGATGTGCAATCGGCACCGGGCAGCGTATCTCAGGTGCGTGAAAGTGCAGCGTACCTAACGCGATTCGCAAAACAACATCATATTGCGATGTTTTTAGTCGGGCATGTGACCAAAGACGGCACCTTAGCCGGACCTAAAGTGTTAGAACACTGTATTGACTGTTCCATGATGCTGGAAGGAGAAAGTGACGGGCGTTTCCGTACTTTACGCGGCCATAAAAACCGTTTTGGTGCAGTGAATGAACTTGGCGTATTTGCCATGACTGGTGGTGGATTAAAAGAAGTCAAAAATCCTTCCGCTATTTTCCTGAGCCGTGATGAACAAGCTTCACCTGGTTCTGTGGTGATGGTGACCTGGGAAGGTACGCGTCCTATTTTGGTTGAAATTCAGGCATTGGTTGATTATTCACAAATGGCGAATCCCAGACGAATCGCTGTGGGATTAGAGCAAAACCGTTTAGCGATGCTGTTAGCGGTTATGCACAGGCATGGCAATGTGCAAATGAACGACCAGGATGTGTTTGTCAACGTGGTAGGCGGTGTGAAAGTGGCTGAAACCGGCGCTGATTTAGCCTTGTTGCTGGCGATGATGTCGAGCTTTAAAAATCAAACGTTGCAGCAGGATTTGATTGCGTTTGGTGAAGTGGGGTTAGCGGGTGAAATTCGTCCGGTACCAAACGGTACAGAACGTTTAATTGAAGCGGCTAAACATGGTTTTAAAAAAGCTATTGTGCCCTATGCCAATCGACCGAAACAACCCATTGAAGGCATGCAGGTAATTGGTGTCAAGCGCCTGAGCGAAGCGCTGGAAGCGATCTGGAATTAATTTTCCAGTTCGCACAGGTTGCGAAAGTTGCGGTGCAGTAGCGCATCATCCCCCATATTCAATTCAACTAAACGGCGTAACTGGCTGATGCTGTCCAGGTCAATCATTTCTGCGCCAATACCTATGGCGTCTTGATTGATATGACTGATTTTTCCGACGATTAAAATTGAATTGGAAAGCCCTTCAAGCTGAAATGTCACTAATAGATCCTGTTGCATATCTGGTTCAAAATCATCGGGACGCGCCACTAATACACCATGTAGCGATAGGTCAATGAGTTGACTCTGCCATTCATGAGTACCTTGCCTCAACTGTACCGGAGCTGAAAATACAATTCGGGTAAAACGTCTTTTATCCACAACACCATCCATCTAAGTCAACTCCAGTAAGCATAGCGTTGTCGGATAAATTATGCACAAAGTTTTTTAATATGTATTCCGCTGAGTATTTTAATTAATCTTTAAATAACAATGCGTTGGCGAGTTAAGCATAAAACGCTGTTATACCAATTGATATCCATCCGATCACCAGCAAAAAATCAGCTTTTTATCAGCTTTGCTTCCAGTTTTTAGGGATGCCAGATGTCACGCTGCACTCATTTAATCAAAACAGGAAAATTAAAATGAGAAAGCTATTTTTGTTGTTATTTGTTTGCTGTCTGAGTGTGAATACAACTGCGTCACCAATACAAACTATTGAGATAGACTCAAAAGTTGTGCGGCACAAATTAAATGTCAGCGTGTTGCTTCCGGATTCTTATCAGGCAGAGGGCGTAACAACTGAGTTGACTGAATTAAAACGTTATCCGGTGTTATATACACGTTCTAGCGATAGGCGGCTGGCGTTATTAAAAGCACAAGTGGACTGGCTGAGCCATGTGCAATTTGCGCCGTTTTTTGAATCCATTATTGTGGTGCTTCCTGACGTTGTGGATGGCGGTGATATGGATAAATTTGTCAAAGCCGCAGGTAGTGCAGATAAGCTCGCAATCGAAATTTATCAAACCGATATTATCCCTTATATTGATCAGCATTTTCGCACTCAGCCATTTCGCATGATTGAAGGCTTCTCTACCGCAGCTAATCAAATCCTGTCGATTTTTTTACAACAGCCGTCCTTATTTCACTTATATATGGCCTTTAGTCCCGCCCTTGCTTTGGATAAGAGTAATATTGTTAAAGGATTTCAGCATATAGGGCTAAATGAGGTGTATCGAAACCGCGCTTTGTATCTCAATTTAGGTAGCTTTGCCGAAAATCGTGAACCTTTTGAGCAATTAAAAAACGCCTTGGAAACAATGCAAACTCATCAATCAGGTTTAAAGATTTATACAGAGGACTTAAGCCAGCACAATTATTTAAGTGGGCCGGTAGTGGGGTTGGTGCATGCTGGAGAAAAGCTGTTGGCCGACCGCTTTCCTGCTATTGAGCAATTTGAACAGTCAGGTACAAAAGGTGTTAAGCATTATTTTACTGAGCTTGAACGCCGATATGGCTTTGAAATTAACAGTCAAAATAGTTTGATTGATTTGGCGTATTTTTATGTGTCTTTGCAACGATTTGATGATGCGCAAAACGTGATGCTAGAGATGCTTCAGAACGAACCAACCAGCGTTTTTTTACACACCCGATTAGCCGATGTGCAAAAGCAAAGTGGTAATCTCGTTCAGGCAAGGGAAACCTTAAAACGCGGTTTAACGCTCGCACGACAGGCTCAAAATACGGAGGCGGTTTCTTATATTCAGGCACGTATAAAAGAACTGAATTAGCGCAAGTTTAGTTGGCGGGCGAAGCGGATAACCATACTGCTTCGCGCGTTTCTGACTGTTGATTATCAGACAACATTTCAACGCTATGCGCGTTGAAATCGCTCATAAACATGGCGTTTTCATCATAATAACCAATGACATCTGCCAGTTCATTCACTGGGTCATATCGCCATACATTTAATTGTTTGTCCTGCAAATATACAAAAGCGTTTTGTACAATAAAATCAGACTGAATAATTAAATCCGGTAGCGCTGTAATTGGCTGCATTTTTCCATCAACAAACTTGCTTAAGTTGCCGTTTACATCGGCTGTAAGCAGAGTGTTGTTTATTCGCTGCGCCCAGCTTACCTCTGTCGTTAGCAGTTTTTGGTATTGGCCACTATTTACATTAAATGTAATTAAGGTCGGTTTATCCTTGATAAGGACTGACATTAATATGTTGCCGTCAATGCTTTGATAAAGTCGCAGAGGAACAAACTCAGTAGCGAGCTTGTGTGCTTGTTGAGCACTATTTAATACCCACAGTGTTTGATTACTGATAAGAATGTGTTGATGAGTGTTCAGCCAAAGAAAATCAGTGACGTCTTCCAACTGATGACTTAATTGTTGTTCCGGATTGCCCGACAACCAGATTTGTGACGTGCCTGTACGGTCAGACAGAAAAGCAATGTTGTCACCATCAGGCTGAAATTTACCTTTCCATTCCTTATAAATACTTGGCGACACCATCGAATCCGTGAAGCTCATATCCTGATTAAATTGGCGCTTATTCACACTGCTATCCAATCTTGATTGCAGTAATAAAAAACGATGTTGCATTGCATCAGACTCGATAGTGAGAATTTGGCTGCTCAAAGGCAGTGACTGTTGTTTAACCAGTTGAAAGTTGTGTAACCAGAATAAGGTGTTGTTGTCTGTAATTAATAACGTGTCTTGATTAAACCAGCTTGCATGGCTTGCCTGCTTTAATGCTTTGGGCAGCTCTTTACTGTCTGATTGCGTCCATTTTTGTTGTTGGTTTTGCCACTTTGTGTACCAGATTTTACCGTCACTCAACCAGCCTAAGGTGTGGTTAGTTTCAGAATAAAACAGTTGTGATGTAGCGAAATATCGTTCGCTTAATAACTGGGGCTGTTGCAGTTTTTCATTAAACACATTTATCTGACTGAGATGATCGGTACCCGTATTTATATATGCCAGGCTATTGTTGCTGAGCCAAACAGGCGAGTGAGCAAAGCCCTCACTGCATCCGGTCAATGGCGTTATTTTTCTGCTTACTATTTCTAAATTAACCAGCTGCACACATTTATGCTTTTCAAAGCGTGTTAGTAAACCAAAGCTAATGATTTTGTCATCAGGTGAGACGGCAAGCTGACCTTGGATCCACAGGTTATCTGCCAATATGGTTTGTTGTGCAGTTTTGGTGTTTTGAATCACCAATTGATGCTGCTTGTTATTTTCTCGGCTAAAAACCATAAAATCACCTTGATGGGATAAGGTGATAGCCATTATGTTTCTGCCATCTAATGTGACCGGCGCACTTTTTGTCAGGTTTGGGTAAGTCGGTGATGCTGGCCAAAACATAATTAACGCACTAAATAACAAGGCGGTAATTAACACTATCCATTTATTATGGCTTGGAGTGACGGCAGGCTTTAGCTCGTTGTATGGAAGTAGCGGTGCAGCCATGCTGTAACCCAATTTAGGGTGGGTTTTGATCATGTGCTGCTGTTTAGCATCATCACCTAACAGTTTACGCAACTGCGTAATGCAGCGCTGTAAGGTATTGGGTGTCACAACAACGTCGCCCCAAACCTTGTCCATTAAGGTTTGTTGGCTGACAATAGCGCCGTTAGCTTTACACAATATGTGTAATACCGCGGCAAGCTTTGGCTCTAATGTCTCTATACTTCCGTCTTTATTTATTTCCGCACGGTCGAAATCAACGACGATATTTTTAATTTGGACTTTGTTAGTAGCCAATCCCTAAAAGCCTTTTATTCCAGCTAGTTAGCAATTATTTTGGCATAAAAAAGCGCTTAACCGAACACTTTAAATTACTTGGATTAAGTTTTCGTTTTTAAAGAAAAAAGGTGAGGGAGCAGGGCAGGCGCCCTGCGTTGTTGCGCTTATTTGCTGATTTTTTTGTATTTAAGCCTGTGTGGCTCGGACTTTTTTGATGGGTCACCCGAACAAAATGTGATTTTGTCCGGGTTCGCTTTTCGTGCCGAAAAGGCAGGGCCGGCGCCCTGCTGTGGTCGAGCTATTTGCTGATTTTTTTGTATTTAAGTCTGTGTGGCTCGGACTTTTTTGATGGGTCACCCGAACAAAATGTGATTTTGTCCGGGTTCGCTTTTCGTGCCGAAAAGGCAGGGCCGGCGCCCTGCTGTGGTCGAGCTTATTTGCTGATTTTTTTGTATTTAAGTCTGTGCGGCTCGGACTTTTTTGATGGGTCACCCGAACAAAATGTGATTTTGTCCGGGTTCGCTTTTCGTGCCGAAAAGGCAGGGCCGGCGCCCTGCTGTGGTCGAGCTTATTTGCTGATTTTTTTGTATTTAAGTCTGTGTGGCTCGACCACGTCCTGACCAAAGTTGGCTTTGAGCCAGGCTTCGTACTCGTTGTAGTTACCTTCGTAGAAATTAATTTTGCCTTCATCGCGGTAATCGAGAATATGAGTGGCCACACGGTCGAGGAACCAGCGGTCGTGCGATATCACCATGGCACAACCCGGGAAGGCCAGCAGGGCATTTTCCAGTGCGCGCAAGGTTTCTACGTCCAGGTCGTTGGTTGGTTCATCGAGTAACAGCACGTTGCCGCCAGCTTTTAGTAGCTTGGCTAAATGCACACGGTTACGTTCACCACCTGACAGGTCTTTGACAAACTTTTGCTGATCATTACCTTTAAAGTTAAAGCGGCTTAAATAAGCGCGGCTGTTTAACTCAGTGTTGCCGATGCGAATTAAGTCCTGACCTTCTGAAACTTCCTGCCACACGGTTTTTTTGTCGTCCATATCATCGCGGAACTGATCAACACTGGCCAGTTGCACGGTATCACCAACAATAATCTCACCGCTGTCGGCTTGTTCTTTGCCGGATAAAATACGGAACAAGGTGGATTTGCCGGCACCGTTCGGACCGATAATACCGACTATCGCGCCTTTAGGCATGGTAAATGATAAGTCGTCAATCAAGACTCGCTCGCCATAGGCTTTATGCAGGTTTTTAACTTCAATAACCTGATCACCTAACCGCTCACCAGTTGGAATATAAAGTTCGTTGGTTTCGTTACGACGTTGAAAATCGGAACTGTTCAGTTCTTCAAAGCGTGACATACGCGCTTTACTTTTGGCCTGACGACCTTTGGGATTACTGCGCACCCATTCCAATTCCTGTTGAATTGATTTCTGACGCGCGCTTTCAGTGCGTTCTTCCTGTTTTAAACGTTCATCTTTTTGTTCTAACCAGGACGAATAGTTACCTTCCCATGGGATCCCATGACCACGGTCAAGTTCCAGGATCCAGCCTGCAACGTTATCTAAGAAATAACGGTCGTGGGTAATGGCAACGACTGTGCCTTCATAGTCGTGTAGGAAGCGTTCTAACCAGGCAACAGATTCTGCATCAAGGTGGTTAGTTGGTTCGTCGAGCAATAACATGTCAGGTTTTTCAAGCAATAAGCGGCACAATGCCACGCGGCGGCGTTCACCACCTGACAGTTTATTTACGTCTGCATCCCAAGGCGGCAAACGTAGTGCATCTGCGGCACGCTCTAACGCGTTTTCCAGGTTATGACCGTCTTTGGCCTGAATGATGGCTTCCATTTCACCCTGTTCTTTTGCCAGAGCATCAAAGTCGGCCTCTGGTTCAGCATAAGCAGCATAGATTTCATCAAGGCGTTTTAAAGCATGAGTAACATCTGCTACTGCCATTTCAATGTTACCGCGTACGTCCTTATCACCATCTAATTGTGGTTCCTGAGGCAGGTAACCAATTTTAATACCGGGTTGTGCACGTGCTTCACCTTCTATATCCGTATCTATGCCAGCCATGATACGCAGTAAGGTTGATTTACCTGCTCCGTTTAAACCTAAGACACCAATTTTGGCTCCGGGGAAAAAACACAGGGAAATATCCTTAAGAATTTGATTTTTTGGCGGCACAATTTTACCGACACGAGACATGGTATAAACGTATTGAGACATGCGCTTTGCATTCCTGTAGTCAATGGATTGGGTAGGTCTCGTTTGGAACCTACCTAAGTTTGTTTTATAGCTGCAATTTTATCATTAGCTGGTGCTTACACAAAGTTCTGTTACCTGTCTATTTTTATGTTCAGTCAAAAAAATATTTTTAATTTATTTTTCATAAACTTGTTAAGTGGTTGTTTTTAAAGCAATTAAAAAATCGTAAAAAAAGCTAAAGATCCTAATGGCCTGGTCGATAACCTTAGTTGAGGGGAATTCTATTCGTAGAGTTTTTGGGGTTTTGGTAGAGGTGCCAATCTCCCATTTAAGAGGCAACTCGCAAGAGTTGAAATTGAGGCGAACCAGTTTGGATATGAGGGTATCCACGCTGGTTTTCAGGAGGTTATTATTATGGGTTTATATGTAAACACCAATATATCTTCGCTCAACGCACAGCGTCAGCTGTTTAATTCAGGACAGGCGTTATCGACTTCGTTTGAACGATTGTCGTCTGGTTTTCGAATTAACCGTGCTGCCGATGATGCTGCGGGCTTACAGATTTCTGATCGTATGACGGCGCAAATAATCGGTTTGGACCAGGCTGCACGAAATGCCAACGATGGTATTTCTGTGGTACAAACTGCCGAAGGCGCGTTAGGGGAAATCACCACTTCGTTGCAACGTATTCGCCAACTGGCGGTACAAGCGCAAAATGGTATTAATACATCGTCTGACCGTACTGCACTGCAAAAAGAAGTATCTGCACTTAAACAGGAAATCAGCCGTATTGGGCAGAATACTCAATTCGGTGGTGTTGATCTGTTGAAGGGGACTTTCTCCGCCGCTTTCTTAGTTGGTGCTAATCCGGGACAAACCATTTCCGTAAACTTATCACGTAGTGGTGGTTATGGCACGTCAGGTCTTAGCATTGGTGATGTATCTGTTGCTACTTCTGATAATGCGTCTGCAGCGTTAACCAATATTGATAATGCCTTATCAACCATTGGTGGTGCTCGTGCTGATTTAGGTGCATTGCAAAACCGGTTCTCATCCACCATCCGTAACCTGAGCAATATATCTGAAAATATTTCAGGTGCTCGTTCACGGATCCGTGATACCGATTTTGCCACTGAAACCGCGGAACTGACACGTAACCAAATCGTGCAGCAAGCGAGTATTTCGGTGTTGAGTCAGGCTAACCAGCGTCCACAAGCTGCGTTAACCCTTTTGAGCTAAATAAAGGGGGCTACTATAGTTAGAATGTATCAGTTACATTTAACTGATATTAAAACTTGGTAGCCAAGCTTTATTTTTTAAACGAGGTGGAAGATGGATATCGATTTTTCACAAGTTGCGCCTTCTTTGGCAAACAATCCGTTGGCTCAACAACTCAGGCAACCACAGCAAAAAGTTGAATCGCAAACACAGGATTCTGATTCTGAAAAAGTGAAATCTTCAGAACAGGAAATCAGTAAAGTTAATTCAACTTCAGCCGATAAAATTTCAGCAGGTGATGAAATTGAAACGGCGGTTAGTGATGTAAATAGCTTTTTGCAATCACAAACCCGTCAGCTTAATTTCTCAATTGATGAAAAAAGTCAGCGCTCTGTGGTTAAAGTGACTGATTCCGATACCGGCGATGTTATCCGTCAGCTTCCTTCTGATGAAGTATTGAAGTTAGCTGCCAGGATTAAAGATTTACAATCTGACATCGGTGCAGCGGTCGGAGTGTTGTTTAGCAATAAAGCGTAATCTGTTAGATTGCGCTTTATTATTTATCTATACCGCTTGGTTGCGGTTAGCATTACGAGGTTTTCATGGCAATTCAATCATTGGGTGTAGGTTCCGGCTTAGCACTGGATGATCTGGTAACTCAGTTACTGGAAGCTGAGCGTAAACCTAAAACCGATCGACTCGACAAGCGTGAAGAAAAAGTTGAAGCGCAACTGTCTGGGATCGGCCAGCTAAAATCTAAAATGGACGATTTCAAAAAGTCCGTTGATGATTTGCGTTTTGATTATGAACTTCGCGGGCGTAAAGCGTTAACCTCTCATCCAAGTGAGACACTTGAACCATTCACAGCTGATGCATCTAATTCTGCCACAGCAGGTAACTACAAAATTGCGGTGACGCAACTAGCCAGTGGTAGTCGTATTGAAACCAATAATGCGGTTAATCCAAGTGATCCCAGTCTGGCTGGGTTTGCCAATTCCAAATCAGAAGTCATAACTACCGGCAGTGGAAATAATGGTTCCCTGACTTTTAAGGTGGGCACCGATTCATTTACGGTTAATGTGACCGAGGGCATGACGCTTGAGCAACTGCGTGCCAAAGTTAACAGCAACAAAGATAATTTTGGTGTAAATGCCAGCATTATTAATACCGGTACCACCGATGGTGGTGCACGTTTAGTGTTTAGTTCGACCATTACTGGTGCAGGCAATGATCTGCGTATTATCAATGATAATGATATTGCTGAACTGAACCGTGTTTCCACTGAAAGTTCAGACGGTTTAACCAGTTACCTTGCGCCAAAAGAATCGGCCAAAAATGCTCAAGTTACCATTGATGGTATTGTGGCAGAAAGTTCGACCAACGAATTTAAAAACGTGATTGAGAATGTGTCTTTTGAAGTGAGTGAATTGTCTTCTTTAGATGCACTTGGTGATCCCATGACGTCAAAACTGGAAATTGGTTTTGATACAGAAGGGGTTGAAAAGAAAATCCGTGATTTTGTTGATAATTACAATTCACTGATGTCAGAAATTACCAAGCTTACGCGCTATGGCCAGTCTGATCTTGAAGATGACGGGCCTTTAGCGGGTGATTTTATGGCGCGAAATATTGAGTCGAGTCTTGCTGGCATTATTTCTTCGTCGGTACCGGGTTCTGCATTAGGCACCTTATTCCAGTTAGGTGTTAGTTTTGATGATGACAATAAATTGCAAATCAGTGAAACGGATGAATTTGGTATTGATAGTGGTCAGAAGCGTCTAACGGCTGCGCTGGAAGATAATTTTGATGAAATATCCAACCTGTTTACCGGGGATGATGGTATCGCGTCAAAGTTGTATGACTTTACTTATGAATATACTACCTTTGGTGGCCTGTTAAGAACACGCGAGCAAGCATTTAAAGATGAAAGAGAATCCATCTCTGACCAACGTGAGCGTTTGGAATTACAAATGTCCAATTATGAGCAGGTACTGCGTAGCAAGTATCAGAATCTGGATAAAACCGTCGCACAATTGAATCAAACCGGTTCCGCTTTAATGGCGGCGTTGGGCGGTTAGACATTAAATCGATAAAATCACGCAAGTGAAGAGGTAACATTGTCATGGCACTAAAGGGGATTAACGCATATAAAAAAGGCAATATTCGTCAGGAAATTGCCAATGCCGATCCGCATAAGATTACGCTGATGTTGATGCAAGGGGCGCTGGACAGGCTGGCTTACGCTAAAGGTAATATGGAGCGTAAAGATTACGCTGGTAAATCCGAGAATTTGTCACGAGTCACCGCTATTTTAGTCAGTTTGCGTGACAGCCTGGATATGAAAGCCGGCGGTGAGATTTCCGATAATCTTTTTGCATTGTATGACTACATGCTGCAGCGTGTAACCGATGCGAATGTTCAGAATAGTTTGAACATCATGGACGAAGTGATTAACCTGTTGTTACCGATTAAGACGGCGTGGGCGCAAATTCCTGAAGAGGCAAAACAGGAAGCTTATGCAGCTCAGCGTCAACAACAGCAACAAGCTGCAGTGTGAGCGATACAGATTCAATAAAAACACATCCAGAACTAGCGCAAAACTTTGAGAAGATACAAACCTTAGTTGCTGCGGAAGAACTGGATCATGAAACATTATTAAAGCTGGTCACAGAGCGTGATCAGCTTATCCAACAACAACTGGGCCTGCTTTCTGGCCAGTCTCTCCAATTATTTTGTCAGTCAGAATTAGATCGACATCATTACATTCAAACCGAAGTTGCGCCGCTTTTTGAGCAAACATCAAAACAGTTGGCAAAGTTAATGCATAGCCGTAAAGCAATAAAAAGCTACAAATAGTACTAAAAAGCAGCGCTCTGGCGTGCTAACGGGCGAGTTTGTTTGACTTGAACTAAATTCATGATACAAACAAATGTAGTTACGATGAATTAATCTAAGAAGATCAACAAGATGTTTGATGGCAAAACGATTTTAATTACAGGCGGCACGGGTTCATTTGGCCAGAAGTTTATTGGTCGAATCCTTAAGGACTATAACCCTAAAAAACTTATCGTCTACTCCCGGGATGAACTAAAGCAATTTGATATGCAACAACGGTTCAATGCGACTTGTATGCGTTACTTCCTGGGGGATGTAAGAGATAAATATCGTTTAAAAACTGCCATGAGTGGTGTTGATTTTGTGGTACATGCCGCGGCTCTTAAGCAGGTGCCTGCGGCTGAATACAATCCAATGGAATGCATTAAAACCAATATTATGGGCGCTCAAAATGTGATTGAAGCCTGTATTGAATCTAATGTGCCAAAAGTCATTGCCTTATCCACCGATAAAGCCGCTAACCCGGTCAATTTATATGGCGCAACCAAGCTGGCATCCGACAAATTATTTGTCGCGGCGAATAACATTGCAGGAGCCGGTGGTACGCGCTTTGCCGTCGTGCGTTACGGCAATGTTGTTGGCTCACGCGGCTCAGTTGTGCCGTTTTTCCGCGATTTATTGGCAAAAGGTGACACCTGTTTGCCTGTTACTCATGAAGAAATGACCCGTTTTTGGATCACACTTGAGCAAGGCGTTGAGTTTGTTATTAAAAACTTTCAGCGCATGCAAGGGGGAGAAATTTTTGTTCCCAAGATCCCATCGGTGCAGATAATTGATTTGGTTGAATCCATGAGTGGTAAACGCGAATATAAAACCATTGGTATTCGCCCAGGTGAGAAAATTCATGAAATTATGGTGCCGCAGGAAGTTGCACACCATTCCTATGAATTTGATGATCACTTCGTGATAGCGCCTGCCATATTGTTTTTTGATAAAAACGTATCTTATTCCTCAAATAAACTGGGTGAACAGGGACGCAAAGTGGATGAAAAATTTGAGTACCATTCAGGTACCAATCCGCACTTTTTGAGCGTAGATGAATTAAAACAGTTAAATGACCTTACCTTATGATCCCGTATGGTAAACATCAGATAGACCAGCAAGATATTGATGCTATCACGCAGGTTCTGACCAACGAGTTTTTAACTCAGGGGAAGCAAGTTCCGGCATTTGAAAATGAGCTGCAACAGTATTGCCAAAGTGAATACGCGGTGGCGGTTAACAGCGGTACCTCTGCTCTACATATTGCCTGTTTAGCTGCGGGCGTTGCTCATGGCGATGTGGTCTGGACCTCACCAATATCTTTTGTCGCGTCAGCTAATTGTGCACTTTATTGCGGTGCGGAAATTGATTTTGTAGATATTGATCCAACTACGCGCAATCTGAGTATTGAAGCCCTTACACAAAAACTAGCTACAGCAACAAAAATTCCTAAAGCGATAGTTGTTGTGCATTATGCCGGTGTGAGTTGTGATATGCAGGCTCTGGCTAAATTAAAAGCCCAATATGGTTTCATGATCATTGAAGATGCAAGCCACGCACTAGGTGGACGCTATCAGGAATCCCCCATTGGTAGTTGTCAGTATTCTGATATGGCCGTACTGAGTTTTCATCCGGTTAAATCGATTACCACGGCTGAAGGTGGTGCCGTAACAACCAATAATGCTGAACTTGCCGAAAAGCTGATTTTATTTGCCAAACATGGCATTACACGTCATCCCGCGCGGATGGAAAATCCAAGTGAAGATGCCTGGTATTACGAGCAAGTCGAACTTGGTTATAACTATCGTTTAAGTGATTTACATGCTGCGTTGGGGCGTTCTCAGTTAAAAAAACTGGATGGTTTTATTGCCGAGCGTCAAAAAAAGGTGGATTGGTACCAACAGGCGTTGGCGCATTTACGGCTTAAACTACCAACAAATCCAGAATCAGGATTGGCAGCCTGGCATATTTATGTGGTCGAATGCGTTGAGCACGACAGAAGAGCTGTGTTCAATGCGCTACGTGAGAAGGGGATTGGTGTAAACGTGCACTACATTCCTATTCATCTGCAGCCCTATTATCAGCGTTTAGGATTTAACCCGGGTGATTTCCCTGTTGCTGAAGCTTTTTATCAAAATGCGATTACATTACCGCTTTATCCGGGATTGGAGCTAAAGCAACAACAACGGGTGGTTGACGCGCTCGAAAGTATTTTAGCTTGAGGAGAAAAGGTGAATTTAGCCGTTATTCCTGCCCGAGGAGGCAGTAAACGTATACCGGGTAAAAATATCCGCCAGTTTGCCGGTAAACCTTTAATTGCTTATTCGATACTGGCGGCGCAGCAAAGTCAGTTATTCGATAAAATTATCGTTTCGACTGATGATGAAAAGGTAGCTAAGGTCGCCACAGAATTTGGCGCAGAGGTCCCTTTTATGCGTCCTGAGGATTTATCTGATGATTTTACCGGTACTCGTCCGGTGACTAATCACGCCATTGAATTTTTTCAGCAACAAGGCCAAATGCCGGAATTTACCTGCTGTATTTATGCGACGGCCCCTTTTTTACAGGCACAATATTTACTGCAAGGTTTAAATGCGCTGAAAAGTAAGCCAGCTAAAGCATTTGCATTTTCTGTGACCAGTTTTGCCTTTCCTATACAGCGAGCTTTAGAACTCAACGAAAATGGGCCTGCGCCTATGTTTGAGCAGCATATTTATCAGCGTTCGCAGGATTTAACTGAAGCCTACCATGATGCAGGTCAGTTTTACTGGGGACGTAGCGCAGATTATTTATCCTCAAAAAAGATTTTTTCATCAGACAGTGAGGCGGTGATTTTGCCGCGCCATCTGGTGCAGGATATAGATACACTTGAAGACTGGCATAGAGCCGAGTTGATGTTTAACGCCTATATGCGAGAACAAGATGTCACATAACAATATATTACTGATCCGAATGACCGATTTTGCAGATGTGGTAGGGGTGGCTCTACCTGCATTGCGCTATTTTAAACAGCAATTACCCGAAGCAAATATCAGCTTGCTCAGTTACGCAAATGGCATTGATTTCATTAAGCTGGCAGAACCTAATATCAATGTTTGGGGGCTGAACAGAGAACAGTGGCCAGATAATATTATCCCGGCAATGGAAACATTTTTAGGACTGGCTGAGCAGATTGTCGCCAATAAGTATGATCAGATCATCAATCTGGATTGTGGTTTTATGCCGTGTTTTCTGGCGCGCTTTTTAAAAGATGCAGGTGAGCCGGTGGTTGGCAATTATATCAGTATGTCTCTGAATGAATTACTGGAACAATTTCAACAACAAACACTTAAACCGGAATATGTAAATCAGCCAACAGAATATATGCAAAGTACCTTTTATGGTATGACGCGATGGCAAAGTGAATGGTGGCAAAGTCCTTTTTTACCCGATAACGGTTATCCGGAATTTTATTTGCGCAGTTGTTGTGGTTTTGATCAGGCGACAATGGATTGGTCGATAAATATTGAGTCGGATGCAGCGCTTAACTCGCAAAACAAAAAGGTCGTTGCACTGGCAACCATGGATGCAATGACAGGCGTTGGTTTTCCACGCACGGTTGAACTGGCAGACCAGTTGCAGCAGAAAGGCTTTGAGGTGTGGCAATTTGATCCCAATGCTCATGCGCCGGCTGACGTACTTGCTAAATTAAAAAGCACTGACTTATTAGTGTGCATTCCCGGCGCTGCACGCTGGATGGCAGCCTGTGTGAGTTGCCCCGTGATGCTGATAAGTGGTGATGTGGATCCCAGAACCTTTATGCCGGAATTTGCGACCGATATGGACAGTTTTGATATTACGCCGCAGCAACTGGTGGAAAGTATTGAATCAATCTTTGCGGAGCCATCCTGATGACAATTGATATTGGTGGTCGCCAAATTGGTCAGGGTTATGAACCTTTTATCATTGCCGAACTAAGTGGTAATCACAGCCAGCAGTATGATCTGGCATTACAAATGGTTGAAGCGGCAGCCAAAGCTGGCGCACATGCAATAAAACTGCAAACTTATACTGCCGATAGCATGACACTGGATGTTAAGCAAAAAGGATTTGTGATCGAAGAAACCGATAGTCTGTGGCATGGCGAGTCATTGCATGCGTTATACAAAAAGGCCGCAACACCTTACGAGTGGCACCAAAAGCTATTTGAGCGTGCTAACGAACTTGGCATGCTGGCATTTAGTTCTCCTTTTGATGAAGAGGCGGTCGACTTTCTCGATGGCTTGAACGTGCCTTGCTTTAAAATTGCCTCTTTTGAATTAACCGATTTACCGTTAATTGCCAAAGCTGCCAGTAAAGGCAAACCGCTGATTATGTCTACTGGCATGGCATCTCTATCTGAAATAGAACAAGCGGTTAATACAGCAAAGAATAACGGCTGTGAGCAGATTATTTTATTAAAATGCACCAGCACTTATCCGGCGCAGCCAACCAATACTAATTTGCATACCATCCCTCATTTAAAAAATGCCTTTGGCTGCGAGGTGGGATTGTCCGATCATACTGCTGGGGTAGGAGTGTCAGTTGCGGCTGTGGCATTGGGTGCGAATGTAATTGAAAAACACTTTGTACTCGATAGAGCTGCCGGTGGTGTTGATGCTGAGTTCTCATTAGAACCAGATGAATTAGCCGCATTAGTCATTGAAACCAAGCGCGCCTGGCAGGCGATGGGCGCAGTGGTGTATGGCGGTACGCAGGCCGAAGAAAAATCAAAACAGTATCGACGCTCTATTTACGTCGCTAAGCCGATTAAAGCGGGTGAGAGCTTAACCAAAGAAAACCTGAGGATTGTGCGGCCAGCGTTTGGTTTAGCGCCAAAGCACTGGCAAAGTGTGCTCAATAAAGTGGCTAAAACCGATCTCGAGCCAGGCACACCGTTAGACTGGTCGTTGTTTGAATAAGGATTGAATGTGAAAGTGCTGTACCGGGTGGATGCCGGTAATCAAATTGGACTGGGACATTTAATGCGCTGTCAGGCGCTGGCTCAGGCTTTAGCTCACGACAGTATCGAACAAATATTTGTGGTGAAAGAGCAAACTCAGCAACTTATTCAGACACAACATAGTTGGCAGGGCAAATCACTTGTCATGCCCGACAATATCGAATTGGCACAGGAAGTTGACTGGATTACGCTGCAAGCCAGATTAGCCGATGCGGATTATGTGGTGTTGGATGGCTATCAGTTTACCCAAGGTTACCGCAATCAATTAAAACAGCATTTCCGTTTTTTAATTCTGTTTGATGACAACAATAACAGTGGCGATTTACATGCGGATCTTGTGATCAATGCCGCACAAAACGCGACGAGTTTAGGTTATGAAAAAACAGCGCCAGCCGCGATTGCGTGCCTGGGCAGTGATTTTCACCTTTTGCGTCAGGAATTTTATGTGGCTCAGCCGCTTAAATGGCATTTACGTCATGCCTTAACCATTATGCTGGGTGGCAGTGATCCGTTTAACTTTACCTTGCCAATCATTGAGGCATTTAATCGTTTGGCAGCTGATATTCCGCTACGTGTGATTACCGGCGCAGCCTATCAAAAACAAGATGAATTACAGGGTTTTATGCAAAGCAGTGCTCAGGCCATTCAGCATATTCATGATTGTCAGAATATGGCCGATATGTTCAATCACACTCGTTTAGCCATCTCTGCTGCAGGTGGCAGTCAATTTGAGTTACAGGCCTGTTGTACGCCCTCTTTTTTATTGGTGGTAGCAGATAACCAGCTAAACGCCACACAACAAGCTGCAAAAAACGGCCACTGTCTGGCATTTGACATGCGTAATAACGCCGATGTGGTTCCAATGGTTAAACAAGCTATCGATTACTGGCGTCACGACAACAAATTACAACAAATGCATCAACAGCTTTTGGCCTTGCCTTATACAAATGGCGCGGTGAATATCGTCGAAGCGATTTACCAACTGGATAGGAAAACAGCCTAATGCTGAAAGGTTATCAGGTGGTACTAAGAGACATAAACCAAGATGACTTGTCTATGCTCAGAGACTGGCGCAATAGTGCTGAGGTGAGTCGTTATATGCTGTCGCAGGAGCAAATCACTGCCGAGCAGCAACTGGCGTGGTTTAATAAAATTCAACGTGATGAAAGTCAGCAACACTGGATAATTGAATACAAACAACAAGCGATTGGCAGCATAAATATTAAAGCCAATACCGTGGGCAAAAAGCTTACCGAGGCGAAGGAGCTTGAGGTTGGGCTATATATTGCCGATAACCGATACAGAGGTAACATAGTCGCGTTTGCGCCTACATTACTGGTTAACGATTATTGTTTTAACCAGTTAGGGGTGGAGGCGTTAATTGCAGTGGTGAAAACCGATAATCAGGCAGCGCTTAGCTACAACCAAAAGCTTGGGTATCAGCTTCAAAAACAGCAGGATAACTTGCAGCATATTCGCTTAAATCAGGCGAATTACGAACAGGCAACCAGTACCATTAAGCAGTTATTATCGCGGCCATCCAAACATTAGCAGGACTAAACAATGTCAAATAAACACAAACTATATCAAGCATTTGCAACTGGCCTGGGAATTGAACTCGACTCAGTTAAAGACGAGCTGGCATACAATAGCATTCCGCAATGGGACTCCACCGCGCATATGATTTTAATTGCTGAAATTGAAAATCAATTTGATGTGATGTTGGATACCGATGACATTATCGACTTAAGTTCAGTGCAAAAAGCGCAGTCTATTTTGGGTAAATACGACGTGAGTTTTAACTAAAGGCGTTCAGCAACGGACTATATTGTGTTTTTTAGCTGGCCTACTGACTGGAACAACAATACTGCGGTAATTGAACATGACCGTAAGCTGACCTATGCCCAATTACAGGAGCTGGTTGAGCAATACAAAGAGCAATTAGGTAACGGTCGCCAGTTAGTGCTGTTAGTCGTGCACAATAATGTGCAATCGGTGGCTATCTATCTGGCCTGTTTGCAGAGTCAGCACGTCGTGTTGATGGTGGATGCGTCCTTGGATGCACCAAAGCGAGCAAAGTTATGCGATGCTTACCAGCCTAACTGGATAGTGGATGAATACGGATTACATAAACAGCATGCCGCGCAGCATTTATTAGATGAACGAGTGGCTGTGTTGTTATCCACTTCTGGTTCAACTGGCTCACCCAAACAAGTAGCACTTAGCGTGGAAAATTTGCAGGCTAATGCTCAAGGCATTGCTAGCGGATTGCCTATTGCTCAATCCGATATCACCATCACCACCTTATCCATGGCATATTCTTACGGTCTGTCGGTGATTAATTCCCACCTGCAATGTGGCGCCAGTATTTTACTAAACGAGCATAGCGTAATGAGTCGTGAATTTTGGCAGGCCCTGGAGCAACATAAGGTCAGCAGTTTTGCCGGCGTGCCCTACAGTTATGAAATGCTGATCCGACTGGGTTTATGCAAAAAGAAATTGGCAGATTTACGTTATTTTACTCAGGCTGGCGGTAAGTTAGCTAAAAAATACGTGCAGCAACTAGCCGATTTTGCCAATGCACAAAACAAACAATTCTTTGTGATGTATGGTCAAACTGAAGCCACAGCCAGAATGGCTATCAATGCCGAGCCGGAGCACTACCCCGAATCTATCGGTTATGCGATTGAGGGCGGTGCGTTTTTGCTGATAGACGAGCAAGGGCATTCTATCAGTCAAAACCACATTGAAGGTCAGTTAGTTTATCAAGGCCCCAATGTGATGCTGGGTTATGCACAATCGGTTGTTGATTTAGCCCATTTTGAACCCGCATCTCAGTTAGTGACGGGGGATTTGGCCTATCGTGATGAGCAGGGGCGCTACTTTATTAGCGGGCGTCAGGCGCGTTTTATTAAACCTTTTGGTAACCGCATTAGTCTCGATGATGTTGAAATCTGGCTGCAGCAACAAGGCGTTGATGGGTTAGCCACAGGCGACAATGATGAATTATGGGTGGGCGTGTGTGAATCATCTCATTTGGAACTGACTGACTTAAAAAATAAGTTACAACAACAACTTAATCTGCACCCGAGTAAAATTAAGATTTTTTCAATCGATGCTATTCCGCTGACATCATCGGGTAAAACCGACTATCCGGCATTTAAGCAACTCATCAGTGAGGTGAGTGGTTGATGCTGGACTTTAATGCCGATGATATTTATGCACTTGATGCCAGGCAGAAACAGGCTTTTTTACAGCCTGAACTGGATAAGTTAAGCGAATTTCATCGAGAGCACTGTGATGCTTACCAACGAATTTGTAGCGGGTGGAATTTGGCTGCAGGCGATTCAGCAATGCCATTGGCGGTACGTTTATTTAAGGAAATGTCACTAAAAAGTATCAGCGATGATGAGGTGTTTAAGGTTTTACACTCCTCTGGTACGTCTGGTCAGCCATCAACCATTTATCTGGATAAAGCAACTGCGCAGCTGCAAAGCCAGATACTGGTGAAAATACTCCAGCACTGGCTGGGTAAAGCCCGTCGTCCCATGTTGTTAATCGACTCACCTGCCACCTTAAAAAAATCGGGCGGTATGAGTGCACGTGCTGCGGGTTTGCAGGGCTTGTCATTTTTTGGGCATAACCATACCTACGCGTTAGATGAAAACATGCAGCTGGATATTAACGCGGTATCACAGTTTTTTGCTGAATTTGGTCAGCAGCCGGTGTTGATGTTTGGTTTTACCTTTATGGTTTGGCAGTGTTTTGTGCAGCAGCTGCAAAAACATAATTTGCGATTTAATTTGCAGGATGCGGTACTGATCCACGGTGGCGGCTGGAAAAAACTGCAAGCTCAGGCCGTGTCAAATCAGGACTTTAAACAGGCTATTAACCTGCAACTTGGTCATGTTCGTGTGCATGACTATTACGGCATGGTAGAACAAACTGGCACCATTTACTTTGAATGTGAACAGGGGCATTTACATTGCCCTGTGTGGTCGGATATTCAAATTCGCCGTGCACACGACTTAAGTGTGTGTGATGTGGGCGAAACCGGGCTTATTCAGCTTAATTCGGTTACAGCACAAAGTTACCCCGGTCATCAATTATTGACCGAAGATTTAGGGCTGTTACTGGGCGAAGATGACTGCCAGTGTGGCCGTAAAGGTAAATATTTTAACGTGGTAGGGCGAGTGCCAAAAGCTGAAGTCAGGGGGTGTAGTGATACCTTTTCCTGATGAGTTAAGTGTTATTGAATCAAAAACATCGGCCGAAGTGAGTTGGCATGTACCCTTGCAAAAGGAGGTGAGCCAAACACTCACACCCTGGCAGGATAGTTTGCTGGTCGTTGTTGATGAGCTGGCACAATTTATTTTGCAGCAATCTCAGGCGCGAGCCTTTCCCGAGATTATTGCTCTGGCATTTTGGGCGCGGGCAGCCAACCTGCAACAGATTAAATCCACAATCACATCGGATGCTTTTGATTCAAAACAAGCGGCTAAGGTATTTCATATTGCGCCGGCCAATGTGGACACGGTGTTTTTCTATTCCATGTTGTTGTCGGTGTTAAGTGGCAATCAGAATATTGTCAGAATTAGTCAGCGTAGTGGCGACATTACTCGCGAGCTTATTCAACTATTGCAGCAATTTTTGCAACGTAAACCAAGCAGCTTGCTACATTCGTTGGTAAGTGTGGTGGAATATGCTGCCGAACAGTCGGATGTCACTGAAGCACTTAGTCACTGGAGTGATTTAAGAGTGGTGTGGGGCGGCGATAATGCCATTGAAGCGATATCGGGCATTGCGCCACAAACACCGCAGTTGTGTTTTCCTGATCGCTACTCCATTGCGATGCTGCATGTGCAATCTGCCGAGCAGGCCAAAGATGCTGCACAGAAATTGTGTAGCGATATTTTACCCTTTGCACAACAGGCCTGTTCATCGCCCAAAGCGCTATATTGGTGGGATACCTCGCTTGAATTGCAGCAACAGTTTTATCAGCAACTTGCTCTGAGTTTAGCCGAACATAAACAACAATTTGATGTGTCGCATCAGGTAGGGCAAGTGCTTATATTGCAAAGGTTATTAGCCCTGGGGCACATTAATTGCAGTAATATCTGGCAGTTAGCCGGGCTGCGAGTGGCTGAAATAAACAATATTGAACCAGATGCCTTTAGTTCTCATAACGGATATGGTGTGCTGTTAAGTGTTCAGTTGCAGGACATTAAACACTTACCCTTTGATGACAAATTACAAACGATCGCTACTTATGGGCTGTCGCAAGACGTGCAACAAACGCTAAGTAATATGATTGATAAACATGTTGCCAGGAGGCACATTGAGCTTGGTAGTGCATTGGTGTTTAACCAGATTTGGGATGGGGTGGATTTACCACAGGTATTTTCGCAACTTCACACAACAGAATAAAAGCAGGTCGTTACTTTTTTATGCTTAAAAATATTCGATTACATCTGGAAAAAGATGAATCTAAACAAGCTGAATTAGAACAGCAACAGTCTGATAAAATTCAGCAAACCTTTATGCGCAGCTTGCGTGCGTTCAGGCAGTATATTCCGTCGGTATTGCCCTATATTAAAGATATTAAAACGCAAAACATGGCGCTTATCTGCAATAAATTTGGTGAAACCAATATTGTGGATTATGGCATTGGTCGCACTTTTTATGGTTTGCATCCTGAGCAGGAAGTCAACCTGCAATTTGACTCGATAATAGAACATTGTCCTTATATTGCGTTCCGCGATGTTGAAAAACCGTCCAGTGAGCAACAGCACAGTCTAAATCAATTAGATAGTTATCAGTATCAGCAAGATCAGAAACCTTTGCCTACTCAGTTAGATGTCATGGTGGTATTGGGTATTGGTTTGGGCAAGCATATTTTAAGGCTGGTTAAAAATTATCGAATCAAACATTTGATCATCTATGAGCCAGAAGTACAGTTTTTGCAAAGCTCGGTATTGTCTGTTGAATGGGCCGAAATTCTGTCCTATGCGACGAATAAGGGCACGGCGATTTATCTGCAAATGGAAAAAGATGCACGTAATTTGCTCGATGATATGCAGGAGCTACATCAGCATTTTACTTTTGATGGTTTTTATCTGTATCAGCATTACAACCATCCAGTATTTAGCTCTATTAGCTATGAGCTAAAAAGCAAAAACTGGAGCCGTTTGCTTAAAGATGGATTTAACTATCAGTTAAATCAGGATGTTCAGCAATATCTGCCAATGTGGACACCACAGTCTGATATGGCCGGTTTTGACGATGTAAATCATGCTGAGGACAAGTTATTTAAGCAAAATCTGGCTGCATTTGAGCGTTACTTTCCTGCGATCCATAAAGAATTTAAAGATTATTCACCTAAGACCTGGTTGCCGGTAAAAGATGTTAACGGTGAAATTAATCTGGTGCATAAACAAGCGCTGGTAAGCTGGTATACCGAATCGCCTAAACAGGAATGTTTGCTCAATTTTGAGAACTTTAGCGAGCAGCCGAATAAAGATGGTTTAGTGCTGGGTTATAACGGTACCAAGCTTAAACATTACACCCATTATCAGTTTGTTAATCAGATGGAGCCCCTGCTCGAAAAAGCAGAAGAACAGCAAGGCCAATTACCGGATACGATTAAGTCACTAATCCTGTTTGGTATTGGCACTGGCTATCAGCTTGAAGAAATGTTTCGCCAGCATGTTGTCGAAAAACTGTTTATTTGTGAGCCAAATCGCGATTTTTTCTATGCGTCACTTTTTGCTATTGATTGGAGCAGTATTTTGCAGACGGTTGATCAAACCGATGCGCGTATCTATATCAATATTGGCGATGATGGCAGCCATTTATTCCGCGATTTACTCAATCAGTTTTATTCGGTTGGGCCTTATATTCTGTCCAGTACTTATTTCTACCAAAGCTATTACAACGCCAATTTAGTGCAGGCGATTGCCCAGTTGCGTGAGCAGTTACAGATAGTGATCAGCATGGGCGAATATTACGACCATGCTCGTTTTGGTATTGCACATACTACCGAGGTCATTAACCGCGATTATTCGTTATTGTCTGCCAATGCAGGTAAAAAACTCAGCTTTGATGATAAAGAAGTGCCGGTGTTTTTAGTGGGAAATGGTCCGTCGCTGGATACCAGTATCGAAGCGATTAAAGAATGGGGCGACAGGGCAATAGTGGTTTCCTGTGGTACGTCGTTACAGGTACTGCACAAACAAGGCATAGTGCCGGATTTTCATGCTGAAATTGAGCAGAATCGTTCAACCTTTGACTGGTGTTGCCGGGTAGGGGACTTTGACTACCTTAAAAAAATCAGTCTGATTTCCTGTAACGGTATTCATCCTGACACCTGCGATTTGTTTAAAGATGTATATGTGGCCTTTAAAGAGGGGGAGTCGTCAACTACTTCGGCACTGGAAGTGTTAGGTGAGCATAATTTTACCAAGCTAAAATTTGCCTTCCCCACCGTATCTAATTTTGTAATGAATCTGTTTACCAGTATGGAGTTCACTCAGCTGTATTTGTTAGGGGTGGATTTAGGGTTTGTTGACAATAAACACCACCACTCAAAACAATCGGGTTATTACGACAACAGTGGCAAGGAAATGTACGATTATGCCGCCAAAAATAACACCTCGTTAGTGGTACCGGGCAACTTCCGCAAAACGGTATTTACCAAACATGAATTTAAGGTGTCGAAGGCTATTCTCGAGCAATCACTGGCAAACAGCAAAGTCGATTGTTTTAACTGTAGTGATGGTGCCCGAGTGGCAGGTGCGACGCCGTTAAAAATTGAGCATATGCTGATTACCGCATCACAGCAGCAAAAACATGCTGCGCTGGAGGCTATCAAAAAACAAGCTTTTATAGAGCCAAATCACTCCCACGATTATTTACAAAAATTTGAAGCGCGTTTTATTCCTGAGCGACTGGAATTTGAACTAGGCAAAATGACTGAGCGAGTGGCGATGCCAGTGGAAACAGTTGCGGATGCTGAAGCGTTAATTGAAAGCCAAAAACGTATGTTGTTTGCCTCCTACCAAGAGGGTAAATCACTACTATTTTTCTTATTGTATGGAACGGTGAATTACGCCAATGCGGTGTTTAGTAAATTGATTGCGAGTAGTAGAGACAACCAATTGAGTGAGGCGTTTAGTCAGGCAAAAGCGCTATGGTTAACTACCTTAGAGGAAATTTATCAGCAAAGTGTCAACTTGCGTATCGCCTGGGATTTTAGTGTTTCTTTTGCAGCTAAAAGAGAGCAAGTTCTTACCGCAAGGAAAAGTGAATCAGCAACCATTTTATGTAGTTATCCAAACAATATTGACAAGCACTTTATACAGTGGACTGTGCTCAGCTTATCAGCGCAATGCTCCGTACATTCATGCAAAACCGCAGAAGCATTACCGCAAGCTGACTGCTTGATGCTTATTGCAGATAATCTTGAACAGGATTTGATGTTGCTTAATCACCCGCATGTAGCTCATGCAAAGCTCTTGCTAGCAGACAGTAACCCACAGCTATTTAATCAGTTACAGCAAAAAACGTCAGCGCAGCCTATGGCACTGATTTACCTTGCCGACAAAGTCAAAACCAGTCAGGACATAGATATGTTTGTAAAAGGGGAAAAGCCATACTTGCGTGATTCGCTGGTTACTATTTGGTTAGCTAAGTATTTTTATAGTGTTGAACTATACAGTGTTTTTATTCCAAGGCTGCAATATGTGGCTGGTAAGGTTGAAAAAATTAGTCCCCTGTTAGTGAAAATTGAGCAGGATCTTGGAGACATTGAACACTATGTAGAATTTCCTGATTATCTGGCTATTCCTCGTAAAAATGTAAAGATAGAGAATGCGTTGCTTGATAACTTAGGCAATAGAGGACGATTAGTGGGAGGGAATATTCAGGCCTCATCTTTGCTAGGGCGCACTCTTGAAAAAGCTCAGGCTAAAAAGTTGGCGCAATTGATGATAAATGGTGAGCTTTAGCTCGCTAAAGCCAAATACGGCAATGTGATGTTGTATGGTTAAGCGGCCCCTGTTATAGAAAAATGAGCAGTAGCCGATATAAGTCACACAGATAAAAACTAAATTTATTAACTTAACCAGATGTAACAGCGGGTTGGGAATAGTATATGCAAGCAAAAGCACAATCTAAGGCGATTATATTTGGTGCAGGCAACGCTGGCGTTGCGGCAAAAAATAATCTGCAAAACCGCTTTGATGTGGTTGCTTTTTGTGACAACGATCCCGTTAAAATTGGAAGTAAACTTGAAGGGGTAACTATTTTGTCCCCTAAGGAATTACCCGAACAAGAGGTGGATGTGATCCTGATTGCCAGCGAGTTTTTTGAGAAAATCAAACAACAATTGCTGCAGTTAGGTATTGAATCCGTAAAGATCCAGATCTTATCTGCTAAAGAGATTAAGTCGTTGCAATTAGGTGCTGCCAGCAAGATAAATGACCTTTCGGTAAATATTTTGCTGATGGTTTGCAAAGCATTAAAGCAAGCGCGGCTTCGATACTGCGCTGACGCTGGTACGTTATTGGGAATATACCGTGATGGCGCTCTGATTCCCTGGGATGACGATTTGGATGTGGCCGTTTGTTCAACACAATGGCGACAAGTGTTGCAGACTGTCACTGCCATTTTGCCCGAGCTCGAGGTGTTCACTAATGTATCTTGGGAAGTGCAAGTACTTCATGCTCCTCAGGATTTTTGCGCGATTAAACAGGGAGATGTGCGATCCTTAAAGTTGCAACCTGTCAGTGGTAATAATGATCTGCCAATGATGGATTTTTTTGTGAAATATATTGTAGGTGAGTGGATGGATTATACCTTATCCTCACGCGGGATAAGGATGCCCAGCGAACATTTCACACAACTGGATAACATGCAATTTTCAGGAACCTGCATAAATATTCCCCACAATACTGAGCTGTATCTGGAACGTCATTACGGTGACTGGCGCACCCCTAAACAACACTGGGATTTGAGTGAGCTGAAAAATGCTACTGTTTATTAAAGGTTAGCGATGAATACGCTTTTAAAACTTATAAGAACATTAGAGTGATAATGCGTGACCGAATTTGCTGATCCTATCGACATCGTTATTACCTGGGTAGATGGAAACGATCCCGCGTGGCTGGCTGAGAAAGCAAAATACGCTACACCAAATGCAATAATGAATGGCGCTGACCGTTATCGCGACTGGGACAACCTGCAGTATTTGTTTCGTGGGATTGAGAAATTCATGCCTTGGGTTAATCACATCTTTTTTGTAACCTGGGGCCATCTACCAGCCTGGTTAAATACCCACCACGATAAAATCACTATCGTTAAGCACGAAGATTTTTTAGATAAACAATATTTACCGGTTTTTAACGTTAATCCAATCGAAATTAATTTTCATAAAATCAAAGGATTAAGTGAGCAGTTTATTTATTTTAATGACGACTGTTTTGTTTTGCAGCCGATGCAACAGACGCATTTTTTTCGTCAAGGTTTACCGGTGAATGCAGCTATTTCCAACATTATGCATGAAGGTGTAATCGCACCTATTGTGCTTAACGATTTGGAATTAATTAATAAAAACTTTAACCGACATAAAGGCGAGGGCCTGACCAAGCGTGGTATTATTCGCAAAAACTGGCGGAAGTGGTTTCATCCCGGTTATGGACTAAAAATGTTGGATACCTTGTTGTTGTTGCGCTGGAAAACTTTCAGCGGTTTTGTTAATTATCATCAGCCACAGCCGTATCTGAAACAAACGTATGAAACCGTCTGGCAACAAGAGCCGGCGGCATTGTTGCAAACCTCCGCATCGCGTTTTCGTGCGCCCACTGATGTTAACCAGTATTTGTTTCGCTACTGGCAATTTGCCAGCGGGCAGTTTTATCCGGATTCCGTTAAAAATGCTTTTAAACGACGAAAATATGTCGAGTTGCGCAGCGTTGAAAATGTGGAAAAAGCGGCTGTTGAAATCGAATCAGGCAACTATCAAATGTATTGCCTGAATGATTCTATGGCCAAGGGGCGCTTTACAGAGCGTGATGCTACACCACAGGAATTTGCTTACAGCAAACAACGTATAAAGCAGGCTTTACACAGTTTGTTGCCACATGCATCAGCCTTTGAGAAAGCGTAATATGCATCAAAGTCAGCAACGCATTCTGGTTATTTATCGGGTGAATCAGTTTTCAAAAAAACTGGCAGGAGTGTGGCACAAATTATTAGGACAGTTGCAAGGTTTTGCTGATGCAGGCATGGAGGTGTATGCCTTGTATATGAGTCTTGGCAGTCAGCACTTAGCACGCGTTGACCATGGTGAACTTTCAGTGGTAAAACAATGGCAGCCAATTGCGGTAGAAACTGAAAAACAACAATTCTGGCAACATGCGACAGAGGCAGCAGAATATTGCAAAGCGGATGTTGTGTACTGCCGTTATGACAAAATGTATGAACAGCCTTGTTTAGCACAATTTGCTGCAGCCTTGCCAAAACAGCAGCAACAGCTGTGCATTGAGTTTGCGACTTTTCCCTATACACAGGAAATACAGGATCAGGCAAAAATAAACGCAGATTGCCGCAATCGTCAGCTCTTGTTGCAACATGTTGACTTTGTATTCAGTACGCAGTTTTCGCCAGAAATTGATGGAAAACCCAATCACTTTTTTTCTAATCAGCTTGCCAAAGCCTTTCTGGATAACAGCTCTGATTCAAAACATGGCCTGGTTTTGCAGCAAAGGTTAAATTTAATTAGTGTGGCAAATGTGAGTTTTTGGCATGGTTTTGATCGCGTATTACAAGGGCTGAGAGCCTACTACGATAAACATCAATCTGACGATGTGCATTATTATATTGCTGGTACTGGAGATGAACTGGCACGATTACAAGAACGGAGCAGGCAGTTACAGTTAGATAATGTGGTGCATTTTTTAGGTTTTCAAACTCACCAGCAATTAAACCAATTATACGGCACAATGTCGGTTGGTATCGCGGGTCTGGGGTTACATCGCAAGGGATTGAGCGAAAACTGTGCATTAAAAGTACGCGAATATCTGGCTAACGGGTTGCCTGTGGTTAAATCCACCTTTGACCGGGCGTTAGCCCAATGCAGCTGGACATTAGATGTATCGGCCGACGACCATCCGCTTGATATTGACGCGGTTCGTGAATTTGTCTTAAAGGCTGATAACGCTGGAGAGTGCCGCGAACAAATCCGCCAGTTTGCCAAACGCGAATTAAGCTGGAAAAAACATGCTCAGTTGGTTCAACAGGCGCTGTCAGGAGTGACACTGTGATCGAATTACATCAGGATATTTTTGATACCTTACTTGCCATTAAACTGCAGGGCTATCAATTCTGTAGCTTTGAAAATAATGCCCACAACACCGTTGCTACGCCACGCATATTTTTACGTCACGATATCGATTTTGATTTACAGGTAGCTTTGGCTTTTGCCAGACGCGAAGCTGAGCTGGGTATCAGCGCAACCTACTATTTTTTAATGCGCAGTGATGCATACAATTTTTTTAGTGCTGACAACCTTAAGGTTATTCAGCAGATCCAAGCGCTTGGCCATGCCATTAGTTTGCATTTTGATGTGCTGTGTTACACCACGCCAGAAACAGGATTACAGCAAGAGCTTAAATGTTTTACGGATTGGACAGGCGTGACACCTAAAGTAGTCAGTATTCATCGTCCACCCAAATACTTTTTTGGCGAACAAAACAGTAGCCTGGCTTATCCACATACCTACCAAGCTCAGTATGTTAAGCAAATTCAGTATTTGTCCGATTCTGGTGGAAGCTTTAAATATGGTCATCCACTGCATAGCGAAGCCTTTAACACCAAGCAGGATTTACATTTATTAATTCATCCTATCTGGTCAGTTGCTGAAGACGCCATGCAATGTCTTGCGTGGCTTAAACTAAAAAAACATCAGGATTTTCATCAGTTACTGCGCAGCAATTGTATACCCTACCGTAATCACACTGACGATAGTGAGCAGTTTGAATGACGGCAGCTAATATGATTTTTATTGGTGGTGTGGGGCGCTCGGGCACCTCAGTCACTCGTGAGCTGATGGGATTGCATCAAGATGTGATGAGCTTTCCCTTTGAATACCGATTCATGATTGACCCTGATGGCATTATTGATTTTGTGTTTGCCCATCAGGATTTATGGTCGCCTTATCTGTTTGACCGAAAATTAACCAGGCTTGAAAAGCTACTGACACGCATGGGGCGCAAACGTGGCTTGGAAAGGTTTGTCAGCAGCGTGATTAAGCGTTTGCGGATGCTGGGTATAAGAGTCAATCCCAGCCAATATCTCAACTGGGAATTGCACCAACATTTTGATGGCTTTATGCAACAGGTTGAGCAGTATATTGCGGATTTACGCAGTTTTAGCTTTGACGGATACTGGGTTGGGGCGCCGTCGTATAAACATAATTACCAGATCAATTATGTGGCACCGGATCAGCAAAAAATCATCAAGGTGACACAAAACTTTCTCGATAAACTTTTTAGTAAGTTATTAGCAGATAATAAAAAAAAGGTGCTGGTTGAAGACAATACCTGGAACTTATTGTATTGCCGCCAGTTACACAACTTATTTGCAGATGCCAAGTTTATCCATGTGCATCGGGACCCGCGGGATGTGGTGTGTTCGTATCTGTCACAAAACTGGATGCCGTCTGATTTGATGCAAGCTGCGCAGATTTGCCGCGATTTGTATCGCCAGATTGAATTAAAAACGGCTTACTTATCCACCGGGCTGTATATGCAAATTAGTTTGCAGGAACTGGTTAACGATTTGCCGTCGGCGTTAAAGCGGTTGTGTGAATTTTGCCAATTGCAATTTGAGCCGCAAATGTTAGCCATTCCTATGCAAAAACGTGCAATTGGCATGTGGAAAACCCAGCTTAATCCAGCGCAGCAACAGCAGTTAAGCGATTTTTTTAAACAGGAATTAACCCAGTTGGGTTATTCAGACGATAACTAAACAGAATTTGTATAGGACATCCAGCGATGAACAATTCCAGTAAGACATTAATTATTGCCTGCGCCAAGCTGGATTTAGTTAATCAATGTGTTGGTGAGTGGCGTTTGGATAACAATTCGACTGCATCTGTTACCTTGTTATCAACTAAAGGATACCGAATTGATGGCATATCAGAATATCTTGATGTGCCTTGTAAGATGTTATCTGAAGACGTTAAAACAGATATTGCCAATTTTGATAATGTTATTGTGATACAGCATTCACGTAATGTGATCCCTTACCTTAACGTATACAAGTTTCTGCAAGCCAATCAGGTACAGCAGTTTTGCGTCAAAACCTTAGGCAAGGCGCTGGTCAAAACCAAACCTGAACTTTTATTATCTAATATCAATGACGGCAGTGAACAGCAAGACAATGTTATCTGGATTGACCCTCAATCGGTTACCCATTGTGCACATCTTGGTACCTTGCACTTTGGCAGTGTGGTAGACGGTGATTGGGATTTGCAAGCACAGCCATTCGAATCCCGCATTCTGTTTTACCATTCGTTAAAAAGTCGTGTGGAGCAAACAACACCCTGGTCTGAAACGGCTTATTACCAGGATATCCTCGCGTCGCTAAATAAAGGTGAAGTGCGATTTAATTGCCACAATGAGCAACAACTCCAGCAGCGCTGTGAAAAGCTCGAGCTTTTATTCAACGAGATAAAGCAACATGGCTGGAAGCAACCTGTTGGCGAAGATTATGTCACTATCAATATCGGCCGCGATGGGCAACTACTGTTTGCCGATGGCAGACACCGGATGAGCATTGCCAAGTTACTTAAATTGCCTTCCATTCCAGTTAAAATCGCTGTGCGCCATAACAAGTGGCAGGATTTTAAAAATGAAATCACCTCTTATGCTAAAGAACAAGGCGGGGAAATTTATGCACCGCTGCAGCATGTGGATTTAAGCGGTTTGCGTTATACCCATGATGCTGAGCGTTTTGAACTTATTGCAAAACACATTACTAAGCCAGCCAGCACTATCTTGGATATTGGCAGTCACTGGGGGCGCGCCTGTGCGGTAATGGAACAACAGGGGCATCTTTGTACGGCTGTGGAAGGGAATATCACCAGCTTTTATTTTTTGCAACGCATCAAGCAAATTGAACACCGACAGTTTAAAGCAGTGTGCGAAAACATCTTTGAATATGTGAACAAACCAATGCAGTTTGATGTCGTGCTGGCGTTAAATATTTTTCATCATTTTATTAAAACTCAAGAGCTGCATCAGCAATTGATAACGTTATTAGCCAATTTGCAAATTCACGAAATGTTCCTGCAAACACATAGTCCTGATGAGCCGCAAATGGCTAACGCATTCAGGAATTATGCTGGTGAACAATTTGCGCAGTTTGTTATTGATCATTCATGCTTAAATCAATTTGAGGTTATTGCTAATTTAAGCAATGGACGCAAATTATTCCGTCTTTACCTGTAGTTGGTGGTGAGTAATTAAGTTATGCATGCTGAATTTTCGACGATAGCTGTGCCTTGGTATGCAAGCAAAAAGGCATTGATATTAAGGGTGATATTAAATCCCTTTATTCAGCTTTTTTATAACATCTATTTGTTAGTTGGGTTATTGATGACAACGCTCAACGCGCTGTTAAAAAAAATCGAGACACCTCACTACAGCGTTTATGGTGCGTTATTATCCTGTTTTTATCTGCCCTTTGTATTTCTCAAAGATAAATATCAGCAAGACACAGTGCAAAATGTTTTGTTTAAACGGGATTTTAAATTATCGAGATTGTTTCAATACAGTTATTTGGGGCATAAGTTTTACGCTTGCTTAGGCTTTAAATATTATTTCTTTTGTTATCTGGTCCTGCTGGTGTCAGCCAGCTACATAGTTGCCACACAACAGCAATTCGGCTGGTTATCTTCATGCGCGCTGGTGCTTGCTCTTTGTGTAAATACAGTGTCACTGTACTGTGTGTTTTATAAGTCCAACTACAATACGCTGGGTATGGTTTTAATTTTGCCGGTGTTTTATTTACTTAGCATTCAGGCGTATTGGTTTGCGTGTATTTTGGCAACAATCGCTATTATTGCCAGCTTCAGCTCCGGGATATTTATGCTGGCATTAATTGGACTGCAAGTGCTGACCAAGGATGTCTATGCATTAATAAGCTCACTAGGTATAGGCTGTGTGCTTGTGTGGAAAATAGCGCCATTGCTTATTGGTGAAGAGCAAAAAGGGCATTTAAGCCGTATTCTGGCGATTATAGGTGCAGTGGGGGAGTCCAAATATCACCGGAATAAAGCAGTCTGGTCAGCACAATTTTACTATTGGATTAGCCTTAACCTCCTTTTCATCATCACCTATTTAATCCATTGCTCGGTAGTAAATTATTTGGTGTTTACCCCTCTTGGTGTAAGCCTGCTTAACAGTAAAATCAGGTTTGCAGATATTCAGCACTTCTGGATGTTTGCAATAGGTGTTTACGCTGGCATCCTGATACAGGATTTTAATAGTTGGAGTTTGTTGTTGTTTTTGGCGATAGCAAATTTACCACCACGCTTTTTTGGTGATAATAAATTTACTGAAATGAGCGATTGTTTGCCGGTGTTGCAGGTGCAAGATTTTGCGGTGTTCAGGGCCGTGGAACAGTTCTTAAAATCTGTACCTGAAAACGCGACTGTTTTTCACGCACATCGCGATCCACAAGGCATGTATAACCGTATTTTTCAGGGACAAAAAGAAATTGTCGATGTCATTTTTTATGCGGGAATGCAGCATAATGTAGCGGTATATCCAAATTACTGGGCGGTTTTGATAGACTGTAAACAAGGTGACTTGGACTATTTTTACAAAGATAGTGCTGAATTATTCGCCAGATTAACCACATTCAATGCCGAGTATATGATTATCAGCAGTGTCGACAGAGAGCATCTTAAGGATGCGAGCTTTTTGAATAACAGGTTAGCCATACTCGATTTTAAGCAAGTAGATTTTGACGCTTGCTCCGCCATCAAACATCGATTGAATGAATTGGAGTTATACAAAGTTGCCCTCTGATAGTTGGTTCAAACGTTTTTGTTTGTTTTTTTTCGGTGAACGTTTTTTCTTCAAATTAGCCTGTAATTCAATTCGTAATCAACGTGTGGTGATTTATGGCGCCGGTGAACTGGGGCAATATGCACTGGATTTGCTTAAAACACATAATCAGATTGTTTGCTTGGCTCAAACGGCAGCAACAGAAAAGCAATTCATCGCACAGGTGCCTGTTTTAGGCATTGATTCTGTGTTTGAGCACTGCCAATGGGATGTATTGCTGATTGCATCGGTAAAGTTTGAACAGCAAATGTTGGATATAGTTAAAGGTAAAAACTGTGATGGCCGATACAAGCTTATTACCTTCAATAGTATCTGGCGCAGTCTGTAGCCAGATTTAGGAGAAAATATGATTTTTGTATTATTACCTGCTTTTAATGAAGAAGCGTCATTGCCTAATCTTTTACCTAAAATTCAAAAAGTTATGCAAGATAATAATTATGCTTACAAGGTTTTATGCTGTGATGACGGTAGTAGTGATCATACCTCGGTACTGTTGAAAGAATATCAGGCAAGTATGCCAATTGATGTGATCACTCATGTAATCAATCGTGGTCTTGGCGAAACAAGTCGTGATCTTTTTGAGCTAGCTGCAGAATTAGCTGATTTTGATGATGTGATTGTCAGACTGGATTGTGATGACACCCATGAGCCGGAATTTATTCCCAATTTAATTAATAAACTGGATCAAGGTTTTGATGTTGTTATCGCCTCTCGTTTTGAGCCAGGTGGCGGTCAGGTGGGGATCAGTACTTACCGTGCCGTGATCAGCCGTTTAGCTAATCTGTTTATGAAAGTCTTTTTTCCGATAAAAGGCCTGAAAGAATACTCGTGTGGGTTCAGAGCCTACCGGGCCAGCGTAATTAAAAAAGCTATCCAGTTTTTTGGCAATGATTTTATTCAGCTCAAAGGCATGGGCTTTACCTGCACACTGGAAAAATTGGTTAAATTAAAATTATTGGGTGCCAAATTTGGTGAAGTTGCTTTTGTATTGCGATACGATCAAAAGCTTAGCAGTAGCAAAATGATCACCAGTATCACTACCTGGGGTTATCTGACCATGGCGCTGGTTTATCACTGGCCTTGGGGAGGCTGGAGACGCAAATATCGTGAACAGCTTGAACCAAGCCAACCCAACTCTTTGTCAGTGCATATGCAACTTAAACGTCAATAATATCTATGTGCGGAATTTGTGGGATTGTTGCCGTCCCTGAAAAAATAGGGATCAACGACTCATCTGCCATAGAAAAAATGATGCAGGCGATGTTTCACCGTGGTCCAGATGGAAAGGGCGTATTTCGCTCAGACGGTATACTGCTCGGTCATCAGCGATTAGCCGTCATTGATATTGAACATGGTAAGCAACCGATGTACAGCGCAGATAAACGTTTTGCGCTGGTGTTTAATGGTGAAATCTATAACTATCTCGAGCTGCGGCAGTCCTTAACCCAGTCAGGGATCGTCTTTAGTACGTTTTCCGATACCGAAGTGCTGCTGCAATTGCTGATTAAAGAGGGCAAACATGCACTGAATAAGCTCAACGGCATGTTTGCTTTTTTCTTTGTGGATACCTTCACTGGCAAGTGGCTTGCCGCTAGAGATCATTTTGGAGTTAAGCCGTTTTACTATGCCAATGTGAATGGCAAATTTATCTTTGCTTCTGAAATTAAAGCCCTGCTGAAACATCCTGAGATTCAGGCAGAGGTTAATCAGCAAGGTATAGGGCAGTATCTTACCTTCCAGTTTTTGTTAGGCCAGCAGACTCTTTTCGCCAACATCAACAAGCTTGAACCTGCGCACTTTATCGAGGGGGAATTATCCGGTGCGCAAGTGCCTGCACGATACTGGGATCTGGATTTTACGGTTAATGAGCAGGTATCTGAGCAGCTGTTACATGAAAAACTAACCAGTTTGCTTGAAGACAGCGTTAAATTGCAATTGCGCAGTGATGTGCCTTTAGGCACCTATTTGTCGGGTGGCTTAGATTCCAGTGCTGTTACAGCCATTGCTGCCGGTTATCTTGATGCGCCAATAAAATCTTTTACCGGTAAATTTACTGAGTATCACGGTTTCGACGAATCTGAGTATGCCGATGATGTTGCCCGCTATTGTGGTGCTAATTGTCAGCATATTGAGCCTAGTCAAAAGGATTTCATTACAGACTTTAATCAGATCATTTATATGTTGGATGAGCCAGTAGCCGGGCCCGGAGTGTTTCCTCAATATCGGGTATCCGCTGAGGCAGCCAAGCAAGTAAAGGTTATCCTCGGTGGTCAAGGTGGTGATGAGATTTTTGGTGGTTATGCGCGTTATCTGGTGGGGTATTTAGAGCAAGCGTTAAAAGGTGCAATTTTTGAGACACAGGAAGAAGGCAAACATCTGGTTAGTCTGGAAAGCATAGTGCCAAATCTTCCGTTGTTGAAACAGTACGTGCCTATGTTAAATCAGTTCTGGAAGGAAGGTTTGTTTGAAAGCATGGATAAGCGTTATTTCCGCTTAACTAACAGAGCACCGGATATCCAATCATTACTGAGCAATGACACCCTGGCATTACTGGACCAATATCATCCATTTAGCCAGTTCGAAAGCATTTTTAACGGTGCAAATACACATTCTTACATTAACAAGATGACCAATTTTGATTTGCAAACCTTGTTGCCAGCTTTGTTGCAGGTTGAAGACAGAGTCAGCATGGCGGTGTCATTAGAGTCTCGGGTACCGCTTCTGGATAAACGCATCGCTGAACTGGTAGCCTCTGTTCCACCCGGTATGAAGTTTAAAGGTGGCAAAACCAAAGCATTGTTAAAAGAAGTGTTAAAAAATAAAGTGCCGCAAAATGTGTTGGCAAGAAAGGACAAAATGGGCTTTCCGGTACCCTTGGCGCAGTGGAGCCTGCAAGGGCCTGTGGCTGAGTTTATTCAGGATGTTTTTAGTAGTCAGCGAGCCAGGCAACGTGGCATATTCAGCCAGTCAGCATTGCAAAATATTGGTCGCCTTGGTGGGGTTGGGGCGCGCCAGTTATGGGGAATGTTATGTCTGGAAATGTGGCATCAAATCTATATTGATTCCTAAACTGCGCCATAGCAAATTCAGTTAACAGTATGATCAATTACAAAGCTTATTGTGTAGAGCAACTACAGCGTTACTGGCAAGGATGCGAGCAAGAAATTACCCAACTGCCCGTTAGGGCACTTGCGCAATTGCCAGACGTTGCACTGCCCGTTCAGCTCAACGAAATTAGCTTACCGCCCTGGGCAAACGAATGTTCAGTAGACGGCGTGATTCTGGTACCTGCAGAGGTATGCCATGATGGTGATGACTGGCAATGCATCGATTGGTGGTATGTTTGTTACTGGTATGTAAACTGCTTGGCAGAACGCAAATTTGAACAGCAAAGCGGCACTATCCACTCTTATGCCTTTAAGTTAGATGGTTGGGATAAGCGCATGTGGCAACGGGCATGGGTTAATCGCATCGCTATGTTTCTGCGCTTATGGTGTCAGCATGCTAATCCACACAACGCGCTGTCAGCATTACCTGATTGTGAAATTTACCTGACGCACGATCTGGATGCGGTATCAAAAACCTGGGCTATTCGTTGTAAACAAAGTCTTTTTCACGCATTTAATGCTGCGCGCGAATTAAAGAACCTGCACTTAAAAGCAAGTGTTGAGCGTTTGAAGAAAAGCCTGCGTTTTTTATTTTCGAAGGGAGACTACTGGCAGTTTGACGCATTGTGTGATTTGAACAGTGCACAAATAACCCGGGTGATTCACCTCTATGGTGGGGCTGTGGGCTTTACGCGCAATCTGCAGCAAATGTTAATCGATCCGGCGTATGACATCAGCGAACGTGCATTGATGGAAGAGCTACTGAAGTTGCGTGATGCAGGTTTTAAATTGGGCATGCATCCCAGTTTTGATGCGTGGAATAACCTGATTAATTTGCGTAACCAAAAAGCCAAGTTAGAGGTAATACTTGGGCAGGCTATTAAATACAGTCGGCAACACTGGTTGAAATTCAGCTTTAAAAATACCTGGAAGAATCTTGCTGACACAGGAATAAGTACAGATTCCACCTTAGGTTTTAATGACCAGAGCGGTTTTCGCAATGGTGCGGCGCTGGTATTTGTGCCTGTCGATCCTGATAATCAGCAAAGTTTGCAGTTGAAAAGTTTGCCTTTGGTGCTGATGGATTCACAACTTTTTGATTACGCGATGGCAGATGCTAGCGAGCGACGAGTGCAAATCGATTATTTTATTGATGAAATTATCCACACAAAAGGGCAGGCTAGTCTGTTATGGCATCCTCATACATTAAGTGAGGATTATGGCTGGTCAGACGATTATCAATATTTGTGTCACCAGTTAATCAACAAGTTGTCATAGCTAGTAACCATTTAACAGATATTAGGGAAGTCCATTGCAGCACTACTCGGCCACATTCAGTTGTTTATCACAAGTTCATCAAGTATTACCCAGAGCGTTGGCAATGTTTGATAATGACTGCGTGTCTGCCACTTACGGTGTGGGGGATCGCCTTTATTGGGCGTGGGGAATTAAAGATTTTGCCAATGGAACCTTTCAGGGCATGGTGAATGGTTTAAGCCGTTTACTGATTAATAAGCAGTTGCCGCAACAGGTGGACCCACAATCAATAGCCAACAGAATTTTAGCTATCCTACAATCTACAACTGGTTTAATGCGTAAAGACGGTAGCTTTGAGGAAGCCTTTCCCTATGAGGGCTCATATTGTGTTACTGCACTGGTTTTGTATGATTCACTGGTGGCCATTGCAAACTTAACTGAATTGGTTAAAAAGGAAGAACTGGATGCACTGCTCCAGGTATTGTCGCCAGCGGCACAGTATCTAGTTAATCATGATGAAACCCATGGCGTAATCAGTAATCATTTAGCCACAGCTGCCGCTGCATTGGTCCGCTGGCAATTACTTACAGGTGAAAATACTGAAGCAAAAATTCAGCAATTAATCGGCATCATTCGTGCCAATCAATCACAGGCTGGTTGGTTAAAAGAATATGCCGGAGCTGACCCCGGTTATCAGACATTGTGTCTGTATTATTTGGCTGATGTAGATGCACACCGCCCTGATCTGAATGTGTATGAACTGGTGGAACCTGCAATTGTGTTTTTATCCTATTTTATCTACCCAGATGGTTCGATTGGCGGGTTAATAGGTAGCCGTAATACCAGAGTGTATTATCCGGCCGGGTTGCACTATTGGGCTCAAAAAGACGCTATGGCAGCGGCAATTGCTGTGCAAATGCAAACCTCTATTGCACAAAACCATACAGTTACTCTTGCAGCGATTGATGAATCAAACTTTGCACCGCTTTTTAACAGTTACTGTTGGGCTTGCGAGTTTGAAGCACAGTTGCAACAGCCACAGCAGGTTAGTTTACCCTGTTACCAGCCGCCATTTAAAAAGCTGTTTGCACAACGGGATACTCAGATCCTGATTGAAAAAAGTGCTCAGCATTACACTTTAGTGAATATCGCCAAAGGTGGTTGTGTGATGCGTTTTAGCCAACAGCATTTAGATTATTGTGATGCAGGTGTGTTTATCAGCTGTAAGAATGCTATCTATTCAAATCAGCAGTTAATGACTAATCAGTACGATTATCAAAATGAACAACTGACAATTCACTCATCGCTATATCCACACAGCCAGACCCATCTGTCACCAATTTATCTGATCGCTTTACGTTGTCTAAATCTGACATTGTTGCGTAGTTATTTTTTAAGGGAAAAACTAAAACAGTGGATTGCTAATAAAGTGGTCACCGGCAGTCGCAAATCAATTGGCACAGTAGTCAGAACCATAAAGTTAGGGGAAACACTGAGTTTACAGGATGAGGTAAACTGCAGGCATAAGTGGACATCGTTACAAACCAATAGTGTCTCCAGCTGTTTTCATATGGCAAGCCAGGGTTACTGGCAGTCTCAGGATGATAAAGAATGATCCCTAGATTAAAGCCCTGGATTACGTGGTCTGATTGGAAAGCGGCTTTTAGCTTTTTTTCAGGCAATGCTGTGTCTGAGTTTGAGAACAAAATGGCGAGCCAGTTTGGACGAAAGCATGGTGTTATGTTCTCCCATGGCCGTTCGGCATTATTTGCACTGCTTAAGGCGTGGGATCTTAAAGATGCAGAAGTTATTTGCCCAGCCTATACCTGCGTTGTGGTGCCGCATGCCATTGTGTTAAGTGGTAATACTCCAAGATTTGTCGATAGCGAAAATGCTGGCTTCAATATGGATTTGCTATTGCTTAGCCAAGCGATTAACGATAAAACCCGCGCTATTGTGGTAACCCATCTATTTGGTCAGGCGATGGATGTGGTGGCGGTACAAAATGTCGTTGAGCAGGCTGAACAGCGCTTTGGCAATAAGATTTATGTGATTCAGGACTGTGCTCACAGTTATGACTGTGAATTTGACGGACGTTCTGTGACCCACTTTGGCGATGCGGTGTTCTTTGGCTCTAACATTGGCAAACTCATTACCAGTATTTTTGGTGGCACAGTGCTGGTGGATGATGTTGAGCTCTTTAAGCGGATTATGCGATGGCGTTCAGAACATGGTAAAAAAGACCGGTTAAAGCCTTTTAAACGTTTTGCCTATCTATTTGCTGTCAGCGTAGCGTTTTCAAGCTGGTTTTACCCTGTGGTGCAATGGTTAGATCGTAAAGGGTTGTTGGGCTCACTCACCCATTATTATGACGAATTAAAAATCGAGTTTCCGGCTGACTGGGACGCTTTTCCCTGCTCCATAGAGGCCAGAGTCGGGTTAAGCCAACTTGAACGCTATTCTGCCATTATTCAAAGCAGACGCACTAACGCTCAGATAGTACTGACAATGCTACAGCAGAATGCACCAGATCCTATACAGCATTATTTTACCGCAGGAGCGACCTATAGCCATCTGGCATTGGAAGTGAGTGAGCGCGATCATTGGGGCCGCGTTTTTCAAAAAAACGGCATAGAACTGGGAATATTAGTGGATTACGCCATACCGGTCATGCCGGTGTATCAGCCATTCGCAGGTGGTGAGCAATTCCCCAATGCTCTGCGTATGAGTAAAAGCATGATCAATATTCCCATCTGGCCTCAGCTGGATGTGGATAAGTTAACCTATAGGATGAACAAAGCGCTGCAGCAATTATATAAACAGCAGTGATAAACAGTGCCGCAGATTTATTCTATTGTCCATTTGAATACTTTGTAGGTTTCTCTAAGAATAGAAAACACCTTGAGAGTTTCAGCTTTTTTCTCTCGAAGATAAAAATCCTGCAATCTGGCATTATTCGTTTTGGTTAAAAGCACTTGTATATTTTTATCCCTGCACCAATTTTCTGCTGCATGAATTAACGCTTTGCCTATGCCACTGCCTTGCTGATCAATAGCGACAGCAAAATAGTCGATCTCACACTCGCAGTCTGCGATATGAGTTTGTCTAACCGTTTGAATAACTGCTCTTAAAAACAAACTTGGTTTAGCTAAGCAATGACATAAAAATACTACTATATCTTTGAGACGCAAAATGGAAGTCATTGAAAACGAGCCGGTGCGCAATACAATAAAACCCGTTACCTTATTTTGCTGGCGGTAAATTAAGACGTCTTTCCGGGGACTTTGGATGATTTCAGAGTAATACTTCTTTAAATAATTTCTGCCAAAATGCGGCAGTACATCTGATGCAAGGCTGATTGCATGGATAGATGCGATGGCATCAATATCTTTAGCGGTAGCTAGTTCAACATTGCTCACTAAATCCCTTCCATAAATCGCTTTTATTCCTGCTTAGTGGCGATGAATAACGTCACTAAATTTGTATCGGTAAGCGGAATAAAAGATAAAGGTTTATATTGCAACAGTTGCAGTTTGAAACCACATTTTTTGATAGACCTTAAAATATCATCTGCAAAATTGGGGTGTTCCCAGCATATGATTTTGTCATAGTTGAAATCCGCATTGTTTTTTACAAAGCGTCTTGTGGTTAAATAACGTCCTAACCCCCAAGCAATACCGCCTTCATTGGGAATAGCCCCAACTAATATCCCATCTTTTTTAAGTAACTGAAAATAATGAGTTAATTGATCATCTAAATTTCTGATATGTTCAAGTGAGTAGAAGGTTAATAGTATGTCTAAGGAATGCTCTGCCAAGGGGATTTTTTGATCGCGTTTTACTAATACCTGTTTACAAATGTCTGGTAACAATCTTTGGGCATTTTCAAGGAAATCCTTTTTTACATCGATTGCATAATAGCTGTCTGGCATTGCATTCCAGTATGCTAAATGTGGTAGAGAGCCTGGGCCAATCTCGGCGACAATCTTTCCTTTAAAATCGATATTATTCAGTACCTTATAACCAAGATGGTTAACGCGCTCACCTACTCCGGTCGACTGAGTATCAGTATAAAAAATATTGTAGAAATTAAGCCACGCTTGCCAATCTGAGTCTTGCTCCTGTATATCGAGCCCAAATTGTTTACGATCGCCGAATAATCGCGTGTAGATGAAGCTCGGTAATATGTTTCTGATTGCCATTCTTTACCCGGTAATCTGTTTGAAAGGTGGTCAATGGTGCAATTTCTGATGCAAACAGCGGATGATTTTGTCTGCACAATCCCCGTCACCATAAAGGGGGTTCCATGGTGCATTAAAGGAATGTATTTGAGTCCATGCTGTTTGGATCTTGTTTAAATTGATACCTGTTAGTGTATTCCAACCATTTTCCAGAGTTTCAACCCATTCTGTTTCATCCCTCATCGTGATGCAGGGAATTTTATGCATATAGGCTTCCTTTTGTACACCACCTGAATCTGTCACGATAAAACTGGCATTAGATTCGAGTTCTAACATTTCCAGATAACTTAGTGGTGCAGTGACAGTCAATGAGTCGGGTAAGGATATTCCATATTCCTTCAGTTTATTGTGTGTAGCTGGATGTAAAGGCAATAACAGTGTAGTTTGCCCAGCAATCCAGGCCAGACAGTCAATCGCCTGTTGCAAAACGGTTGCAGACGATAATGTATGAGCCCGATGCAGTGTACAAAGTACATATTGCTTGGGCCGAACGGCATATTGATTTAACACATTGCCATGACTGGAAGTGAGCATCGCAAATTGTGATACAGCGTCCTGCATTACATCACCGTACATAAAGGTGTTTTGTGTAATACCTTCCTGACGTAAATTCTGTAATGCTTGTTCGGTTGGAGCAAATAAATAAGTCGAACACTGGTCGGTCAATATTCGATTAATTTCTTCCGGCATTTTGCGATTATATGAGCGTAGTCCTGCCTCAATGTGAGCAATCGGGATATGCATTTTCACTGCAGTTAATGCAGCTGCAATCGTAGAGTTGGTATCGCCATAAACAATGATGCAATCTGGCGCTTCCTGGATAAGGATCGCTTCGAACTTTTGCATGATTTGTGCAGTCATTTGAGCGTGACTGCACTGATTCACCTGCAAATTATAGCTCGGCTTGGGGATTGATAACTGCTCAAAAAACACATCCGACATATTGGAATCAAAGTGTTGCCCTGTGTGCACAATAATTTCATTAATTTTTTCGGCATTGTTTTGGTTGTGCGATTGAATAGCTCTTGAAACAACAGCAGCTTTGACAAACTGAGGACGTGCACCAACCACATTAATAATTTTCATATTGGATTAGTCGCGTTAATGATGTTGATGATGTTATCCACTTGCTGATGATCAAGATAGCCATGCATCGGCAGGCTAAATACTTGCTCGCAAAGTCGCTCAGTAATAGGGGTTGGATCACTTGGGTAATGTTGCAACGCCACTTGTTTATTTAAACCAATCGGATAATAAACTGCAGTCGGGATGCCGGCCTTTTTTAAGGAACTCATCCAATTGTCACGCTTACCTTTTTTTGGTGTCACCGTGTATTGCGCCCATGATGATTGGTAACCCTCTGGTATTGCAGGTGTAACAAACACTGCGGCTAACTCAGTTGAATAATGAGTTGCTGCTTTTTGACGCTGAATCAATTCTTGAGGAAAGTGCCCGAGCTTTTCCAGTAAAATGGCAGCTTGGATGGTATCCAATCGGCTATTTAAACCAATACGCATATTTTGATATTTGTGTTCGCCTTTGCCATGTACTCGCAACGATTCACACAAAGTCGCGAGTTCATCCGAGTCGGTAAATATCGCGCCGCCATCACCATAACACCCAAGCGGTTTGGCCGGGAAAAAGCTGGTTGTGGCAATATCGCCAAAGGAGCCAGCATTTTGGCCATTTATGCTACCGCCAAAACCTTGTGCCGCATCTTCAATTAGATATAACCCTTCTTTGTCACAGATGGCTTGAATCTCAGGATAGTTGGCCGGCAGGCCAAACATATCTACTGCGATCACCGCTTTGGGTTTTAACCCTTGTTTCCTGGCGTTATGGATACCTGCTTGTAAAGCTTCTGGACAAATGTTGTAGGTGCTTGGGATGATATCCACAAAATAAGGTGTAGCCCCCACTAAGGGTATAACTTCTGCGGTGGAAAAAAATGAAAAGGCAGTTGTAATTACTGTATCACCGGGGCCAATATCCAGAGCCATTAAGGAAAGCTGCAATGCGTCGGTGCCGTTGGCGCAACTGATACAGTGTTTTATGCCAACGTATTCCGCGAGTTTTTTTTCTAGCTCAAATACTTCCGGCCCCATAATAAATTTTCCATGATCCAGAACTTTGGCTATGCGTGCATCAATGGCTGGGCGAATATGTGCAAGTTGAGCTTGTAAATCAATAAATTGCATTAGGGAAGTCGCCTAACGTTGCCATTAATCAGTTGATAGGTGCTATTGTCGTGTGGGCAAGTGGTGGTGGCATTGCCGGTTAAGGGCAGATTGAGTTTTTCGCCATAAGCACTCATCCAGCCAATTTGTTTGGCAGGTACGCCAACCATTAATGCATAATCCGGTACACTTTGGTTTACGACTGATCCGGCGCCAATAAAGGCATATTCACCAATGCTATGGCCACAAACAATGGTGCAGTTAGCACCAAGAGTTGCGCCTTTTTTGACTGTGGTTGGCCGATATTCGTCTTTGCGAATAACGGCTGAACGCGGGTTATATACATTGGTAAAAACCATGGAAGGGCCGCAAAATACATCGTCTTCCAACGTGACACCATCGTAAACAGAAACATTATTTTGTACTTTTACGTTGTTACCAATGGTGACTTGGTTGCCAATAAAAACATTCTGCCCCAGTGAACATTTCTGGCCTATTTGTGCACCACTACATATATGAACCCAATGCCAAACGCGAGTACCATCGCCAATGGTTGCACCTTCATCAACGATAGCACTGGGGTGAATGTTAATGGTCAAATTACATTCCTTGAGCAATAAATGGATGTTGATGCGCTAGTGAGCTCTTTGGCTGCATATTACGAATATCGGATACGGTTTTAATCGCCACAAAATTATCTTCCAGGCCGAATCCGTTACCAGATAAAATGTGTTGATAACTCATGGTATGTAAATCGGTAAATCCACCTGAAAATTCAATTTCCTCACCATCGATAGTGATGCTGCGGTAGGTGCGTTGTCCTTTTAAGCGAACCTGGGCTGGGAGTGACTTTTCATCAATGGATAAAAACCAACGTACACGTGCATGCTGGTATTCAAGATAACCAGAGGCGGTAGTCGCATTGCTGAAATGCAATTGGTTATCCTGTAAATCCCCAAACAAAAAATGCAGCATATCGAAAAAATGCACACCAATGTTGGTGGCTATTCCACCTGATTTTTTCTCATCACCTTTCCAAGAGGCTTGATACCATTGGCCGCGTGAGGTGATATAAGTTAGATCAACTTCAAATTTCTGTTTGGGTTGCTGCTGTTGGATTTTTTCACGTAAGGCAATAATGCTGGGGTGTAGGCGTAATTGCAAAATGGTATTCACTTTACGTCCTGTGGATTTTTCCATATCCAGTAAACCGTCAATATTCCATGGATTGAGCACCAGTGGTTTTTCACAAATCGCATCGCTACCCGAGCGCAGTGCAAAACGAACATGTGAATCATGCAAGTAATTGGGGGAGCAAATAGATATATAATCTAATCCCTCGCCGCTGCGCGCACGCTTATCCAGATGACGATCAAAACGTTCAAATTCGGTAAAGAAGTGTGCGTTAGGATAATAACTATCAATGATGCCAACTGAATCATTCGGATCCAAACAAGCTACAAGATCATGGCCCGTTTCCTTGATCGCTTTCATGTGACGGGGAGCGATGTAACCTGCTGCTCCGACTAGTGCAAATTTTTTCATGGAAGTATCCGATTGTGGGTTAGTTATTTTCACTTTATCGGCAAATTTGAGGTTTAACTTTAAACCAAACTCTAAGTTATTGATCTTGAGTAAATTTGTAATGAAGTTACCACCAGTATAACTAAGCTACATGTGTTTAAAAATACTTGTGTATAAAAATCTATACCATGTGGAAAAAGCATTGCTTACTAATCAATCAACTGTTTGCTACACTTTTTATCAGGTGAGGTATTTCCAGCGTTATGCATGGAGGTAGAAAATGATTAATGTAAATAACAACAATCCTGGTTCAACTGTATTGCAACAGCTGCAGGAAAAGCAGAAAAGTATTTTTGAAAAGCTGGCCAGCGGGAAACGCGTGAATGGTGCAGCAGACGATGCCGCCGGTTTACAAATTATTGACCGCTTAACCTCTCAGGTATCTGGCTATCGTCAATCCGTCAGTAACGCTTATGATGGCATTTCATTGTCGCAGGTCGCCGAAGGCGGCTTATCCGGTATTTCCAATGATGTGAGTCGTATACGTGAACTGTCAATCAAAGCAGGCAATGGTATTTTAAGTGCTGCTGATCGCAAAGCGATTCAATCAGAAGTGAGTCAGTTACAGGACAACATCAAAGCGACCATTGATCAAACGGAGTTTGCGGGCAAAAAACTATTATCTGGTGATGGTGAAATCGACTTTCAGGTCGGTGCGAATGCCGGACAGAAGTTGTCGGTTGGTACGAAGGATGTGGCAGCAGGTTTACAGGATATCTTAAGTGTTGATTTAAGTTCTGCCAGTGGCGTTGAGGATGCGCTTAAAGCGGCCGATGCGGCAGTTGAATTCGTTGATTCTAACCGTGCAGACTTAGGTGCAACTCAAAATCGCTTTGAAAGTGCTGCACGTAATTTAACCCAGACTGAGGTAAATGTTGCGGAGGCCCGTAGCCGTATTCAGGATACTGATTATGCTCAGGCAACATCAGAAAGCGCGGCAAATGATATTTTAAATCAGTCTTCTATTGCGGTGCGCGCGCAAGCTAATCAGCAACAGGGACAAGTGTTAGCTTTACTTAGTTAGCATCGGGTTTTCTGGATTTCGGAAAAGGCAGCTTAAGCTGCCTTTTTCATGTCTGGGATATAGCCAAAGTTACTTTTTCAGAATTCCCACGACTTCGCCTTTTTCCTGGACGATCAGTGCTGTGATTTGATGTTGTTCCATCATCATAAATGCATCATTCATTTTGGCATTGGCATTAATGGTTTTAGGGGAAGCGGTCATTAAATCAGCCGCTTTAAGTTCGAATACATCTTTTTCGAATCGCTCGAAGGCCCGGCGAATATCTCCGTCTGTGGTAATACCAATACCTTCTTCAGACGTCACAATCGCTAATCCGAGTTGACCACTGGATATGCAATGAATCAATTCAGCAAAACTGGCGCTGGCGTTAATTAATGGCAGATTTTGAGTCAGCATTTCATCTTTCACCAGGGCCAGTAACCTGCGACCTAAATGTCCGCCCGGGTGGAAACGCGCAAAATGTTCCGGTTGAAAATCCCGTGCTTTCATCAGGGTTACTGCCAGTGCGTCACCCATTGCCAGAGTTGCAGTCGTTGATGCCGTTGGCGCAAGTTGTAATGGGCATGCTTCTTTTTCAACACTGATATTCAACACCGAATTTGCAATACGTGCCAGGCTTGAGTTGAGGTAGCCAGTCATCGCGATAATATAGTTTCCACTGTCGGTCAAAAACGGCATCAGTTTTAGTAACTCTTCCGTTTCTCCTGAGTTAGAAATGGCTAAAAAGATATCATCAGCGGTCACCATGCCAAGATCGCCATGGAACGCTTCGCTGGGATGCATAAAAAAACTAGGTGTTCCGGTACTGGCCAGAGTGGCGGCTATTTTTTTGCCTATTAAACCTGATTTGCCCATTCCACAGACGACTACACGGCCCTTTGCTGATAGAATATTGTTAATGGCGTCGTCAAAGTTGCTATCGAGTTGCTTACCGAGTTGTATAATTGCCTCAGCTTCAATGTTGAATACTTCACGGGCAGTTTTCATAAAATCCATTATCATTACTTATGTATCAGGATTGGAATAAAGGAATGTTACCGGCTAAATATTTATATTCCAAGTCGGTAAACAGGTTGCTATCGGACAGTGAACAGTTAAAATCATCGGCGAAAAATAATAACAAATCAATCAAGTAGTTTGGAATGTGGAATGAATGATATTCTGGTGATCAGTACCAAGGAAAACCTGCAACAAAGCTTAAATACGGTACTGACCTTTATGGGGGAAAGCTGTACTGCTACAGATTTTTCAAACGCTGCTCAAATATTATCATCACAAGTGAATTTCAAAGCGGTAATTGTTGACGCTGCTGAAGCTGAACATGCCTTAACCGTTATTAATCAGTTTGCCCTTTACCCATTTATTACCTTGTCCAGTTCGATTGACATAACGCCGGCTAATGTTGTTGGCGAGTTGTGTTTACCCGCCACTTATCCTGAACTGACAAAAATGCTACATCGCTGCCAGGAGTACATCACTCAGCGGCCTACCCAGGGCACTCCCGTTGTAAATAAAACCAAGCTTTTTCGTAGCCTGATCGGTAAAAGTGCCGAAATTCAGCAGGTACGTCAAATGATTGAAAAAGTAGCCCCTACTGAAGCAAATGTACTTATTTTGGGAGAATCAGGTACCGGTAAAGAGGTTGTTGCGCGTAACTTACATTATTTGTCGGTACGTAAAGATGGACCTTTTATTCCTGTTAATTGCGGAGCGATTCCAGCCGAACTGTTGGAAAGCGAATTGTTTGGTCACGAAAAAGGGGCGTTTACCGGCGCAGTCAGTGCTCGTAAGGGGCGCTTTGAGCTGGCCGAAGGCGGAACTCTTTTTCTGGATGAAATTGGTGATATGCCATTGCAGATGCAGGTGAAAATGCTGAGGGTACTGCAGGAAAGAACCTTTGAACGGGTCGGCGGTGCAAAATCAGTGCAATGCAATGTGCGGGTTATTGCTGCGACACACCGTGATTTGGAAACCATGGTTGAACAGGAAAAATTCCGCGAAGATTTATTCTATCGATTAAATGTGTTCCCTATTGAAACGCCGGCGCTGCGTGAACGTAAAGATGATATTCCTTTGTTATTACAGGAATTGATCTCTAGAGTCGAAAAAGAAAGCGGGATTGGTATTAAATTCACTCAGAATGCTATGTTATCGCTGATGGAGCATAACTGGCCGGGCAATGTTCGTGAGTTATCTAATCTGGTTGAGCGGTTAACCATTATGTATCCTGAACAGATTATAGATGTGTTGCAACTACCACGTAAGTACCGGCATTTAGACGTTGATGCTTATCAACCCGATTATCCTGAAGAGTTGCTTGAGCGTGAAGCAATCAACGCATTATTTGGTGGTGATGACGACATTGAGCTCAGTGATGAGGCGGTCAATGGAGAAGAGCATCAGATTAATGGATTACTCGCGTCTGATGGCCAGTTACCACCGGAAGGTGTGAATCTCAAAGAGTATATTTCTGAGCTTGAAATCGCCATGATTAAACAGGCGCTGGAACAACAGGACTGGGTAGTCGCCCGTTCTGCCGAATTGCTGGGTATGCGCCGTACTACGCTGGTGGAAAAAATGCGTAAATATGATCTAACCCGGGACGACTCTTAGTTTCTGCTTACTGATTAATCAAATGTCAGTTTTCTGACAGATGAAAGTTTCATAACCTATTGATTTAAAATAAATAAATCTTGGCACGTTAACTGCTATATCTACCTTGTCTGGAATTTGACATGAGGTATATATGGCAGTTGCACAATTGGTCATCAATCCAACTTCGCAACCCGATGAAGTCACCTTCAATCAACAGGAATTTATTCGCCTTCAGCAGCAAAGCGATCGTTTATCGCATTTGTTGGAGGTGATGCCAGCTGGCGTCGTAGTAATCGATGGTCAGGGGAATGTGAAACAAGCCAATCAGGTCGCAATTGACCTGTTAGGCGAGCCGTTGGAAGGTGAAAGCTGGCGGGCGATTATTCAGCGTTCCTTTCGGCCGCAGGCTGATGATGGACATGAAGTGTCTCTGTATGATGGCCGCAAAGTTAAATTGTCTATTTGCCCTCTGGAAAAAGAGCCGGGTCAGCTTATTGTGCTGACAGACCTGACCGAAACCCGCCGTTTACAGCAGCGTGTCAGTCATATGCAACGTTTGTCCTCTCTGGGCAATATGGTCGCTTCACTTGCTCATCAGATACGTACACCTTTATCGGCAGCTTTGTTATATGCGTCCAATATTGCCAGTCATAAGCTGGATGAGGTTTCCCGTTCAAAATTCAGTGAAAAATTATTATCGCGTTTGCATGATTTAGAGCATCAGGTAAACGATATGTTGTTATTTGCTAAAAGTGGTTCAGACCAGGTTGTCAACGAGCTGTCTATGCAGTCGTTACTGGAAGAAGTGCAAGCCGGAACGGATGCAATGTTGACTCAACATCAGGCGACGATGCATGTAACCATGCCCGAACCTGATATTTTTGTATTAGCCAACCGCACTGCGTTGGCAGGTGCTTTACAAAACTTAATTCATAATAGTGTACAAATTAAAAATAGCGGTGCACATATTCACGTTGCAGCCCGACGGGATGAGGCTGATCCACAAACTGTGCTACTGAGTGTTACTGATAACGGCCCGGGGATAGACCCTCACAAGGTCGAGCATTTGTTTGAACCATTCTATACCACAAGATCACAGGGAACCGGGTTGGGTCTCGCGGTTGTTAAAGCCGTAGCTCAGTCTCATAAGGGCAGTGTAGAAGTTGCCAACACACCGCAAGGTGGAGCATGTTTTTGTATGAAATTACCTATTCATATTTTTGAACAGAATAATCCAAGTCTTCAGCAGGAGAGCACCCTATGAGCAACAGCAAAATTTTAATTGTCGAAGATGACGCCGGATTGCGTGAAGCGCTGGTTGATACCCTGATGCTGGGGGGCTATGACATTGTCGAAACAGACAGTGCCGAAGCGGCTATGGTGCAGCTGGGGCGCCAGAAATTTGATTTGGTAGTCAGTGATATCCAAATGGGCGATATGTCTGGTTTAAGCCTGCTAAAAAGTATTAAAAATAAGTATTCCAGCTTACCCGTACTATTGATGACTGCATATGCGACTATTGATGATGCGGTGCAAGCAATGCGGGATGGCGCCAGTGATTATCTGGCAAAACCTTTTGCCCCGCAGGTTTTACTTAATCTGGTTGAGCGCTATGCGCCGGCAACCCGGGTTGAATCGCGTCAACCTATTGTTGCAGATCCTTCCAGTGAGCAATTACTGCAACTGGCAAACCGCGTAGCGGGTTCCGATGCAACCGTGATGATTCTGGGACCAAGTGGGTCAGGTAAAGAAGTGCTGGCTCGCTATATCCATGATCACTCTGCACGGGCTGAACAAGATTTTGTTGCTATTAATTGTGCTGCTATTCCGGAAAACATGTTAGAAGCAACACTTTTTGGCTACGAAAAAGGCGCATTTACCGGTGCCTTACAAGCCTGCCCCGGAAAATTTGAGCAAGCGCAGGGTGGAACATTGCTACTGGATGAAATAACTGAAATGGATCTGGCGTTGCAGGCTAAAATCCTGCGGGTACTGCAGGAGAAGGAAGTAGAGCGTCTGGGCGGCCGCAAAACAATTCGTCTGGATGTGCGCGTGCTGGCAACCAGTAACCGCGACTTAAAAGAAGCTGTTGCAAATGGTGAATTCAGAGAAGACCTGTATTACCGCCTTAACGTATTTCCGCTTACCTGGCCTGCTTTAGCCAAACGAAGTGGGGATATCTTACCTTTGGCTGAGCATTTAATCAGTCGTCATTGTAGTAAGGAATTGCCACCCAAACTAACCGCTGCAGCCCGTAGCAAGTTGATGCAGTACAGCTGGCCCGGTAACGTGCGCGAACTGGAAAATGTCGTGCAACGCGCATTAATTTTGGCCGGTGATGATTATATTGATAGTCATGATTTAATGATTGAGCAGCCTGATAGCGTGGTGTCCGAACTTCCAGAGCCTGATGACTCCAGAACAGATGAAGCTAAGTTGGGACAGGAGCTGCGTCATCAGGAACATCAAATCATTCTGGATACCTTAAATGCCTGTAATGGCAAGCGTAAAGAAGTTGCTGAAAAACTGGGTATTAGTCCCAGAACGCTCAGATATAAACTGGCTCGAATGCGCGATGTCGGTATTGAGTTACCAGCATGATTGAAATGAAGTCTTCGGACTTCATTTTTTTATCTTGCACATAAGTTTTGTTTAAATGTTGTACAGTTCTTTATTCCTTTTAAATCAATCGGTTAGTTCATTAATTGCTCAGTGAATTAGTGTCAAAAAACCGCCGTCAGATACCTGTTTTTTTACGGTGCTTTTTCAACCCTATGAAAAATAAAGGGTTTGATGAATTGGCATTAGAGTTGCAGATGCTCTTGTAAGAATATCCCCCACCCAAAGGTTCAGTTTAGCAATGGATATAAAAGCTCAAAGTTTGTACAGCGAATTGCAGTCACTCAGTGCTCAGGCTAAAAGTGGTTTGGGAGAGTTACAACCGACACAAATTAATCCTTCTTCACAAAATTTTGCTGATATGTTGCATCAGGCGATTAACAACGTAAACAGTATGCAGCTTGAAGCAAAAGACCTGTCACAAAGGTTTGAACTGGGGGATCCTAATTTGAGCCTGGCCGACGTGATGATCGCCAAGGAGAAATCAGGCGTTGCATTTGAAGCTACGATCCAGGTGCGTAATAAGGTAATGGAAGCCTATAAACAAATAATGAATATGCCGGTTTAATAAGAGAGGTTTAAGGTGGCAGAAGCAACAGGTACAGAACTGGCAGTCAGTAATAATGACGAGCGCCAGGAGGACGATCAGGAGTCATCCTCCGGTCTGCTGAGTAGTTTAAACAGTGTAGATATGCTCAGACAGGTAACCATGATTGTCGCACTTGTCATTAGTGTTGCTATCGCTATTTTTATTTTCTTTTGGGCGCAGGAACCTGACATGCGTCCGCTGGCCAAAATGCCCACCCAGGAACTTATTGAAACGCTCGACTATCTGGATGCCAACCAGGTTGAATATAAATTAAAAGGTGACACGGTTTACGTTAACGAAGCCGAATACGACAAAATTAAAATGGGTATGGCGCGTCAGGGGTTGACTGAGACCAGTGATAGTGGCACCGATATTATTATGCAGGATATGGGATTTGGTGTTAGTCAGCGAGTGGAGATGGAACGCCTTAAACACGCCCGTGAACAACAAATCGCTCATACCATTGAAGATTTAGCCTCCGTGGCTAAAGCCAAAGTTTTACTGGCATTACCTAAAGAAAATGTGTTTGCCCGCCGTGAGAAAAAAGCCGGAGCGACGGTGGTAGTGACATTACGCCGCGGGGCGGTGCTGTCCGAAGAGGAAGTCGATGCTATCGTCGATATCGTTGCATCTTCGGTTCAGGGAATGGAGCCGGCGCGTGTTACTGTGACCGACAGCAGTGGCCGCTTACTTAATTCAGGCTCGCAAAATGCGTCATCAGCACGCGCACGCAAAGAATATGAACTAGAGAAAAAACGCGAAACAGAATATCTGCAGAAAATTGATTCCATACTCATACCTGTACTGGGGTTGGGTAACTATACGGCTCAGGTCGATGTGAGCATGGACTTTACTGCAGTTGAGCAAACTCAGAAAAGCTATAACCCGGATTTACCCTCTGTACGCAGTGAAATGACAGTTGAAGAAAACAGTGTTGGTTCAGTTATCGCCGGCGTGCCGGGTGCGTTAACTAACCAGCCGCCGCTTGATTCAAATATTCCGGAAAATGCCACTGGTTCAAATGCTGAGCGAAGCACGCCTGGTCGTTCGCATAAAGAAGCCACCCGAAATTATGAGCTGGATACCACCATCAGCCACACCAAACGCCAAACCGGTCAGATCCGTCGTTTAAGTGTGTCGGTAGCAGTGGACTATCAGTCGCAAACAGGTGCGGATGGCACCACGACAAGTGTTCCGCGTGAGCAAGCTGAGTTAATGAGTATTCGACGTTTACTGCAAGGTGGCATTGGCTTTGATATTACTCGCGGTGATACGTTGGAAGTGGTGACCATTCCATTTAGCCGAATTGATGATGGTGCGCTTGAAGAAACACCTATCTGGGAAGAATTGTGGTTTATGCGCATTCTGCGGCTGGTTATTGGTGGGCTGGTGATTATCGTGTTGATTCTTGCTGTTGTCAGACCGATGTTGCGTAAACTGATTAATCCGGCTGAGGTGCAGGATGCCGATGAGTTTGATGCTGATAGTGGACTGGATCTGGGAGATGATACAATCAGCATGTTGTCGGAAGAATTTGATGCAGCCAGCATTGGCTTTTCGCCAGATGGTTCACTGCATATGCCAGATTTACATAAAGATGAAGATGTACTTAAAGCCGTGCGGGCACTGGTGGCGAATGAGCCAGAACTCTCGGCACAAGTTGTTAAAGGCTGGTTGATGCAGGATGATTAATCATCCTGTTCCAGCAACGTTAAAAGTTAGAAATTCCTGATAAATAGGCAGTAGTGATGGCTGAAGAATTAGCAGAACAACCCGGATATGACGTTAACAAACTCGAAGGCGTCGAAAAAGCATCCATATTGTTACTGAGTTTATCAGAAGAAGATGCTGCGCAAATCCTCAAACATCTGGAGCCCAAACAGGTTCAGAAATTAGGTACTGCGATGGCCAGCATCGAGGATATGACCCAGAATAAAATTACTGCGGTACACAAACACTTTATCGAAGAAATTCAGAACTACAGTACCATTGGTTTCCAAAGCCATGACTTTGTGAAAAAAGCCCTGACCGCAGCGTTAGGTGAAGAAAAAGCGGCAAATCTGATCGATCAAATTTTGGCAGGTGGTGGAGCCAAAGGTCTGGATTCACTTAAATGGATGGATTCCAAGCAGGTGGCCAGTATTATTCGCCATGAGCATCCTCAAATTCAAACCATTGTATTGTCTTATTTAGATGCCGAACAGTCAGCAGAAATTATGGCGAATTTCCCGGAAAAAGTACGTCTGGACCTCATGATGCGTATTGCTAATCTGGAAGAAGTGCAACCGGCAGCCTTGCAGGAACTGAACGAAATTATGGAGAAACAGTTTGCTGGTCAGGCCGGTGCACAAGCAGCCAAGATGGGCGGCCTGAAGTCCGCGGCAGAAATCATGAACTATCTGGATACCAATATCGAAGGTCAGTTGATGGATGCTATCCGCGAGCAGGACGAAGAAATGAGTCAGCAGATTCAGGATCTGATGTTTGTATTCGACAATCTGGCGGATGCCGACGACCGCGCTATTCAGACTATTCTGCGCGAAGTTCAGCAAGATGTGCTGCTTAAAGCGATTAAAGGCGCTGACGATAATCTGCGTACTAAAATCACTAAAAATATGTCCAAACGTGCAGCAGAAATGTTACTGGATGATCTAGAAGCACTGGGACCTGTGCGGGTGAGTGAAGTGGAAACTGCGCAGAAAGAAATTCTGTCTATTGCCCGTCGACTGGCCGATGCCGGTGAAATTATGCTTGGTGGTGGGGGCGGAGATGAGTTCCTGTAAGGAGCTCATCCACCTATACTGTAGTTATTGGCTGTTTCAGGCGCACTAAGTTTTATGAATGACAAAATTAAAGCATGGGAATTCCCGTTTGTGGAAGACGAACAGCAAATCGCTGCTGATCGGGATAAAACCAATGCGATAAACAAAAAACCTCAATGGCAGTATGAACCACCGGAAGCTGACAACGAGCAGCAGACCGAAGAACTGTCATTGCCGACTGCCGATGAAATAGAAGAGATTCGTCAGGCAGCGCATAACGAAGGTTTTGAGCAAGGCAAACAGCAGGGATTGGAACAGGGACTGGCGGAAGGCAAAGAGCAGGGCTATCAGCAAGGTTATGACGAAGGCTTTGATAAAGGTAATGAAGAAGGATTAACCAGCGGAGCTGAACAAATTCAACAGCAATTACAGGTTCTTGAAAGCATGTTGAGTCACATAACTCAGCCGATGCAGCAGGTTGATAAACAACTGGAAAATGAATTGGTGGTTCTGGCTACCGAACTGGCCAAAGCCGTTATTCGCACCGAAGTTGAAACCAATAAAAACATTATATTTCAGGCCATTACCGAAGGGCTAAATGTTTTACCCATTGCGGAAAAAATGTATCAGATCCGCTTACACCCCGATGATGTTGCATTAATCAAAGAACATTTTAGTGATGAAGACATTGAACGGCATCACTGGCGATTAGTGGAAACGCCGGATATGACTCGTGGTGGCTGTGATATTGTAACGGACAGTAATGCCGTTGATTTATCTATTGAGCGTCGCACCCGTGACATTCTGGATAAGTTTTTGCTGCAACAAGGGCTGGACTACCAGTAATACCTTATGAGTGAATTATTAGAGCGCATAAAGTCCTATCAGCAGCAAATTCCCAAAGCGCAAACCGTTGCCGAGGGTAAACTAGTACGAGGAATTGGACTGACACTTGAAGCCGTGGGGTGCCAGTTACCGGTGGGCAGTCAGGCGCTGGTACAAACCATTGAAGGTGAAATTGAAGCTGAAGTAGTGGGTTTTGCCGATAATATCACTTATCTGATGCCTACTGAGGCCGTAAAGGGGATCGTTCCAGGTTCCAGAGTAAAACCGCTGAGCCGTGAATCCGGTATTCCCGTTGGTATGGAGTTACTTGGTCGTGTGGTGGACAGTAATGGTCAGCCGCTGGATGGTAAAGGGGCAATTAACACCGATAAAAGAGTACCTCTTACCCGTCCTCCGATGAATCCCTTGTTGCGTAAACCTATCGAATCACCTCTGGATGTTGGTGTAAGGGCAGTCAACACAATGTTAACAGTTGGCCAGGGACAGCGCATGGGGTTATTTGCAGGGAGTGGTGTGGGTAAAAGTGTGTTGCTTGGCATGATGACCCGTGGAACCAGCGCTGATGTCGTGGTGGTTGGACTCATTGGGGAACGGGGCCGTGAGGTAAAAGAATTTATTCATGATATTTTGGGTGAAGAAGAACGTCAAAAATCGGTAGTGGTGGCGGCTCCTGCTGATACGTCACCTTTAATGCGATTAAAAGGTTGTGAAACTGCGGTCAGTATTGCGGAATATTTTCGTGACCAAGGCATGAATGTTTTGTTGCTGGTGGATTCGTTGACGCGTTATGCCATGGCGCAACGTGAGATTGCTCTGGCGGTGGGGGAACCGCCGGCAACCAAGGGCTATCCACCCTCTGTTTTTGCCCGTTTGCCTGCGTTAGTCGAACGAGCAGGTAACGGCAGTGCTAATCAGGGGTCAATTACCGCATTTTATACGGTACTGGTGGAAGGGGATGATTTGCAGGATCCTATCGCCGATGCCGCACGGGCTATCCTTGATGGACATATTGTATTAGCTCGCCGTTTGTCTGATTCGGGGCATTATCCGGCTATTGATGTGGAAGCCTCTATTTCGCGTGTAATGCCAATGGTGGTAAGTGATGAACACTTAGCCGCGTCAAGACGTATTCGTCAGGTGTATTCCAACTATCAACAGAATCGCGACTTAATTAGCATAGGTGCCTATACCAAAGGCTCAGATCCAAGAATTGATTTAGCCATTAATGCGGAGCCTGCCATTAATCAACTGTTCCAACAAGGCATGAAACAGGTTATACCCTATGACGATAGTCTGACGGATATGATGAAACTGGCACAAGCGCTCGGCACTGGTTAATGGATAATTGTTATGGCAGATAAGCAATTACAGCAGGTGTTGCGGTGGGAGCAGGACAAAGAAGATCGCTTAGCACGTGATTTTCAGCAGGCTCAGCAACACTGGCAACTCCAGCGCTCTAAATTATCCGGACTGGAAAACTATCGTCTGGATTATTTGCGTCAGCTTCAGCAAAAAGGAACTCAGGGATTAAAAGCGTTGTCATTTGGTCAACATCAGGCTTTTATCGGTAAATTAGACAAAGCCTGCGAAGAGCAAAATAAGATTATTGCCAAAGCCCAAATGGTTGCTGAGCAACGGAAAGGTCAGTGGCTGCAACAACAAAAAAAACGCAAAGCCGTTGAAATGTTACTGGATAAAAAACGTCAGATTCAAACGCTGCATGAAGCTCGACAAGAACAAAAGCTGTTAGATGAAGTTTCTTTGCAACGCTTTATTCGAGCACAAAGCTAGACGTTAATAATATGTACTAGCCCACACCGGCCTGCATGTGACAAAAGCCACTATTCGTGGTATAACAAATGTGAATTGATTAATCACTAAAAAGGCCCGGAAAGGGCCCTTTAAGTACTTAAGATTTATGGATTCAGTTTATTGAGATTGTTTCTCTGTATCCTGTTTTACCATTAAGTTAACAAAATCGGTTCCCCAGTTACCCAATGCGGTACCTATCGCACCATACATAATCGACAGATATTTCTTGCCTAAGTCTGTCTGATAAAACTGAGCGTACTTAGCTAGATCTTCATCGCTAATATCACGGTAAATATAATAAGATGTTAATACCATTTGTTGTTGCATTGCACCCTGTAACATAGGTTCCATTTGTGCTTTTTGTTGGTCCAGTGTGGCCGCTACCTGAGGATCATTGGCTCTGGTGGCTTTAACACCATCAAACATACCGTCAACAATTGACATGATCATTTTAACGCTTTGTTCAACCATTTGTGTTGATTGAACAAAGTTAATAATGGCCTGTTTACGAGCATCTGCGGGGGGATTGGATTGTAAGTCTGCAATATAACGCATCAGATTTTGTTGAAACTGAGGATCGCTGCTTTGCAGCTCTGCATCAATTACAGTTGCAGTTGGTTCTGAGCTTAGCCAGGCTAACAATGCTACCGTTTCTTCGGCATTTAACTGACTTTTTAAATAAGTTGCTATTTGTTGCAACATTTGGTCGGTATTAACCGATTGTTGCAGAAGTGAACTAAATGCCTGCTGAGAGCCAGCATTCTTTTCTGTTAACGCCATCTGTTGAGATAACGCTTGCATTTGTTGCGGTAAACTTTCTATCGCGCGGGTTAAACCTGATTTATCCATTAATTGATAAGCTTGCGCATCTTTCATATCGCTCGCATAAGCTGAGCTTAAGCAGCTAAAGAGCAATACAAACATATAGTTACTGAGTGAAAACGCCTTTTTCATCATGTGTCCTTAATTTTATCCATACAAAGTTACTTGTTTTCAGGTGCTTGTTTAGTCCGATAACTACCTGAATACACAATCAAGCATGACATAAAGTTATGACTTGCTGCTATCACAAATTGTAATCATTGATTATCCGATGTTTTTACAGGTTGGAATAGGAATTGCAAAATTCAATCTGGCTTATGCTAATTACCTAAATTGACGATTGCTTTTTACCGGTAATTTAAAACGTCATTAGTGAATTATTGTTGATAAAAACAATAAAAAACAATTGGTTATGATTTGATATTAGGATGACTTCAGTATGATGCAACAAGTTGCCGCTTTACCAACAGAGGTTGCCGCTCCGGCTAAGAAATCTGTTGCGAGTCAGACATCGAATGAGAAGAATCAGCAGCAATTCTCATCGGTATTTGAACAACATCAGCAGAATATGCGTGACGACAAGGCGCATTCATCCAATGCTGAACAAGAGCGTAAAGTTGAATCATCCCAGGCGCATTCGGATACAAAATCAAAGCCTCAGAGTGAGGACGATAAAATAAAAAATACGTCTAATCATGACGCAGACGAGGCTGAGCAAGCGGCAAAAGATGAACAGGTTGACGCCAGCTCTCAGGACAAGCCCAACAAAGACGAGCCGTCCGAAATAAATGAAACTGCTAAAAACAACAAAGACAATGATAAACAGCAGCAGACAGAAGACGCTAAAAATGACAAACAACAACAAGATGTTGTCGGGGATGTTATTAACGAACAAACGCAAGATGAGGGGGATAGTGAGTCCGATAGTCTGGTGTTAACTGAGGCACAAATTAAACAAAACTGGATGGCATTACTTGAACGACTCACAGGTAGTCAGAATCATAAGTCGCAAAATGAAACCAATCAGACTGAAGAGGCTGGTGATACGGATCAGGTGTCCGATCTTTTACAAATGTTGTATGACAAATTAGATATAGATACCTCAGATGGCAATAAGGTATCAGAACCTGAAGCGGATGAAGCTGACGTGTCACCAGATATTTTGGCTCGTTTACAAGTGTTACTGGATAAATTAACCCAGGTATTGGATGCCGAAAGTCAATCTGACACAAATACATCGCAAGTTGAAACCACGCCTGTGGGCGAAGAGTCGAACCGGAGTCAGTTAACTGATTTAATTGCTCTGCTGAATCAATATAAACAATCAGTCAATAACGATTCTGAGCAGCCTGTTGAAACTCAGGCAAGTAATAGTTCTGATACGGCTGAAAGCAGTCAGGGCACAGATGAGTTATTGGCAAGCGTCAATCCTATTCTCGAATGGCTGGCGACTCTGGATACAAACAGCGATATCACAGAGCAGATAAAACAAAATGCTCATGAGTTGACTAGTGATTTGAAAGCCTTTTTGGCCATGCCCAAAGAAAAAATGAATAAGCTTTTAACGCAATTAACTCAGCAAACTATGCCGCAAGCGAGTGATGATACAAAACAAGCTTTTATTCAGTCGCTGCAAAGTGCAGTTGATGACATGAATAAACAACTGGAAAATGGGCGTGTACCGGCAATCGACTTGCAGGCTATGTTAGGTAAGGTGGTCAATGATTTAAGTAAATCCGATTCAACCGTATCCAATGATCCTGCACGTCAGGGGTTAAAGCAGATTATGGAGCTGGCGAAATTAACGTCAGCCAATCAGGACTCAAGTGCTGTACAACCCGTTGTTATGGATAAACCGGGTGAACATCATGAAGGTTTTAGCACTGATGCGCATAAAACACTGGTTTCTCCTCAGTCGCAGGTAGATAAAACGGCGACTAATCTGCAAAAAATGGAAGGGCTAAAACAACTGGTGGATAAAGTGCAGGTCATGGTGAATCAGCGCAATATGGTCGCTGATATCCGTATTGACCCGCCAGATATGGGCACAATGCAAATTCGTTTACATATCGCCAATGAACAAGCCAGCGTGAGTTTTGTCGTGCAAAACCAGCATGCAAGAGATGCACTAGAGCAAAGCACGCCAAGACTAAGAGAAATGTTATCTGAACGCGGTATTGAACTGGGACAATCTAATGTGCGTCAGGAGAATCAACAAGGCAGAGGGGCTCAGTCCGACGGTGGGCAGACATCAGGTGGCGGACAATTTGCAGAACTTGACAGCAACGACAACCTTGACGAGCCTGAAGTATCCCAAACGCTTAATGTGGTAAACGGGGCCGTAAATGGGATTGATTATTTTGTTTAGGTATTTGCTTGATATAACGTTGCCAACACTGGCTTGAGTTATGGATAATGCCAACCTCACTAAAATATACATTGATAAATTAAGGTAACGCATGGCTGACGAAGAATTAACAATCGAAGAAGGCGGTAAAAAAAGTAAAAAGCTGCTGATCATTATTATCGCGGTCGTAGTGTTACTGGGCGGAGGTGCTGGCGCATACTTTTTCCTGATGGCAGGACCTGAGCAACCGGAACTGGGTGAAGTGGTTGAGCCTGCTGCTGAAGCTGCACCGCCATCAACCGGTACCGCGTTATATATTGCAATGCCGCGTCCGTTTACCTTTAACGCCCCAGGTGTGTCGCGCAGCCGTTTGGTTGAGATAAAAGTACAGCTTATGGTGCGTGGTTTTGAAAATGAAGAAGAAATTAAGAAGCACATTCCCTTGGTAGAAGGGGCATTGCTTAAGGTGTTTAGTAGCTCAAATGCTGATGACCTGGTCACTGAAGCCGGTAAAGCAGCATTAAAGCAGCAAGCTTTGCGAGATGTGAAAGCCACCATGAAAAACATTACCGGTAAAGAAGTTGTTGAACAAGTACTCTTTACCGGCTTTGTTATGCAATAAGTCAACGACGTGTTATTGGCTATAAGAAGTAACAGGAAAATAATGTGAGCGATTTATTATCACAAGACGAAATTGACGCCCTACTCCATGGGGTTGATGAGGTCGAAGAAGAAGAAATCAGCGATTCGATAGAAGACGGATCGGCGATTGAGTATGACTTCTCTTCACAAGACCGGATTGTGCGTGGCCGCATGCCCACGCTCGAAATTGTGAATGAGCGCTTTGCCAGACACATGCGTGTCAGCCTGTTTAATATGATGCGTCGTAACGCTGAGGTATCAATTAACGGTATTCAGATGATTAAATTTGGTGAGTACATACATACCTTGTTTGTACCAACCAGTTTGAACATGGTGCGTTTTCGCCCTTTAAAAGGCACTGGCCTTATTACCATGGAAGCCCGTCTGGTATTTATACTGGTTGATAACTTCTTTGGTGGGGACGGACGTTTTCACGCCAAAATTGAAGGACGCGAATTTACCCCAACAGAACGCCGCATCATTCAGATGCTGCTGAAGCTGGTTTTTGAAGACTACAAGGAAGCATGGTCGCCAGTTATGGATGTGTCTTTCGAGTATCTGGACTCGGAAGTTAACCCGGCAATGGCGAATATCGTGAATCCAACCGAAGTGGTAGTGATCAGTTCTTTCCATATCGAACTGGATGGTGGGGGAGGCGATTTCCATGTTGCTTTGCCATATTCGATGTTGGAGCCTATACGTGAATTGCTTGATGCGGGTGTACAAAGCGATAAAGAAGACACTGATTTACGTTGGAGTAAGGCTCTGCGTGACGAAATCATGGACGTGGAAGTGGAAGTGGCCGCTGAATTATTGGAATTTGAATTGTCTTTGCAGGAAGTGATGGAATTGCAGGCGGGCGATATTATTCCAATAGAAATGCCGGAACATGTGGTTATGGAGGTAGAAGGTCTGCCGACGTTCCGCAGTAAAATTGGTCGCTCCCGTGATAACGTGGCGTTGAAGATTACGGAGAAAATTCCACGGCCTGTTTCTGTTAAATCTGAATTACAACTATTAACCAAAGGCGGACGTCGTATTGACAGCGACGCCGAGCTTCAAATACTTGAAGAAGACCTGTAACAATATTAAGTGAGGTAGCATATGAGCACCGAAAATGAAGACGGTTTAGATGATTGGGCAGCAGCCATGGCAGAACAGGCCGAAGCTGAAGCTGCCGAAGGTGATGCCGGTGCCGACGGAGACGATGTTCAGGTTGCTGAACTGGATGAGTTGCAGGAAGACGCCAATATTACGGCGGATGAAAAACGCAAACTTGATTCTATTTTAGATATTCCGGTTACCATTTCGATGGAAGTGGGACGCAGCCATATTAGCATCCGAAATTTATTACAGTTAAATCAAGGATCTGTGGTTGAATTAGATCGAGTTGCGGGTGAACCGCTCGATGTTCTAATAAATGGCACGTTGATTGCTCATGGTGAGGTAGTAGTAGTAAACGACAAGTTTGGTATCCGTCTCACCGATGTTATTAGTCAAATCGAAAGAATTAAAAAACTCCGTTAATTTTCTGTTCCGCCCCTTAGCGGGCGGGCTTTTCCTGTTAAGTCCTGCTGTTTTTGCTGAATCTGCGACACCGACAACCGCATCTTCTTTTGTGTCAATTTTGCTGTCACTGATTGTGGTTCTGGCGATTATTTTTTCGCTTGGGTATTTAATGCGTCGATTTAATGTCACCCACACTGGTAGTCATCAGATGAAAATTGTTTCGTCTATGATGCTGGGTAACCGTGAACGGGTAATGTTAATCCAGGTGGGGGAAGAGCAGCACTTATTAGGTGTCACTGCACAGCAAATTAATCATCTGAGCAAACTTGAAACGCCAGTGATCACCGATGAAAGTGCAGAAAGCTTTAAACAAAAGCTCGGCCACTTTATGAAAAACAATAAGGAAGCTAACCATGATTAAGTTGCGCATGTTACTTCCTGTTTTACTGTTGTTATTACCCTGGGGAGCCTTTGCTCAGGGGATTCCTGCTGTAACCGTAACGCCAAATCCAAACGGTGGTGAAGATTACACCATGACGTTACAGGTTGTAGCGATCATGACGGCGCTGAGTCTTTTGCCAGCATTTCTCATGATGATGACATCTTTCACCCGCATTATTATTGTACTGTCAATTTTGCGGCAGGCGATTGGTCTTCAACAATCGCCGTCAAACCAAATTTTGATTGGTGTCAGCCTGTTTTTAAGTCTGTTTATTATGGCGCCGGTGTTTGACAAGATTAACGAAAATGCCTTGCAGCCTTATTTAAAAGAAGAAATCACTTCTATTCAGGCTTATGAAGCTGCCAAAGAACCGATTAAAGCATTTATGTTGTCTCAAACCCGGGTTAAAGATCTGGAAACCTTCATCAAAATCGGAGGTTATGAAGATCAGTTCCAGGAGCCTGCTGATGTTACTATGAATATTTTGATTCCGGCCTTTGTTACCAGTGAGCTGAAAACCGCCTTTCAAATCGGGTTTATGTTGTTTATTCCGTTCCTGATTTTAGATTTAGTGGTCGCATCCATTCTGATGGCCATGGGTATGATGATGTTGTCGCCAATGATTGTGTCGTTACCATTTAAACTGATGTTGTTTGTGATGGTTGATGGCTGGAATCTGGTATTTGGCACCTTAGCGAATAGTTTTGGCATGTAGGAGTGAGCTATGAGTCCTGAGGTCTTTGTTGATGTGCTACGCGAAGCACTATCCATGGTTATCCTGCTAGTGTCGGCAATTATATTACCCAGTTTATTTGTAGGACTGGCTGTATCTGTGTTTCAGGCGGCGACGTCAATCAACGAACAGACCATTAACTTTCTGCCCCGACTCATTGTTACTTTACTGGCATTAAGCTGGGGTGGGCACTGGTTGGTACAGAAGTTGATGGATTTTACCTTTGAAATGGTAGACAGGATCCCTCAGGTGGTTGGGTAACTGAAAATGCATATTGCCGGAGACGTTATCATCCAGTACCTGGCAGATTTGTTGCTGCCGTTTATGCGTATTTCAGGATTATTTGCGGCGATGGTGGGGCTCAGTGCTAAAACCATTCCAGCCCCTGTAAAAGCCTTTCTGACCTTGTTTTTAAGTTTGTTGATCATGCCAATGGTTAAACCTGTGCCGGTTGATGAATTATTATCAGTGGCGACGTTTGTGCTGGTTATTCAACAGCTGATTATTGGTGTTGCCATCGGATTTATTTCAATGATGGTTCTGAATACGTTTGTATTGTCAGGACAAATTGTTGCCATGCAAACCGGGTTGGGGTTTGCATCCATTGTTGACCCGGTTAACGGCATAAACGTCCCCGCAGTAGGGCAGTTTTATCTGATTCTGGCTACGCTTATTTTCTGGGCTTTAGACGGTCATCTGGCAATGATACGTATGATAGTGCTGAGTTTTGACGCTTTTCCGGTTGGTGCAGGATGGTGGGATCCTGAAAACTATAAAAAAATCGCACATTGGGGGAGCTGGATGTTTATTGGAGCTGTAACCCTTTCGCTGGCACCCATTGTTTCATTGCTGATTGTCAATTTAGCCTTTGGCGTGATGACTAAAGCGGCACCACAGTTAAATGTGTTTACCATCGGCTTTTCCATTGCGCAAATCATGGGACTAATCATTATCTGGATCACGCTGGATAACTTTACTTTTCACTTTGAACAGCAATGGCAGCGCGCACAGCAATTGATGTGTGACCTGCTCATGGTTTGCTCCTGATTATGTTGAATTGCGATGGCTGACGCTCACGAAAAAACAGAAGACCCCACGTCGAAACGACAGTCGCAGGCACGTGAAAAAGGTCAGATAGCGCGCTCCAAAGAACTGGCGACGACTTTAGTCCTGATGTCAGCTGCCGGTGCATTATTGTTAATGGGCAAACTGATTGCTGAGGCTATGTATCACGTGATGAGTCGTAGTTTTACCCTGTCGCGTGATGAAACCTATGATTTTCATCATATGTTCCAGATTCTGGGCAGTGTTATTGGTGAAATTACTGCACCTGTTATGCTGTATATGGTGATCGTGTTTGCGGCGGGATTCTACGGCAACATTGCCCTTGGTGGTTACAACTTCACTATGAAATCCGCTGCCCCAAAAGCGTCAAAACTTAATCCTCTTAAAGGATTAAAGCGTATGTTTGGCATAAACGGAGTGGTTGAGTTTTTAAAGGCGCTGGCCAAATTTATTGTCGTTGCGGTTACTACCTACTTTTCCTTGCAGTTATTTAAAGATGAAGCGCTACATCTCGATCTGGAGCTGTATCCGCGTAACATGACTCATGCTTTGGATTTGCTGGCGTGGGCGTTTTTAATTATCTGTTGTTCGATGATCCCAATTGCGGCGTTTGATGTGCCATATCAAAAATATAAACATGAAAAAGAACTGAAAATGACCAAGCAGGAAGTGAAAGATGAGCGTAAGAACTCTGAAGGTAATCCTGAGGTTAAAAGCCGGATTCGACGGTTGCAATTCCAGGCGGCAGCCAAACGCATGATGCAAGCGGTGCCTACTGCTGATGTCGTTGTCACTAACCCGACTCACTATTCTGTAGCGATTAAGTATGACGATAATGGTGATCGTGCACCAATCTTAGTGGCCAAAGGTCAGGATGAAATGGCAATGCATATTCGAACCATTGCTACCGCACACGATGTACCACTTGTGGCGTCACCCATGTTGGCGCGGGCGATATTCTATTCAACCGAAGTGGATCATGAAATTCCGGCCAAATTGTTTATGGCGGTGGCACAAGTGCTGGCATATGTGTATCAACTTAAAGCATATAAAAAAGGTAAAGGACATCGTCCATCACCACTGTCAACTAACTTACCTATCCCTCCAGAATTACGCCGTTAAACCAAGGTTTTTTTGGCGTCAAAAAAACATCAAATATGGCGAACAAATAATTTTTGATTTAATAATAGTCAGTTAGCAAAATATGCGTAAATAAGTTGGCTAAACCTTAACCATATTTTGTTTTCTGGCCTGTTTGTTGCACTCGCTACCCCATAGTCAATTTTTCGTTGTAGTTACTATGGAACTAGCCGCCTATTTCAATCGCATAGATAAAAATGCAGTCAAAAAACTTACTGCGGGCTTAGGCGCTCCTGTCATCTTGCTGGCTATTATGGGCATGGTTATTTTGCCTATGCCGGCCTTCCTGTTAGATGCTTTATTTAGTTTTAATATTGCCCTGTCACTGGTGGTTATTCTGGTGTCAGTGTTCACCAATAAACCTGTGGAATTTGGCGCGTTCCCGCTTATTTTGTTAATTGCCACAGTATTGAGGTTAGCGTTAAACGTGGCGTCTACCCGGATTGTTTTGCTTGAAGGGCATGAGGGGGGGGATGCTGCAGGTAAAGTAATCGAAGCTTTTGGTGAGGTCGTTATAGGCGGTAATTATGCCGTGGGGATTGTGGTATTCGCGATCCTGTTAATCATTAACTTTAAAGTGGTAACTGCCGGTGCAGGACGTATTTCAGAAGTAAGTGCACGCTTTACGCTGGATGCGATGCCAGGTAAGCAAATGGCAATTGACGCTGATTTAAATGCGGGGTTTATCGATCAGGATGAAGCACGTCGTCGTCGCGAGGAAATTACAGCTGAAGCCGACTTTTATGGGTCGATGGATGGTGCATCCAAATTCGTAAAAGGTGACGCTGTTGCTGGCCTTTTCATTATGCTGATTAACATAGTGGGTGGTTTGTTTATCGGTATTATCCAACATGATTTAACCTTTTCTAATGCGGTTGAAATTTATACTCTGCTGACTATCGGGGATGGGTTAGTGGCGCAGATTCCTTCGCTTTTATTGTCCGTTGCGACCGCTATTATTGTTACCCGTGAGAATGACAGCCAGGAGATGGGGGCTGAAGTAAAACGCCAGTTGGGTAATCAGCAGGCAATGATCATAACAGCCGTTATTTTATTTGTGATGGGCATTGTTCCGGGAATGCCGCATCTGGCCTTTTTAGGTTTTGCGCTAATTGTGGGTGGCATGGCCTGGTTTAACTGGCGTAGAGAACAGCAACAACAAAGCGACACTGCTAGTAAAGAAATGGTTGAACGTCCGGCAGAACAAGGTGAAGTGAAAGAACTTGGGTGGGATGACGTACAACATGTGGATACTATTGGTCTGGAAGTGGGGTATCGCTTGATACCGCTGGTTGATAAAAGCCAGGGGGGAGAACTGCTCACACGTATTAAAGGTGTACGTAAGAAACTATCTCAGGAGCTGGGTTTCCTTATTCCACCTGTTCATATTCGCGATAATCTGGATTTAAGTCCTAATACCTACACCATTGCAATGTTAGGCGTTTCCATCGGTGACGCTGAAATCAGTCACGATAGTGAACTGGCCATTAATCCGGGTCAGGTATTTGGCAAACTGGATGGTGTAGAAACTACGGATCCGGCTTTTGGTCTGGAAGCTGTCTGGATCAAACCTTCTCAGCGTGAACATGCGCAAACACTGGGGTATACCGTAGTGGATGCCGCTACCGTTGTTGCCACCCATTTAAGCCAGTTGCTTACGACCAATGCTTATCAGTTATTAGGCCATGAAGAAGTGCAGCAACTTCTTGATCTGTTGGCAAAAAATAATCCTAAGTTAGTTGAAGGACTTGTACCTGATGTCTTACCACTCAGTACGGTCGTAAAAGTCTTGCAAACCTTGTTGTATGAAGGAATTTCGATTCGTGACTTACGAAGCATAGTGCAGACGTTGCGTGAATATGGTCCCAAAACACAGGATCCTGATGTGCTGGTGTCTGCGGTGCGCATAGCACTTAAGCGCCTGATTGTTCAGGAAATTACCAATGGTGCAAGTGAGATCCCGGTCATAACTTTGGCACCTGAATTGGAACAGATGTTGCATCAGTCATTACAGGCAGGTGGAGAGGACGGTGCTGGCATAGAACCCGGACTGGCTGAAAAATTACAGCAGTCATTAACTGAGGTGGTGCAACAGCAGGAAATGGCTGGTGAACCGGCAGTTTTACTGACATCGGGTATGTTACGTCCAGTCTTATCGCGTTTCACCAAAAACGCCATTTCGGGATTACACGTGTTGTCATATCAGGAAATTCCTGACGACAAACAAATCAAAATCGTCAGTGCCATTGGGCAGTAGGTACTAAGGGGATATCATGAAAATCAGACGTTTTTTCGGCAAGGATATGCGGGATGCATTAAAGCAGGTTAAAGACGAGCTTGGCAGCGATGCGGTTATTATGTCGAACAAAAAAGTGGCTGATGGTGTGGAGATTGTCGCGGCCTACGATAATGAGCCGGTTAAAAAAGCGGCACCAGTTGCTCAACAGCAATCAAATATTCAGTTGACTGATGGTAAGTCAAATATAAAAACGACACCTACCTTATCTGAGATTATTGGTGATAGTGGCCCGGACAGTTTAAAAGCACTCCTTGATAAACAGGCTAAGATGCAGGATGAGCCTGTTGAAAATCCGGCATTTAAAGAACCTGCAGCCAGCATACGCAAGCCAGTCGTGTCTGCTTCACAAACAAATGACAACCTTGCTGAGATAAAGGCGGAATTAGCGTCTTTACGTAATGTTTTACAATTTCAGGTAAATGGTTTACTGCAACAGCAACAACGTCACGCCCATCCTATGCAGGCTTATTTAACAGAAAGTCTGATTAACATGGGAATTTCACCAAAATTAGCCAGTGAAGTGGTTGCGTTTACACCTGCTGATTACAGCGAACGCGAAGCCTGGGTCTTTTTATTGAAACTACTGGCTAACCGTTTAAAAACGACTCAGGATGACATTTTTGACAGAGGTGGGATCGTGGCACTAATGGGGCCTACCGGAACAGGAAAAACCACAACTATCGCCAAGCTTGCAGCCAGATATGCTCAGAAATACGGCAATGATAAAGTCGCATTAATTACCACCGATGGGTACAGAATTGCAGCATATGAACAACTGGCAACTTATGGAAAAATTATTGGTTGCCCGGTTAAAAAAGCCACAACGGCAGAACAATTGGATGAAGTGCTATATCAATTTCGCAATCGCAAACTAATACTGATTGATACCGCCGGGTTTGGTCAGCGGGATGTGAGATTAATCAAACAACTGGATACCTTAAAACAAACATCCTGTGCTAATATTACCAGCTATTTAGTTCTGCAGGCCAACGCGCAAATTCAGGTTATGGAACAAACAATTAAGTTGTATAACGACATTTCTTTGCGTGGGTGTATTTTCACAAAATTAGATGAGTGTTACAGTTTAGGGGAGATGGTAAGTGTGGCGATTGAAAACAACCTTCCTGTCAGTTACCTCACAGATGGCCAAAAAGTCCCTGAAGATATTCGAAACGCTGAGGTTAAGTATATGATTTCAACAGCGGCAAGAATGTACAAAAAATACGGATTCAACCCAATGACCTCTAGCCAGGTTAAACAATCAGCAGTAGGCTTATGATAGAGGATCAAGCGAGTAGCTTAAGAAGTATGCAGCAATCCAGTTTAATAAAAGTTATTGCCGTTACCGGTGGAAAAGGAGGAGTGGGTAAAACCAACATTACTCTTAATACCGCTATTTCTATGGCAAAAATGGGCAAACGTGTTTTAGTGTTAGATGCCGATTTAGGTCTGGCTAATGTCGACGTTATGCTCGGGTTGCGGGTAGAGAAAAATTTATCTCATGTTTTATCCGGCGAATGTTTGTTGGAAGATGTATTAGTTGAAGGTCCTCACGGTCTAAAAATCGCACCTGCGACTTCTGGTACACAGTCGATGACTGAGCTAACGCCTGTCGAACATGCTGGCCTGATCCGGGCATTTAGCGAATTACAACAAGACATAGACGTACTGATTGTTGATACTGCCGCAGGCATTTCCGATATGGTGTTAAGCTTTTCGCGTGCGGCTCAGGATGTCATGGTCGTTGTCTGTGATGAACCCACGTCACTGACTGATGCTTATGCTCTGATAAAAATATTGAATCGTGACCATGGTGTTTTTCGTTTTAAAATTGTTGCGAATATGGTGCGCAATTTACGTGAAGGTCAGGAATTATTCGCTAAGCTTTCTAAAGTTACCGGACGGTTTCTTGATGTTGCACTGGAATTGGTTGCAACTATTCCGCATGATGAAAATATTCGTAAAGCAGTACGCCGTCAGAAAGCGATAGTGGATGCGTTTCCATCATCACCGGCGGCAGTTGCGATTAACAATTTAGCCAAACAGGCATTGAAGTGGCCTGTACCATCGCAACCGGGTGGACATTTAGAGTTTTTCCTGGAGCAGTTGGTACGCCAGAAATCTCAGACTATGCAGGACGAGGCGTGAACAATAAAGTAGCAGCCTATCAACAAAATGATGATAAGACGAAGCTGGTTGAACAACATGCTTCACTGGTAAAGCGTATTGCCCATCATTTGATGGTGCGACTCCCCTCCAGTGTTCAGGTTGATGATCTAATTCAGGCTGGCATGATTGGCCTGTTGGAAGCTGCCAAAAATTTTGATGGTAGTAAAGGGGCTAGCTTTGAAACCTATGCGGGCATCCGTATCCGAGGGGCAATGCTGGATGATATACGCAAAGGTGATTGGACACCTCGTTCAGTGCACAAAAACAATCGCGCAATTGCAGAAGCCATTGCATGGGTTGAAAAAGATACTGGCAGAGATGCCAAAGATAATGAAGTTGCCGAATATATGAATGTCACCATTGATGAATATCATCAAATGTTGGCGGAAGTGAATGCAGGACGTATTATTGGCATAGAAGATTTAGGGGTTACGGAAGATGTTATCACTACAGAGCGAAATAGTGGTATTGATGAACCCTTTGATGATGTGCTACAAGGAGCTTTCCAGAAATCCTTGGCTCAGGCAATAACTACATTGCCCGAACGTGAGGCCATTGTACTATCACTTTACTATGATGAAGAATTAAATTTGCGTGAGATTGGTGAAGTTCTGGAAGTCAGTGAATCACGAGTGAGTCAAATTCATAGTCAGGCGATGCTGAGGTTGAAAAACCGAATGAAGTCATGGCGTTCAGTTTAATATAAATAATAACTAATATTGGCTAGTTGATACCTCAACGGAGGCGGTTTTGAATAAAAATATGAAAATTCTGGTTGTTGATGATTTTTCAACAATGAGAAGGATAATCAAAAACTTACTAAAGGATTTAGGTTTTACCAGCGTGCAGGAAGCCGACGATGGTAGCACGGCTTTGCCGATGTTACAGCAAGGTGATTTTGATTTTGTTGTAACCGACTGGAACATGCCTGGAATGCAAGGTATCGATTTGTTACGTGCGATTCGTGCGGATGAAAATTTAAAACATCTTCCTGTCTTGATGGTAACTGCTGAAGCCAAAAAAGAGCAAATTGTTGCAGCCGCCCAAGCTGGGGTTAACGGCTATGTGGTGAAGCCTTTTACTGCAGCGACTTTGAAAGAAAAATTAGACAAAATTTTCGAACGTCTGGGTTAATCCGGTAGCTAATCCTACCCATTTAGGAGAGGCTGAATGGCTAAACTACAAAAACCTTCTATATCACTGGAAGACGCAAAAAAATTAGTTAGCTTGTTAGAAGCTGATGATCAGGACGGGGCAAGTGATTTACTCGAAACCGTGTCCATAAATAATTCAATTGCATTATTTTCAGAGGTGGGCAAGTTGACCCGCCAGTTACATGACTCGCTAAATAATTTTCAGCTTGATGCGCGCATAGCTGACTTAGCGAAAGAAGACATTCCTGACGCACAAACGCGTTTGAATTATGTGATTGATACAACGGAACAAGCGGCTAATCGTACGATGGATGCTGTTGATACCTGTATGCCAATTGCTGAAAAAATGTCTACCAGCATAGAAAACATTCTGCCTGAATGGAAAAAATTAATGACCAGGCAGTTGGAATTAAATGAATTTAAAACTCTTTGCTATGATTTAGATAACTTTCTGGAAAATTCCCGCACGGATTCTGAAAAACTCAACAGCTTATTAACTGAAGTATTGATGGCACAAGGGTATCAGGATATCACCGGGCAGGTAATTCGCAGAGTTATGGAGCTGGTTAAGGAAGTTGAAGACAGTCTGGTACATATGCTTACCGTCTTTAGCATGACAGATGTTGCTGATTTATCAGCGAAAAAGGATAAAGACTTAGCTGAAAGTTCCGATAACATGAAAGCGGAGGGCCCAATCATTAATCCTGAAACCCGTGATGATGTGGTAACAGGGCAGGATGATGTGGATGACCTATTATCTAGCTTAGGTTTTTAAGAGGAATGATTCATGGGATTTGAAGTAGATGAGGAAATCCTTGAGGATTTTTTGGTTGAAGCAGGTGAAATTTTAGAGCAGCTGCAGGAACAATTAGTTGAGCTCGAGAATAATCCTGAAAACACTGATTTACTCAATGCCATTTTCCGTGGATTCCATACCGTTAAAGGCGGAGCCGGATTTTTATCTCTGACTGCACTGGTGGAAGCCTGCCATGGTGCCGAAAACGTGTTTGATATCATGCGTAACGGCCAGCGTAGTGTTACCTCTGAAACAATGGATGTTATTCTTCAGGCTCTGGATAACATCAATGATATGTTTGCCAGTGTTCAGGCCCGCGAAGAACTAACCCCAGCTCCACCAGAGTTAATAGACGCATTACATCGTTTAAGTCGCCCCGAATCAGAAGATGAGGCCCCGTCAGTGTCGGATTCAGACGATGCTGAAGTAGAATTTGAATTGGCAGATGAGCCTGAAGACAGTTCAGATACCGAATTTGAGCTTGATGAACGTATCGAAGATGATTCGCAGGATTCCTCTGAATCTGGCAGCATTGATGAAATTACCGAAGATGAATTTGAAGCTTTGCTTGATGAATTACATGGTGAGAATAGTGCCCCGGGTAAAGCAAGCGAATCTGCTTCTTCTGCAACTGATGACGCAGCAATTGCGAGCCCATCAGTAACAAGCTCCGAAGCCGGAGATGACATTACCGATGATGAGTTTGAAGCATTACTTGATGAATTACATGGTAAGGGTCAATTTGCATCAAAGGCGGATACGACAGGCAGTACTGATTCTGTTGCTAACAAGCCTGAACCGGCACAAAGTACAGCAGCTTCAGATGATGAAATTTCTGATGACGAATTCGAAGCGCTTTTAGATCAATTACATGGCGAAGGTAAAGGGCCAGGTGAAGCTGCAGCAGCTAAAAAAACGACGGCTCCTGCTGTAAAACAAGACAAACCTAAACCTGCGTCTGCTGCTGAAAAACCAAAAGCAAAGCCGGCAGAAAAGCCGCCAGCTGCCTCAGCACCTAAAAATGAAGCCAAAACTCCGGTACCCGCTCCCAGAGAGGATAAAAAAGCGGCCACTCAGGCACCAGCCGAAACAACAGTTCGAGTTGATACCAAGCGTCTTGATCAAATCATGAATATGGTTGGAGAACTGGTTTTAGTGCGTAATCGCTTATTAAGTCTTGGTGTCAATGTAAACGATGAAGCCATGACGAAGGCGATTGCCAATCTCGATGTTGTGACCGGTGATTTACAAGGTGCGGTCATGCAAACCCGCATGCAACCCATCAAAAAAGTTTTTGGCCGGTTCCCTCGTGTTGTCAGGGATTTGGCGCGTAGTCTTAAAAAAGAAATTACCCTTGAATTGATTGGTGAAGAAACCGATTTAGATAAAAATCTGGTTGAAGCGCTTGCTGATCCACTGGTGCATTTAGTTAGAAACTCAGTTGATCATGGTATTGAATTGCCTGACGAGCGAGCTGCAGCTGGTAAACCTCGCATGGGCACGGTTAAGCTTTCTGCCTCTCAGGAAGGAGATCATATTCTATTAACCATTCAGGATGATGGTAAAGGTATGGATCCCGAAAAACTAAAAGAGATTGCGATAAGTAAGGGTGTTTTAGATGAAGAAGCGGCCTCACGAATGAGTGATGAGGAAGCTTTCAATTTAATTTTCGCGCCAGGTTTTTCCACCAAAGTAGAAATTTCAGATATATCCGGACGTGGTGTTGGGATGGATGTGGTGAAAACCAAAATCAGCCAGCTAAATGGATCTATTCAAATACGTTCTGAAATGGGTGTTGGCACGACTTTGGCAATTAAAGTGCCACTGACGTTGGCAATTTTGCCAACTCTGATGGTTGTTGTGAGTGAGCAGGCATTTGCTTTACCATTAGCAACTGTAAACGAAATTATTAATGTTGACCCAAGCAAAACCAACACGGTTGATGGTCAGCTGACGATGATAGTGCGTTCCAAAGCAATACCCCTGTTTTATTTGGCTGAATGGTTGACCCGAAAATCAGGCGTTGTTGTTGATAAAAATGCCGGACATGTGGTTGTCGTGCAGCTGGGAACACAACAAATTGGTTTTGTAGTTGATTCTTTAGTGGGACAGGAAGAAGTGGTTATTAAACCTCTGGACTCCATGCTACAGGGGACACCAGGTATGGCTGGTGCCACCATTACCAGTGATGGTGGTATTGCGTTAATTTTGGATATTCCAGGCTTATTAAAACGTTATGTTAGAAAAACCTTAAATGCATAGGAGTCTTGGTATTTATGCCTTATAAGGTTTTGATTGTTGATGATTCCACCTTCTTTCGACGTCGTTTAAAAGAGATTCTTGCCAGAGATCCTGATTTACAAGTTGTAGGCGAAGCTAAAAATGGCAAGGAAGCAATCGAGCAAGCCAGAATTTTAGATCCGGATGTGGTGACAATGGATGTTGAAATGCCGGTTATGGATGGTATTTCTGCCGTCAAATCACTAATGGCTTCCAGTCCTGTTCCTATTTTAATGTTTTCTTCGCTGACTCATGAAGGTGCTCAGGCAACGCTTGATGCAATGGAAGCCGGTGCTCTCGATTTTTTACCCAAAAAATTTGAAGACATAGCACGGGATCGTAAAGAAGCTATTGAATTATTACAGCAACGGGTGAAGGCCATTGCGAAACGTAAAAGCTTCAGTCGTACAGGAATACAAGCAACTGGCCGTCCCCGTTTTGCAGAAAGGGTTGCGCAAGGGAAACCACCACCTCCTCCTGCTGCAAAACCTGTGTTTATGCGTTCTGCGTCTGCACGGAATCAATATCAGGTTCTGGCAATTGGTACATCAACCGGAGGACCGGCAGCACTGCAAAAATTATTATGTGCACTACCGGCAACGTTTCCTTATCCCATCGTGCTGGTCCAACACATGCCCGGTACTTTTACCAGTGCCTTTGCTGAGCGGTTAAATCGTCTGTGTCATATCAATGTTTATGAAGCACAGGGCGGAGAAATATTAAAGCCTGGCGTTGCCTATCTTGCTCCGGGGGGTAAGCAAATGCTGGTGGAAGGCAACAAACATGCTGCTCGCCTTAGAATTACTGATACGCCAAAAGACAGAGCAATGCCGTATAAACCCAGTGTTGACTTAACCTTCGAATCTGTTGCTTCTGTTTTTGGGGGACAGGTTCTGGGCGTTATTTTGACAGGGATGGGGGCAGATGGTCGCGAAGGTTGTCGCAAATTGAAGGAGCATGGAGCCAAAATCTGGTCTCAGGACGAACATAGTTGTGTGGTATATGGTATGCCACAAGCGGTCGCCAATGCAGGGTTGTCGGATGCTGTTTATTCGATAGATGAATTTGCCGATAATATATTAAACGAGATGCGTGGTTGACACTCATCTTTGTTGGACATTTAAAAGCGAGTTAAACAGTGAAGGTTTGGACTGTCGCCAATCAAAAGGGTGGAGTAGGTAAAACAACAACCACCGTGACATTGGGCGGCTTATTGGCACAAAAAGGTCACAAGGTTCTGCTGATTGATACCGATCCTCAGGCTTCCATGTCGTATTATTTTGGTATTGACTCCGAATTACTGTCCTCCAGTGTCTATGATGTTTTCATGGCGGGTAGTGAATTGAGTAAGGATACGGTACTGGATTGCTTGTGTCCGACTAAATTTGACTCTTTGTTCCTTTTACCTGCGACCATGAACTTATCAACAGTCGATCGTAAGCTCGGTACTAAAAGTGGCATGGGATTAATTCTCAAGCGGGCTGTGCAAGCCGTAAAAGATGAGTTCGATTATGTTATTGTTGATTGCCCTCCAACGTTAGGCGTTTCGATGGTAAATGCGTTAGCAGCATGTGATCATATTTTAATTCCTGTTCAAACTGAGTTTTTGGCCTTAAAAGGCCTCGAACGTATGATGCATACACTGGACATTATGGCGAAAACCCTTTCCCGTAGTTTTGAATATACCATTGTTCCCACCATGCACGATAAAAGAACCAATGCGGCGTTGGAAGCCTATGAATCATTGCAACAAAACTATGGTTCACATGTATGGACTTCGCATATTCCGGTTGATACGCGCCTGCGGGAAGCCAGTCAGGCTCAAATGCCACCGTCTGTGTTTTGCCCAAAATCACGAGGTGTGTTTTGTTATGCCAACTTATTAAAATATCTGGATAGATTATGAGTAAGTCTGCTTTTGCCAAAGAAGAAGTCATGGAAGAATATTTTGCTTCTTTGTTAACTGAGGACAATGAGGAAGCGGGCACACTTGTTGAAAAGAGCCAGTTGGATCAATTGTTATCGAAAGTGGGAGCTGACTCTGAGGTAGAAAAGCAGGTCAAAGTTAAGCCTGTTATCGAGCAGAAAGTCGTTGAATCAGTTAAAGAAATTTCCAGCGCAGCCGACATTAATCAAGAGGAGCCTCTGCCTGTATCAGAACCTGTTGCACAAGCTGAACTTGCTTATCGTCAGGGAACCTTTCAGGCATTATTTTTTCAGTTGGCCGGGTTGACCATGGCAGTTCCCTTAACGGAACTCGGTGGGATCCATCAACTGGATAAAACCAATCCGTTATTCGGTAAGCCCGATTGGTTTATTGGTGTCATGTTACACCGGGAAGAACAGTTAAGTGTCATTGATACTGCTAAATGGGTGATGCCGGAAAGATTAGATCAAAAACTGGCAGAATCGATAAAGTATCAATATCTTATAATGCTGGGTGAAAGTCATTGGGGATTGGCTTGTGAAAAGCTGGTTAACACAGTGACCTTACATCAGGATGATGTAAAATGGCGGGAAAATGATGGAAAGCGACCCTGGCTGGCAGGATTGGTCAAAGATCGCATGTGTGCATTAATTGATGTACAGCAAATGATTGCGATGTTGAACCACAACTAATTGTATACTTGTAATAATTTCAGCAATTAAGCCAGCCGATAAATTGAAATCAGGCTAAAATAAGTACTGGCAAATTCGGCAGCTTGCAAGGAATTAAGTCTAATGAGTGAAAATAAAACGTTAAGCAATACCACGGCAGATGCTAAAGATGAAGTCTTGCAATGGGTAACTTATTGTCTGGGTGATGAAACCTATGGCATCAATGTTATGCAGGTTCAGGAAGTATTGCGTTACACTGAAATCGCCCCGGTTCCTGGCGCGCCTGATTATGTATTAGGTATTATTAATTTACGCGGTAATGTTGTTACTGTGATTGATACCCGTTCACGGTTTGGTTTACCTTCTGCGGACGTGACCGATAACTCACGCATTGTCATTATTGAATCAGAACAACAAGTTGTTGGTATTCTGGTGGATAGTGTGGCTGAAGTGGTTTATCTCCGTTCCTCTGAAATATCCAGTGCACCTAACGTGGGTACAGAGGAAAGTGCCAAGTTTATTCAGGGCGTGAGTAACCGTGATGGTGAATTGTTAATATTGGTTGATTTAAATAAATTATTAACCGATGACGAATGGAATGAAATTGGTAACATTTAATTTTTCAGTTCCATATTAAGAGCCTGCGATAAGCGGGCTTTTTTGTGTCCGTATTAAAATAGTGTACATTAACCTGATAGCCCCAAAATACTGGCTTTTTGAGATACCCACAGGAAAAATAAAATGATGCAATGGTATGTCATTTGCGCTGTTACTTTAATTTTAGTGTTGTTATTTTTATGGTTGTGGCAACAGCAGAAACAGCTGGCAGAACATCTTCGCCAAAAGATCCAGACACAGGATAAAAATCTGCTTGATCTCAAAGCTGAATTGCAACTTCAACACGAAGCTATTCATGAATTACGTACCGGCTCTTTAGGCGTTGGGCAAAAAGTGCAAACACTAGTCCGTCAATTGCAGGAAACTCAGGCTAAACAGGATGAAATGGAAGAACATGATCCTGACAGCAAGCTCTATGGCCACGCCGCCAAACTGGCACAGCAAGGTGCCAGTATTGAAGAGATCGTTGAGGAATGCGAGTTGACCCGGGGAGAGGCGGAACTGTTAATTCAACTGCATCGCCAATCCAATTAAATATATTTTTATTCGATTCAGCTCAGGCCTGAGTGTTCAGGTAACCGGCTGGAATAGCCCAGCCTTCAGGAAATTTCCCCTGCAATACATAAGAAAAGGCAATTAATTCTGCAATAACATGGTAAAGCTCAGCCGGGATATGTTGACCTAAATCCAATCTGGCTAAAAAATCAGACAAGTCCTGATCTTCATGAACCAGTACTCCACTCTCTCTGGCCAGTTCTATAATTTGTTCAGCGAGTTCTCCAAAGCCCTTGGCAACAACTTCCGGTACATCCCCGTTTTGATACTTTAAACCTATGGCTTTTTTTACTGAAGAATCATTCATGCCTGCATCTCAATTAACTGATAAGGTTTACGTTGTAAGCTTTGCGGGATTTTCCCTAACTGAACTGCGGAGCGTGCTAATTGAATATTAAGGCTATCAAAACGCTTTTTAAGTAACGGCATAAAGTTGAGTACCTGTTCACGGGTTGTTTGATTAGACGTATAAATATCCAGCTCCAATTCTGATTCCCGCAGTCTGGCTTTTACCAGCATTTCTCCTGTTTCGGCGATTTTTAGTTTCATACTTAATTGCCAGAGTTTGTTGTCTGTATCTTTCTTCTTGGCGGAAGAGTCTTTGTCTGGTGAGCGTTTTATCAGGATTTCAACATCTTTGTTTTGTGGAGTATTGCCCGTCCCAAAATGGTAGTAAAGTTGATCCTGCCCCTGCATCTGTTGTTCTGCACTACTAAGTTTACTGGCCTGATGGTTGGCGATCAGTCGCGCGATGGTTTTTGTCAGATCGGTAGTTTGCTCAAGCTGTGACAACTCCCGGACACCATTCGTCATTCCTGATGTTGGAGACGAAGACGCTATCTTGCTAAATAATTCATTTATTTGTTGTGAATGCTCCGGGTTTAACCTGCTTAGTCTGGCGCTTAAACTTAACTGTAATAACGCCACTAAACCGGCAATAAAGCCTTGATTTGGCTGAGGCGACAGTAACTGATTCACCGATAAGGGTAATGCCGGTGTTGTGATTAAATTACGTATATGTAACCAATCCTGCGCTTGTGATTTGGGTTGTGCCTGAACGATTTGCTGTAATTTCGATTCAATCAGGTTTTTTAATTCACTGTTAGCGGGCAACTCGTCATTGACCAGTGCATTTTGAATTTGCAGCATTAAGACGCCAGGTGATGTTTGTTGGGGAATCAGGCGCATGTTTAACTCCTGAAATATTTGCGCGACTTTGGCGGGTGAAGCGCTGTTATGCTGCGTTGTTTCAGCTGTTCTGTCCGATGCTATTGCAGGAGGCTGATTGGCGCTATTTGGAGGGGAAACTGACTGATTTTTTACTGCGGGTTGCGCATCAATCCACTGTTTTATTTGTGCAAAGCTTTTATTCTCCGGGGAAATACTGATAAGAGGTGCGCGGGCTATGTCGACGGTTAATAGGGGCTTTGACTGAATAATGGCAACATTTAACGATTTTATCGTTGTTGTATTTTGTTTATCGTCTGTTGCTGTGCCGTTGCTGCTCAGCAGGTTTTGAACAGGATTTAGTTTTTGCAGTTGAGGAGCTAATTGCTGTAATGCCTGAGCAGGAATATTAACCGGACGATGTTGAGCAAGTTTAATTAAAATATCCTGGGCAGTCTGTGGTTCAATTGCCACAGGTCGACTGCGTTTATTAAAATTATCTCTTAATTCAGCCACCCAGTTTTGTCCCTGTGGTTTAAGCTCCAATATTAATGACTGTCCGGTATTCAGTGTTTGTACCTTATCTGTTTTAAGGTAAACACTGGTTTGCTGGCCAATTGAGAGTTCTGATGGTTTAGTCGCAGGCGTATCCGTTAATTGAAGTTGCAATGCCTTAGGTATGTTAATTGATTTAACCTGATTGTTAGCGTGAAGTGGTGCCGTGATTTGTAATTCTATTTTTTGTGCAGTGATTTGGCCCACATCGACAGGCAGCGACAAAGGGGCTCCTGCAATGAAACGTAATTGCGAAGCCGGCAGTGACAGAAGTTGCGCAGTCAATCTTGGGCTTATTTCCAGCTGTACTGATTGTGCTATGTCATGAGCAATAAACTGTAGCGCATTCTGTTGCGGTAAAAATTGCAAACGATAAGTCTGATTATTTTGTAGCTGTTGGTACAGATCCGGAGACTTTAGTATGAGTCGGCCATTGTCAGTGAGTAATATAACCGTATCGTCCGCTGACTTTTGCACTGTTACCTGCAACTCAACCGGGGTAATCGAGGGCAAGCGTGATTGCTGCAATAATGTTTGCAGCGCGCTACTTAATTGTTGCAATGAGAAACTGACATTTTCAGACATAGGCTATTTATCGGTCACAAAATCCGCTGCTTGATATAAATCATTTTTTGACACACTTATCTTGGTACAGAAGTATGCGATCGTGTCCCGGCTTATGCTATTATTCTGCGCAATTTTTTCCTAATTATCAGGTGCATAAGTTGGCGTTGCTGGATGCGAATAATTTAACCTGCTGTAAAAGTGACAGAGTCTTGTTTCAGCAACTTAGTTTGTCGCTTGACGTGGGGGATATTTTGCATCTTCAGGGGCCAAATGGTGCAGGAAAAACCAGCTTACTGCGTATTTTAGTGGGTTTAAGCCAGCCTCAATCCGGTTGTGTTAATTACCAGCATACGTCGATTGAACAAAGTAATGATTTTGCACAGCAGCTTATTTATATTGGCCATAAACCGGCACTTAATCCCGCATTAACCGCGATAGAAAATTTAACCTACTGGGCACAAATGCATGGTGTTAGTTTGCTGTCAGATATCTGGCAAATTTTGTCCGATTTGGGGTTGGCGGGTCTTGAGGATATTCCGGTATCCCAGTTATCGGCAGGGCAGCAACGGCGGGTAGCTCTGGCCCGGTTGTGGATTAAACCGGCCAAATTATGGGTGCTGGATGAACCCTTTACTGCTCTGGACGTCAATGCGATTGATATGGTGCAACAAAAAATGCAGCGGCATGCACAACAGGGGGGAGCCGTGATCCTTACGTCACATCAGCCCGTAGACATGATGCACAATATTAAAGTGCTTATTATGGAGTATCAGTGGTTGTGAGCACGTTAAATGCGGTATTTAAGCGTGAGCTGGTTCTTGCCTTTCGACAAAAGTCAGAGCTATTGCAACCTGTTATGTTTTTTATACTGGTTATTAGTTTATTTCCATTAGGCGTTGGCCCCGGTCCGGAAACGCTGCAAAAAATTGGTCCAGGCGTGATATGGGTTGCGGCATTATTATCGGCTCTATTTGGCCTGGAACGAATTTTCCGAGATGATTTCGCCGATGGAACCCTTGAACAGCAAATGTTATCCGGTATTCCCTTATCACTGGTTGTTTTGCTTAAAGTGGCCGCGCACTGGTTAGTTAGCATTTTGCCTTTGATCGTGGTTTCTCCGCTGCTTTCATTGTTCCTTAACCTTACATCCGCTATGTATACGGCATTGCTAGCAACCCTGCTATTGGGTACGCCATTACTGAGTTTGCTTGGTGCTATTGGTGTTGCTCTGACGGTTGGGGTGCGTAAAGGCAGTGTTTTATTAAGCCTGATGTTGTTACCTTTTTTTGTTCCCTTGTTGATTTTTGCGACCGCTGCTGTGGAAGCGGCTGCCTTACAGTTACCCTATAACGGCCAACTGGCGTTACTGGGGGCACTATTTTTGTTAGCATTAGCCCTATCGCCTGTTGCAACGGCTTATGCATTGAAAGTGAGTCAGAATTAATGTGGAAATGGTTACATCCCTACGCTAAAACCGAACGCCTGTATCAACTGAGTTCAACTCTGTTGCCATGGTTTAGCATCGCAGCACTCTTGTTATTGATTAGCGGATGTGTGTGGGGGCTAATGTTTGCGCCTGCCGATTACCAACAAGGTGACGCTGCACGTATCATGTACATTCATGTGCCCAGCGCGATTTTGTCGATGAGTACTTATGCCGCTATGGCGATCGCTGCATTGATTGGCATTGTATGGCAAATTCGAACAGCAGATATGGCGGTAGCAGCGATTGCGCCAACCGGGGCTATGGTGACCTTTGTGGCATTGTTTACCGGTGCCGCATGGGGTAAACCCATGTGGGGAACCTGGTGGGTATGGGACGCAAGACTCACTTCTGAACTTATTTTGTTATTTATGTATCTTGGTGTTATTGCTTTGTATAACGCTTTTGAAGATAAACAACAGGCAGGCAGAGCGGCAGGCATTCTTGCGCTGGTAGGTGTGATCAACTTGCCAATTATTCACTATTCAGTTGAGTGGTGGAATACCCTGCATCAGGGCGCATCCATTACAAAATTGAGCAAACCATCAATAGATCCGGCAATGTTATGGCCATTATTAATTAACTTATTAGGGTTTGCCTGTTTAATTGCCAGTCTGAGTCTGGCTGCACTGAAGAACGAAATTATACGCCGGGAAAAACATCGTCCCTGGGTTCAACAATTAGTGAGTGATATCTGATGGGGCAGTTTGAATCTTTTAGCGCTTTTGTAAGCATGAATGGTTATGGCTTTTTTGTATGGCTGTCGTTTGGTGTGACCTTAGTTGCGATTTTGTTGCTTGCCTGCCATAACTGGCTGCAAAGTAAGACCTTGAAAAAGGAAATCAGGCAGCAACTTGCCAGACAACAGCGAGTGCGAAAAACAGTGCAACGTCATTCTGTAGCAGCTGAGTAGGAGCGGTTTATTCAATGAATCCACGTCGGAAAAAACGCCTTTTTGCGCTATCAGCCATCATTACCATTATTGCCATGGCCGTTGGTTTAATGCTGTACGCGTTAAATCAGAATATCGATTTGTTTTATACGCCATCTGAAATATTAAAGGGCAAAAATGGGCAAAAACCACAGCCCGGGCAACGTCTTAAAATTGGAGGCATGGTGGTTGTGGGGTCAGTTCAGCGTCATCCTGAAACGCTGGATGTCAGTTTTAAATTAACGGATACCGGCCCAGAGGTGACTGTTCAATATCACGGGTTATTACCGGATTTGTTCCGGGAAGGGCAAGGCATTGTTGCTACCGGCGTATTACAATCAGCCAGCGTGATTAAAGCTGATGAAGTACTGGCCAAACATGACGAGGAATATATGCCGCCTGAAGTCGCTGAGGCTGTAAAAGGCATTAAACATGTTAAACCTGAGCAGGCTGGAGCGTATTAATGATCACAGAAGTGGGCCACTTTAGTCTGGTTTTAGCCTTATTAATGTCTATCCTGCTGGCGGTTTATCCCATGTGGGGCGCGGCAAGAAATGATATACGTATGATGTCACTGGCGCGTCCTCTGGCGATAGCCATGTTGTTATTCACGTTGATTGCTTATGCCAGTCTGACCTGGGCATTTATTAATAATGATTTTTCGCTGTCTTATGTGGCACAAACCTCAAACAGCTTGTTGCCGGTATATTATCGTATTACTGCAGTCTGGGGGGGACATGAAGGATCGTTCCTGCTGTGGATCACTATCTTAGCTTTGTGGACAGGAGCGGTAGCATTATTTAGTCGCCCGATGCCATTGCAGATGGTAGCGAGAGTGCTGGCTATTTTGGGACTGGTTGCTGTTGGTTTCTATCTGTTTATTTTACTGGCATCTAATCCTTTTGAGCGTATGTTGCCGTTTTTCCCTGTTGATGGACGAGACTTAAATCCTCTGTTGCAGGATATTGGCATGATTATCCATCCGCCAACCCTGTACATGGGATATGTAGGCTTTTCTGTGGCTTTTGCGTTTGCTATTGCTGCACTTATTTCTGGTAAGCTGGATTCCACCTGGGCTCGCTGGTCGCGTCCGTGGACATTGGCAGCCTGGATATTTTTAACGATTGGTATTGCGCTGGGCAGCTGGTGGGCTTATTACGAGTTAGGCTGGGGCGGCTGGTGGTTTTGGGATCCGGTTGAAAACGCTTCCTTTATGCCGTGGCTGGTTGGCACCGGATTACTGCACTCTCTGGCGGTGACTGAGAAACGTAAAATTTTTCAGTCCTGGACCATACTGCTGGCAATTGCTGCTTTTTCGTTAAGTCTGCTGGGCACGTTTCTGGTGCGTTCCGGTGTGTTGGTCTCGGTACATTCATTTGCCAGCGATCCTACCCGTGGTCTGTTTATTCTTGGCATTTTGATCGTCACCATAGGTGGCTCCTTATTACTTTATGCATTGAAAGCACCGGGTTTAAAAGGGCAGGGGCAATATCACGCAATATCACGTGAAGTGCTAATGATGGGAAACAATGTGTTTTTAACCGCGGCAACCATGGTGGTGCTACTGGGTACCTTGCTGCCTTTAGTGCATAAGGAACTGGGGCTGGGATCCATATCAATAGGCGCGCCCTTTTTTGACCAGATGTTTACCTACTTAATTGTTCCTTTTGTGTTTTTATTAGGTGTAGGGCCTCTTTCCCGCTGGAAGAAACAATCACCGGCTGCGCTTAAAAATCAGATTTTACTGGCTCTTGGATTAAGTCTTTCCGCCGGGGTCCTGATAAATCAGGCTTATTCGACCTTTTCTTATCTGGCAACGTTAGGATCAGTACTTGCCTGCTGGATTTTTGTTACCAGTGTGCAGGAGGTGGTACAGCGTACAGGCAAAGCTTTTAATTTGAATGCGTTAACAAAATTAACTCGCAGCCACTGGGGAATGATTGCGGGCCATGTGGGATTTGCTGTCACCCTGATGGGTATTGCGTTGACCAGTCAGTACAGTGTGGAAAAAGATGTACGTATGGCAGCAGGTGAATCGGCTGAACTCGCTGGTTATCAGTTTGTATTCAAAGGGGTAAAACCTTTAAATGGACCTAATTATACTGGCACCAGCGGGCATGTTGATGTTTTTGATAAGGGGCAATTAGTTGCGAGTCTGGATGCACAAAAACGCTTTTACACTGTGCAACGTTCTATGATGACTGAGGCTGCGATTGATAGCGGTATTAGTCGCGATTTATATGTGGCTCTTGGTGAGCAACTTGATAACGGTGACTGGGGATTGCGCTTGTATGTTAAACCCTTTGTTAACTGGATTTGGCTGGGTGCCTTGATTATGGCTCTGGGGGGATTACTCTCTGCAACCGATAAACGCTATCGCCTGAGTAAAGTAGCTCTTGCAAAAAAAAGTAAGCAATACACAGTAAGTCACACCGCATCTTCGCCGGAGGTGCTTAAGTGAAAAAAATCTGGTTATTTATTTTGCCCTTAATAGCGTTTGTCGCTATGACAGTATTTTTATTAAGCGGTTTGTTTTCTGATCCGCGCTATCAGAATGAAGTTCAACAAGACCGGGCTTTACCTCCCTTTAAATTAGCGGATGTGATGCAGCCCGCTAAGCAATACGATGAGTCGTTGTTTCACGGACAAGTAACCCTGCTTAATGTTTGGGGCGTTTGGTGTGTTACCTGTGCGGTGGAATTACCTTTTTTAACCCAGTTAAAGGAGCAGGGAATTCCTATTGTTGGCCTTTATTATGAACAAGAATTGGATCCTGACTTTGGCGGGAAAAGTTTGCCTCAGATTCAATCTGAAATTACTCAACAACTCAGCAAGCTGGGTAACCCTTATCAAATCAATTTATTTGATCAGGATCGTTCCTACTCCATGGATCTTGGTGTGACCGGTGCGCCGGAAACTTTCATCATAGATAAACAGGGCATTATTCGTTTGCATCATATCGGTGATGTGAATCAACGTGTATGGCAGAACAAAATTGCCCCGGTTTACCAGCAGTGGGTGAATCAATGAAAAAGCTAATGGTTTTGTTTTTTGCATGGGTAACAGTATTTTCAGTTGCAGCGACCGAAGAACAATTTAAATTTACTGATATGCAGCAACAGCAACTTTTTCGTGAATTAACCCATGAATTGCGTTGCCCTAAATGTCAGAACCAGAACATTGCAGATTCCAATGCACTGGTTGCACAGGATTTAAAACGTAAAGTTTATCAGCTGGTGTCACAAGGTAAAAACAAAACTCAGGTGGTTGACTATATGAAACAACGGTACGGTGAGTTTGTTTATTATCAGCCAGCGTTAACTCCAGCAACTTTCATATTATGGGCATTGCCGGCATTTATCGTGGTGTTAGGCCTTATTGTATTGTTTCGAAAGCGTGCTTCGCAGGACATTGATCCTGACAAACTGGCACAGGCAAAAAAATTATTAGAGGATGAATAAGTGGTAGAAGTTTACCTGGCTGGGCTGGTTTTAGTTGTGGCTGCGGCGTTATTTATTCTGTTGCCATGGATCCGTGCCAGTAAGAATCTTGAAATCAAAGCGGCCAGCCAGCGGGATATGAATATTGGACTGACCCGTCAGCGCCTTGACGAAATTGAACAGGAACGCGCGCAACATATCATTAGTGATGACGCAGCTGAGCAGGCTAAACAAGAAGTACAGCTGGCGTTAGTGGAAGAAACCGGCGAACAGGGAACCCTAACCTCGTCACTTTCGAGAGGCTGGTTAGGCATCTCATTTGTTATTGCACTAATGATAACAGGTGGTGTGTACTGGCACGTCAGCCAATTAAATAAGCTACATCACTGGCAACATGCAATTGATACATTTCCCCAGTTAGCCAAGCGGGCGGTGATTGAGGCTGATGCTACAGTAACACCGCAGGAACTGAGTGATTTGGCGTTGGGCTTACGAACCTCACTACAGAAAAAGCCGGATGATGCCATCGCCTGGTTATTACTGGGACGGGTTTATAATGCAATAGGTTATATAGAACCAGCAATCAATGCTTTTGAGCGTTCACTAAAGATCGATCCCGCACATTTAAGTACCAAGGTTAGTTTAAGCCAGTCTTTGTTAATGACAGGGGATGCCAGTCAGTTAAAAAAAGCCCGCTCTTTGCTGGTGGAGGTTTTGCGTCAGCAACCGGATGATACCGATGCTCTGGGATTGCTGGCGATTGTAGCCAGTCAGTTGGAGGATAACCAGCTTGCTATTCAGACTTTTAAAATACTGCAAAGCAAAATTGATCCGGCCGATCCTATGTATGCGTCTATCGGGCAGCAGTTAAATAAACTAAATGACACTGAAACATCACTTACAGGTTTTACCGTGTCAGTGAATGTTGCGGATGACATTAAACATAAAATACCAACAAATGGTTATTTAGTGGTGTTTGCCAAGGATGCAGCTAAAAATGCTAAACCCATGCCTGCGGCAGCCATAACTCAATCTCTTAAAAACTGGCCAGTTACCCTTGATTTAACCAATAAAAACGCCATGTTAGCCAATTATTCCCTGACTAATCTTTCGCATGTAACACTAACAGCCCGAATCTCACGTAGTCAAAACGTGATGCCGTCAGTTGGTGACATGCAGGGAAAGATTGAAGCAGAAGTTGTGCAAGGTCAGCTTTTGCCGGTCAGTATCGTTATTGATCAGGAAATCACTCAGTGAAAATCACATTAAGAAATCTATTACCCCTTATTATTTCTGTCTTGTTGTTAGGCGGTTGTGCCAGTCAGCAAGCTGTTGAGCAACAGGCCGATAATCAGCAAACCTTAAAACAGTATGTGGATGAGCGTGATCCTTATGAAAGTTTTAACCGCGATATGTGGACCTTTAACTGGGATGTACTGGACAAAAACGTATTAAAACCGGTTAGTACTGCGTACGTTGATAATGTGCCTTCTTTTGCGCGTAAGGGGTTGCTTAATTTTGCGCAAAACCTGGAAGAACCTGCCAATATGCTGAATAACTTACTGCAAGGTAAAGTGGGTGATTCGCTGATTAGTCTGGGGCGATTTTTACTCAATTCAACGTTTGGTTTGTTAGGCACCATCGATGTGGCGACTGATGCAGGTATTGCACGACGCGAAGAAAGTTTCACTGAAACGCTGGGTGTCTGGGGGGTTAGTTCGGGACCATTTTTAATGTTACCGGGATTAGGTCCAAGTGACGTGCGCGATTCCACAGGTAAAGTCGTGCAGGGATTTTATTTTCCTATTGATGATTTAAATATCTACGTATCTTTAACCTCCAACTTAATTAAAGCGCTGGAAAAACGTGCCTCTTTATCGGATCAGGAAAAACTAATTGATGACGCTGTTGATCCTTATGCCTTTGTTAAAAATGTGTATTTTCAGGATCAGGAATACCAAATTAAAGATGGTAAAGTAGAACCCAAGAAAGAAGACCAGCAGTTAAACGACGATATCGACGCTTATCTGGAAAACTTATAAAAGCTTACACAAGGGACTGTATATGACCACTCAGTTTGAACAGCTCAAACAACAGTTATTAGATACACAGCACACCTGGTTAGTGACCGGTGTGGCTGGTTTTATTGGTTCTAACCTGCTTGAGGCGTTGCTCAAATTAAATCAGCGAGTCATTGGACTGGATAACTTTGCTACCGGGCATCAGCGAAATCTTGATGAAGTTCAGACGCTGGTCAATACTCAACAATGGCAAAACTTTAGTTTTATTGAAGGTGATATTCGTGACCCGGATGTATGCCAGCTAGCCTGTAAAGATGTTAAGTATGTGTTGCATCAGGCTGCTTTAGGGTCGGTTCCCCGCTCACTTAATGATCCTGCTACAACCAATGACGTAAATATCAGTGGTTTTTTAAATATGCTGATCGCGGCAAAGGAAAATGCTGTTACTCAGTTTGTTTATGCTGCTTCCAGTTCGACGTATGGCGATCATCCTGCATTACCCAAAGTAGAAGAAAACATAGGCAATCCTCTTTCTCCTTATGCGGTCACCAAGTATGTAAATGAACTATATGCAGATGTTTTCTCCCGTTCATATGGATTTCATGCTACCGGATTACGTTATTTCAATGTGTTTGGCCGACGACAGGATCCTGATGGGGCGTATGCCGCTGTTATCCCCAAATGGACAGCAGCGATGGCCAAACAGCAAGAGGTGTTTATCAATGGTGATGGTGAGACCAGTCGCGACTTTTGTTATATCGAGAATGTAGTACAGGCTAACTTGCTTGCGGCTACGTCTGACCTGGGCAAAAGCCAGGTGTTTAATGTGGCGGTTGGTGACAGAACAACGTTAAATGAATTGTATTACGCCATTCGAAACTCACTGAGTGAACAAGGTGTGACGTACGAAAAAGATCCGGTATACCGTGATTTTCGGGCAGGTGATGTTCGTCATTCACAAGCTGATGTATCCAAAGCCAAAGAACTACTGGGATATATGCCACAATACAGAATTGTCGAAGGTATCAGTTTAACTATGCCCTGGTATGTTGAGCATGTTTAGTGGTTGCATTAATTAAATAAAAAAGCCTGTTTTAAAACAGGCTTTTTTATTTATGCTTTGTAGCCGTCTGGATTTTGACTTTGCCAGCGCCAGGTGTCTTCACACATTTCACTAATGCCTTTTTCTGCACGCCAGTTCAAATCTTTCGCTGCCAATGATGGATCAGCGTAACAGGCCGCCACATCGCCATCGCGGCGCGGACAGATTTTATAGGCCACGGTTTTGCCGCTGGCTTGTTCAAAAGCCTTTACCATATCCAGCACTGAATAACCGTTGCCTGTGCCAAGATTGTAAGTTTTTAGTCCATTACCGGGTGTCATGTTTTTTATGGCTTTTACATGTCCAGCTGCCAGATCCTCAACATGTATATAATCGCGAACACCGGTACCATCCGGTGTATCATAATCGTCACCAAATACTGATAGCTCTTTACGTTTTCCGGTTGCCACTTGCGCAACAAAGGGCATCAGATTATTTGGAATACCAGTTGGATCCTCACCTATCCGACCTGATGAATGAGCTCCCACCGGGTTAAAGTAACGAAGCAGGGTGATATTCCAACTGGGATCTGACAGGTATAAATCCTTCAGAATATTTTCGATCATCAGCTTTGACTGACCATAAGGATTGGTGGGTTTTCCTTCCGGCATCTGTTCATTTAGAGGTAGCGCCACTGGATCGCCATACACTGTCGCAGATGAGCTAAATACTAAGTTTTTAACCTGTGCATCGGCCATCGCTTCAAACAAAATAACAGAACCCATCACATTATTACGATAATAAGTTAATGGTTTTTGTACAGATTCACCAACGGCTTTTAAGCCGGCAAAATGAATAACTGCATCAATTTTATGCTGATTAAAAATCTGTTCCAGTAACGGTTTGTCGCAAATATCGCCTTTTATAAATTCAAAGGATTTACCGCTTAATTGCTTTACACGTTTTAATGATTCTTCGCTTGAGTTACTCAGATTATCGAGAACAACGGCCTGATAATTATCCTCTAGTAATTGCAATAATGTATGGCTACCGATATATCCGGCGCCGCCTGTGATTAACACCTTCATCACGTTTCCCTGGCTAAAATGTTGGACAGATATTTTTCAGATAGACCGTATTGTAAAGGTTTGACTAATAAAGGGAAGCACAACAAAAGTAAGGCAATCCATATTAATGCTGACCAATCCTGACTAACCCGTAATAGGAGGGTAAAGACCGGAATTAAAATAGCTAATTTAAACAAATTTAACAGCATTTTCTCAGGTGTGGTTAGATGCTTTACTGCTTTGTGCAGTAACTCTATTCGTGTGGTTAAAGGCAGGTGTTGAATGCTGGATATTTGCTTGCTGGAAAATATGAGGCGCATCGAATAACTCTCTTGCGGATAAAAAAATGCCGGATAAGTGTATCCGGCATTCGATAAGTTTCATAGCTTAAGCGTTAGTGAACACCATGCATGCCTTTTTTCATGATTGGTGTAAGTAACAGAATAAATACACCGACACCGACACTGATAAGTCCAATGTCATTGTAAACACTGATGGTTGCAGCAATATCCAGCTGTCCACTGTCTGCGCCATGACCTGAACTCCCTGTTAAAGAACTAATCCAGCCGGCAACATAGTTACCCAAAGCTGTAAACAGGAACCAGGTACCCATCATCATACCAACTATCTTGGTTACGCTAAGTTTGGTTACCATGGATAAACCGACCGGGCTTAAACACAATTCGGCCACCGTCAGGGACAGATAAATAAATACCAGCCACAGGAAACTCTTGTTGGTGGAATCATCCAATCCCATACCCCAGGCGAACACCATGTATCCCAGACCAATTAACAGCATAGAAATACCAAATTTACCCGGCGTAGAAGGCTCAATGCTCTTCCTGGCCATAGCAACCCACAGCCAGGCCATAACAGGAGCAAGTAATACGATGAATAACGCATTTAATAGCTGAACCTGAGAGGCGAGGAAATTCATGCCCAGTACATTCAGATCAAACTGTTGGTCTGCTAACAAGGTTAAGCTGGCTGCTTGTTGTTCAAACAAGGCCCAGAACACAGATTGAATGGCGATTAGAAAACAGGCCACCATAATGCGATCACGCTCAACTTTATTACATTGAGTGAATGCATATACCAGTATAATTGCGATCATTACAAAGCCGGATACCCCCAGCAATGAGCCTACAAAGCTTTGGTATTGCATTAATAACCAGCTTACCAGTACCAGTACAATACCAAAGAGATAGATGGTGTGCTCTTTATTTAAACCAATTGGAGATTTTTCTTTTAATATTGCCGGGTTGCTTGGTTCTGCACGCCCTTCCAGATACTTCTGACCCCACAGGAATACCATTAAACCAAATAACATGCCGATGCCGGCAATACCAAAACCGTAGTTCCAGCCGTAAGTTTCACCTACATAACCGACTAATGCGGTAGATAATAATGAACCTACATTGATACCCATATAGAAGATGGAAAATCCACCGTCACGACGAGGATCTTTTTCACCATATAACGCACCAACAATGGTTGATATATTGGCTTTCAGAAATCCTACACCGGTGATAATCAGGGCTAATGCCATAAAGAAAATGCTGATGTAGAAATCGTTGCGAACAACGGTGTCACCATCCATAAATGCGGCGGGACCATGTGCGGCCATTAAACTGTGGCCTGCTACCAGCAAGATGGCGCCATAGGTTACCGCTTTGCGACTGCCTAAATACCGGTCAGCCATGTAACCACCGATTATAGGCATCATATAAACCAAACCAGCGTATGCGCCGTAGATCATGCTGGCTTCACCAGCACTGTATAAATGATATTTAACAAGATATAAAACTAAAATGGTACGCATCCCGTAATAGGAAAAACGTTCCCACATTTCAGTTAAAAAACAGATCCCCAGACCAATTGGATGGCCCAGTAATGTTCGCTTCTGCGAACCTGCGTACAAGTCTTCAGTCGTTTCAGACATGACGTACCCCTAATTGCAATTGAACTTAATTATTTTTGTTATAGATTGGTTTTATCTTGAATGGTTATAAAACTAAACCGGTGGGTTATACCGTTGCCACGCAAGAAAAGCAAGAAATCTGCCTTAGAGCATTGCTCACGTTTTTACCTATAATTCGATTTAATCGCTATAACAGTTTGATCTCAAAAAAGAATATATTTTGATTTACCAAACTCATCTTAAGTTAAGCACGTTCTTGAGAGAGTTTGGGGCATGAGTAACAATTTAGATCATTTATGGCGTTTATATAACTGGTCATTACCAAGTTATGTTTGATACTATTTAAGGCAGAGGCATTGAGTCAGTATGTATCGCAGCTTATGGATAAGTTGTTTTTTAATTTTGCCAGAGACAGGGGATTTTGGTTTGGTTTCTTTCCAGCTTACTTGAGAGCAGTTCAAATGAAATATTTGCAAGACACGTTATGATTTATAAAAGCTCAGATTTAATGCGTAAGTGTCATTGCTCTTATTATTAAAAAAAGAACTATAAATAAATGTATGTTGTTAGGGATTAACCACTGAAATGTTTGTGTATTTAGAATTTACCCCTCTTTTTATGGCATTTTTTGTTGCCGCTCTTTTGATTGTTATTATGAATCCCGTTGCGCATCAATGGGGGTTAGTTGATCAACCCGATGTGCGTAAGGCTCACAAAGGCATTATTCCTCTTACCGGAGGATTGGCAATGTTTTTCTCCATCCTTGTCTCCAGTTTGGCTACCGATGTGTGGCTGAAAAATGATCCTATGTTTTTCACCGCGGCATCATTTATCGTATTGTTGGGAATGCTGGATGATCGTTTTGACTTGAGTCCCAAAGGGCGCCTTATATGTCAGTTTGGTGTCGCAGCGATAATGGCGTGGAGTGCGCAAAATTATGTTACTTCTTTGGGTAATATAGTTGGATTGGGTGATATGTCTCTAGGCTTTGAAGGATATGTTTTTACTTTAATTGCCGTAGTAGGTGTAATTAACGCGTTTAACATGATTGATGGGATTGACGGATTAGCTGGCGGAATGAGTTTAGTCGTTTTATTAGCTTTGGTCCTGCTTTTACTTTTGTCGAATAATGGTGCGGAAATTATGGGGCCGATGTTAGTCATTGCTGCTTTAGTGCCGTTTCTTGCATTCAATCTTAGCATTAAAGGTTTTAAAGGAAATAAAATCTTTATGGGGGATTCTGGCAGTATGTTCATTGGCTTAACCATTGTGTGGTTATTAGTCGAATATACGCAGGGAGCGAATCCAAGCATGCGGCCAATCACTGCAGTTTGGCTGGTAGGACTTCCATTAATGGATATGGCAGCGATTATGTATCGCAGAGCTAAGAAAGGGCAGTCTATGCTAAGGCCTGATAAGCAACACTTGCACTTTATTTTTATGCGGGCAGGACTATCGCAAAATGCAACTTTGATAGTGATACTTTTGATTGGAGTTGTTTACGCTGCTATTGGTATTTTGGGCGAGTTATTTGCGATACCTGAATACATAATGTTCTGGTCGTTTATTGGAGTGCTTTTTCTTTATAGTTTCATCATTCAAAATATCTGGGTTGTCTTGAGAAAGTTGAGACGAGTCTCCAGAGCCTGATTCTGTGAAGTACAAATAAACCATTAAAACGTAAGCAGTTTTTATTGAAAAATTGCTGTTGTATACTGATTTAATAATTTATTTGTTCGCATGCCTTTTTAGGACGCTTTAGCTTTATGATTTCCTACAGATTATTTGTGTTGTTTGGCGCGTTTGCGTTGATGTTTGGGTGTACGAGTCCTTCAAATATGGTTGCAAAGCCACAACATACGTTTCGAATAGTTAGTCACAATGTACCCCAAACTCTTAGTGATATATCAAGCAGTCTTGTTGCTCAAAGTGGAAAAGTAGCGTTCGGAAAAAATAGTACCATAGCCAAACGTTATTGGTCAGCTAATGGTAGACCCTGTGTGAGAGTTCTTGAAGAAAGTAGAAAGTTAAATTCATCGAAAAAATATTTGGTCGTGTGTCAGAGAGATGATAGTAAAAACTGGTATATTGCTACCCCCATTTTCTCAAATAATCAAAAATATAAGTCAAACGTGAATCGGGAGGAAAATCTATGAACCTCTTTTACATGCGTTTACTTAAAGCTTTTCTATTTTCTGTTTCGACATTTTGCCCGTTGCTCATCTTCGCACAGAATTATGATGAAGCCCAACTAGCGGATGATGCAAAAACAGCAGTAAATAAACAGGTTGATGTGTCTGATTACATACAAAGGGAAAGTAAATTTAGTACACCGCAATTAAATGCCCAAAATGAGCAACCAGAAGGAATTAGTATTAAACCTTTCGGTGCAAACCTTTTTGAAAGTGGTTTAAATTCGGCACGTTCCGATGGATTAAATCCCGACTATGTCATAGTTCCAGGTGACAAAATTGCTGTTCAATTGTGGGGAGCTACAGAACTAGCCAATGTTTTTACCGTTGATAATCAAGGTAACATATTTATACCGCAAGTCGGCCCAATTCATGTGTCTGGCATATCCGCTAGTCAGTTAAACAATACGGTAAGTCAAAAGGTTAAAGCAATTTATCCTAACAATGTAAGCATCTATGTCAATTTGCTCTCAGCAACACCTGTTAATGTCTATGTTACCGGACCAGTCTTAAAACCTGGGCAATATGCAGGGCTGGCTAATGAATCTTTACTCTATTATTTGAAGCAAGCTGGTGGAATTGATCCATTACGAGGAAGTTATCGACGTATTTTTGTAAAGCGAAATGAGCAAGTTGTTGCGAATTTTGATCTTTACCAATTTTTACGCGCAGGTAATTTGGCAGCGTTTAATTTTAAAGATGGCGATGTGATTTTAGTGGGGCAGCAAGGGGCAACAGTTACAGTGGAGGGTGCGGCTAGGTACCCACTTACATTCGAACTCACTCAACAGCATTCAAAAGGTAGTGATTTAATAAAGTTTGCCAGACCTCTCAGTAAGACCAGTCACGTAGCAATTAATGGGAATAGAGCTGAAGGACCTTTTTCTGATTATATTCCAATTGCAGATTTTGATGACTTTATTATTTCAGATGGGGACACGGTTTTGTTTAATGATGACCTTCGTCCTCAAGTTATTAGCGTTAAAATTTCAGGCAGTTATTTGGGGCCCTCATTTTACGCAGTTGGTAAAAATACTAAGTTGAAAGAATTACTCGATTATGTCGAAGTAGATCCTAATTTAGCTGATGTTAGATCAATATATATAAAGCGGGAAAGTGTCGCTCAACAGCAAAAAGAATTATTAGAAATGTCTCTACAAAGACTTGAACGATCTGTTTTTACTGCACCCGCAGCCTCTGATGGTGAATCAAGAATTCGTGCACAGGAAGCCGAGTTAGTGATGAAGTTTGTTGAACATGCCAGACAAATTAAACCTCTTGGGAAAGTGGTTTTAAGTGGTAATAATGATGTTGCTAACATCAACTTGGAACAAGGAGATGAAATTGTCATTCCACAGTATTCAGATCTTGTGCAAATCGCAGGAGAAGTTTTATTACCTCAAGCCATCGTATACGACAAAAATTATTCAGTTTTAGATTACATTAATTGGTCTGGCGGGTACAGCGAGAGAGCAAACACCGAAAAAGTTGCCATTATCCATGCCAATGGCCTGACGACATTTGTAACTATAAATGGAGGGAGTGGATGGTTTGGAAGTAATAATGATTACATAATACAACCTGGGGATAAGATTCTGGTTATTCCAAGAGTTGATACTAAAATGCTTCAGGCTGTTAAGGATATAACGCAGATTATTTACCAAATTGCAGTTGCGGCAAACGTGGCAATCAAGTAGTCGCAAATATATGGCAACACTAGAAAAAAGAACTAAGTGGCAAATATGGTTTGATGTCATTTATGCGTTATTAGTCAGAGAAATCCGCATTGGTTTTAACGATAAATTTGGTATTAGCTGGGCTGTATTAAACCCTGTCATTTTTATTTTGGTATTGTCATTTCTTCGCGGAAGGTTAGATGGTGGGGAGACTCATACCATTCCTACGTTCGTTTTTATGGCCTATGGTCTAATCAATATTCAAATATTCCTTCAAACCTTTAGTGCTGGCGCATCAGCGATTCAAAAACACAAAGCTTTGTTTGCTTTTAGACAAGTGCAACCAATAAGCGCAATTCTAGCTGCTTGTTTTTTTGAAATATTAGTAAAAATTTTTGTCATTGTTGGCCTGATGGTTGCGATGTACTTTTTAGGGATAGAACTACATGCCGCCAACCCCCTTAAAATAATGTTGTACATCTTTTTGATTTGGGTGTTTGCAATGTCCTTAGGTATTTTATTTGGCTTAATGATAGCGTTTGTTCCAGAAGTTAAGAAAATTCAATTACTCATTACAAGGCCTCTGTTTTTCATTTCAGGTGTATTTTTCTCTTTGCAGGATTTTCCTCAAAGTTATTGGCATGTGTTAAATTGGAATCCTATTCTCCACGCGATTGAGCTTTCAAGGTATTCAGCTTACCCTGCATATGGGCATAGTGGTGTGAGTGAAAGCTTTCTTTTTATTGTGGTGCTAACAACGACTTTTATTGCATTGTCTTGTTATCAAATTGCTTGGAAACAGGCGATTAGTAGATGATTTATTTAGATAAGATCACAAAAATTTATACGAGCAATAATACTCGGCATGTTTTATTTCAGGATTTAAGTTTTGAAATACCAAAAGGACATAATATTGCTTTCCTTGGTGCCAATGGGGCTGGTAAATCTACTTTATTTCGCTTGATTGCAGGAAGTGAATATCCAACGCGCGGGAAAATTATCACTGATCAACATATTTCCTGGCCAGTTGCGTTGGCAACCGGAATCCACAGTGCCATGACTGGTCGAGAAAATACGAGGTTTATTGGTAGAATAAATGGTGTAAAAGATTTGCATGCTTACGAACGCAAGGTTGTAGATTTTGCTAAATTGGGTAAGCAATATGATGTACCTGTAGGCAAGTATTCAAGTGGTATGCGTTCCAGGCTTGCGTTTGCGTGCTCACTTTCAATCGATTTTGATATTTACTTAATAGATGAAGTGACTGCCGTTGGCGATGCAAGTTTTAAAAAGCGGGCTCAGCAAGCACTATTGGAGCGTAGTCGGGAAGCCAATGTAATTATGATAAGTCATCAAATAAAAGAGCTTAAACAGTTTTGTGATAGTGCAATTGTAATTAATAAGGGACAACTTACTTTTTATAACGATATAAATGAAGGTATAAAAAGATATCAGGCGCTTTAACATATGACTCAATCATCTCAACAACGGTTAGAAAACGATTTAAGTTTATTTAAGCAGGGGCTAGATAAAGGTCAGTGGACAGACGCTGAATTTTTATTGCAACAAGCGGAAGAACTTAAGCGAGTTAATTTGCCATTGGCGTTGCGGATTTTACAACGCGTAAGAAATCTAAAACCCAGTAAGAAAATACTTGTTGAAATTTCACGTGTAAGTAACGAACTTAAAAAAACAGAACCGGATATTATGTCAAGTTCATCAAATGAAACTGACTACGAGCCAAATGCGAATAGTGATTCCGGATTCACAAAACAATCTGTTCAAAACCCAATTCGATTAAAAAAATGGTTTGCAACGCCCTTTTCTGTATTCGTGTTGATTCCTTTTTTATTATTTTTTATTTATCAAGCACTCATTGCGAGTGCCAGATACGAGAGCCACGCGCAAATAATAATTCAACAACCCAATGGCATGAGTACGCTTGACCCAAAACTGGCATTATTGTCCGGTTTTTCTGGCGGAAGTGCTGTTGGTCAAGATACTCAGTTACTTAAAGCTTTTATTTATTCCAACGATTTATTGCAGTACTTAAATGAAAATTATAATTGGAAAAAGCATTTCTCAGATACAAATTATGATGTGGTAAGTCGTCTCTCGTCGGACGCAAGTGCTGAAGACCAACTGGACTATTTTAAATCACATGTGACAATTGAAATTGATGAAAAATCATCGGTTTTTACGATCAGGACACAGGCGTATGAGCCAAAATATGCAAACGAACTCGCTAAGGCTATCGTAAATAGAGCCGAATGGTATATCAATAAAATCGGGCACGACTTGGCTAAGGCACAATTGACGTTTGTGCAAAATGAACACGAAATTGTTATCGATAAATTGCAGCGTGCTAAAAGTGAATTATTAGCTTTTCAAAGCAAATACAATTTTTTAGATCCTGAAGCCGAAGGTGCTGCACTAGCACAAATTACCTATGGCTTGGAAAGCCAGATCGCAACAAAAAAATCTGAGCTGCGGGCGTTAAAATCGTCGATGAGTGAACAAGCCCCAGCAGTTATGTTGGCTAATGAACAGTTAAAAGCGCTCGAAACCCAGTTGGAACATGAGAGAGAGCGATTAACAGATATCAGTCCATCGGAGCAGACATCATCTGAAAAGTCAGATATTAGTGTCAATGAGGTGATTGCAAAATTCAGTGAATATAAAATGAATCTGCAGTTCGCACTTGAAGCTTATACAGCATCACAGGTTTCGCTCGAGAAATCTCGAATTGAGGCATATCGTCAACTTAAGTATTTGGTTGTGGTCGAAAATCCCACTGTCCCTGAAGATGCAAGCTACCCAGAGATTTTATATAATTGCGCTTTATTTATTGTGTTGCTTAGCATGCTATTTGGTGTGATTCGTATCGTATTGGCAACAATCGAAGAATTAAAATAAAACAGGAGCGTCGAGGCTACCTGTACAGGAAGTTACAAATGAACAGAAAAGGTATTGTTTTAGCAGGAGGCTCAGGTACTCGCCTTCATCCGCTAACCTCAGTAGTCAGTAAGCAATTGATGCCAATTTACGATAAACCCATGGTTTATTATCCAATCTCAACGTTGTTATTAGCTGGTATTAGAGAAATTTTGATCATTGCTACACCGGAGGAGTTACCTCGTTTTCAATCCCTTCTTGGGAATGGTCATCAGTGGGGTGTCGAATTTTCGTATGTAGCTCAACCATCGCCAGATGGTTTAGCTCAGGCTTTTTTATTAGGTGAACAGTTTATTGGTAGTGATGCTTGTACCTTAGTGCTTGGCGATAACATTTATTATGGTCATGATCTTCAAGTGTCCCTGCTTAATGCCGCTGCACAGGAGCAGGGTGCTACGGTTTTTGGTTATCATGTCACCGATCCTGAACGTTATGGTGTGGTTGAGTTTGATGATAATTGGAATGCGCTGTCGATTGAAGAAAAGCCTGAGGTTGCTAAGTCTAATTACGCGGTTACTGGATTATATTTCTATGATAACCAAGTTGTAGAACTGGCAAAACAAGTTAAACCTTCTAAGCGCGGTGAACTAGAAATTACCGATCTTAATTTATTGTATTTAAAACAGAATAATCTTCGTGTAGAACTGATGGGGCGAGGCTCAGCCTGGTTGGACACTGGGACTATTGATAGTTTGCTCGATGCGAGTAATTTTATTTCTGCGATTGAAAAGCGTCAGGGGTTAAAAATTTGCTGTCCAGAAGAAATTGCATTCCGCAAGGGATATATAGATGCCGAGCAGTTAGTCAGATTAGCTAAACCTTTAGAAAAAAGCGGTTATGGCAAATATCTGATGAAGTTGCTAAGTGATAGAGTGAAGTAATGCGAGTAATTGATACCAAAATACCAGAGGTTAAAGTTCTCGAGCCTGGAGTCTTCGGTGATGAACGTGGTTTTTTTATGGAAACTTTTCGTGAAGATTGGTTTCGGGACAATTGTGCCGATGTCATTTTTGTTCAAGACAATCACAGTAAATCCAGTCAGGGTATTTTACGTGGATTACACTACCAAATGGAACATACTCAGGGAAAATTAGTAAGGGTGGTTAGCGGTGAGGTTTTTGACGTCGCCGTTGATATGCGCCGTTCATCACCTACTTACGGTCAATGGGTTGGTGAGTTTCTATCCGCAGAAAACAAAAGACAATTATGGGTGCCTGCTGGCTTTGCCCATGGTTTTTTTGTTACCAGTGAATCTGCTGAATTTGTTTATAAGTGTACTGATTATTACCATCCTCAATCAGAAATTAGTATCAAATATGATGACCCTGATTTAGCGATAGCCTGGCCTATAGCTGGTGGCAATATGCCTTCTTTATCTGAAAAAGATGCTAACGGTATGTCTTTTTCAAGTGCACCCACATTCTAAGAGAGCGACCTAACGTGATTGTTGTAATAGGTAAGTCCGGACAACTTGCACAGGCTATTCGTGTTAATGCGGACCCTCAATCTATGGTATTTATGGGGCGTGACGATATCGATATTGTCGATTTTGATAAAATGTCTTTGTCTCTTGATACCCATAAAATTACAGCCGTGATTAACGCTTCGGCTTATACCGCAGTTGACAACGCAGAAAGTGATGAAACCAGCGCCTTTTTATTAAATGAAAAAGCGGTAAAAAATTTAGCTGTTTATTGTAAAAACAAAAGCCTGCGATTTATTCATGTGTCTACCGATTATGTATTTGGAGGCTCAAAAGGCAGTCCTTACTTACCAACTGATGATTACGCCCCCCAAAGTATTTACGGTGCCAGCAAAATGGCCGGTGAAGTAGCAGTGAAAGACATTTTAGGAGAGCTGGGTTGTATCATAAGAACGAGTTGGGTTTATTCTGAGTTCGGCAACAACTTTGTTAAAACCATGTTGAGACTGATGAAGGAAAAGCCTCAACTTGGTGTCATTGATGATCAGATTGGCTCTCCAACATCTGCAATCGCTTTGGCGCAGGCATGTTTAACTGCGGTTGAGAAAAACATTAGCGGTGTTCACCATTTCACTGATGCAGGCGTTGCCAGTTGGTATGATTTTGCTGTGTCTATTCAACGTTGTGCTTTAGATAATGGATTGTTAGAACACCCCATTCCTATAAAAGCCATTCCAACTAGCGCCTATCCAACACCTGCTAAACGACCATCATACAGCGTGCTGGATAAACACAGTATGATTGACGCATTTGGTATAGAGCCTCGTCACTGGCAAGCCGAGTTAGAATCTGTTCTTAGCAAATTGAAATAGTAGTTTTATTTAAGTAATAGAGCATGATGCTCTGGATAAATGAAGGTAATTCATGAGTAAGTCATTATTAGTCACGGGTGGTGCAGGTTTTATCGGGGCCAATTTTGTTCATTATTGGTTGAAATCTAATCCCGCAGATAAGGTTGTTGTGCTGGACGCGTTGACATACGCTGGCAATATCGAAAACTTAGAGCCTGTGAAGGACAATAATCAATTTGTATTTGCACATGGTGATATTTGTGACAGCGATTTGGTTGAAAGACTATTAGTTGAGTATAACATTGATACTATTGTGCATTTTGCTGCGGAATCACACGTGGACAGGTCAATTTCAGGGCCGGATGCGTTTATCCAAACTAATATCATAGGCACATATAGTCTGTTAAAAGTGGCGAAAAAAGTTTGGTTAGATAGTGCGCAACCATTATTGAGTCATCGTTTTCATCATGTCAGTACCGATGAAGTTTACGGCACGTTGGGTCCAAATGATCCCGCATTTACTGAAGACACGGCATACGCCCCTAATTCACCTTATTCGGCAAGCAAAGCGGCTAGCGATCATCTAGTCAGGGCTTATCACCACACCTATGGATTGCAGGTAACAACCAGTAACTGTTCTAACAATTATGGGCCATATCACTTTCCTGAAAAGTTAATTCCATTAATTATTGCCAATATATTAAATGACAAACCACTGCCCGTTTATGGTGACGGAATGCAAATTCGTGACTGGCTTTACGTTGAAGATCACGCTAGAGGTATCGAGTTAGTGATTAATGATGGTAATGTGGGAGAAAATTATAATATCGGTGGCCACAATGAGTGGGCTAATATCGATATTGTAAAATTGATATGTGAAAAAATGGATTTAGCTTTTGCAAATGATTCTTCGTTGTCAGAAAAATTCCCCAATGCTTCATGCGCCAAGGCAGCTAATTCAGCTAGTTTGATTACCTATGTAACTGACAGACCAGGGCATGACCGCCGCTATGCGATTGATGCTACCAAAACAACACGAGAATTAAATTATAAGCCAGCTGAGTCATTTGAAAGTGGGATTACCAAAACGTTGGATTGGTATCTTAACAACGAAAGTTGGTGGAAACCTTTACTGACCAAGTAGGGTGAAGTAACAAGGATATTAGCGCCGCGAAAGCGGCTTTATTTTGAGTTTTAATATGACAAACCCATCTCCAAAAGATGTTTATTTACTGAGTGCTTCAGATCGTTTTAATTATGGTGATTTGCTATTTCCATTAGTAGCTAAACACGAATTAGCAAAACTTGGTAATTACACGTTTCATAACATTGCAACGATAGATTCTGATTTAACCGAAGTCGGAGCGATGCCAACCCAGGGATTTAAAACACTATTAAATCCAGAGAATATTGCTAAAGACTCAACACTAATCATCGCAGGTGGGCAAGTACTTAATGCAGATTGGGCACGTTTGGTGAGTTATTTAGATCCACTTTATTACGATCTGTATGAAGCGTTTAAAGGGGATAGGTTAGAAAACATTCTTAAATTACATTTTGGCAATGGTGAAGTGTCGTTACCTTTTATGCCGGCATCACCAAACATTCTCGAAAACATGAAAATCGCTTATCATGCTGTAGGTGGTGGTATACCAAAATCTAAGGCTTTGCGTGATGAAGTTGCGCCTAGTTTCAAACAAGCTGGTTATTTGAGTGTACGAGAAACCGATGCTCAGCGTGCAATTAAGAATAATTTCGGATTGAATGCTAGTTTGGTTCCAGATTCGGTGATGGTGTTGAGCGATATGCAACCTAAGCATACCCTGCCAAAGAGCTTAAACAAGCCATACGCCTGTGCTCAGTTTGGCTTTCACAAAAGTGAAGGTAAACAGAAAACAATATTAAATCAATTGCGTAGAATTTACCGACATCAAAAACTAGCGATCGGATTATTATCTATTGGGAATTGTCCGGGTCATGATGACCAGTTAATGGTTGATTGGATAAAGAAACATGCCGATTTTCCGGTGCACGTTTTACCTTGTGATACGCTAGACCAAATCACCAGCGCTATCGCAAACGCCGCTGTTTATATTGGAACCAGTCTACACGGTGTGATTGTATCAATGTCCTATGGTAATCCATTTGTTCCGGTCAACAAGGCGGTTAAAAAAGTCCAAGCTTACACCATGACTTGGGCACCTGAATACTTAAAAGGATGTGTCCCTTTCTTCCAAATTGCAGAAGCAACTAAATTGCGTATGGAAGCATATAAAGGTTATGACGACATCGTCTTAAAACAGAAGCAAATGGTAAGAGAATCATTTTTAAAATTGCATCATGTAATAGAGCTTTAATTAAAATAGGAAAAGGATTTCAATGAATAAGAAGATAATCATTCATATTGGGCCAGGCAAAACTGGAACTTCAGCAATTCAATATTGGTGCAACTCAAATACCGATGAACTCTTAAATCAGGGCATTTTTTATCCTAAGCATGGCGTTGATTCGAATAATATAGGTAGTGGGAACATAGAAGCTATATTTGAGAAAGTATCGTCCAGGTTGTTCGAGTTATCGAAAAATAAGCTAGATAATGTAATGATGGAGTTTGAACAAAGTGGTGCTCATACTTTGTTATTATCATCTGAATTGTTCTTAACTAAACTTGCTATTATTAAAGATGCCATTCCACAAGCTGAATTTGCCGTTTATATCAGAAATCCTTTGGATATATTCCAATCTATTTATAATCAGAATGTAAAAAGAAAAATGGAGGTTAAGCCTTTTACCATCCCACCCAAATTTAAAAACAACTTATTGATTTACTTAAATCGTTCTATAGAAGCTATGGGAAATAGTGCTTTTCATATTTATCCATATGACAGAGGTAGTTTTGAATCGGGGAGTATCGTTACAGACTTTTTATCTAAAGTTGGATATCGAGGAGGACATGATGGTAATAAAACGATTAATCGCTCATATTGCTATGAAGCCCCGGAGCTAAAACGATTCCTCAATAAATTTAATATTGGAAATATCAATAAAGACTTAGACTTAGCGCTTCAATCCTATTCTGGCGGCACAAAAAAGTTTAGATTACTTAACAAAACTAAATTCGAAAGATTAAAATCTACCACGCTTGAAGAACTTCAACGATTTTCCGCAGCAAATAGTATTGATTCACTGACGGGACTGATGGAACAAATTAGAAGCCAGCAGTATGATAGTGTCCCCTTTATACGCCAAGGTACCCTTACCAGCGAATTTGTTTCACTCTTTGCTTATTTAAATGAAAATTATTCTGTCCTAGTTAATAAACTTCAAAGTATTGTTAAGGTTTCTAGCGCGTTGTCCTATTTTGAAGTTCAACTATGTGATCTGTTAGGAATACTTAAAAAAGATCCTGAGATAACCTTTTGCTGCCTTCAAATGAAAAAAATACGTAGCAATATTAATGTTGAAAAATCCGTCGATTCTGAAATTAATTTTCTGCTCCAATTGTCATCTTATTTTGAAGATATGGGAGACAAGGTAAGTGCTTTGCATTTTATGAAAGCAGCACACTCTAAGAGACCTAAAGGACCCTATATTCAGGAAAAGTTAAAGGTATTGGAAGCGGTTTAGTCATTTAAATTTACAAGGATGTATTATGCTTTACAGATTATTTTGTAGTCTATTTTTCACATTTATTCTGTTTTTTCCTAATTTAACCTGGGCGCAAAGCTTTAAAAAGGAAACACTATTTAGTGTTTCTAAATGTAGCTATGGGGGTAATTGTATTCTCGGTGTAAGCGAGGATGGAAAATTAGTCACATTTGTCAGCTCAAAGTCAAACGTTGAGTCTACAAATAGTCCCTATAATTCCGCTTATTCTGATATCTATTTGTATGATCGTGACACATCGGATATTTCAAAAATAACAATTGGGGTTGATGATAAAACGGCCAATGAAAATAGCTATAACCCGATAATTATTGATGACGATCGCATTCTATTTAGCTCAAATGCAAGTAATTTGGTTTCGGGTACAACAACCAATGTTAGGCGACTTTATTTGTATGATATTGCCAGTAAGGCGATATCCTTAGTCTCAACACCAGCCAATATTGTTATCGATAGCTTTAGTGCTTCTAAAGACGGCCAGCATGTTTATCTTTTATCAAACAGTATCCTTTATAAAGGTGCTTTAGCGTCCGATAGTTGGGAAACTATTTCTTTTGATGGCAATTATTCACTGTCATTAGTTGGTGTTGGTACGAACGGTAATCTTTTACTTAAAAGCAGCTATAGTGATTGCTTTGTTTATATCGATAGTTATGAATCGAAACAAAGCATTAAAAATTGTGGAACGAATAGTGGTGCAAATATAAGTTCAGATGGAACATTGGTCAGTTTTATAAGCTCGTCTCGTTCTGCGATTACTCAAATTTCTGTCGCTGAAAATACATTACATACAAAGCATATTCCGATAAGCAACATACAAGCAAATATCACCGTCAATAATCGCATTAATTTTAGTGATTCGGGTTTGTATGCGTCTGCACAATTTTCGTCTAAATCTAAATTTGATTCTACCAAAGCAGGCAGCGACGTGTATTGGATGGATTTAGCCACTGGAAAACTGGCCAATATATCAAGTGAAGATATAGGTACATCACGCGTTTACAGTTATCCAATTGTGCTTAGCGATAATATAGTGACTTTTAGTGACAGCCAAAACGTTTATCTGGCGGAGTTTGATGATATTTTCAATGTTATCAATAGCGTTAATGATGTCAGTATTGAAAGCAAATTGCCGTTACAAACTCATATTACAATTGACGGTACTTCTGACCTCTTTTTCGTCAAAAGAGAGCAGATCAATTCAAGATATGATACTTATTTTTGGGCAGACAAAAACGAATTTGATGATATCGAAAAAGGCCCCAATGCAGGCAATGCAAAATATACAGTTTGGCCATGTAATAGCCGTCAAGTTTGTGATTTTTCCCATGGAGTACAAAAAAACATAGACGTTAAGGATTATGCAGAGCGTCCTAACATCACAATTGATAATTCAAATTTAAGTAATAGACTGCGATTTAATGTCACCAATAAACCTGCAGAGGCAACCGGCCTTGAATATAAACACGCGGGTAAACAAACTATTTCTTACACGTCTTCAACCGACTTTGGAATTGACCCAAGAGATCGTGACAACGCGATTCAGGCTCGATTTTGTATTCAAAAAACGCCAGGCTCGACGTTAAATCGATGTGGACACTTTTCCCCGCTCAAAGTAGTAAAAGATGAAATCGGCTTGCCCAAAATTAATCTTCGTGCACAAATATTGCCAGATTTTAGTGGCACTAGAATTTCCTGGGAAGGTAAAGAAAATCAGCACGTTACCTTATATAAAACCACTGGATATAATCAAGAAACCTTAATTTATGAGGGGGCCGACAAAAGTTTTGTCGATAACGATTTCCAGGGAGATTCTGTTACCTACCAATTGTCATTATGTCAGCAGGAGTACTGTAATACTCATCAAGTGTATGTGAGAACAGCCAACAGATACGCTAAGCTGCATGAATTATCGATTTCGAACAGTGATAAAAATGGTGCGGCTGTACTCACTTATAAATTTAATTACTATTTTGACCATGTTGAACTTTACCGATATTCAATTGGTTTGCAGGCTGCACCTGTAAAAATAGCGAACTTGTCACCCGCTGGGGGAGTGTATCGAGATAGTGAAAGGAAAAACAATTTTTCATATATTTATCGTATTGTTGGTTGCTATAAAAATGACTGTTCTTACGAAATGGATTTTGGTAGCAGCAATTCGACCTCTAATGCTTACCCTGAAGTTAAAGCGCCAACGAATGTCACTGTTTCAACCAATCACTTCTTAGCAAACACCATCAGTTGGAATGCTGTCGACGGTGTCGATGGCTATATTGTAAGAGCCTATGACCATTTGGGGAGCCTGCTAAATGAGTGGGTGGTAGAAGATGGAGAAAGTAACCAGTTTGTTCATCATCTTAATGATCGTGCCGGGTTAAGAATTCAATATTCAGTGCAAAGTGGCTTGGCGAAATCAGATAGCTTGTATAGTTCGTACTCGCGCATATTGTCATTACCTGTGTTTACATCGTATTTCGACACAATTAATTCTGCGAAAAATACAACATTGGCGGAAGTAGACCTTTTAGAAACGGAACAAGTCTCTTCTCAAGAGTTGGAACTGTCTGCCAACGTTCAATACGAGTTTGATTATTTGAACATCTATATAAAAACAGAATCGGAAGATGAATACCGTTTTTATGAGCAAGTAAGTTACCTTGACAGTTATGGAGAAATACTAGAAATATTCGCTCCTGAAAAAGAGCAATATCGCTTTAAAGTCGTGGGTTGTTCGATTTTATTGAATAAGTGTACAGAGGGGGCAGAAACGGAGGCGTATACTTTTTACCCACCTGTAAATAGTGCTCTGCCTGCTGTGACGCCTGTTTTGAGCGTTGTGGACCGCGAATATATCAAAATAGAATTGGATGCACTGAAAGGGCAATATGTTAGTTACATAGAAGCGCGCGTTGTTTCCTCCAACGGTTATACCAATAACTACAGATTAGAAAATGAGGATGGAAACTACTCGATTTATCGTACAGACCTAAAGCCCGGTACTTCATTTTCAATTGAAACACGTTATTGCACATACAATCCCAACTTCTACTGTTCCGAATTTAGTGAAGCGGTCGTTTTGACCATTCCGGCAGACGGGCAATACCCGCCTCAAATACCCAATTTCTATGTGTACGATGAGTCAACTAATCAAACTGCTCAAACTCGCATAAGCGTTTCAATAACCCGAGAGCAATTTAATGAGGGAGTTAAGTTCATTAAGTTGTATCGATCGATTGACGGCAGTGAGCCCAATCTCCTGGCCACGTTAGACGAAAGTGGGTTAGGTGAATCTGGGATAGGGCTTGAATATATTGATCGCACAGCCAAAGCTGGCGCATCTAATAGTTATTATATTCGCGCGTGCAGCGCCGCATTGTGTAGCAAATTATCAAATGCGTCTGTAAGGATTTTGAATGTTGCTCCTAATGACATTCCCGCCGTACCAACGGCAGTAGTGCTTCAGTCCAAACGGTCCAAATTTGACAGCCTGGACTTGAGCGGTGAGTATGATATCCGCACCGAAAAAATTAAAATTGAATATGGCAAAAATGCCAACAATTTTAATTCTTCTGCTTTATTAAATGCTAGCAGATTGGCGTTTGATGTTGAGCTAACCAATCTGCAACAGGACACTGAATACTTTGCACGGGTTCAGGCATGTAACAGCCTTGGCTGTAGTGAATGGTCAGAGCCTGTGTCAGCTAAAACATTTTCGAAAGCGCAACAAACAGCGAGTATCTCTGGCGAAACGCTATTTCTTGTAAACAGTAATAGTAATGCTCGTGATAGCATGTGGCGTGTGTCAGGCTCGACAGGATCGGCATATGGTCGTATTGATACACTGCAAGGCACGTTGCAACTGCGAAGTTGGTTTAATATCAGTCAGGGCATTAGTGTGTCTTCAGAGCAATATTGGGCGTTAAGTAACAACGTCAATCAATGTCAGGTCATTTCAAGAACAGCACTTACCCTCGATAGTATTCTTAGTCCAGATTATTGGGCAGTAGAAACTTATCAATCTGACTTAGTACGATTGGTTTACACAGGCGCCGGCTGTGATGACTTATCCGGTGTGGAACCTTATCATTTATATCTTTTGTCGGATTACTTTAGTCAGCCAGTGTTACTTGATGGCAACGAATCATGGCTTAATAAGTGGCAAACAATAAAGGTTGTTATAGACGAAGAGCAAAAATTTGATGTGCTGTTAGATGGCGTTAAAATCGCATCGTCGGATTTAGCGATTTCGCTTGATGGCTTTAAATATTCACAATTCACTTGGGAAGTAACTTCGGCGTCAACATCAAGATTGAGTCAGGTTAATGTTGATGCCAATAGTAATGAATTTGATAGTGCGTTGTTTACTCGTCTTGATACTCAACAACTCAAGTATAGTGCAGAGCACCCAAGAATGGTTCAAGTGAATCAAATGGGGATAACTTCTAGTGAAGTTTGGAATCGTGAAGAGAATCAATTTAGTAAAATAAAACAAATAGATTCACCAGACCATTCGCAAAACACCTATGGTTATGTTACGAATTTAAATCCATCTGCATCCAACTCGCTTTTCGTTAAATATTGCCTTGATGAAAAATGTTCACCGTTGTTTTTTAATAAAGTTCAAACACCTGGATATGGCAATTTATCTTATTTAAGAGCACCGGATCGTGATTACCCTAAAGCTGCTGGATTAATTGAAGTCTCAATTGCGTTAAGACCTAATGGTTATGCAGACACTTATCAACTTTGGTCGAAAAGCCAAAATGAAACAGCATGGGTGGATTTAGGTACATTGTCTTATTTAGATATTATATCTACAAAGCTGTTAAATGGATTTACAAACTACTTATGGGCTGTTGACCGCTATAACCAAGGTGACGAAGTTCAATTTAAAGTTGTCTACTGTAATCCGGTTGGGTGTCAATCCTCACCTGAATCTGAATTTTTTAATGTGCCAAAAGATTCTGATCAAGATGGTGTAATTGATGAACTTGACGCATTCCCCAATGATCCAAACGAAACTTATGATACCGATCATGATGGCGTTGGAAACAACTCCGACATGGATGATGACGGTGACGGAATGAGTGATGAATTCGAAATTGCCAACGGATTAGATCCATTAAATAGTTATGATGCAAAAGCCGATAGCGATGAAGATGGTTTTATTAATATTTTAGAGTTCGAAATTGGAACAGATCTCTTTGATCCATCAAGTCATCCGGATAAGTTGGGTACTTTTTTATCATTTGAGCCAGGTGAACCAAATCCCTTAACAATAAAGGGTCGTTGGTATCAATCTTACCCCTATCCTGATAATTCTATACATGGAAATTGGGCGCTTGCCATTGATACTCGCAATAGCCAGCCTGAAGCCACAATTGAAATGACTGCAACATTCAATAAAGGAGTAGTGAGCTGGGTTGGACAAAAGATCCGCGGTGCAAGCAGCGTTGATCCATTGGTGAAAGTTAATGGTGTCTTTGTTCCTGGCCAAAATATTGAGCAGACAAAAATTACCAGTAGTGGATGGGTCCTCTATTCATTTGCAATGTCGGCGGGTTATAAAAAATTAGAATTTGTTGTACCTAAAACAGGAACATCGGCTTATTACCCTGTTTATTTTGATTCTATTTATTTACCAGTCAATAAACCGGCCGTTAATGGTGACTTTGATGGTGATGGCAAAGCAGAATTAGCCGCCCGAAATCCGTTTAATGGCGATACATATATTAAACCTGTGGGTGAAGATTCTCACCAAACCATCTCGTTTGGCAAATCTTCCGATATACCGGTACTTGGCGATTTTGATGGAGATAAAATTGCAGATATTGCTATAAGACGTACCACCGACTTCACCTTCTATAGTATGCAATCTGCTGGCGGTATGGTTGGGTTTAAGCGCTTTGGTTTGCAATCCGGGGATATTCCAGTGCTTGCTGATTATGACGGTGACGGAATCACTGACTACGCAATCCGCAGGCCTTCGAATTCGACATGGTATATTTTGAACAGCTCAACGGACAAGCTAGTCACATATCGATTTGGTTTACAAAAGTCAGATATTCCAGTCCCTGCGGATTACGACGGAGACGGTAAGGCCGACATCGCGATTAGACGTCCCTCAAATGGCACCTGGTATATTCGCCTGAGTGCAACTGGAAAGGTTCAGGTTACACGCTTTGGTATTCAAAGCAGTGATATTCCTGTTGTAGCTGACTACGACGGTGACCGCAAAGCGGATATCGCAGTACGTCGCCCATCGAATGGCACCTGGTATATTTTGCAAAGCCGACCCGGCTATGGCATGCACGTCGAAAGGTTTGGGCTCGATAGCAAGGATATTCCCGTGGTAGCGGATTATGATGGTGACGGTAAAGCCGACATCGCCGTGCGTCGTCCCAGTATTTTCAAATGGTATATCTTGCAATCGACAACGTCTGAGGTTATCGCAGAAACCTTTGGCACAAATGCATTATTAACGCCGCTTCTCGCGCGCTGGAAAACCGTAAAAGATATGACGGTAAACAAACATGCCAAGCCAGAATCAGGCAATGCACAATTCCAGTTTGATGGAGGGCCCATCATGCAGTTAACTTTGCCCGCAGACGATGCAGAGTTTGGTGGTACAAAAATCATAGAATATATTGAAGGTATCAATTAACCAGAGAGGCTTTCCAAGTATGGAAAGCCCAATTAACATCATTCAATGAATTTAACGTGAATAAGTAAGTAACATGCCACCTTCACTGAAGGTGGCTTTTACTATGTGATCCTCTATGGGTGAATAGACCTGCCTTTTAAACATAAATACTGCGGTAAAAATCCTTTCCTACTTTATCGGTCAATATTTTGTACCTGTACTCTTGTGTTTACATGATGTGATATAGATAGCGATAAAATGCGTGTGATGCGGATTCATATCGGCGAATGCTATTTCGCCTTTTCATTTGCTACTAACAAACAAAACGAGTTGTAGTATGGGCTTCATCAACGCAAAGCCTTAAAAAAACGCTCACCACCTCCATCGGAGATAGTTTTGAGTTGCCAATAAAAAAAACTGGGAAATCCCAGCTTTTTATAGGTTAGAACTTAAGTGACTTTATTGCTCAACTATAAAGTTTTGCGTAACTGTCCGTTTATCTGGCTGGTCAAAATTATTCACTACATAATTTTGTGATACGTTAATAAAAAGCGTCTTTTTACCATTCTTGACTTTGAGCTTTAAAGGAAAGGTTAAAGAAAATTTTGTAATAATATTTTGATACTCACCATTTACCATACTCTGCTTGGTTGCTGCTTTTAATTCTGGTTTCCCTACACACTTCACATAACCCAAGATCGAATTATTATCTTGACGTTTTAACTCTGCTTCAATATCTGATGCTAAAAATTGAGGAAAATCATCTCCTCTGCCGAGCAGTCCTACTACGTCTAAAACTTCATTGGCACATTCAAAACCATTCATTTTAACTGGATTTGAAGATTCATTAGTTTTAGTTGCAAAAACCGATAAACTTTGTACTAAAAGAAGTGATGCAGCCGTAAAAGAAATAAGTTTTCTCATTTAATTAAGCCTGTATTTTATTTTTCAAAAGTAACTTCAATAGTAACCGACGTATAATCTGTTACATGTCGTTTTACACCGAATTCTTACTAAATAGTTATTTCGATGAACTTTCTTGTGGAACTATATCAATAGCTAAATTGTCGATACGTGCTTTTTGTAAGTCATCTGTAAGCCTCTCTGCCTCATCTGGAGAATTAAGAACATAGGGAATAATCATAATCATCAGTTCAGTTCTCACTTGACTGTTTTTGTCGGTAGAAAAAAGATTTCCAATTAATGGTAATTTGCCTAAAACGGGAACGCCTTGTTGACCTTTTGATGTAGTTGATGAAATTAAACCACCCAGTAACACTGAACCTCCATCTCGGAGTGTCACTGTGGTTTTTAAGCTACGATTCAGAATTATTGGAGAGCCACCTATAGATCCATCACCTTGCTCACTCAGCTCTTGACTGATATCTATATCAACAAAGCCGGACGCGTGGACTGTCGGTTTTATGTCAAGCAGAATACCTGTATTGCGATATGTAATATTTTGAATGACAGGTGCATTTTCGCTTGTGGTGCTTTGGCTATTTGATGTAATAATTGGTATTTCATTACCTACTTCAATAGAAGCCTCCCCACCACTTTTAACCATTAATCTTGGGCGAGAACGAATATTGGCTTTATCATTGGTATAAAATGCATTAAGCATTGCTCTGGTGCTACTTGGGCTATCTAAATTAAGATTAAAACCTTTCCCTCCAAGAGCTAATTTATCCAATGTGCCGAAACCTAAGTCAAATTTACCTAACGCAGCATTGGCTGCCCACTCCAAGCCGGATTCCTCATTATCTGTTAGTGTTACCTCTGCAAGGATAACTTCAACCATCACTGAAGGGGCTGGGCGATCAAGTTTTTTTATAATCGGCAGAATTTGCAACCAGTCTTTACTGCTTCCGCTATATAAAATAGTGTTCAGCTGTTGATCGACAGCATATCTACCTTTTGCATCACTATTCTGAGTTAGATTTGAACGTTTTATGTTGCTGTTACTGTTTGTTGTTCCAGTTGCACCCATGGAAGAACTTTGTGAGTCAGGTCTGTCAATGCTTGTATAATTTGCAACCCCTAAACTGTTTAATACTTCAACAATATGAACGGCTGGAGTACTCTGAGCTTGGTAACTAAAAAGCCCATTTTCTACTTTGTTATACTGACGTTTTTCAAGCTGTCTTGCCCACTCAATAATGTGTTGAAGCACTGCATCTGATTTAGCGAAAATAATTAATTGCCCAACACTTTCCAAAGGTAATAATCTGATTGCGGCATTACCGTCTCCTTGTTTTACTGAATATCCTTCAGACTTCAATACTTGCTCAAGGTTGCTCGCCATATCAGTTACATTGCTTAAACTAGGTTTTAAGATTCGACTATCCATTCCTGCCATTGTTGGCTTATCCAGTAATCGAGTTGCAGCTAATGCTTGTTCGACCGTCCTCTGTGAGCCAACAAATATCAACGCATTTCTCGTTATATCTTCTTTAATTTCTAATTCTTTGCGAGGGAACATCGGTGCAATCCAGCTACGTACCATTGGCGTTGTCACAGACGTTAAAGGATATATATAAAAAATAGGGCGGCTACTGGAGGGGACTTCAGGTAATGCCCTCCCGCTAACCAATATTGGAGTTTCATTACCGGCAGTAGACTCAGAAAAGTTAAAAATTAGCACGTTATCTTTTAAAGAAGTTGTTACTCCATAAGATTTCAATGTTTGTGTCGCTAAAGCGTATAAATCTTTTTGACTTACTGGTTTCGTTATGCGCATTGTAATGAGGTCAGGTGTATTTTTAACACTTGGTTCAACTACAAAATTTAAGCCTAGTTGATTACCAAAAACTTCATTGATAAAAGCGCCAACGGGTAAATTGTTAAAGCTCAATCGACTGACTTGCGTGTCAGGCAAATAAGGCATAACAATATCTCTAGCATGTTCTTCTGCTTGCTCTATCGTTAAACTTGGTGTTTTAAATACTTGTAGCTCACTGTATTGATTGTTTTGTTCTGTACCTTCATGAATGGTAGAAACATCTTGGGCAAATTTCTTGGGAGCGCGAAGAGGGGTGCTAAATATTTTATTATCATGCTTGGCCGCTTCATAAGCTGGCCCTCGAAATTGAGCACATGAACTTAAATTCACGCTTGCCACTATTAACAAACACAAATGTTTTAATCTATTTTTAACTTGGTTTTTTGGATGCATTCTCGATTACTGTCCACGTTTTTTCTTGCTGGAAGATTTTGTAGGAATGGGTACTGATTCGAATATGAATTGTTCGAATGTTTCATTGTTTTCAGAATTAAACCAAACCACACGGTCTGGGAAAATATCTTGCAAAACCCACGGCGTTAACCAGGAGTCCCCAACTCCAAGTGTTATTACATTTTGTTCTTTAGCTTTTAAAATTGATATCGACCTTTTTGTATCGGCAACAATTGCGATAATTCGGCTATCACTGATTTTAGCCTTTACTGCGATGGGTTTTTCATCAATTTTATCTACTTGGCTAATGGTTTTAAATTGGGCTACCTCATTTAGAATTGCTTTCCAATCAATATCATATTTATGTGTTAGATTCATTTCTGATCTAGCGGCTTCTGAGAGGGGTATTTTATACTGTTGAGTGTTGAATAAAATTGAGAGCAACATTAGCGATAAACCCCAACTTGTTAAAATAACGAATAACTTTTTATTCATTCGCCTCTCTCTTGTATAAGATATCTATAACAATGGAGATAGAGTTTGAGGTTTTTGGTGAATACTGTAATGAAGATATGCGCATGTTTTCTGAATTAATGTCAAAATGTTCGATGAACTTAATAAAGTCTTCAGGTGTAAGTTGTCCTGCGATTTCCAGTCTAACTGACCATAAATTGGTGGATGGAAGTTCAATTAGGTCTGAACCTAGTAAATTTATTCGTTTTCTTTTTAATAATATACCTATTTTTTTTTCAACATCTTCCAGCGCTTTCGCTTCAGCGATGCTTGAAGATGCTACTGCAGGAATTCTTTCGAGATGTGTCATTAACAATTTATCGACAACCTCAATTTTGGTGTTTTCTAATGGCACACTTGCGGCCAGTTTTAACCGACTTAATAACGTTAATTGTTGGCTTACTGTCTGTTTGCTTGTCTCGACCTTATCAAACAGAGCTTTTGTGGCGGATAAACCTAATATTGCAATGACTAACAAAAGTAACCACTGCAATCTTAAGTTGCGTTTAAATTCCTGCATGACGGGTGAATTTAGAATTGTTTGGATTCTCGTCATTTTATTTGGATCTCCAGAACCCATGTATCTTGTGCATTATGAGGACGGATATTAACCTGAGCCACTAATGCTTGTTTTTCTACTTGTTCTATTAAACTACTTATGTCCATTTTTTTTGTAGAAAACTCGACTTCTAATCTTTTGTTTTGCCATGTGATTTGGTTAAGTTTCCAACTACCCAATTTAGACAATTCTCTGGCGACAACAGCAAAACTTTCTGGAAAATAGCCGTTTTCAGTTTGCCAGGATTGTATTTTTTTAATCGATTGCTGATTAGTCCGGTATTGAGTTTGTATGTTCAGTTTATCGCCTAAATCAAGCGACAATGCTTGATTTTCCCGGTCTACAATTTCTGCCTGAACTGTTGCCGTGATAAGCCCAACAATTGCCCACAATGCAGCCGAGCATAATACTAAACATAAAGTCAAAAACCAAAACAGTGGCTTTTTGACAGCTTTATCCAGTTTTCTTTGCACAGCCCATCCACTGCTTGATGATGGGAATTGAATAGGTTTACTAGGTGACGTAGTGTTCATGTCTATCGTGCATTCGGTCATTACGCCGTTTTTCCAAATTTGATGATAGTTGTTTTTCTGACCTTTTATCCAATGCTCGCCATCAGGTAATTTTATTTGTGCCGCTGTTTCAGGTGTACCATTTAAGGTACTTCGGGCAAACCAGATGTGTACTCCAATTTTGCTCAAGTAAACATAGTGATCCCCTTGTGCAAATGGCGACAGCGTTTTTATTTGCAAGGCAATCCATTTTTTATCCTCTCCCGATTTCAAATAGTTTGGTTTTGCTTTAAATGTATAAAAACTAATCGAGTCTTGGTCAGTATTTTCCGCCACCGGCCAGAATAGTTTATTTAACATATCAAAGCCGCGATCTTTAAAATGTTTTAATTGAGTTACAAAAGAGGGCATTAAGTTAAAATCACTTCATTTTTAAATTTTCTATGGTGTAATATAACTCATTAAATTTGAATGTTTAATGCTTCTTTACAATCTTTGTAGACAAGTTATATGCAGCAACCGGACAACACGAAAATTTTGAAAAATCAATTTCAGATTGACACTAGTTCACTAAACAAAAGTCTGATTGAAAGCCTTCTTCAATCCAAATTAATTTCAAACAATGATGTTGTTGCCATTAACAAAACTATGGAACAACTGAATTGTGGTGTGATTGAATCTATTGGACGTTTAGGCTGTTGCGGGGAAGATTCCCTGTATATGGCACTTTCGCGCGAATTAAGGTGGGAGCTTATTGAGAATGTTTCGCAATGTCCTCTTGCCCCTTCAATTATAGATGCCTGCCAGCATTTTGGATTGAGCATTGATTGGTGTCTTGAGCGAAACGTCTATATAACAGTTGACGATCAATCCGTTTGTATTTACATCTCTAAGCCCGATGCAAGTTTTGAGATGTCAGTTATAAAAACGCTGACCCACGATAAGGACGTGTATTTTCACTTAGTAACTCCTGCAATGGCTGCCAATATCTCTGACGATGTTAACCGAGAGAGGGCTGTGTCTGAATTATTTGGCAATTCGACATCCGATATTGCGGCGTTAGCCGAGGAAGCACCAGTGGTGAATTTAGTTAATAGTATCGTTGAGCGGGCTGTACAGGCTGACTCGTCAGATATTCATATCGAACCGGGAAACCTGCATATGGTTGTAAGGTTTCGTGTAGATGGCAGAATGACTGAATTCATGCAACAGCCAATGGCTCGATTTCAAGCCATTGCTTCACGAATTAAACTTTTGTCAGAGCTTGATATTGCCGAAAGACGATTGCCTCAAGATGGCAGATTTACTACGCGAGCAAACAATCGGGAATTTGATGTAAGGGTATCAACAGCTCCTGATGTTCATGGTGAATCAATTGTACTTCGACTACTGCCGAAAAAGCGTGATGAATTAAAACTGGAAGGGTTGGGCTTTGAACAAGACCATTTGCAACTTATTCGGGAATGGGGGGCGTTGAGTAATGGAATTGTATTGGTCACTGGGCCAACAGGTTCTGGGAAATCGACAACTCTTTACGGATTACTTGCTGATATTAAAACCGGACAGGAAAAAATAGTCACTGTTGAAGATCCTGTTGAGTTTCAGTTGGATGGGATTACTCAGGTTCAAGCTCGGCCTGATATTGGTTATACCTTTGCCAAGGCCTTAAGAACTTTTTTACGTCAAGATCCTGATGTGATCATGGTGGGCGAAATTAGGGATAAAGAAACAGCGGATATTGCTGTACAGTCATCGCTTACAGGGCATCTGGTGTTATCGACACTCCATACAAACGATGCTTGTTCAGTCTTCCCGAGGCTTGCTGATATTGGTGTCGAACCTTATCTTACAGCTGCAACAATTCAAGGCGTTCAAGCTCAACGACTGGTTCGTAAATTATGTGAGTTATGCAGCGAGCCAACAGACCCCCCTTCATTTCTCAAAGAAGGTATGCAAGGCAATTGGAGAAAGCCGGTTGGTTGTTCAAGTTGTCACGGTCGAGGTTACAAAGGTCGTATCGGTATATACGAATTGGTGCCCGTTGACTTGAAAATGAAAGAATTGATTACTCAACGGGCGCCTGTTTCCCAAATTAGAGAGCATTCTAAGAACTCAGGTAATCGTTCATTGTTTGATGATGGATTGCTCAAGGCGGCTAGAGGTATTACCACAGTTGACGAGGTTTTGCGTGTTTGTCATACCGGTGAGGATCAGGAGTGAAGTTTAAATATCAAGGTATTGAGCTTGGAACCAACAGTCGGCTGGAAGGTGAGGTTGAAGCCCTCAGTGAACAAGAAGCAGTGCGTCAACTTGCACAAATGAGAATTGAAGTATTTCACATTGAATCGTATGTGAAATCTAAAAAAAGAGGTAAAAAGGTATCTGTCGCTGATTTAGCTGTACCTTTACAAGAGTTGGCTACGTTGACAGAGTCGGGTGTAACATTAGTGGAAGCAGTTAAAGCCCTTGCACAAAATGATGAGCACCCTTTACTTGCTGAAGGGTTTGCTAAAATTGTCAGTTTAATTGAAAGTGGAGAAAGTTTTTCTACAGCGATTTCTGAGTCTACATTACCTTTCCCTGAATATGTTTCACACCTTGTTGCTGCTGGTGAGTTGAGCGGGCAACTTGCGACATCATTACGTAAAGCGTCGTATCAACTTAACTATGAGCAGTCAGTCAAAAGTGATGTTAAAAGCGCTCTTACATACCCTGTTGTATTAATTTGTGCAGGTTTAGCGGCGATGCTTATTATCTTTTTTGCTGTGGTGCCTAAATTTTCACATTTACTAGATTCCGGTAAAAACTTACCCGCTCTTGCTACAGCAGTTTTATCAGCTGGACGTTATGTAAATGATTCAGCCTATACAGTGTTTGGTTTGGTTGGTGCCATTGTTATTTCTTTAATTGTACTTTTTGCGAATAAGACCGTTCAGCAAAAACTAAAAGATTTAGCGATTGAACTACCTGTAATTGGACCTTGGTTATCAGAGCAAGATGCGGCTCGTTGGGCAGCTTTATGTTCTGCAATGTTATTGGCTCGTGTTAATTTGATTGCGGCTCTAAAGTTAGCTTCTGCTTCTTGTGAGTACACCCGAAGAAAGGCAAGAGCACATGTTATGATCGATGATATTGAATCAGGTATGAGCTTTACCGAGGCACTATCACGAGCTAGGTTGGTACCTCGTACCTCTCAGAATTTAGTGTCAGTTGGTGATAAAACCGGTCAGCTTGCCGAAATGTTGGATGCAGTAGCAGCATTACATGATACATCATGTAAAAGGCGTATGAAGCAAGTGCTGACTTTAATGGAGCCGATAGCGATACTTATTGTAGGTTGTTTACTTGGTGTAATGATTTTGGGTATTGTCCAAGCAATAACAGCATCTACAGATATAGCAATTTAAAAATAAAAGAGGAAATATGAAACCTACAAAACAACGTGGTTTTTCAATGATTGAATTATTGGTCGTTTTAGTTATTTTAGGATTATTAGCAGGCCTGGTTGGCCCACAGTTTTTTGGTAAGGTTGATGATTCGAAAGTTAGGACGGCCGAAACACAAATTAAAATGTTTAAAATGGTTTTACAAACATATCGTCTTGATATGGGGCGATATCCTAATGCTTTACAAGACTTGAGAACAAAACCTAGTGATGCTGGCGATTACTGGCGTGGCCCTTATTTAGATGAATCAATTCCTAAAGATCCCTGGAATAATGACTATCAATATAGAAGGGATTCTGTAGCAGAACAGGGCTTTTATTTATACAGCTACGGTGCTGACGGCGTTGCTGGAGGAGATGACAATAACGCTGATGTTGGATATGTGCCGAACTTATAAGCGCTACACCGGTTTTAGTATGATTGAGCTTTTGGTGACGCTGGTTTTACTCGGTCTGATTAGCGCACTTGTTATTCCAGGCATGGATGCATGGTTGAAATCTCGTGAATTGTCTTCGCAGGAGTTATCCCTGTCAGCTGGATTTGCCATGTTGCCCATTAAGGCTGCTAATTCAGGAAAATCAATTGTTATATCCAGTGCCGCAGATCTCAATTTACAGGGCATCGAGTTAGAAATTGAACAACCTATTATTATCGACTCTAATGGATATTGTCACCGAGGCCAACTCAAGCTTAGTAACAATGGTGTAAAACACTTGTACAATATTAATTCTCCATTTTGTGAGCTAGAGCGTGCTCAATTACATTAGCCGAGGATTTTCACTTCTTGAGGCCATGGTGGCGCTTGTTATATTGTCACTGATATATACTGCCGTATGGGGGTGGTATGGCGCTGCGGTAACTTCTACTAATAGCATTGAAAACAACTTAGCCTTACCACAGATATTTGAGCAATTTAAAAATCGATTGATGCTTGAAGATTTATCAAAAGATAATTCAGGTCAATATGTGATTGATACGTATACCATAAATTGGACGTCTTCAATTATTAAACGTTCTGACACAAATTCATTTAGACGTCAATTAGCATGGATTGTTGCATTGGTTGGCGTTCACGCCGTTATTCAAAAGAATGACAGTGTCATTAAAGTGTTTGATGTTCAACTCACAACCCAGTGGCGCGATCCAACTTATGTCGAACCACCCACACCTTAATCATTTTTGGTACAGCATTGATATGACTAAAATGCCCAAGGCTTTTACATTAATTGAGATGTTAGTTGTATTAGTGATCCTTTCTCTAACAACTGTTCTTATGACTCAGGGATTATCAAATACATGGCGTAATTTTGATCGATTAGGGGCGCGCGATTTAATGTTTTCTTCTGTACAGCTTCCTAAAGTATGGTTTAACACTAGTGTGCAGGGGGCAGTGCTGTATCATCCGGAAACATCATTGTTTAGTGGAAACCAAGCGAAATTTAGTTTTGTTAGTGCAAATGTCCCCAGTGAACATTTGCATCTACCACAGGCTATGACCTGGCAGATAATGGCGAACAGTCGCCAATGGGAGTTGCAGTTTAAAAGTTATAATGATGCTGAGTACATCACTGTTGCCTATTTTAAACAGCAACCTTACTTTTTTTATTTTGTGGATGGCGCGTGGTTAAGTGAATTTAGTCCATCTGGCGGACTACTGCCCAAAGCGATTCGAATTGTTGCTGGCGATCAAATTTGGTTACAGGCGAACGTTGGGCGACCTGTTGATGCAGATATACCAGTAGAGTTGCCTTTATTTGGTGAGTATGAGTTTTAATAATGTTGAGTAAACCAAATCAACCAAAAGGTGCGGCACTATTAGTTGTACTTATAATAGCGATAATTATGACAATTTTAATGTCAGTAGCTTCAGTCGCAATGTCGAAACGTTTAGCTCTTGCATTTGAGGCGCAGAACATATTTGACGAAAAAGTAAAAATAGAAAACAAACTAAGTGAGCTTTCCTATTTATTGGCAACACAAAGAATTACGGTTGCGGGAGTTAGTCAGGGGACAAATGTAAACGGCACTAAGGTTGATGATGATGGGCTTTTTTTAGTCGATATCATTGGTGATGAATTGCGAACAGATGGTTTCATGTACACTGAAAATGGCATTAGCTTTAGTATACAAAATGAATCAGGCTTAATTCCGTTTAACACATCAGATAATTATTGGATTAAAAAATTACTAACGGCCTACAAAGAAGATAACTTTAGTCAAATTCGGCTCACTAATAGCTTGATCGATTATGCCGACGCGGACAATTGGCGACAACCCTCAGGTGCAGAAAAAAAAGAATATGAAAAGCTTAGCTTCCCCGAACCCCCAAATTTTTTATTGCAAAAATGCCAAGAGCTATACGCGGTATTGAATTGGCCGCGACTACTAAATTCTCATCCGGATATCACGAATTTTTGTAGTTTACGGCGTACAGCAATGATTAATTTGAACGCTGTTCCATTAAAACTTTGGCAAATATTGTGGCCGCAGAGTCAGCAAAAAATTAGTCAATTAAGAAATACAAATAAGTGGTTTACAACACTAAGTGATGCGACATTCGCTGAGCCATCGTTCAACTCAGAAGTGGACACGTATTTGTCCGTACTTGGAGGCTATTGGTATCAGCTAAGATTCGAAACAAAGAATCAAATATATAAATTAAGGATCAAAATAGGAAACGATACGGCAAAGCCAGTCACTGTTTATCATTGAATTCTTCAAGTGTTTATTGTCGAGATTTATAGCCTGCAACTTAAATTGTAATTATTTAGTTATTGCCAGATATACCTGAGTTTAATCTTTACCAGTCAAAACAGAGTCTAAAAGCCTGAAAAAAGGCAACTTTTTGCAATAATCTGATTGTCTGGGAGCAATATCTCATCTATAGTTGCCTCATCAAAATTAGCGTGTTAAAACTTGACCTGTCGAATTAACAGTTAAGTTTGTGTTAATTCTGATAAAATCTATTAATATAGAGTTGATTACTACAACTGACTGTTGTAGCTTATTATAAGTCATCTGGTGTTTTGTCACCAAGGACTTGGTGGCCTAGTGCCATGATACAAAAAACTATAGTTACTCTTGCAGGAGACTGGAATGTTAAATAAAAAGATTTTAGCGGCTACTATCGCAGCTGCTTTTACAATGAACGCACAAGCTGCGGTTGATTTAGATGCGGATACTGGTAGCTTTATTGTTGCTGCAGAATCTGTTGCTTCAGGTGATTTAGATGCGAACGGTTTGGTAAAACTGACTGGTGCGCCTCTTCAAATCGTTACCACTAAGGCGGGTTTCTCTATCGCGAAAGGTACTTCAAAGTATGTTCGTGTAGATTTGACTAACGGTGAATTCCTTACCATTACTAGTTTGGCTGATGGCGTTAATGCAAATGTAACGTCTGTTTCTGCGGGTGGTGTTGGTGAGTCTTATGCAATTTTTGAGTTCGCTGCAGATGCAGGTGATGTTGCTCAGGGAGATACTATGACCCTGACTGCAACTTACGCAATGGAGAACAACAAGACTTTGTCTGCGACTTACAAGTTGTTTGAAACTGCTCAGCAAGCCATTGATAATACAACTAACGGTTTGGCTAAATCTGACGGTGTGATTGCTACTATCAAGTCTGCTTTAACTGGTACTTTCGGAGATGCTCAAAAAGTAACTGCTACTGTTGCTGATGAATTCAAAAAATTCAATGGTTCAGCTTCTACCACTTTAAACAGTATCGATATCGCTGATCTTGATGATACAGATGATACTTATGTAATGCCGGATACTACAGCATCTTTTGATGATACTGATTTGGCTACTGGTTCTGCTAAGTTAACTTTCTCTGGTGACTTCTCGTTTGGTGAGTTTACTTTTGGTGGTGCGAGCTGGGGTTATGATGAAGACGGTGAATTTGATGGAACTAGCGCCACTCTGAATGATGATGGTACTGTTGAAGTCGCTTATGGCGCTCAGGACTTAGTAGTTTCTACTACTGACGTAGACGCAGAAGTAGATGCTGCACTTAAAGGTAGTTATACCGTTAAATTATCTGGTGTTGCTGTAACTGGTGTTGCTAACCCAGTTAATGCTATCGGTACTTTTACTGAAGGTTCTGGTTCTATCGTATACGATACAACTACTATTCAGGTTCCTTATTTAACAACTTACTCTGGTTACAACCAGCGTTTATATATTGTTAACACTGGTTCTCAGGATGCAGCATACTCTACCAGCTTTAAGTCTGAAGATGGTGTAACTACCACTGCCGGCACTCAAGCTAGTGGTGTTGTGCCAGCAGGTGAAATGGTTGCGATTAAAGCAACTGATTTAGTTACCATCAGTGGTGCAACTCGTACCTCAGCTACTATTGAAATTGAAGCTCAGGGTACTAGTGTAGTTGCTACTTCTCAGACTGTTAACAAGTCTACTGGTACAACTGATACTGTTGCTCTGTACGGTGATGTTAACTCTAGCGTTGAATCCATTAATTCAACAGTTGACACTCTTAAGACAACTACTGATGCTATCAAAACAAAAGTTGATACATTGTAATCCTTACTTAGTTTAATGTAGAATTTTCTACTTAAATTTTGTATTTACAAAACCCCCCTTAATTGGGGGGTTTTTTATTGGTAAATCCACCTTCTTTTTATAAAATTTTCGTATGATAGCTCTTATTTTTGTTCGTAGAGCTTTGGTAATTAGTCTGACCGGAGACACTCAGATATATTCATACCTACTTAGTATTTTTATGTATGAAAAGTATTTGGTTGGATAAAAATAGTTAAGGCCTGTATTTATGATGTTGATGAATAATAAACAGTACTTTACGCTCTTCTTATTACTAAGTTTTTTTTGGGGGGTAAGTAATCATGCAGTTGCGAAGTTTAATCTTTCAACAAGTCAGACTTTGAATTACGCTGTCGAATCTATAACTAGTAATGACTATAACAACAAAGGGCAACTGGTAATCTCCAGTAATTCTGACACTTTAAATCTGGAAGTAGAGGTGGGGTTTGGTCTTTCTTCTGACTTCCGTTATGCACGGCTTGATATTATTAATGGTACTTTTAACAGTGCTTTTCCAAGTTCCGGCGTCGAAATTAGTGCAAACTATAAATCAACTTTAGTAGCAGGGGGCGGCGTTGGTGATTCGTTTGTTATTATTGAGCTTTCTGCAACCCCAAGTGTCGGAGCTGATACAGAATTACTTTTTGATACAACCTCATTTAATTGGGATGATATTGGTACACCGCTGGAAATTCAGTATACGCTCTATGATACGGCTGATGCAGCAGTAAATCATCTTGGCTACCTGTACAGAAAAAATGCTGTTTTAAGCCAGTTTATTAGAGCTGCAGGTAATAAATTTATACAATCTTTTCAGCATTATTCTGGTTTTGATAACAACTTTCTAAGATTCTCTGCGACATTTAGATCTCCCAGCACGTTCAAATTAGGTGATGCTAGCGAAACATTAGCATCAGTTGGAAAAATAAGATTTGACCAATTGGTTGCTGTTAACACTTTACTGCCGTCAACATCTAATGCAATTTCTGATTATCGGAAAATCATTCCAGGGGTTAAAACAGATTTAAAGTCAGTAAGTATAAGCGGCGATTTTTCCAGTATTACTGCTAGTTTAAATGAGGATGATGATTGTAGTGGAGCAGCAATTGAACTGTTGAGTTTCTCCAATGAAAATTCAGTTCTTACCAGTATTGATGAATTAATCGATCATCCTGTGTTTTGTATAGAAGCATCCAGTAACACGCAAGTAATAGAACCATCTGAATATTATTTAGATTTTGGTGGGAGTTTAGGTAAAGGATTGTTAGGAGCTATTAGCTATGATGCTGCAACAGCGGACTTACCTTTTATAACCACATTTTCTGACTATAAACAGAAAATCTATATTGTAAATTATGCTGGCTATCCAGTTGCTTATTCTACTCAATTTATAGCTGAGAGTGGAAAAGTGATTAGTTTAAATTTAAAAGACGCGGCAAACGGAATAATTCCAGCTAAAACGACGCTAAAGCTTAATACAACTGATTTAGTTGAAATAGAAGGTGAAGTTAAACGTGCCAGCGCACGATTCTTTTTTGATACAAAAGCGAAAAATTTGGCTGTTTCTTCTCAGTTATTGTCTGTATCGAATTCTGGAGTTCCTCCGACAGAGCATATTGTTGTAAAGGATAATTAGGTCATTGATTTATGGAGCAAAATACAAAGCTAGTAAAGGTCTTTAAATTATTAGAGTCGAATAAAGCGAAACAAGCTTTAACGTCAGTGAAAAAGCTAAATGCTAATAAATCGACTAAAACATACTATTCACTTATTGCAGAAGCATTATGTCACATTGAATTAAACAACATATCATTTGGTAATAGTCAATTAAATGAATTGATACAGTATGCCAACAGTGAAGCTACGTTAGATTTTGTTTGTCAAAATATTTATCACGCTTTTCGGAAGATAAATCGTTTCGAACTAGCAGTTGAATATTTATTATTCGGCTTGGAGCGAATTAGGTCTGAAAAGGCTATCAAGATTAAATGGTTACTGGCTAACTGTTATCTGGAAACTGGCGAGAATAAAAAGGCTATTAACCTTTATAAAAAACTAATGGTTTATAAACCATATACCGTTAGGTCATTAAAAAACCTCATAGCTATTGGTGTTACATTATCTGACTTTTCTTTTGTTCAGCATCATTTAAGGTTGATGCAAGGTCACATCGAACAATTAAATGTAGATGATTTAAAACTACTAATAGATAGGTGCGAGTTATTTTTGGATGATGATATTGAGCCATTGTTGAGAGTTGCTTCAAGTCGGGGAGTGAATAATTCGTTTATTTTGTACATGCGTGCACGTAGTGTATTTAAATCGGGTGATGCTTCTAAAACGCTCACTATTTTACAAAAAATAGAGCCTCAACATATAGACACATTCCATTTGAAGCTCGGTTTCCTGAGTTTGAAAGGAAAGTCCTATTTAGCACTGGATGATATCGATAATGCATTTAGTTGTTTTGAACAGATGAATAATCAAATGGCAAGTACTTTCCCTGATAATTGGAAGAGTAGAGATTATTTACCCAAATTGAGAAAGCTTGGAAGTATTCCTCAAAGGGGTCCTTCAAAGCCTTTTTCTTTTAAATTGTGTTTTCTAGTTGGTTTTCCTCGTTCAGGTACCACACTTTTAGAGCATGTATTGGACTCTCATAGTCAAGTTTTTGCTTTAGGGGAAAAAGTAACAATAGATGCGGTTATTGATAAAATAATTAAAGATGGTTATCAATATCCAGAAGATTTGCCTAAGCTGTCAGATGATTATTTGGATGAGCTAAGACAGCATTATGTAGACAATATTAGCAAGTATTTAGGTGACAGTGAGTTGTCTGATTATGAGGTTGTACTGGATAAAAATCCTCAGTTGTTAATGAAATTACCTTTAATACTAATGCTTTTTCCTGACGCCAGAATATTACTCGCTATACGACATCCACTAGACTGTATTATTAGCTGTTTTCAACAAAATTTTCATTTTAGGCGCAACCTCGCTTATTTTACAGATTGGGAATCAAGTTTTGTTAGATATCGTGATGTATTTGATAATTACATGATTTACAGGCAGCAATGGCAATGGAATGAACATAGGGTGTTTTATGAACAGCTGACGCAAAATTTCGAAGAGCAAATAGGTCAAATATTTGAGTTTCTTGGTATTGAAATGCAGCGAGACGAGATTATGCAGTATAGTCAAAAATCTCAGAAAAAAATCATTACAACGCCTTCGATTAACCAAGTTAAAAAAGGGATATATAGCAATAGGAGTTTCAATTGGGAAAAACACGTCAATTATATTGCACCATATTGGCACGAAGTGAAACACCATATTGAATACTTTGGTTATTCAACTTATCAAATAGAAGAGTCAATTGAAAATTCTATGTAGCTAGAAGATTGTGATTATCAACCACAACCATGTTAGAGGATTTGATGAGCTTAAAGTATGAACAGGCTAAGTCGCTTTATTTACAGGGGAAATATAATAAAGCTTTAGCAGCGGTCAAAAAAATCAAAGAGCAAGATTATCGCGTTTTAGAATTGGAATCTGTTTGTTTACTGCATTTGAATAAAACGAAACTTGCTTTATTAAAACTTGAAGGTTTGCTGGCTAAAAGTAATGATCCGAAAGATAAAATAAGAATCTATCAGAATATTGCATTTGCATATGAGAAGCTAAATTTACTTGATAAGTCTGTAATATATTTAGCAAAAATACTTGAACTTGACAGTTCACTTAATACATGTAAAGACAGATATTTGTTGATACGAGCTGCATTTGAGATCAAAGACTATATTTCTGTTGTAGCCTTTGCCCCGCTGTTAATTAATGTTTCAAAATATGCTTTCAATAGTTTGGTTTTGCTTATTATTTCAACAATTAAAAGTGATGAAACTGAGAAAACCATTACTTATTACAACAAACTAACGGCTGAGATTAAAACAAGAACTATTGATGACAGTGATAGTAAACTAATTATTGCTCTACTCGATGAACTGAATCTTAATAACGAACTCGTTAGAGTAAAGGAGTTATTATATTTGTTGGAGGCTCAAATTGGCTCCGAAAAATGGTTTTTGGAAGAAAAGAGTCAAAGACTTAAAAATATTGAAATTTCCTCTGGTGTTTCCTCAGATAAGAGCAGTTTTACAGATCAATTGTTGGACGGTAAGTCTGCTCCTAAATTAGGTGTGCAAGGTTTCCAGGTTGAGAACGCATTAAGATCCTTACGAAAAGAATTAGAGTTGAAAGGCGCTAATTTTAATATGCACATGGACATTGTTGAAATTAATGGGGAAATTAAAGTTTGTTTTTCGAAACAAACTGCGAAAACTGAAACATTAATGGACATTCCTATAGACTGTATGCCACTCGTTACAGATTTCAAACTTTCATTAGATCGGGCTGGGATGTTAGTGGCAAAAGCGAACAATAAAATGCTTAATCCTAAGTCTAGTCTGATAATGCGTCATTTAGTCGAACTTTACAATTCATGCAACAAGCTCACTAGTTGGAAAGAATCTTATCCATTATTCCAATTAGCTGGTAATTATAAATTATTTGAAAAATTGGTCAGTGCGCGCAGCAATAAAAATGAGTATTACCATTTTTATGCTGATCAATTTGAAGATATTGATGATGACGTTATTATTGATAGCTTTATTAAGTCTAGAGTTTTTAATTTTAAATCTTATGATTTAAGAAAGGCCGGTATTAAGACAACTAATAACTTTGAACCTGCGTTTCTACCAATTATCGATTTAATTAATCATAAAATGGGCGAGGATCCGTATTATATAGATACCCAAAAATCCTCTTTGATTACTTATACCGGGGCTGGGAGGGCCGGTAGAGAAGTCTTTGTTGAGTACAATTCTTACGATCCGCTTGTAACTTTTCTTTCATACGGTTTTATTGATTGCAATTCAGATTGGATATACAGCGTTCCTCATACACTAACAACGAAGAACGGTAGAAAGATTGATATCGAAAATGTCGTTAGTCAAGCCAAGTTGGAATTAATTCCTGAGGCATGTAGAGATATTTCGGGTTTTATGCCGACAATATCGGTGAATAACGCAGATCATTATAACGTCAGTAAACTCGTAATCCCTGAGGTTACCGGCCGCGGAATTTTAAATAGTGTGCTAACAAATGTTTTAAGTATAGTTGAAGGTAGTATGTATTTAGATAATGAGGAGCTTCAAAAGGAAGTTGCTAGACTAGAGCTCTCAGTTCTTGAGACTAACCTAGAATATTGGGTTGAACTAAAAATGTTAGTAAAAAATAGTCAATCGATACATGCAGCAGTATACAAACAACTCAATGATCTTTGTAAGTTTTCAATAAGCCATATAAAAACTTGTATTGAAAAAGCAGGTTGTTTTATACGCATATAGTAGTTTATGTAAACAGTGCGTAGTTTTATTACTACTTATATTTTCTTCCTGCGGATAATGTTAATGCCACTGATTAAGAATCCAAAAACTGTGTAACGCTAATATTTATCATAGGTATTAATATTGTTTAATCATCAACTTATTACTGGCATTCCCCGCTCTGGAACAACACTTTGCTGTAAACTGCTCAACCAAAGTAAAGATATTATTGCCTTGCATGAGCCAATCAACCCGGGAACCTGGCCAAAGAACTTCAGTACTACTCAGGCTGTTGAAACCATTCAGCGACAAATTGATGATTTTTATTCCGCGATTGTCACAGGACAACCTTTTGAAAATGGAGAGCAACAAGGGTTACTTATTGATAATCCTGTTGGAACTGAGTCTAAAGGTGGTATCCGGCAGGTGGTTGCGCGTCGTGGGCAACTCACGTTAGAACCACGACCAGCTGGGAGTTTTCACCTTGTTGTTAAACAAAATGCTTTATTCACTGCTTTATTGCCGGAGTTGGCCAGCCAATATCCTATGGTTTGCATAGTCAGAAATCCAGTTGATGTATTGTTGTCCTGGATGACAGTAGATTTACCTGTTAACCGAGGACGAGTGCCTGCTGGTGAACGCTTTAGTCAACAACTTCGGTATGCATTGGAAAATAAATCAGTAATAGATAAACAACTGGTAATTTATCAATGGTTTATTGATAAATTTATGGATAGTTCATTGCCTGTTGTTAGATATGAAGATGTGCTTGTAACTGGAGGAGGCGCGCTTCATGTTGCTTTGGGATTACCGGAAATAGCTCAGGCACCATTGAAAAAAAAGCATCGAAAGTTTCAACCACATATTATTGAGCAATTAACTCACTGCATTGATAAAATAAAAAACTTGTCTTTATATGGCTTGTATAGCAAAGAAAGTATTCAATTGGCTTACGATGAAGTGATTAATCAGTAAATTGAATGTGTTAATTTTAGTTTGAATATTTCAATATATTAAAGATTAATAAATGTCCTCAAATAACAAACTTCCATTTTATCTCTGCACAGGTTTTCATCGAAGCGGAACATCACTAATAGCTCAGACACTTTCTGATAATGGTATGAAAATGGGCGATGAGTTAATGGGGGCTAGTTTTAGTAATCCATTAGGGCATGTGGAAGATTTGCCTATTGTCAGATTGCATGACAAGATTTTTGAGATTAACGGGGTTGATTGGCGATATCATGATAACGCACCTTTAGTTAAGCCTAACTGGCTATCAAATTATATCGCCCACTATGTCAACGAAAAACGCAGTAATGCGCAGCTTAAAGGCGTTAAAGATCCTCGTGCATTGTTTTTTTTAAAAGATTGGCAACTCGCGCTAAAAAGCAATATTCGATTTATTTTTGTATACCGTCATTGGTCAACATCCTGTCAATCTTTATTTAAACGACATAGTCAGCATTTAGTTAACAGCACCCAAGATATTCACGCTAACAAGTTAAACTTTAGTTTTTGGCAAACCCCTGAATTGGCCTTCGATATGTGGTATGCGTCAAATAAAAGGATGCTTGAATTTTACCTTGATCATCCGGATAAATGCTTGATGATTGCCCAGGACGCGTTGGTAAGCGCAAACAGTATTGTGCAAGGAGCCGGTCAGAAAATAGGTCTCAGTCCCGAAAACTTAAAATGCAAAAACTTTAAATCTAATTTACTGATGGATGAAGCGTACCAATCAACGTTAGATATGGCCCCTGCTTCAAAGCGATTAAAACTGGATGCTTTATGGGATAAGTTACAACAAGCTGCTGATGTTAACGCTACAGATGTCCCCAACATAATTGATGATAGAATAACCGTTTCACCAAAGCATTTCGCAGATACTGCGTCAAGGCATCCAATTACACAACCCTTCCCAAACTTTGATATTAGGTCTTTAACTATCGATGAGGCATTTGGTTTTTTGGTTAGGATCCCTCCTCATAGATTCGACAACGCGTTATTAGTTAGTTTATTGAACCGGGCAACAATTAACGTTGAACAGCTGAATACTCTGGCAAAAGTTGCGCATAAAGCTGAAAGCTACGTAATAACAAAATTGGCTAAAATGCGAGCTATGCAGAAATGCTCTGATACTTTTGTAGTGGCTGATTGGTCCCTTTACACCAAAGATGATCAAAATTGGTCGTTATTAAAGCGTAAAGATTTACCTAAGGGTAATCCTTTCTCATTAAGGCCCTTGAGCGAGTTGGCTGCTAAAAGGCAGGAAATAGTGGAATGGCTTAAACAAAGTGAAACTTCACTTCTTGAGCAACTTAATCGCTTGCAGAAAGACAAACTGGAAGAATCGATTTCTGCAATCCTGCTTTATCGGGAAATCAATAATATCGGTTTCTATGACGAATTAATCAATTTAGCTGTAAAAAATGATTTGTGGCTTTTGACTGAATATGCGCTTTTGTTGCGTCTGAAGCAAAAAGTGGAACAGCCGGCTTATATCAAGCTTGCAGATTTATATCGTTCAAATCGCCTTTATGACCTAGCTTTAAGCGTATTGGACGTCGCTCAAAAGCTGGAAAATAATATTGCCGTTATTACAAGGATTGCAGATTGTTCTTATGAGCAGGGAAATGTCGAACAAGCGAGTAAACAGATTGCTTTCGCGGAAAAAATAAACCCTAATCATGCAATGTTACGCAGGGTTAAGGCTAAGTTTGAGATTATCACGCCTGATAAAAGCGAGTTTGTATCTCAACCTGCTTTATCGCAACTCTGCACTCCACAAAATGGTCATTATGAAAGTGTTGTAGAGCTTATGAGAACGGACTACCGACTGGGACGCAAAGCTGACCATGAATATCGTCAAAATGCATTTGTACTTCGTAATAACAGGTTGTGGCTTAAGAAAGGGCTGGAAAGGGTAACACCGCAGGCACAATTGAATTTATTCAACAATATCTACAGACATTGGTTAAAGTTATTTCCTGAGTGTTTTTTGCGTACAGATCTGAATTTAGAACAAACGTCAGTGAAAGCGTTATTTCATTCAATAAAAGCAGAAGCAACAAATGCTATCTTACTGATCGACGTTACCGACATCGACTCTCTTATCTCTATTGATGCTTTGGTGAGTGGTTGCTCATTCGCAAGAGTCTATCTTTTTACAGAACATAATTTACATCAGACGCTTATGCAGCAATTCAACTTGCCTGATTTTGTTCACGTGATTGCATATCAAACTGCCACAACGCTATCAGAAAAGTTAATTGAAGAGTTGGGAGTGATTGATAGAGAGTACATAATCTGTCGTCTAACGACCTCTGCATGTCCTGGAGAGCTTAGTAAATGGCGCAGTCAACAATGGTATTATTTGCTTGGAAATGATGACTGGACAAATGAGTATTTGTCTGAATTTCAAGAAAATGAAAAACTTGGTGTGATTTTACCGCCACTTGATCCCCATATTGTTAATGCGGAGAGTAAGCAGCTTACTGAGCTGTTGCAGAGCAATAATTTGCCATTTGTCGGTGAAATGTTCTGGTTCCGCAGCCAGTCACTGAAATCAATTGACTCAGTGACTATAAATGATAACGAAGTGGATGGTTTTATCAGCGGTAAATTAAGTGCTTTAATAAGGAAAAATGGATTTGATATTCGATTTTGCCATCAGTTAGTTCATAGACCCCTTAGCCGTTAAGCAGCCTCGTTGTAACGAGCTTAGTGCAGTTAGAGTGGCATGCTTAACCCTGGGCCGATTTAATTATGCGTTCCCAGTTTTTGGGAGATTCCCTGCGGATCCAAAAGTAAAACGTCGCGTACAATTTCGCTAATTGATCCGTCCAATGTGACTTGGTGTAGGTTGATTCGAACACTTTTGCAGTGGAAATAGATTGATGTTCTACTTCTAAAAAATCAAATATACGATTAAGCGTTAGTTGATGTTTATTTCTCAAATCATTCTGCCTGAGCACTAATATTTGCGCTGCCGGTACAATGTCAAATAGTGTCTTAAGTTGTGTGGTGTACAAGCCTCTTTGAAGATAACTTTGTGTTCTATAGCTAGAATCAAAGTTCCAGGATTTACCATGTTTAGCCTTTTTCAAGCGCTGAGTTTCGCTTACAAAAGCACTCAGCATATTGAGACGCTCTTGCCCATTATTTTTCGACATTTGATAGTGAGAAATCGCTCTTTCAACCGGGTCTCGTAATATAGCGATAAATTTAGCCTGCGGATTATAGCGATAACAAGCGCTTAGGAAGTGATGATTGAATATCGTTATTGGCGTTGCGTCACACAAAATTTTTTCATTTTTGAATTGAGTTAGTCTTTTTCTATATTGACGATTTGTAAACACGGTCTGATCTGGGCATTCCTCGAAATGCGGGTGATCAAATATATGTGCTTCTTTACCATCTACTACATAGATATCATGATGCTGATGTAAGAAGCTAGCTAACGCAGTGGTGCCTGCCTTTTGAACACCGATTATGTGAAGGTTTATTTGTCGCATCAAATCTAATAAAAAGAACTAAAAAGTATGGATAAAATAGCGTTTAGCTATAAGCTAACCATTTATAAAGTCAACAATAATGTGAATTTACGTTAATTACTATGATTACTCCCAAAAAGTCGATTTTATTTCATCGCTGGTACCATGGTTATACTGGTGGACATCAGAAAGTCTGTGATTATCTACATCACATACAGTCAACCGGGTTATATGATGTTAACTTGTGGCTGGAAAATAAAGCCAAAACTCAGACTGGGCTATTTTCCAATCTTGCGGGAATTAAGCAAGTTGAAAACTATGATCCCCGGGATTTTGACTACATATTTTTAGCCGGATTGGACTGGAATGCATATTTGCCTTTTAAAGATAATAATCAGCCTGTTATTAACCTCATACAGCATGTAAGACACGGTAATCCTAAACATCCTTTATTTGATTTTTTACAACATAGGGCCATTCGTATTTGTGTCTCAGATGCCGTTAAGGACGCAATATCTCCTTACGCTAATGGCCCTTGTTTTACTATTAAAATGGGGCATCAGTTTGCGAAATTGAAAATGCCTAAAAACAATGATTTGTATATTCTGGGCACAAAACAACCTGAAATGGCCAATGAAATAGGATCATGGGCTGAAAATAAGGGATTTAGTGTTATCACTCATTCCAGGCCTGTTGAACGTGATCTGGTTTATCAGTCGATGGCTAAAAGCCGGGTAACGATAGCTCTGCCAAACAAAACAGAAGGGTTCTACCTTCCTGGGATAGAAGCTATGGCTTTGAGTGATTGGGTTGTTGTGCCTGATTGTATAGCCAATCGGGAGTATGCAAGCAACGGAGCAAATATTACATTATGTGAGCATTCAATTGAGGCGTGTAAGGTGAGTATTAGTAAAGTATTTGGTGAGTTATCGTTTACTAGACGAATGTTTTTTAAATACAAAGGCCTGCAGCGAGTAAAGTCCTACGATCTAAGCAAAGAGCGAATTTGTGTAACTTCTCTCATGAAAGATATCGATCAGATTTGGTAATGCGTCTGCTTTTATTATGTTAGTATTCCCTGTTGTCAAAGGACACTCATCTTAAAAGTCACTTCATCTAAGTTATTTATATTATGGACAAAAATACATCGCTTTTTGATTTTGGGTACAATTTTCTGGGCCCATTGAGTAGTGAATATTTTCATCATTTGAAGTTGTATACCAATCAGCTCAATAATCCGCGCATTATATTTTTGGCGAGAGAAGGCTATTTTTTTAATCGTGCTTTTGATCAGTTAGTGAAATTGGGGGAATTTCCCAATCATCCTAATAATTACTTATATGTTTCTCGTAGCTTTTTGTTCCGTATAAATATTGCCGATGTGGATACCTGGCAATTCAGTTTGAATTATAAGTTCAAAGGTACTTTGTCAAAGATCCTGCTTGGTCGGTTTGGTTTTAAATTAGATCTGGTTAAACAGGTATTTTCTCAAAAACAATTAGAACAAAAATGGGTCTTGCCAAGAGAATTGGATGAACTTACCAATTTCTTAAATCAATATATTGGTGAGCTTGGAGCAATGGTACGAGAAAGTCGGCATGCTTATCTGGATTATCTAAGAGGTTTCGATTTTAATGCCAGTCAGGACTTGGTCTTTGTTGATATTGGGTATTCCGGCACCATTCAGAAATTACTTACCCATATGTTAGAACTCGATACTCATGGTGTTTATTTGATTACGACAAATGGTGGTGCAAATACAGTTGGTCGTTTTAAAGCGCATATGAAGCACGTAGTCAAAGATCAGGTTTCAATGGGGGACGGCTATAAAATGCTGGACCGATCTTTGTTTTTGGAATCATTGTTAACGGCTCCTGATGGACAATTGATGGATGTTGTTAAATTGCCTGTAGAGTCAGGCAAGTCATTTGACTTTTTGTTTGGCAGGCCCGCATATACCCAGCGTAACTTCCATGAGTTGGATCGTGTCATGCAAGGGGCGGAAGACGCCACTTGCCATTATTTAACTCATGGCATTCGGTTTTCGATAGATGAGCTTGAAGAACTTTATGAAAGCTTTGTTTCCAACAGACATATGCTACCCCGCGTATCCTGGTCATTATTTGAAATAGATGACGCGATTTCAGGCCATGGAAATGTTAACCCATTGCAGTTATTTGGTATGTAAGTGATGAAAGCCTACTCAAAAAAATTAGTCAAAATACTCTCTGTTAAACAATACAAATCAAAACTAACCAAATATAGAGAAAATAAACATCTTCAACGCTTAATGACTTTGTCAGTATCAAATAATTTGTTTGATGCGACCTGGTACCAGGAGCACTATGGTGCTTTTCCTAATGATTTCGAAGCATTTAAAGATTATTTGTATAAGTCTACGTTTGCCAACGTAAATCCGTCTTCAGGGTTTGATACCGAGCATTATTTGCGAAACAACTTAGACATATATCTCCAAGGTGTTAGTCCACTACTTCATTATTTCAATTATGGCAGGAAAGAAAATAGGCAGATTGCCCCTGCTACGGTGCGTTGGCAACCAAAGTCGCAGCTAATTGCAAAAGATAACGTTGACTGGCAGTTACAAAACATTGCAATTTGTTTGCATATTTTTTATGACGATTTTGTTGATAAATTCGCAGATTGTCTTAAATCATTTCCCATCGATGTAGATGTCTTTGTCGCAGCCGCATCTCAAGAAATAAAAGAAAAAGTTGAAGAGCAATATGCTCAATTGTTAACTGTTAAAAAACTGAAGGTTGCGATTGTGCCAAACCGAGGACGAAATTTCGGTCCCATGCTGGTGGAGTTTGGTAAAGAGTTACTTAATTATGACTTGCTTTGTCACTTACATTCCAAAAAGTCATTGTATTCGGGAAGGGAGCAAACTCAGTGGTTTGATTATCTTAATCAGTATTTATTTAAAGACAGGCATGTGGTTGCTTGCATGTTGCGTTTGTTTGCTGAACATAAAAACTTAGGCATGTATTACCCTACTTCGTTTTGGATGATGCCATCGTGGGTAAATCATTGGACTTGTAACAAGCCATTTGCGAAGTCTTTTATTGAGGATTGGGGAATTGATGTTTCTGACAACTTTCTAAACTATCCGGTTGGAGGAATGTTTTGGGTTAGACCCGAAGCGATAAAACAACTTCTTGAAACCAATTATGATTATGATTCTTTCCCCGAAGAACCCCTGCCGAATGATGGGTCATGGCTACATGCTCTGGAAAGAGCTCTTGGTCTTTTGGTAGAAAAAAATAACTATGAACAATTTTTTTATCATCCACAAGCTGCAAAGTTTACTCAGGACAAGTCATATATTTTTGCCAATTATTACAAGCCACCGACACAGTTGATTACAGAGCTTCAAGGGTTTGAGGTGATATCATTTGATATTTTCGACACCATTCTAAGACGAAAGTATACCGAACCTGATTTTGCCAAGTTTCAGGTAGGTGAAGTTCTTACAGAACAATCTATTGTTGCCACTCCGCAGGCGTTTGTTGATTTTCGGAATCGAGCTGAACACGAGATTCGGGTTCAGAAAAAATTTATTGGCGATGTTAATATTATTGAAATTTATCACAGACTTGGTCAACTATTGGGGTGTGATGAAGAGCAAGCCATGTCTTGGTTAGAGTTAGAATTTAGCTTTGATTTGAATAGTATTTTACCAAAAGATGAAATGGTACAGGTTTTACATCACTTAAGTGATCTAGGTAAAGAGATTTGGTTAGTGAGTGACAGTTATTATACTAGTAGCCAGATTCGGACTATGTTACGTAAAATTGGTATTTCGGCACCCTATTCGTTATTCCTGTCCTGTGAACAACAATTACGTAAAGACAATGGAACCATGTGGAAAATGTTAAGCGAAAAAGTTAACTTTTTGCGGGCGAAATGTATTCACATTGGTGATAATGTTCGCGCCGATGCTCAATTGTGTGGCGATTATGGTTTTACTAACATGCATATTTTAAACCCAGTTGACAAATGGCAAGCCTCTGGTCTTAAACCTAAATTTAAAGATTCATCCGAAATGGATAAAACAAATATACTAAAATGGGGACCTTTGATGAGTAATTTAGGTCGTTATCCATTTTTTGGTGAATAAAGCGGCGCCACATCAGGATATTTAATGAACACACTTTATTTACATGTTGGTCCGCATAAAACGGGAACAACATTAATTCAGAAATTTTTACTTGATAATCAAAGTCACTTGTTTAAGAAAAATGTTGTATACCCTAAGCGTTTTCAAAAAATATTTGGTCACCACGAGTTTCGCGAGTTAATTGCAGAGCGAAAATTGACTCAGGAAATTGTTGATTTTTTTGATGAAGAGCACGATTTTATTTTATCCAGCGAGGATTTTATTTCGTTAAATAAAGACGATTTTTCCTATTTAAAAGACTCAATTAAAAGTAAAAATATTGTTGTGCTTTTCAGTTGGCGAAGAGCAAGTTTTAAGCTTTACTCTATTTGGCAGGAAGTGATTAAGCACGGGGGCACAGAATCATTCTTTTCTTATTATCATGAACATTTAGCTCGTCCTGGGGCTAGTCAGATGTTATCTGCAGATCTTAAACTAAATATGTTTAGCAATGTGTTTGGTCTGCGTAACATCAGAATTCTTGATTACGATGCATCTGCTGATAACAATTCTCTTTTACAAGATTTTATTTCATTAACAGGAATGTCCTGGCAACCCGGTTTTGTTACCCCTGAACAAAATGCTGATGCAGTGAATAGGTCGATGGATATTACTGATATTGAAATCATTCGAGCGTTAAATCAACGATTTAAAGTGCTGTTTGATATTCATGGAGCAGAGGTACGCAACCAGTATGCTAAACATGTGGCCAGTTTAGATGATTGTGGTTTAACGGAATTAAAAGCCATCGTTGAATCTTATATACAGATACTAAACGTAGGCAATTATTTTATCGATGTTCGTTGTGAATCGATTATAGTAGAGAAATTTAAAGAAAATATTCTGAATTACAAACCTAATACTCGTATTAAAACATTGCGTATAGCCCAACCTGATTGGATGTTGGAACCGAAAGCGCAGGATATACTGCAACATATTACTCAAAAGTTAAAAACAGTCATTGAACAGTAGAGAAAGTTACGATGTCAGGTCCTAGAGTTAAGATTATTGCAGTCGCCAAGGATGAAGGCGCATATATAACTGATTGGGTACAACACCATTTATATTTGGGATTCAATGCCATTGATGTGTACGTGAATCGCACGACTGATAATAGTTTAGATATATTGAAGCGTATTAATACCATTTACCCGCATGTACGTGGGTTGAACGCTGACTGGGTGGATACTTGTCCGCAAGATGCTCAAAATAATCTTCAATACATCATTTACGCAAAAGCATTCGCTGACGCTAAAACGAATGATGAAGCTGATTATGTTTTGTTTTTAGATATTGACGAATATTGGACCCCAAAAAGTTTAGCTAAGTCAGTACAAGAGTGCATTCTGGATAATCCAGACGCTGACACAATTTCAATTGAGTGGATCAATGAGTTTGGGCAAGATCTTTCGTTTCAACCACTTCCTCAAAGTATCAAAGGAAGAATTAATCCTCTGGTTAAAACTCTGATTAAAGTAACTTCTGAAGTCGAAAAGCATCGGTTTCATAAACCAGAACTAAAACAGGGTAAGTCAGTGCTTGTTGACGGCGAGCTCTTTGTTAAACATCATCAAATACACGAAGGTCTGCATGAGAAACTGCAACATCTAAGACCTGTCATGATTATTCACCGGGCATTTCGTTCACCTATGGAGTATGTATCTTTATTAAACCGTGGACGTCCATCTGATGAGTTAAAAATTAAGTTGAATCGTGGGGGATATAATGAATGTTCCGGTAGAGAAGTTATATTTGAGCTAAATGTTAAAGGTTATGAAAGCTATTTAGATGCGAAGAAGAAATTTGTTGAGTCTCTTGAGATAAATAGTTTGTTGCAGGAAGCTCAGAGCTTCGTTAAAAATCGTTATTATCTTACATTGAGTTATTTGCCATCGGTACCTTGGCAGTATATTCCCGATTTGATCAAGGTCTTCAAGGGGTGCTCTGATACCGAGAAAAATAGTTTAGTAGAAGCAATCAAAAGCTCAAAAACGCTCCCTAAATGTAATAACCCTGATCAATTAATCGAACTTGCTAAAATAGTTGAAAAGTTTGATGTTCACGCTGCCAATTCAATTTGGAAGCAAGCTTTGATTCACAGGCCAAAGGGACCCAAGATAAAGCAAAAACTTAAAGAATACGAAACAAATCACGTATAGCATTATTATGAATTATTTTGTGGTTGGGGAACCAATATTGTTTATCCGGAAAATTTGTCTGTTATTCGCTATTTCCTTGCTCACCCCATTATGCAATGCAGTGGCTACTGAGTTTGATCTGGATGGTGATAATAAAGCAGACATAGTGATGCGTGACGCTGCAAGCGGTGAATGGAGTTTTCTTTCTTCTGTGACGGGATTTTCAGTTGTAGAGAGACTTAAACGCTTTGGATTACAACCTACCGATATTCCGGTGTTAGCTGATTATGATGGTGACGGCCTGGATGATATTGCTATTCGTCGTCCATCGACTGGTGAATGGTTTATCAGTCATTCTTCCAATCCCGAGCAAAATGGTATCCTTAAGCTTAGGTTTGGTCTTGATATAAACGATGTTCCGGTAAAAGGGGATTTTGATGGTGACGGGAAAAGTGATGTCGCTATTTTTAGAAAATCTACTGGGACCTGGTTTGTTCTCAATTCTTCTGGAAGCAATTTCCATTCTAATTTGAGAGATGGGATCCAACGCTTCCGTTTTGGGATTGAAAAGGGGGACATTCCTGTTCCTGCTGATTATGATGGAGATGGCATCACAGACTTTGCAATCAGACGACCTCAAAATTATCGCTGGTATATCGTATACTCTTCTAAGTCGAAAGAAAGAAGCCTGGCTGATTCAACTGTAAATACTTTTCGTTTTGGCCTTGAGGAGGCTGATATTCCAATACCTGCTGATTATGATGGAGATGGTATTGCCGATATAGCAGTAAGAAGACCTCAATCTGGCATGTGGTATATAAAGAATTCTTCTGGTAGTAATTATAATTCAACTCAACGTGATGGAATTCAACGGTTGAAATTTGGCCAACTGGCAAGTGATATTGTGTTGGCTGCTGACTTTGACGGTGATGGAATATCAGATCCTTCTGTTGTGCGTCGTTCATCAGATACAGCTTATTTTCTTTCAACAAAAAGTAAGGAAGTTGTACAAATACCTCTTTCCATAAACTCGACCTCTTTTTTAGCCTCCGGCAGTAACTTAGTTATAAATGCTGGATTAAAAATTGCCGTAACCCAAGTGACTAATCCTCCAAACGTCATCGTTATATATACAGATGATCAGGGCTATGCTGATCTAGGAGTTCAAAATCAACTAACTGACATAAAAACACCAAATATAGATAGACTGGCGAATAACGGAGTGCGGTTTACAAACGGATATGTAACTGCTCCGCAATGCACACCTTCAAGAGCTGCCATGGTTACCGGACAATATCAGGAACGCTTTGGTGTAGAAGAAAATGTGTTTACTCCAATTCCTAAAGGTGTAAAGACGTTAGGTGATAGATTTCAATCACTTGGATACAAAACTGGTCTAGTAGGTAAATGGCATCTGGAAATTGATAATAATTCAAAGGAGTGGGGGGCTATAAATCATCCGGAAATATTACCCTTTAACGCTAATAAAGTCCCTTTGTCTGAGAAAAGAGAATATTTTCCCGATAAGCGAGGATATGACGATACGTTTTTTGGGTTTGATTTACGTTATTGGACGAATTTTGATCTAAAAGGCCAGTCTAAAAAAGCGGGGTATCGCAATTACAACATGTATCGTCTGGATGCGATTACTCAAGCTGCGATCGGTTTTATTGACAAAAATTGGCAATCTCCATTTTATTTGCATGTGGCTCATTATGGGCCGCATGTTCCTTTGAGCGCAACAGAGGAATATTTGTCAAGATTTCCTGGAGACATGCCAGAGCGACGACGCTATGCACTTGCCATGATCTCTGCAATAGATGATGGCGTCGGGAAAATTATTGATAAATTAGCAAAGTACGACATTTTAAAAAACACCATCATTTATTTTATAAGTGATAATGGTGCGCCTTTAGACGATACTATGCCCGATAAGCCCATTCAAATACGTGGGATCTGGGATGGGTCCCGTAATGATCCACTAACGGGGGAAAAGGGCATGCTGACAGAAGCAGGAATCCGTGTACCCTATATTGTATCTTGGCAAGGACATTTCCAATCCGGCAGTGTTATCTCAAAGCCTGTTTCAGCCCTGGATGCGGCATATACTGCCCTTAAATTGGCTGGTGAGACTGACTTAAGTGAGCTAGATGGAGTTGACTTGTTCCCTACCTTAACCGGTAACGAAAATCCTGTTTTATCTTCTCGTCCATTATTTTGGAAGTTCTACAACCAAAGGGCTGTGAGGGAAGGCCGATGGAAATATTTGCAAGCTGGTATCAAAAGAGAATATTTATTCGATATTGAAAATGATCCAACAGAAAAAATCAATTTGATAAGCCTTTATCCAGATGTTGCAAAGTCGTTGCAACATAAATATTGGCAATGGTCATCAAACATGTTGCGCCGTGAAACCTTAAAAGAAATTGAGATACCTTTTCAGCGACGCTATGACGACTATTTACCCTTTTATCAATAGTAAGATTTTTCATGAAAGACTTTTGCATTGCATCTCCACATAAGAATGTTTTGTGGTACGACTATCGGCTCTATATTAACTTAAAGGAAGCATTAACCGCCTTAGGGTACCAATATCGTGCAGCATCTAAAAACAGGATTTACTTTTTAGGTGGGCCACAACGTCATTTTTATCCTGAAGTAGGTAAATTTGACCCAAGTGCAAATAATATCGCGTTGATATATTGCCATGCGGAAAAGCTGGATAATATTAAGCGTTTTGACAAAGTATTTGTCTGCAGTGAAGGAGTAAAATTATTCTTAGAGCAAAAAAGAACTCAGGCCGAATTTAAGACATCTAAACAGATTGATATTATTCGTCCGTTTTCTTCATTAAGCCCTTCAAATAGGACCCGTCCTCGCTATCAATGTGATGTCTCTTTTATTGGTACACCTAGAGTGCGACCGATCGTAGAAGCTGTTTTACCGATAGTTGAGCAAAATAATCTCAAATTCAATATTTATGGTCCTAATTGGGATCACTATGAAGGAAATCCGCTTGCAAAAAGTTACTGGGTTGCGCGGACCGTTCCATACGAAGAGATACCAATGTTGGCTAAAGGTAGTAAAATTTGTTTGATTGACCATCATAATATGATGAATAAGATGGGGACTGTTAGTCACAAATATGTTGATTTTGTGATGGCTGGGGCATTTGTTATTTCCGATTGGAACAAGGATGCATTGGGGCATTATTCTGGCGTATGTTTTGAAAATGAAGACAGCCTGGCCAACATTGTTCAAAAATATCTTGGGTCAGATATGCAAAGAATAGAGCAGCAGCGTAAACAACAGGAAATAACTCAGTTACAAACAACAAAAGGCGTAGCAGAAACACTCGCTGAACAATTCATTTAAAATAGCATTGAGATATTACATTGATACAAAATAAATCAGTTTCTTTATTTGTACATATACCTAAAACTGCAGGTACCAGCTTAAGAGAAGCACTGGTTGAAGTTTATGGTGAAAAGAATTTTGTTTCAGATTATGGGCCTCAAGAGAAAATAACTAATCAACTAGTGTTGAATAATTATTACAACCAAAAAGACATGTATCAATTTATTGATGCTGGCGTTGAAGCTATTTATGGTCACTTTTCAGTCTCCCGCTATTTAAACTTATCAAATTGCTTGAATCTCATTACATTTGTGAGAAATCCTCTTGAACGTATTGTTTCCGAATATAAACATGTTAGGCGATATAGTGGTTTTGAAGGTTCGTTTGATGAATTTATATCAATGCCAAGAATGGTTAATAGTCAAAGCCAGTTTTTAAATGGTGTTCCTTGGTCTGCAATTGGATTTGTCGGTGTAGCAGAGCATTATGAAAAATCTATTGAATTACTCGAAAGTAGGCTTAATAAAGGGAAACTCCGACATAAAAAAGTAAATACAGCTAGTAAGCGAGATTTATTTGTTCCTACTGAATCTGACGTTCAAAGTGTTATTAAATTAAATCAAAAAGATATCGAGCTTTATAATAAGTTGTTGGAAAAGTTTATGTGGAGGGAGAAAATATCTTTGTTTTCAGGGCAACCTTTTATGCATGGGTCTTGGGAGGTCAATCCTAAACGGAATGTCATCAATGGCTTTGCTTTTTATGAAAATTCAGACGAACCGGTCATGCTAGACATGATTATAAATGGGGAAAAAGTATCAACATTAGTAGCAAACGGTTTTCACGCACCGTTAAGAAAACTTGGTGTAAATCGATTGGGGTATGTTGGTTTTAGATATTCAATTAAAACTAATCCTTACGATAAGATAGAACTAATAAATAATCATACAAAACAACCACTCCCGATGTATTAGGTGTTAAGTGAAATATTTTGGAATTAAAACATTAAAGTTACTAATACGCTTAATGCCAGTTACCTGGAGATTGAAACTAAGACAACATACTAAAATAGCACATTGGTATCGAACCCAATTGATTCAGCATCGCTTGGTCAGAGAGCAACTGGAACAGAAGCTATACCAGGATAATATAGAATTACAAAACACGGAGCTGAGTTTACTTCCGATAATTGATGAGAAAGTCGACTTAATTATTTTGTGTCCAACTACAGATTTAGTAGCTTTAAAAATTACAATTGATGGGATAAAAAATCTCGAAACCCCATTTGCGAATTGTTGGTTTATACTGCCAGAATTCTCTTCAAAATTTCAGAAAATAATTAAGAATAGCCTTGAAAATGCAAAAATTTTGCATTTTGGAGATGCTGATTTCGATTGTATACAAAATCCTACATTTTTGATTTTTAATGGTGATTATGTTCACTCGTTATTACTGATAGCCCTAAATCACTTTACTAAAAATGCTGACATAGCCTATGTTGATACTGATTCGTTGGAAAAAAATAGTCGATTTTCACCTAAATTTTATCCTGACTGGAATCCGGATTTACAGATAACAACAGCATACATAAGGAGTGGAATTTATCTCAGGAATGTTCGACATTTCTTGATGTCTGTAGATAATATAGATGTTGGATGTATCGCGTCTTGGTTTATAGAGCAGTACATCGAAAATGCTAAATTTTATCCTACGCATATTAGTTTTACTCTGTTGCACCGTCCTCATTACGCTGAATTAATAACGGATCTTGTGGGCACAAAAGTATTGAAAAAAATCAGTGGAATTGCTCAAGTCACCGTTTCTAAAAAATCCAATATATTAAGTTTGTGTTGGAATGTTTCAGACAAGCCAAAAGTTAGTTTAATCATACCAACAAAGAATGCGAAAGACTTAGTTCAGAAGTGTATTGAATCAATTCTGCAAAAAACTAGTTATCAAAATTTCGAAATTCTTTTAGTTGACAATAACTCTGACGAAAAGGAGTCACTTGATTATTTTTCAGAGCTTTCTCAGAACGACAAAATTCGGGTTCTGAAATATCCACATGAATTTAATTATTCAGCGATTAATAATTTTGCGGTTAAGTATGCAAATGGAAGTATCATTGGTCTGGTTAATAATGATATTGAAGTCATAGACCACAATTGGCTCAGATATATGGTTGGGCATGTTTGTAGGAAAGATGTTGGTTGTGTTGGAGCAAAACTGCTCTACCCCAATAAATTAATTCAACATGCTGGCGTAGTAATGGGATACGGTGGTGGGGCAGGGCATGCCCATAAGTTTTTCCCTTGTGACCATGATGGTTATCTAGCCAGATTAGTTGCTACAAATAACTTTAGTGCCGTGACTGCAGCTTGTCTTTTAATTAAGAAAAGTGATTTTCTGGAAGTAGGTGGATTGAATGAAAGGGAATTAAAAGTAGCTTTCAATGATGTAGATTTATGCTTAAGAGTTGCATTGTCTAATAAGCGCAACGTGTATTGCGCTGAAGCTATTTTGTTTCATCATGAGTCTGTGTCTAGAGGTCATGAGGATACGCCAGAAAAACAGCATAGATTCGCAGGTGAGGTTGATTATATCCAAAATACATGGAATGAGATAATTGAAAAAGATCCCGCATATAATAGACATTTAACCTTGTCTTATGAAGATTTTAGCATCCGGAGTTAAGTCTCTAAGACGATTACATCTTTATGGAATTTAACAAGGATTTTTCACCAATCTTCTGTTACTTTTAGCCGATTAATATATACCTCGATGACAAAATAAGTTTCCTCCATTTGAGGTACAAAACGAATAGAGTTTTAACATTGATAGATAAGTTTACTGTAGATACTGAAGTGAAGGTTTCTACATGTGAGGCTGTTGTAGGAATGGCCGTTTATAAAGGTGATCGAGTTGACTGGGTTCAACAAGCGATCGAAAGCGTTTTGAGCCAATTATATACTGACTTTGTTTTTGCTATTGTCTTTGATGGGGAAGTTGGTGGCGAAATTGAGAGCTTGGTGCGCGATACTTTATTTAAGCATCGAAATGTTGCTTTAATTCGTAGCAGCGAAAATAGAGGCTTAAGTGCTTGTATGAATTATGTCGTCGAATGGTCCAAACGATTGGCGCCACTGTTTTTTTTCCGTATGGATGCTGACGATATAGCATGTGAAAATAGGTTACTAGTTCAGACTAAATTCTTAAAAAGCAATCCTTCTGTTAGTATTTTGGGTAGTGCTTTAGATGAAATAAATGAACAAGGAAATGTTGTGGGACAACGTAAGTTACCGTTGTCACATGAAGAAATAATAAAATTCTTGCCGAAAAGGTGTTCACTTAATCATCCTACTGTAGGGTTAAGGTTTAGTGTCTTTGATGCTGGGTTCCGCTATAGTGAAAAGTTAGCCAATACCCAGGACTATTTTCTATGGGCTGATTTAGCGGCAGCTGGTTACAAATTTACTAATTTAAGCGAGAAACTCTTAAAGTTTCGACGAGTGAATAATTTCTATAAGCGTAGGGGAATTAATAAGTCTATAAATGAATTTAAAGCTCGTTGGTATACTATGAAAAAATTAAATCAGTTTACTGTGGCAAATATTATGTATGCATGTGCTGTAATATGTTTGCGTATGATGCCTTCGCAAATAATAAAAATTGCGTATACTTTTGATCGTTACTTACTGGAAAAGATTGTAAAACATTGAAAATCGGTGCAGTCATAGTTCTATTTAACCCTTTCTTGGCGGAAGCGCAGGCTTTGGTCAACAAAGTTAGTGGCCAGGTCGATGCACTTTGTGTGATAGATAATTCTCCCCGTCCTTCAGAGCTTAACTTAGATAGGGCAAATTTAAGTTATCATCACTTTTCGTCAAATATCGGTATAGCAGCGGCACAGAATGTGGGTCTTAGTGACCTATGTTTAGCAAAATGTGACCGAGCTTTACTGCTTGATCAAGATAGCTTAGTAGATGAGTATTTCGTTAAATCTCTTTCTGACCAACTCTCAAGTGCTCAAACGGACAATAAAAGAGTAATTGCTATAGGGCCAAGAATTGTGTGCTCGTTCTCTGAAAAACTTGTTAAGCCCAGGGTGCAAAAAGAGTTATTTGTTCATGAAGACTTTGTTTGTGTAACACAAATTATTTCTTCTGGTATGTTGATCGATTTACATCAGCTTGAGTTAACAGGTTTTAAAGATGAAAGGTTATTTATCGATGGTGTAGATCATGAGTGGTGTTGGCGGGCCAGAAGAAAAAACTTTGATGTAGCCATAGCAAATAACTTGTATATGGTACACAGGTTGGGGGATGCACGTAGTAAATTTGCAGGTATTACCTATAAAGTAGGTTCACCCATTCGTTTATATTACCAGTTTAGAAATATATTGATTTTAACTCGTCGAGATTATGTGCCTCTATATTGGAAGATAAGAAATATATTAGTTATGCCAATTCGCTTTTTTGCCAATACTTTTCTACAAAATAATAAGAAAGAACGTTTAATCTTTATGGTGAGAGGGATTTGGGACGGTCTTCGTATGAGAGATGGATCCTATAACGATAATTGGTAGTTATAACTCATCAGTTTTTTATTGATAAATAAAGGATTTTAGATTGTGAAAGTAACCGTATTTGGAATAGGTTATGTCGGGTTGGTACAGGGAGCCGTGCTTGCCGAAGTCGGACATGATGTCGTATGCGTTGATGTGAATCAGGCTAGGGTTGATGATTTAGAACAAGGCATTATCCCAATTTATGAACCCGGCCTTGAGCCTATGGTTAAAAGTAATTTTGAGCAGGGGCGTTTAAATTTCACCACTGATGCCAAAAAAGGCGTTGAACATGGTGAAGTTATTTTTATTGCGGTAGGTACGCCGCCTGATGAAGATGGCTCAGCAGACCTTAAATATGTATTAGCCGTTGCCAGTACCATTGCTGAGCATATGCAGGACCGTAAAATAATAGTAACAAAATCGACAGTGCCAGTCGGTACTTCAGATAAGGTTAACGCCGCGGTTACCGCAAAGCTTAAAGAGCTGAATAAAGCCACCGAATATGATGTGGTATCCAATCCTGAATTCTTAAAAGAAGGGGCTGCGGTAAATGATTGTATGCGCCCTGATCGTATTATTCTTGGCACCAGTTCGGCTAAAGCCGAAAAAACATTACGTCAGTTATATGCACCCTTTAATCGTAATCACGATAAAGTCATTGTGATGGATATTCGTAGTGCGGAATTGACCAAATACGCTGCAAACTGCATGCTGGCTACCAAGATTAGTTTTATGAATGAGATGTCTAACCTGGCCGAGCGTTTTGGTGCTGATATCGAAAATGTACGTAAAGGTATTGGTTCAGATCCGCGTATTGGTTACCAGTTTATTTATCCTGGTTGTGGTTATGGTGGGTCCTGTTTCCCCAAAGATGTGCAGGCGCTAATCCGTAGTGCAAATGGTGTGGGTTATAAAGCGCAAATTTTGGAAGCGGTAGAGAGTGTTAACTACGCACAAAAAGAAAAGCTGTTTAGCTACATTATGCGTCATTTTGATAACGACATCAGTGGTAAAACTATTGCCTTATGGGGGCTTTCATTTAAACCCAATACTGATGATATGCGTGAGGCATCCAGCCGTGTGCTGATGGAGCAGTTGTGGCAAGCTGGGGCTAAGGTTCAGGCCTATGATCCTGAGGCGATGGAAGAAACACAACGTATCTATGGATTGCGTGACGACTTGTCTCTAATGGGGAACAAAGAGCAAGCACTCAAAGGCGCAGATTGCCTTGTCGTTTGCACCGAATGGCAGGCATTCCGGGCACCTGATTTTGACTTAATTAAAACTTCATTAAAGCAACCTGTGATCTTTGATGGCCGCAACTTATATGATGTTGAAGACATGCTGGAACGTGGCTTGCATTACTACGCTATAGGCCGAGGAAAGTCGTTAGAAGGAAAAGTATTATGAGTCAAATCAGAAAAGCAGTGATCCCGGTTGCTGGCTTGGGTACCCGCATGTTACCTGCCACTAAAGCGATTCCCAAAGAGATGTTACCACTGGTAGATAAACCACTAATTCAATATGTAGTGAATGAATGTGTGGCAGCAGGTATTAAAGAAATTATTCTGGTAACCCATGCCAGTAAAAACAGTATTGAGAACCATTTTGATACCAGTTTTGAATTGGAAACCACCCTGGAAACCCGCGTAAAGCGCCAGTTATTGGAAGAAGTGCAAAGCATTTGTCCGAAAGATGTGACCATTATGCATGTGCGTCAGGGGGTTGCCAAAGGTTTAGGTCATGCAATCCTTTGTGCTTATCCTTTGATTGGCGATGAGCCTTTTGCTGTGGTGCTGCCAGATGTGATCATTGATGATGCAGCAAGCAACCCTAAAAAAGACAATATGGCTGAAATGGTTGCACGTTTTAATACTAATCGTGTCAGTCAGATTATGGTTGAGCAGGTTCCTAAGCAGGATGTGGTTAAATACGGCATTGTTGATTTGGACGGGGCAGAGCTAAAACCGGGTGAGTCGGGTAAAATTCATGGCATGGTTGAAAAACCAGCGCTTGAAGATGCGCCTTCTGATTTAGCCGTTGTTGGACGTTATGTTCTGTCAGCTAAAACCTGGCCGTTACTGGAACGCACCCCTCCAGGAGCAGGCGGTGAAATTCAGTTAACTGATGCTATCGCTGAGCTGATGAATACGGAACAGGTTGATGCCTACTATATGAAAGGCAAAAGTCATGATTGCGGCAGCAAATTGGGCTACATGAAAGCCAATGTTGAATATGCGTTGCGCCATCCTGCACTTGGTGATGAATTTAAGAAATACATCAAACAAATGGCTAAATAAGAAAGGGAGCATATGCTCCCTTTCTTATTGCAGATGAGATGAATGTTACAGGGTTACTTTACCATCAAGTTTACTAACCACTTTTTTACCCACACCTTTGATCTGAACCAGCTCTTTCAGTGATGTGATTTTTCCATGTTCATTTCGGTACTCAATGATGGCTTTTGCTTTGCTTTTTCCTATACCCGGCAGGGTTGCAAGTTCTTTTTCCGTTGCAGTATTGAGGTTTATCTGCTGACTCATTACCTTGGTTACTTCAGGTAGTTTGTCATTGGGGAAAGCTAATGTAGGTCCTGAGACCAGGCATGCTGCAGTTAAAACAAGTGGCAGGAATATTTTTTTCATCCTTAATCTCCTTAAGCGGTTTAAATTTACTCCTTGCTGTAAAACCCGTACCAGCTAAACCTGAGTATAGTGCATACATAAAAAAAAGCGCCTGTCGGCGCTTTTTTCAGTTTCATTCTGTTTTATAAACGTTCTAGCATTGCCGCTGTAAAGTCAGTGGTGCCATGTTCGCCACCTAAGTCGCGGGTAGTGCGATCACCTGTCTCAATAACGTCTTTTAGTGCAGAGCGGATTTTTTCTGCTTTATCTCCCATATTCAGGTATTCCAGCATTTGTACTGATGCCAAAATAACTGAAGTCGGGTTAGCCAGGTTTTTACCCGCAATGTCAGGCGCTGAGCCATGAACTGCTTCGAAAATTGCGCAATCGCTACCAATGTTGGCGCCAGGTGCCATGCCTAAGCCTCCGACTAAACCTGCACAAAGATCAGATAGAATATCGCCAAATAAGTTAGTGGTGACAATTACGTCAAACTGGTGAGGATTCATCACCAATTGCATACAACAGTTATCAACAATCATTTCAGCCGATTCAATATCTGGGTAACGCTCACCCACTTCACGTGCTACTTTGAGGAACAAACCTGATGTTGATTTAAGGATATTGGCTTTGTGTACGGCTGTGACTTTTTTGCGGCCTTCACGACGTGCCATTTCGTAGGCGAATGTTACAATGCGCTCTGCACCTTCACGGGTGATCTTACTCATTGCTTGCGCTTCACTGCCGTCTTCGGACACAACCTGTCCTAAACCGCTGTACATACCCTCGGTATTTTCACGTACAGTGATAATGTCGATGTTTTCATAACGTGCCTGAGTACCTTTAAAGCTCAGTACCGGACGCACATTTGAATACAGTTTAAATTGTTTACGCAGGCTAACATTGATTGAGGTGAAACCTTCACCAACGGGTGTAGTTAAAGGCCCCTTAAGGGTTACTTTGTTTTGTTCAATCAGTTCAAGAGTGCGTGCAGGCAATAACTCACCGTCTTTTTCCAGCGCAGTAATGCCAGCGTCTGCATAATCGTATTCGAAATCACAACCGACTTTGTCGAGAATTTGAATTGCAGAATCAATGATACTGGGACCAATTCCATCACCGGGAATTACGGTTATGCGCTGTTGTGCCATAGTGATTTTTCCTTTTGTGAGCCAAACTGCTCAAAGCTTAAAGAGAATTTTGAGGGCGCGTTTTATAGCATTTTAAGCCAGTTTTTTCCAGCAATAAGCGTCTTTTGGCGACATTTTTACTGCAAAGGTAAACAGGGAGAGACAATGTGTAACGCATCATTAACAACTGTATCGAATTGTCGCTCAGTTAATGCAAATTGTTGCATTGTGGCCTGAACTTTTGGGTCGGCATAAAAAGCATCGCTCAATTGGCCAAAACGCAAGGTTTGCTGTGTCATAGCCAGACTTAGCTGAATAATCGTGCTTAGTTTCATGACCATTGTTGAGCTATGGCTATGATGATTGACGGTTAATCTAAACGCTGCCAATGTCGATGACGGTTGTCGCCAGTACTCTCCAAGTTTAATGCTGTTATCTATGACATTAGTAAGTTTAAGGTTTTTAAATAAATGCACTGGAGAAAATACCACATCATCAGACAGTGTCAGCTGGTAACAGGATTTAACCCGTGGTGAAATAAACACGCCTGAATGGTAAAAATAAATAGCGGCCTGTACTTCTTCTTCCAGCAGGTCAAGTTTTGTCATTGCTGCTAGTTGTGAGGCAATCGCAGCATGCCATGGTGTTAGTTGCTGTAACGTTTCAAAGCCGGGGAAGCGGTATTGATACAAACGCACACATAATGCCTGCTGACTTAATATATGAAAACTTCGCTCAAAACCTTGTACCAGAAGAGCCTGTTTTACCTGTTGTACTTTGATATTCAGCCGTGAACGCACTTCGGCCTGCAAACACATGTATTTAGCCAGATGTTGTTCGCTTTCAATCAATCTGGTTAATACCTTGGTATCGGGCTCGTTTTGTTGTAGTTGCTGATGAAAATCAGCTAATGCGGGAGGCGGTAAATCCAGCCGATAGTGAATGGGCACCAGCCGGTATGTTTGGTTTATTGTTGGATATTTTTCCCGTTGCCAGCCAGTTGGCCATAATTGCTGCAGATGGGCGCAACTATTTTCTACCACAGCAGGTGCTGCAAAATGCGTTATGTTGAGTTCCGCTGGGTGTAACAAAGATACAGCGGGCTTATTGTCAATGATTTGTACACGTGCGGTCTGATGTGGATTGATTTTTGCCAGTAGATAATGTTTTTGTTGGTCTAAGAGGCTGGCAGGAAAACTCATGCCGGTTACCTTTAACAGCGTATTTAATCGTTGATATTGCGAAGGGGGCAGTATGCCCGCCAACAGTTTAATGGCTTTTAATACACTACAGGCCTGTCGTTTAGCTCCGGGAGTGATGCGTAATGCAAGTTGGCTGCTTAGCATTAGCAGGCTGTAAGCTGCGTTGTTTCCTACATCCTGTTTCAGTTTGCTGCTAAGTAATAATGAATTGGCTGGCATGTTGAGCAAAACATGTAAAAGAGATGCCTTAGCTGAATCTGTCTCGGATAAAACAGCAGGAGACAGAAAATGCCTTTTATCATCTTCCCCCAGCGGTATGCCTTTAGCCCATTTTTCCAGAGCTATCATACGTTTTCTATGCGTTAACAGGCTGGATCTGATTAGGATTTCAGTGACTTTTTCATGCCACTGATTGCAGTTTGCTAACTGGCTGGTTAATAGTGCAAAGTGGAATATATAACGGTAGCTCCAGGGCCAGCTTTGTTTGGGACATTGCAGTAAACTCAGGGATAAAAGCGGATGTTGTTTTACCAGTTGGTTAACTATGACTGCTAGTTTTTCGGATTGACTGATGAGTGACTGATTGTTCGGTTCTTTTAGTAATTGCTGTAGCCACTTTGCAAAATAAGTCTGACACTGTTCAACTAGTATCAATCCCTGATTAAAGTTTACGCTCACTTATAAATCTAAATATTGCTGATAGGTGTCTTTACCCCAGGCAATCAATTGATTGTCTTCAAACAATAAAGGAATACACTCGTCAGCGGTGGTTATGCCATCTGACTTTTTACGTTCGGTACGGTAAAACATTACCTGCACGACTTTATCGGTAACCGATTTAGCTTCACTGATATCAGGAGAGCCCATCATGTCGATGATTTGCTGTTTGCTCATGCCTGCTTCAAGCTTGCTGATTTGCACGCGGTTATATTGCTCCCTGTCCTGCCATTCCATCTGGTTTGGATCACCCTTATAAAAAAGCATCACCAACACCACAAACAGCATGTAAGCAGCGATCCCCAAACCAATTCGTTTTACTACCTTGTTACCCATAACGCACCCTTTTCATTTGCGCTAAATATTGTACCTGTTAATTGCGGCAAAAAAAGTGTGAAAAAACAAAATTGTTTTAACGCTTTATTTCATAGCAGGGTTTGTACTCTGAACCCGGTAACTTCATACGTTGTTGCTCGACAAAAGATTGCAATAACTCATCGAGTAAACTCATGATGCGCACATCTCCGTTGATCTGATATAAACCTTTTTCCCGGATATGTTGTAAGCCATCGGCTTTAACATTACCTGCTACTATCGCTGAAAACGCTTTGCGCAAAGCTGCGGCAAGCTGAGGTGTTGGCTGGTCAAAATGCAGATTCAGTGCTGCGACATTTTCATGTGTGGGTTCAAACGGTTGCTGAAAATCAGATTCAATTTTTAATGACCAGTTGTAATGATAGGCATCGCCTGTATTGAGCCTGTATTGTTTTACATTGTCCTGTTGTTGTCTGACATAACGCGCCACTTCGGGGGCGTCGTCAACAATAATGCGATATAATTTTTGTGCTTTAGCGCCCAGTGTTTCACCAATAAAATGATGAATAGATTCAAAATAGGCGGCAGATTGTTTGGGTCCTGTTAACACGATTGGCAGGCATTGTTCGCTGTTTTTGTGATTTAGCATGATACCAAGCAAATACAGTAATTCCTCTGCTGTGCCAGCGCCGCCCGGGAAAATAACAATGGCATGCGCGGTGCGTACAAATGCCTCCAGTCGTTTTTCAATATCCGGCATAATTACCAGCTGATTAACGATGGCATTTGGGGGCTCTGCTGCAATAATACCCGGTTCGGTTATGCCCAGATAACGGCCGTAAGCGAAACGTTGTTTAGCATGTCCGATTGCGGCACCTTTCATTGGGCCTTTCATTGCGCCCGGCCCGCAACCGGTGCATATGTTCATTTCACGTAAACCAAGCTGATAGCCCACTTCTTTGGTGTATTGGTACTCTACGTTACCAATGGAATGACCACCCCAACACACCACCATATTAGGCTCTAAATCGGGTTTAATCACTTCCGCGTTTCGTAACATATCAAATACGATATGGGTGATTTGTACCGGATCGGTGGTGTCAATGAATCCATTACTCTCGTATTTAGCCGACATATGAACGATGTCGCGGATGACCGCAAACAGATGTTCGTGCACACCGCGAATTAAACGCCCGTCTACAAACGCCAGTTCCGGTGGATTATGCAGTGCGACTTTAATCCCGCGTTCACGCTGAAGCAGTTCAATGTCGAAATCCTGATAGGGAGCGAACAAATCTTCACAGCTGTCCATTTCTGCACCACTATTTAATACAGCCAGACAACAATTACGCATTAAGCGATAGAGTTCATTTGTTGTTGATTGCTTGAGTCTGTCTACTTCGTATTGTGATAACAGGCTCATTGAGCCAATGGGATTTAGCTGGATCTTTTTTCTCATAATGCAGGGTTATCCTATGATGAAACGATTTCGACCAGATGATTTTGCTTTATACAGGGCTTGGTCAGCACGCTCGAAAGCTTCTTCAAGCGTATCTTCAGGTTGAAGAGTGGTTGCGCCGATAGAAACAGTAATAGTGACTTGCTCTGTTTTAAATTTGAATGGGATTTTTTCTACTCTTTTACCAATTTCACTTAAAGGAACACTTAGCTGTTCAAGGTCAGTGTCAGGTAACAGTAAAATAAATTCCTCACCCCCCCAGCGCGCTAAAAAATCGGTATTGCGGATTTGGGTTTGAATCTGCTGTGCAATTACCTGCAGTGTTTTGTCTCCGGCAGAGTGACCAAAGGTATCGTTAATACGTTTAAAATGGTCAATATCTATCAAAGCGATTGCCAGTGGATGCTGATAGCGTTGCCAGCGCTCATATTCAGTTTGCGCCCGGGTCAAATAAGCATTGCGATTGGCTACACCGGTGAGTACATCTGTTTCATTTTGTTGGCGCTGTTTAATTAGTTTTTGTTTGTATTGATCCGCCTGTTGCTCCAGTTCAGTGATCTGGCTTTGCATTGCATTGAGAAGTGACAATAAATGCCCTTGTTCTTCATGATCAATCTGAGTATTGGCGGCCAGTGATTTATTCAGTTTCTGCAAATATTGCTGGGTTTGCTGTTTTAGTTGTTGCAAGTCACTGGCTTCAGAGACCACATTTTCAATATTGTCTATGTGAGCCTGCATCTGCTGATGGTTCTGTTGTTTCTGTTCAATCACCTCATTTGTGTGTTTAATTGAGTCGTCCAGTTGTTGGTTGAGATCGATTAAAACCTGATGAATTGATGATACAAATTTTTCCGCATGATCACGTTCTTTCACCACGTCTTTTAATATGGTTCGGATAAGTATCAGGCAGCATTGCAATAACTCTTCGTGGGTAATGCCATCGATTAGTTTAATACGGATTCGCTGTAACTCGCGATCCGGCGTATCCTGACTGGCGAGTTGTTCTATTAACTGGCTGAGCTCCGCACAGATGCGCTTGTGTAAAGAATTTATTTTGTTTTTATCAATGTCATCGCTGGCAGTCTTATCAGTTAAGGCCAGCGCCTGTTGATACAGCAACAGGGCTTTTTGAACATAAGGCAGGCCTTTATACAGTGATAAGTGCTGCTGATGAAGTTCACCTAATACTTTGATGCACTGCTGATTAATCTCTGATTTTACTGTTGTTTTTAGTTGTAATGCTTTTAATGCGTTTTGAATTTGGCTTTGCAGCAACTTACCCTGGTGAGTAAATATATCTGCTTCCTGTACCAGTAATTTAGTGATTTTACCTATGCTGTTTTCAGCCATGGCAAAGTTGCTTTTACCACCAAGGTGTCCGCGCAACTGTGCCAGTTCTTCATCAATATTATGATTAGCGTCGGCATAAAACAGTGACAGGCGAATAATGAACTGACTCAGTACATCAATTTGCCGCTTGAAACTGCGAACCAGCTTTTGTTGCTGTTGTTTAGCCTGTTCCAGCTCTTTTTGCAGTAATTCCGGTGGTTTATGCATCATTTGTTGTACGACATATCCTTTGTAATTTTGACAAGGAACTTAAACATTAGTTGTGCCTGTTTTAGTTAAAAATAGCAAAAGCTTAATGTAAGTCCTTGTTTCAATTAAAGTGTAAAGAATGAACTTAATTACTGGCGAGCCAGTCGTCCGTTTGGCCAGCAGGGTTCGAAGTTGCTGCGAAAAGGGTTGATATCCAGACCGCCACGACGTGTGTAACGTGCATATACTGTTAGCTTGTCAGGCTTACATTGCTGTTGAATATCGCAGAATATGCGTTCAACACACTGCTCGTGGAATTCATTATGTTGACGAAAGGATATCAGGTATCTCAGAAAACTGGCATGGTCAATGGCCGGTCCCTCATAACGGATTGCGATACTCGCCCAGTCAGGCTGGTGAGTGATTAAACAATTTGATTTAAGTAAATCGCTGCACAGGGTTTCACTAACCACATTGTTTGATGTTTCTAATATGCTGACATTGGGTTGATACTGATTTACCTCAATATCTAACAAATCAATGTTAGTGCCTGGCAAACTCACCACGTTAAAAGTAGCAAACTGGGCTGGTGTAAATAATGTAACTTCAACCTGCTGACCTGCACACTGACTTAAATCATGTTGTAACATGCGCTGAAGTTCGTCAATTGTGTTAACACGGGTTTGATTAAAACCATTTAAATAAAGTTTAAACGATTTGGATTCAATCAGATTGGGCGATGTGGCTGGTACTCGCACCTGCATAATTGCCACACAGGGTTTACCTTTATCGTTTAGCCATGATAGTTCGTAACCATTCCAGATATCTTCTCCATGAAAAGGTTGGTTTTCAACAATATTTAATTCCTGACGATTCATACTACGAGGCACGCCTTGCAGCAAGTGAGGTGCATACTGGTCGGTATATTCTACTGCTTTACCTAAAGAGAGTTGCTGCAAATTATCGTTTTGTTGTGTCATTCAAAATGTCCTGCCGTTACCATTGACTCAATTTTACTTGGTTTTTGAAAAATACACATGTCACATTTAGTTAACGCCAGTCTTGATCATTTTTTTAAACGTCTGCAACAACATGCTGAACAAACAGGTAAAACACTGCTTACCGAATACGATGAGCAATGGCTGTCACCCTGTCAGCAAGGGGAAGCAGACGAGGAGGGGATGGTTGAATGGAAACCTGTATTGCAGAATCCTCCAGTAGATTTCAGCTCGATGGAGCAGGCGTTGGAACTGGAGATTCATCCGGATTTAAAGGCCTTTTATGGTCGCTATTTTAGTGAAAACGTGCAGGCTTGTACTGAGCATGGAAATCTTGAATTATTGCAATGCTGGAATAGTGATGACGCCGTGCGTTTGCAGCAAAACTTAATTGGTCACGTCTTAATGAAACGCCGCTTAAAACAGCCGGTGACGTTTTTCATTGCTCTAACTGATGAAGAGGATTTTATCCTGACGCTGGATAATGAAAGTGGTGCAGTGGTGCTTGAGCAGGTTGGATTACAACCACAGAAACAAATTGCGGCAAATGTGGTTGAGTTTGTTGATATGTTACAGCCGTTGGATAGTGACTAACGACTCAGTTTGTCTATGTGCTGCTTCAACATACTCACTTGTTGCTCCAGCTGTTCCACACGCTGCTCAAGGTTTAATTCCTGAGGGGCTTGTTCTGTGTCAGATGATATTTCAGTCTTTAAAATAGCGTCTGAGTCGTTTTTCCAGTGTTGTATGCAGCGAATGATGTCTTTCATCGGAATCGCTCGCTGGCTTTTACTTTTTAACAGGCCTACTGAAGGCTTCAAACCTTTTTGGTTAAGTTGCTGACATAGCTGATAAAGATAGGATTGATTGTCTTGCATACGGATTTAGTCTAATTCACTACATTTTAGTCATAGCCTTAACTATACCGCGAATTAAATTCAGGATAAAACTATAAAATCCTTTAAAAACAATAAGTTAAATTTTGGCCTTTGAATTGCTTTCTTCATTTTCAGATTGTTTCTCAAATTACACTCAGATGGAGATAAAAATGAAAAAGTCACTTTTAGTTATTGCTGCGGCATTGCCTTTATTATTAAGCGGATGTGTTGTGTCGGTGGGCGGTGATGATGACAATAACTGGCATAGCGACTGGCACGAAACCGCACGTGAGAATCGCGATAAAATCAGCAATCTGGAAACAGGCATGTCGTTGCAAAATGTTAAACGTAAAATGGGGGTGGCTGAATATAACGAGCTTTATCAAAAAGATGGTGCTGAATATCAGGTGTTATTCTATCGCACGCGCCACGTTACCAGCGATGGCATAACCACTAAAGATGAATGCACGGCGCTGGTATTTAAAAATGGCAGCTTATTTGGCTTTGGTGATAAGGCTTATCAGGAGTTGTAAGCGTGTTTATAAGACAGGCTGTCTTTTAACGCAGCCTGTTATTTAATTGGTCGATTAATTCTGCCCATGCGGCATCTTCATTTAAACTGTCTTCAATAAACTTTGCCTGCGTAGGATTCCAAAAGGGGGCCTGCTGTAGTTTTAATGTGCTGTCTAATCCTTTATGTTCTTCTATAAAACGATCAATTGCCTGATGGTCGCTAGCCAAGCCTAACTGGTCAAAAAGTTGTTTAAAGGAAGGATTCGTTAAATCCATGATTACTCTCCTGCAGATTTGTTAGTCTCAATTAAAGTATAGGCACCTTGTGGCAAAGGGGAACGTAAAAAAAGTGTTAACAGGCTAAAATTTATACGGTAGAGTTTTATTCGATGTTAATGCGAGGAATACGTGATGGAAAATGCAGCTTTAGCGCCACAAACGGATAATATCAAAGCCATTTATTTAGCCGCGGAAGATATAAAAGTGGCGGGGTCAATTTTATATCAGGCCTATCACGACGATCCTTTATTTAAACACATTTTTCAATTCGACAATGAAGGTTATGAATCGCGTTTAAGGGCAGCCATTCGCGAAGAATTAAATGCTTTCTGGCAGGCAAGGCAGCCAATGATCGGTTTATTTGATGAAGAGCGTTTGTTGGCTGTGGCTTGTTTAATTGCACCGGAAACCGGTTTTGGGCCTCAACGATTCTGGCACTGGCGCTTAAAAATGTTGTTGACCGCAGGCTTTTTAGGTACCAAACAGATGCTTGAAAAAGAGCAACTGATTCAACGGCATATGCCAGCAACTCATTATCACATGCTGTCTTTTATTGGGGTTCACCCTGATTGCCAACATCTTGGTTTAGGCCATATTTTAATGAGCGCAATTAATACCTTGGTTCAAGAGCATACTTCAAGTGAAGGAGTGGGCGTATTTGTCACCGTAGATAAATACTTGCCATTTTTTGAAGACGGTCAGTATCAATTGATTAAAAAACTCAAAGTCGGTGAAATTGAAGGAAATATCATGTTTTTGCATCGGACAGATGATTATGCAATTTAATAATTTTGCTGAGTTTTATCCATTCTATTTACAAGAACACAGTAATCGAACCTGCCGTCGATTACATTATGTAGGAAGTAGTTTGGTGGTAGTACTGTTGTTTTGGGCGTTTCTTAATCGTCAATACCAGTGGTTGTGGTTATTGCCAGTACTGGGGTACGGATTTGCCTGGACCGGTCACTTCTTTTTTGAGAAAAATAAACCCGCCACTTTTAAGCATCCTTTTTATAGTCTGTTGGCTGACTGGGTGATGTTGAAAGATGCCATCTTTTCTTCTTTTGGTTTTGCGACACCGCTTGATCAATTTAAGCAAAATCAATAGTTCCTGATTAGCTTCTCCTTGTGTAGGAAATTTCGTACAAATACGTAAGATTTGCCAGTGACATGTTGTTGTCAAAAAGGGTTTAAATTGCCTTAACCCCATAAAAAAATCAGTAAAAAATGCATCTGCTGATTTATTAGTCTGCAATAAATATTATTTTGTTTTGATTCTTATACCCAATTGGTGATTGAACAGGAGTAAAGTTACATTCGTCACAAGGAAACACGACGGGTCAGGATGACTTAAGGATGAATTGGGACAGGCTCAGGATGAGTATCAGGAAACATTTCAGGGATGAAATAAGGGACCGCTTCAGGACGAAGCTTGAGGATAGGAAGCAAGGACGGGTTCATAGGATGAACATTAAGTCAGGAAGGCTGTATCACGGATGAAGGCATGGAGCACTGGAGTCTAGGTTTATCACGGAATAGATAAACCCGTTAAGGAAGATAAAAGGATATACGCCGTTTCAGGCAAGGGAAGCGCGAGAAGGATCCTCATTATTAACATAAAGGCGCACTCATTTTTATGACTGCGCCTTTATTCTGTCTGCAATATGTGTTTTACCGTTAAATACGGTAGGCAGGTAAATCGGTTTGAACCACTTTTAATCCACGCATAGCGATGGCGCCGGTGTAGCTATCTTCACCATTACCGGAAAATTCAAAATTAAACTCACTGTACCAATCCAGCTTACCTCTGACTGTTGTTAGCCGGGTTTTACGTCTGGCACAGCTAATAAACTGTAATCCTTGTTTTTCGCAATATTGTTGCAGATACGACTGAGCCCGTTCGCTGATGGCGCGAATACGCCAGAAATGAAAGCCAACAAAGATTACAATTGCAAATAACAGAATATCTAATAAATTAAACTGCATTTAACGCACCTCGTGGGTAAAGAGTTTGCCAATCGCGCGCGATAACGCCTCTGATCTGTCTGCTTGTCTAATCAACCCCAGTATTTCAGTTCTGAGCAGCGGTATTTGAACCAAATCGGCAAACAGTGCACTAAAGGATTCCGCTGTTTGTGGCTGAGACGCCAGTTTTTCGAAAAATGCAGTAAGCAAAGCTGGATTGTTATGCAGGCGTTGCCAGTGACGTCCTGCGATCACTACCAGTGAATCAAGAGACAACTCGTTGTTACTCGCTGTTAGTAATTGCATTAGATAGTTGCTGACTAAGGCATTGGCGGTTGACTGACTAATGGCCCGTTGCGCCAGTCCCTGAAGTCGGTGGTTACCAGCATTATTTTCCGCAAAATCGAGCACAGCCTGCGTTGCAGCTTTATTTATCTGGCGGTTTTCCAGCGAACTAAACAGGCTACTGATTACCGGTTCAGGCAGCGTAGGTAATTGATGTTGCAACACTGCTGTCAGTTCAGTGTCACTACTGAAAACAACAAAGTCACTAATACCCTGCATGGCTAGTGTTTGCCAGCTGTCTGGTGACGGATTCGCAAAATAGCCCTGAGTCGGCTTAAAATGTTCGCTTGGCGGTTGTATTAAGGTTTTCCGACACAGGCTGTTAAAATCAGCCATTTGTTGTTGATTGGGCACAAAGCTAAATGGATTTTCCGGTAGGTCTGCGCTGCCATTTTCACCCTGCTGCATATCGCGCCCCAGAGCCTCGACGATGATCTGCAGGAATTGCGAACGAGCTGCATCCTGTACTTTGCCTATTTCGTCCAGCGGAAGCTTTACAAACCAGATATAATGCTGCGCAGTGAGCATTTTGTTGTTAAACACAATCGCAAACCAGGCATGTTGCTGACGTGGACTGGGATGAGCAATGATCCCCGATTCAATTTCCAGGAACTGTTGAGAAGGCAGTAACTGAATACCGCGGCTTAAATCAAATGCCCAAAACTGAGTACCAGCCTGTAATAAAAATTCACTGATTGTTGTCATATTTAGATTTACCCGGAGGTGATTTTGATGGCCGGGATTATAACAAAGGCAAGTATTATCGCCATGAATGATAAAGATATTTATCTGATTACTAAGTACTTACTAACCGAGCTTGAACGCCACTTGGTTGCATCACACAAGTGGCAGATTGCTCCATTAGATATACATCAATTAAATAGCACAGCCCCTTTTAGTTGTGATGTGATGCCATTTGAAAACTGGCTGCAATTTATCTTTATCCCCAAAATGCATGTTTTGGTTGATGCTAAGCACCCCTTACCATCAAACATGCAGCTTTTGCCAATGGCAGAGCAGTCATGGGCAGGGGAGAGCAATCTGCAAGCTTTACTTTCGGTGTTAGAACAATTTGATTTGCACTATGCAGGGGATAACGCATGACACTGCCCATTATTTTTCAGGATCAGCATATGGTGGTGATTAATAAGCCTGCGGGTTTATTAGTGCATCGCAGTATGCTGGATAAACATGCCACCGAATTCGCCATGCAAATGTTACGTGATCAAATAAATCAGCATGTGTTTCCTGTTCACCGACTTGACAGGCCAACCAGTGGGTTACTGGTGTTTGCGTTATCCTCAGAAGTTGCCAGTGTGCTTACTGAGCAATTTAGCCAGCAACAGGTGCAAAAACACTATTTAGCCATAGTGCGTGGATATGCCCCTGACGAAGGTGAGCTTGATTACGCATTAAAAGAGGAGTTGGATAAAATTGCCGATAAAAAAGCGAGGCAGGATAAAGAACCTCAGCAAGCGGTTACTTACTATAAAAAGCTGGCGCAGGTGGAGTTGCCCTTTGCCGTCGGACGTTACCAGACTGCCCGTTATTCGTTAATGGCGCTTAGCCCTAAAACCGGCCGCAAACATCAGTTGCGTCGGCATATGGCGCACCTGCGCCATCCGATTGTCGGCGATACGACTCATGGTGACGGTAAACAAAATCGCTTTATTCGTGATCAATATCAAACTTCTGGTCTGGCATTATCCTGTATAGGTCTGTCATTATTACACCCAGTAACACATGAACAAATAACATTAACCGCACCACCAAGCGAAGGTATTCAATCGCTTTGTGCACAATGGGGCTGGCAACCGTATACACAACAATAATGCCGGTTTTGTTGTAACCAAATCAGGGGCAATGATTAACGTTATGCTTAAAATTAATATTTTTATCGGTACCGTTTATGGCAATGCAACATTTGTGGCTGAACAGGTACTCGAGTTATTGCAAATGCTGGGTCATCAGGCGCAAATTTGCCAAACGCCAAAAGTAGAACAGGTTACTGATTGTGATGCTGTATTATTCATTAGCTCTACAACCGGTCAGGGCGATATCCCACCTGAATTGGAGCAGTTTTATTTGCAATTGAATGACCAATTTCCCTTGCTGGATAAAAAGCCGTTTGGGGTCATTGCATTGGGTGACAGCAGTTATGGTGAAACTTACTGTGGGGCCGGGCGCAAATTGTTCGAACTGCTGCAAGAGCTGCAAGGCAAAGCGGTGAAACCACTGCTCGAAATCGATGCCTGCGAAACTCTGGAACCGGAAAAAGTAGCAATACCCTGGGTTAAAGAATGGTTAGCCCGCGTTTAAATTGATGACATAAAAAAGCCCCGTTAAACGGGGCTTTTTTAATATTAATAGCGAGTTAGTCTGCGCTACGCAATAATGCGTTGATACCCACTTTAGCGCGGGTTTTGGCGTCTACTTTTTTCACAATAATCGCGGCGTAAAGGCTGTATTTGCCATCGGCAGATGGCAGGTTACCTGGCACGACGACGGCACCTGCGGGCACGCGACCATAGTGAATGTCGCCGGTTTCACGGTCATAAATACGTGTGCTTTGTCCGATGAATACGCCCATGGAAATCACAGCGCCTTCTTCAACAATGACGCCTTCAACAATTTCTGAGCGTGCGCCAATAAAGCAGTTATCTTCAATAATGGTTGGGTTAGCTTGTAATGGCTCTAACACCCCACCAATGCCTACACCACCTGATAAATGCACGTTTTTACCGATTTGTGCACATGAGCCTACCGTTGCCCAGGTATCAACCATAGTGCCTTCGTCAACGTATGCACCAATATTGACATATGACGGCATCAACACCACGTTTTTACCTACATAACTACCGGTACGAACAGTCGCTGGCGGCACAACCCGCACACCATCCTGTTTAAACTGCTCTTCTGAGTAGTCACTGTATTTAAGCGCAACTTTGTCATAAAACTTCTGTGGTTCTGCGTCCAATACCTGATTGTCGTTAATACGGAAAGACAACAGTACTGCTTTTTTCAACCACTGATGTACAACCCATTCGCCGGCAATCTTTTCCGCTACACGTGCTTTACCCGAATTTAGCAGCGCAATGCTGTCTACAATGGCTTGTTTAATTTCAGCGGAAACCGTTGAAGGAGTGATTTGATCGCGCTGCTCAAAGGCAGATTCAATGATGGTTTTTAATTCTGTCATGGTTTACTCATTGTTATCGTCTAACACTGCGACTAATTGTTTTTTCAGTGCCAGTTGCTGCTGTTGATCTAATGCATTGCCCTCAGCATTACTGAGGATAAATACGTCTTCGGCGCGCTCACCTATGGTGGTGATTTTGGCCATATGTAGGGACAAATTCTGGCTGACAAATACCCGACTGATTTTGGCTAATAAACCCGGTGCGTCAAGCGCTTCTAAATCTACTAAGGTATGATTGGCATGATTGTTAAAGAAACGCATTTTAGTCGGCACATTCAGGTGCTTCATGCGGCGAGGCATTTTGCGGTTATTGATATGTTCGCTGCCTGGACGCTCGAGTTGTTCGATAATACCTTGTTGTAATTCGTGGATAAAACCGGGTGATACAAGTCTATTACCGTCCTGATCCAAAATAATAAAGGTATCTAATACATACCCATCCGGTGTACTCATGATATTGGCGTCATGCACGGTGCAATTGCGGCTATCGAGTACCGATACCACCTGTGCAAACAAATTGGCGCGGTCTTTTACGTAGATTAAAACTTCGGTACCGGCACGCGAGGTTTCATCACTGAGTTCCACCAGAGTGATGTCTTGATCGTCGGTATGTTGCTTTTGTGCTTTAGTAATAGCACTGGCCTGCCACGCTAGCTGTTTGGGTTTATAGCGAACAAAATAGTTAGTATCGTGCTGCTTCCAGAAATTTAATACTTCATCACGCTCGGCGCCTTTTTCAAGTGCCAGTTCCATCGCCTGAGTTTTGTGACGTTCAAGGCGCTCCTGAAAATCATCACTTAAGGTTTGTTCACTTTCCAGCGCTTTACTGGTGATAAGATATAACTCACGCAGTAGCGAGGCTTTCCAGTCATTCCACAGGTTGTTGTTGGTTGCGCGAATATCAGCCAGAGTTAAGGCATACAAATGATTCAGATAAGTCTGGTTATTCATCTGTGTCGAAAATTCGGTAATCACTTCCGGATCATAAATATCGCGGCGTTGCGCTACCACCGACATGGTTAAATGATTGGCTACCAGCCATTCAATTAACCTGGCATCCTGTGGTTCTATCTGGTGCAGCTGACAAAATACTTTGACATCGGCCGCGCCCAGAACAGAGTGATCCCCCCCCCGGCCTTTACCAATATCGTGGAATATGGCTGCGATAAACAGCATTTCCGGATGGTCCATATTGGCCAGAATACGTCCACAACGTGGGAAGGCTTTTTTGCCTTCAGGCTGGGTGTAATGATAAATAAACTTAATCAGGCGATGGGTGTGCTCATCCACTGTGTAGGCATGAAATAAATCAAACTGCATCATGCCTACAATTTGGTCCCATTCGCGTAAATAGGCCTGCATGATGCCGTGTTTATGCATTAAATCCCACGGCAGGCCAAAACAGCGAGGGTGACGAACCAGTTGCATAAACAGTTCACGGCAGCTGGCGCGTTCACTGAAATACTGGTTTTTATAGCGGCGTCTGGCGTTGCGTAACAAGCGCAGGGTGGAGGAGTGGATCCCTTCCACCTGCGGTAAATCTGCCAGCAAGATAAAAAAAGCTAAAATCTGTTCTGGCGTGTTGAACACATTATCATCTTTCGCCACAATCAGATTGTCGTGCAGACTAAACTGCTGATTGATTTCGACAATCTGCTTTATTTTTTGATGCAGCACATCTTGTTTAAAGTGCTGTAACAAAACTTCATTTAATTCACTCACTCGTCGTGTGATACGGAAAAATGATTTCATCATTTTTTCCACCGAAGCTTTGCCTTCCTCTCCGTATCCAAGTTTTTCTGCCACCTGTGGCTGATAGTCAAATAACAGACGGTTTTCACTGCGCCCTGCAATTAAGTGTAAAGCACAACGTACCCGCCACAGATTTTCCCGGCACTCAAGCAACTCTTCCAGTTCTTGCTCACTAAAATAACCGTGCTCAACCAGCTCTTTACCACTTAACGCATTAAAGTGTTTTTTGGCCACCCAGCCGATGCTTTGAATATCGCGCAAACAACCGGGATTTTCTTTAACATTGGGTTCGAGGTTATAGGCGGTGCCATCAAATTTTTGATGCCGATGTACCTGCTCCTGATATTTGGCCTGAAAAAATGCATCACTTGACCAGATTTTATCGCCCTGTATTTTGTCTTGCAGCTGCAGGAAGGTATCGCAGTCACCTGAAAGTACCCGTGATTCCAGCAGGTTAGTGGCAATGGTGATGTCGTCTTTGGCCAGCTTCACGCATTCTTTAATTGTGCGAACAGACTGACCAATATCCAGTCCAATGTCCCACAATAATGTAATAAACTGACCAAGTTTTTCCTGACTGGATGAGGTCAATTTTTTGGGAGACAATAATAATATATCTACGTCTGAATACGGCTGTAATTGCTGACGACCATAGCCGCCAACCGCAACCAGAGCGATATGCTCTTGTGCAGGCAGTTCCAGTAATTGCCAGGCTTTTATCAGTAGCGCATCAACTGCCTTGGCGCGGCCTGTGACTAATTCTTTAATATCTGTCGTTGCAAAATCTTGCTGCAACCAGCGGTAAATTTGCTGATTGCATTGTTTGAACGCTGATAAATTATTGATATCCGTTAGTTGCTGGATTTGTTGCAGTACAGCATGCAGCGACACAGGCAGCCTTCCTTGATATTTTAGTGTTCAATCACACGTTTGATGGTTTCTTCCGGACGCAGGGTTAAGATCTCGCAACCATTATCTGTCACCAGTAAAGTGTGTTCCCATTGGGCACTCAGGCTGCGATCTTTGGTGACGACTGTCCACTGATCAGGCAGAATTTTTGAATAACGTTTACCCGCATTTACCATAGGTTCAATAGTAAAGCACATACCAGCCTCTAACGTTTCACCTGTTCCTGGACGGCCATAATGCACAACTTGTGGATCTTCATGGAAGCCTGCACCAATACCATGCCCACAATATTCACGCACAATCGAATAATTATGTTTTTCTGCATGTTGCTGAATCGCGTGACCAATATCGCCTAAACGTGCACCAGGCTTGACCATTTCAATGCCGATATACAAACACTCCTGCGTAATTCGAATTAAACGCTCAGCCAGAATGGAGGGTTTACCCACCACGAACATTTTTGAGGTGTCGCCGTGGTAACCATCTTTAATCACGGTCACATCGATATTGATAATATCGCCATCTTTGAGTTTTTTATCTGCGGGAATACCGTGACAAATAACATGGTTAACAGAAGTACAGATTGATTTTGGAAAAGGCGGATGGCCGTAATTTAGCGGGGCTGGCACACAATCGAGTTCATTGACAATGTAATCATGACAAAGCTGATTCAGCTCGTCGGTTGTTACCCCTTTTTGAACATGAGGTTCAATCATCATTAATACATCGGCGGCGAGTTTACCCGCAACGCGCATTTTTTCGATTTCTTCAGCTGTTTTAATAATGGCAGACAAAACGCTTTCCTGTCAGTTACTTTAACAATATAAAGGCGGCATTCTAGCAGCATTGATGACGGGGGTGTAGCCCCGTTAAATAAGTGTTTCGCTTTAGGTCAGTTCGAATTATTCGTTGTAAATTTCACCCCCCCATGGTATAAAGCGCCGCGCTGATTTTCAGGTACTGGAAAGCAGCGTTTAAATTGAACGGGAAATCTATCCCATTATTAATAACACACATACATCGACACGGCGTTCGGGGTGTTCATCATACTTTAATATGATGGATCGAAAATCGGGATGTATGGAGGCCTAACCCCATTAGAGGAAATTAACATGGCAAATGTATCAATGCGCGACATGCTAAAAGCTGGCGTACACTTCGGTCACCAAACTCGTTACTGGAACCCAAAAATGAAACCTTTCATCTTTGGTGCTCGTAACAAAGTTCATATCATCAACCTTGAAAAAACAGTTCCAATGTTCAACGAAGCAATGCACTTCTTGTCTGGCGTAGCGAGCAAGAAAGGTAAAGTATTATTCGTTGGTACTAAACGTGCAGCTGGTGAAGCAGTAAAAGAAGCTGCAGTAAAATGTGACCAGTTCTACGTAAACAAGCGTTGGTTAGGTGGTATGTTGACTAACTGGAAAACAGTTCGTCAGTCCATCAAGCGTTTAAAAGATTTAGAGCAACAGTCTCAGGACGGCACTTTCGAGAAGCTGACCAAAAAAGAAGTACTGATGCTTCAACGTGAAATGGAAAAGCTGGAAAACAGCTTAGGTGGTATTAAAAACATGGGTGGTCTTCCTGACTGCTTATTCGTTGTTGACGCTGACCACGAGCACATTGCCATTAACGAAGCGAAAAATCTGGGTATTCCAGTAATTTCTATCGTTGATACTAACTCAAACCCAGATGCCGTTGATTATGTAATCCCTGGTAATGATGACGCTATCCGCGCTATTCAGTTATATCTGAACGCTGCTGCTGATGCTGTTAACTCTGGTCGCGAGAAAAATATCGAAGTTCAAGCGGAAAGTGACGACTTCGTTGAAGCTGAATAATTTGTACTGATTTTCAGAATCTGACCGACAGGGGCGTTTTTCGCCCCTGTTTTTCAACACATTTATATTCGAGGAAATGACAATGGCAGTGACTGCAGCGCAAGTCAAAGAATTACGTGAACGTACCGGCGCAGGTATGTTGGATTGTAAAAAAGCGTTAACCGAAACTAACGGTGACATCGAAGCCGCGATTGAAAATATGCGCAAATCTGGTCAGGCGAAGGCTGCTAAAAAAGCAGGTCGTATCGCAGCAGAAGGTGTAATCCTGTCTAAAGTAGACGGCGGTGTTGCAACTATGGTTGAACTGAACTGTGAAACTGACTTCGTAGCACGTGACGAAAGTTTCCTGGCTTTTGGTGAGCAAGTTCTGGCGTTAGCTGTAGCCAACAAATTAAACGACGTTGATGCTTTGAATAGCGCGGAAATCGACGGTGTTGCTGTTTCTACTGTACGTGACAACCTGGTTGCTAAAATCGGTGAAAACATCAATGTACGCCGTGTTGTGACTGTAGAAGGTGACAATTTAGGTGCATATACTCACGGTAGCCGTATCGGTGTAATCACTATTCTTCAGGGTGGTGATGCTGAGTTGTCTAAAGATGTTGCAATGCACGTAGCAGCAAGTAGCCCTCAGTTCGTTAAGCCAGAAGACGTGTCTGAAGAAGTGGTTGCTAAAGAGCGTGAAATTCAGGTTGATATCGCTATTAACAGTGGTAAGCCAAAAGAAATCGCTGAAAAAATGGTTGAAGGCCGCATGAAGAAGTTCACTGGTGAAGTGAGCCTGACGGGTCAGCCATTTGTTAAGGATCCTTCAATCAATGTTGGTCAGTTGTTGAAAAACAACAATGCTGATGTTGTTAACTTCATTCGTTTTGAAGTGGGTGAAGGTATCGAGAAAAAATCTGAAGACTTTGCTGCTGAAGTACAAGCGCAAATGGCGGCAGCCAAAGGCTAAGCCTGTATTGTCTGACGGGATACTGCTGGTGTTAATTCGACTTAATTCGTTTTATCGATTTCGCAAACAGCGATCCCAAATTGGATTTTGCAATCAAAATAAATGCCATTCATGTCTGTTTAGTCATGTTAATGTCATATAAACTTACCGCGGCTTAAAGTCGCGGTTTGTTTATCAAAGGAAGAAATTTTCATGAATATCCCTAAAACTGCATATCGACGAATTCTTTTAAAACTGAGCGGTGAAGCCCTGATGGGGGACGAAGGCTTTGGTATAGATCCAAAAGTGCTCGATAGGATGGCTCAGGATATCAAGGAACTGATTGAACTGGGTGTCGAAGTCGCTTTGGTGATTGGTGGTGGAAATATCTTTCGAGGTGAAGGGCTTGCAAAAGCAGGTATGAACCGGGTAGTAGGTGACCATATGGGCATGCTTGCTACTGTTATGAACGGTTTGGCCATGCGTGATGCATTGCATCGTAACTTTGTCAGTGCTCAGCTTATGTCTGCCATTCCATTAAACGGGGTGTGTGATACCTACAACTGGGCTGAAGCCATTGGTAGCCTGAAAAGCGGCAAAGTGGTGATATTTTCAGCCGGTACCGGTAACCCATTTTTCACTACGGACTCTGCGGCTTGTCTGCGTGGTATTGAAATAGAAGCGGATGCCGTACTAAAAGCCACCAAAGTTGATGGCGTATATGACGCCGATCCCGTTAAAAAACCAGACGCAAAACTGTATGATGAACTGACTTATCAGCAGGTACTGGAAAAAGAATTAAAAGTAATGGATCTTGCTGCGTTTACGTTGGCGCGTGACCATAGCTTACCCATTAGGGTGTTTAACATGAATAAAGCCGGTGCGTTGCGCCGTGTGGTGATGGGCGAGCAGGAAGGTACGGTAATCGACCATGCCAGCAAGCTGTCGGACACCACTATCAAGGAGTAATTAAAGTGATTGAAGATTTACAAAAAGATGCTTCTTCCCGCATGGATAAAAGTATCAGTGCATTAAAAAGTCAGTTAGCCAAAGTTCGCACAGGTCGTGCTCATCCTAGCTTACTGGATAGCATTTCAGTTAACTACTATGGCGCAGATACACCTTTAAATCAGTTAGCTAACGTTGTGGCAGAAGACGCCCGTACTTTGGCTCTGACCGTTTTTGATAAAAGTGCTTCAGCGGCAGTGGAAAAAGCCATTATGCAGTCTGATTTGGGTTTAAACCCTATGAGTGCCGGAGCAGTAATCCGAATCCCATTACCGCCATTAACGGAAGAGCGTCGTAAAGATCTGATTAAAGTGGTGCGTGGTGAAGCTGAACAAGCGCGTGTTGCTATTCGTAATATTCGTCGTGATGCCAACAGCGATGTAAAAGAGCTGCTGAAAGAAAAAGAAATCGGTGAAGACGATGCTCGCAAAGCGGAAGATAATATCCAGAGTATTACTGACGATTTTGTTAAAACCATCGATCAGATGCTGGCTGCCAAAGAAAAAGAGTTAATGGAAATCTAGGTTAGATTTCCGTTTAATTATGACAGTCAAGGCAGAACAAACGATACCGGCAGGAACGGCGGTGCCCGATCACGTTGCCATCATTATGGATGGCAACGGTCGTTGGGCTAAGTCGCAGGGAAAACGCCGGACATATGGACATAAAGCGGGTGTGGAATCGGTTAGAGCTGCTGTGCGCTTTGCCCGTGAAAATGGCATTAAGTATTTAACGCTTTTTGCTTTTAGTAGCGAAAACTGGAATCGCCCGCAGGAAGAAGTCAGCGTATTGATGGAGCTTTTTACGTTTGTTTTAAAAAGCGAAGTAAAAAAGCTTAATCGCAATGACGTTAGATTGAATGTGGTGGGAGATACGTCGCGTTTTGGCTCAAAACTACAAGCATTAATCCAGCAAGCTGAACAACAAACAAAAGATAACCAGTCGCTGGTACTTAATATTGCAGCCAATTATGGTGGTCGCTGGGATATTGTCAACGCGGCCAGACAGTTGGCAGAAAAATCAAAAAGTGGGGAAATCGACCCACACATAATAGATGAAACACTGTTTAATCAATATACCTCCTTATATGGAATTGGTGATGTTGATTTGTTAATTCGCACAGGTGGTGATTGTCGGGTAAGTAATTTCCTGCTCTGGCAACTGGCCTATGCGGAACTGGTGTTTATGGATGTACTTTGGCCTGACTTTGGTACACAGCATTTTGCAGAAGCAGTTGAAGTATTTTCTTCACGTCAGCGCCGGTTTGGTAAAACCGGAGAGCAGATTGAAGATTCGACAGAAGGTGTGACGTGTTAAAACAAAGAATAATAACAGCACTGGTGCTCGCACCGTTAGCATTAGGCGCAATCCTGTTTTTACCCTTAAAAGGATTTGAAGTCGCCATTGGTTTTATTGTGGGATTGGGGGCCTGGGAATGGGCCCAATTAGCCGGTATTCAGAACCGGGTCGCCAAGGGGCTGTATAGCCTGTTGCTGGTCTCTATTTGTGCATTTCTTTCAGCTTATATCCCGGTAGAAAAAATCTGGTATCAGGGGCAATTATCTCCTCTTTATCAATATATTTTAACCGCAGCGGCTTTCTGGTGGCTGGTATCGTTGCTGATGATTCTGGCGTATCCCAAATATTCAACGATATGGCGCAGTAATACTTTTTTACGCTGTTTGTTTGGTATTTTAACCCTGATCCCAACCTGGGTTGCTATCGTGTCATTACGCACCTATTTGTATGATATGGATACCTTATTTGGAGCATCACTGATTTTCTACGTACTGGGCATAGTATGGGCAGCTGATATTGGTGCGTTTTTCATTGGCATTAAGTTCGGTAAACATAAATTACGTCCGAATGTTTCGCCAGGTAAAACCTATGAAGGTCTGATGGGAGGTGTCGGTGCGTCTCTGGCCATTATTGGTTTTGCAGCTTTGCACTATCAGGTTGACCCTTCACGTATCTGGAGCCATTTGTTAATTGGTGCATTAACCGTTGGGGTGTCGGCTTTAGGTGATTTAAACGAAAGCATGTTTAAGCGCTGTGTTGGAGTGAAAGACAGTGGCAATTTACTGCCCGGCCATGGTGGGATATTGGATCGTATTGATAGCCTGACTGCGGCATTTCCTATATTCGCGCTGTTTTATGTGATGTGGATGGCCTGATGCAAACTATCTCAATCCTGGGCGCGACCGGCTCCATAGGTCAAAGTACTCTGGATGTGGTTAATCGTCACCCTGATCTCTACAGGGTATTCGGATTGACCTGTCACTCACAGGTTGAATTATTAATTGAACAGGCAAGGTTATGCCAGCCACATTATTTGGTGGTGACCGACCCGAATAAACTCGCTTTAGCGTCTGACCTGGCAAAACAGGCAGGATTAACGGCGCAGGTTCTGGATGCAAACAGCGGACTGAAACTTATTACCCAGGCTGACGACGTGTCAGTTGTTATGGCAGCGATTGTTGGCGCCGCCGGATTATTACCGACCCTTTATGCGGTGCAGGCAGGTAAAAAAGTGTTACTGGCGAATAAAGAGTCACTGGTTATGTCTGGTGAACTGTTTATGAGTGAAGTGAATAAACATCGTGCGACATTGTTGCCAATCGATAGCGAACATAACGCAATATTTCAGTGTTTGCCTGCCGATTACCAGTACGCCAATCCTAAGCAAAGTGGCATCAGTAAAATATTGCTTACCGGTTCTGGTGGCCCTTTTCTTAATGAGCCGATTGATACCCTCATAAACAAGTCGCCAGATCAGGCTTGTGCACATCCTAACTGGCAAATGGGACGCAAAATTTCGGTGGATTCGGCCACTATGATGAATAAAGGGCTGGAATTTATTGAAGCCTGCTGGTTATTTGGATTACAACCAGAAAATATTGAGATCGTACTGCATCCTCAAAGTGTTATTCACTCTATGGTGCAATATAAGGATGGTTCAGTTATAGCCCAACTAGGCAATCCGGATATGCGTACACCTATAGCTCATGCACTGGCCTATCCGGAGCGCATCGATGCCGGTGTCGCACCGCTGGATTTTAGTCAACTTACCGACTTTAGCTTTTGCAAACCTGACTTTAATCGTTACCCTAATTTACGACTGGCTATTAATGCTGTCTCAGCTGGTCAATATGCCAGCACCGCATTAAATGCTGCAAATGAAGTGGCAGTGGATGCGTTTTTGCGAGGCCGGATTGCATTTACCCAAATTGCTGATATTAATCGTTCTGTATTGGAACATACAGCTTCTGAAGCTCTGAATAGTATTGAAGATGTGATTAACTTTGACCAGCGTGTGCGTAAGCAGACTCAGCAACATTTAACGAAGGTCGCCTGATGCTAGCATTTGTGCAAAATCTGTTTTTCTTTGTGGTTGCACTGGGCATTCTGGTTGCTGTGCATGAGTGGGGACACTTTTGGGTGGCCAGACGCTGTGGTGTAAAGGTCGAGCGTTTCTCTGTTGGTTTTGGAAAGGCACTTTGGAAAACCAAAGACAAGCTGGGCACAGAATATGTTATTGCGGCTATTCCTCTTGGTGGTTATGTCAAAATGCTGGACGAACGTGTTGAGCAGGTTCGGGAACAGGATTTACCTTATGCATTTAACCGCCAGTCCGTGTACAAACGTATTGCAATTGTCGCAGCGGGTCCATTAACGAATTTCATCTTTGCTGTATTCGCGTTGTGGTTAATGTTTATGCTGGGCGTGGATACTGTAAAACCTGTTATTGGTAACGTCACTGAGGATTCTATTGCCAGCCGTTCAGTTATCCAGCTACCAAGCCAAATTGTTAAGGTGGGTGAACACGATACAGTGGATTGGGAAGCGGTAAATTTGGAAATGGTGTCGCATATAGGTGAAGCCAGCTTACCCATGACACTGTTGAATACAGAAACCAAACAAACCTATCAAATAAGTTTACCCCTGAGTGACTGGCAATTTGATCCGGATAAACAAAGCGCCTTTTCAAGTTTAGGTATTCAGCCATATTTTCCAAAAGTCACGACTGTGATTGCCATGGTGGCCGAGGATAGTGCTGCAAAACGCGCAAATATTCAGCAAAAAGATAAAATCATTGCGATTGATGGAACTCCTGTACAAGAATGGGAACAAATAGTCAGTTATATTGCTGCACGTCCCGGACAGAATGTTACAATCGAACTGGTACGTGATGGAGAAAACATCTCAAAGGACGTTTTACTCGGCAAGAAAAACACGCAAAACGGACAAGAACAGGGATATTTAGGCGTGGTGCCTCAGGCACAACCCTGGCCAGAATCTTATCGTTTTACCCAACAATTCAATCCTTTAAGTGCTTTTTGGCAAGGCATGCTTAAAACGTGGCGTTTAGTCACATTAAGTTTTGATATGTTGGGTAAATTGTTTACTGGTGACGTGTCGGTTAAAAACTTAAGTGGCCCGATTTCTATAGCACAAGGCGCGGGTGCCAGTGCAAGTTATGGCCTGGTGTATTTCTTAAGTTTTTTAGCTCTGATTAGTGTCAATCTGGGTATCGTAAACCTGTTGCCACTGCCGGTGCTTGATGGCGGTCATTTGATGTATTATCTGGTTGAGATGGTACGTGGACGTCCCGTGTCAGAGAAAGTGCAGGAAATTGGCTTTCGAATTGGTGGAACTTTGTTATTTTTGTTTATGACAATGGCCATAATGAATGACATCGCCCGTTTATAACATTAGCATGAGCGCAAAATCAGCATGTCATCGAATAAAATTGTAGTTTGGAAGAATAATAACAAATGAAGTTAAGACAGTTAGTTGCAGCCGGATTATTAGCCAGTAGTGTCAGTCATGCTTATGCCGAATCGGCATCGGAATTTGTGGTTGACGACATGCGTGTTGAAGGCCTGCAGCGGGTCGCACTGGGTGCTGCCTTAACCTATATTCCGGTTAAAGTTGGCGACAGTATGAATTCGTTTCGTATTGCACAGGTGATTCGTTCGTTATATGCCTCCTCTCACTTTGACAATATAGAAGTGTTGCGTGATGGCAATACGTTGGTTATCAAAGTGCATGAGCGTCCTACCATTAGTAATATTATCTTTGCAGAAAATGACGATATTAAAGATGAACAACTAAATCAGTCGCTGGAAGATAATAATATCCGCGTGGGTGAACCGCTGGATAAAACCGTTCTGACATCAATTGAAAACGGCTTAAAGGATTTCTACTACAGCATCGGTAAATACAATGCTGAAGTTGATGCGATAGTAACACCACTGCCGCGTAATCGTGTTGATTTAAAACTTGCCTTCGAAGAAGGTGATGCCGCAGAAATCAAACAAATTAACATTGTTGGTAATGAAATTTTTTCTGATCAGGAATTGCTGGATCAGATGGAACTTCAGTTTGGTGCCCCCTGGTGGGATTTCATGGCTGAAACCCGTTATCAGAAACAAAAGCTTTCCGGCGATATGGAGAAGATCCGCAGTTATTATATGGATCGTGGATATCTTCGTTACAACATGGATTCCACTCAGGTGTCAATGACACCTGATAAAACCGGCATTTATATCACCTTTAATATCACCGAAGGTGAAAAATACCATATTTCTGAAATTGAGCTGGCTGGTGATCTGCTGGGTAACGAAAAAGCCATTAAAGTATTGATGCCATTACGTGAAGGTCAGTTATATAACCTGGCGATGGTCACCTACACCGAAGAATTTATCAGTAAGTATCTGGGGCGTTTTGGTTATGCTTTCCCCGAAGTGACCACCATTCCTGAAATTAACGATGAAGATAAAACGGTCAAACTGCGCTTATCGGTTAATCCCGGTAAACGTATTTACGTTCGCCGTATTAACTTTAGTGGTAACAAAGTCACCGCAGATGAAGTGTTCCGTCGTGAAGTGGTGCAGATGGAAGGTGCCTGGTTGGCAAATACTGCGCTTGAAGCCAGTAAAAATAGTATTTCCCGTTTAACCTATGTTGAAGAAGCTGATTTTGAAACGGTGCGTTTACCGGGGCTTGATGACAAGGTTGATGTTAATTTTAATATTAAAGAGCAGGCCTCTGGTTCATTTAATGCGGGCATTGGTTACGGCGATCGTACTAAATTAAGCCTGCAGGCCGGTATCCAGCAAAATAACTTCCTTGGTACGGGTAACCAACTGGCATTAAGCCTGAGCACTGTGTCGTATCAGAGCAGTATTAATCTTTCTTACACCGATCCTTATTTTACTATTGATGGTATTAGTTTGGGCGGAAATGTGTTCTATACCGAATTTGATGCGGGTAGCGCTAACCTGGTGCAGTACAACAGTAAAACCTATGGTGTGGGCATGAACTTTGGTTACCCGGTTAATCAGTTCAATCGCCTGAATTTTGGGGTCACCTATAAACATCAGGAGGTATCACAATTACAGCGTTATGAACAGATTCGTAACTTCTATGATGTATTTGCCGATCCTTCAAACCCGGATGCAAGCCTGACCTTTAATACTTATCAGCTAAGTGCCGGTTGGTATCGCTCTACATTGAACCGCGGTATTTTCCCAAGCGCCGGTTCAATGCAAAGAGCATCCATCAGTGCAACTACGCCAAATTCAGATTTAACCTATTACAAAATGAATCTGGATACCAAGTTTTACTTCCCCATTAGTCAGGATCAGCGATGGTCCTTCCTGACCCGTCTGCAGTTGTCATACGGTAATGGTTATGGAAAAATCGAGGGTCATGATCAGTTTTTACCGTTCTTTGAATATTTCAGTACCGGCGGAAGTGATTCATTACGTGGTTTTGAAAACAATACGGTTGGTCCAAAAGGTATTTACCGTTCACCGTCCACCATTACAGACCCTAATGGTGATACGATTGTATTGGGCCCAAGCCATGACAGGATCCAAACAACTCAACGTTCGTTTGGTGGTAACGCGCTAGCACTGGCTGGAGTGGAATTAATTGTTCCAACCCCGTTTGTAGAAGAAGATTTTGATAATTCTGTTCGCACCAGTTTATTTGTAGATGCAGGTAACTTGTGGGATACCGAATTTGATTTAAATGATTATGCCGATTTGAGTGACGCTCAACGTAATCTTGTTGTAGATTATGGTGATTATAAGCGTTTCAGAGCATCATCGGGATTATCAGTACAATGGTTGTCACCTATGGGCCCCATGATTTTCAGTTTTGCCAAAGTACTCAGGCAGGAAGATGGGGATGACACTAAGTTCTTCTCGTTCAACGTAGGCCAGACATTCTAAAAATAGTAAATTAAAACAACGGAGTATTTTACGTGAAATTATTAAGCAAAAGCCTGGCTGTAGCAGCTGTAATGGGCTCATCATTTTTAAGTTCAGCGGCTTATGCTGCCGACACCAAAATTGGTGTGGTAAATGTTCAGGCGATTTTTCAGTCTTTACCTCAAACTCAGGCGGTAGAAGGTACTATTCGCGAAGAGTTTAAAGATGACTTACAAGAAGTTGCTCGTCTGGAAAAAGACATTAAGTATTATCTGGAAAAGCAACAGCGCGATGAAGCGACCATGAGTGAAAAAGAGAAAAAAGATTTGCAGGACAAATTACTTTCTCTGCGTGACGAATACACTGCCAAAGCCAAACCGTTGCAGGAAAACATTCAGCGTCGTCAGGGTGAAGAGCGTAACAAGATTTTAGGTCTGATTAAGCAATCTATTGACACTTATGCAGCTAAACAAAACTTCGATTTAGTTTTAAACGTTAATGCTGTTGCTTATGCGAAAGATCAGAACATTGATATTTCTTCTAAAATCAGTGAACAAGTTAGCAAAATTAAGTAAGTAAATATGGCTGTTACACTGGCTGAAATTGCCAAGCATATAGGCGCAACATTACATGGTGATGCTGCGCTTTTTATTTCTTCTGTGGGAACCTTAAAAGGTGCCTCAGAAGGTCAGATTTCATTTCTGGCCAATTCCAAGTATCGTATCCAGCTGGCAGAAACCTCTGCCAGTGCGGTTATTTTACATCCCCGTGATCTGGAACATTGCCAGTGTGCTGCATTAGTAATGGAAAATCCTTATGTGGGGTTTGCATTGGTGGCACAACTATTAGATGACACGCCGGCATCTGCATCTGATATTGCTGCTACAGCAGTCATCGCTGATGATGTGGAGCTCGGCAACAATGTGAGTATTGGTGCCAATGCAGTTATCGAAAGCGGCGTTAAACTGGCTGATGATGTGCAAATTGGTCCCGGTAGTTTTGTGGGAAAAAACACCTCAATTGGTGCAAGGACCAAATTATGGGCCAATGTTTCTATTTATCACGGTGTAACAATCGGTGAGGATTGTTTGTTTCAATCCGGTGCAGTGATTGGTTCTGATGGATTTGGTTATGCCAATGACAATGGAAAATGGATTAAAATACCGCAACTAGGTGGAGTGGTAATAGGTAACAGGGTTGAAATAGGCGCCAGCACAACGGTTGATCGCGGTGCGATCGACGACACTATTCTGGAAGATGGCGTGATTATCGATAATCAATGTCAGATTGCGCATAATGTGCATATGAAACAGAACTGTGCAATGGCTGGCTGCAGTGTAATTGGTGGCAGTGCAACAATTGGTCAGAATTGCACTATTGCTGGTTTGGTTGGCGTAAACGGTCATATAGATGTTGCAGACAATGTTCATCTTACTGCGATGGCTATGGTAACCAAACCCATTACCGAGCCAGGCATTTATTCATCCGGTATGCCGGCTACTACTAACCACCAATGGCGTCGAAACGCAGTCGCTATGCGTAATCTCGACACGTTTAATCAGCGAATTAAAGCACTGGAAAAAGCAAACAAATAAGTTTGTGAGTGCATAGGAGAACTTCCCTTGGCAAACTCTTTAAATCAGGTAGAAATCGAAGAAATAATGTCTTTGTTACCACACAGATATCCTTTTCTGTTGGTAGACAGAGTCACTGACTTAGAGATCAACCAAAGTATTAAAGCCTATAAAAATATTACCTTTAACGAACCTTGTTTTATGGGGCATTTTCCAGGTAAGCCAATTTTCCCAGGTGTATTAATTTTAGAAGCCTTAGCCCAGGCAGCAGGTGTGTTAGGTTTTAAATCCGTTGGCAAGCAGGATGAACTGTATTTGTACGCCGGTATCGATAATGCCAGATTTAAACACCCGGTAGTGCCAGGTGATCGCATGGATCTGGATGTTAAGTTAATTAAAGAGCGTCGCGGTATCTGGAAGTTTTCCGGCGTTGCCAGTGTTGATGGAAAGGAAGCCTGTGTTGCAGAATTTATGTGTGCAATGAGGAAAATGTAATATGTCCGTACACCCTACGGCAATTATTGATCCATCTGCGAGCCTCGGTGAAAACGTCGAGGTTGGCCCATTTACAATTATCGGCGCCAATGTTGTTATTGGTGATAATTGTAAAATCGAATCTCATGTTGTGATAAAAGGGCCAAGTCAGATTGGTCGCGATAATCACATTTTCCAGTTTTGTTCTATTGGTGAAGATTGTCAGGATAAAAAGTATGCTGGCGAACCAACGCGTTTAGTGATCGGTGATAACAACGTTTTTCGTGAAGGTTGCACCGTGCACCGTGGCACAATTCAGGATCAAAGCCTGACTCAAATCGGCAGCCACAATTTATTTATGGCAGATGCGCATGTGGCACACGATTGTGTGATTGGCGATAACAATATCTTTGCCAACAATGCGACCCTTGCCGGGCATGTACATGTGGGAGACTGGGTGATTATTGGTGGCATGACAGGTGTTCACCAATTCTGTCATATCGGCTCTCACAGTTTTTGTGCTGCAGGTTGTTTGTTAGTTAAAGACTTACCACCTTATGTGATGGCCGGTGGTGCTGATATGTCGACCTTTGGTATTAACAGCGAAGGTTTAAAGCGTCGTGGTTTTGATAGCGCGACAATCAGCCAAATCCGCCGGGCATACAAAGTGGTTTACCGCCAGGGACATAAAGTGGATGAGGCGGTCAGCATACTGAACGACATGGCAAACGATACCCCGCCAATAAAAATTCTGGCTGATTTTATTCAGCACTCTGCTCGTGGCATATTGCGATAACCAATGCAGGTGGATTCTAAACCGGTTCGAATTGGTATTGTTGTGGGTGAAGTGTCGGGTGACATACTCGGCACAGGCCTGATCCAATCTCTTAAAAAACGTTATCCTAACGCAGTATTTGAAGGCATAGGTGGTCCACAAATGCAGGCGTTAGGATTTAATAGTTTATACGATATGGAAGAGCTGGCGGTGATGGGCTTATTTGAAGTGCTGGCCCGACTACGTCGCTTGCTACATATTCGCAAACAATTGGTTGAGCATTTTATTGCTAATCCGCCGGACGTCTTTATTGGTATCGATGCGCCGGATTTTAATCTCACATTAGAAAAAAAACTTAAACAAGCTGACATTAAAACCGTGCATTACGTCAGTCCCTCGGTATGGGCATGGCGCCAAAAACGTGTATTTAAAGTTGAACAAGCCACTAATCTGGTGCTGTGTTTATTGCCGTTTGAAAAGCAGTTTTACGATAAATTTTCCATTCCTGCTGAGTTTGTAGGACACACACTGGCTGATCAGATGCCGATTGAGCCTGATACGGTTGGTGCACGTAAAAAACTCAATTTAGATGCCGGGAAGCCAGTTCTGGCTGTATTGCCAGGCAGTCGCAATAATGAAGTCAAACTGCTGCTAGAGCCTTTTTTGCAAGCTTGCGAGCTGCTTGCTGAATCCATTCCTGATTTGCAGGTGGTGATCCCGGTTGCGAATGCCAAAAGACACCAACAAATTGAAAGCTGGCTGACACAACATCCTCAGTTGTATTCACTGACATTAGTTGATAAACAATCGCGCGATGTGATGACCGCATCGGATGTAATTTTACTGGCCTCAGGCACGGCTACGCTGGAAGCCATGTTATGCAAAAAGCCGATGTTAGTGGCTTATAAATTTACAGCACTGACTGCGATGATTTTACGGCGTATGATTAAAATGGCGTATTTTTCATTACCTAATTTATTGGCCGGTGAAAAGAAAGTCACTGAATTATTGCAGGAACAGGTTCAGCCAGAGGTCATTGCTGTTGAACTAAAACGGCTGTTTTCGCAGGACAATAGTGAACTTATCAACCTGTTTACTGAATTACATCAACAGCTTAACTGTGACGCCGATGAGCGTGCAGCCGATGCTGTACAACGATTATTAGAGGCATAAAAGTGATTATTGCCGGTGTGGATGAAGTAGGGCGCGGGCCTCTGGTAGGCGCGGTCGTAACCGCAGCTGTTATTCTTGATCCTAATAATCCAATTCAAGGGTTAAATGATTCGAAAAAACTCAGTGAGACTAAACGTCTTAAACTGGCTGCAGAAATTAAACAAAAGGCGCTATGTTGGGCGCTGGGTCGTGCAGAACCACATGAAATTGACGAAATTAACATTCTGCATGCCACCATGCTGGCGATGACCCGCGCGGTTGACGCACTCAGTGTCAGACCTGAATTTGTTAAAGTGGATGGTAATCGTTTGCCCAAATGGTCTTATCAGGGTGAAGCCATCGTGAAAGGTGACGGTTCGGTGGCAGAAATTTCAGCGGCATCTATTCTGGCAAAGGTTGCCAGAGATGCGGAAATGGATGAACTTGATCAGCAATTCCCACAATATGGTTTTGCCAAACACAAAGGTTATCCGACCAAATTACATATGCAAATATTGGCCGAGCACGGTCCAACCAAACATCATAGAATGAGTTTTAAACCTGTTATTAAGGCGATGGAGCAGCACGGAATTAAACATGCTTGAACCCGGATTTATTCACTTAAGAGTCCATAGTGACTTTTCAATGGTTGATGGCCTGAGCAAGGTCAAACCCATTCTTAATGCTGTCAAAGAGCAAAATATGCCAGCCGTGGCATTAACCGATCAGATGAACTTTTGTGGTCTGGTAAAGTTTTATCTTGAAGCAACCAATCAGGGAATAAAACCCATAGTGGGTTGTGACCTTTGGGTTAAAGGCGACGAATCCGAACAAATTTTCCGCTTAACGGCGCTGGCGATGAATAATCAGGGTTATGCCAATATCACTGATCTAGTGTCAAAAGCCTATTTACGGGGACATGTTGATGAAAAGCCGGTGGTCGATCGTAGTTGGTTAAAAGAGCATGCCGAAGGGGTTATTTTATTATCTGGTGGTCGTGAAGGCGATTTGGGGCAGGCGCTGCTTAAAAATAACGATGTGTTAGTGCGAAGTATCAGTAATTTTTATCAGCAATATTTTGCCGACCGGTTCTTTATTGAATTAACCCGCACTAATCGCCCCAATGAAGAGACCTACATTCATGCTGCGGTAAAATGGGCAGAACAGGCTGACTTACCTGTGGTCGCTACCAATGATGTGTGTTTCTTAACCGCAAATGATTTCGATGCACACGAAATTCGTGTTGCGATTCATGACGGTTTTACACTGGAAGATAAACGTCGGCCAAAAAATTACTCTGAACAACAGTATCTGCGCAGCGAAGCTGAAATGCAGGCGTTGTTTGCCGATATTCCTGAAGCACTGGCCAATACGGTTGAAATTGCTAAGCGCTGCAATGTCACCATGACCTTGTTTGAATACTTTCTGCCTAAATTTCCAACCGGCGAGATGGATGAAAGTGAATTTCTGGTCAAAGCGTCAGAGGAAGGACTGGAAGAGCGTTTGGAGTTCCTGTTTAAAGATGAACAGGAAAGGGCTGAAAAACGTCACGCTTATGATGAACGTTTAAAAATAGAACTCGATGTAATTAACCAGATGGGGTTTCCCGGTTACTTCCTGATCGTAATGGAGTTTATTCAGTGGTCGAAAGATAACGGTATACCGGTAGGACCGGGACGTGGCTCGGGTGCTGGTTCTTTAGTGGCCTATGCGCTGAAAATTACTGATCTTGATCCATTAGAATTCGACTTACTATTTGAACGATTCCTAAACCCTGAACGGGTATCGATGCCGGATTTCGATGTCGATTTTTGTATGGACAGACGCGATGAAGTCATCGACCACGTTGCAGAGCTGTACGGTCGTGACGCGGTTTCGCAGATTATTACCTTTGGTACCATGGCAGCTAAAGCGGTAATTCGCGATGTGGGCCGGGTATTAGGGCATCCATTTGGCTTTGTTGATCGCATCAGTAAATTGATCCCGCCTACACCGGGTATGACGCTGGATAAAGCCTTTGAAGAAGAACCGCGTTTACCTGAGCTGTATAACAGTGATGATGAGGTTAAAGAACTGGTGGATATGGCGCGTCGTCTTGAAGGTGTGACGCGAAATGCCGGTAAGCACGCAGGTGGTGTGGTTATCGCGCCAACCAAAATTACCGATTTTTCCGCCCTGTATTGCGATGAGGAAGGATTAAACCCGGTCACCCAGTTTGATAAAAACGATGTGGAAACCGCCGGTCTGGTTAAATTCGACTTTCTTGGTTTGCGTACCCTGACAATCGTGCAGTGGGCGCTGGATATGATCAAGGCCAACCGTGGTATTGATATAGATATCAGCGCCATTCCGCTTGAAGATCCCAAAAGTTTCCGCACCTTACAGGATGCCTCAACCACTGCGGTATTCCAGCTCGAATCCCGTGGGATGAAAGAGCTGATTAAAAACCTGCAACCAGATTGTTTTGAAGACATTATCGCTTTGGTGGCCTTGTTCCGTCCGGGGCCGTTGCAATCAGGCATGGTGGAAAACTTTATCAACCGTAAACACGGTCGTGAAGAAATCTCTTATCCGGATGCGCAATATCAGCATGAATGCTTGAAAGAAATTCTGGAGCCCACCTACGGCATTATCCTGTATCAGGAACAGGTAATGCAGATAGCCCAGGAAATGGCGGGTTATAGCCTGGGTGGCGCCGACTTGCTTCGTCGTGCCATGGGTAAGAAAAAACCTGAGGAAATGGCTAAGCAACGTAGTGGATTCGCTGAAGGTGCTGCCAATAACAATATCGATCCTGATTTGGCGGAAAAAATCTTCGACCTGGTGGAAAAGTTCGCCGGTTACGGTTTTAACAAATCTCACTCGGCTGCTTATGCTTTGGTGTCATATCAGACCCTATGGTTAAAAACCCATTATCCGGCTGAATTTATGGCGGCGGTAATGTCAGCAGATATGGATGCCACTGACAAAATCGTGACACTGGTCGATGAATGCCAGCGTATGGGGCTGGTGATTGAGCCACCTAACCTTAATAAAGGAAAATACAAGTTCACTGTCGATCCCGATGGCAACATTGTGTATGGCATTGGGGCAATTAAAGGCGTGGGCGAAGGCCCTGTTGAAGCCATCATCGAAGCGCGTGAACAAAAAGGTCAGTTTGCTGACTTATTTGATTTTTGTGCCAAGGTGGATTTGAAAAAAGTAAACCGTCGTGTACTCGAAAAACTGGTGTTATCCGGTGCCTTAGATACCCTGGGACCACATCGAAGCTCGCTGATGGCAACCTTACCCGAAGCGATTGCGGCAGCTGAACAACATCGTAAAGCCGAAGCTCATGGTCAGGCTGACATGTTTGGATTACTTAACGAAGATGAAAATGACGTTAAACAAGCGTTTGCCGATGTGCCTGAATGGCCCGAAAAAACCTGGCTGGACGGTGAGAAAGAAACATTAGGTCTGTATCTGACCGGTCACCCAATTAATCAGTACGAAGCTGAAGTGAAAAAATATGCTCATTGCCGGCTGGTGGACTTAAAGCCCGCGCGTGGTGTGGAAATTTCCGCTGTTGGTTTGGTGATTGGCGTGCGAGTGATGGTTAATAAAAAAGGCCGTCGCTGGGGCATAGTGACACTGGATGATAAAAGTGCGCGCATTGAAGCCAAGTTTGGCCCTGATTTGTATGAGCAGTATGAAGACATACTGCAAAGTGACAAAATTCTGGTGATATCAGGACAGGTCAGCTTTGATCAATACAGTGACGGCAATACAATCAGCGCCCGTGAAGTGATGGATATTGTACAGGCGAGGGAAAAATATGCCTCATCCCTGAGCCTGAAATTGGATTCAGGCTGGTGTCAGGAACAACAAATAGCTAAACTGCAGGCATTATTGCAACAATTTCGTGGTGGTGCTTGCCCAGTGCAGTTGCATTACCAGAATGAGGATGCAGCAGCGAGTTTACGTTTGGGGGCAAGTTGGTATGTGTCACCCGAAGATGAGTTATTGTACGAATTAAAACAGTTGTTAAATCAGGACAGTGTTGAGCTTATGTTTTAGTCAACATGGTTCATACCAACAAAAATTAAGTATACGATTTAACCAATATCACAGAATTAATTATTAGGTAGTAGGATGAATTTGAATTTTCTGGATTTTGAGCAACCAATTGCTGACCTGGAAGCCAAAATTGAAGAATTACAACTGGTCACTCAGAACGGTGATTTCGATGTCAGTATGGAAGAAGATATCACCAAATTACGCGACAAAAGTGCGGAGCTGACCAAAAAGATTTTCTCCGATCTTGATGCATGGCAAGTTGCACGCCTTGCTCGTCATCCACTTCGCCCGTATACGCAGGATTATATCAAGCGTATTTTTACCGACTTTGAAGAACTGGCAGGTGATCGTGCCTATGCCGATGATAAAGCCATTGTTGGCGGTTTGGCCAATTTTGAAGGTCAGCCGGTGATGGTTATTGGACACCAAAAAGGCCGGGATACGCAGGAAAAAATTAAACGTAACTTTGGTATGCCAAAACCAGAAGGCTATCGTAAAGCGCTACGCCTAATGGAAATGGCGGAACGTTTTAATTTGCCGATTATTACCTTCATTGATACACCGGGAGCTTATCCGGGGGTGGGTGCTGAAGAGCGTGGTCAGAGTGAAGCCATTGCGCGTAACTTAAAAGTGATGGCTGGCCTTAAGGTTCCCATTATCTGTACCGTTATTGGCGAAGGTGGTTCAGGTGGTGCACTTGCTATTGGTGTAGGTGACCGCGTGAATATGATGCAATTCAGTACCTACTCGGTTATTTCTCCGGAAGGTTGTGCGTCAATTCTGTGGAAAAGTGCTGAAAAAGCCCCACTGGCTGCAGAAGCGATGGGCGTAAGTGCTGATAAAATCAAAGCGCTGGATTTAATCAATACCATTATTGATGAGCCGTTAGGTGGAGCACATCGTGATTACGATACCACGGCCGCCAATATTCGTGCGACATTAAAACAACAGTTGTCACAACTTAAGAGTCTGGACACTAATCAGTTGCTGGAACAGCGCTACGAGCGCCTGATGTCTTTCGGTTACTGTTAATTCCGATACCGCTGATGGAGCCTGTTCAGCAAGCGGTACTGTCATATTTATCGTGCCCTCCCAGTCACATCATCGTGGCGTATAGCGGAGGGCTTGATTCCTCGGTTTTACTTCATGTTATTGCTCAGTTAAAACCGCAATTTCCTCAACACCAGTTTTCTGCCATCCATGTTCATCATGGCTTAAGCGCCAATGCTGATAGCTGGTTACAGCACTGTCAAAATAACTGTGAGCGTTACGCAATTGCATTCCAGTCAGTCAAAGTGCATGTTAGTGCGGCCAGACGTACCAGTCTGGAACAACAGGCACGTGATGCGCGTTATGCTGCAATCGAACAGAATACATCGCCGGGCTGCCGTATTTTACTGGCGCAACATGCTGATGATCAGCTTGAAACCTTTTTGCTGCAATTAAAGCGCGGAGCCGGGCCCAAAGGATTGGCGTCAATGGCAGCACACATGACAAAAAATCAGCGCGAATATATTCGACCTTTATTGCCAATCAGTCGGGAGCAACTGGAAGAGTATGCTAATTTTCATCAGTTAACCTGGGTTGAGGATGAATCTAACAGCGATAGCCGTTTCGACCGCAATTTTTTGCGCAATGACGTGCTTCCTGTGCTCAAATCGCGTTGGTCCGGATTGTTGAAATCTGTGTCGCGCAGCGCAAACTTATGTGCTGAACAACAGCAACTGTTAGATGAAGTGGCTCTGGAGAAACTGCAACCAATGCTTAAAGCTAATGGTAGCCTGAAAACAGAACTACTTAGCCAACAGAGTCAGCCATGGCAAAAACAGTTGTTAAGGTTGTGGTTTGAGCAAAATAATGTCCCGATGCCAAGCGAAGCCATTATGCAGAATATTGGCCCGCAACTTTTGGCAACTGACAGGCAAAGCGAAGCCGAAATTAGTTGGGCGGGCTGGTCTTTACGTAAGTATCAGGATGCACTTTATCTATTAAACAGCCAAATGATTACACCAATTGATAAGTGTTTTACTTGGACTGGCGAAGATACATTGCAGATCGATCCATGCTTGAAGCTAAAATTTAACACCTTCACTGATGGATTAACCTTGTGTATACCTGCCAATGCAAAAATTGAAATTCGATTCGGACAATTAACCGAACGATTTAAACCCGCAGGCAAATCGCATTCAAAACCGTTAAAACAATGGCTTAAAGGATGGAATGTTCCGCCCTGGCAACGCCAGCGTTTGCCACTTATTTATATTGATGAGAGATTAGCTATGGTGGTGGGATTTGCTGTGGCAGAAGGGGCTGAACAAGGCGAGCGTCAGCTGAATATCAGCCTGGAAACAGCATAAAACCACACGGCAAATTATTGCCGTCCGGATAAGATTGGTAAATCGCTAAAAATGTAATTTAGATTTAAACGCACTTAATGCAATTTTTGCCTGCTTGCTTCGCCGCGTACATGGCTTCATCTGCGCGGTGGAATAATGAAGCACTTGTATCGTCACTTTGATACAGCGCACTGCCTATGCTGCATGTTATACCGTGATTCACCAATAATGGTTGAATGCTCACGCTATTTAGTATTCGAATACACACTCGCTGGTTGAGTACCGGGTCTGCATCTTCCAGCAAACAACAAAACTCATCGCCACCAAAACGAAAAGCATAGTCAGTATCACGTAGGCAGTCTTTTAGCACGTTGGCAAATGCCATCAGAATCTGATCGCCTAATAAGTGTCCATATCTGTCGTTGGCTTGTTTAAAGTGATCAAGATCGATAATCAGTAAACCAAAACTATTGTGGCTACGCATCGAATGGCTGATATGACGGCCAATGGTTTCATTGTACTGGTGGCGGTTGCCCAGACCGGTAAGCTGATCTTTATAACACAAGCGCTTCATCTGCTCATGCTGTAACGCCATTTTTAGCGGGGCCGCAATACATTGTTTTAAATCACGAAGGAGTTGTTGCTGATGGTTACTCAGTGGCAGGTGGCCAGTAATTTTCACTTTAGCGGCTGATTGATAATTTATATCAACTTTATCTTCATCGATAACTGAAAAGCCTAACAGACCGCTTGCATAATCCCGCCCCATAAACTCAACCGTTACCCCTTCTACAGGTAAATGTTTGCGCAGTTGTTCTACATAATTATCCAGCAACTCTTCCATGGTCAGGTTGTTGGTAAAAGACTGCAATATAGAATACAGCTGAAAGTAACTCAGCTGTTTTTCATTGCTGTTCTGAAAGCGGAACACACCATCTGAGCTGTGTTCAAAAACTTGGCCTAATTGATCCACCTAATTAATCCTAACGTTTTATTGACGGAATCGCCGGAATTAACTACAAGATACAAAAATTGTGCCAGTTGATTAGATGTCAGCAACCCCTTTTGAACATCTACAACATTAAAAAGTCGCGGATCTCGTCCTGTCGCGCCATAGCATCGTGGTAGCCAACGTCGATTAAGGCTTCACAAAATTTAGAATCAAATAATAAGTAGCTGGGTAAGCTCGATTCTATGTCGGGCTTCAGGCCCACCATGCGTAACAGAGTACGAATACCCCCTGGCAAGCGGTGATAATAATTGGCCGCTATTTCGTTGAAGTTTTCACTGGGATTTATTTCCAGACACTCTATAGGGCGCAAATGGGTTTGCGCACGCTGTTTGTCTGTCATTAATCCAAGTGTTTCATTGATGCGGTAGGCTCGTTCAAGATCGGCATTTAAGGTGTCGGCAAATATCGTATCCAGTAAATGTCCGGCAATATTTGACGCACTGGGGTATTGTTGATTAACCGATTGCATGTAATTCGGCTCAGGCTGATCCACCCCGATTACAAAAATGCGATTTGCTCCTAAATGTATTGGAGCACTTAAGGGTGACAATTGATGTACTGAGCCGTCACCAAAATAATCATTACCCAGTTTAACCGATGGGAATACCAAAGGAATGGCCGCCGATGCCATTAAATGTTCAACATTTAGCTGGGCCGGGAGTCCGCGACGCTTTGAACGTTCCCAGCCTTCAGCAAACTCGTTGCTTTGGAAAAAACTGATTGAGTCATGACTAGTGTAACTGGATGCCGTTATGCAAATGGCTTTTAAGACACCGCGTTGAATATTATTATCCAGCCGGTCAAAATCGAGCGTTTTGCGAAGTAATTGTCTTAAGGGCTGATTATTAAGTAAGCTGGTGGCGCGCGGCAAGTTATCAGCGTCAGTGCCCTTAAAGTAATTTTTTATTATGTGTCCAAAAACAGCCTGAAAATCACTTTCATAAATTTTTGATGGTGTCAGATTTTTCCACACCCAATCCAGCTTGCGTACTCCCAAATGATAACAGGATGCAAAACAAGCCAGCGTGGTTGCATTGATGGCACCAGCAGAGGTGCCACAAATAATTGGAAAAGGAATGCTTTGATTGCGTGGAAGAAAATTGGTGACGGCTTTTAACACTCCAACCTGATACGCTGCTCTGGCCCCACCGCCCGACAACATCAGCGCAAATTGATTTCTTTCTGTCATATCCAGTAAGCAGTTTTAAAACAAGACCCTACCTTACATTTGGCAGTTAATTAACGCCAGTAAATAAGCGTTAACACCTTAATATTTATCTACTTATCATTGAAATAAATTATATGGAGAAGTCGAATCTCATGCCTTCTGCAGCAGCAAAAACATTCAGCTCAGTTTGAGCGATTTCCACCACTGAGCGACAATGGGATTCAAGCTGCAGCAAGTCATTATCGGTACGGCTGGGATCGTGACTGTATAACGCAAGGTTTTTAGCTTTGCAGGCCAAAGCCAGTTTCACCGCTTCTTCGGCGATAGAGTGCCCCCAACCGGCTTTTGCTGGCATATCTGCAAATAAATACTGAGCGTCGTGAATAAGTAAATCGGCATGTTGGGCGAATTCAACGAATTCGAGAAAATCGGTTTCTTTTTTGTAAGGGGGGTATAACTCGTTATCAGTAATGTAAGCTATTTTTGCTCCATCAGCTTCAATGACGTAGGAACTGCCACTACCGGGATGATTCATATTTAGTCGTGAAATCCTTGCGCCGTGTAGTCGCCAGTTTTTATTAGCGTGATTCACCGGTTTGACACAAATAATGGCAGGTAAATCTTTATAGTTTACCGGAAACAATGTGCCGCTCATTTGCTGAAGAATGGCATCATGTTCGCTAAGTGTTGTCATTCCTGGGGTGATGTGGATTTGCCGCTTGGATTGATAGATAGGCGCAAAAAATGGGAAACCCTGAATATGGTCCCAATGATTGTGGGTTAACAGCAAATGAATGTCACCCGCTTTACGTGCCAGCTGTTTCCCCAGAGGGATAATACCAGTACCCGCATCCAGAATGATATCGGTTCCATTATTAAGCGCTACATGTACACATGCAGTGTTACCGCCGAATTTTATAAAATCGGCACCTGGTGCAGGTGTTGAACCTCTGACACCGTAAAAAGTTAATTCCATCTGGCTTCTCTGGGTGTAATTGCTGTTATTAGTTTATTAAACCAAGTCTTAGCCTAGCACTAAATTAGCAAGCACATATACAGGTAAAAATGACTCAAGTCTGATTAATTATACCTTAATAATAGGCGAAAAGGCTTTATAAAATAGAGGGTTATAGCTTTAGGTTTTATGTTTTACACCTTGATTTAGCTGGTTTTGGGCATAAATATCCTTATATTAGTTATTAAAATATATACCCACGTACATTTTTGCCCTCTGTAAACAAGGCTGCTGTTTTTTTAAACTTCTTTCCGTCAAGACAATCTGTCAAAATTTTAGAGGCGAGTGAGAAAGATGAAAAAATTATTAACTGTAGCTGCATTATCGAGTGTTTTAGTTGCTCCAATGAGTTTCGCTGATGTGAACGAAGATTTGCAGAACATCTGTACTATCGTGAAAAACAACGATAAAGGTGAATTGCGCAAGAAAATGCGTGGTGTGCAAAAAGACTATAATCTGCGTTTGGGTGACTTTTATACTGGTGTTTCATGTGGTGGTAGCAGCCTGATCCGTTATTCAATGCAGAATAATGCGGTTGATGTTGGTACCTACATGATCAAAAAAATGTCGAAGAAAGATTTAGCGCAGGCTGAAGCTGACGGTATGGCGATCAAAGACTGGGCTCAGGCAAACGGCTTTATTGATTCTGAAATCGGTCAGGAACTGGTTTCACGTTTAAACTAAGCAAAAAATACATATAAAAAAGCCCTTTAACGGGCTTTTTTTATACCCAACTCAAAATGAAGTATCACTTTAACTCATTACAATAATTCAGGTTTTTACAAAATTTAACACATACTTCCGGGAAATTTTTATTGATTGGGCTTAGAATTGCACGATCAATAAACAACACTGAGAACTGGAAGTCGTATGAGCGCCCTTAGAATTCGTTCTTTTTTACCCATTATTATTATTCTCGCGGCCGTGGTTGTCCTAATCGCATTAGTGGCGATGAAAAAGCCACCTGAGAAAAAGCCCCATGAAGACAAGGCTTTTCTGGTTGATGTACAAGCTGTTCAAATGCAAAACCTTGACTTCGAAGTAAAATCTCAAGGTACCGTGATTCCCCGTATCAAAACCATCCTCAGTGCTCAGGTAAGTGGCAAAATAGTTAAGGTTTCTCCTGAATTTATTGAAGGAGGCATGTTTAAGCAAGGGGATGTGCTGGTACAACTGGAACAGTCCGATTTTATTACGGATGTGAAAGCCGCTGAGGCAGAACTTGCCAGAGCCCAGGCGTTGCTTGAAGAAGAGCAAGCCAGAGGTAAGGTGGCAGAAGAAGATTGGCGCACTGTTAAAAATTTAACACCCACCGAACTCGGTTTGCGTAAACCACAATTGGCGCAGGAAAAAGCCAGCGTGCGTGCCGCTGAGGCAAACCTCGAACGTGCTCGTCGTAACCTTGAACGTACAAGTATTAAAGCACCGTTTGATGGTTTGGTTGCCAGTAAGAATGCTGATTTGGGACAATTTATTACCACCGGAAGCCAGCTGGGTTTGATTTACGCAACTGATGTTGCTGAGGTACGTTTACCTCTGAGTGATAACGATATGGCGTATCTGGATATACCTGCTCAATCCAGTCAGGGTGGTTTACCCGACGTTACACTGACGGCTAATGTGGCAGGCAAACTGAATCAATGGAAGGGCAGTATTGTGCGCAGTGAAGGGATCGTGGATGAGCAAAGCCGCGTGATTTATGTGGTCGCGCGGGTAGATGATCCGTATGCCAGAGAGTCATCCACAACTCACCTTCCTTTGAAGTTTGGGCGTTTTGTGCAAGCCAGTATTACCGGTGTACAGGCCAGTAATATTGTCACAGTGCCCCGTCATGTTTTGCGTATTGATGGTAGCGTTTTGTTAATGACACCAAAACGCGAACTGGAGATTCGTGAGGTGAATGTACAGCGCACGGATAAGCATTTTGCTTATATAAGCAGTGGTCTTGCCGAAGGTGAAAACATTATCGTTTCCGCGGTTCCTCATCCGGTTAATGGAATGAAACTGAGGCTGGCGGATGATAAACCTCAACATCCGGCATCGGCAGATAAAGAACAAGAGGAACAAAATTAATGAGCCACACTGATACGCATAAAGGCATGATTGCCTGGTTTGCCCGTAACAGTGTTGCGGCTAACCTGTTAATGTGGATTTTAATTGTTGGCGGCCTGATGAGCGCGTTTGCGATTAAGAAGCAGGTTTTTCCTACCTTCCAACTGAATAATATCGTGGTGCGGGTGCCTTATTTGGGCGCAGCACCACAAGAAGTGGAAGAAGGGGTGCTAATTAAAATTGAACAAGCGGTTAAAAATCTTGAAGGCATTAAAAAACTGACCGCCACCGCCAGTGAAGGTATGGGCACGGTGAATATCGAAGTCGAGGATGACTACGACGCGCAAATATTGCTGGATGAAGTGAAAGTTCAGGTAGACGCTATTCCCAGCTTTCCGGAAAACATAGAAAAACCCATTATTTATCGTCAGAAACAAACACAAACTGTGGTTTGGGTAGCCTTATACGGTGATACCACCGAGCGAAATCTAAAAGAACTGGCAAAAGAAATTCGTGATGAAATCGCCAATTTGCCGGGCATTACCAATGTGCAGGTTGTCGGTGATCGCAATTATGAAATGTCGATCGAGATTTCAGAGGCACGTATGCAGGAATATGGACTGACGTTCCAACAGCTGGTTAGCGCTATACGTCAATCGTCCATTGATATTCCTGGTGGTTCGATTCGGTCTGAAGATGGTGATATTTTACTTCGGGCAAAAGGACAGGCTTACACCGGAATACAATTTTCGGATATTGTTCTGGTGACGCGTGCTGATGGAACACGCCTTACTTTGGGTGATATAGCCAAAATTAATGATGGTTTTGTTGAAGACCGCCAGTATGCCTTGTTTGACGGAAAGCGCGCGATTAATGTTCAGGTTAATGCCGTTGGTGACCAGAACGCGCTGAAAATCTCAGAAGCAGTGAATACCTATCTGGCCGCAAAAAAAACACAATTACCGGCCGGTATTTATGCGGACTCGTGGGGGGATAGTTCGTTTTATCTGGCTGATCGCCTCAACATGATGCTGAGTAACATGTTTTTTGGCGCACTGCTGGTATTTCTGGTGCTATCGCTGTTTTTGAAAATACGACTGGCATTCTGGGTTATCGTTGGTTTACCGGTATGTTTTCTTGGCACGTTGCTGCTAATGCCAATGGAATATTTCTCGCTTTCCATCAATATGATCAGTTTGTTTGGTTTTATTCTGGTGCTCGGCATAGTGGTGGATGATGCCATTATTATGGGGGAGTCTGCTTGCAGTGAAATTGACCATAAAGGTCACAGTGCCGACAGCGTTATTGCGGGTGTGAAGAAAGTCGCGATGCCTGCTACATTCGGTGTCTTAACAACTGTAGCTGCTTTTACTCCGATGTTGATGGTTCCGGGTACTTTTGGGGTTATCTGGAAGTCTATCGCCTGGGTGGTGATTTTGTGCCTGGTCTTTTCGTTGATAGAGTCAAAATTAATTCTGCCCGCACACTTAATCCATATGAAAGATGAACCTTATGATCCATCCAAGGCCAATCGTCTGCAAAAAATCCGCGATTATTTTAGTGAAGGTATAAAAACCTTTATTCACTCGTCTTATGTCCCCATGCTTAAAAAAGCGGTGGCAAATCGTTATACCACATTAGCCAGTTTTACCGCGGCGATTATTATTACCATAGGTTTATTTGCCGGTGGGCAGGTACGTTTTGTCTTTTTCCCCAATATTCCCAGTGACTTTATGATGGGCACCATTGAAATGGAACCGGGGTCTTCTATCGCCCAGCGCGATAACGCACTGGATACTTTATTGGCTTCATTAAATAAGATGAATGATCAGCTTAAACAGGAAACCGGGTCTGGTGTTGTGGCTCACTACATGGCGTTCGACCAGGGGACAACAGGCGGTCAGGTATTTGTTGAGTTGTCTAAGGGCGAAACCCGTGACATTGATGCATTTGAGATTCAGGACCGATGGCGTAAAGCCATGCCAGAAATTGCTGGTGTTAAGTCTCTGGATGTCGGTTCTCCGGGGGGCGGACCGGGTGGCGGTGCCGATTTAACCCTGCAATTTACCGGGTCGGATTTAAATGAGCTACGTGAGGCCACAAGCGAATTAAAAGCGCATTTGCGCAGTTTTGCCGGGATCGCAGATGTCAATGATACCTTTGCTGGTGGTAGCGACGAAATTCGTCTTAAAATTAAACCACAGGCAGAGGCACTGGGCTTAAATCTGGATGCGCTTGCAAGACAAGTGCGTTATGGATTTTATGGTGCGGAAGCGCAGCGTATTCAACGTGGCGATGAAGAGCTCAAAGTGATGGTGCGTTATCCAAAAGATGAGCGTAATTCCATTGGAAATCTGGAAAATATGCGTATTCGCACTGCTAATGGTGATGAAGTGCCTTTCTCTGAAGTCGCCGAAATTGAAATGGGCAAAGGTTATGGATCAATTGTCCGGCATGATGGTATGCGTTCTATCACGGTATCAGCCAAGGTTAATAAAGCAGTACTTGAACCGGATAAAGTACTTAAAGAAGTCACAACTGATTTTATCCCTGATTTATTGCAACGTTACCCAAGTATACAGTTTGGTTTGGAAGGAGCATCCAAAGAACAGGCTGAGGCGACGTTTAGTTTGTTAAAAGGATTATTTTTCGCTCTTTTTGCCATTTATGCATTAATGGCCATTCCGCTAAAGTCTTATTCGCAGCCTTTGATCATTATGTCAGTTATACCTTTTGGCATTGTTGGCGCAATTATTGGTCATTTACTGCTGGGTAAGGCTGTAAGTGTATTGTCTTTATGCGGCATTATTGCGTTAACCGGCGTTGTGGTAAACGATAGCCTGATTATGGTCGACTTTGTAAACCGTGCCCGACGAGAAGGGCTGAGTTTACTTGACTCTGTCATACAGGCGGGAGCACAGCGTTTTCGTCCGATTATTCTGACGTCACTGACAACCTTTTTAGGTTTAATGCCTATTGTTCTGGAACGTAGTTTACAGGCGCAAATCGTTATCCCAATGGCTATCTCGCTGGCCTTTGGTATTTTGTTTGCCACTGTTATTACGTTGTTGTTGGTGCCTGCACTTTATCTAATATTAGGCGATTTAAAGTCGGCATTAACACCACGTCACAAACGACAAATAGAGAGTCATCAGATAAACGAGTCAGTTAATAAATAACGACAAAATCATTTAACAGATAAAAAAATGCCGCATGATATGCGGCATTTTTTTAGCATATTATTTTACTTGCTACTTGCGGAAATCCACATCGGATTGTGCGGCAAAATAACTGAACATAGTGTAAATCGCGGTATTCTTTTTCAGTGCATCACGGTTTACTTTATCTAAAGTGTCGTTTGGTGTGTGATGGTAATCGAAATAATCCGAACCATCCGGATCAAAGTTTATTGCTGGCATTCCAGCTCGACCCAACGCACTCATATCCGACTGACCTTTGGCATTGTTTTCGCTCGAGAGTGACACGCCCATTGGTGCTAACAGAGTGGCTAAATCACGAATATTATTTAGTGCAGACGGACCAACTCCCGGTGTGAGCTGATAAATATCACCGTTACCAAAATCCCATTCTGCGCCAATTACGTGGTCCTTCATGTCATCTTTGTGAGCTTTGGCATAGGCGCGGGCGCCAAACAGTCCAATTTCTTCAGCGGCGAACAGAATAACCCGTACAGAGCGTTTAGGACGTTGAGGTAACTGGGCAATATGGTGCACCGCGGCTAACGTCATACCCACACCTATTCCATCATCAATGGCTCCAGTACCCACATCCCATGAATCCAGATGAGCACCAAGCGTAACATATTCATTCGGCAATTCACTGCCGTTGATTTGGCCAATAACATTGTAAGACGTGACTTCTGCGTCCGGTTCAGGATTGGCTGTCAGAGAGAGTGACATTATCACCGGTTTATTACGTTTTAGCTGGTTTAACAGCAAATCTGCATCGGGATTAGATAAGGCCAGCCCTGGAATTTTTTTCACACCGTCCTGGTAACGCATACCTCCGGTATGGGCAACACGGTTAGTATCTGTACCTACTGAACGCATAACATAGGCGATAGCGCCTTTTTCGGCAGCTATTGCCGCGCCTGCACCACGAGCACCCACAGCCATGCCGTAACCATGACCATCAATATGGCGTTCCATGCGATAGGAAACAAACGCAATTTTACCTTTGAGACTATCTGCTTTGGCATCTTTTAATGCCTGTAAGTTTTCAAACTGCACGACAGGTGCTTTCAGTGTTTTCCCATCAGTACCCACACTACCACCTAAAGCAAGCGCTACTAATGTATGAGGGTAGGGAGACTCAATGCTAACCCTGGCTTCACCTCTGTGCCATTTAGGTGTGGCAACCGGCTCTGTCCACACTTTATCAAAGCCAAGTGCTTTCATTTTATTTACCGCCCAGGTTACCGATTTTTTTTCTGCTTCGGTCCCCACCATTCGTGCACCTACCTCAGTGGTCAGAGATTCAATGATTTGATAACTGGTGTCTGAATTTAGGGCGTCTTTTTTAAGGTTTTCAAGTGTCTTTAACTGCTGTGTGTTTAATGTCGCTGCAAGTGCACCCTGGCATAGTAGTGCGCTGCTGGCCGCCAACAAAACAGCACGTTTTAGCGTGTAAGGGATGGAACTCATATATCTTCCTTATTTCTGTTGTTTTTTCATTCACCATCTTACCAATTACACAGGAGAAATTGTGTTTTTAGATAAGCGATTTAACCTGTGAAATAGAAAGTTGGACGGATTGAGCTAAACAATATTGTTGTAAAACAAGATGTTAAATTAGCTAAATGTTAAGCATTATTATCCAGCCATGGTGTGCATTGCTTATTTTTTTAATTTACAATCGATTAACGCCTGATTATGATGGAGCAGGCTGTTTAAGCAGGAGTTGTCAGGTCACTGCCTTCTAAATCAATGGATACAGACGTACAAGACAAAAGCATTCAGCGACGTATAGATATGGATTTGCTCAGCCGCTCCAGTGCTGGCATCGCTATTTATGCAATTGTACTACCTGCTGTTTTCTGGCCTTTCGATTTTTATATTCTGCAGCCTGAGTTAAGTTTATTATTCGCTGGCGGCATGTTTTTTATCAGTGCGTTACGTTATCTGCATAAATTATTAACCAAGCCCTTGTACAATTATTCACCACGCTTGTGGTTGGCTGTCTTTTCATTTTTGTCACTTTCCCACGCAGCCATATTAAGCAGTATTTTTACAATGGCGATTTATGTTTACACCTATTATTCATGTCACGTTTTTGGTAATGGGGGGGATTGCCAGTGGGGCATTAATGGCACTCACACCCAGAATTAAACTGGCGTTATCCAACCTGGCTATTCTTGTTATACCTCCGATTATCACCGGTATGTTTGTTGAAGGGAAATTGCCAATAGCGTCCATGCTGTTGATTTATTCAAGTTATCTGGTGTTATTGGGTATCCGCACTCACAAAGAGTATGTGCGTTCATTTAAAATTGAGGCTCAGCTTGATGCACAAAAAAGCGAGCTGGAACAACTTAATAAAATTGATGCACTAACGCACATTTATAACCGGGGTCACTTTAATAACTATTATGAGCAGCAGTGGCATAACGCAGTGCGTAACAATTTGGAATTATCGCTGATCCTAATTGATGTCGATTATTTTAAGCGCATAAATGACAATTATGGCCATTTATATGGAGATGCTTGTTTAGTTCATTTAGCTTCGATTATTAATGAGGCTGTACAACGTAAAACAGATATGGCCGCGCGGTTTGGTGGTGAGGAATTTGCGGTATTGCTTGGCAGTACAGGTCTGAATGATGCGCTGAAAATAGCTGAGCGTATCCGGATTAATATTGAACAACATCCTTTTGTGCATGAAGAAAAGCCACTTCAGTTAACTGTTAGTCTTGGGGTCGCAGCCATGTACCCCAAAGCCGGGCTTAATCCCAATTGTTTAATTGAGGCGGCAGATTCTGCATTGTATCAGGCCAAATCCTCTGGTCGTAACTGTATATGTGTTAATTAATACTCCCATTTCTAGCATTTTACCTTGACCCAATAACGCATAAATTGGTCGGACAAATCTGTTTACATTCTATTTTGGGCTGAACAGTGGTTGCTAAAATAGCTTGTTGATAAACTCTGACTCAGAGCTGAGTTTGCTCATCACACTCTGTGTAAGGTCAAAGGAGTATCTTACCTTATCAGAATACCTGATTTTGCCGTGTGCATTCGATTTTCACCGCAAAATTCTCACAACAATAAATAATCAGGATATTTATGTTTAAAAAGCTACTATCGGTATTTACGCTTATCGTCAGTACCTTGTTTTTTTCTGTACCCAGTATGGCGGATGTGGATTATCGCTTGCCCAGCAATATTCAACCGACATTTCAAAAAATTAATCTAAAAGTTGACCCTGACAAGCCGGATTACAGCGGCTCTACCATGATTGATATCACGGTTTCCGGATCGGCTGATAAAATTGGCTTTTATCAAATTGATTTAGTGATTGATAAAGCTGAGTTGATTAGTGGTGATACACGTTTGCCTATGACGGTCAGTGCAGGCGATTACCATATGAACTGGGCATCTACAGGTGATACCATCACAGCGGGCAAATATAAATTGGCGCTTACCTTTCATGGTAAAGTAAATACCAGTTCAGATGGTATGTATTTGTCTACGTTTGAAGATCGCAATTATATCTTCACCCAGTTTGAAGATATGCATGCACGTCGTGCTTTTCCAAGTTTCGATGAACCTAGTTTCAAAATTCCCTATCAGTTAACCATTAGCAGCCCTGAAAAAAACACAGTGTTGTCTAACACTCTGGTGGCAAAACGTTCGGTAGCTGATGGCTGGCAAACCGTCACTTTTAATAAAACCAAACCAATGCCAACTTATATTGTGGCCTATGCAATTGGCGAGTTTGATTCTGCACCCATTGAAGGCTTATCTATCCCGGGTCACATTTATACGCCAAAGGGTAAAGCTGACAAAACCAAGTTTATCGCTACGCATACTGCAGAAATTTTAAAGGCGTTAGAATCTTACTTCGGTGCGGCTTATCCTTTTGAAAAAGTAGATTTTATTGCTGTACCTAATTTCACTCACGGTGCAATGGAAAATGCCGGTTTAATTACTTATCGCGACAGTTACTTATTACTGGGGGATAACCCGCGCTTAACTGAGCGTACCGGGCCTCTTAACGTGGTTGCGCATGAATTAGCACACATGTGGTATGGCAACCTGGTCACTATGGCATGGTGGGATGATCTGTGGCTGAATGAAGCGTTTGCATCCTGGATGTCAGGCAAGGTAATGGTGAAGTTATACCCTGAACTGAATACTGTTAATAATCTGGTGCAGGAAGGGGCTTTCCCTGAAGATGCGTTGCCAACCACTCGTCCAATTAAAAAGGTCGTACGTGAAGCGGCAGATGTTATGGATGGCCTTGGACTTAATTACAGTAAAGGTGAATCGATTTTATTAATGGTTGAGAATCTTATTGGTGAAGAAAACTTCCAGAAAGGGATTCAGCAATACATTAAGGATCGGAGCTGGAAAAATGCAGAAGCCAGCGACTTGTGGCGGGCTCTGGGTGCCGTAAGTGATATTGACTTGCCAGCTATGATGAAAACTTACATTGAACAGCCTGGTTATGCACTGATTAACTTCGGTGAAAATGGTCAGGTGACGCAAGAGCGTTATTTATTGTCTGATGAAGGCAATAAAAAGCAGGTGTGGCAAGTTCCACTGTCGGTTAAATACAAACTTAACGGCAAAGTCGAACATATGGCAGTAACCCTGACTCAGCCATCACAAATGATCAGCAAATTAAGTGAAGCGGAATGGGTTTACCCTGATGCCGGTGCATTAGGTTACTTCCGCTGGAACATTCCTGCTGCGCAGCTGGATGCCTTGTTAAACGACACGGATAAGTTATCCAGTCGTGAAAAGAAAAGTTTTATTAATAACATTGGTGCGTTATTTACTGCCGGTAAAGTGAGTTTACAGGAGCAATTTAAAGCTCTGGCGGTGCTGGCAAATGACAGTGACCCTATGGTAGTTCGTACGGTATTTTCACGTATCGGCCAACTGGATTATCTGGTTGATGATTCAAATCGCGAGTTATATGCCAGGTTTGTAGAGAAAATGGCATTGCCCTGGTTTAAAGAACTCGGCACGGTGGAAAAAGAAGGCGAAAGTGACGATCTGATTAAATTGCGTTATTCGGTATTCTCTTTATTGAGCCGCACGTCACACAACAAACAGGTATTGGCAACGGCCAGACAATTAAGTGAATCTTACCTGAAAGATGCCAACTCAGTACCTGCTTCGCTGGCTGGCAATGCCATGGCTATGGTGGCGCGTCATTCCGGACAACAATGGTTTACTACGCTGGAAGACGCATTTAAAGCAACCACCGATGCAAGGGTAAAAGGCACTATTGGTCGTGGGTTTTATTTTGAGCAGCCTGAATTGATTACTAAGGCGTTGGATCTGAATCTGACCGATTATGTGACGCCGGCCAATGTGATCTATGGTTTGTATTACGCCTCTGGACGAATGGATGATAAAACACTGATGTATCAGTGGTTGGTGAAAAACTTTGAGGCATTAACCCAGAAAATGCCTGCTTATCATATTGCACACATGCCGCAATATGTTTCTTCAAGTTGCAGTGTGGGTAATATCACGCTTGCCAAAGACTTCTACAAGGAACGTATGGAAAAATTTGAAGGTATGGCGCGCAGTTTTGAAGTAATGCTGCAAAGCTCGCATCAGTGTGTAGAGTTAAAAGGTAAATATCAGGCTGATTTTACTGAGTTTCTTAAAGCGCAGTAAACACCCGTTCTTACAGGAAAAACAGCGGCATTAGCCGCTGTTTTTTTATATCTCCAAATGTTGTGTATTAAAAAAAATACATAGGTATTTTTTTGCAGGCGTCAAAGTGAGTGCCAGCTGCTTAAATTAAATTGTTTCCTGCGATGTTTATTCGGGTCTGTGAGGTAAGAATAATGAAAAAAGCAGCTTTTATTGCTTCATTAACCGCTTTGGTTTTTTCACCTTTAAGTTTTGCTGATATTAATGAGGATTTAGAAAATATTTGCACCATAGTTAAAAACAACGATAAAAGTGAACTTCGCAAGAAAATGAGAGCCGTGCAAGCCGACTACAATATGCGATTATCTGATTATTATTCGGGTATTTCCTGTGGTGGAAACAGTTTAATTCGTTATGCCATGCAAAATGGCGCAATTGATGTTGGCACTTATATGATAAAAAAGATGTCGAAAAAATCATTAAGCGAAGCTGAGGCTGATGGTCTGGCGATTAAGCAGTGGGCGGAACAAAATGGTTTTATCGACTCTGATATTGGTAAAGAGTTGTTAAGTCGCCTTAATTAATGTTCGCGTTATCCTGTTCGGTTGTAGTCATAAAAAAAGCCCCATTCAGGGGCTTTTTTCTTTATCAATTAATTATGTTTAGCTTTTGCTTAAACCACGGTTGATGTCCATAACATCCTGATCACTCAGTGAACCTGCGGCTTGTTTTAAGCTTAGGATACTAATGATGTAACCATAACGTGCGCTGGCTAAGTTACGCTTGGCATCGTATAGGTTACGAGTGCTATTCAGTACGTCAACGATAGTACGGGTTCCTACATCAAAACCTGCTTCGGTTGCACTTAAGGCACTTTCTGCTGAAACAACGGCTTGCTGCAATGCTTTGATTCGGGCGATAGATGCGGTTACATCGTAGAAATTACTGCGCACACTGCGTACAACCGAGCGATGAATACGCTCGCGCTCTTCACTGTCTGCAATAAAGTTTTTCTTCGCAACTTCCACACCACTCTGGGTCGAACCACCTTCATACAAAGGAACGCTTAAGGTTACACCAATATAATTAGTGTTACTGCGGCCCTCGTCTATACCGTTACGCTCAGTATCACTTGAGTCCACGTTAGCGCTTAAGCTTAAATCCGGATAGTAACCTGTTGTCGCAATATCAATATCCTGTTTGGAAATATCCACACCGATATTGGCTGCCATTAACTGTGTATTACGTTCATCCGCAATAGTTAACCACTCTTCAACTGCCTGAGGTGTCGGTGTACCTGCGCTGAATCGTTGAGTATCCAGTTGGTTAATTTCCGGATGATATGCTCCGGTAATTTCACGCAGAGCTTCTCGCTTTATTTCTACATTGTTTTTGGCGCTGATTTCAGATGCAACGGCATTATCAAACAAAGCCTGAGCTTCATGTACATCTGTCTTAGCGGTCAAACCAACAGCGAAACGCTGCGATGTTTGTTCCAGTTGACGTTCAATGGCGCGTTTTTCTGCCTGAGCAAATTCCAAATCATCCATTGCCTGTAAAACATTAAAGTATGCACCTACGGTACGTACAATTAAGTCTTGCTTAGCTACAGCGAAATAGGCGTCAGCCTGGCTGGCAACCAACTCAGCACGATCTAAACGTGCATAATAGGTTGGGTTATACAGAGACTGAGTCAGAGATACCCTTGCACCATTACTATTGGAGTCAGCATCGCCACCACTGCGGCTGGCTGACAGACTCAATGAAATTTGTGGCAATAAATTAGCTTTACTGCTGCCAATAGAGGCAAAGGCAGCATCTTTACTGGCTTCGGCTTTTAAGGTTGCCGGATCATTTTGTAATGCTTGCTGATAAACTTGATAAAGATCATCTGCAAATGCTTGAGAGGCCACGCTAAAGCCTATCAGCACAGACAAGATCGTTTTTTTCATGTGTTTTCCTTTTTTTGCGGCTAGTGCACTAATGTAATAGTCTGCTGATATATATGGTCAAAGTCTATGTAAATCAACCGCTTTGTTTAAGCAGTTTGTCGTAACACTGCGTGTTCAAATGTAACAAATCATGTTGATTTAGTTTTGTCTTTTCAAAGGTTGAAACTGCACTGTAAAAAATTAAACATGCCAAAACTATCTATTTGATTCAAATAGTGAATTATGAAAAGCGACTGATTTCAGTAAACTTTAAGGCAAATAGTGCGGTAATTTGTAAAAATACCCCTTTCTTCAGCGACAGGTCATTAAATAATAAAGGGAATGCTGTGACAAATAAAAAATATCCAATGCTGGGGTTTCACCAATCTGATATCGACATGTTAGGAATTAGGCCGGTGTATCAGGGCTTTTTTAAGTTAGATGAATATAGATTTAAACATCGTTTGTTTGATGGTGGCTGGAGCCGTGAGGTTCGTCGTGAAATCTATCAGCGCAGTGATGCGATAGCAGTGTTGCCGGTTGATTTTAAACATAACCGACTGATTTTAATCGAGCAATTGCGTATTGGGGCGGTAAATCGGGTTAACAGTCCCTGGTTGCTTGAATGTATCGCAGGCATGATTGAACCGGGTGAAGATATTGAGCAGGTATGTCATCGCGAAGCCATGGAAGAGGCAGGAATTAAACTGCACAAGTTGCATAAAGCACTGAGTTATTTTTCCAGCCCGGGTGGTACCACTGAAAAGCTGCATGTGTATGTGGCTGAGGTGGACAGCAGCACTGCGAGTGGAATTCACGGGTTAGATGACGAAAATGAAGATATACTTGTGCATTCCGTAGATATTAATGATGCATTTGAATTACTTGAACAAGGTAAAATAGATAACGCATCCACTGTCATTGCATTGCAATGGTTAGCAATAAACAAAGGTAAACTCATTGAACAATGGTCTGAATAAATCTCAGCAACGTTTTTCCCGCAGCATGAATGGGAAATATGTACCTGATCTATCGCGGCTGCAGGCAACTTGTGATGTGAATTATGCGCGTTTACTTAAGTTACTGCCTGATTTTGATAATGATTCATTAATCTATCAATTTGATAACGGTCATGGGTTAGCTTACGAAGTGAAAATTACTGAATGCAGCCGTTACACCACTACCATTGAATTACTCCAGAAAAACCAGGGCATGCCTGAGTATTTACAACCAACTATGCAAGTGCGTTTATATCATGATGTGCGTATGGCTGAGGTGCTTCAGACTCAGCATGTGAAAGTGGCACAGGGCAGTTACGATTACCCCAATCGCGATATGCATCAGCCTAATGAAAAAGAATTAGTCAATCTGTTTTTAACCGAGTGGATCCATTTCTGTCAGCAGCATCTGCAAAGCCGTCAGCAAAACCAACGCACTAACTAAATGTCATCGCTACCTTCTTATTTTACTATCGCACAAATTAGCGATTGTCATCTGTTTGCCGATACCACTCGAGCTGGTTATGAGGGCATAAACCCCTTTGTTAACCTGAGCAACGTGTGTGAGCTTGTTGTATCGCATCGACCCAAACTGTTATTAGTCACCGGCGATATCAGTCAGGATCACAGCCGCGAAAGTTATCTGCATTTGCAAAAGCTGCGACAGCAATATTTGCCCGATAGCCAGTTAGTGGTGCTTCCGGGGAATCATGATGATTGTCAGTTAATGCAGGAGATATTTGCCCCTGAGCAGTTATGGCTGGCAACACCATTTGAAGTGCAAAACTGGCAGTTACATTGTTTAAATAGTCAGTATCAGGGCACGCAAGGACAGGTTGAAAGTAAACAATTAAACGCGCTTGAACAGCAGGTTAGCGTGGCTGATGATGCACACCACTTAATTGCAGTACACCACCATCCAATTAAGTCCGAGAGTTGGCTGGACAAACATAACTGGGTTAACCGTCAGGAATTTGTGACTCGCCTGGAAAAATTAAAAGGCGTGAAAGCTGTGGTACATGGTCATATTCATGCGGCCACAGAAAAATTCATTGCACAGGTACCGGTGTGGTCCTGTCCTTCAACTTGTTGGCAATGGCAGTTAAGCGAAGATTTTGGTGTGAGTGATTTGTCAGCCGGTGCCCGAATAATAACCTGCCATTCTGATGGTACAATTGAGTCCGGTGTGGTCAGGATTTAAAAAAGGAAGTCATCGTAACTATGTCTGTATTTATTTTATATTGTCATGGATTTCAAAGTTCACCCCAGTCTGCCAAGGCGTTACAAACCCGTGCTTATTTTGCCAAACATCACCCCAGGGTGAGATTGGCTACCCCACAAATTCCTTGTTATCCGCAGCAGGCCAAAGAGATGTTGCATACGTTGCTTGAACCATATAAAGACTGGAAACTTGGCTTTATTGGCAGTTCGCTGGGCGGTTATATTGTAACCCATCTGGTTGAAACCTTTGGGGGGAAAGCGGTAACCATTAACCCAGCGGTCAAACCTTATGAATTGCTGGACAACATGCATGAGCCTTTGGTGCAGCCTTACACAGGTGAAATATTTACTTTAACCCATGAGCATATGCAGCAGCTTAAATCGTTAGATACACAAACGCTCTCTCACCCGGATAACATTTGGACATTATTACAAACTGGTGATGAAACACTGGATTATCGTCAGGCGGAAAGTAAATACCGAAACAGCAAGCTTACTGTAGAGCAGGGCGGTGATCATAGTTTTGTCGGCTTTGAGCAATATCTGCCGCAGATTGCCGGATTTCTGCTGGATTAACTTTCGCTATATTCCAAACAAACAGATTTTTTCAACGCTAACGGTTGAGTCTTACAGGCTTTTGGCGTAAAAACAGAAGCCATAACAATGCAGTAAATCAAACGCTGCGATAACACTTTAAATTAGCAGGTAAGTGCGCCTTTATGTCTCAATATAACGCTGATTCCATTGAAGTTTTAAACGGTCTGGAGCCGGTCAAACGCCGTCCGGGCATGTATACCGATACCACCCGGCCCAACCATTTGAGTCAGGAAGTTATCGATAACAGTGTGGATGAAGCCTTAGCGGGGCACGCCAGCAGTATCAAAGTCATTTTACATGCTGACCAGTCAATCGAAGTGATTGATGATGGCCGTGGCATGCCGGTGGATATTCACCCCGAAGAAGGTATCTCCGGTGTGGAGCTGATCCTGACCAAACTGCATGCCGGTGGTAAATTCTCCAATAAAAATTACCAGTTTTCCGGTGGTTTACACGGTGTGGGTATTTCCGTGGTAAATGCGTTGTCCACCCGGGTTGAAGTCACTATTCGTCGTGATAGCAATGTGTATCAAATCGCCTTTGCTAATGGTGAAAAAATCGAAGATTTACAAATCATTGATACCTGCGGTAAACGTAATACAGGTACCCGTGTGCAGTTCTGGCCCGACCCGCAATATTTCGATTCTGCTAAATTTTCTGTGACCAAATTACTGCATGTATTACGTGCCAAAGCGGTGCTTTGTCCGGGGTTACGTATCCGTTTTGACGACAAGGTCAACGGTGCCACCCAGGAATGGTACTTCGAAGACGGATTAAAAGATTATTTATACCAGTCTGTGCAGGAATTTACTTGTCTGCCGGAAAACTCACCTTTTGTCGGGAATTTTAATGCCAATAATGAAGCAGCCGACTGGGCAGTAATCTGGTTGCCGGAAGGCGGCGAAATGGTTACCGAAAGCTATGTAAACCTTATTCCTACCGTACAGGGCGGTACCCATGTAAACGGCTTGCGTCAGGGATTACTGGAATCCATGCGTGAGTTCTGTGAATTCCGTAATCTGGTGCCACGTGGGGTCAAATTATCACCGGAAGATATCTGGGATCGTTGTTGTTATATCTTATCTACCAAAATGCAGGATCCGCAGTTTGCCGGTCAGACCAAAGAGCGTTTATCGTCACGTCAGGCCGCAGCCTTTGTCTCGGGTGTGGTAAAGGATGCTTTCAGTTTATGGCTAAATGAACATACCGAAATAGCTGAACAACTGGCGGAAATGTGTATTGCCAATGCGCAGCGTCGTATGCGTCAAAGCAAAAAAGTCGCACGTAAAAAAGTCACCCAGGGCCCGGCATTGCCGGGCAAACTGACAGACTGCACCACGCAGGATACCAGTCGCTCTGAACTGTTTTTGGTGGAAGGGGATTCGGCCGGTGGTTCGGCAAAACAAGCGCGTGACCGGGAATTTCAGGCGATTATGCCGCTGCGCGGTAAAATACTTAACAGCTGGGAAGTGGATTCATCGCAGGTACTGGCCTCACAGGAAATTCACGACATTTCAGTTGCCCTGGGTATTGATCCGGACAGCAGTGATTTGAGTGATTTACGCTACGGTAAAATCTGCATTCTGGCCGATGCTGACTCCGATGGTTTGCACATTGCCACGTTATTGTGCGCATTGTTTGTTAAACATTTCCGCACCTTAGTCGATCAGGGGCATGTGTATGTCGCGATGCCGCCGCTTTACCGTATCGACGTGGGTAAAGAAGTATACTACGCACTGGATGATGGCGAAAAGCAGGGCATATTGGATCGTATTGAAGCCGAGAAAAAACGCGGTAAAGTCAATGTTCAGCGCTTTAAAGGACTGGGTGAAATGAACCCAATGCAATTGCGTGAAACCACCATGGACCCGAATACCCGCCGCTTAGTGCAACTCACAGTGGATGACTCGGTGCATATGCTTGAGTTAATGGATATGTTGTTATCTAAAAAACGCTCGCCAGATCGTAAAGAATGGCTGGAAAACAAAGGCAATATGGTCGAGCTGGCTTAATTGCAGGTGTTTAAAAACGAAAATCAGGTCACGGCTTGTGTGGCAGTGACCTGAATCTCAGATTAGTCGAAATGACTATTTCCCACCGCCACTGACAAACTCATATCATTATCTAAATTAAACTCGAGTCCTGCTAACGCACGATAACCCGTTTGCCATTGTTGCTGATTATTGGTTTGGGTTTGAACATCACTTTTAACACGGCCAACTTCAAGCGTGATAAAAGGCGACACATCATCAATTAGATTAACGCGTTTTAAGGTATTAGACACCCACAGGCCGCTATTGCTGATACCGGCATTCACCTGAGTATTATCACCTTGTTGCAACTGTGAATGTGCGTGGCTGTATTCCACAGACACCGCACTTTGCCATTGCCAGTTATCTGATAGTTGCTGCTCAAAACCGATACCTAACGCAATTTGCGGGAAAAAGTCGCTGTTAAGTGATGTATTATCGGGTGTGGCTAACGTATTGCCATTGACCAGTGAAAAGGACAGCTGCTTAAAAAACTGAGTTTCTTCAGCATTTACTGATAATGGGCTCAGGCACAATGCCAGTGCCACAAGGCTTAGTGATTTCATCATTGTTTATCCTTATCGTCCGATTGATAGAGTAAAATATCCCCTGGGCTGCATTCGAGAGTTTTACAAATTGCGTCCAGCGTCGAGAAACGTACCGCTTTAGCACGTCCACTTTTTAAAACTGATAAATTTTGAGGTGTAATGCCCACTGCTTCGGCCAAATCATTTAATTTCATTTTGCGTTTGGCCAGCATCACATCCAGTTCGATCACAATGGCCATCAGATGGTTAGCTCCTGCTCTTCATTGACTTTCTGCGCTTCGAGCATGATCCAGCTAATCACATAAACAATCAGGCCAGTAATCAGGTTAGTGATTTCACTGGTGCCAATAGACACATAAATTGGCAAACTGTCGGACGCGCCACTAAAACGCAGTAACAGCGTGGTGAGAATAGGGTAGATAATCGTAATGACAGGCCATAACAATATACATCCAGCTATGATACGTAGCTGATTAATGGGCTCGGCGCTAAATACCTGACCTTGCTGGTAAAACCCAAATAAACGCCATAACAGGCAGTAAATCACCAGAATAAACAGCTGCTCGGGTAAACCTAAAATCAACTGACTATTGAGTTGTTCGTTATCCAGCATAGTGGCATAACCTTTCCAGCTGGACTGCACGTCAACCAGATATTCGATATTCACTTCGGTTTTGTTACTGAGTGCAGGTGACTGGTTGTAAACACTGACAGGCACTGAAAAGATGAAAACCACCCGCAGCGCGATTAAAAACAGGATAAGTGTGCGAATGATGCCACTGACTTTTTGAATTTTTTGCATAACAACAAATCTTGAGAATTAACTGAGGTCAACTCTAACAAGTGAATTGTTATTAAACAATATCAATTTATCGATAAACGATAAAAATATATTTTAAAACATTTATTTTTTAGGTGGATATTTAATCTTACAGACTGCATAAAACTGCCTAAATAAAGCATTTTCTGGGTTAAACAAACCATTGTTGCTGAACCAGTTGTTGATAGAACCAGGCCAGTGCTTTGCCTTGTTTGCTTTTTTCTGAGGCGATATAAACCGGAATATTAGGACGTGGAATGCTACAGGCTTTGGCGATCAGACTCCCGTCAGCCAGTTCGTTTTTAACCATATGCAAAGGTAAAAAGCCGATGCCTAACCCCTGAAGCTGAGCCTGAATTTTACTTTGCATACTGCCAACCCGAATGGACTGTTTGCTGTCAAACACGCCAGATGAGCGTCCAGGCAGTGAGCGTGAACTGTCGGTCACCACTATGCTCGGATATTGTTTGATATGTTGTGGTTCAATTAAACCAATAAAATCCGCCAGTGGATGTTGATTGGCTACGGCAAATACAAACTCAATTTCACCCAATTGCTCAACTCTGAATTGACCCTTGGGTAGTTCACCGGTTAAACCAATCGCGATGTCTGCGCGCTTGGTATATAGCGCATCCCAACCACCTCCAAGTACTTCTTCAACCACGGTGATTTCAACTTGTTTATCCAGCTGACAAAAACGCGACATTATCTCAAATAAAGGGGACTCGGGAATGATGGTATCTTTGGCGATGGTTAATGATGCTTCCCAGCCTGATTCCAGCTGATGAAGTTTTTCTTCCAGTCGATTTGATGCTTCTAGTAGGGCGCTGCCTTCTTCTAACACCAGTTTCCCTGCTGGGGTCAGTACCGCACGTTTAGCGCTGCGATCAAAAATTACCACACCAAGGTCGGCTTCAAGTTTTTGCATAGTGTAAGTGATGGCGGAAGGCACTTTAAACAGCGCTTCGGCTGCTGCGGCGAAACTGCCTTTTTGATGGATCATTTCCAGCACTCGGATGGCATCAAGGGTTATGGCATGGCGCATGGTGATTCGGACCTGTAAAAAATGGGTTATGTGCCGATTATGCAAATAATTGGCGCAATAACCCACTTTAAATCGTTATATCAAGGTAAATCAAACACTAAGGCAACTAAGCTCTGCTCACTGTTATTAATTAAATCCAGTTGTGACATATCCGCTATTTTTACCCCGTCTCCGTTGGTAAGGGTATGTCCTTCAAGTTGCAATTGGCCGTCAACAATATGGATATACAGCTTGCGATTATCGGCATTGCTCACCGCCTGTTGTGTGCCAGCATTTAGATATAACTGGCTGACAGTGGCCTGCTGCTTAATTTTTAGCGTACCGTTTTCACCGGTTGGGGTGATAACGGTGGTTAAACCTTGTTGCTGCCCAAAATCTTTTTGCTGATATCCCGGCGTACCACCTGTGGAATCGGGCTCAATCCAGATTTGCAAAAACTTCAGTACGTCGGTTGACGAGGCATTATATTCACTGTGCGTCACTCCTTTTCCGGCTGACATCAGCTGAAATTCTCCCTTGGGCAAGGTTTGAACATTGCCCATACTGTCTTTGTGTTCAATCACGCCCTGGGTAACAAAGCTGATGATTTCCATATCTTTGTGACCATGGGTGCCAAAACCTTGACTGGGTAACACAGTATCATCGTTAATTACCCGCAATGCTGAGTAACCCATGTGTTTTGGATCGTAATAGGAACCAAAAGAAAAAGTATGTTTACTGTCCAGCCAACCAAAATTGGCTTTTCCACGTTCGTTTGCTGGTCTTATTTCAATCATGTGGTTCTCCTTATTGTTATGGCGCTGTATTAAGCCAGTTTTTTAACGATAAGGTTATCCAGCGCGGCTTTACCTGCACCGGAGAACATTAGTGAAACGGTTACGGCTAATAATGCCAGTGCAAATTCATAACCGTTATTGGCCATAAATAAACCGTTTTGAAAATGTACGCTGAAAATCGCTACCAGCATGGTAATCGCCAATACAAAAGAGGTTGGACGGGTCAGTAAACCGATAAGTAACAAGATGCCACCAAAAAACTCAGCACTGCCTGCCATCAGCGCCATTAAGTATCCAGGCTCTAAACCAATCGAACTCATCCACTGGCCGGTTCCTTCCAAACCGTAGCCACCGAATGCAGCAAAGAGTTTTTGTGCGCCATGGGCAATAAAAGTGATGCCTGTTGGGATACGTAATGCCAGAGGGGCAATGCCAGCGTCAGTCGATAATAATTTTGTTAAAGTTTGTTTGTTCATTTCAAATTCCTCGATTAAATCATTTAAATTAGTCATTGGTTTAAACATCTCAGCAGTGTTGCTGTTGAAATAACTATATGAGCAATTCTAAAAACAAAAAATCGGAACATTTTGCATTTTTAATTCAAAAAATTTGAACTTTAAGTGTGCAGCGTCGTTTTATTGCTAAAGCAGGCAATTCATATGCATGAAAATAGCGTTGCATGCTGAAATTAAGACAAGGAAACGAGTTAGATTTTGGGGGAATGTTATTAATCGCAGTATCGATTAAATCACCATAAATACCGCTGCAATCGCGGTCATGGCTAAAATCATCCAGCGATATTGTTTTTCCGGAATGCGTTTAACCACTTCAATGCCTGCCCAGGCGCCAAGTGCGATAACAGGCAAACAGATGAGATTGAGTAAAAAGGAATTGATACTGATAGTGTGCCAGCTAAAAACGTGGAAAGGCACTTTGAACAGGTTGATAACCAAAAAGAACCAGGCGGCGGTACCGATATAAACGTTTTTAGGCAAACGCATACTGAGTAAATACAAAGCCATTACCGAGCCTGCCAGATTGCCTATCATAGTGGTGATACCCCCTAAGGTTCCCATTAATATGGCAAACCAGGTGTAATCAGGAATCTTGTCTTTATTGGCTTTTTCCATCCATAACATGATCGCAAGGCTGGCAAAAATAATAATGCCCATCATCAACCGAAAGGCTTCATCATCAATGCTCGAACCAAGTAGCGTGCCGATGACAACCCCAACTGCCGCCGACGGGAAAAGTTTCATCAGATACTGCCAGTTGGCATGGCGGTGATAATATTTAACCGCGAATAAGTCGGCCAGGATCAGCATAGGCAACATTAAACCTGATGAGGTTTTGCCACCAAAGATTAAGGCAAGAATAGGCACCGCAAACATGCTGGCACCGTGCACACCGGTTTTAGCTAAACCAATAAAAAACGCCACCACAAATAGCAGTGACAGAGTTGCGTAGGACAGGGAATAGCCGAATAGTTCTATCATGCAGCGATTTTACCAGACTTTATAAAAAAGTCGGATAAAATCGCTATAACAAACTGATTTAATTTAGTTTTTGTATGCCGGATCGGTATCCAGTAAATGCTGAGCTGCATGAGCGAGGAAAATGTAGCTGGCGCCCATATTAACCACATACTCATTTTGTCCCCAGAAAAACGGCCAGTTTTCTTTATTTTCCGGAAAGTCAGGTTTCAAAATCAGTACCCCGGGCACGATGCCGCCGGGAATAAATGAAAAGTCCGCACGGTTCATGCCATAAGCTACTTTTTTAGATTTGGCTCCCACAGCCGACACAAAGGAAATGTCGGAATCCGGATGAGTACCAAACAGGTAGTTCAATCCGCGCATTACTTGATCGGTATCGACTAAATCCGGAAACACCTGATGCATATAATAGCTGGTGATTGCCTGACGCATTACAGTGCCATTGCCTGCCCAGCCACCTTCGGTAATTACCACACCAAAGGGATTGGCTTTATCCAGTTCTTTGCGCTGAGTCTGATTTGTTTTGACCAGTTCACGGATTTGCTGTTTAAACCCATTATCCATTAATGGAATGGCGCGCAGTGCCCAAATCGCCAGATAATCAAAATGCGCCTTAATATCGGGCAATGAATCGCGAATGGCTTGCTGGTACTGGCTATCACCGGTGCTGATTAATAGCTCAGTGGCGGCCTTTAGTTTTTCAGCATATAAAGGCCCACCGGTAGTATTACCATAATGGTAGGTATTGGGTGCGTGGCTTTGCTCGTCCTGCCAAACCTTTATGGCGGTATCGATACACTCTTTGGCCAGTTTATTGTTGTAACCTTTTAACGCGCGACTGGCTGCACTTAGCGCCGCAAGTGAACCATAATTGAGCGCGGATGATTTGGTGGTAAACGCCCATCTGTCATCAAACTTGCCACTGTGAAAACCGTCTGTTTCCAGTTCTGACATCGACGAGTCATAAATCAGGTTATCGGTCATGGTCAGGCCATCACCTAAATGGGTGTATTGGGAAATATCCGGCACGATAATACCGTGAATGGCGTGGCCAACCGCTCTGAACTGTGCGATCAGTGCCAGTGTGCCGTGCTCAATTTGTTGTAGCAGATCGGGCTTGCCATCGGGAACATGTAAATCGACATATTTGCGTGAGTAATCCACTGTGGTGCTATCACGCTCTGGACTGAACTGTTCCCAGCTGTGTACTAAATCCAGTACGGTGCCATACTGGGTTTGGGTGCGAATATCGTAATCACCGGCGTCGTACCAGCCACCAATATTTAGTCCGGGGATATGTTCACCGGCTTTAAATTGGGTATCTGTGGTTGGGCCCATGGCATATAAATCAAAGTGCTCGTGATTAGCCGGTGCCTGCAATGCGTCATCTAAATGGGATGCGCCATGCCACACCCGATAAGCTTCGTTGATTAACATATGGTCCATCTGAATCGGCATATACATATCGAGCGTGGGATGCCATACATTGCTAAAAATATCCGATGCAATTCTAAAAGGGGCGGTGAGTGTATCGCCATATTGCAGTTGATATAACCCAGGCTCAGTGACGTTGGAAAAATCAAATTTAGCGTACTGATAGCGGGTGTAATTTCCCCATTTTGATGGTGTTTGTTCTACGACTTTCTGTTTATCACCCGATGCACTGACTTTAAGTAAGGTGATTTCTTGGTAAGTGCTTACTGTTGAATCAAGCTCAACCACAGCGACTTTTTTCTGTTTGGGATGATAGCCTACTTGTGAGTGAGCGATAACGGGTTCACGCTGCCAGTTGGGCTGACCTGTGACATCCAGTTGCCATTTTAATACTTCGCCCGTTTTACCTGTGGGTAATAAGCTACGCGCGACAAACCAGCCATTTTGCGCCTTGCTACGGCCATCATATAAGCTAATGGTTTCACTGGATGTAATTTGTATGCGATGTTTTGGATCGGCGGGTGCCAGAGTAAGTTGGTGACCACTTGCTAATAACGCTGGGGCTACTTTACCGTTTTGTTCTTTATTGCCACTGGGATAAAGCGGGAACTGGCCGTTTTGTGACTCAGTGATAAAAGCCTTTTCAAAATAAGCGGCTGGCAGGAACTCCAGATTAAATCCGGCTTTCCCAGCCAGTGCTTGTGGCACCGCTTTAGGAAGGTTGACCGTGATGTTTAATTTTCCGTTATTAGCCTGACTGACTTTTATCGAATAATTAAAATTGAAATCCGAATAATGCATAAAACTTTCAATGCTATTGCCATTCACTTCTCGGCGAATAAAAGCCGGGATCAAATCCCATTGCTCCGGTGTGGCGTGAATACGAATATCACCATTGGTAACAGTACGTTCACCCTGTTGAATAACTTCCACCCCACTGATTTTTGAATCACTAAAAAGGCCGTTATACCAGTTACTGAATGCCAGTACGTCGGCCCCGTCTTTATGGAAGTATTGTTTGTCGGTTAAGCTGAAATCGTCGGCTACGCTAAGGGTGCTGGCGAGAGTGGATATGCCAATTATCACATTGCGCAACAGCGGAAGCATCCTGACTGTCATAAGTTTTATCCTGCATGTTATTTTTAACAAAAAACTAACATGCAGGTCGCGGGCTAAAAATTACTCTTTTGGTTAGCTTGCTTATGTTATTTGGGCGACGGTTGTTCGGTGCTTATTTGTCCAACCTGATTAAACATTCCCCTGAGTTGTTCGAGCTCATCGCTATAACGCCATTGGTGATGCTCCAGCGCAAAAGGGTTTTGTAATGAAATTGCGGAAACTTCGCTTTCAGCCCATTCAGGCACCGGAAACTGGGTGATCTCTCCGGTAAAATCACCGCTCAGGCGACAGGCATAAAAGACAAAGTCATCTTTTTCTCCCAGCTTTTTACCGACTTCCACGTTAAAACCGGTTTCTTCAAAGGTTTCGCGATGTGCTGTGCATTGCGCACTTTCATCTGCCTGGGCTGTGCCACCGGGTATATCCAGTTTGCCAGAAAGGCGATGTGTAATAGTCAGTAATTGACTGCCAATACGTACGATGCACCCGGCGTTCCCCTGAGTTTGTTGTAATGTATTTTCTGCCACTCTGCACATAGGTGTCGCAGGTGGTGCCTGAGTACAACCCAGCAGTGTAAAGAAACCGTATGAAAGCGCGATTATTCGCGATGAAGCAAATTTATCCAGCATGCTAACCAGTGTAATGTAACAATTTGCTGATATTAGACTTTAATCATTAGATAACAGCAACACTCCAAACAAGTTGTCGGAAATTAATTACTGTATTTTTGTTTCTTTATAAAGGTGTAAACCCAGACTAAATGGTTACGCTATACAGGATTAAGGCAAGGTAAAATTACAACTAAAAAAGGTTTATTGAATGACGCAACGGTTACGGATTTCACCGCTGGTATGGGCTGCATGTGCATTATTAGCGGTAGTGGTTTATTTATATCTTCCCAAAGAGCAGGTTGAAGAAAAACGACAAAGGGCGGCCTCTCCTGTGAGTGTTTATCAGGTTTCACAAGATCGTTTTGAAGTGATTATTGAAGCTTTGGGTACTGCTGTTGCCAATGAGGCGGTAACTATTACCGCTCAAACCAGTGATGTAGTAGAACAAATTAATTTTACCGACGGCCAGCTGGTTAAAGCCGGCCAGCTATTACTCAGCTTAAACAGCCGCGAAGAAAAGGCGCGGGTTAACGAGTTGCAGGTCAATCTTGCTGAAGCAAAGCGTCAGTTAAATCGTATTTCTAATCTGGCTAAAGGCAATGCGGCCTCCCAGCAATTGCTTGATGAGCAACAAGCCAAAGTAAAAGGGTTAAAAGCCCAACTGGAAGTGGCTAATACCAAACTGGCAGAACTGGAGGTGCGTGCACCCTTCGATGGCCGTTTAGGTATTCGCAATGTATCAAAAGGCGCATTGGTCAGACCCGGCGATCGCATTACCACGCTTGATGATATTCATCAGGTTAAAGTGGATTTTAGTGTGGCAGAAGCCTATTTAGCTGGCGTGCAAGTAGGGCAGTTAATTCAGGCTACGTCTGTGGCCTATCCGGGACAAACTTTTGATGGCAAAATTGCCAGCATTGATTCGCGCATCGACCCGATCACCCGAGCGATAAAAGTGCGTGCTTTAGTGGATAACCCGGACTACCAATTACGCCCGGGTATGTTGCTGCAAATAAATATTCAACGCGAAGTATTAAATACACTAGTGGTGCCGGAATCGGCGATTATTCCGATTCAGGACAAGCAATATGTTTATGTTGTAAAAGACGGCAAAACTGCTGTTCAAAAAGAAGTTACCGTTGGTTATCGTAAACCAGGTTGGGCGCAAATCTCTTCGGGCCTGAACGCCGGTGAGCAAGTGGTCAGTGAAGGTAGTTTGCGTTTATCCGACGGTGCTGCTGTTAGCATTGTAACGCAATAGGAGCGCGGCAATGTTATTGTCAGATATATCAGTAAAACGTCCGGTTTTTGCCATTGTAGTCAATTTATTACTGGTGGTATTTGGTTTAGTAGCCATTACTTACCTGTCATTGCGTGAATACCCGGATATTGACCCTCCCATCGTATCCATCAATACCAACTATCCTGGCGCATCGGCCAATATTATCGAAAGTCGTATTACGCAATTGTTGGAAGATCGCATCAGCGGCATTGCCGGGATTAAAAATATTACCTCAAGCAGCAGTAATGGGCGTTCACGTATTTCAATCGAGTTTGATTTATCGCGTGATATTGACGCTGCGTCGAACGATGTGCGTGAACGGGTTAGTCGTGCGCTAAACAACTTACCGGAACAGGCCGATCCGCCGGAAGTATTTAAATCCGATTCCGATGAAAGAGCAGTGGTTTGGTACAACCTGCGCAGTGACAATCTGTCGGTTATGGAATTAACTGACTATGCAGATCGGTATATTGTTGACCGCTTGTCTGTCGTGGATGGTGTTGCGCGTGTGCAGCTTGGCGGTGGCCGTAAATATGCCATGAAAATCTGGCTCGACCGCAATGCTATGGCTGCGCGTGAAATCACCGTGACTGACGTTGAGAATGTTATCCGCTCGGAAAACGTCGAATTACCGGCCGGTGAAGTGGAATCTAATGATCGCTATTTTGAAGTGCGTGTTGCCAGAACCTTTTTAACCCCGGAAGATTTCGCCAAACTTACCATCAAAGAAGGTGAGGATGGTTATCTAATTAAGTTAGGCGAAATTGCCAAGGTTGAGCTTGCTGCGGAAGATGACAAAACTGAGTTCCGTGGTAATGGTGTTAATATGATTGGTCTTGGCATCGTCAAACAATCTAAAGCTAATACGTTAGATGTGGCAAGAGAAGCCAAAAAAGCAATTAAGCAAATTGAACAAAGTTTGCCTGCCAATATTTTTATTGTACCCAGTTACGACTCATCGGTATTTATCGAAGGTTCAATTGATGAAGTGTATGACACGCTTGCAATAGCGGTTGCCATGGTGGTGATTGTTATATTTGTCTTTTTGGGCAATGTAAGGGCAACACTGATCCCTGCGGTGACGGTACCTGTGTCGCTGGTTGGTGCTTTTATTGTGATGTATGCACTGGGATTTTCCATCAATCTGCTGACTTTACTGGCGTTGGTGCTGGCAATTGGTCTGGTAGTGGATGACGCGATTGTGGTACTGGAAAACATTTATCGCCGGGTGGAAGAAGGCGAGCCGCCATTACTGGCTGCATATCGTGGTGCGCGCGAAGTTGGATTTGCAGTTATCGCCACTACCTTAGTGTTGATTTCAGTATTTGTACCTTTGGTGTTTTTACAGGGCAATATTGGACGCTTGTTTACTGAGTTTGCGCTAGCTATTGCGGCGGCAGTGGCTTTTTCCAGTTTTACTGCCTTAACGCTCTCTCCCATGATGTGCTCACGTCTGCTGAAAAAATCCGAACGCCAAAGTGGTTTTGGTAGCTGGATGGACAGAACGTTCGCCAAAATTGAAAACCGTTACTTTAATAGTTTACAGGGCACAGTGCGTCAGCCATTTATCGCGTTACTGATTTTATTTTTAAGTATTGCAGCTTTGTATGGTTTGAGTCAGCAAGTGCCGGGTGAATTTGTACCTAAAGAGGACAGAGGTAACTTTTTTGTCAGTATGCAAAGTGCAGAAGGCTCAAGTTTTGAGAGCAATGCGCGCAACCTGAAAAAGGTTGAAGATATTCTGATGCCCTATCTGGATACCGGTGAAATTGAGCGTTTACTGGTACGGACTCCAGGATTTGGTGGGGGAGCCGGTATGGCCATTATTGGTGCAGCCGACTGGCATACCCGCAGCCGTTCCACCTTTGAATTAATGGATGAAATCAGTCAAAAGCTATCTGCTATTCCTGATGTACGTGCCTTTAGCTTTATTCGTAGCGGATTAGCCGGTGGTAGTAATCGTCCGGTGCAGTTTGTATTGCAAGGTAACACCTATGAAGAGCTGGTGAAGTGGCGCGATATCGTGATGAAAAAAGCGGCAGAGAACCCGAACTTAATCCGACTGGATTCAGATTATAAGGAAACCTGGCCGCAGCTTAAGGTTAAAATTAATCGCGATCGTGCGGCGGATATGGGCGTGTCTATTGGTGACATTGGTCGCACACTGGAAACCATGTTGGGACAACGCAGGGTGTCGACTTATCTGGATCGTGGTCAGGAATACAATGTCATCATGGAAGGCACACGTGCTGATTACCGCAGCCCACAAAGTATCAATAACTTGTATGTGCGTTCAAAACGCAGTGGTGAATTAATCCCGCTGGATAACCTGTTAACTTTCGAAGAACAGGCGACATCGTCACAGTTGAATCGTTATAACCGTATGCGTAGCGTGACTATTAGTGCCAACCTGGCCGATGGTTACACCCTGGGACAGGCGCTGGATTATTTAAACAATATTGTTAAAACCGAATTGCCCGAGCAGGCCGCGATTGATTACAAAGGTGAGTCGCAGTTGTATCAGGAATCCGGCAGTTCAATATTGTTTATCTTTGCGCTGGCGTTGGCTGTTACTTATTTAGTGCTCGCAGCGCAGTTTGAAAGTTTTGTACATCCGTTTGTGATTATGTTGACCGTGCCTATGGCTTTAGTCGGTGCGTTTATTGGCCTGTATTTTGGTGGTATGACTATCAATATCTATAGTCAAATTGGTTTGGTTATGTTGATCGGGCTGGCGGCTAAAAATGGTATTCTGATTGTAGAGTTTGCCAATCAGTTGCGTGACGCTGGTGTGGAATTTGAACAGGCTCTAAGACGTGCGGCGGCACAACGCTTAAGACCGATTGTGATGACTGGTTTTACCACAGTATTCAGCTCTTTGCCTTTAGTGCTGGCATCGGGGCCGGGTTCAGAAAGCCGTCAGGTGATAGGTATGGTGATCTTTGCCGGTGTGTTGCTGGCCACCTTTATGACCTTGTATGTTATCCCCACGGCGTATTTCTGGATTGCACGTAATACAGGCTCACCAAAGAAAATCGCCAGAGAACTGGAAAAGCTCGAAAGTGAACATGCAGATACGCATGCTGAACCAGGGCATTAATCTTGTGTAGCAGACAATAAAAAACCGCAGCTAGCTGCGGTTTTTTTGTGTTTGAAATATGGTACGTATCAGTTTAACCAAATATTAAATGTTACACGGGATACAACGCCGGAAGGGGAGGTGACCTGTGTCTCGATTGTGGCTACACCTGTAGCACCATCATGGGTGAGATTAAATGTCATATCACGGCTGCCTTTGCCACTGGTATTGGTATTTGGCACGGTATCTTCTGTTACGCCTGATAATGTTCCCAATGTGGTGGAAATAGAAGCCGTAGTCCCTGAGGGCATCGGTTGATTTGCCGTATCAGCGTAACGTAATGTCAGTGTTATCGTTTGACCAGACGATAAGGCAAGTGTGGGTTGATTGGCTGTTTGATGATTGCTGAAATAGACGGTACTACCTGCCAGTATATCCATATGAGCATCAGAGCTGGCCATAATGATAACGCCCGCTTTGCGCACATTCATGCTACTGGCACCACAGTTACTGCTGCTGGTACATTGTGGGCCGTTAAATTTACCATCACCTGGTGTAAAGCTGCCGCTATTGTCAAAGTCGATAAATATTTCTGACGCATCATGCACATCGTCTTCATCGTCGTCACGCCAGGCTTCTGCATAATCTACAAACCCGGTTTGTCCGTATTGGCTGTTGCCAAAGCCACTGTCTGTATTGTCGGTTATTGCGCTACCGTCGGCATCATCATAACTATTATTGCCATTGCTATCGAACAATGTCTCATGCCCAATGGCGGTAGCTAATACTGTGATTCTATGGTTGTTTACTCTGGGGCGTTGACTGGTCCAAACAACGGTACAAGTTCCATTAGTGGTAGTGCAACTGGGTTCAATTGAGCCCCCTTCAGTGGTAAAGCTGACAGCGGTGCCATCGGGTACCGGATTGTTAAAACTATCGGCTAATCGCGCTGTGATATCGACAGTTGTGCCGTCAATATTTCCGGCTTCAGGGTTAACAGTGCTAAACGCCAGCGAAAAGCTATTTTGATCCGGTAGTCCGGTACTAACCGTCAATAAATCTGATTGTGACTGAATTTGTGTATTGTTTTCACCCGTGACGATAGCTGTAACGCGCACTGCTGTGGGTACCGTGCCAGCTCGAACCGTGGTACTTACCTGCCCCTGAGAATTGGTTAAGCCTTCAGCTTTAGACAGGCTAAGACCGCCAACATTAGTATTTAAACTGAATGTCACTTTTTGCTGTGCAAGCGGATTACCTAAATCGCTGTTGACCTGAAAGGTAATCACAGAGCTGGAGGCAGTATTTTGCCCACCGGTTCCCTGCAATACTAATTTGGCGGGCTGTGCATCAATAAAAGCCACAGAGCCAATAGACTCAGGCTGAATGGTGATAGCTTTGTGTAATGTAACGGTTTCGTTATTAATCACAACAGACGCGCTGATTTGATCTGTAATACCGTTTGAACCGGCGCAGCTAATGTCCTCAAATGTTGCGTGAGCAATGCCATTTTTACTCACCACAACAGGGTCGATTTTGGCCTGATTCTGACTACTGCATCCGGAACTAAAACTAACCTGAAATGGTGTGGTAACCGGATTGTCCTGCTCATCCACTAATGCCACATTCAGACCCAGTGTTCCGCCGGCACTGAGGGTGACATTATTTTGTGGGGTGGTACCTATTTCACCTTCAGTAAAGATGCCATTTCCGTCCAAATAACCAAATCTCACAACCTGGTCTGAGGTAGTACCGGGTGCGACAACTTCAAAATTCATACTGTCACTCACCTGAGCATCGTTATTGGCTGTCTGGATAGTGATAGTGCCTGCCCCCAAATCACTGGCGGATGGTACTAAGGTAACCTGGGCAATGCCGTTGCCGTTAGTCAGTGCACTGGTGGCTAAAATATTGCCGCGATTGGTTGAGAAGGAAACAATCTGATCAGCGATAGGCTGATCATTGAAATTAGTTAATCGTGCCTGAATCAACGCATTAGTGTCGGAGCTGATGCGGTTATTTAACTGTCCGTTAACCAGCATCGAAATATGTAATTGCGAATTGCCCGCAGAGACGCCATCGCCGGCTAAAAATTCGTAATTCACTGGCTGGCTGATATCACCATAGCTTGCGGTGAGTGTGGATGCACCTACATCACCAGCCGTGGAGGATAATATAACTTCTGCTACACCATCTGTTGAGGTGAGTTTTGATTCAACTGACAGGTTACCCAGTTGGGTTGAGAAAGTAATAATTTCTCCACTCGCAGGATTACCATTTTTGCTTAGTCTGGCTTGTATGCAGATCTGGCTACCGGTATTAAAGCTGGGACCTGAATGGGTTTTGCAACTGCTGTCCAGTAAACTTATTTGTAGTTTAGCGGTGTCAGTGCCACCAGTACCGCCATTACCAAAAGGATCATCGCCGTTTGCGCCGGATACGCCGTTACATGCGGATAAACTTAAACTTGCTATTGCCAGAAGCACGAAACTGCGCATTGTTATTCCCACTTATAATGTGTTGTTTTGTCAGAAAAGTGGGTCAAGAATAAATGCCAGACCAGTCAAAGTCCATAATCTGGCATTTAATTAACTGCTTGTTTGTGCTGAGATTAATCTACTGCAGATTCCAGTAAAATGAGTTGTCCTTTATCAGCATCAATTTTCACATTAATACCAACCGGCAATATATTGTTGTCTTTTACATGACCAAACTGGCCACCCATAAACACCGGAATATTCAATGGTAAGAAATAGTGTTCAAGTATTTGACGCAGGGTAAATCCACCATAACCTTTTTCTGACTTACACTTGGTGCACTGGCCAAATGCTATGCCGTTTAATTGCTGTAGTTTACCTGCCATTTGCAGTGTGGAGAGGTAACGGTCAATGCGGTAAAGGGATTCGCCCACATCTTCCAGAAATAGAATATGTCCGCTCCAGTCTGCCAGATAATCAGATCCGGCCATCGAGCTTAATACGGTGAGGTTACCACCAATTAATTTGCCGCTGGCACTGCCGCCACGCAGGGTTTGAATACGATGTTTACGCTGAGTCAGGGCGTCAGCATCCTTATCATCAGGATTCTTAATGACGACCTTTTGTTTCTGAATTAGCATATCATTTAGCTGCTGCGCCTGATCTTTACCCCAATATGAAACACCCACTGGTCCGTGAAAACCTACCAGACCGGCTTTGGTATAAAAGGCGTTTAACAAACTGGTAATATCGCTATAACCAAACACAATTTTGGGATGTGCTTTCACCTGATCAAAATCGATATAAGGCAGGATGCGATTACACCCCCAGCCACCACGGATGGCGAAAATCCCTTTAACTACAGGATCGGCAAAAGCCTGATTAATATCAGCTGCGCGCTGTTGGTCAGTTCCGGCAAAGTAACCATCACGGGATAACACATGTTTTCCTACTTTGACTTTAAACCCCATTGCCTCAAACGATTCAACGGCAATGTCCAGTTCTATTTGTTCATCCAGTGCACCTGCCGGAGCAACCAACGCAATGGTATCACCGGCTTTCAATGCTGAGGGGATCAGCCTTTTTAAGTTGTTGTGCTCAGCGGCTACGGCCGATATAGAGGACAGACAACTGGTTATTAATAATAATGTGCTAATCAGAAAGTGTCGTTTGTGCATAGCTTTCTCTTCTTATGTATTTGAGTCACGTTTGACCTTACCTTAATTAGTGTTAAATTATTACAAAAATCATCAAAAGTAGTAATAAATAATGAAGTTAAAACTAGTTAATATCATTCTGCTGTTTGTTTGTTTTCATGCGTCAGCACAATTCACTGACAGCGACTGGCAGCGAGCCAGAGTTGGTGGTTTGGATAAAATGCAAATTAAACCTGCCGATATCCAGTCTCACTTACAACATCTTAAGTCTTATCCCTGGTTAACCAGCGAAGTTGCCGGGCAGTCTGTGGAGAAACGCAATATTCATTTAATACATGCAGGTCAGGGCCCGGTGAAGGTATTTATGTGGAGTCAGATGCATGGCAATGAATCCACTGCTACCGCCGCGTTGTTCGACTTTTTACAACTTATTGATCAGCATCCACAATGGCGGAGTAGCTGGCAGGATAAAATCAGCCTGTTTATCATGCCTATGGTCAATCCGGACGGTGCCAATGCGTCCAGACGTTATAATGCTCAGGATATTGATATTAATCGTGACGCTGCTCGCTTACAAACGCCGGAAGGGCAGTTACTAATGAAAACTGCTCAACAAATTCAACCTGACTTTGGTTTTAATTTACATGATCAGAATCGTTATTATGCGGTGGGACAATCAGATAAACCCGCGACGATATCGGTACTTGCGCCGGCATTTAATGTCGCTAAAGACATAAATCTGAAACGCAGGCAGGCGATGCAGTTAATCAGTCAGTTGGTATTTGACGTTCCGCATAATTTAGGTGGTTTTATTGGGCGCTATAACGATACATTTGAGCCTCGTGCTTTTGGTGATAATTTTTCCAAAATGGGCATTCGCACCATATTGATAGAGTCGGGAGGGTATCCTGATGATAACAATCGTCAGGTGGCAAGACTGGCCAATCTTAAAATGTATGTTTACGCCATCAACAGCATCGCTCAGCAACAGTATCTCACTACCGACTATACCAAATACGACACGATCCCGTTTAATCGCAGTAACGGTTTTGTGGATATGAAAGTAAACAAGGTCAGGGTTGAGTCGGCGGGACAAAGTTACGTTACAGATATAGCAATAAAAACACAGCCTCATTTCAAAGGTGGACACGTTGTTGAAGTCGGAGACAGTTCCACTACCCGTGCTTATACGGATGTTGACGCAACGAACTGGCTGTACGTGGGATGTAAACGCCTTGAGTCTGCAAAGCAGCCTCAGGAATTAACTTACACCAAATACATGGCGTTTTTAAAGCAAGGTATCTGTTTATTTGATGATGATAAAAAGCTGACGAACTCTTCTGGGTTACCTGTTTTCTTTGCTGATAAAGCGAATACAACAATACCTCAGCGTGGTATGCCGGCTGCGTTTATTTTGAAAAATAAGCAGGGAGAAAACAAAGCCATTTTAGGGAATAAGAGTATTTCGTTTTAAGCTGAATTTGTCTGAAAGGTTACAAATAAAAAGGCGCCAACTGGCGCCTTTCTTAACTTATAATGTAGATGTTACTGGTCATCTAGGAAGCTACGCAACTGCTCTGAACGGCTGGGATGACGAAGTTTACGTAAAGCTTTCGCTTCAATCTGACGAATACGTTCACGGGTTACATCAAACTGTTTACCTACTTCTTCCAGTGTATGGTCGGTGTTCATATCAATACCAAAACGCATACGCAGTACTTTGGCTTCACGCGCTGTCAGGCCTGCCAATACGTCCTGAGTGGCACCTTTTAGGTTACCTGAAGTCGCTGAATCCAGAGGCTGCACAATGGTGCTATCCTCAATAAAGTCACCTAAGTGTGAATCTTCATCATCACCAATTGGGGTTTCCATCGAAATTGGCTCTTTAGCGATTTTCAGTACCTTACGAATTTTATCTTCCGGCATAACCATGCGTTCTGATAATTCTTCCGGCGTAGGCTCACGACCCATTTCCTGCAACATCTGGCGGGAAATACGATTCAACTTATTGATGGTTTCAATCATATGCACAGGAATACGGATAGTACGCGCCTGATCAGCAATTGAACGGGTGATTGCCTGACGGATCCACCAGGTAGCATAGGTTGAGAACTTATAACCACGGCGGTATTCAAACTTATCTACCGCTTTCATCAGACCGATATTACCTTCCTGAATCAGGTCAAGGAATTGTAAACCACGGTTGGTGTATTTTTTAGCGATAGAGATAACTAAACGTAAGTTAGCTTCCACCATCTCTTTTTTAGCACGACGGGCTTTTGCTTCACCAATTGACATGCGGCGATTGATATCTTTGATATCGATAATACTTAAGCCGGTCTCTTCCTCAATTTGGTTTAGCTTGCTAACACTACGTTCCAGTTCTTCACGGAATTCGGTTAATGCAGCCACATAAGCTTTGTCGGATGACAGAATGTCTTCGATCCATTGGGTACTGGTTTCATTACCTACAAAAGCTTTCATAAAGTCTTTTTTCGGCATTTTAGCCTGCATCACACAGTGCTTCATTACCAGACGTTCCTGAACGCGCACGCGATCCATCATGCCACGCATGTTTTTAACCATACGGTCAAACTGCTTTGGTACCAGGCGGAACTGTTTAAAAATTTCGCTCAGTTCATCAATGGCTTTTTTCGCTTTTGCATCAGCACGACCGTATTTAGCAATCGCATCACGTGTAATCATGTACTGATCACGTAATTCTTTGAACTTCTCACGCGCAACTTCCGGATCCAGACTGTTATCATCGTCATCACTGTCATCTGAATCGTCATCATCATCGTCGTCTTCATCTTCCAGTTCTTCTTTGGATAATTCAGAGCCAACGTGAGTGGCAGTCGGTGCAATGTCGTCATCAACCGCATTAGGATCAATAAAGCCGATTACGATATCACTTAAACGAATTTCTTCTGCTTCGTATTGATCCCACTGGTCTAATAAATAGGTGATAGCTTCCGGGTATTCGGCAACAGAGCACTGAACCTCATTAATCCCTTCTTCGATACGTTTGGCGATGACAATTTCGCCTTCACGGGTCAGCAGTTCAACAGTACCCATTTCACGCATATACATACGAACCGGATCTGTGGTGCGGCCAATTTCGCTTTCTACTGTGGCCAGCGCCTGAGCGGCGGCTTCGGCTGCGTCTTCATCGGCAGCACTTTCTTGCATTAACAGCTCATCAGCATCTGGGGCATTTTCGAATACTTTGATGCCCATGTCGTTGATCATTCGAACTATGTCTTCGATCTGATCTGAGTCGACGATATCCTGTGGAAGGTGATCATTCACCTCTGCAAAGGTCAGGAATCCCTGCTCTTTACCTTTGGTGATCAGGAGTTTTATCTGAGACTGCTTGTTTGACACCATTATATGACTTCCAAATAGTTAAAAATTTTTCGTTTTTCGGCGACGAGGCGAATTCGCCAGTATAGCAGACATGTACAACTTTCATCCATAGCCATGCCTAATTTTGTTGCAAAGTTAATGCTCTAAGTTCCTGTTTTTCTGCCTCATTTAGACCACTAACTGTAGACTTGGTTAGAAGTTCTTCAAGACGGCTTTTAAGTTGTAAATCAATCAGCTTGGAAAAGCAGTCTGTAAATACCCGAACCTGATGTTGTTTAAACAAATTGTTAATGCTTTCATCATCACTACTATTTGTATCGACCAGTAATCGAGCCAAAAACTTACCCTGAGGATGTTCTCTAAATGCCTCAATTACTTGTGCTGATTTATGGTTTGGTCTATCAAGGCAGAAACGATGTACCTCTACCAACAGTGGTAACCCCGCAAATAGCTCTGAGTTTAATAGATTGGGTTGAACTTCCGGACATTCAACCGCCAAAGTAGGGTTTTCGATTAATAACTTCAGCATACTGCGTACGGGTGACAATGTATTTTTGAGCGGGGCACCTGAATATGAGCTTAATTTTATTTTTGGACGATTTGCATCTAATAAGTCTTTTTTTAAGTCATTAGAATAGCCACCCTCTCGCAATGCTTTACGCAGTTTCTCACCTAATACTTCTTTCTGATTTTCACCAGGAACTTGATTAATATATTGCTCGGCATCGGCCTTTAATGCGGCCTTACCTTCATCGGTGCGCACATGGTGGTTTTTCAGCAAATAATCAAACAGAAATTGTGATAATGGAATACTGTCTTGCTGTAGTTTTTGTTCGAATGCTTCAAGACCGATTTGGCGAATTAACGTGTCGGGATCCTCGCCGTCTGGTAAAAATACAAACTGCATTTCTACGCCGTCTTTTACGTAGGGCAGGGCATTTTGTAATGCGCGCCAGGCTGCTTCTCGTCCTGCGCGGTCTCCATCGTAACAACAAATGAGTTTAGGCGCGGTACGAAACAAACTCTGTATTTGTTCTGCCGTGGTGGCTGTCCCAAGTGAGGCAACAGCGTAATGAATGCCAAATTGTGCCAGCGCTACTACATCCATATAGCCTTCTACAACCATGGTTTGGTTTGGGCTACGTAATGCTTGTTTTAACTGATATAAACCATAAAGTTCGTGACCTTTATGAAATATGCGTGTTTCGGGGGAGTTGAGATATTTGGGACCGTTATCACCTTCGAGAACCCGCCCCCCAAAACCTATCACACGACCTCGTTTATCGCGGATTGGAAACATAATTCGGTCGCGGAAAAAATCAAAGCGGCGACCATTGTCATTTTGGGTGATGATTTTTAAATCTAATAATTGCTGCTGCAATTCCGGCGTTTTACCAAACGCTGCCAGCGCGCTGTCCCATTCAGGAGGCGCATAACCAATGCCAAAGTTTTTAACCACTTCACCGCTCAAACCACGCTGTTTTAGGTAGTCAATGGCCTTAGCACCATTAGCATGGTGTTTTAACTGGTGCGCAAAGAAACGCGCAACCTGTTCCATCAACTCATAGTCGCTTTGACGCTGTTGCTTTTTTTCCGGACTAAATGAATTGGCCGAACCCTGCTCCCGGGGGACGTCAACAGCATGAAATTGTGCCAGTTCTTCTACGGCCTCGGGAAATTCAAGCCGGTCAAATTCCATTAAAAATGAAATAACGTTGCCGTGCGCACCGCAACCAAAGCAGTGATAAAACTGTTTGTCCTGGCTGACAGTAAAAGAGGGACTTTTTTCGTTATGGAATGGACAACAGGCCTGATAGTTTTTACCTGCTTTTTTCAGGCGCACCCGGCTATCGACAATCTCAACAATATCACTGCGAGCAATGAGATCATCTATAAAGTCGCGTGGGATTCTTCCTGCCATGGTTTTATTATTGTCTGCCTAAAAGTGGGGGATTACTGTAAAACAAAACAAGCCGTGCATTCAATAAGAAGGCACGGCTTGTCGAAAATCGATTTAATTATCAGGCTGTTAAACGTGTCTTTATTAAACCGCTGATTTTACCCATGTCGGCACGGCCAGTAACCTTAGGACGCAACCATCCCATTACTTTACCCATGTCCTGCATACCACTGGCACCAGATTCGCTAATTGCTTGTTCAATTAACGCGTCCACTTCCTCATCAGTCAGAGGCTGAGGCAAAAACGAATTTAGTACCTCAATTTCAGCCAGCTCAATATCGAGTAGATCCTGACGGTTAGCCTGCTCAAACTGAGTAGCAGACTCTTTACGCTGCTTAACCATTTTGGTTAAAAGTGCCAACGTATCTTCGTCGGTGACTTCGCGGCGTTCATCAACTTCAATTTGCTTAACTTGCGCGAGTGCCATGCGGATAGTGCCAAGACGCTGTTTGTCTTTAGCACGCATTGCATCTTTTTGCGCTTCTTTTAATTGTTCAACTAAACTCATTGAATTACCTGACAATCAAAGGAGCCGAAGCTCCATTGAGAGATGGATCTTAGTACAGCTTGATGCGACGTGCGTTTTCGCGAGCCAACTTTTTCAGATGACGTTTTTTAGCCGCTGCTTTCTTGCGCTTACGTTCCCAGGTAGGTTTTTCGAAAAATTCGCGACGGCGAACTTCTGATAAAACACCCGCTTTTTCACAAGAACGTTTGAAACGACGCAGGGCTACGTCAAATGGTTCGTTTTCTCTAACTTTAACGATTGGCATTAAAATCTCACCTCAAAAAATTATCTGTTGCTTTGTTCCATGACCATATAAAAGTTGGCCTATGGTTAAAAATGGTGCGGAATTCTAATCATATCAGCCACGCTTGTAAAGTCAGGATTAATTAAAAATGCATAATTATCGCTAATTGTGCTCAATTAACTGTAAATGTAGAAGTTAAATGATATTTCTGACTAACTCCCTGCTATTAAGTGCGTGGCGGTTGATGCTGTAAAAAGGTAGAATCAGCGGGTTTTTTACGTCAGTGGGTTATACATGCGGGTTTTAGGTATTGAAACGTCCTGTGATGAAACGGGGATTGCCATTTATGATGAGCAACAGGGATTGATGGCTCATGAACTTTATAGTCAGGTAAAATTGCATGCCGATTATGGTGGGGTTGTGCCAGAGTTGGCATCACGCGACCATGTTCGAAAAATCATTCCCCTGATTCAAAAAGCCATTCAGGATGCCAACATCGATGTGAGTTCAATTGATGGTGTGGCGTTTACCCAGGGGCCAGGTTTGGTCGGTGCTTTATTGGTAGGGTCGTCTGTTGGCCGCAGTTTGGCATATGCGTGGAATGTGCCAGCGGTAGGAGTGCACCACATGGAAGGGCATTTACTGGCGCCAATGTTAGAAGATGAGCCTCCCGCATTTCCGTTTGTTGCTCTACTGGTTTCTGGTGGTCACACCATGTTGGTGGAAGTAAAGGGCATAGGCCAGTATCAAATTCTGGGTGAATCAGTTGATGATGCTGCCGGTGAAGCTTTTGATAAAACCGCAAAATTACTTGGGCTGGATTATCCAGGTGGCCCTATGTTAGCCAGGTTAGCTGAAAAAGGTGATCCCACCCGCTTTCATTTTCCGCGTCCCATGACTGACAGACCGGGACTGGATTTCAGCTTTAGTGGATTAAAAACCTTCGCCGCGAATACGATTCGTAGTGAAGCCAGTGACGAACAAACACAGGCAGACGTAGCCTGTGCCTTTGAACAAGCGGTAGTCGATACCCTGGTAATAAAATGCCGCAGAGCGTTGGAGCAAACCGGGCTGAAACGTCTTGTGATCGCCGGCGGGGTTAGTGCCAATAAAACTTTGCGATCCAAGCTGGAATCTGCGCTCGCCAAGATGAATGGCACAGTCCATTACCCCAGATTAGAGTTTTGTACCGATAACGGCGCAATGATTGCTTATGCCGGGCTGCAACGCCTTAAGTCTGGTGAACGAAGTGAATTAAGTGCTAAAGCGCAACCGCGCTGGCCGCTGGATACGCTCACAGCCATCTAGCATTATATTATAACAACGGGTAAGGCTATTCATTGGTCTTGCCTTTATCACCTATTTTACCTTCCTGCCCGTTTATTAAACGCCGTATATTATCTTTGTGGCGGATGATAATAAGCACCGATAACATGGCTACCGGTATGGTGTACTGAGGTTTGATAAACCAGGTATACAGTGGCGCAAGTGTAACGGTGACAAGGGCAGAAAGAGAAGAATAACCACTAACCAACAAGGTAAAAAACCAGGTACCAATTAGTAGTCCCGATAAATCAAGTCCAATCGGTAACATTGCACCCAATGCAGTGGCTACCGCTTTTCCGCCTTTAAACCCAAAGTACAACGGGTAAATATGACCCAGACAGGCCGCGATGGCGACCATGCCCAACATCCAGGGATCCAGTTTAAGAAAATAGGCTGACCAAACAGGAATTGTGCCTTTAAATACATCGATTAACAAAGTGAGTACCGCTGGGATTTTGCCACCAATACGCAATACGTTGGTGGTACCAGGGTTACCTGAGCCAGCACGACGGGGGTCGGGCAATCGAAAAAGATGACAAATAATAACAGCGCTGGATACTGAGCCGGCAAGATAGGCGATGGCCATCATAAATATAAATTGCGCTGTCATTTCAACCTGTTAACAAAGAAGGTACACTTAAATCTTTGTGCATACCATACCGCAAATTCCACACAATATCTGCAATTGTCGCATCTCTTTTTGTGATTGGAGTTATTATTTTTAGTGGCGAAAATGTCATGTTTATTGGCGCGTTTAGCAGTGATTAAAAGTCAGGTATCGCAGTGAAGAGTAAGAGGTTCCGTTGGATAAAATAGTCATTGAAGGATTACAGATTGAATCCCTAATAGGTGTATATGATTGGGAACGCACTGCCAAAACGGCTTTATTTGTTGATTTAACCCTTGAGGTTGATTTGTATAAAGCCGGTCAAAGTGATGACGTTAACGACACCCTTGATTATGCCAAAGTTGCAGAATTGGTTTGTGAAGTGGCAGCCAAAAGTAAATTTGAATTACTTGAAGCGTTAGCTGAATCGATTATCAGCCATATTTTTGCGCAATTTAATTGTCATCAAGTGGAATTAAAGTTATCAAAACCGGGTATTCTGCCCAATGCCAGTAATGTGGCAGTCATTATTGTCAGGAAACCTCAACAATGAGTCAGATTTTTATTTCTGTTGGCAGTAATGTTGAACGGGAAAAACATATCAATGCCGGAGTGGCGGCTTTACATCAACACTTTAGTGATATCCGATTATCGACAGTCTATGAAAGTGAAGCTGTTGGGTTTGAAGGAAGCCACTTTTATAATTTGGTTGTGGCGGCCAACACACAAAAAGACATTGCAGAAGTCGTTGCTCTGTTAAAAGCCATTGAAGATGATAATGGTCGTATTCGCGGGGATAAAAAATTTGCACCCCGTACACTGGATTTGGATCTGTTGTTATATGACGATGCAGTGTGTCAGTCACCTGTTGAGTTGCCGCGGGAAGAAATCAAACATAACGCGTTTGTACTTTTACCCCTGAGTGAATTAGCTGCGGATTTGTATCATCCCGAAACCAAACAAACTTATGTAAAAATGTGGGACGAACTTAATAGCCAACAAAAATTGTGGCCGGTTAATTTTGAATGGAAACTGCTGTAATGATGAACATGAGTGAAATTATCCTGTTGGCATTAATTCAGGGATTTACCGAATTTTTACCTATTTCCAGCTCAGGCCACCTGATTTTACCCTCTGCTTTGTGGGGCTGGCAAAATCAGGGGTTGGCGTTTGATGTAGCGGTGCATCTGGGCAGTCTGGCAGCAGTGCTGATTTATTTTCGCCAGGATATTATCAAAATGACGGTTGCGTGGTTTTCCTCTTTACGCGGCAATCACAGTGATGATAGTAAATTAGCCTGGTGGGTTATTGTGGCAACGATCCCTGCGGTGGTCTTTGGGGTTTTAGTTAAACCTTATATTGAATTTTACGCGCGTTCCGCGCTTGTTATTGCGGTGACAACTATTGCCTTTGGTTTATTGCTTGGTTATGCCGACAGAACGGCCAAACAACACAACAATATTTATCAGTTAAACCTAAAGAGTGTGTTGTTTATTGGTTTTATGCAGGCAGTGGCGTTAATTCCAGGCACATCGCGTTCGGGCATTACCATGACTGCCGCACTCATGGCTGGGCTGGATCGTGAAAGTGCAGCACGTTTTTCCTTTTTATTATCGATTCCAACCATACTTGGCGCTGGTTTACTTTTATCGATGGATTTAGTTGAAAGCACGAGTCCTATTGACTGGTCTGCAATGTTATATGGCGCCGTCCTTTCCTTTGTCAGTGCCTATGTTTGTATCAAGTTATTTTTAGACTGGATTGCACGGATCGGCATGATGCCATTTGTGATTTATCGCTTAATTTTAGGCGTAATCCTGTTAGGTTTTGTTTATTTATAAACGGAGATGACCATGAGTCAGGACACTATTTTTAGCAAAATTATTAAACGAGAAATTCCGGCTGACATTCAGTATGAAGATGAGTTGGTACTGGCCTTTAGCGATGTAAATCCGCAAGCTCCTACACACCTTCTTATCATCCCGAAAAAGCCAATTGCGACAGTTAACGATATTGCAATGGAAGATCGCGAAGTCATAGGTCATTTATTTGTAGTGGCAGCCAAAATTGCCCGGCAAAAAGGTTTTGCTGAAGATGGTTATCGTGTAGTGATGAACTGCAATCAGCATGGTGGGCAAACAGTTTATCATCTGCACTTGCATTTATTGGCGGGCAAGGCAATGGGCTGGCCACCGTATCAGGATAAACTGAAAACTAAGGACTAAAGCTCGCGTAAATATTTGTCCAGTTGTACCGTTTCCATTGGGCGTGCAAAATAGAAACCCTGTAAATACTGTACGCCCATCTCAGCTAGCTTAAGTGCTTGTTCTTTTGTCTCAACGCCTTCTGCAACCACCTTATAGTCGAGGGCTTGTGCTATATTAACCACGGCTTTTACGATTGGGTAACCACTGGTTGCCAGACTACTAACAAAGGTTTTATCGATTTTTACAGTGTCGGCTGCCAGTTGTTGAATAACTGACAATGACGAATACTCGGTGCCGAAGTCATCAATAGACACCTGTACATTACGTGCTTTTATTGCCAGAATTTTTTCGACTAACTTTTCCTTATCTGCTGCAAACACCGATTCAGTCACCTCTATATGCAACTTTTCCGGAGCTAATCCACTAGATGCCAGCGCAGAGTCAATGATCTGCATAAAATCATCGTCCTGCAGCTGTTTTACACTGGCATTAACACTTAAAGCCAGTGAAGCATGGATCTGCCATTGGCGCGCTTCTTCACAACCCTGATGCAAGGCCCAGGCTCCGAGTTGTTTAATTAAACCGTATTGTTCGGCAATCGGGATAAACTCGGCAGGTGAGATATTCTCGTTGCCCAGTTGCCAGCGCATTAAGGCTTCCATCGATTCGGGTTGATTGGTTTTACTGTCGATAATGGGTTGATAAACCAACCTGATTTGATTGTTCTCTATGGCATGCACCAGTGCTTCTTTTAAATAAGTTTCCCGCGCCTGCTGCCGTCCCAGTTCGTCGGTAAAAAGTGCAGCATTGCCGTTGGCGGTTTTTTTCTGAAAATACATGGCGGTATCCGCCAATTGGATCAGCTTTAATGGATTGGTGGCGTGGTAAGGTGATAACGCTATGCCTATGGTAGCACCGAGGTTCAGTTTGTTGTCGCCAATATAATATTCGCTTGATACTTCATCAATAAGACGTCTGGCCTGGGTCAGGGCTTCTCTTGCATCCGCATTGTCCATGCCAACCAGAAATTCATCCCCTCCCCAGCGGCACAAAAAATAACTGTCTTTGCAAGCTGCTTTCAAACGACTGGCGGTTTCTTTGAGTACTTTATCACCCACCTCATGACCTAACGTATCATTGATCTGTTTAAAACCATCTAAATCAATAAATAACAAAGCAAAAGAGTGTATAGCAGAATCACTAAACACATGATTATCCAGTTGAGCTAAAAATGACTTTCGATTAAATAAACCCGACAGTGGGTCTATATTCGATAACTCATTAATTTGTTTGGTCCTTGCCTCTACCTCATCTTCCATATGGCTAACCAGAATCGCATTTTCATTTTTTAAACGAATTGCCATCTGATTAAACTCAGCTGCCTTTTTAGTTGCAACAAACATGGCGATAGCAAATGCTGCACCCAATACGCCAATGATGAACTGGTGGTATACCGGTGATAGCATCAAACCAATAGAAAAGGGCAATAACAACAGTGAGCAATAAATAACAGATGTAATACGGTGAGCTGCCAGTATGGTTGCAGCTCCACCAGCCATTCCTGAGACAATAATAATAATGAACGCCAGTTCTATAGTGTCCGCATATTGCAAAGAATATAAACAATAACCACACCACAATAATGCAGTAAATGTAGAACCAATTGAAAAGCGTTTAATGTAGGCATCGCCATCAAAATCAGTGTGGCGTATTTGTTTTTGCCAGTGTAAACAGTCGATCAGACGGGCCAGTAATACAAGCAGCATTACCAGCCACCAGCCTGTTTTGATGATGTTGTAGGGAGAGTCATCAAACGCAAACACCATAACAGTTGAAGCCAGCAAACTAATAGCCAGACCTGAGTAGCTATTTTCGTACAGCAATGCTGCCGTATCGCGCTTACTTTGCTTCTCTAATTTCGTGTTGGTACTGATAACCCATCCTCACAAGTACAACTACATAAAAGTATAGTGTTATTTCATGGACTTACAGTCCAAGTACCTCTTTTCCCTGTTCAAAAACTACGTCTACAGGAATGTTGGCATTAGCCAGTTTACTCAGATCTTGTTGTAATTGAGGTTTAATCACGCCCTTATCCGCAACCAGTGCTGCTACACCATCATAATCACCATCACCCTGAAGTGTCAGGATTAGGTTGGATAATGCGTCAACAGCCTCTGCCATTTTGTCCATATTGACACTGTACAAACCTTGTTCGTTGCGACTAAATGCACCATGTTCAGCAAAAAAATTAAAGCGAATCATATTGGCTTTACCATGTGCTGAGCTTGCTCCAAAACGCACTGAACGGAAAATCCCTGTCATAAATGTCACATAATAGTCTTCCAGCGTACCTTCCGTAATCACGCCTTTTTTCAGCAGGCTGGAGACCATATATAAACCCAAAATATCGGCTTTACCTTCTTCCAGCGCTGATGCATGTTCTTTCAGAGCCTGACGCACGGTTGAGCTGCCATCCAGAGTGTTTTTAATGCCTAAACCATGAGCGACTTCATGGAACATGGTATTGGCAAAAAACGCATCAAAGGTAATGTGTTTGCGCTGCTCTGGCACAATTAACTGTTCAGCAATAGGTACCAGAATATGGTCAAACTTGGCACGCATGGCATTTTTTAATTGTAAGCGACGGGTGCCTTTTTCCAGTTGCACAGCTTCATCATTTGGCAGATTAATCGCGATGGTTTTACTACCAGTATTCGAGTGACCTCCATAATAAATCACATCATAGGCATTTAAGTCCGCATCGGTTCCCGGTGTTTCTGCTTTATAGGCATCATCAACGGGCAGACCCTTTTGTAATTCAGGTAAGTAGGCTGCATATTTGGCCAGTTTTTCACTCCAGCTCATGTCTTTTAACAATACATAAGCTTCATAGGCTGCCCGGTAACCGTAGAGCTGGTCTTCGTATGTTTCGATTGGACCAATGACCAACTCAATGGGATTGGTTTTCATATCCATCCAGGCAAAATCAGAGGCCTGATAGTCGTCACTAACCAATGCATCGGCACGCATGTCCAGATAATTGGCAAAATCTTTATTGTCGGCCAGTTTTGATGCCTGACGCAGCAGTTCTGCTGCTTGTTGTAATTGCTCTTGGTACAGATGTGAATAAGGAACAGATATCAGCTGGCCACTGCTATTGCGTTTAATGACGGAATACAGCCCTGTTTTATCCGCAATGTCTGCCGCTTCAAACTCTGCTTTAGTCATATCTTCAGGATAAAACGCAGCACCCAGAGGTTTTTCATCAAAGCCTTGTAAAAAGGGTTTATCACCTGCAAGTCTGTCCCATGGACCATAATTGATATCCGCAAAATGTTTCACTTTTTCATCGGCAACCTTTTCTAAAAAGGTGTTTTTATCCATTGAAAATGCTTGTTGCCAAAACAAATCGTCCATAATGGCAGCCGCGTCAATCAGGTGAGCCAGCATCGCCTTTTGATTGGTTGAATAATGGCTTAAATCGGCGGTTAATTTGACGTTACGATAAATATCCAGTCGTGACGCTTCGCCAGACACTAACTGGTAAGTTTGTGCTGTTGATTCAGATGAGTCGGTTGATTGAACCGAATCTTTTTGGGGTTGGCTGCATCCCATTAGGGTAATAATTGCGGTAGCAATGGCAAGCTTTTGTAATTTCATGGAAACCCTTATTTGAATTATTTATTGTATTTGGTAAAAAACTAGCATAATACGATGCGTGTTAGCGTTATACTAATGCCAACTTATTGATTTTCAAAATAGCTACTGCACTCAATGAATGAGAATGCCTGAGTTATTGGAAAGGTAAGTCGACAGGCAAATAAAGCCACTATAATAAAACGTCCGGAGCAAAGACGTATTATATTATCAACAGATTTTCCGTTCTGGCTGTTGGTTTCTGTTAAAGATAGGAAGAGGATTAAAAACAGATGTCTACCGAAAACGCGTTATTAACCATCCTGGTTGAAAAAATCAATAATGACACCCTCGTACTACCTACACTGCCAGCCATCGCATTAAAAGTGCGTAAAGCCGCAGATGATCCTACTGTGAACTTGAATAAAATGGGCGAGGTTATTGGTCAGGATCCAGCGTTAAGCGCACGTATTATGAAAATAGCTAACAGTGCTTACCTGGGGCGCACTGTTAAAGTGGAGAATTTACATCAGGCTGTCACCCGAATTGGTTTGAGACAAATTAAGAATATCGCTACGGCATTGGCAATGGAGCAATTGTTTGTATCTAAAAACCCAATAGTGGGGGAATACTTGTCCAAACTTTGGGACCGCACTGTTGATGTAACGGCTAATGCGATGGCGGTTTTTCAGATCTATACCAAACAGGCTGATAAAAATAAAAACCTGAATATGGACACGTTAACCTTGTCCGCATTAGTACATAATATCGGGGTTCTGCCTATTTTAAGTGAAGCTGAGCGCCATCAGGATGTATTCGCCAACCCAACATTTTTAAATGTTGCCATTCAAAAGCTGGCAGGCCGTTTAGGCTCGACCATTTTGGATAGTTGGGGGTTTAACAAGGAAATGGCCGAAATTACTGAAAACTGGCGTTCATTAAAATTCCAGACTGAAAAAGTCTCCTACCTGGATTTTGTGCGCGTGGGGGCGGTGTTATCCGGTGCGATTTCCAGCCATAAAGATGATGTGTTAAATATCACCCAGCAAAAGGCTATTTTGCCTGACTTAAAAGTGCTGGATAGCGATGATTTCAAAACATCACGCGATGAAGTGAAGACAATCTTTAAGTAATATTATTAACCAATATAAAAAGCCGTTTGTGTTGTACAAACGGCTTTTTCTTTTTAGCTGAAGTTAAAAACGTTGTTCTTCATCCAGTTCAAATAATTCCGTCAGTGAATTAGCCAGTCTGACTACTTCACCGGCCATTAGACTGAAGTCTGCATCCATTTTGGCCAGTTGTTCTTCTTTAGGTATATCATCATTTTTTTCGCGGATCATATCGGTAAATTTTAGACGTTTAACCGTTAAATCTTCCTGCAGAATTGCGCTAAGTGTTTCATCCCATTCCACCGCAATTTTCATCACGACTTTTCCTGCATCCAGGTGAGACTGAATTTCGTCAGAGGTTAAATCCTGATTTTTGCAACGCACGATACCACCTTCATCCTGAGGTAAGCGTAACTCGGCTTCCTCTAAAATTGAAAATGCAGAAGGAACATTGCCTTCGGTTAACCAGGCGGTGAACTCTGCACTTAGGCTGCGTCTGGCTAATGGCACAACGGGCAGGGAACCGATAGCCTTACGCAAATGCGCAAGGAAAAATTCGGCCTTTCCATCACTACCGGCATCTACCACCACCAAATTATTTGCCACCGAAATAAACCCCTGGGTAAAACTATCTTTGGTAAAGGCTTTTGGCAGCAACTGATGAATAATTTCCTGTTTTAAATCCTGTTTGGCTTTTTTACCGACTGCTGCACCTGTATCGGCCTCAATGGTGGCGACCTTTTCTGCCAGTTGGGCATTAACCACAGAGCTCGGTAATAAACGTTCCTGCTTTTTTAAATTTAACCAGATGTTATTGCCCGCGCTGTGAAATAACGCATCACCTTTGGAAAACGGAGATGTCCAGCCCTGAGTGGCTTGTTCCTGTGAACCACAAGGGCGAAAACCAAACTCCTTTAAATCATCCTGGAGTTTATCTTCATCAAGTTCCAGCGGGGACGTGATACGGTAAAATTTTAGGTTTTTAAACCACATAGTACTCTCGTGTTTTTATGTATGAATATGCATCACAATTGTCATCAGTCCTTTTGTACCGATGACAATGTTAAGTTGGATTAGTTTGATTCGGTGCGCAGCGGAAAGCTTATGCGGTAACTGACACCTTTACCTGGCGAGCTGTTAGCTTTGATATTGCCTTTGAGCGCCTGAGTAACAAGATTATACATGATATGGGTGCCAAGTCCGCTCCCACCGCGTCCGCGAGTGGTGGTGAAAAAGGCATCAAAATGTTGGTTAAGAACTTCATCAGACATGCCTTTGCCATCATCTTTATAGTTGATTATAACTTTGCTGGCTGACTTGCTGACATTAATTTGAATATGGCCGTATTCAATATCTTCAAAGCCATGAATGACCGAGTTCATGATCATATTGGTAAATATTTGTGCAATGATGCCCGGCGCACAATAAAGCTCTAAATCATCCGGGCAATCAATATCAATCTGGTGTTTGGTCTTTTTCAGTTGTGGTGCCAGTGACTGAATAATTTCGCCTAAGTACACTTTAATATTGATATGTCGCTCTACTTCACTGGTTTGATCCACGGCCACTTGTTTAAAACTGGCAATTAAAGATGATGCCCGGTTTAAATTATTCATCAACAAAGTGGTGGTTTGCTGGGATTCCATGATAAAGGCATTCATTGCTTTGGTACTTAAGGTTTTATTTTCATAGGCAATTTGCAGGTTTTTTAGACGCTCCTGCAAGAAACTGGCCGCGGTAACGCCAATGCCAAGCGGCGTATTAACGTCATGAGCAATACCTGCAACCAGTCCCCCTAAAGACGCCATACGCTCAGATTCGACCAGCTGATCTTTCGCGGCACTGAGGTCTTTGAGCGAGCTTTCCAGTTCATCATGAGATTTACGCAGTTCCGCTGCCATTTTACTTTTAGCGTTAACCTCACTTTCCAATTCCTGCTGTTTATTTAGCAGTTCATCTTTTTGCCGCTCGAGGTCAAGCATAATCTGGCTAAGTGACGCGGTTTTTTTCGCGACTTCCTGTTCGAGGGTTAAGTTTTGCTCATCCAGTCTTTTATTGGCATCACGTAATTCGGCTTGTGCATCGTTTAATTTTTCCTGTGAGTGAATCAAATCATCAATCAGGTTGTTAAATGAACGTTGCAACATCATCAACTCGTTATCATCCTTGGAATATATATTGATTTTGGAGCTTTCGAGGTGATTTAAATCGAACTGACTTATTTGTTGAGTTAATTCAGCCAGAGGATCGGTCAGCATTTTGCGAAATGCATGTAAAAATAAAAAGATTAAAAAGGCAGTTTTAACAATGGAATTACCCACCAGAAAAAACAAACCGACTTCAATTCGCCCAACAATAATGTCAAAGCTGGAATACAGTGCAACATCTCCCACACGTGAGGTACGGCCTGAAAATTCAAATATCAGTGGGAAGCTGTAACTGAAGGTACCATTATCATGGTCAAAAAACTGACCCGTTGTGGCCAGTTTGTCTGGTTGTGGAGAGGTTAAACCTATATCGGCAACAACACTGCCGCTTTCATCGCGAATTTGCACCCCTTCAACAATCGGTAGTTCCATTAATCCCTGAGCTGATGCGACGGCCTGTGGAAAGTTGAGTTCCCAAATTGCACGGGTAAGTGAAGTGCCAAAGGTGTTTTTCAGGGTTTGAAGTTCATCTTTGATGTGGCTTTTAGCATTGAGATATTCGGTGAATACCTGACCAAGGGTGACAAGGAAGGTCAACAGAAAGTAGACCGACAATACGCGGGTCAAAAGCTTTTTTGACAATGCAGTTTTGACCTTCGCCATCCTTACTTCCATTTTCAATTCTGCTGCAGTGAACCTTAGAATAATTTTTATTGGTTTAAGACACAAGTGCTTGTAGAGACTGTTTTTTACCTAAATATAAAAATATGTACCAGCTGACCCAACCACCTCTAACAGGTTTTACAAATGTCACCGGTCGTAATTATTGAAATAGTCAGCTTGCCAATTATTTGAATGATGTTTTTTATGTCGTGTTTACATGGTAAAACCGAGAAATATCAGACATTAAACTGTCATATATTTATGCTTTGTTTGGCTATTAACAATAATAATCAGTCATGTGGAATTTGATCATGAGCACATTACCATCCGTGTGGAAGAACTGGGTAGTAAAAAGCTTGTTGCAGGGACAGCAGGCGGGACAAATTGCCAGTACATTACTTAATAATGGTTTTATGCTGGAAGATTGTCAGCAATTACTCGGAAGCAGCCTGGGTGATGTATCGGCGGTCGTCAGAAATAAAGATTATTATATTAATCTGGCCCATCCGCAACTGATTGATCATTTGCACCAATATAATGGTGTGGTTATTGAGCAGGACAGAGCGCAAATTTATGGTATTGCTCAATTTTTAAGTTTACAGGAATGTGACGACATAATTGAAATCGCCAAAAGTCAGTTACGAGCCTCAACAATATCAGCTAAAAGTGGTTACGAAGGTTTTCGTACGTCGACCACCTGTGATTTATCTGAGATGGAACATCCATTAGTTAAATCTCTGGAAAAACGCATCATTGATTGTCTTGGACTCAAAGTAGGAACCCGCGAAATGATGCAGGCTCAGCATTATGCGCCTGGGCAGCAATTTAAAACTCATACAGATTATTTTGAACCCGGTGCCGAAGAGTACCGTCAGCATGCCTCAGAACGAGGGCAGCGTAGCTGGACCTTTATGCTGTATTTAAATCATTGTGAAGAGGGGGGAGAAACAGAATTTACAGATTTGGGACTTAAATTTAAACCGGTAACGGGTAGTGCATTAATCTGGAATAATTTGTTGCCTAGTGGTCATCCTAATCCGTTGACGGCCCATCGTTCACACCCCGTTATCTCTGGTGAAAAAGTGATCATTACCAAGTGGTTTCGTGACCGGTAGCATAAAATGAGTTATCTGGCAGAAGCTTAATATTAAACTTTTGTGACAAGTGATCGCTGTAACAAAAGTGTCATTGGATTTGGTTAATCTCCACGCAGTTTTATTTAATAAAAACTCAACTGGGAGAACCAAATGGTATTAGCAAATCTTTTCAAAGTATCCGCAGTGGCGGTTGCTCTGACGCTTGCAGGTTGCGGCGGTGACATCAACATCACTGAAGGCAACATTGATAATAGTGTAACTAACAATAATAGTGGTGGTACACCCACAACGCCTACAACACCGACTACACCAACGACTCCTACTGATACTCGTCCAGGTGAAAGCAGCTCTTTTCTTTCTTCTCAGGTTTCCGCTGCCTTGGGTCAAAACGTTGAAGTTCGCACTTTATCAGGCCGTTTAACGGCACCCGCTGCCAAAGGTAGCGCAGCTGATACCACTATTACATTAACTAACGATACGGTTTGGGCTTTAGAAGGTCCGGTATTTGTTGGTAATGATAAAGCTGACAGCGTTACGCTGGAAATTGAACCCGGTACAATTGTATTTGGTCGCAGTGGTGCAGATTATTTAGTTGTAAGCCGTGATTCACAAATTGAAGCGGTTGGTACTAAACAACAACCTATTATTTTTACTTCATACTCTGATGTTATCGGCGAAGAAGTTGGTGCGGGCCAGTGGGGTGGTATCGTATTACTGGGTAATGCACCCTCTAACAAATGCCCTGCCGATGGTTCAGATTGTTCTCTACAAGTTGAAGGTGCTCAGGAAGGTGCTGTATTCGGTGGTACTAACGAAGAAGATAGCTCAGGTGCACTGAATTATGTTGTGGTTAAGTATGCAGGTTATGAAATCGCACCGGATAACGAATTAAACGGTATTACGTTTGGTGGTGTCGGTTCAGCTACCGATCTTGATTACATTCAGGTTCATGCTAACGCAGATGACGGTGTTGAGTTCTTCGGTGGTACGGCTCAAATCAAACACTTGGTGTTAACGGCCAACCAGGACGACAGCGTAGACTGGGATAATGGCTTCCGCGGTAAATTACAGTATGTATATGTAGAGCAGGATAAAGCCTCTGGTGATGCTAACCGTGGTATTGAAGCGGATAACGACGGTTCAACTCCTGATAAAGAGCCACAGTCAAACCCAATTGTTGCTAACATGACTATCATTGGTAACAACTTCTCTGGTGAAGATTCCTCTGAGGGTATCTACCTGCGTGAAGGCACTGGCGCCCAGTTATATAACATGGTGGTAACCGGTCCTGCGGGCATGGGTGAGTGTTTCGAAGTTGAAAATTCAACTGAATCTCAGGCTAATCTGGCCGATGGTACTATCACCATGACTTCTTCTGTGATGGGTTGTACCAACGATGAAAACTTCAAATTTGCGGCTGATGCGGTTGATTTAGAAAACTGGTTCCTGAATGTACAAACCGGTAACCGTGTTATTGCTCCTATGTTGAACCCGGATGGTACTCCACAGTCAGGTTCTCCTTTACTGGAAGGCGCAACAGACGTATCTGCGGTTGACGGTTTCTTTGAAGCAACTGATTTTATCGGTGCAGTTAAAGCGGGTGCTGACTGGCGTGAAGGTTGGGCATTTGGTTTTGGCGGTGGCGAAATCGCTGTTGTAAATACACAGTCTGGCTGCCCTGCAACCACGACAACTATCGCATCAGTTGACGGTGAACACACTACCTGTCAAATCTCGGGTCGCATCACTTCTGACCTTCACTTAACTGAAGGCAACATGTACGCATTATCTGGTGCGGTATTTGTTGGTGGCGATAATGCTGACAGCGCTACCTTAACTGTTGATCCAGGTGTAACCGTATTCGGTGCTTCTGGTAACGATTATCTGGTAATCAGCCGTGGTTCCAAGATTGTTGCTGACGGTACCAAAGCCAAGCCAATCACGTTCACTTCTCAGCAGGATGTTCTGGGAATGGAAGGCTCTGCAGGTCAGTGGGGTGGCATGGTATTACTGGGTAATGCACCCTCTAACAAGTGTCCTGCTGACGGTTCTGCCTGTTCGTTACAAGTAGAAGGCGTACAGGAAGGTGCTGTATTCGGTGGTACTAACACTGAAGACAACTCAGGTACCTTACGTTATGTTCGTGTCATGCACGGTGGTTATGAAATCGCACCGGATAACGAATTAAACGGTATTACTTTCGCTGGTATCGGTTCTGGTACGACTGTTGACTACGTTCAAATCCACAAAAATGCGGATGACGGTGTAGAGTTCTTCGGCGGTAACGTTGACGTTAAACACTTAGTATTAACCGATATTCAGGATGACAGCATTGACTGGGATAACGGTTTCCAGGGTCGTCTGCAATATGTACTGGCACGTCAGGCAACTGATAACTCAGATGCTAACCGTGGTATTGAAGCAGATAACGATGGTTCTACGCCAGACAAACAACCTCAATCTAATCCTCAACTGGCTAACGTAACCATTATCGGTAACGATTTTGACGGTGAAGATGACTCAGAGGGTGTTTATTTACGTGAAGGTACGGGCGCTCAACTGGCTAACTTCATCGTGACCGGTTCTGCTGGCATGGGGGAGTGTTTCGAAGTTGAAAATACTGCTGAGTCTCAGGCTAACCTAAGCGATGGTACGACGACTTTCACTAACTCGGTTATTGCCTGTGAAAACGGTGAAAACTTCAAATTTGCTGCTGACGGTGTTGACCTCGAAAACTGGTTCACTTCTGTTCAGGCGGATAACGCTGTTGAAGCAGGTCGTGACGCAGTTCTTAACGGTATCTTCTCTAAAGCAGTGGGTACACCAAAAGACTTCTCTGGCGACACTTTCTTTGATAACACTGATTTCATCGGTGCGGTTAAAGAAGACGACAACTGGACTGAAGGCTGGACTGTAGGCCTTGAATAAGAGTCGTGATTGAACTTGCAAAGTGCGCTGCCTAAAAGTGGGTAGCGCACTTTTGTGCAAATAGGTAACAGTAAAATTTTCGTTACTTTCTCTGCAAAAACGTATTCTTAATGAGGTTAATAATGAAATCCCAAAGGTTTCCATTAAAACGCCTTTCTCATGCTGTGTTATTCGGATTGGCTGTACAACAAGTTCCAATGTTGGCACAGGCACAGGAAGCAACAGACGAAGATAAGGTAATCGAAGAGGTCGTCGCAACAGGTACGCGCCTTAAGGGAACTGCAGCTGCCGTCTTACAAGAACGTAAAAATCAGGCTTTTGTGGCTGATATTTTAGGCGCTGAACAAATTTCCCGTACCGGTGACAGCGATGCGGCTTCTGCATTGCGTCGTGTAACCGGTTTAACACTGGTAGACGGTAAATTTATTTATGTACGTGGTTTAGGTGAACGTTATTCAAGTACCCAGTTAAACAGTTCTGCGGTACCCAGCCCGGATCCAACCCGTACGGTCATTCCACTGGATTTATTCCCGTCGGATATTATTGAATCTTTATCGGTTCAAAAATCCTATTCACCCTCAATGCCTGCGGCATTTGGTGGTGGTAACGTTGATATTCGCCTAAAAACCATGCCTTCTGAGTTTGTGTTTAATATGACAGCAAAACTGGGTGGCAACAGCGAAAACTTCGATGATGCCTATATGTATCATGGCGGAGATGACGACTGGTGGGGTGAGGACGATGGTACCCGTGCAGCGCCTGCCAGCATTCAGGCATTATGGGACAGTAAAAAGTTCTTAGATGATGTAACGCCAACCGAGGCTCGCGATTTATTAAAAGACCTAAATCGTGATTATGATCCTTATCTGGATAGCGTTGATCCAAACTATGGCGGTAACTTTTCATTAGGTAACCGTTATCAGTTTAACGACGATATCAGCTACGGATATCTGGTGACCGGCGGTTACGATAACAGTTGGTCTGTTGCTGATGAATATATCGGTGAACAACCACAGCGTAACGGTGACGAAATCCGTATGGTACGTTACTTTGATGATGTCAGTACCACTGAGCATTCCGTTAAATGGTCAGGCATGCTTAATTTTGGTATTGATTATAAAAGTAACCATCGCATCGACTTCAGCACTATCGCATTAAACGATACCCGCGATCAGTTCAGCGAAAAAATTGGTAACTCCAACAACATTCAGCTGGAAGATGGTCAGCGTATTCGTGAATACGAAGTATTGTATGAAGAACGTCAGATGTTCACCAATCAAATCAAAGGTCGACATACTTTCCCAAGCCTGAATTTTCTTGGTTTTGACTGGCGTTATTCATTAGGTCGTTCATCACGTAATGCGCCTGGTAACATCAAAACCCGTTTTATCCTGAATGATGTCAATGGTGATGGGAAGTTCGATCGTGAAACCGAAAGTAATCTGACTAACGCCACCACTGCAGCGCGTTATCAGTTCCAAACCTTGCATGACCGCGTGGAAAACTATGGCTGGAATCTGAACTACCCAATTTCCTTCGATAAGTGGGAAATTGAAGTTAAAACCGGTGCAGACTTTATTTCTAAAGTTCGTACTGCAGAAAACCGTCGTTTTGATATTAATACCCGTGGTTTTGCTGACAGCTCTGTACTGGACGGTTATCAGTTAGGTGATATTCTGAGTGATTCAGCGTTAGATAACGCTTCGTTGACCTCAACACCATTGTTGTCTGATACCACCATTGCCGGTGATGATTACGCAGCGGCACAAAAGGTGGATGCTTATTATTTTGAAGCGGATTTGTTCTATAACAATAAATGGCGTTTCAGCGGAGGTTTGCGTTATGAAGACTTCCGTCAGGCAGTGGTACCTTTTGATCCCAAATCGAATCAAATTGATTTACCGGACGAAGCCGACCGCAGTCAGTTAGCGTTCCAGGAAGACGATGTATACGGTTCATTGGCGGTAACTTATACCATCAATGAAGAAATGCAGTTACGTGCCAGCTACGGTAACACAGTAGTTCGCCCGGATTTGCGTGAAGTCTCCAGCTCTACCTATATCGATCCGTTAACTGACTTCCCGATTGGTGGTACGCCAGGTTTACGTACTACAGACGTGAAAAACTACGATTTACGTTGGGAATGGTACATGGATCAGGGCGATAACTTGTCGGTAGGTTTGTTCTACAAAGACATGGTTGATCCCATTGAGTCGGTGCAATCACCAGCTCAGGATGGTCCGCCTCTGGTACGTATTGCTAACGCAGAAAGCGGTGAAGTCTACGGTGTGGAAGCTGAATTCCTAAAAGGTTTAGGTTTCTTAGGTGGTGAGTTCTGGAACAGCTTTTATGTGTCAGGAAACCTGACCTTGTCTGATTCAGAAATCGTACTGGATTCTCAGCACATCGTTGAGCAAACCGGTGTATCTGCGGCAATCACTAACTTAACCCGCCGTATGACAGGTCACTCTAAATACGTGGCGAATATGCAGGTTGGTTTTGATGCGCCAAATGGTAACCACTCAGCCTCGCTGGTATATAACGTATTTGGAGATCGTATCCTGATCCCAGGTATTGATGGCTTTGATGATAGTTACGAAACACCGTTCCATTCACTGGACTTTGTTTACACCTATTATCCGGACTTCAACACCACAGTTAAGTTAAAGGTACAAAACCTGTTGGATCAGAAAAAAGAACTGGAGTTTGAAAATACGCTGGCTCGCTCTGAAACCAAAGGTATTGGCTTTAGCTTATCTTATAAGCGTGATTTTTAATTAATTAAGGTCATCACCTAAAACGACAAAGAGCCACATTATGTGGCTCTTTTTGTTTGTCTGCTTCATCAGGCTTTACGCTTTTCCAGTTGTACCACTTCTGCAGCATCTTGTTTTAGTGCGGTTTGGGCATCGGTGCCCTTAAGAATTTTACCCACAACATCTTTATTGCGTGCCAGCAACACGGATAACTCTTCCATGACAGATGCATCGAGGCTAATGCCCTTCGCATCAATATATTCGGCAAGATTATCGGCCACTTCCAGCATCTTATCGTACTTGTCTGCTTCTTTTTTATCTGTGGTGACCAACTTTTCCACTCCCTTATGCTCAACTACATATTTAATGACAATCGCCATGGTGGTTCCTTATTTGACTAAAAGATACTGTTTAAATGTACAGTATTTTTTGGGCCGGGTGAAGAGGCATTGGCGTTTATTTTGAAAAGGGATTGTGGTGACTGGTTAGGTGGCGTTAGCTTTGTTTGTAATCAATCTTTCAACAGCGACTATGGCTAATATCAGCAACATAACATGGATGAATAAACCTAAAGTGTTGGTGGCTACTAAAGCAGACTGGCCGGAAAGATTAAAATCCCAGATACCCGTTGCGTAGCCTGTCTTTAAGCTAAAAAAACTCTGAACCCAGTTAAGACCAAAATGTAAACCTGTTGCCATGACAAGATTGTTATAATGCAAAACCATAATGGCAAAAAAGATGCCCCAAACGCCTGGTCCAAGTAAATTCATCGGATCTAAACCATGATAAAAAGCAAAGGCGACTGACGTGCTATAAATGGCTATTCGTGTGCCAAAGACGTTTTGCAGATAAAACAGAGGCAGGGCACGAAAGGCGATTTCCTCCATTACCGATAGTGCCATTAAGATAAGTGCTGAATAACCAATGGCATTAGCGTAATCAATATTGTCAGCCCAATTTACTGATATTGGCGTGAGTAATGTCATTATTGCGAGTATGCAGGCAGATATCAATGCACCTAAAAGTGAGCCTGAAATAAGTGCCTTTGGGGCATTGGCAGGCCAGCTGAGCCCTATGGAACGCATGCCTCTTTCACGCTTATGTGTAAGCCAGCAGGTCAGTAAAAGCAATAATACAATGGTGATGAGACTGGTCACTAAATCGCGGTATTCTGCGGCAACAGGCAGTAATATTAGCCCACTGAAATGCAAATATAGGGTTAACACCCCCCAGAATACAGCAACTTTACTAACGATAATTTGATGTTTTTCCATTGCAAAGTTGCTTCCTTACTTGGCTATTATTCCTGAAATTTTACACAGTTCCGGCCACTTTGCTTGGCGTTATATAATGCAGCATCTGCGCGGAACAACCATTCGTCGAAGAATTCTTCACCTTTCCAGTCTGCCACACCAAAACTGCAACTAATGTTGATCTTATCTGATGCGGCTTTGACCGAATGCACTGCATTACGTAAGCGCTCTGCAATACCGATAGCATCTTCAATGGCGGTTTCAGGTGTGATAACCACAAACTCATCCCCACCCAGACGGCCAAAAATATCGATTTCACGCAATTCAGCCTTACATACATTAACGATGTCTTTAATGGTCTTATCACCTGAACCGTGACCACAGGTATCATTTATGGTTTTAAAGTGGTCAATATCAAAAATGATTACCGCAAGTGGCTTTTTATTGCGTTGTACCCGTTTAATTTCACGTTTGGCACAATCAATCAAATAGCGACGGCTACAAATACCGGTTAAAGAGTCGGTATTGGCCATGACTTTAAAGTCCTCTTTCATTTTTACAATGTCGGTTATATCGGTTGATATTCCAACAAAGGCATAAACTTCGTTATGTTTAAACAAGGGGATTTTTACTGACCAGTAGTGGCGTACATGGCCATCTTCATCAAAGAAGTTTTCCTCGCCATACATTTTTTCGCCGCTTTGCACCACTTGTCTGTCGAGTACGTCAAAGTTTTCCGCGACTTCTTTAGGTAAAATGTCGCTGCCTTGTTTACCGATGATTTCGTCCACAGGAAGTGCAAATAACTGACATACATTGGAATTGGCGTATAGAAAACGACAATCCTTATCTTTCATGTAAATGTATGAATCGGAATTATCCAGTACAGTATTAAGTAACACTTGTTGGTCACGCAATGCCTGTTCCATCTTACGTCGCTCAGTGATATCCGTAGAAATACCACTTAGGCCAATAATATTGCCCTGTTGATCATAAAGAGGGGATTTCACTGTCCAGAAGGTCATTAACTCGTCGGATTTACCCACCCGGTTAACTTCTTCCCCTTCAATTTTCTTCCCCTGTTGCAGAACTTTTTGATCATGAATGGCCAGCTGGTTATATTTTTCCAGATCAAAAAACTCATCGTCTTTTTTACCCAGAATCTGCTCAAGGGGAACACCAAATAGTTCACATACCTTTTGGTTGGCGTAGGTATAGCGCCCCTGTATGTCTTTGGTAAAAACGTAGGCCCCAACATGATCTAATGTGGCGTGTAGTTGCAATAACTGTGACTGTATGGCGTCCGCATGTGTCTTATCAGGCACGTTATCGATTCCTCGGCGGTTGTCTTTTTGAACAGATAGAGAGGTTTTTTTAGCTATTTCCCGCTTAACTGTTGTTATTTTTATGCAGGTTAACCGTTTGTTAATCAGAGGCATTCTACTGAATGCGTTGACATTAGCCAATTGCTTATTTTAGCCGGCTAAGGATAATGCGCTGTTGGTCACAGATTTCACACAGGAGACAGGCATGTTAATTCAGTCACAGATTAGCGATATTGACACCCCAAGCGGTTTAATGCGTACTCAAATTGTACGCCCTCAACAAGAAGGCAAATTTCCCACCATTATTTTTTATTCAGAAATATTTCAATTAACTGCCCCCATTGTACGTAGTGCGCAAATTCTTGCAGGACATGGTTTTGTGGTGTTGTTGCCTGAAGTGTTTCACGAGTTAAATCCGTACGGTACAGTGCTGGCTTACGATGATGAGGGCAAGGATAAAGGTAATGCGGATAAATTCGCCAAACCACTGGAGCAACACGATTCAGATACCCAGGCCATGATCAACTTTGTGCAACAGCAAGGTTATTGTAATGGTGAAGTGGGGGCAATGGGCGTATGTATTGGCGGTCATCTTGCCTTTAGGGCGGCACTGAATCCGGCAATCAAAGCGGCATTTTGTTTATACGCGACCGATATTCACTCCAATACACTGCCCTGTGAAGGTGGCAATGATTCCTTATCGCGTTGTGGTGATATAAAGGGCGAGTTAGTAATGGTGTTTGGAAAACAGGATCCACATGTGCCAGCTGAAGGCCGAACGTTAGTGAGAGCCGGGCTGGAAAAACAGCAAGTTAACTTTAGCTGGCATGAAGTGAATGCAGTACACGCCTTTATGCGTGACGAAGGTGACAGATACGATGCAGCGCTGGCCTTACGATGCTATCAAATGGCAGTGGAGTTATTTCATAACAATCTGCATTAATCACATTAAAAAGCCGCATTTACGCGGCTTTTTGTTATTTTTTAAATTGAAAACTCAGCGGTTGCCCAGAATATCTTTTTCAATTTGCTCGCGGGTAATATGGCGAACATCCTTACCTTTCACAAAATAAATCACATATTCGCAGATATTCTGACAGCGATCGCCAATACGTTCTAAAGAACGCGCCGACCACAATACATCCATAATTTTGGGAATAGAGCGGGGATCTTCCATCATATAGGTCATGAGCTGGCGGGTAAGTGCTTCGTACTCACGATCCACTTTCTGATCATCTTTGTGAATTTCAAATGCGGCATCCACATCCATACGCGCGAAGGCATCTAAGGTATCGTGCAGCATTTTTAAGACCTGACGCCCCATATTATCCAGACTCAGTAAAAATTCCTGCTGCGCACCACTGAAGCTTTTTAATGCCACCTTGGCAATGCGTCCGGCTTCATCTCCGATTCGTTCCAGATCACTGATGGCTTTGGCTATTGCCAGAATAAGACGCAAATCACTGGCCGCAGGCTGACGTTTGGCAATAATTTTAGTGCACTCTTCGTCAATCGATACTTCCAGCAGATTAATTTTAAAGTCGCTGGTCAGAACTTCCTGGGCCAATTCCTCATCGGTATTTTCCACCGCATTCAGTGCATTGGTGAGCTGTTGTTCAACCATGCCACCCATCTTCATCACATGATTGCGCAAGTTCTCCAGTTCTTCATTAAACTGACCAGATATGTGCTTGTTTAAATTCATGCTTTCCATTGACGGGATCCTGATAATTAACCTGTTGGTTTACTTTATATTTTACCTTGAAGCTGCTTATTATCCATAGCGGCCGGTAATATAGTCTTCAGTTTGTTTTTTCGACGGTGTGGTAAACAGTGAGTTGGTATCTGAATATTCAATGAGTTCACCCATGTACATAAAGGCTGTCTGGTCTGAGACCCGCGCGGCTTGTTGCATGTTATGGGTAACGATAACCACAGTGTACTGTTCTTTTAGTGAGGTGATCAGCTCTTCAACGGTTAGTGTTGAAATAGGATCCAGTGCTGATGTGGGTTCATCCAGTAACAGAACCTGAGGTTCGATAGCGATGGCACGGGCAATCACCAAACGTTGCTGCTGACCACCAGACAGACCAAAGGCACTATCATTGAGTCGATCTTTTACTTCTTTCCACAACGCAGCAGCACGTAATGCTTTTTCAGCCGCCTCATCCAAAACGCGTTTATCTTTGATGCCTTGCAGGCGCAAACCATAAATCACGTTTTCATAAATAGACTTAGGGAAAGGGTTCGGACGCTGGAAAACCATGCCTATATTACGACGCAGTGCGGCGACATCGACCGATTTGGCGTAAATATTTTTTTGTTTGAGCAGGACTTCGCCATCGATACGGCAATCATCAACCAGATCATTCATGCGGTTAATACAGCGCAGCAGAGTGGACTTACCACAACCACTGGGGCCGATAAATGCGGTGACCTGATTTTTCGGGATGCGCATGGTGATATCAAACAGAGCCTGTTTATCAGCGTAATACAGATTGAGTTGATTAATACTCAGCTCGGTGTCTTCCTCTGGCAAATTGGCCAGATCGACGCGCTGAACATCCCGAAGCTGTGTTTCAATAGAAATCATAGTCGTACTCAAATTATTAATTTTCTAACGAACGGAATTTTTCGCGCAAATGATTGCGGATACCGATCGCGGTAATATTTAACCCGACAATGACCGCCACCAGCAGAAAAGCAGTGGCGAAAACCAGCGGGCGTGCGGCTTCGACATTAGGGCTCTGGAAGCCCACATCATAAATGTGAAAGCCTAAATGCATAAATTTCCTGTCCAGATGGAAAAATGGAAAATTACCATCCAGTGGTAACATGGGGGCAGATTTTACCACACCCACTAACATCAGCGGGGCGACTTCACCGGCCGCACGTGCGACGGCTAAAATTAGCCCTGTCATAATTGCCGGGCTGGCCATAGGGATCACAATGCGCCACAGGGTCTCAGCTTTGGTTGCACCCAGAGCTAAACTGCCCTGACGCAATGACATGGGGATCCGCGATAATCCTTCCTCTGTGGATACAATCACCACGGGTAAGGTTAAAATCGCCAGAGTAATGGCTGACCACAATACCCCCGGTGTCCCAAAAGTGGGGCCAGGTAGTGCTTCCGGATAAAACAGTTCATCAATTGAACCACCGAGAATATAGACAAAAAAGCCAAGGCCAAACACGCCATAAACAATTGATGGCACACCGGCTAAATTAATGACTGCAATACGCAGCATTTTAGTCACAGGCCCTTTCTGAGCGTACTCATGCAGATAAATTGCTGCGATGACCCCAAACGGTGTAACGATCACTGCCATCAGCATAACCATAAATACCGTGCCAAAAATGGCCGGGAACACCCCACCTTCAGTATTGGCTTCACGTGGGTCCTGCGATACAAATTTGCCGATTTGACGCAGGAAGTGCCAGATTTTTTCGGCAATATTCATATCGTTAGGTTGCGTAACATCCAGCACCTGATTAAGCGGCAGGGTGATTTTCTCGCCACGCATATCAGTTACAACCACAGCGTCACGTTCGGTTTTATCCCGGATCGCAAATAACGCTTTTTCCAGTATCTGATACTGCGCTTGTAGCTGTTCTTTTTGTGCATCAAGACTAGCAATGGCAGCGTCAGTTAACTTGTCGTTTATTTCCAGTGAACGGCGTTTTAAGCGCAGTTGTTCCAGTTGATAGTTGATACTGCCAATTTCATCATTTTGTAAATCTATGGCCTGTTCATTAAGGTCATTGGCACGCTCAATTAACTGATGCAGTTGTTCGGTCTTGTCGCCGCTAACAGGCTCGCCTTGCTGCAATACTTCGGTGATATAACCGTAAAAATTACCATTTTTACTACGCTCAAACATGGCGAGGCCAGCGGGCTGACTGCGCGACACGATATCTGATTCCAGTACCCAGCGAAAATCCAGATCAACGTATTCGCGGTTGCCTGTTTTGATCAGTTCACGGCTGATAAATTCGCCTTTGTGGCCGCGTAAATCGATGCCCTGATCACTCAGACGTCTGGCCGGTATCGATTCAGTATCATAAATTTCGCCAATCAGGGTCTGACTTTCACCATTGGCCTGCAAAACGTCAAATTGGTAAATGCTGGATGGCCAGAAATACACAAGACCACGCCAGGCAATCATCAGCAATAACCCCAGCACGGCAATTAAGCTGATGCTGACCGCACCTGCTGTCATCCATATCCAGGGAGAACCTGATTTAAACCAGTTATTCATATTGCCGTTATCCTACAAATCGCTGTATTTTTCACGCAGTCGCTGACGTACAAATTCAGCCACAGTGTTAAATAAAAAGGTGAAGATAAACAGTACAAAAGCTGCCAAAAACAAAATGCGGTAATGCGAGCTGCCTACCTCAGATTCGGGCATTTCCACTGCAATATTGGCCGACAGTGTGCGCATGCCTTCAAATATGTTCCAGTCCATAATCGGTGTATTACCGGTGGCCATCAAGACAATCATGGTTTCACCAACGGCACGGCCCAGGCCCATCATCACGGCAGAAAAAATACCGGGACTGGCCGTTAGCAATACCACACGGGTCAGGGTTTGCCACGGGGTGGCACCCAACGCCAGTGAACCATTGGAAAGCTGTTTTGGCACGCTGAAAATCGCATCTTCAGCAATGGAGAAAATGGTTGGAATAACGGCAAAGCCCATTGCTATGCCCACAACCAGTGAGTTGCGCTGGTCAAAACCAATGCCGAGTTCATTGGTTAAAAAAGCACGTGTATCCCCATCAAAGAACCATATTTCCAGCTCAGGACTAAGTGCAAACGAAATATAGGCACAGACTAAAACCACAGGAATCAGTAATACCGCATCCCAGCCATCGCGAAATGACAAACGTATTTTTTCCGGGGTAAAGGTCCAGACGTAAGCCGCAGTCACTATGCCTACAGGGGTTAACAGCAGAAACATCAGTACGCCTGGCAGGTTGTTTTCGATCACCGGAGCCAGCCATAAGCCCGCTAAAAAGCCCAGAATCACCGTCGGCAGGGCTTCCATTATTTCAATGGTGGGTTTAACTGTCTGACGCATGCCCGGAGACATAAAATAAGCAGTGTAGATGGCAGCCGCCAGAGCGATTGGTACGGCAAATAACATCGCATAAAAAGCGGCTTTTATGGTACCAAAAGAAATAGGTACCAGACTGAATTTGGATTCAAATTCATCATCAGCTGAGGTGGATTGCCATACATAGTCTGGCTCGGGATAACCTTCATACCAGACTTTTTGCCATAGAGCTTTCCAGGTGACTTCTGGATGTTCGTTGTCAACTTTAAATAAATGGAAACTATCGTCAGTTTGTGTCAGCAGTGCATTGGAGCGCGGTGCAACACTCATATGTTCAATACTGCCTTGCTGAATACGGTCATTAAACAGCTCAGCATCACTTGTGGTGAAATAAATGCCGACAGTGGCATCATTGCTCAGGGTAAAAAAGCTTTTGCGGTAAAACTCAGGCACAATCTGACTAACGCTATGCTGATTATCAAACTCGCGAGCCTTGACAAACTGCCGGCCTGCTTCTGTGCGAATTTCAAACCACTGGCTAATGATGCCATTGTCGTTACCTATCATGATAGAGCTGGCGCCCGACAGCAGGCTCATGGTGGTGACGCTGGCATCGTCTGCGTTCACATCCATGTCCTGAATTAAGCTGATATCGGTTAAATCACGGATGTTGTAGATAAACAGGTGGTTGCCAGACAGCACAAACATATATGCCAGATTACTGGATAAACGGATTTGGCTTATGGGGTGCGGAATCGCTTCTATCTCGGTGATATCGCTGCTCCATTCGATTTCACCTGTCATAAAGTTTTCTTCGCTGCTGAGGCTGTTTATCAGTAAGCGGTTATCATCTGTGGCCGCAACCAGATATAAGCTGTCCATGTTTTTTTCAACTGCCAGTTGCGTTAAAGCATGGCCTTGCGTATCCATTTCAACCGGTGTTTGACCGGTAACATAGTTAATGTCGGCCGATATGTGGCGAATGTTATTGGGAAATGAAGTAGTGAATTTAGGGCTGACTACCAGGGCACTGCCATTTTCAAATCCATAGGCGTACAGCTTTCTGGCTGCCATAGATTGTGCAAATGTGCTGACCCTGTGATCATCAAGCAGTTTAATCGACGCTATTTCCTGTCCGGCGGTTTGGTTTTTAGTGTTATCGGTTTGTACATAGAAAAAGCGAGCAGTACTGCTATCGTCAAACAAATAAGCAATTTCGACTTGTTCTTCCACTCCAATAGCCAGTGTTTGTGCCTGATGAGGGATATTGAAACTGGTTTGATTGTGTATTTCTGCTGAGCGGAAAATGGGGGCTACCACATAAAGAAGATAGAAAAAGATTAACAGCAATGCAGCTAAAACCAGTAATCCACCCAAGGTCACGCCATAACGGGCGATTTTGTCTTTTATTTTTCTGGACTTGTTACTGCTTAACGTCAACTCGGATGACATCGGTAAACCTTTGCATTGCTTCAACTTTTGCGCTCGCGCAATTATATGAACTATTTATGACAAGTCTATGACAAGAGGAAAATTTGAGCGCGGGTGTTGTACGGAGAAAGCAGCTTCAGAGTGGATTTAACACGGGAAACGTTGACACAAACAAGGTAGAAAAAAATGGCAGAAGATGGTGCTTCTGCCGGTTTTCGATGCTATCGGTCAGGCGTTTATCATGCTGCGAACATAGTCTTTTAAATCACCTTCTTCACCCTTTTCCAGAATGCAGGCCTGAAAGCGTTTTCCGCCAACCGCGGTTTTAACCAACTCCTGGTCCAGCGCCTTTAGACCGGTTAATACATCTTTAGTCAGTGCAGTTTTTACCTGATTTAAAATGCCGGCGTTTTGTACCTGAGATGCTTTGCGCTCGGGGGGATATCCCTGCCCGGTAACACCGGTAAATGCTTTTTCAAAAATATAACGAATGTTCAGTTCGGCTCCCCAGCCATAACCTTTTGCGAAGGGCAGGGATAGCGCGTTGCCATTATTAATTTGTGCAAATAAATAAGCATCGGCCGGATCAATGCAGTAACCACATACAACGCCAGGATGTGCGTTTAACGACATTAACGCACCCTGACCGGTACCGCAGCCCGCCACAACAAAATCTACTGCTTTGGTATTCAGTAGTAAGCTGGCAATTATGCCTAAATGGATGTAAGTCAGGCGATGATCATTGTCGTCATTCATACCGACATTAAACACACTATGACCCTGTTCATCGGCCACTGCTTGCAGTTCGTTTAATACCGCGCCATTTTTGCCTGCCTGACTAAACTCATTCATCAATGCAATTTTCATGGTTTTACTCCCGGATATTCCAAACACGCATTATACGAAAATGGCTGGTGGCAGGCAGCAACAGCCTCAGATATCTGTTTTTTTATTCTTATTTGGATATTTTTAAGCAAGGGACTGAAAGCCTGGCGTGCGAATAATGTGTCAGCTAATAAAAAGGGCTCACTGTTGAGCCCTGGTATGGAATGGTGTTTTAAAGTCCCAGCTTTTTGTGTTCCAGTGCAACGACTCGGGTTGGCAATGGTACATAACCATCTTTTTCGACAATTTTTTGCCCGGTTTCTGACAGGATCATTTTCATAAACTCTGCTTCTTTGGGCGCCAGTGGTTTATTGGGATGTTTATTCACGTAAATATACAAAAAGCGCGACAGGGGATACTTACCTACAACGGCGTTATCCGTGGTGGCTTCTACATAATCATTGCCTTTTTTGGCCAGTGGTACCGCTTTTACACCAGAGGTTTTATAACCAATACCTGAATAACCAAGCGCATTTAATGACGCTGACACTGATTGCACCACAGAAGCTGAGCCGGGTTGTTCATTAACCGAATTTTTAAAATCTCCCTTGCACAGTGCGCGACTTTTAAAATAGCCATAGGTACCAGATACCGAATTACGGCCAAACAGCTGAACATCTTTATCTGCCCAGGTACCGGTTAACCCCAGTTCTCCCCAGCGTTCAATCGGTTTGTCTGAACCGCATTTTAAGGTAGAGGAAAAAATGGCATCAACCTGACGCAGGTTTAATCCTTTAATGGGATTGTCTTTATGCGCAAATACTGCCAGAGCGTCAATGGCGACTCTGATTTCAGTGGGCTTGTAGCCAAAATGTCGTTCAAAGGCTTCGATTTCCTTGGACTTCATTGGGCGGCTCATCGGGCCAAAATTAGAGGTGCCTTCGGTTAAGGCTGGGGGAGCGGTTGACGAGCCTGCAGCCTGAATCTGAAAATTGACGTTAGGGTAGGTGCGTTTGAACTCTTCCGCCCAGAACGTCATTAAGTTGGCCAGTGTATCGGAACCTACAGACGATAAACTTCCGGAAACACCTGACACTTTTTTGTAGGCGGGTAATCCGCTTTCCAACGCCATTAGCGGGCTTGATAACCCACTTAAAATCGTCAGACATACTGCGCTAATCAATGTGTTAAGTTTCATTAGGGGACTCCATAGAAGGCCAGACCTGTGTCAGAACCCTGACTGTCTTAGCTGATACTATAGCGATTTAATGACACATTCATTACAAAAATGAACTTTTTGTTGCAATAATATGACAAAAATAACGTTCGCTATCCTTTTGATAACTATAGTAAAAAATCTGTAAAATACAGGCTTAACTGGCCTTTTGATCTTTTTCAGGGATCATATTGTTAGGCAATGTAAAACTAAATGTACTGCCTTTACCCACCTGACTGCTCACTTTTAATCCCGAGTAATGGCGTGCCAATACGTGTTTGACGATGGACAATCCTAATCCGCTGCCGCCGGTTTTTCGTGAACGCGCTTTATCCACCCGGTAAAAGCGTTCTGTGATACGCGCCAGATGTTTTTGAGAAATGCCCTCACCGTTGTCGCTTACCGAAAACAGTGCGCCTTCTTTGGTACGTTTCCAGCTTACGGCAATCGTACCGCCATCGGGGGTGTAATGAATGGCATTAAATATCAGATTTGACATCGCGCTGCGCAATTCGGTTTCGCTGCCATATACAATCAAGTCATTATCGATATCAAAACTAATCTGGTGACCTTTCACTGCATTTAATGAACTGGTTTCACTTTGCACCACACTAAGCATGCTGGCAACGTTGACTGTTTGTTTAAAGACTTCCTCACCGCCGGATTCAATTTTCGATAACACCAGTAACTGTTCTACCAGATCACGCATACGCACGGTTTGCTGACTCATTTCATCAATGGCTTTTTTTATCATGGCCGGTGGCGTGTGTTCCGGTTCTTCCATCATTTCCAGATAACCCAACATCACGGTCAGTGGAGTGCGTAACTCGTGTGAAACATTGGCAACAAAGTCCTGACGCATATTTTCCAGCTGCTTCAATTTGGTAACATCCCGCGCGATAAACAGCATTTGCTCGGCATAAGGGATAATACGAATCTCTAAAAGTGACTGGGGATTTAATGGTGACGTAATAATTATCGGTTCTTTAAAATCGCCTTTTTTCTGATATTGCTCGAAATTAGGATTGCGGATCAGGTTATTGAGTCGCTGACCTACATCAGAATTTTTAATGCCGAGTAACTGATGCGCCAGTTTGTTTGACCAAATGATGGTGTTTTCATGATCAAAAACAATGGTGGCATCAGGTAACGCCTGCGCACCTTCGCGGAAACGCTTAATTAAATCACCTAATTGCCGACGGCGTTTACGATTGGCCTTTTGTTGTTTATAGATACCATCAAAAATGGTTGCCCAGGCCCCATTCGCTACGGGAGGTGTAAGGCTTCGCGTGCGCCATAACCATACAAATAACTGCCATTGGTGGTAATAATGCCAGCCGACCAGCCAGGTAAGCGCAATGACCATGGATAATAAAAAGTGATCGGTCAGATAGCCAATAATTACCCAGGGTAATAAAAACAACACCAGATTTTTAAGCGGTGTTCGCCAGGAGTAGTTGTCAATCATGATACAAAGTTAAAACAGACATTTTGCGCATACTCTAGCGTAATTTTTTCAACTTGGGCGAGAAACTTGGCGGCATAAGCTGCTTTTTTAAAAAATGCATTCGCTTTAACCACATTTAATAAAATTGTCATAAAACTGCCTTATTATCGTGCTCCGTTTAAGTCTGGCGTTGTGTCGGGCTGTGAATTTAGGGTTTATGTATGAGGCTTTTCAAAGCATTTTCCGTTGCCTGTATCTCAGCAACAATAATGACAAGTTACGTCAATGCACAGGAAGATGACTATCTAAAACCTGTGGTGAAGTCGGCTGATAAAATCAACCAGTCTGCCATCAAGTCGCAGGAAAAAATTAACTCCATTACTGGTCAGATTGATTCTAAATTACAGCAATTTAAAGCAGTCAATAAAGAAACCGATGGGTTAGTGGTTTATAACAACCAACTTCGTAAACAAATTCAAAATCAGCTTGATGAAATGGCCGACCTTAACGCGTCTATCGATGAAGTTAGCGTGATTGAGCGTCAAATCACCCCGTTAATGATGAGAATGGTTGACGGTCTGGAACAATTTATCGGACTGGACGTACCTTTCTTACCTGAAGAGCGCCAAAAACGTATCGCTAGTCTGCGTGAAATGATGGACAGAGCCGATGTGGCGCCATCGGAAAAATTCCGCCGTGTGATGGAAGCCTATCAGGTTGAAATGGACTATGGCCGCACAATTGAAGCGTACAGCGGTATTCAAAAAATTGAAGGTACTGAGCGTGATGTGGATTTCCTGCGTATCGGTCGTATTGCCCTGATTTATCAAACACGTGATGCCGCATTGCAAGGTATCTGGAACAAGAAAAGCAAACAGTGGGAAGCGTTGGATAACAGCTATCGTACTCAGGTAACCAAAGGCCTGCGTATTGCCAAGAAACAGCTGGCACCAAACCTGTTAACTCTGCCTGTAGCCTTAACTGACTAATCGGATTAAATGACAATGAAAAACGTATTTAAATTATGTTCGGTTGCAGTATTGGCGACCCTGATGCAAACACCTGCTTTTGCGCAGGAAGATAAAGCATTGGATCTGGATCAGTTGTTAAAACAACTGGAGCAAGGTCAAATCCAGCAAAGCAAACAAAATAAAGAACGCGAAAAAGAGTTTGTGGCAAAAGCAGGCGAGCAGGATCGCATGCTAAAAGAAGCAATGTCTCGTCGTGATCAGGAATTAAAAAACAGTGAAAAACTGGAAACCCAGTTTGAAGAAAATGAATTTAAGCTGGCAGATTTAAACGAAGCGATGAATCGCCGTCTGGGTTCATTAAAGGAATTATTTGGTGTGTTGCAGCAGGTGGCTGGTGATACCAAAGGTAAATTCCAGAACTCGGTTATTTCTGCTCAAATTCCAGGTCGTGCTGAATTCCTTGATGAGTTGGCTCAGAAAATGGGTAGCAGCTCCAAGCTGGCATCGATTAATGAAATCGAGCGCGTATGGTTTGAAATGCAACGTGAAATGACTGAGTCAGGCAAAATTACCCGTTTCAAAACCGATGTGGTTGAAGCCAATGGTAATAAAGTTAACAAAGAAGCAATACGTGTTGGTTCATTTGCACTGGTAGCGGATGGCAAGTATCTGGAATATTTACTGGATAGCCAGAACGTAGCTGAACTGGTGCGCCAGCCTGCACAACGTTATCTGGACACAGTTAATGCTCTGGAAAATTCACACGGTGAATTAGTCGAATTTGGTCTGGATCCAACTGGCGGCAGTATATTACGTCTGAAAGTTCAGGAGCCTTCTTATCAGGAGCGTGTTGAACAGGGCGGTACCGTGGGTTATATCATTCTGGTTGTTGGTGCAATCGGTTTATTGTTAGCCCTTGAGCGTCTGGTATCCCTGACTCTTATTCGTAATAAGGTTAATCGTCAGCTGAAAAATGAAACTGCCAGCAATGACAATCCACTGGGTCGTGTGATCAAAGTGAAAAGTGAGTTCCCTCACGCTGATACCGAAACACTGGAATTAAAACTGACTGAAGCGATTTTAGGTGAAGTGCCAAAACTGGGTCGTAACCTGACTGTGATTAAGATTATCTCAGTTGTTGCACCTCTGATGGGTCTATTAGGTACGGTAACCGGTATGATCCGCGTATTCCAGGACATTACCCTATATGGTACCGGTGACCCGAAAATCATGGCGGGTGGTATTTCTACCGCACTGGTAACCACGGTTCTGGGTTTGGTTGTAGCCATTCCAACTACCTTACTTTATGCGATGTTAAATACACGCAGTAAAAATATCGTGTTCATCCTGCAGGAACAGGCGTCAGGCATTATTGCTGAACGTGCTGAAAAAGCTGAACAAGCCACTCAGGCCTGAGGTTGACCATGGAATTCCTTGAAACGATTCGCGATTTTACAGAAACAGGTGGCCAGGTTCTGCTGGTCATCGGGTTCCTGATTTTCGTGATGTGGTTACTGATTCTGGAACGGGTGCTGTATACCTTTATCGGCCACCGTCAGTTCAAAAAAGAATGTATTGCCCAATGGAACGCCAGAAGTGACAAGTCCTCCTGGTATGCCGAACAAATTCGTCAAAAGGTGATTTCTCAATTAACCATGCGCTTTAGCCAAAGCATTCCTGTTATTCAGGCTTTGGTTGCTTTGTGTCCGTTACTTGGATTAATGGGCACGGTTACCGGCATGATCGAAGTATTCGACAGTATGGCCATGCTGGGATCAGGGAATGCGCGAGCCATGGCATCCGGTGTGTCAAAAGCCACCATCCCAACGATGGCGGGAATGGTTGGGGCGCTGTCCGGGGTATTTGCTTCCACCTGGTTAGCGCGTAAAGCCAAAGTTGAGAAAACCCATATTGAAGACGTTATTAGCCTTGACCATGAAGGCTAAGTCCACAGTTACGAGTGAGATTTAAATGAAACAGCATTTTCAAAATCTGGTAGATGAAGAAGAAGCAACAATTGACTTAACGCCCATGCTGGACGTTGTATTTATCATGTTGATTTTCTTCATCGTTACGGCGTCTTTCGTTAAAGAATCCGGTATTGACGTAAATCGCCCGGAAGCCGCTACGGCAGTCAAAAAAGACCGTGCCAATATTCTGGTGGCGATCAATGACAAGGGGGAAATCTGGATTAACAAACGTCGCATCGATCAACGTGCGGTGCAGGCCAATATTGAGCGTTTACACGCTGAAAATCCACAAGGTACTGTGGTGATCCAGGCAGACAAAAAAGCCACTACCGAGGTGTTAATTAAGGTCATGGATTCTGCACGTTCGGCCGGTGTTTATGATGTTTCCATTGCGGCACAAGAGCCTTAAGTCATGAGCAGAGTCTTAGTAGCCTTTGTACTGGCAGCCGGGATTACATTAGGCCTGTTTTATTTAATGCAGGCGCTGATTCAGTCCGGTGGCGGTGAAGATATGAAAGCCCCAGAGGGCAATGTGCTGGAGTTTATTCGCTTAAAACAGGAAGACACAGTACAGAAAAAAGATCGTAAACCGAAGAAGCCACCCAAGCCTGCGGATCCGCCTCCACAAATGGAGCAGCCGCAGATGGATTCACCTTCTCCTGATGCAAGCAACGCGGGGATGAGTTTTTCCGCAGATGTTGCAAGTGATGTTTCACTGGAAGGCGGTATTTCGCTCGATTCTGCTGATGGGGAATATCTACCCATCGTAAAAGTAGCGCCGGTGTATCCACGTCGTGCATTGCAGCGAGGGATCGAAGGTTACGTGATTGTTGAATTTACCGTAACCAAAGCCGGTACGGTAAAAGACCCCATCGTAATTGAAGCAAATCCGGAAGGCATGTTTGAACAGGCGGCAATTGATGCTGCACTCAAATTTAAATACAAGCCGCGTGTGGTTAACGGCGAAGAAACTGCGGTAAGTGGTGTACAAAACCGCATTACCTTTAAAATGAATGGTTAAGTGAGATAACAAGATGAAACGCAATTTAACTGGCAAAGTCATTTCTTATCTGATTATGGTCTCAGCATTAAGCGTCGCAGCGGCGTTTACGCCGAGCATGGCTGCAGAGCAACAATATTCGAAAGTTAAAACCCGTCAGGTACCTGCGTTGCGGGCTAAAGTTTATGAACAACTGGCCCGCGCTCAATCTCTTGCTGACGAAGATAAAGTACCGGATGCCATCGAAGCGCTGGACAATGTGCAAAGCAAAGCTGATTCAATGAACAGCTATGAGCGTGCCATGATGTGGAACTTCTACGCGTTTATTTATTACCAGAAAGAACGGGTGCCGGAGGCGATCGCCAACTTTGAAAAAGCGATTGCTGAACAGCCCATTCCTGAGCCATTTGAAATGACAACCTTGTTTTCACTGGCACAACTGGAAATGATGCAGGGTAACTTTGATAAAACCATTTCTTATTTAGAACGATGGGAAGTACTGAATAAAGGCGAAGTGCCTGCCAGTAATAACTATTTAAAAGCACAGGCCATGTATCAGCAGAAGAGTTTTGCTAAAGCGGCTGATTATATAGGTCAGGCAATCGCCAGTATCGAAAGTCAGGATAAAGTGGCGGAAGAAAACTGGTACATACTGCAACGTGCTGTTTTTTATGAGTTAAAACAGCCGGAAAAAGTAAAAGATGTGCTGGTTAAACTGGTTAAGGAATACAACAAACCTGAATACTGGACTCAACTGGCTGGTATGTACGGCGAACTGGGGCAGGAAAAACAGCAACTGGCTGTAATGGAAAGTGCTTATCAGCAAGGGTATATCACCTCGGCCGGTGACATTAATAATCTGGCACAACTGTATTACTACCATGGTGCACCATACAAAGGCGCATTACTGCTGGAAAAATCCATGCAAAAAGGCGTAGTCGAAAAGAACCTGCGTAATATGAAATTCCTGGCCCAATCCTGGTCCCTGGCACAGGAACAGGATAAAGCGATTCCTGTGATGATTGCCGCGGCAGATATGTCAGAAGACGGTAACCTGAACGCGCAATTGGGTCAGCTTTACTTAAACATGGAAAAATGGCCTGAAGCAGTGGCTGCAATCGAAAAAGCCATTGAAAAAGGTGGCTTAAGCAACCCGGGTACTGCTTATTTGGTATTGGGCATGGCACTTTACAATCAGGAAGATTATGTGGCATCCATGCATAATCTTGGATTAGCCGAGCAATATGAAAACAGCCAGCGTATGGCCAAACAATGGAAACGTTATGTAAAGGCCGAGCAGGAACAAGCCAGTCAACTGGCGGCTGTTGGTGCTTAATTAATATTGTTTTAATACGATTAAACAAAGGGGCGTTACGCCCCTTTGTTGTATTTGATGACAGATTTATGAAAAAGTGAAAGGTGTAAAAAATCTGTCATTATGTCATATTTGTGTCATATGATTTTTAGATACTTATCATAGTCTTATTAGTAGAGAACCCGTATGACAACACGTATTCTGATTGTTGAAGACGAAGCGCCTATCCGTGAAATGCTGGGCTTTATTGTCGAGCAACATGGATTTCAGGCTGTTGAAGCAGAAGACTTTGATACCGGCATGGAAAAAGTGGCCGAGCCTTTGCCTGACCTGATTTTACTGGACTGGATGATGCCGGGCGGTAACGGTATCCAGTTTGCCAAACAACTTAAATCAAGTGACTTTACCCGTAATATTCCGGTCATTATGTTAACGGCTCGTGGTGAAGAGGAAGATAAAATCAAAGGCCTGGATGTCGGTGCCGATGATTACATCACCAAACCTTTTTCGCCTAAAGAGTTAATTGCGCGGGTTAAAGCGGTATTGCGTCGTGTTTCACCCACCAGTTTAGATGAAGAAGTTGAGTTTAAAGGCCTTAAACTGGATCCGGTTTCACACCGTGTGACAGCAAACGGTGAAGCGCTGGATATGGGGCCGACGGAATTTCGTCTGTTGCATTTCTTTATGACTCACCCGGAACGTGTATACAGCCGCGAACAATTACTCGATTTTGTGTGGGGAACCAATGTTTATGTGGAGGACCGTACGGTCGATGTGCATATTCGCCGTTTGCGTAAAGCGATTTCACAGCATGGTCATGACGAGTTAATTCAAACTGTGCGTGGAGCGGGTTACCGTTTCTCGATTAAATAAAAAGTTAATATTAAAAAAGGCGTCCAACGGACGCCTTTTTTAATTAAGTGTTAGATGTTTTTATCAGGCGGGTTTTACCGTTAATTCCACCACCAAATCATCAGCAACAGCTTCCAGTTCCTGTTGAATTTTTTCGGCATTTAAATCGAGTGGAAAGGCAATCACAATTTCTGCTTTAAACAGTTCACCACCCCAGTTCGGTGCGCTTTCACACAAGGTATGCATTTTTACTACGTTGGCTCCGGCCTGATGGATGGCCGAGGTAATTTCCTGAACTATACCCGGTTTATCATTGCCAACCAGCTCAATATAGGCCGTGCGTAATTCCGCTGACGTATCGGTTTCTGTATCGGCATGAACCACGCAGCGTAAATCACTGATTTGATTAACTGCCACTTCGAACTGTTCAATTTTTTCTTCAGGTAACATGACCTGAATAATACCGGCAAACTGCCCGGCCATTTTGCTCAGGTTGGATGCCAGCCAGTTGCCCTGATGCTGATAAATGGTTTTTGAAATGCGGTCTACGATACCGGGTTTATCCGAACCAACCAGCGTAACGACTATTTGTTTCATAACACCTCACTGTGCAAAAGGAAAATACAGGGGATGGATGTTTTTGTCGTGCAAAAATACACCAACACAACACCCCGGAATAACGTTAAACAGACCCTAGTTAATTTAATGCAAAATGTACATTAAATTAGGATGATTTTGTGCAACTATAGCATTTCTTAAACTGAACTGGCTTTGGAAAAGTTGGTGTACAATTAAATGCCGTAAATAAGCCATTTTTCTGGGTTTTAGGGGCATGTTGTTGTATGATGCGCCCCGACTAAACAAGAGTCAAAACGAGGTTATTATGCCATCAAATTCATTTCTAGGGGTGTTTGCAAAATCACCACTAAAACCACTGGAAGAACACATTAATGTGGTTCACCAATGTTCGCAGGGACTCGTATCGTTTTTTGATGCTGTTTTTGAAAAAGACTGGCCAACAGCCGTTGAACAACAAAGAACTATATCTCAAATGGAAAAGCAGGCGGACACATTAAAGCGTGATCTACGTATGAGTTTGCCAGGCGGTATTTTTATGCCGATTAATCGCCAGGACATTTTGGATTTATTGACACAGCAAGACAAAATTGCCAATAAATCCAAAGATATTTCCGGACGGGTAGTTGGCAGGGAACTGGAAATCCCACACGCCATGCAAGACGACTTTCGTGCTTATTTGAATCGTTGTCTGGATGCAACCAATCAAGCAAAAATTGTTATCAATGAACTGGATGAATTACTTGAAGCAGGCTTTAAAGGACGCGAGGTCCGTCTGGTTGAAGGTATGATTCAGGAATTGGACAAAATCGAAGATGATACCGACGTGATGCAGGTTAAATTGCGTCAACAGTTACGCAAACTGGAGTCATCACTCAATCCTGTAGACGTTATATTCTTATACAACATTATCGAGTGGGTAGGTGATCTCGCCGATATCTCCGAGCGAGTCGGGTCACGTCTCGAGTTAATGTTAGCTGATTAAACGAGCAATTATCGATGGATATATTATCAACTTACGGCGCTATGCTAATTGGCGTAGCTGCGATTGTGGGCTTTTTAATGGCCTGGGGTATTGGTGCAAACGATGTGGCCAATGCAATGGGAACCTCGGTTGGCTCTAAAGCGCTAACCATCAAACAAGCCATTATTATCGCTATGGTATTTGAATTTGCCGGAGCTTATCTGGCTGGTGGTGAAGTTACCTCTACTATTCGTAAAGGTATCATCGACAGTGCATATTTTGTTGATCAACCTGAGTTACTGGTGTTCGGCATGATCTCAGCCTTGTTGGCTGCTGGATTATGGCTGGCGGTCGCATCCTATCTTGGTTGGCCGGTTTCAACTACACACTCTATTATCGGTGCGATTATTGGTTTTGCCGCTGTGGGTGTCAACGCTGATGCGGTTATCTGGAGTAAAGTGGGCGGTATTGTTGGTAGCTGGATTGTAACACCGGCTATATCGGGCATTATTGCCTATCTCATCTTTATGAGCGCCCAGCGTTTAATTTTTGATACCGATAGTCCGTTTAAAAATGCCAAACGTTATGTGCCTTTTTATATGGGACTGGCAGGCTTTGTACTGTCACTGGTGACCATCAAAAAAGGATTAAAACACGTTGGATTACATATTCCCGCAGGTGAAGACATCCTTATCGCGATTGCTATCGCAGTGGTTGTTGGTGTCGTTGGGCGTTTGTTTATCAACCGTATTAAGTTTGACCCCTCAAATGACCACTCGCTGCAATTTGTCAGTGTGGAAAAAGTGTTTGCTATTTTAATGGTGGTCACTGCATGTTGTATGGCATTTGCGCATGGCTCTAACGATGTGGCTAATGCCATTGGTCCGTTGGCTGCTGTGGTAAATGTGGTTAACAGTGGTGGTGAAATTGCCAAGAAAGCAGCTCTGGTGTGGTGGATCCTGCCATTAGGTGGTTTAGGCATAGTGGCTGGTCTGGCGTTATTCGGTCATCGTGTTATTCAAACCATAGGTAAAGGCATTACGCACTTAACACCAAGTCGTGGTTTTGCGGCTGAGCTTGCAGCAGCCAGTACGGTGGTTATCGCATCAGGTACAGGTTTGCCTATTTCTACTACTCAAACCTTAGTTGGAGCGGTTTTAGGTGTTGGTATGGCACGTGGTATTGCTGCATTAAATCTGGGTGTTGTACGTAATATCGTTGTAAGCTGGGTAATCACATTACCGGTTGGCGCTGGACTATCTATAATCTTTTTCTATATTACTAAGACGATCTTTGTAGCTTAAACGTTCGTCTCAATTCAATTTTAAAGCTGACAAAGCGTAAGTTTTGTCAGCTTTTTTATTTTTGATAGCTTATAAATTACACAAATAATGTAATAAAAAAGAAATAAAAATGTCATTTTATGGTAATATTTGTGCCAATTTGACACGCAGATATTTTTAATTAATGCGCTGATAAATTTAGTTTTTTCTTGAAATGTGACGATCAAGAGGACCCTCTGATGAATGTATCACGCTTATTGTTAGCACCCGCCCTGTTAAGTAGCGCCATGCCTGTTCTGGCCAATGATGATCCCGTTGATTTTTTTGGTTTGGTGAATGTCACCTTTCAAAGCACGGATGACGGAGATGGCCGCTTTACTGAAACCAAAAGCAATAATAGCCGTGTAGGTGTGAAAGGCACTTACGATTTGGATGATGGCCTTAAGGCTATTTATCACCTTGAATGGAAGGTGGATGTAACTGACCTTTCAGGTGGAGATAATATTACCGGACGTAACCAGTATATTGGTTTGCAGGGGGGATTCGGTAAGGTCCTTATTGGCCGCAACGATACCATGCTTAAACAGGCGCAGGGCAAAATCGATCAGTTTAATCATCTGGAAATGGATATCGGAAAGTTATGGAAAGGTGAAAACCGGTTAAGTGACACTGTGACTTACGTCTCACCTAAACTGGGGGACTTTTCAGTCGGTGCAACCTATGTGGCAGAGGAGTCAGCTGATGGTGACAGTGCTTCTTCGGTATCCTTAATGTATGGCGACAAATTGCTTAAGAAAAGCAAAGTTTTTGCTGCTGTTGGTGTCGACTTTGATGTTAAAGGGTACGACACCACCCGGGTGAGTATGCAAACTAAACTGGATGACCTGAAAATTGGCGCCATTTTTCAACGTCAGGAAGCTGTTGATACCGGGGTATCCAAAAATGGTTATTTGGTTAGTGCCGCTTATGCAGTTGATAAACTAACCTACAAGGCACAAATTCAGACACTGGAAGATGATAAAGTGATTTCCGTTGGCGCGGATTATAGTTTGGGCAAAAATACCAAACTCTTTGCGTTTTATGCTGATCGTAATATGGAAAACGATCCCGATTCCGACTGGCTGGCTATTGGTCTTGAGCAGAAGTTCTAAGTTTTTTCATAAAAAAGCCCCGTGTAAGGGGCTTTTTTGATTGTGCCTTTTTATATAAAACTTAAGGTTCGCTCAATTACCCAAAAGGCACTGATACTGCCAACAAAATAGGCTGTGAGTTGTTCGCTTAAACGTACGTTGACCGGTAAAAAACGCATATACAACCACGCCACACAAAGTAAAAAGGCGATAAATATCAGCTGGCCTAATTCAACGCCGACGTTAAAGAACAACAAGGCAATCGCAAAGCCTTGCTCTGGCAAACCTAAATCACTGAGTACCGACGCAAAACCAAAACCGTGAATTAAGCCAAACGTGCTGGCTACCAACGCCGGATATCGCCAGGTCAGGCTGTTGCGATGATGTTTACACAGCTCTGTGGCTAAAAATAAAATACTCAGTGCTATTACCGCTTCAACCGGTGCAATGGGCACGCTCACCCAGTTTAACGAGGTGGCCACCAGAGTGAGTGAATGTGCCAGAGTAAAACCGGTTGCGGTGACGATAATGCGTTTGGGCTGACGCGCAATAAACACCAGACACAGTATAAACAACAGGTGATCCCAGCCAATCAATATATGCTCAATGCCCATTACAGTGTAATGTCCGGCTATAGCCGCACTGTCACCCGGTTTATCCAGGCTGAGTGAGGTTTGTTGCGGCGTAAAGCGCTGCATATTTAACTCACCGTTTAGCCATTCCACGCGCAATAACACATCGGTGGCAGTTAGTTGTAAACCTTTAATTGTCAGCTGCTCACCACCTAAAGTATGCGAGCATTTAAGCTGATATTTTAGAGTTACTCTATTGTTGCCAGGCAGGGTAACAACTGGTGTTTTTTCACATCCAGCAGGAAACTCGGCGCTGATTGCTAAGGGTAAGCTGCTGTGAAACGGAATGGTAAAACTCACCTGATATTGATTGTCAGCCTGTTCAAGCAAGGATAAAAACCCCGGCTTAATTTCATCTGCCGCGGCATGCCATGGTAAAAGCACCAGGCATAAATATTTAAGCCAGCGCATTATTGAGCAGCTCCGGTTGCGGTTAAATCGTTGCGTTTAATTACAAACTCACTTTTTAAACTTTTATAATAATCGTCAATTGCCTGCCGGCGTAACTGATTTTGATAGGCAATGGCAACCGCATCGCGAATTTGCTCAAAAGCCGGTAATAGAGAGTCGGTTTTATTTACAATACGTACAAGGTGCAGACCATTTTGCGATTGCACCGGACCCTGCCAGCTATCACCAGTTAAATTAAATAATTGTGTGGCAAAGGCATCACCAAACAAACTGACTGCACGTGCATAAGTTAAATCACGAAATGCATTTTTAAAACCGCGCTGGTCGCCTAACACTAACTGATCATCTGCGCGTAGCTGGGATAACCAGCTTTGCGCGGTGGCTTGAATATCATCGTGTTTAGCCGGATTGATAAACGCCTGTTGGAAGCTAATTTGCGCATCGGTTTTAAATAACTCTGTATGCTGCTGATAAAAATCTTTTAGCTGTTGTTCGCTTGGTTCGGTGGCTGGAGTAAAGCCTTCAATCTGGTCGCTAAGCTTTTGCACTAAACGTTCAGTGATAACAGGGTCGTTTTGATCCAAACCTTGCGCGATAGCTTCGCGGTATAACACCTGTTGTTTGATGTAATCATCTATCAGCTGTTGCAGCTGTTTGTTGTTAGGCGTTTCATCATGGGTTTGATGCCAGTTATTAATTAACTGTGCAACCGTATTTGCATTAACCTCAATCAGGTTATCCTGCTCTTCTTCACCAGATAACTGATTTAGTGCAAATAGCGCTGCACCTAAAATGACAAAGTGCAGTAAGGGATCTTTTATTATTTTGTTTAACATCATGAGCCTTTTTGTTGTAGCTATTTTTTGATGACTTTTACGCGATTATTGGTATCGCGACTTTGCCTGATTAATTCATCGTCGCGCGGTGTGTCGGGGTGTTTAGCTGCTCTGTCATACAGCACCACATTAACGGTGGCGGCCAGATTCAAACAACCTTTGGTGGGCAGATAAACCACCTTGTCACACCAATTTAATTGTTCCTGAGTTAAAGAACCGTCTTCTGGTCCAAACACATAAAATGCGTTTTCGGGGTGTTGAAAATCGATTAATACTTCAGCACCTTCGACCAATTCAATACCCACCACAGTTGCATTTGCGGGAATATGTTGGGATAAATCATCCACCGCTTGTGTTGGAATGGCACTTTGCGCATTTTTGGTATCGGTATGAAAGGCTTTAGCGCGCGCATAGCGCTGACCGCTGTATAGTACCTTATTGGCACCAAAGCAGCCCGCAGCCCTTAAAATGCTGCCAACATTGGCTGGACTTTTGGGATTAACAAGCCCGATAGTAACCTTATTGTCTGACATGGATTATCAACTATGGTGAAAATTAGCACGGCAGTATACAGACCAAACAATACAAGATGAATGGCAGGACGTTGAAACTCTCATTTTGTAAGATTTAAAAAATTTAAATTTTTTTAAATCTATTCAAACTATTTTTAAACCCGGCTCGACTTTAATGACAAACGAAAACAAAAAAACACCAAAGGACTGCAGTTGAGTGTTCGAACAAACCGATGAAAAGCTGATTAATAAGGCACTAAAAGGCAATAAAGGCGCCTGGTGCAAACTTATTAAACGCTATGAAAAACAAATATATAACTATGGTCTGCGAATGGTGGGGAATAGTGACGATGCCATGGACTTAATGCAGGATATTTTTATCTCTGTATTTAGAAGCCTGCAAAGCTTTCGTGGAGAAAGCAGTTTTAAAAGCTGGTTATTCCGCATCGCTAACTACCGCACTATTGAATTTTACCGGCGTAAAAAACCGATGCAGAGCATAGATGATGAGCTGGAACTTGAAACCGCTCACGAGCAAACAACCGAAGATGAACATATGGCCAGCCTGCAAAATAAAAATCTGGTGCAAGCCATGCAGGTGTTGCCGATTGCGCAAAAAGCGGTAATTGAATTGAAATTTTTTGGCGAATTCACCTTTGATGAAATCGCTGACCAGCTGGGCATCTCAGCCAATACGGTGAAATCCCGTTTATACAGCGGTCTGGACAAGTTAAAACAAGTAGTGGAGATGGAATATGTCTGATCTCGAACAACAATTTGAACGCTGGTTGGATGGCAAATTAAGTCCGTCACAACAACGCGAATTTGAGCAGCAATGTGAACAGCTGCCGGAAATGGCAGCGCGCATGCAAGCCGCCCGTGCTTTTATGCATCAGGCTTCTCATACCGAGCAGCAACCGGTGCCGAACTGGAATCGTGAAGCCACGTTTGAAGCGGCCAATGTCACACCTTCGCGCTGGCAGTGGCAGTCGGGATTATCCATGGCAATGTCATTTGTAGCGATTTGTATGGTGTTGTTCAAAGTGGATATTCATGTCTCCGATGGCAGTTTTACTGTGAGTTTTGCCGGTAAGCAGCAGGAGCAGCGTATTGCGCAACTGGTCAATGAAAGGGTCGATGCCTATGAACAGCAACAACAACTGGCAATGAAGGATCTATCACAACAATTGTTTGACCAGCAAAAAGAGACAAACGCACAGCTAAGTAACTATTTGATTACGGCAAACCGTGAAGAACGCCGTGAAGATTTTGTTGAGCTGATTAAATACATCAATGACCAGCGTAGTGATGATCAGCTTTATTACGCAAAGCAATTAAACGATTTACAGCAGGATTTGTATCAAAGACCGGCTAGTCGTCCAGCGCAATAATGCCGGTACAAGCCAGATTTTAAGAGGTAATACTAATGAAAAAATCAATTTTAACCCTGTTAACCACCGCAATGTTTGCCACCACGGCGGGTGCTGCCACTCAAATGGCGGAACTGAGCAAGGACATGCAAATTATGTCGAGTATTTTAAAAACGTCCTTGCAGCAAAATAATGATAAAGCTGCGATCCGTTTCCACAATCTCGATATGAGCTATCTGGCTGATCAAGGCGTGGTATTTGAAGTGAGCACCAGCAAAAGCCGCTGGAATTTTAACTTTGATTTTGGCAGCCTGCGTGAGTTTTTCCCCGCTGCCCCCGTGGCACCTGTTGCCCCTGTACCCGGGCAAAAAGTTAAAGAAAAGCTGGCAGAAAAGAATATCGTCATCACCTTTGATACCGATGATTTCGAGAACGAAATGGAAGAGGCGATGGAACATGCCAAAGATGCGATGCGTGATGTCCGCGACAAATTACGTGAATTACGTGACGAACGTCGTCAACTTAGCTGGGATGAGCGTGAATATGAGCGTCGTCGTCGCGATATAGAGTTTGAAAAGAGCCATGCTGATGCAGAAGATAAAAAAGAACTGGAACAGGAAATTGCCGAGCTAAACAAGCAAAATCAGGAATTGGCCGAAAAACGCAAAAAGATTGATGAATACGCGGCAAAACTGGAAGCAGAGCAGCAAAAAAGCATGCAGGCCAGCAGAGAAATGGCGATGAAAAACACCCGCGCCTTTTTAGCTAAGTTTGAAGACACAGTGGCCGAAACCTTATGTAAATACGGTATGGGGGTTAAATCCATGCCAGAAGGTGAGCATGTCAGTTTTATTCTTGAGGGCTTTGGTGAAGACGAAAATGATAAGGACCTGGATCGTGTTTATGTGTTCAACAACAAGGATATTAAAAGCTGTGTCGCTGAACGCATGACTAAGGATCAACTGTTAAAAGCCGCCAAGAGTTATATGTTTTAATTCTCCCAAAACGTGATTTGCTATCAATAGTTTTGAGCCCGCCGTTAGGTGGGCTTTTTTATTGTAGGTCTTTTACCATTCATAGTTTTTTCACGCTCAGTCCTTTGGGTTTAAATGTGTATGTTGTGCTAGTGGTAAAAATCATCCTAATTATTAATTCGTTTGTTATTAGTTTGCTGGTTAATCGCTTATTTCACATATTCAGGTACTTTAGATTTTAATATGTCTATTAAAACGTCATCCATGTATTCGTAATCATCTGGAATACCTAAAGAGATCACATGCTGTCTGTTAATAGCATTACCAAATTTTTGTGATAACTTTTTCTTGTGAACATTCTCCATAACAAATATGTAATCAGCCCACTCAATATCTTCTAACGAAACATGAACCTCTGCATCATGGCTAATGCCCGCCGAATAAACATTCCAGCCTTCAATATCACTAAACACAGCCTCAGCCGTTGGACTTCTTAGTTTATTTTTGCTGCATAGGAATAGGATATTTGGCACAAATTCTCCAATTAGTGTATTACATAACGCCGCCAGTATTGGGCGAAAAACAGAGGGATGCGGTTATTTTTGAGTCCATCTAAATGGATCTGTTGGTCTTTACGGCAGCGCTTACCAAATCAGTAATAAACCCGCTGGAAACCTAAAATTTAACGATGAGCTATTGGAGCGTTTTTTTACCGCAATCTGTCTCGTTTTGGTCTTTCGACTTATTAGTATCAGATTAATAAATGCTTTACCAATTAAAGGGTTAGCGAATTCAAACTATTTTGCTGAATATGAGATAAATGTTTTTAAACTGGTTATCATTCCAGTCATGACATTGTTTTATTTTTCCAATTAAAAAGACGTTTATTATAGCGATAGCCTGTCTTGTACAAGTTTGTTTTGACCGGGTATATGCTGTGCCAGGAGGAAAAATGAATTGGAGTACGATACGTTTTTTGAATTTTTACTGGATTCAAGATATAAAAAAAGCAAGCTATCAAAGCTTGCCTTTTATAAGAATTAGCAGCTATTAGACAGCTACAATATTCTCTGCCTGAGGGCCTTTAGCACCTTGGGTAATGTTGAACTCAACTGGTTGGCCTTCAGCCAAAGTTTTATAACCTGAGCTAACAATTGAACTGAAATGTGCAAATACATCTGGGCCAGATTTTTGCTCAATAAAACCAAAACCTTTAGATTCGTTGAACCATTTTACGGTACCAGTAGTTGTAGTAGACATAATAAATATCCTGTTTATAAAAGTATAAGGATGCCTTCGTGAGGCACGAATAAGCGGAAATATAAATTGAAATTTAGAAACTACAGTACGAAGAACTACAAGGAACGCGACGAAATGGAGGTTTTAAACATAGACTTACATTCAAGCTGGGTACAAGGTATAGACTTTATTCAGTAAAGTCAAAATATATCTCAGTTCAGGCGTTAAATAAAAAAAACAAGAAGTAAAATCAAACTCTCATTGTCAGGCACCGCATATTGGGTAGTTTCACCCCGGCGTTATGCTGTAAAAGGGGGGATAATTCCCCCTCTGTTGAATTGCTGTTGATTCAGACACTTATTCTTAACTGTTATGATAAAAGATTAGCGGTGCTACAAAGCACTATTTATCGTTAAGCATACCATGCATGGTTAGCCAACTGACAAAAGCATCAAACCAGCCGGTACTGGTTGTTTTCTTGGGATACATGCCGAAACCATGCCCACCTTGTTCATAAAAGTGAAACTCAACTGGCTTTTTCGCTGTAAACCAGCTCTGAATCAGGCCGAAATCACCTTTTGAGAAAAATGGATCGTCAGCGGCGATGGCAACAAATAAAGGTGGCGCATTTTCTGGTACGTCCACTGCATTTAACGGGCCGTAGATATTACCGATAAAAGCCGGTTTAGCCTGTTCATCTGTCAGTGCTGTTGCCATGGTGAGCATTGCACCGGCAGAGAAACCTATCATACCGATTCTATTTGGGTCGATGTTCCATTCACCTGCGCGACTACGCAGCAGCGCAAAAGCAGCGTGTGAATCTTCCAGTTGGGCGGCAAGACGGATTTTCATCTGTTTTGGATCTGGTCGGGGAGGTTTACGTCCTGTGCCGGAAAACATGGCGTCCATTGAGCGCTTGAATTCTGTCATATCAGCCGGTGTCTGGTTTAAACGATATTTGAGTACAAAGGCTGTAATACCGCGTTTTGCAAGCGCGCGTGCAACATCCCAACCTTCGTTTTCCATCGACAGTGTCATAAAGCCACCTCCAGGAGCAACAATTACTGCGGCGCCACTGGCCTTAGTTGGGTCTGGTAGAAATGGGGTTAGAGTGGCAACCGTTACATTACGAGCAAATCGACTACCGTATTGCGAATGCCAGGCTTCGTGGTTTTTAGCATCAGGCAATGGGGGAGTTCCCAGTTCCATTGCATTTGGTTGTTCGGGGATGGGAATGGCAGTCATGCTGTCGTTGATTTGCGCAAATGTCTTTGGCATAAACAAGCAAATTGCTACGATCAGGTGGGGACTAAGCCTGGTGATGCCAGTGCTGGCCGGCTTGCGACAGACAGTTCTTTTTAATGCTCTCTGTGTAATATTGCAAGAAAATACAGCTAACACCCTTTGCACGTTATTTATCCATTGTTGGCTAAATTTCTTCATGTAAACAGACTCCTTTTACGTTTATTTTTCCGATGTCAAAACAAGTTTTTTAATGGTTTTATCCTGATTGAAATAGACCCTGTCTACACATACTGAACGTCTGTAATTTCCTCCCCCCGGCAGTCCGGCAGTCCGGCATTGTGGTAGGCAAGGTAGGTGTTGCCCTTGAAATCAAACATCGCAGGATGGATAGTGGTGGTACCCGGTAATGGCTCTATGAGGATTCCCTGATAGTTCCAGGGACCGGTTGCAGAGGTGCTGGTTGCGTAGGCAATACTCTCCGGAAAGCCTGCTGCATACACCAGATAATACATGCCATTGTGTTTGGATACATATGGACCTTCTTCGAAATTTGGCAGGGAATTAACCGCATGAATCCTGACATTGCGAGCATCGCGGTTGTGCATTTTTCCTTGTGTATCGAGCGTATATTCTTCACCTTTGAGATGAATTAAATCGGGCTCAAGCTCAACCCACCATAACTGTTGGTTGCCCCAGTAAAGGTAGGCGCGGCCATCGTCATCGATAAATACTGCCGGATCAATATTGCGCCATGTGTGGTCTTTATATTGGGCCGTGTCTTCGAGCAAAATCATCGGCATACCACGAGGGTCTGTAAACGGTCCTTGTGGGTTGTCGGATACAGCTACACCAATTGAAAAGCCAAACTTTCCGTCTTTTTGCCCGCCTTCAACGGCGGCATAAAAATAATATTTAGATTTGCCTGATTGATCCTTACGGTGAATGACATGGTGTGCGTAAGCATTACCTGTTTTTTGATCGCCTCTTGCCCATGCAAAATCGGAATAGCGCAGCACCGTACCTTTATTCTTCCAGTGCACCATATCCTTACTTGTCCACAGACGGTAGTCGTACATGCGGTAATCATTGCCATCGATCGACTGTTCATCGTGGGTGGTATACAGGTATACCGTGTCATTTAAGACCATCGCCGCAGGATCTGCGGTAAATATCAACTCGCCAATTTCATGTGTCGGATCTTGGGTGTCGTATTTAATAATAGGGTTGTCAAAGTGGGTGGGTGGGGGATTTTTTGCGCCTTGAAGACTCTCATGAGTTGTTTGACTGCATGCTGTTATGGCAAAAACAGATGCACACAACAGTATATGATGAACGGTTCTTGTGATGATGGTGATTTTTGTTGTGATGGACATGTCATCGATTTCCACTAATGCTGTAAATATTAACAATTTGTTAAAATTCTGAGAAAAATAGAACCTTATGACGATTATGAATCCATTTAATAAGCTTATTTTATTTTTTAAGTGCAATACCCTTATGAGCTTTTGGGGAGAGATATCTTATGTTTTATAGGTTCAGGGATGGTTTGAGGTGGCAATACTGACTGATAAATCTAATTATCCTCGTTTGTTTGTTTGGCCTTTAACGCGGCATATTGTGCTTTATAGATTGAGCTAATCAGTATTAAAGTAGATGCTGCCAGCGGAATGGTAAGTAGATCTGAGATCTGCATAACAATATTACTATTAATAAAATCTTGTAGTTCTTTTGGTTCGAGTGACACTCTAAACCCAATCTGAGCGACTATGTTGGAGACTATCCAGAAAAACCACCAAACCCTCAGAATTGTGCCGGCTTGTTCTAATGCCCAGTTGTTTGGATTATGGCTTGTTTGCCAAATTTCCTTCATTGCCAGATAAGGTTTCCAAAGCGCAAGAATAGGGATAAAGAAGTAACCAATTGACCAGCCAGGAGTAAAATCCATATCCTTTGCTCCTAATTGATGCGAATTATAATTGGCGCGATAAATCCATATCAAAATAAGCAGCCCGGATATGATAAATACAATAATATTAATTACATTGAGGATCTGCTGACGCCGATCACTTGACTCTGCATCATCGAAGGCTTCTATCTGAGAAACGTATGCTCCATTTTGTAAATCAGTCAGTAGCTGATATTCAAGAAAGTTTGAGCCAATCGATATTATTGCCAGCACAATTTGCACACACAGTATGTATCTGACCCACTTTGTGAGATTTTTTGAATGTTTAAAATCCATTTCCTTACCCGACATCCTGGTCACGCTCTGAATTCATATTAAAGGCAATAAAATCAAACAGTAAATAACTATTTATTGCAAAGCAACTTTGGGAGCACAAATACTAATGCAAAGCCTGCTTTTGCTGATATTGCAATGCGTATTCATCCTTTTATCATCAAATCTTACCTCTTCATCATACTTTGCCTGACAATTTTTTAATCCGCCGCATTATGTTTCCCGTATCAAGAATTAGACAAATTAACTGGAGGGTATGTGGGTTGTATTAATAAGCTTATAAAAGCATTGGTTGCAGTGGTGGGGTTGGTGGTATGTGCTGCAGGCAATGCTAAAAATGTTGAGCAAAATGCCGTTTTAACAGAGCAGGTTAATGCCGCTTTCCATTATCTGGTGCAAGGTGATACTTCGTTGGCTGCCAGGTTGTTAGCTGAGCAAAATAAATCAAAACAGCAAAATCCAGAACTAAGTAAACTGGATATTATGCTGCAAATAGAACTGGAAGATACGGACGCTGCCGAGCGCAGGTTACTCACCTTTGAAACGCGTTTTGCGCATAACCCCGATACTTTTGCCTTTGCGGCCGATGCATGGCGGGATATTGGGCATCAGGCCAGTATTTTTTCCAAATTTGGCTTTTACAAAAAAGGAGTGAAGGCTAAGTTACGCGCGGGGGAAGTGGCGCCAAACAGCGCTGAATATGTTGCACTGCGGGCGGGAGCATCGGCGCATGGCAGTAGTTATGGCGCGGATGATTCTTTGCAAAAACCGCTTACTGATAAAGCCATAGAACTGGATAAAAAGTGGGGCTATGTTGCAAGACTAAACTATGCGCAAAATACCGATGATCAACAACTTGGAGTAACCGCAGCGCAACAAGCGGTAGAGGATTTCCCTGCCGATTTTGTGGTGTTGGAACGTGTGGCGCAGTATTACTGGACGATTGATGATATATCCAGCTCACAGCAACATTTTTTTCGGGCGTGTGAAAATCGTCCGCAACAAAAGTGGTATCGCGAAATTAAGTGGATCAATGCCTGTTATCAGGTGGCGGTATTTAGTCAAAAACAGCAATTGTTGCCAAAATCTGGTGTGCAGGCACTTAATCTGCTGTTAAAGACCTACCGTTTACCGACTAAACAGAATTTGGATATTGCTGAGTTGTTATTGGATATTGCTGGTGGGCAAAATAGTGAGCTTGCTGTGCAACGACTTCGGGATATTGTTAAGCTCGGCAAGGATAGTGCCTTGTTTAAGCGGGCTCAAAAGCGTCTTGTGCGCGAATTAAAGCGCTAACACCTAAGCCAAATAGCTGCGTACTAACGGGATAAAAGCCGGTGATTAATTCTCGTACTGGCTAAAAATTGCTGCTAGTATGCAGGCTCACATTTGTTAGAAATTTAGGAGATATATTGATGTTTGTATTGAAATCCCACCCGGTGAAGACGTCAGCTTAAACAGGTTTATATAACCCTCCCTGTCTTAAACTCTTTTCACTTTTAATACGTCTTCGCCCGGTGTTCTCAAACCGGCAGTAATGTTTTACGTCTGTAATTTTGCTGCTGCATTTATTTGTTTTTGCACAACTGTATTTAGCTTGTGCGCAAGGAAATATCATGAGTACACAAATGTCATTAACCCAACTGGGCTGGCAAGCGTTTTTTCAATTACAACTTAACCTCGAAGAACTACAACAAAACACCATTGCACGTGTTATCGCGCATCATCGCAGTGAATATGTTTTACGAAGTGAATACGGTTTTGATCATTTGGCGATAACCCCTTCGTTACCACACCTGACCGTTGGTGACTGGTTATTGCTTGATGAAGAAAAGCAGTTTGTTCGTATGTTGGAACGTAAATCACTGTTTAGCCGAAAAGCTGCAGGTGCCAAACTGGCAGAGCAACTGATTGTGGCGAATGTGGACACGGTGCTTATCGTCTGTTCACTCAATCACGACTTTAACTTAAGCCGTATTGAGCGTTATTTAACGCTGGTGCACGAGGCCGGTGCCGAGCCGGTTGTGGTGCTAACCAAGCTGGATTTATGTGATGACGCACAACGTAAATTTGATGCCTTACAAGCACTTGACCCTTTATTGCAAATTGAAATGGTCAACGGGCTGGATGCTACAAGCTGCGCAAATTTATTGTCGTTATGCAAAGCAGGGAAAACCATTTCTTTGTTAGGCTCATCGGGTGTGGGTAAATCGACGTTGCTGAATACCTTGATGGGTAATGAGGTGCAGAAAACCAGCGGTATCCGTGAAGATGACAGTAAAGGCCGACATACCACCACAGCACGTTCTATGCATTTTATGCCGAATGGTGCGGTATTAATTGATACGCCCGGGATGCGTGAACTGCAGCTGGCAGACTGTGAGCAAGGGATCAGGCAAGCGTTTGCTGATATCGATGCCTTAGCTGAACAATGCCGTTTTGCCGATTGTTTACATTTTTCTGAGCCAAATTGTGCCGTATTAAAGGCGATAGATGATGGTTTGCTCGATTTGCGTCGTTTGCATAATTACCACAAGTTGCTGCGTGAGCAGGCACATAATGCATCCAGCTTGCAGCAAATTCGCGCCAAAGATAAGCAGTTCGGTCGCATGGTGAAAAACGTGGTGAAAGATTCGCGGCTGTTTAAGCGCGGGTATTAAGCAACATCACGAAAGTGCATTGTATTAAACAACAATCCAGGCCGCTTTTTAGCGGCCTTTTTGCATGCTTAGCTAACGTTACACCCCCATTAACTGGGCAATAAGGGTGTCGCGGGTCATTTGCTGTTGCTGCTCGCGGCTAATGGTGGCATGGCCATCAAACAGTTGATGACCATAATGGCCAAATTGCGAATGATTACCGCCGTCAATTCTGATCCAATGGGTACTGGCGGGGAGTAATTTTCGGTTGAGCAAAATTTTATCGGCGGGGGCAATGCCATCCTGCGTGGCAAACACCTTACTCACTTCTGCCTGCAAATGGGATAAATCCTGCTGTTTGGGATGAGTTGTACCAATCAACACGTAACTTAAGTTTTCACTGTGTGGTTTGGCTGCAAATTGTGCTGTTAGTGCGCCGCCGAGTGAATGACCAGCAATGACCCAGCGGCTGATATCCGTATGGTGTTTAAGGATTGTATCCAGGTACTTCAATGCTTGCTGTTTATGACTGTCTAATGGGGCAAAACGCCAGGGTAAACCCACGATAAAAACCGGGTACCCCAGCTCTGCAACCGGGTGGAGCAGGGGAGCATAAGCCTCGGGCGTAATACCTGAACCACAGATAAAAATCAGGGCACTGCTTTGTGTTTGCCCGGGCATAAAGAAAAGTTGATTGTTGGTATTAATCACATCCACCCGGTCAGTGGATGCCAGTAATGTGTCAGATACACCTTGTGTACGCACCGAGTTAGCCAGATAAGTTACCGATACGACGGCCCATAAAATAAAAAACAGACGCAGATATCGCCTGAATGTCTTTTTACGCATGGCGGCAGACATAATGAATTCCTTATCCAGCTGTCTAACATTTGAACGGTTTTCCACACTTTGCCAGAAAGTTTGTAGTTTGCCTATGTCAGGCTGCATTTTACCGGCTGACGCGCACTGAAAGGGCGTTGGCAGCACAATTACGAGCAATAAGTCTTTACAATTTGAGACTGGGTATTAAGGTAATTGCATGATAAAACATCGCTTTAGTGTGTTTTAGCTACCCAAAAACAAGTCTGAATAAAGGAGTAAACATGTTTCCAATGGATGTGGTGATCACTTACACGCTTGCCTGCTTACTGCTGGTAATTGCACCAGGCCCTGATAACTTATTAGCAATCGGACGTGGATTGAGTCAGGGTCGAATGGCTGCGTTGATATCAGGATTCTCCTCTGGTGCAGGTATCCTTTTCCACGTATTAGCGGCCACCTTTGGTCTTACCCTGTTGATCCAAACTTCTGTGGTGGCGTTTTATGTGGTCAAAATCATTGGTGCTTGTTATTTGATTTGGCTGGGGGTTAAAGTTCTGCGCAGCAAAAGCCTGATAAACCTTGAGCCCGCAAAACGTCAGCCGCTTAAAACCATTTTTACTACCGGCTTTTTATCTGCTGCTCTTAACCCTAAACCGGGTATGTTTGTTCTGGCATTTGTACCACAGTTTGTTAACCCTGCTCTGGGCTCGGTTACCCTGCAATTGCTGGGGTATGGATTATGGTTTGCTCTGTTAACCGCTGTAGGGTTTGCATTAATGGGGATATTTTCGTCTTCATTGGCTGGCTGGTTGCGCGCACGACCAAAGGTAGTCAGTGGGTTGAATATTGGCGCTGGTTTGACCTTTGTTGGCTCAGGTGTTGCCGTCGCGTTTATGCGTCAAAAGTAGAGACTGGTTGTGGATATCGCTGGATTGGTTGTCTCTGGATTAAGCGCGCTTGGTAGTTTAATTCAGGCATTTTATACAGCGCGTGCCGAACATAAAAACGTCAGTAAAAGTACGTTAAGAAAAGCGAAAAAAAGAGCGGAACAACCGTTGAAAATTGGTACAAAGCAGGTTGAAAGCGTCATTGATGATGTTTTGCTACAAACCTTGCTGGCGCAAATTGAGCAACATAACCAACAATTAATTGCGGTTTTGCAAAACAAGACGTTAGACGATGTGCAGCAGGGAATTCAGGTGGAAAAGGCGCGGGCACAGGTATGTAAAGTGCTTAAGCAAATTAAACAGTTCAATAATAACCAATTGCCAACCAAAAGGCTGCAAGCCTTATGGCAATCACATCGCTGCGAATAACCTGTTCCAGTGAATAAAGTGCTGGCTTTAGGGTTGCAGGAGACAGGCGTTTGTTACCTTTTATGATTATTTTGCTGGTCAGCGCATTAGGTAGTTTTTTTGTGCTGGCAATAAGTGGGGTGGGTGACAACCTGTTGTTGGTGCAAGCCGCGGTTTATGGTGCTGCGATCATTTTGTTAATTGCCGTGCATAGTTGGCGTGGTAAATATTCAGCTATTAATCCTCACAAAGCCTCCCCTGACTGGCTCATCCCCTGTTTGATTTTACTGTTGGCGGGATTACTGAGTACGGTTTTTAGTCATGTCTATCCCGCACGCTGGCTCAGTTTGGGTGGGTTTAATCTGTATATGGCGGCAGTAGTGATGCCACCATTAATCGTGATAACAGGTTTTGTTTTAACTCAGACCAAATCTGATATTTTGGCTGTTGTTCTTGCCGGCGTTACTGCTATTGTTTTAGCTGTGCAGCCGGATCTTGCGCAGTTACTCGCCTGGCTGGCAGCATTAATTGTGTTAACCCGTTTAACTTGCTCAAAACGTCACATTCGCTTTTTACTTCTTTTAACCTTGGTCAGTACACTCTGGGCTGCACTTAAAAATGATCCACTTAAACCGGTTAGTTATGTTGAGGAAGTGTTTAAAACCGCTATTGCACATCACATTATTACCGGGAGTGTAATTATCGCAATTGCCGCGGCATTGGTCGTATGTTTTGTGGCCTGTGCCAAATCACGCACATGGTTATATCCGCTGGCGGCTTATTATGTAGTGATATTCATTGCTTCGGTGTTTGGCATTACACCTGCGCCCTTGCTGGGTTATGGCGCCGGGCCAGTATTAGGGTATGTACTGGCGGTGATGGCGATACTGAGTTTAAACCGATATCACCAACCGCAACAATCTACTGCGACTGATGTTGTTGGTAGCGCTGCTTGATGTCGTAAAACAGCTGTTCCGCTTGTTCGATTTCGTTAGCTGTTAGCTGCGGTTTAACTATGCCGTTATCAGACAAAGTATGGCTTGATACTGGTTGACTGGTCTGGGGCTCCAAGTGTGATTTTTGCGCCACCGCAGTACTGTTTTGATTAGCGCTGAACCTGATATACAAGCTCAGGCATAGCGTGAATAAAATAACAAAACGACGCAAATCTAAAATCCTTTTAACTGACTGCTGAATTTCAATCGTGTACACAGGATGCGGGCTACTTTATCCTAACAATGAACCGCTTTAAACGTTGCCGAAGTTTGTTAATCCGACTTGATCACGTCATGTATAAATCGGTACTATGCGCGCCCCGTGACTAATACTGGTCAGATGTGTTAACTTCAGGTTAAACTGGTTAAAAAATAATAACAGGATTGTGCAATGAGCGACGTTGTTATCAGTGGTTCTGGCTTATGGACGCCGGAGCATATTATTACCAATCAGGAGCTGGTTGAAAGTTATAATGCCTGGGCAGATCAATTTAATGCTGCTAATCAACAGGCAATAGAGCAGGGCGACATTGCGGCAAAACCTCATTCCAGTGCCGAATTTATCGAAAAAGCCTCAGGCATCAGGCAGCGCCATGTGTATATTAAAGATGGCATCTTAGAGCCTTCACGTATGCGTCCCCGTATTCCTGAGCGTAGCGAAGACATGATTTCCGATCAGGCGCAAATGGCGGTTAATGCGGCCAAACTGGCACTTAAAGCGGCCAATAAATCAGCCGAAGATATTGACGCAGTGATTGTCTCCTGCGCCATTACCCAGCGTTCTTTTCCTGCGATATCGATTGAAGTACAACAGGAATTAGGTATCAAAGGTTTTGGTTTTGATATGTTGGTGGCCTGTTCCGCAGCAACCTTTGGTTTGCACCGCGCCTATGAAATGGTCAAAGCAGGCACCGCCAAAGCTGTGTTGGTGATCAATCCTGAACTGACATCGCCTCTGGTGAATTACACCGACCGCGACAGCCACTTTATTTTTGGTGATGTTGCAACCGCGGCAGTGGTGGAAGGTAAAGACGACTGTCATAGCGATAGCTGGTTTGAGATTATTAGTACTAAAGCCGAAACTGTCTTTTCAAATAACATTCGCGCCAATATTGGTTATGTGAATCATGCTAACGATTCTGACCCCACCGCGGCTGATAAGCTGTTTTATCAGCATGGACGTAAAGTGTTTAAAGAAGTTTGTCCAATGGCGGCCGAACATATTAGTTCGCATTTGGCACAACATAATATTGAGATTCCAGGTGTAACTCGCTGGTGGTTGCATCAGGCTAATATCAATATGAATCTGCTAATCGTCAAAAAACTACTGGGTCGGGATGCCAGTGCAGAAGAAGCCCCCATCGTGCTGGATACCTATGCTAATACTGCGTCAGCCGGTTCATTAATTGCATTCCATTTACATCAGGATAATTTGCAAGTTGGTGATATTGGCGTGCTGTGTTCTTTTGGCGCAGGTTATTCAATCGGCAGTTTGTTACTGCGCAAAGCATCAGTGTAAAACCCCACATTTTCAATTATTAAAGAGGCGGATAGATAATCCGCCTTTTTTGTGCCATTTTGCTTTATAAATACGCTTGTTGCTCTTATTCATATCTATGCTGTGGTAGGCTTGCGGCATAAAATAAACACTTTGATTTCAACCTAAATAGCCTTTCTGGCGAATTCATGGAATGACAATGGAACCGATTTCTCTTACTTGTTTTGGCGCTTACGATATTCGTGGTGAACTGGGAACAGAACTGAATACTGATGTGGCCTATCGTATTGGACGTGCAGCTGGTGACTTTTTGCAGGCAAAAACTATTGTGGTGGGTGGTGATATTCGTTTGACATCAAATGAATTAAAACAAGCTCTGGCCGAAGGTTTAATGGATGCCGGTGTGGATGTACTGGATATTGGTTTATGTGGTACCGAAGAGATCTACTTTGCCACCAGTCATCTGAATACCGATGGCGGTATTATGGTCACCGCTTCACATAACCCAATTAATTACAACGGCATGAAGCTGGTACGAGAGCAATCTAAACCCATTAGTAATGACAATGGACTGCTGGATATTAAACTGCTGGCAGAGCGCGGGAAGTTTGTTGATGGCGCGCAAAAAGGCAGCTTAAAACAGGTAGAGACGGCAGACGCCTATATTGAACATTTGCTTGGTTATATGGATTTGGCGCAAGTAAAACCGATGAAATTATTGGTTAATGCCGGTAATGGCGCGGCAGGGCCAACCATTGATCGTTTAGAAAAAGCGTTTAATGAACGTAATGTGCCAATTGAAATGATTAAAATTAATCATGAGCCGGATGGCACCTTCCCCAATGGTATTCCTAATCCTTTATTGCATGAACAACAAGCGGTAACTGGCGATGCAGTGGTAAAACAGGGTGCCGATATGGGGATTGCCTGGGATGGTGACTTTGACCGTTGTTTCCTGTGGGATGCCAAAGGTCGCTTTATCGACGGTTATTATCTGGTTGGCTTATTGGCTGCTGCGTTTTTGGAAAAGCAACCCGGCGCCACCATCATTCATGATCCGCGTTTAACCTGGAATACCATCGATATGGTAGAGCAGGGCGGTGGTAAGGCTGTGATGTCAAAAACCGGTCATGCGTTTATTAAACAGATTATGCGTGATCAGGATGCTGCCTACGGTGGTGAAATGAGTTCTCACCATTATTTCCGTGATTTCTTTTATTGCGACAGCGGTATGATCCCCTGGCTACTTGTGGTTAATCTGCTTTCGTCCAAAGGTTTAAGTCTGACTGAAATGGTTGAGCAACGTATGGCGAGTTTTCCGTCGCCCGGTGAAATCAATAGCAAAGTTACTGATGCCAAAGCGACCATTGAAAAGGTGTATGCGGTATTTAAAGATGAGGCGAAGATGGAAGACCGCACCGATGGTTTGTCGCTGGAATTTGACCACTGGCGTTTTAACCTGCGAATGTCGAATACCGAACCCGTTATTCGCCTGAACGTCGAAACGCGCGGAGATAATAAACTCATGCAGCAAAAAACCGACGAGCTACTGGCGTTGATTCGAGCGTAAAAACGCATGGAGTCGTTATTGTATAAACAATTTAAAAGGAGCGTAGCATGTTAATTACCCCAATTTACGCCGGTATTCTGGCATTATTTTATTTATTGCTGAGTGTGCGAGTGGTGCAAAAGCGTTTTACGGGCATTAGCTTAGGGGATGGTGGTAATGAAAGCATGCAGCGCCGCATTCGTGCTCACGCTAATTTTGCTGAGTATGTTCCTTTATTACTCATCATGATTGGTATGCTGGAATTAGGGCGTTTCCCGGTGTTAACCATTCATATTCTTGGTTCTTTGTTAGTGCTGGCACGCGTTTTACATGGTTATGCATTGGCCTATACACCCAACTGGGCGGCCGGACGCAAATATGGAGCGGCACTGACCTTTGGTTTGTTACTGGTGTGCGGGATTATGTGCATTTATCTTGGCTTAACTGCCAGCGCGTCAGTTATTTAAGCGCGTGAGTCAGTATTATCATTATTTACTTGGGTACGGCAGTTTACTCAGCACACATAGCCGTACCCAGTATAGTCAACTGTCAGAGCAGGCTGAACCAGTTACATTAACTGGTTGGCAGCGCAGCTGGATTACGCAAAATCCTCAGGAAAAACAATCTCATGTCGGCGCAATTGCCAATGTGAACGCCGCGATGAATGGCGTGTTGATCAAGGTGCCACATATTGATGATAATCTTCGTCAACGCGAAAAAGATTATCGCTTTAGTCAGGTAGCAACAGAGCAGATTACATTGCTATCGGGTGAACCGATTGAGCTCGACGCGCCAGTGATGATTTGTGAATCACTGTTGATACTCGAGGCAAATAGCGATCACCCGGTGATGCAGTCTTATGTTGATACCTGTTTAGTCGGTTGCTTAGAAGCCGGCGGTGAAACCTTCGCCCGGCAATTTATTGAAACCACCTGTACCTGGAATCAACATTGGTTGAATGATCGCCAAAACCCACTTTACCCAAGACGCGCAATTGCAACCGGGCGACAAATGGAGTTGATTGACCAGTTGCTGGCTGAATCTAATCTTTTAACACTACGTCAAAACACCACAGATTAATTGTTACAAATGCCATTCGCAGCACTAGCCAGAGCTTGTTAATATCATTTAAGTTATTGAAATAGGGATTTTTTATGGCCTTTGTGCGACCTGTTTTTTATCTCGCATTATTTGAGTTAAAACGTTTGTTTTTTTCACCCCGGGGTTGGTTAACGCTTGCCGTGTATTCGCTGGTATGGGGACTTTTGTTTTATTACATCATCTCGCATGGCGCCGAAACCTTATATTCGCAGGAGTTTTCACGAATGGCGCATAGCGTGATGGGCGAGTTAGGCATTAGTGAATTGTATAACTGGCCGATGCCGGAACTAACCGTATTCTGGATGTTGGCGATTTATTTGTTTCCTTTTTTGTGCATTACCTTTAGTGCCGATCAGACGGTTTCAGACCGCGAGCGTGGTACCTTGCGTTATTTATTGTCCCGGGTAAGTCGTCAGCAAATTCTGGCTGGCCGCTTTTTAGGTAAAGTGTTGCTGATGGCGTTGTTAAGCGCGGTAACCTTTATTGCTGCGCTTGTCTACGGTGGACTGCGCGACACTTCACTACTTAGTAGCGCAGTTCCCCAGGCTGGTTTTTTATGGTTGCATCTGATGCTGGCGTTAATTCCGTATATTGCCTTTATGACCATGTTAAATACCTTGTTACGCTCGGCACGCTCAGTATTGCTTGTGACGGTATTGTCGATGGGGTTAATGACAGTGCTGTTTTCGTTTTTAGTATGGTGGCAACCCTGGCTGGAGTTTGTATCTTATATCCAACCGGGTAATGATCTTATGCAGTTGTATGCTATTCCCGCAAAGTTACTTCAAAGTTACTGGCAACCCGCATTGCAAGTTATTGTATTTCTGTCGGTAGCCAGCTATATCAGCCAAAGGAATGCGCTATGAGTACATTAGTCCATTGCCAACATTTGTCTCATCGCTATGGCAGTAAACAGGTTTTAAATGACATTAGTTTTAATATCGAAGCCGGTGCGCCAGTTGCCCTGGTTGGACCTAATGGTGCGGGTAAAACCACTTTATTTAGTTTGATGAGTGGATTCATCTTACCCAGTGAAGGACGTATTGAAATACTGGGTCAGCCACCCGGTTCGATGGCGGTAAAAAATCAGATGCAGGTTTTACCGCAGGATGCTCAGCTCGATCCTGCCTTTAATGTAGGTGAGCAGTTAAAGCTCTATTGCCGGCTGCAGGGCATGAGCCCCAAACAGCAACAATCGGAAACCGAACGAGTGTTAGAGCTGGTTTCTATGCAGGACAGTATCAAAGCAAAACCTACAGCTTTGTCGCATGGTATGCGAAAACGGGTTGCTATCGCACAGGCCTTAATTGGCGCGCCTAAACTGGTGTTGCTCGATGAAGCAACAGCGGGACTCGATCCTTTGCATGCCAGACAAATCCGTGAACTGATTCAGCAACTATCCACTGATATCACGTTTTTGCTTAGTTCCCACGATCTGCACGAACTGGAGCGCTTGTGCGATCAGGTTTTGCTATTGGAGCATGGTCAATTACGTGAGCATCGTATTCAGACTCAAACTAATAATGTGCGTCAGTTGACCTTAGTATTAGCTAAAAAAGACCCGCAGATTGAACAGAAAATATCCCAGTTAACAGGCGTCACTGAGGTGCGTAGTTTGTCAGCCACCGAAATATTGATTAGCTTTGATACTGATATTGCCGCTGATTTACCGGTTACCTTAATGGCTGTTTGCTTTGAACAACAATGGCCGTTTAAACAACTCACCAGTGGTGCCAGCCTTGAGACAGTACTTTTTACCCAATAAACATTGGCTCAGCTAATTTAGCAGCCTAAATAAAGAGCAGGCTTAAAGCCTGCTTGCGATATCGGCAATCATACGACGCAGCCAGATATGGCCGGCATCATGTTGCAGTAGCGCACTCCATGCCATTTTTAAGGTAATGGGGGGAATAGCAAAAGGCGGTGGCAATATAGTGACATTGGGATCATCGTGATACAAATGTGCTGCACGGCTGGGGAGCGTTGCAATCAGGTTTTGTACTTTAGCCAGTTGTAGTGCCACATGATAATGCCGGGTAAAGGTGCGGATGTGGCGTTTGTGTCCGAGTTTATTCAGTTCTTCGTCTACCCACCCCAGTTTTTGTACTTCTTTAGGGTCGATACCCACCCCCACACCAAAACCGGTTTTACTTACCCAGATATGTTGTCCGGCTAAATAGGTGTCTAAATTGAATTCATGCACGATTGGGTTAGCGGTATTGAGCACACAGCAAAAATCATCCTGCCACAGTACTTTTTGGTGGAAGGATACCGGTAGTTGTTCAAAACGATTGATGGCCATATCCACTTTGCCGTGTTCCACATCGTAAAATGTCACATCACTTGGCGTGATCACGTCTAACACGATATTGGGGGCTTGTTGATTTAACTCGCGGATCACTTCAAACAATAAAGTGGATTCAGCGTAATCACTGGCCATAATACGAAAAGTACGTTGGCTATTGGCCGGGTCAAATTCGCTTTCTGGCTGAATGGCTGATTCGAGTCTGGATAAGGCATCGCGAATTACCGGTTGAAGCTGCAGCGCGCGTTTGGTAGGGGTCATACCCTCACTGGTGCGTACCAAAATGGGGTCATTAAATAAATCACGCAATCGTTTTAAACCATTACTCATTGCAGGTTGAGTGATGCTAAGTTGATTGGCGGCTTTGGTGACCGATTGCTCACGGATTAATACATCAAAATACACCAGCAGGTTTAAATCGATTTTTGCAATATTCATTAAACTAATAAGTTTTTTGGACGATATAATTTTGTTGAATTGTATAGAGCTGAAGTGTTTTTGTCAGTGAAAAGTTAAATTAACAGCAAGTTTAGCCGTGAATGCGAGCATGGCAAAAAACACTTTGGTATAATAGTTAATCCATTTGGTTAAAATAAGTACACAACCCTATGTCAGGAATTTTAGCGTCGGTAGACCAACGCACCAATCTGGTCGGTGAGAATCGACTCGAATTGTTGATGTTTAAACTCAATTCGAGTCAGGTTTTTGCGGTCAATGTGTTTAAAGTCAAAGAAGTTATTACGCTACCTAAACTCAATAATATGCCCGGCTCTCATCCTAATCTGAAAGGGGTGACCAATTACCGGGGCTCTTCCATTCCGATTATTGACTTACGTCGGGCGATTAAAATGCCCGCGCGTGAAATAGAAGCAAACGCCAATGTGGTTATTACCGAATATAACCGTTCGGTGCAGGGCTTTTTAATTGGTCAGATACTGTCGATTGTGAATACGTCCTGGAGTGAAATCCAGCCACCGCCCAGCTCTGTTGGTAAGTCGGCCTATTTAACCGCCATTACTCAGGTGGAAGTAGAAGGGCGTAAACAGCTGGTTGAAATTATTGATGTTGAAAAAGTTCTGGCAGAAATCGTTGAGTACGACATCGAAGTGTCACCTGAGATCCTTGATAAGGACATTATTGAGCACCTAAAAGGGCAAAAGGTGTTAATTGTTGACGATTCAGCCACAGCTCGTGCACAAATTCGCGACACACTGGAGCAGTTTGGTTTGGATATTATTGAACGCAATGACGGACTGCAAGCGCTTAAATTACTTAAAAGCTGGGCGGATGCTGGTAAAACGGTAACTGATGAAATCCTGATGATGTTTACCGATGCCGAAATGCCGGAAATGGACGGCTACAGTTTAACCGCTGAAGTACGCAGTGATGCACGCATGAACAAGTTGTTTATTGCACTTAATACGTCGCTGAGTGGTAGCTTTAATCAGGCTATGGTGGACAAAGTCGGGTGTGATCGTCTGATATCTAAATTCCAGCCTGATTTATTAGTGGATGTGGCGCAGCAGCGTATGCGCCAAAAACTGGAAGAGAAAGGGTAGAGATTATTTAAGTTCTTTTATATTGCCAGTAACGGGCTGCTACTAAACCCGCAGCAAAACCAAACAAGTGATATTCCCATGAAACAAAGCGTTGTGGATTGGGAAACACCCCCCACACCAGACCACCGTATACAAATGCCACAGCAATTGAAATCACAATTAATTTGAGTTGTTTAGCCATAAAACCGGCCAGAATCAGAAAACCAAAATAACCATAAATAAGTCCGCTGGCACCAATGTGATAAGCGGTACGGCCAAATAACCACACAAGTATTCCTGATGTGACAATTAACCACAAAGTCACCATAAAATAGGCCTTTTTACCATATTGCAGCAGCAACAAACTAAAGATGGCCAGTGGTAGAATATTGGATAAATAATGGGCCAGACTGCCATGCAGAAAGGGGCTGAAAAATATGCCTAAAAGCTGGTGTACTTCCCTTGGTACTAAACCAAACTGATTGAGCCAGCCCTGGGTTATCAGGTTAATAAATTCCACCAGAGTGACAATGCCGACCACAATGCCGACTAATTTGAGTTCCTGTTTAAAGCTCAGGGGTTTACCGTTTAAAAGCATAATACACAGTCCTGCTGTTAAGGCGTTGAGTTATCGGAACATAATTGATTTTGGCTCACAACAAAAAACGCCGCTTAAATTGCTACAAATTATGAGCGGCGTTACGTTGGGAAGCTGTTATTAACAATAGGTTTAGGTTTGCGCCCATTGACGCAACAGATTGTGATACACACCTGTAAGCTGCACGATTTCAGGGCTGTCCTGAACCTGAGCACGTAATGACTGAATCGCCATATCCATATCATATAAAATCGAACGTTTTTCATCGCTGGCGACCATGCTCTGTAACCAAAAAAATGAGGAAATACGGCGACCACGGGTAACGGGTGTAACACGATGCAAACTGGTGGATGGATAAAGCACCATATCGCCAGCGGGTAGTTTTACTTTGTGTGAGCCGTAGGTATCTTCAATGACTAACTCTCCGCCATCGTATTCATCGGGATCACAGAAAAATACTGTCATGGATAAATCGGTACGTACCTTAACAGGCATACCTGGTACCTGACGGATGGCGTTGTCTACGTGAGTACCGAAGGACTGACCACCCTGATAACAGTTAAACAAAGGCGGGAAAATCTTAAGTGGTAACGCCGCTGACATAAACATATTGGATTGCCCCAGTGCCTGCAAAATCATTTCACCCAGTTGGTTGGCTGTGGCACTGCCTTCTGGTAATTGCAGGTTATTTTTGCTTTGAGACGACTGATAGCCTGCGGTGACATTGCCATCGGTCCAGTCGGCCTCAAGTAACATTTGTTTAGCGTGTTTAACCTGTTCCTGAGAAAGAACATTTTGGATTTTCAATAACATAGAACAATCTTATCGCGTCTGTTTAAAACAAATATGCCCTACAGCATAGTGCAGGGCAATCATAACTAAAAGCAGAAAAGAGGGGATAAGTGGTTTGGATGCCGCGAGCGACCAGTTACCCGCAGCACCCGAAACCACTTATTACGCCTGTTAAAAGCTGTAGGTCGCACTCAATGAGATATGACGTCCTACGCCAGGGATAAAGTGTCCACCGCCCAATTGGTCTATGTAATCTTTATCCGTCAGGTTACTGCCATTTAAGCGCACGGCGAATTTTTCATTAACCTGATAAGACACCATCATATCCAGTAAGGTATAACTGTTAGCTTTACGGCGGGTATCAGAAGTGCCGTTATAACGCTCACCTACATATTCCACCCCTAAACCAGCAGATATTTGTTTACTTAAGTCATAACGGCCCCATAAACTCGCAGAGTTTTTAGGTGCTCGTGCCAGAGGGAAACCTAACTCTGCTTCTGCACCCGCGGTCACTTCACTGTCCTGATAGGCGTAACCCGCCGTAATCGAGAACGCGTCAGTGATGCGACCTGTTACACCTAGCTCTAGACCTTCAACTTTTTGCTCTCCATCCATTGAATACAAGTTGCGATCTTCTGGTGAACGTACATAACCGTTGGTTTTTACGTTACGGAAAATGGCGGCGCTAACCAGAACATCTTGATTAAGTAACTCCCATTTAGTCCCTAATTCAATGCTTTCGTTTTTCTCAGGATCTAACTCGTTTTGATTACCACGGCTGCCACCGGTTAAGTTAGTCGATACTGGCGTAAATGCGGTTGAAGTAGAAAGATAGATAGTGCCGTTTTCAGCAGGCTTATAGCTCAGGTTGGCATTCCAGCTTACTTTGCTTGAGGAAATACCGATGAAAGAAGAGAGGTCTTCATCATCATTGTGGTATTTGGTTTCAAAATCGTCCCAACGTACACCTAAGCCGATTAACCATTGCTGGTTTAGTTCGATGTTATCCAAAGCATAAATTGCTTTGCTATCACCGTCGGCGTAAGTTTTTGTTCCGTCACGGCCATACTGACCAGTAAATTCTAAATAGGGGTCTGGGTTGTATAAATCGTTCAGACCTGGGTCGTCATTAAGATTGTCGGCAATTAATGCGACATATCCCCAACGTTCAAACTTTTCTTTAGCCAGCTCAACTCCAGCAACAACATTATGAGTCACTGAACCGGTCTGATAACGGCCCGTTAAATCTGCCTGAATAATATTGATACTATTACTGGTATCACGGGTTTTTTCATCGCTCATACGAATATCTGTACTTTCAGATACATTAATAAAGCGAGGTGCCGTTACCACATTTTCACGATCAACCGATGCACTGCGCGCAACAACGCGTAACGAGGTTTGATTGCTTAGCTGATGTTCAAATTTTAACGTGAAAGATTTCGCATCAATATCTTCAAAATCACGGTACAGGTTGCCGTAGAAATTATCGAAATCAACCGGTGGCGGTCCACCCGCGTAATCTTTAAGTGGGCCTTCGGTCAAGCCTGCACTTACCCAGGGAATACCGTAATCCGGCGTATTATCTTGTTTCAACATATCTGCATTGAATGCCAGTGTGGTTTTCTCACTTAGCTGCGACATATAAGATACGGCTATACCATCTGTACCATTAGATACATTGTCACGACCCGCAACGTCTCCATCGTCACTGAGTATATTAATACGTAACGCGCTGCTGTTTGACATTTTGGTATTGTAATCGAGTGTTGCGCGGTAATCGCTTTCACTGCCAATACGCGCACTTACATCAGCGAAATCATCTAATTTAGCCGTTTTGGTTTGCATATTTATGCTACCACCACCGGTACCTCGACCCGCGATAGTTGAGCCCGCACCTTTGCTTACTTCTACTGCTTCGGTATTGAACGTATCACGGCTGTAACCCGCTAAATCACGAATGCCATCAATAAAAATTGCGTTAGTCGCATCGAAACCACGAATGGTCATGCTATCACCCGGGGGCGCACCACCTTCACCCGCCGCCAGAGAAATACCCGGTACGTTACGCAATGCGTCACGCAGGTTATCGACATTACGGTCTTTCATAACCGATTGAGGAACAATGTCGATCGTTTTAGCGGTATCAACCAGTGGCAAGGGGTTTTTATATGACGTGGATTGATCAACTTTGTAATCCTGCTCGGTTTGCGCCTGTGCCTGAGCCATCGGTAATTGTTTAACCTCCTGAGCGGACGCTAAAGTAGGTAAGGATGCAGTAATCGCAACCGCTAAGGCAGTTTGATGAAAACCATTTAGGCGAACTAAGTGGTTGGTACGACCCATTCTTTTTATCTCCAGTTAGATGTTGTGTGCGAAGTTTTATTCACGCAAAAGTAAAAAATGCACGTCAATAAAATTTCACTCGAAGTTGAGTGTTAGGGAGATTATAATAATAATTATGTAAATGCAAACGATTATCATTTGTGATTGTTTTTTGATATATTTGATTGTAGTATTTGATTCATAAGGAAATATTCCAGTCATCTTAAAGTAGGAACTAAATGTGATCTTTATCAGGCGAAATATCATTCTTCTCAGCAGTGTTGTAAGTCTTTTTTCATTAGCTGCAACAACGACAACTCAAGCGCAACAACAAGTAGATAAAACTGAAAAACTGGTGGGGCAATGGTTGGATATTGAACGCCAGACCGCGGCATTAAATAGCGAGTGGCAGGAAGAAAAACCAATGTTGGAGCAACGTCTTACCTTGCTAAATGCTGAATATAAGCAGTTACAGCAGATATTGAATAAAAGTCAGGATGTTCAGTCTGAAGTAGATAAACAGCGAACCAGCTTGCTTAACGAACAAAGTGAGTTAGAACAACAACAGCAAACTATTGGTGAATTTGTTACCAGGTTGAATCAAACGCTATCCGAACTCAAAGGGCAGTTACCGCCGGTTATGCTGAAAAGTTGGCAAAAAGAAGATAAAGCACTAACTGATGAAACGAATGTTTCGCAACAATTGCAGGTTGCACTGGCTAAATTATCTAAGTTGTCTGAATTTGCCAATCGCATCAGTGTGAATGAAGGTACTGTTACTACCGAAAATGGCCAGTTGGTCTTGGTTAAGCAGTTATATCTCGGCGTGGGTCAGGCATGGTTTGTTAACCACGACAATACGATGGCAGGTACAGGACATGCAACCGCAGATGGCTGGCAGTGGACATTTGATTCCAATCTGGATGCAACTGAAATTGCTAAAGCCGTTGCTATTTTTGAGAAACAAAAGCAAGCCGAACTGATTAGTTTGCCACTGACGCTTTCTGCGGTGGAGGCAATACAATGAAATTATTAAAAGTTACCCTTCTTTTTATCTTGTTTGCTCCGCTATTTGTGCAAGCACAAGCAGTCGATAAATCTATTTTGTCTGATATTAAAAAAGCGCAACAGGCGCTAAAAAGTGCGCAGGATAAAGTGGCAGCTGAACGGGCTGCTATTGCTAAAAAGCTATCTGTGTTGCAACGTCAGGTTTTAACGCAGCGCGAAAAAACGGCGGTGGTACGCCGGGCGCAGGATGAAAATACACTGGGCCTGACTCAGTTACAGCAACGTATTGACGGCTGGCGTGCACAACATAATTTTCAACAAAATCTTATCAACCGCTTTATTCGTCAGCAGGATCTGCCTGTTCCAGAAAAAACTGGCTCTCTTGGTAGTATTTTACGTCACAGCGAGACGCTTCTGGCGCAATTGTCACCCACCTTTAACCCACAAGCGGTAATCACCGAATCAGGTGTTATTGAACAGGCTGACGTATTAGCGCTCGGGCCTGTCATGTTGTTTGTCAATGGTGAGCAGGCGGGATTACTCGAGTCAGGTAATAATGGATTGAAAATCAGTTTGTCTCTGGAAGGTGCATCCCGACAATCCTTACTGGATTTAGCTAAAACGGGACGGGGTAGCATAAGCTTTGACCCCAGTAACAGTAAAGCAATTGCCATGGCCAGGCAGCATGAGAGCGCCATCGAGCATATTAGTAAAGGTGGATTGTGGGCTATACCCATTTTGTTTTTCGCGCTATTTGCACTGGTTATCGCAATCGCTAAAAGCTGGCAATTATTCAGATTACCAAAAATACAATTGCTTCCTGGTTCCAAGCTTGCAGAGTGGATAAGTCAGAAGGATTTAAATCAGGATAACAGCCTCGATGGAATGCAAGCATCCCTTATGCAAATTGCCCGTCAAGAGCCTAATATCGCGCATCGTGATGATTTGTTGTTCAACCAGTTACAACTCAGTAAATATCGACTGGAACGTTGGTTAGGGGCGATTGCGGTTGTTGCATCAATATCACCTCTGTTAGGTCTGTTGGGAACGGTCAGTGGAATGATCGAAACTTTTAAGATGATGACCTTATTTGGTTCGGGGGATCCGGAAGTGGTATCCGGTGGTATTGCACAGGCACTTATCACTACTGAGTTAGGGTTAGTGGTGGCAATACCTGCACTTATCCTTAACGCGCTATTATCACGTCGTGCAAAAAATTATTACCAGCAGCTGGAAAGTTTTGCACTACAAATCAGTCAGTTGAGCGAAAGTAATATCAAACCGCTGCACAGCAGTGAACATGAAAAACCTGTCAGGGCGGCCGGCGCATGTTAAACGATATGTTCAATAACTGGGTATGTTGGGCAATAGCTATACTGGCGTTGGGGTGTTACCAGCAATTGTTTTTGGCCCTATTGCAGGTGAAATACGGCGAATATTGTGACCGCAGTAGCAACCAGCAAACCATACTGATCATGATTGGCGCTATGCCGTTGCTTGGATTGTTGGGAACCATTATTGGTTTACTGGCCTGTTTTAAAGGAATTTCAGTGCAAGGGGCAAGTGGGGCTCTGCTAAGTGGTGGTATTTCAGATGCACTGCTAACCACACAAATGGGACTGGTTTGTGCAGTGCCTGCCTGGTTAATTCACAGCGCATTGCTGGGGTATTTCCGTCGTAAAAGTCAGCCAAAACTGTTGACGGAGATGAACTGATGCAAAATCGCCTAAAACAGCAACTGGAACAACAACAGCAAAATGGCATTGATATGTCACCTTTGCTGGATGTGGTGTTTATTCTGCTTATCTTTTTTATCGTTACAACGGTATTTGTACGTGAAACCGGTGTTGAAGTTGATAAACCGCAATCGATAACCGCACAGCAATTGGAACAAACCGTCATTCTGCTGGCTATCACCGATGATGGGCAGGTGTATTACGATGGTAACAACATAGGTGTTGCGGGTATTCGCGGTACACTCGAACAGCTTTTACAAACAGACGACAGACCTGTCGTTATTCAGACCGACAAGAATGTCGCGGCACAGCAGCTGGTGGAAGTCATCGACGAAGTTAAGCTGGCAGGAGCCAAAGTCGTCAATCTGGCCACGGAAAACGAGTAGTACTGATGAAATCTCTCCGTACTCTTTCTGTATTGTTTAGTCTGGCGACCTTTAGTTTAGCTTTGTTAGTGATGTGGTTAGGTCGCTCAGCTGTGTTTGAACATAAAGACAGTGTCACTGTTCGCAAAGTTGATGTTATGCCATCACCACCGCCTCCTCCCCCTCCTCCAAAGACGCAACAGAGGCAGACTGAGCAGAGCCTGCATTTGAGGGTTGAAGGACAGCAGGCAAAAGTGGTGACTGTGGATATTCCTCAGTCGCAATTAAGTATTAAATTGCCTACCGTTCCCAGAATAGACACCAGCATGCCCGAGTGGCAGTCAGTTGGTGTCGATATCCAAGTTTTTGAGCTGGACAACCTTGATGGTCTGCCGATGTTATTAACGCCATTACGTATAAAAATGCCTCGTAGAGCAACGTTAAGAGGCGTCAGTAAAATCATGATTTCTTTAAGAGTGTTAATTGATGTGGATGGCAGCATTACGCTGCTGGAAGTTCTTGAGAATGACTACCCCGAGCTGTTACCGCAAATAAAAAAGATGGTGCAAAACAGCCGCTTTAGCGCACCGATGAAAGATGGTGTGCCTGTCAGGGCCCGGTTTGTGTGGCCCATAGCAATTAATTCGTGAGTGTTCGTTATGAATAAATTTTCAATTTTGACAAAAACCGTTCTGCTTCTGGGCTCTTTACTGACCACTCAGGTACAGGCTGGCGACATTGTGATTCAATTTGCCGAACCCGACTTTACTTTTATTCAGCGTCCAGCATTGAATCAAACTATTGCCAAAATATCCCCAGGAGAAACAGAGTTTGCTAAAACGATAGAGCCTCTGCTGCAAAAACAGGAGTATCGTCTTGTTATCAGGTCTTTTGAGGAACGGGACAATTTCTATGGCAAAGATTTTCGAACTGATAGCCCCGCACTAAAAGTGTTACGTGGGCAAGTTTACCTGAGTCTTAAAAGCTATGACAAAGCCGAGACTGTCCTGAAGTCAGCATTAAAAGATATGCCCGATTTGCTATTGGCACACCGCACGCTGGGCATGCTGTATATGTTAAAAAAAGACTATAAGCAGGCTAAGAAGCATATTTCACGCAGCATTGAATTAGGGACGTCTGATGCACAGTCCTATGGTCAGCTGGCATACCTTAATTTCCGTAATGACCAGCCCTATGCTGCTATTGCCGGATACCAACAAGCGATGTACTTGTCGCCAGACAACGAACAATGGTTGCAGGGGTTGTTGTATGTACTAATTCAAACACATGCCTGGGATACCGCCAGTGCTTTGTTACAACAGCAGTTAGCTGCTCATAGTGATGATCCCCAGTTCTGGCTTATGCGTGGCCAGATTGCCATGCAGCAAAAAAGATACAAAACGGCACTGGCCAGCCTGGAGGCCGCTATCCGGCTGGGAGATAGTAACATTAGTAATCTCCTTACGGCTGTAGGCTTGCATGTGCGTGAAGGCAGTCCAGAGCGTGCAGTGGCGCTTTTATCACAAAGTCTGCAGCAATTGGATAAAACAAACCGTGAGCAAGTAATTGCTGTATTTGATCAGACCCTGCCGTGGTTGATCGACCAGAACAAAATCCCACAGGCTGAAAAGCTGATTGCAATTGCTGAAAAAGCGTCATTAACAGGACTGCAAAAAGACAGTCTCAATGTTTGGAATGGAAAACTTGCATTAGCTCAGCACGATTATAAAAAAGCCAGGGTTTATCTACAAAAGTCAGTGGATAAAGATCCTGCAAATGGGCAGGCCATTCTGGCGTTGGCTGATGTTTATCGTAAGTTAAATCAACCTCAGCAAGCCGAATTATATTTAGTGCGGGCTGCCAGTTTAAAGGATACCCGGATATTAGCTTTACTGGCACATGCGCAACTTAAAATTGATCAAAAAGATTACCAGAGTGCTCTGAAGTTGTTGCGCCGGTCACTGGATATTGATCCGGACCGAGCCGGTGTTCAGCAAAATGTTCGTCAACTTGAGCAACTGGTAAATCAGTCTCAGTACACATCGTGATCTAGCCTGGAGTTCTGTTAGTGGTTAAAAAAAAATCACGATTGTCGTTTGGTTCTATTCGTCAATGGCATTGGATAAGTTCGGCGATTTGTCTGGCAGCGATGCTGATGTTTTCTGTCACCGGCATTACCTTAAATCACGCTGCGGATATACCCGCCGACGTAAAAATTAATACTCTCGAATTTGCAATGCCAGAGCAGTTGTTAGACGAGCTGCAAAATTTGCAACAAGGGCCACTGCCAACGGTAATTGTAAAGTGGTTAGCCGAGGAAAAATCCCTGTATATCAAAGCTGCCAATAAAGTGGAGTGGAATGAAGACGAATTGTATTTGTCTCTCCCGGAGCCTGGCGGTGATGCATGGATGAGTATCGACCGCTACAGCGGTGATGTGGTTTACGAGCGCACCACCCGCGGTGTGGTGGCTTATTTAAATGATTTACATAAAGGACGAAATACCGGCAAAAGCTGGATGTGGTTTATCGACATCTTTGCAATTGCCTGCGTGGTGTTTTGTTTAACTGGATTCGTTTTATTGTATCGCTATGCCGGTGCGCGTCCCACAACCTGGCCTATGGTCGGTTTGGGTGTGTTATTGCCGGTGATAGTGGTGATTTTATTTGTACATCCTTAAAAGGGAAAAGTAAGTATGAAAAAACTGTTGCCATTGTTAGCTTTGAGTTTGCCGTTAAGCGCAACAACTTTTGAAGCCAATGTGGAATTACCACAGCTGGATGTGGCGGAATATCACGCGCCGTATTTAGCTATGTGGGTGCAAAGTAGCGATCGCAAAACCATTAAAAATCTCGCGCTTTGGTATGACCATGATAAAGCCAAAGGTAAAGGTCAGGAGTGGTTAAAAGATTTGCGCCAATGGTGGCGTCGTAGTGGCCGTGGTTTAGATATGCCAGCTGCAGCGGATGCGTTTACTGGCGCAACCAAAACTTCGGGCAGTTATCAGCTGAGTTTTGATTCTGCCAAATTAGGATTAACTGACCTGCCGGCGGGTGAATACAAGTTTTATATCGAAGCCGTGCGTGAAGTGGGCGGTCGTGAAGTTTTATCCGTGCCCTTTACCTTACCGGCAGATAAAGCACTAACACTAACCCTGCAGGGTAAAAGCGAATTAGGTCAGGTGAGCCTGACGGTAAAACCTTAATTCCGGCTGGTAATTGAGTTAATCGATAACAAATTAAAAGGAATAAACATGAAACGTACAGTCTCTACTTTATTGGCCGGTGCACTGGCACTGAGCATTCCATTTGCCTCTCAAGCTCACCGTGCGTGGTTTTTGCCTGCTGCCACTGTGTTATCTGCAGATAATGCCTGGGTAACGGTTGATGCGGCGGTATCTAACGATATTTTCCATGCCGATCACGCTGCCTATCGTTTAAATGGAGTGAGTGTTGTTGGTCCTAAAGGCAATAAGGTTGAATTGCAAAATACTAATACAGGTAAACATCGCAGTAACTTCGATCTGCAATTAACGGATGAAGGCACTTATAAAATTTTCAGCGCCAGTAGCGGACTTCGTGCTCGTTGGGAAGATGCAAACGGTAAACGTCAGGGCTGGCCGCGTCGTGGTCAAAAAGCGGACATGGCCGAATTCGATAAAGTGGTACCTAAAGATGCGAAAAACTTAAGTGTGAGCCAGTTTTCTCGTCGTACAGAAACCTTTATCACGGCAGGTACACCAAGTACTGAGGTGTTTAAGCCAACTAACCAGGGGTTGGAATTGGTGCCTGTGACCCATCCAAATGATTTATATGCCGGTGAAAGCGCACAATTTACCCTGTTAATGGATGGCAAACCGGCAGCCGGTGCAGAAGTGATTGTTTTGCCAGGTGGCATGCGTTATCGCAGCGCACAAAATGAAATTAAAGCGGTAGCGGATGAGCAGGGCAATATTTCTATTGCCTGGCCAGAAGCGGGCATGTACTGGTTAAGTGCAAGCTATGAAGATAACCAGGCTAAAGCACCAGCAACCAATCGCCGCGGTGGTTACAGCGCCACCTTCGAAGTGTTGCCGCAGTAATTTATATGATATCTGACTCTCAACGTGTTTGGCTGGTACTGCTGGCGTTAGCGGTTTATGTATTTATTTGTGTATTGAGCTGGTTAAATCATGTACGCAGAAATAAACGTACGCAGCAGCAAATTATCAGCGATGAAGGCGTGGTATTGGTGGCATATGCCAGTCAAACCGGTACTGCCGAAGCGTTGGCTCGACAGAGTGCGGCACAACTGGATGGCAATACGCCGTATCAGTTGCTGCCGTTGAATCAGGTAAACGAAGATGTACTGGCCAATACGCGTCAGGCGTTATTTGTGGTTTCAACCTATGGTGAAGGCGAACCACCCGATAACGGCGCTGCCTTTGCCAGACATTTTCTAAAAGGCACATTCGAACAGGATCTGTCGCATTTGCAATTTAGCGTCATGGCACTGGGCGATAAGTTGTATCAGCAATTTTGCGGATTTGGTCACCAGTTATACCAAGGGCTCACTGAGTTAGGTGCGGTTGCACTCACGCCTCCGTTAGAATCCTGTGCCAGTGACGGACACAATCCACAGCAGCTAATTAGCCAGTGGCAGATATTATCCGGCTTTCATAGTGATGCTCCTTTAGAAGAGCCGCTTTTAAATACTGAGCGCGAATTTGTGCCAGCCAAGCTAATTAATCGACGTTGGTTAAATCCGGGCAGCCCAGGGGCCCCTGCGTTTTTTATTAGTTTGCAAACTCAACAAGCCTTTGACTGGCAAGCGGGCGATATTGCAGAGCTTAAGTTTCCCGGTGGGGAAATTCGCCACTACAGCATTGCCAGTGTAGCCAAAGCAAACATCATCGAATTAATCGTGCGTCAGCACCGTTTTGCTGAAGGTGGTTTAGGTATTGGCTCTGGGTGGTTAACTCAGCATGCCGATTTGCAAGACCAGATTGAGTTAAGAATTAAACCGAACCCTGCGTTTTACGCTGTTGATGCCACTGTGCCTGCCATTTTTATTGGTAGTGGCACCGGTTTAGCGGGCTTGCGAGCGCATATTCTTGAACGGGCGCAAGCGGTAGGTGAGCAACCTCTGGCAACAAGCTGGCTGATATTTGGTGAGCGCGATCCACAAAAAGATGCGTGGCTGCAAAGCGAGATGCAAACATGGCAGCAACAAGGTTTGCAGCTATCCCTTGCGTTTTCGCGTGATGAACAAAATCCAGACTATGTACAAGACGTGATGTTGCAACAACAACAGCAGTTTTTAAGCTGGCTGGAACAGGGGGCGGTTATTTACGTGTGTGGCAGCCGCAAAGGCATGGCGCATGGCGTGGATGCCGTATTGCAACAAATGTTAAGCCAGACCCAGTTTGAAAAGCTGATCAATCAACAGCGCTATCGCCGCGATATCTACTAAAGCGCCTTTGCTAATCTTTTCCAGGGGGCGAATAGGGTTTTGCCCCACATGTAAAACCAAAACATTCGACTCAGTTTCTACAATTTGCTACAACATAGCTGTAAAAGCTAATCTAAACTAGCTATCTGATTTTATTGGATAAATTACAGTAATTTATCTTTATTATTTGCTTTTCAGGGAATGGTCGTGATTAAAGGAAAAAACATCTATATCCGCACAGTGCGTAAAACGGATTTAAACTCACTCTATTCCTTGTCGTTTGATTTTCAGGATGCGGGTGAGTTTATGCCTGTGGGTTTGCAATCAGAAACTGCTTTTAACCAACAATTTGCTGAAAATGGATTCTGGCAGGATCACGCCGGTAAGTTGATTGTAGAAGACGACAATGGCCGGATTGTTGGTGAAGTAGGCTGCTTTAAAGCCGCGCATTACATCGATGGCCGTGAAATTTACTACCGTATTTTTAGTGGCGCACGCGGTAAAGGTTACGCCAGTGAAGCATTAAATTTATTGCTTAAATTACTGTTTGAATCGAGTTCATTTAATCGTCTGCAGGCGGTAACCGTTAGTGGTAACCAAATATCAGAGCATATGCTGAAAAAAGCCGGTTTTACTTTTGAAGGCACTTTGCGTCAGGCGCGTTATTTCAAAGGTAAGTTGGTTGATTTAAACCAGTTTTCGTTGCTGCGTAGTGAGTGGCAAGATTAGTTCTGTTAAGTCTGCTTTATCTTTTTGATCCCATTTGCAACGGCTGAGTTGAAATCAGTTGTTTTATGCATATATTGATTTAATATACTGTTTTTACGCAAATTATACGCTCTGTTTTACTGGCTAATATCACCAATGTAACAGGTAATTTTAAGGATTAGACATGATCAAATGGCAGGATTTAAACCGATACCAAAAAGCGGCATTTTGGCTGTTTATTGGTATTGCAGGTTGGTTCGCGCCTGAAATTGCCTTGGCCTTTCAGTTTGGCGGGGTTGAAGTGGTCTTTGCCATTATGACGGTGTATTTAGTACCGGTTTTAAAGCACCTTCAACATTGGTTCCAAAGTGTTAAAACTACTACTGAAATAGCCTGTATCGCCATGATAAACAGTGCTTCTACCCAACCTCGGGTATTCGCGGTGCAAGCCTCATTTTGCTGTGCTGCATTGTTACTAACCGGTTCAACAACCTTTGCTGTTAGCTTTTTTATGCCCGGTATGTTGTTTAATGGGCTATTAACCTAATTCTTTTACTTTGAGCTGAATAGTTGTCTTAAACCTCACAACCCTTTTTTAGAAATGGAATTCTAATGAAAAAGCTTATTTTTATTCTCACAACCTGCCTATTTATCTCGCAAACACATGCATCAAACATTATTAGCGCTTTATCCCGATGACAATCACTTTTTATCGGTGAATAAACCAGCCGCAGTAAAAGAACTGGTCAGCTGGTTTAAGGCGTATTTAAACTAAAATAACTTACGTCTTTATCATTTCTGGTTTGGCTTGTAGCCTTTCAGCTTACAACATAAACATGAACAAAGATAAACACTCTCTGGCTTTGATTATTATCTTGCTGAATTTTCTTGTTGTACCTTTTTCGGTTGCATTTTAGAACTGCTCCATTCGACAAATTCTTGCATGCTACAGTAGTCAGATTCCCCTTTTTTATCCCCTTCAACCACTCGATAAATGACAAGGTGTTTTGCACTGTTGGTGTCTGTATGAAGTTCCAGGATTTGACGAACTGACCATAATCGACCGGGTTTTCCGTTGGTATAAAATGCGCCAGATTCAAGTTTAAAACCTGCGCTCAGTTCTTCATGCAAGATGGCATCGGCTAGATCAACGATGTGTTTGATTTGCTTGTCACTTGCATCAATCACCAGCTCTGACCGGGCGATTGCTTCATGAATGTGCCGCATTTCTATTCGACGTGTATCCGGGTGGTAACCGACTTCCTGATAGCGCATAAGGTGTTGTGGATAACGGCGCCAGGAAAACAGGTTATTAAACGCAATCGCAACGCTTAAAAGAATCAGACAATTTATCAGCGTAGGCGTGATGACATACCAATAACCCAGTTGATGTACTGAGGTACCACCAATGACTGCGGCTAATGCTGTGGCACCACCAGGGGGATGCAGACAATGTGACAAGTGCATCACAAAAATGGCAACAGCAACGGCAAGAGGTGCAGCAATATAGATGTTGTCAATATACTGAGCACAGGTTACGCCGACTATTGCCGAAAATACATTGCCAGCAAGAACAGCCCACGGAGTGGATAACTGGCCATGGGGGACTGCAAAAAGTAGTACGGTCGAAGCACCCATGGAGGGTAAAATCGCCATGGTTCCTGTTGTATCAGTGATAAATGCGGTTACGCATAAGCATAAGGAAATAGCCACCAGACTGCCTAATGTGGCGACAAGTTTTTCGGAAGTAACGACATTGCTTTGAAAACCACAAAATCGAAGTACGCTTTGAAACATTTAGTGTATCAGTAGTGTGTTTTATTAACGGGAGGAAGAAAGTTATATATAGATTAATGTAGTATCAATAGTTGGTTCTATATTTAATCTGTATAAGGAATAATGTCCGTATTATTTTTAGTGGTGTGAATAAATTTTTGCACTTGATGTCGTTCTACAAAATCACATGGGGCAGATAACGCGACATATCCTGTGTAATCAGGGATTTATCTTCGCGTACCGAGATACCTGCCGGTTGGTCGTTCACCAGCCATGAGCCAATCAGGGTATGGTTATCGCCAAATTTAGGCAGTGCATGCCATGCCTGATAAATAAAGCCTTCCTCGCCGTAGGGGCCGTCGGCCGCGAGTACCGTCTCGCCATTTTTAATTACGCTTACATTAGCTCCTTCACGCGAGAAAATCGGTTTTTTTACCAGCTGTGAACAATCGGCTTTGCTGAGTTCATCTTCAAACCAGGCGGGCAGCAGATTAGGGTGGTTAGGGAAGCGTTTCCATAACATCGGCATTAGCGCTTTATTGGATAATACCGATTTCCACATCGGCTCTAACCAGTTAATACTGGCGCGCTCAATATGCTGGCCAAACTCTTCGCGCTGCATAAATTCCCACGGGTAGAGCTTAAACAGGCTGTTGATGACGCTGTCGTTTAAGTCAGTGAAATAATCATCTTCACTGAGTCCAATATCTTCAATATATACAAAGTCGGTTTTTAAGCCCGCTTCGGCTGCGCAATCCTGCAAATACTGCACTGTACCGCGATCTTCATCGGTATCCTGACAACAAGCAAAGTGCATTTGATTTAGCTGATAGTGCTGCGCTATTTGGGCAAAGCGCTGGATCAGCTTTTCCTGTAATGAATTAAATTGATCGGCGCGGCGGTTGATTAAACCAGCATTAACCTGACCTTGTAACCACAGCCATTGCCAAAATCCTGATTCGTATAAGGAGGTTGGAGTGTCTGCGTTGTTTTCATACAGCCTAGCGGCGGATTTGCCGTCGTAAGCAAAATCGAGCCGTGAATATAAGCTCGGATCTTGTCTAAACCATGAATCAGCAATGGGCTGCCAAAATGCCTGTGGAATGCTGAATTTAGTCAGCAGCTCTTCACTTTTGACTACTTCATCCACCACCTGCAAACACATTTGGTGAATATCGGCGCTGGGATCTTCCAAATCGTTTTCGATTTGCTTAAGTGAAAACTGATAATAGGCAGATTCATCCCAGTAAGGTTCACCGTACATGGTATGAAAATGAAAGCCAAAATCGCGGGCTTGCTGCTGCCAGCCCGCTCTGGGAGTAATTGGAATTCGGAACATAATTACTGGATTGGCGTTAGCCGCCCCAACCGCCACGGCTTGAACTGCCCCAGCTGCTTTTAGCGCGCACGCTAGAGCCAAATCCACCGCGTTTCATGGTGCGATTTACAGTAGGTTTGGGTTTGAAAACATCTTTATCCACGCGGTAATGGCGATTGCTTAAGCTGCCATAATTACGACCGTCTGTGGTGATCCACTGATTGCGGTAGGGCGAGTAACGCGAATAAGAGGTAAACATTGGCTGCGAATAATACGGCCCCGGATTTAGCAAATTACTTAACATGTAACCTGCCATAAAAGGCATAAAAAACGACCCAGAGCTGTTATTCACCGCATGGCAGCGGTCATAACCGAATTCGTACTCACAGTCGCTCATGCTTTTGTATTTGGGGGCGGTACGCTCGGCATCGGCCAGTGCCTGTTCAAAGGCGGCTTTGCACTGTGCTTCCTGTCCTGGATTGGCATCTGCACAATCGTCGGCATTGGTATAAATGGTGGCTTCTTGTTTATCACCACAGGCACTTAACATAATCGCGGTCACGCCAATCGCAATCGGGCGTGGCGCAAAATACTTGCGCATCCGGCTTAGGTTTATGCCTTGGCTACGTTTGCTCGATGTCACAGTGAACTCTCCTTAGTAGCTCATGCAGGCTGCGTTTAATAAACCCACTGCAATCGACATTGCCGCTAACATAATGCCGGCCGAGGTTTCATTGTTGCTAATGCGTTCAACAATTTTGGGCATAAAGGTGAAGCGTAATAACGCAAAGGCAAACAACTGTGCTACCAGTGCCACTGCACCCCAAACAATAAAATCGACTAAAAAACCAGAGTTACTGGCAGCGCTGGCCAGTGCCAGTGAAAAACCAATCATGGCGCCACCAAAACCAATGGCGGCTGCTTCGTTTTTGTCTTCTTTTACCAGTTTCCACTCATCGTGCGGGGTAACAAAAGCGTACAGAATTTTAAAAACAAACAATAAAACAATGGCGCTGATGAAATACAGAGCGAAGTTGCCGAGGCCAGATAAAGAAGAAAGTATTTGTTCCATAAGAATATCCTTTGAGTTGATGTTTTCGTGTTAGCCGTTAATGCGGATGTCGGCTGGCTGCAAATTAAATCCGGTGCTAATGACCAGACAGCGGTCGAGATTATCACCCACTTGTTTTTCTTCACCGCTTACCATTAAAAATTCAAATTGCTCGTCACCGATATCGCGTTCATACAACATCATAAACTGGTCGGTTTCGCTGGTATCGCCATCTTCTTCATAGGTTTTTTCGGTCATGGCAACTGGTGGTGAATCATTGCCTATGGCATTCCACACCCGGCTAAACTGGTGACCTTCCAGACTGTATTCAGCCGTTGAAATTCCGCTTTTTAGCAGCTGCTGCCACTGGCTGTCGGAACCGACCGTTTGGGTTTCGTAGAAATACCAGAGTTTGACATCGGTAATGTGATTTTCTGTATCGCCACCATCCAGTGCCACCTGAATAAAGGCATCGTCATCGGTATAAAAGCGCAGTATTTTACCGCCGGTATCCAGATTGACTTCACCCACTGCCTGAATAATTTGCTGGGATGCGGCGTTGTCGATAATTAAATTAGGCTGGATCAGGCGTAGCTTTAGGGCATCTAATTCAAACGAACCACCTAAATACAAACCCATAATTTCCGGGGTTTTAACTTTGTTGTCCTGCTCTTTTTTACCAAACCATTTGCTAAACATAAAAACGTTCCCATTCGATACTTTTTAAACGCTGCGACGCGATATAAAACACCTTGTCACCACTGTTAACCACGGTTTCAAAGGAGGGATTTAATTTGATTTGTTTGTGACTATCACCCAGACCAATAAAGGTCGCGTCGTAGTGTTGCTTTAACCCGCTGAATAATTGCTGCACATTAAGTGGTTTTTCTAGCAAAGGGATGGTGGTGGAATATTGTGCCTGACCATTATCTGCCACGCTGAGTAAGTCGTGATGTAATGCACTGGAGCCAGGATCAAATGCTGATTTGGCCAGCATTTCAACCGCTACGCTCGGCGTGCATTCCACATTGGGACAATGCAGTTTAAGCAGATTACTCAGAGTCTCATCCTGAAAATAAACCAACAGGTGATTCTCCGGGTTTCGCTGATGACAATACAGCGCGGTGGTCATGGTTTCATCATCCTGTGGATGATCAATAATAATCACCGCCGCATCATCGATGCTGGCGCGTTGCATATCGTCTTCACTGCAAAATGAACCAACTCGTACAAATTCAATTTGACCGGGCATTGGGTTTTCAATATCTGCTTTTACGCACAACAGGATCCCCTGCTGGCGATTGGCATCCTGACGTTCTTTAATCAGCAGTTTTAACAGTTGCATGGTGCGTTCACCCTGCCAGCCAATCACCACAATATGTTGTGACAGATCGATTTTTTTCATGCCTTTTATTCCTCTTTGCCAGTGCTGCGAAAGCCAGGCGGCCGCGCGTCCCACAATCAATGCAAAAATACTTAAACCAAAGGGGATAACAAATAAACTGGTGATTAATTTACCGGCATCGGTTTGTGGTGATAGATCACCATAACCTACGGTTGAGCCCGTGACTAATAACCAGTATAAAAAATCCGGCCAGCGGGTGAGGGCATGTTCCTGCGCCGCTTCCAGTAATATCCAGCTACTGAATGCATAAAATAAAAGCGCCAGTACCACAGAGTACCAGCGCATATGGATAAAATGTTTCAGTATCAGTTTTCTGAGCAGCTGAACCATTTGCATTGATTAAAACTATCCTTATTTGCCTAAGATACGGGCCAGTTCATCATCTGCTGAACTTTTGCCTCCTTTAATACCGGCATCGGCCAGACGTTTCTCTAAATCGTCGGTTGACTCATCGGCTGCCAGTTCCTGTGCTGCCTGCAATTCAGCATTGCGCATGTTTTGTTTTTCCTGAATGCGCTGCAGCGATTCGGTTGCCGTTTTCATTTTACTGTTGGCACCCATATGACGCGATGATACTGAAACCTGTGCTTTTTGCACGGATTCTGTTGCTTTAACCATATCCACTTGCTGCTCTAAACGACGCAGGTTGTTTTTGGCCTGGGCAATATTTTGTGCCAGCTGTTTTTCAGACTGAGTAAACTGATCCAAATACTGTTGTTCGGTATCTAATTCACCTTTAAGTTCCGCCACTTTTTGTGCGCAATCCAGCGCGAGCTGACGGTCAGTCTCCACGGCTTTACGTGCATGTTCTTCATACTGGGCAATAGACGCATTTAAGCTATCTACTTTTTGTTGTGCCAGTTTGCACTTGGCTAAGATTTGCGTACGTGCGTGATCGGACTGACGCAATTCATCTTTTGCTTCTCGAATTTCCTGTTCCAGAATACGGATAGCCTGACTATCTGCCACCGCTTCCGCAGCTTCGGTTACGCCGCCTTTTACCGCTGTAACTAATTTTCTCCACACAGACATCTTGGTTTCCTCGCTAGTGACGTTGTTATTTCAAATGGTCGCGGTAGGCATCTAAAAAGCCGGCGACATTCTGAAATAAGGTTTCAATTTCAATTAAAATACTTTGCTCTTTGGACTGAGAACTCAGTGCGCCAAAGGCGATGTAATAGTCGTTACCCGAAATATTCGAAATACCAATGGTACTTAACGGGAAAATCATATGTGATTTTAAAATTTCCTCGTTTAAGGCGCTGGCATTGCTGACTTCATCAGCTGAAAACAATAACGACTCAACTAAAATTTGTTCTCCGCTAATGGCCAGCCAAGCATCTATCCCGTCGGTATTAGCAATTAGCAAACAGTCTTCTTCTTTGGTGACAACATAGTCATCGTTTGCACTAATCAGGGCCTCAAGTTGATCAAGATCCCACGTCATGTTTACTCTCCTTTTAAGTAACTGACTATTCATCTGTTGATTGATATATTAGCCAGCAAAAATTTTGACTGTCAAACTATTTTTAATTCATTTGAATAAAAAATATTATTAATGTAAATTATACGTCACATTTGAGTGCGAGGTTATAGCATGCAGAAACATCCAGCTACCGCCCAGTGGAGACAACTGGTTCAACGTCTGCTTAAGGCTGAAATGTCACGCCGGGGCGTTAAATATCAGGATCTTAGCGATCGCTTATCCAGTATGGGGATCGATCAAAGCGCAGACAACCTGAGAAATAAAGTGAACAAAGGCATATTGGGCGCCGATCTATTGTTACAAATTATGTTTGTATTAAATGTGCGTCGCATCGAGCGTGAAGATATGTTGGAGATTTTTGCCGATATGGGCGTTAAAATTGACGACTAGTTTGTATTGCCTTGCCAGATTTAAGGTAAAAAAAAGCCCGGCAGAACCGGGCGAACACGTTAGACAGGAAACAAGTACCTGTTAAAGCTTATGGAAGAAACTGGATGTAGACTATCGCGTTAATTTAGTGATGTCGGTATTAATAACTATTTGATGGTATTAAAAAAATACCTAAAGTTCCGCAGGCCAACTGGCAAGCGGCATTCGAAAATCCGGATATAAAATATTAAATGAAACTTTCTGAATTTGACTTCGATTTACCTGAAAAACTGATCGCCAGATACCCAATGGCCGATCGTACTGCCAGCCGTTTATTGCATTTAAACGGTAATAGTGGGCAAGTAGCACACAAACAATTTACCGACATTCTGCAGTTGGTTGAAGCAGGGGACTTATTAGTATTTAACAATACACGCGTGATCCCGGCCCGAATGCTGGGGCAAAAGGCCTCTGGCGGTAAAGTTGAAGTATTAGTTGAACGTATTTTAGATAATGAGCGTGTGCTGGCGCATGTTCGTGCCAGTAAAGCACCAAAACCCGGCACACAATTAATTTTGGAAGAGGCGGTGACAGTGGAAATGCTGGCACGCCATGACGCTTTATTCGAATTGAAATTTATTGCGGATGAGCCGGTGTTGCAGGTGCTGGAAAAGTACGGCCATATGCCGCTTCCGCCTTATATTGACCGCCCGGACGAAGAATCCGATAAAGAGCGTTATCAAACAGTTTATAACGATAAACCAGGCGCCGTGGCGGCACCTACTGCGGGCTTACATTTTGATGATGCGATTTTGCAGCAGTTAAAAGACAAAGGTGTAGAGCTGGCATTTGTCACTTTGCATGTGGGCGCCGGTACCTTCCAGCCGGTGCGGGTAGATAATATCCTTGAACATAAAATGCATTCCGAATATGCCGAAGTGCCACAAGAAGTGGTTGATGCTATTAAAGCGACCAAACAACGTGGTAAGCGTGTGATTGCGGTAGGCACCACGTCGGTGCGTTCTCTGGAGTCGGCTGCCAAGGCATCCAAAGAGCAAAATAATGAGTTACAACCGTTCTTTGACGATACCGATATTTTTATTTACCCCGGGTATCAGTTTGAAATTGTGGATGCCATGGTGACTAATTTCCATCTACCCGAATCGACCCTGATTATGTTAATCAGTGCCTTTGCCGGTAAGGAAAATGTGATGGCGGCTTATCAACAGGCCATTGAGCAGGAATACCGTTTTTTCAGTTACGGCGACGCCATGTTTATTGAGGCACGCAAAGGGTAAAATTTACCGTGCTTTTACTTAGAAACTACTGAATGCTTCGGGTATAATCCGGCCTTTGTTTTTTCGGCTCTGGACTGTTTTCCGGTCTGCTGATAGGAAATTTTATGCAATTTGAATTAGTTACGACAGACGGCAAGGCCCGTCGCGGTCGCATGACCTTTGAACGTGGTGTGGTAGAAACCCCTGCATTTATGCCTGTGGGCACTTACGGTACGGTAAAAGGCATGACGCCGGAAGAGTTAAAAGATACCGGCGCACATATTTGTTTAGGTAATACCTTTCACTTAATGTTGCGTCCAGGCACTGAAATCATGAAGTTACACGGTGACTTACATGACTTTATGCATTGGGATAAACCTATTCTGACCGATTCCGGTGGTTTTCAGGTTTTCAGTCTTGGCGATTTACGCAAGATCACAGAGGAAGGGGTAACTTTCCGCTCCCCAATTAATGGTGAAAAAATTCTGCTAACACCGGAAAAGTCCATCGAAGTACAACGTGATTTGGGTTCAGACATCGTGATGATTTTCGATGAATGTACGCCTTATCCGGCTGATCGTGCCACCGCACGTAAATCGATGGAATTGTCTTTACGCTGGGCAGAGCGAAGTAAAAAAGCCCATGAAGGCAATCCATCTGCCTTGTTTGGTATTGTGCAAGGCGGTATGTATGAAGATTTGCGTGATATCTCACTTGATGGCTTAGTGAAAATTGGTTTTGATGGATATGCCATCGGCGGTTTATCGGTGGGTGAGCCTAAAGAAGATATGATCCGTATTTTGGATCACATCGCTGAAAAAGCACCTGCAGACAAACCTCGTTATTTAATGGGCGTAGGTAAGCCGGAAGATATCGTTGAAGCGGTGCGCCGCGGTATTGATATGTTTGACTGTGTAATGCCAACCCGTAATGCGCGTAACGGTCATTTGTTTGTGACTGAAGGTATTGTCAAAATCCGTAACGCTAAATATAAAACTGATACCGGTCCATTGGATGAAAAATGTGATTGTTACACTTGTAAAAACTATTCACGGTCATATTTACATCATTTAGATAAGTGCAACGAGATCCTTGGCGCGCGTTTAAACACTATCCATAACCTGCGTTATTATCAGCGTGTTATGCAAGGTTTGCGTGATGCAATTGAAGCCGGTGAGCTGGATGCATTTGTAACCGAATTTTATCAACAAAAAGGAATGCCGGTACCGGCGCTCTGATAGTTAAAATTACAACAATTAAATTAGGGGAAAAACATGAGTTTATTTATCTCTAACGCTTACGCTCAGGCTGCGCCGGGCGGTGCTCAGGATGGCGGAATGTCTATGCTGATTATGCTGGGTATTTTTGGTTTGATTTTCTATTTCATGCTGTATCGTCCACAGGCGAAGCGTGTAAAGGAACATAAAAACCTGATTGGCTCGTTAAGTAAAGGCGATGAAGTGTTAACTCAGGGTGGTATGGTTGGCAAAATCGTAAAAGTAACTGAAGAAAAAGATTTCATCGAGATTGCATTAAACGATACCACCAATATCGTTGTGCAAAAGTCTGCGGTATCTGCCGTATTGCCAAAAGGCACAATGAAAAGCCTGTAAGGGTTAAGTGAAATTCAGGGCAAGCGATAACACGCTTGCCCTTTTAGTTTCCAGTAAAAGGAATATCTTGTGTTAAATAAAACCCCCATGTGGAAGTATTTGATGGTGTTTTTTGTTCTCGCCGTCGGTGCTTTATATGCGTTGCCAAATATTTTTGGTGAGGACCATGCGGTGCAAATCTCCGCGGGCCGCAACACCACTGTGACCACACAAACCCTACAAACAGTTGAACAATCTCTGGTTGATGCCCGGATTGATACCAAACGTGTCACCATGGAAAACCAGCAAATTCTGGTGCGTGTAAAAGATTCCGAAAGTCAGTTAATGGCTAAAGAAGTGTTGGAAAAACAACTGGGTGGCGATTATTACGTTGCCATGAACCTGGCGCCGGATACACCAAGTTGGTTAGCTTCAATTGGCGGTGAGCCGATTAAACTGGGTCTGGATTTACGTGGCGGTGTGCACTTTTTAATGGAAGTGGACATGAATCTGGCGATGAGCAAAGCGCTGGAAGATACAGTAACCAGTTTCCGTACTAACTTACGTGAAGAAAAAATCCGTTATCGCGGTGTGCGTCAACTGGATGACTCGGTAGAAGTGCAGTTCCGCGATCAGGAAACTCTGGATCAAGGTTTAAGTTACTTAAAGAGCCGCAACCCTGACTGGTTGTTTGAAGAAGAAGATAACTTAGTTGTTTCGGCTAAGATGTCTCAGCAAAAAGTACTGGCTATTCGTGACTATGCGGTAAAACAAAATATTACCATCATGCGTAATCGTGTTAACCAGTTAGGTGTTGCTGAACCTTTGATCCAGCGCCAGGGTGCGGATCGCATTGTGGTGCAATTGCCGGGTATTCAGGACACCGCTCGTGCCAAAGAAATTCTAAATGCCACAGCAACACTGGATTTTCGTTTACTGGATACAGAGCACGATGTGCAAGCCGCTGTTGCCGGACGTATTCCTCCCGGTGCTGATTTAGTTAAAGATCAAAAAGGTGTGCCTTATTTGCTGCAGAAAAAGGTCATGATGTCGGGTAATCACATTATTGATGCGGCCAGTTCTCTGGATGAATATGGTCGTCCACAAGTAAATATTTCTGTGGATTCTGAAGGTGGCAATAAAATGTCTTTGGGTACTAAAGGCAATATCGGTAAGCCAATGGCGACGGTATTTATTGAATACAAACCTTTAGCTGAGAGAGATAAAAACGATAAACCTATCTTTGAGAAAGTGGAACAAATCATCAGTGTTGCAACTATCCAGTCTCGTTTGGGCGGCGGTGGTTTCCGTATTACTGGTGTAGGTTCTCCACAAGAAGCACAAAATCTGGCGTTATTATTGCGTGCCGGTGCCTTGATTGCACCCATTCAGATAGTTGAAGAGCGTACCGTAGGCCCAAGTTTAGGTCAGGAAAATATCGATTTAGGTATGCAAGCCATCATTTGGGGGTTTGTTTTGGTACTGGCCTTTATGGCGATGTACTACCGTGGTTTTGGTTTAGTGGCGAATTTTGCGCTGGCGGCCAACTTAGTATTAATTGTTGGTGTAATGTCACTGATTCCTGGCGCAACCCTAACACTACCAGGTATGGCGGGTATCGTATTAACGGTTGGTATGGCGGTAGATGCTAACGTACTGATTTTTGAACGGATTCGTGAAGAAATGCGTGATGGTCGGGGACCGCAGCAATCAATCCATCAGGGGTATGACAGTGCTTTCTCTACTATTTTAGATGCCAATATTACCACTTTAATTGCGGCCATTATTCTGTTTGCTATTGGTACCGGTCCAATTAAAGGATTCTCGGTAACATTGGCTATCGGCATTATTACCTCGATGTTTACCGCGATTGTGGTTACCCGTGTGATTGTTAACGCAGTCTGGGGTGGTAAACGAATCGACAAGTTATCAATTTAGTGGAGTGACGAAGATGCAAATTCTGAATTTTAAAGAAACCGTCAACTTCATGAAGTTACGTGTGCCGGCGCTGTTTTTCTCGGCGGCATTGTTAATTGTTTCCCTGTTTAGCTTGTTTACCAATAGCCTGAACTGGGGGCTGGATTTTACTGGTGGTACCCTAATTGAAGTGGGTTATCAGAAGCCAGCGAAACTGGATCATATTCGTAAGCAACTTGAAGCAGCCGGTTTTGCCGATGCGGTTGTGCAAAACTTTGGTACCAGTGAAGATGTATTAATCCGTCTGGCACCTCGTGAAGGGGTGAAGGCGTCGAAACTGGGTGACGAAGTTTTATCTGTATTGCGTGAAGGTGGCGATCAGGTTGATATGCGTCGTATCGAGTTTGTTGGTCCTAACGTAGGTGATGAGCTGGCAGAGCAGGGTGGGTTAGCTATGTTAACTGCGCTGCTATGTATCATGTTATACGTTACCCTGCGTTTTGAATGGCGCCTGGCCCTTAGCTCGGTTATTGCCCTGGCGCACGACGTTATTATCACGTTAGGATTGTTCTCAGTTTTACAACTGGAATTTGATTTAACCGTACTGGCGGCTGTTCTCGCGGTGATAGGTTATTCACTTAACGATACTATCGTTGTGTTTGACCGCATTCGGGAAAATTTCCTTAAACTGCGTAAAACTGAGCCACCAGAAGTGGCCGATATTTCATTAACCCAAACCATGAGCCGTACCGTTATTACTTCTGGTACCACTTTGTTGGTATTAGCAGCCTTATTCTTTAAAGGTGGTGCTTTGATCCATGGTTTTGCCACAGCGTTATTGTTCGGTATTTTTATTGGTACTTATTCGTCAATTTACGTGGCAAGCGCCATCGCTATCATGTTGGGATTAAGCAAAGAAGATTTGATGCCTACAGAAGTGGAAAAAGAAGGCGCGGATCAGGATCCGTTACTTTAAGTAAAAAAATAAAGACAAAAAAGCCGGCTAATTGCCGGCTTTTTTTATGTTAACCAGATGGTTAGGCGTTGATGTTTTTCACTAACATTTGAACTACCTTAGGATTACCGCAGACGACACTGCGGCTTTTCATTGGGTTGGTTCCACCCTGGTAGTCGGATACCAGACCACCAGATTCTTTAACCAATAATTCACCTGCGGCAATATCCCAGGCGTTGATGCCTTTTTCCCAGTAGCCGTCGTAACGACCTGCAGCAACATAAGCCATGTCCAGTGCGGCTGATCCTGAGCGACGTACGTCGCCACATTGACGGAAAATACGGCTAAAGCTGTCGACGGCTTCCTGAGTATTTTCTTTGTTTTTGAATGGGAATGCAGTGGCTAACACAGTGTCGGTTAAATCACGGGCATTGCCGGTACGGATACGGTAACCATTTAATTGCGCGCCGTTACCGCGAGATGCAGTAAACAATTCGCCACGGATAGGATCAAATACCACCGCCTGATCTAAACGGCCTTTGAAGGTTAACGCAATAGAAACACAAAAATGAGGAATGCCTTTTACAAAATTGGTGGTGCCGTCCAGCGGATCAATAATCCACTGAAAGTCACTTTCCGGATTAATTATGCCGCCTTCTTCTCCCAGAAAACCATGATCAGGGTAAGATTGCTGAATTTTTTTAATGATTGCCTGTTCGGCGTCTCTGTCGATACGGGTAACGTAGTCGTTAGTACCTTTTACTTCTGTTGCTAAGTCATCACGATTTTCAAAACCACGAACAATAATACTACCGGCCGTACGCGCAGCGCGCACCGCAATATTCAGCATTGCATGCATAAATGATCCACCAATTGTCAAAGAACGAAAATCACACTCACCTAAGAGTTAAGTTGAGTGCTCAAAAAAACGGCGCGAAGTGTAACAGAGCAGTTTAAAAAGGCAAGCAAAAAGCGCCGTAGTGATGACAGTGCGTGCGGATGTGCTACAATTCGCGCCCTAATTTTCCCAGCAAATCAGACACTAAAGCGCATGTTAGATAAAATACGTGTTGTACTGGTGAACACTTCACATACCGGTAATATTGGCTCAACTGCCCGCGCCATGAAAACTATGGGCTTATCTCAACTTGTGTTAGTTGATCCAGTCAGCGAACCCGACGGACAAGCCAGTGCTCTTGCGGCAGGGGCTACGGATGTATTGGGCAACGCAAAAATAGTTTCAACGCTGGAAGAAGCGGTGGCTGATTGTGGGTTGGTAATTGGCACCAGTGCACGCTCACGTACTTTATCCTGGCCAATGCTTGAACCACGTGAATGTGGCGAAAAATTAGTGGCTGAAGCTGCGGATTATCCGGTGGCATTAGTGTTTGGCCGTGAGAATAATGGTTTAAGCAACGAAGAACTGCAGCAATGTCACTTTCACGTTTGTATTCCGGCCAATCCTGATTACAGCTCATTGAATTTAGCCGCCGCTGTACAAACATTATGTTATGAAGTACGCATGGCATTTTTAAACCAGACGAGTTTACCTGAAGTTGAACAGGAATATCCTCTGGTAGAAGATTTAGAGCGTTTTTATACTCATCTGGAACAAACCCTAACCAAAACGACTTTTATCGTGAAGCAACATCCGGGTATGGTGATGACCAAATTAAGACGCCTGTATAACCGCGCACGACCCGAGCGTGAAGAGCTTAACATTCTGCGTGGGATTCTGGCTTCAATCGACAAATCGATTGCCAATAAGGAAAAGTAACAACACCATGTTTGAGCGCATGAAAGAAGATATCGCCAGTGTATTCAGTCGTGACCCTGCGGCACGCACCACACTGGAAGTGTTAACTAATTATCCGGGCTTACATGCCATCTGGATGCACCGTTTGGCACACCGTTTATGGAAAGCGAACTGGTGTTGGCTGGCGCGCTCACTATCTACTTTTAATCGCTGGATCACGGGGATTGAAATTCATCCGGGGGCAACCATAGGCCGTCGTTTTTTTATTGACCACGGTATGGGCGTAGTGATTGGTGAAACCGCTGAAATTGGTGATGATGTGACGCTTTATCATGGTGTGACCTTAGGTGGCACCAGCTGGAACGCAGGTAAACGTCATCCCACCTTAAAAAACAACGTGGTAGTTGGTGCTGGCGCTAAAGTACTGGGACCCATTACCATTGGAAATCACGGTAAGGTAGGTTCTAACTCGGTTGTTGTTAAGGACGTGCCTGATAACGCCACTGTTATCGGTATTCCCGGTCGTATTGTTAATACCCGGCAGGATAAAGGTAAAAACAACCAACGCGAAAAAATTGCCAAGCAATATGGTTTTGATGCTTACGCGGTATCGCCGGATAATCCTGATCCGGTTGCTAATGCGATTGGTACCATGCTGGATCATGTGCATCTCATCGACACCAAGGTGGCTGATATGTGCAAAGCGATTAATAAAATGGGTGGGGATGTCTGTGAAAAATCCTTACCCAGCCTAAAACTTGATGCCTTCACCGAGGATGAAGAAAAAGCCTGTGAAGAACGTAAAAATCAGGCTGATGCCTTTGACCCGGGCATATAATCCGGGTCTTTTACGCCTTTTTTCAATTCTGGCTAATACTTGACTAAAATACTCAGGTATGTGAAAATTCGCCCCATGTTAAACGATGGGTTTCGCGATGAAATTAACCTCTAAAGGACGATACGCTGTTACCGCAATGCTGGATGTAGCCTTACATTCCAGATCTAATCCGGTATCACTGGCTGATATTTCAGAAAGGCAGGGGATATCCTTGTCTTATCTGGAACAGTTGTTCTCACGTTTACGTAAGCGCAAATTAGTTGCCAGCGTACGTGGACCCGGAGGCGGTTATAAGCTCGGACGTGACGCAAGCGACATTGCAGTAGGCGAAGTAATCAATGCCGTGAATGAATCGGTTGATGCTACGCGCTGCAATGGTTTATCAGATTGTCAGGGCGGTGAACGCTGTTTGACACACAGCTTGTGGACTGACTTAAGTGACCGTATCAGCGTTTTTTTGAATGGTATCACCTTAGGCGAACTCATGGATAAAAATGACGTACAGCGAGTCGCTGAACGTCAGAACAAACACAAGTCATCGGCGGAATCGCAAATCTCCGTCACCTTGCAGTTGTAATTGGAGCAAGTAATGAAATTACCTATTTATCTGGATTATTCGGCTACCACACCGGTTGATCCGCGTGTAGCTGAAAAAATGATGGAATGTCTGACCACTGAAGGTAACTTTGGTAACCCAGCATCACGTTCGCATCGTTTTGGCTGGCAGGCGGAAGAAGCGGTGGATATCGCCCGTAGCCAGATTGCTGATTTGGTTAACGCCGATCCGCGCGAAATTGTGTTTACCTCCGGCGCAACTGAGTCTGACAATCTTGCGATTAAAGGGGCGGCGCATTTTTACGCTAAAAAGGGCAAACACATTATTACGGTAAAAACTGAGCATAAAGCGGTGCTTGATACCTGCCGCCAGTTAGAGCGTGAAGGTTTTGAAGTAACCTACATGACACCTCAGCCAAACGGTTTACTGGATTTAGCTGAACTGGAAACTGAGATGCGTGATGACACCATTTTAGTGTCAGTGATGCACGTTAATAACGAAATTGGTGTGATTCAGGATATCGAGAAAATCGGTGAGTTATGCCGTTCTCGCAAAATTTTATTCCATGTAGATGCCGCGCAAAGCGCAGGCCGTGTACCGATTGATTTGCAGGAACTTAAGGTTGATCTGATGTCTTTCTCTGGTCACAAGGCCTACGGTCCTAAAGGCATTGGTGCTTTATATGTACGTCGTAAACCACGTGTACGTTTGGAGGCTCAAATGCACGGTGGTGGTCATGAACGTGGTATGCGTTCAGGTACACTTCCTACACACCAAATTGTTGGTATGGGTGAAGCTTTCCGTATTGCCAAAGAAGAAATGGCAGCTGAAAACGAACGTATTTTGATGTTACGTAATCGTTTGTGGAATGGCATTAAAGACATCGAAGCGGTTTATGTAAATGGTGATTTAGATCAGCGCGTGGCGTCTAACCTGAACGTAAGTTTTGCTTATGTGGAAGGTGAGTCATTGATTATGGCACTGAAAGACATGGCTGTATCCTCTGGTTCTGCTTGTACATCGGCCAGTTTAGAACCGTCTTATGTGTTACGTGCATTAGGTCTGAACGATGAACTGGCTCACAGCTCAATTCGTTTCAGTATTGGTCGTTTCACCACCGAGGAAGAAATCGACCATGTTATTAGTGTGGTCGTAGGTGCAATTGATAAATTACGTGAAATGTCACCGCTTTGGGAAATGTACAAAGACGGCGTTGATCTTGAAAAAGTTGAGTGGGTTCACCACTAATTAAGCATACGACGGCGTGGCTGAAAAAGCGGCGCCCAACATTGAGGTATTAGTCATGGCATATAGTGACAAAGTAATCGACCATTATGAAAATCCACGTAACGTAGGTGGATTCGATAAAAACGACCCAAGCATTGCAACTGGCATGGTAGGGGCTCCTGCGTGTGGTGATGTAATGAAGTTACAACTTAAAATTGGTGAGAATGGCATTATCGAAGATGCGAAGTTCAAAACCTATGGTTGTGGTTCAGCCATTGCGTCCAGCTCACTGGTAACCGAGTGGGTTAAAGGAAAAACCATTGATGAAGCGGTAGCAATTAAAAATACTGATATCGCTGAAGAACTGGCTTTACCACCAGTAAAAATTCACTGCTCAATTTTGGCTGAAGATGCCATTAAAGCCGCAGTGGAAGATTACAAAGCTAAACACAGCGCATAACAGGATAAAACGTGGCAATTACTCTTACAGATGCAGCAGCAAATCGAGCCAGAACTTTTTTAGCGAATCGCGGTAAAGGCATTGGTTTACGTCTGGGTGTAAAAACCACAGGGTGTTCCGGACTGGCTTACGTACTTGAGTTTGTTGATGAATTAAACGACGACGATCAGGTGTTTGAAGATAATAACGTAAAAATTATTATCGATGCCAAAAGTCTGGTTTATCTGGATGGCACCGAATTAGACTTTGCCAAAGAAGGCTTAAACGAAGGTTTTCAGTTTAATAATCCTAATGCCAACGGTGAGTGTGGCTGTGGTGAAAGCTTTAACGTTTAATTGTCTGGTCGTTGCAGGACGACAGTTTATAAAGTCGGCCCAATGGCCGACTTTTCATTTATATCGCAATAAGTTAAGTGGATTGTTAGTTCATTATGAATCACTTTGAATTATTTGATTTAACCCCGCAGTTTGAGTTGGATCTCAGTCAACTGGCAAAAACTTATCAGCATCTTCAACAACTTACTCATCCGGATAAATTTGCCACGGCCAGCGAGCAACAGCGCTTATTAGCGGTGCAAAAAAATGCGCAGGTCAATGATGCCTATCAGGTGTTAAAATCTCCCTTATTGCGCGCTGAATACCTGCTTGAATTACGTGGGGTAGATTTGAAACACGAAACCTCCACCTTGCAGGATGGTGCGTTTTTAATGCAGCAAATGGAGTGGCGAGAACAGCTCGAAGATATTGCTGCCAGCAAAAATATTGATGCTCTGGAAGAGATGGATGACGAAATTGCGACTGAAATTAAGCAGCAGTTGCAAAGGGTGCACAAAGGACTGGAAACCGAAGGGCAGGAACTGCAGGTTGCTGACTTAATTCGCAAACTTAAGTTTTTATATAAATTACGCAATGAGATTGCACAGATAGAAGAGACATTACAAGACTAATGGCATTACTTCAAATTGCAGAGCCGGGGCAGACAGCTGCGCCGCATGAACGCAAACTGGCCGTGGGCATTGACCTCGGTACTACCAATTCGTTAGTTGCTACGGTAAGAAGTGGCGAAGCACAAACTCTGGCCGATGAAAACAATCAGCATATTTTACCTTCTGTGGTGCACTATGCAGCACAAAGCAAAACTATCGGCTGGCAGGCGCGTGACAACGCCAGTCGCGATCCGGCCAACACCATTTCATCGGTAAAACGTTTTATTGGACGTTCGCTTAACGATATCACCGCCAGCTATCCGGATTTACCTTATGACTTTTGCCAGGTGGAAGACGCGGTCCCTTCAATTAATACTGCCGGCGGCAAAGTTAATGCCATTCAGGTATCGGCAGATATTTTAAGCGCACTTAAACAGCGTGCAGAACAATCCTTAGGTGATGAATTAACTGGCGTGGTTGTCACGGTACCAGCCTATTTTGATGATGCGCAGCGTCAGGGCACCAAAGATGCCGCAAAATTAGCCGGCTTAAATGTTTTACGTTTATTAAATGAGCCAACTGCTGCTGCGATTGCCTACGGCCTGGATTCCGGGCAGGAAGGGGTGATTGCCGTTTACGATTTAGGTGGTGGAACCTTTGATATTTCAATTCTGCGATTATCCAAAGGCGTATTTGAAGTACTGGCAACCGGTGGTGATGCAGCACTAGGTGGTGATGATTTTGATCATCTGCTTGTTACTCACATTCGACAAGCACTTAACTTAGGTGAAAAGCTCAGCGCGCGTTTGCATCGTCAGTTATTGGATGAAGCCAGACGTGCGAAAGAAGCGTTAAGCTCTGCACAACGTGTGGAAATTAGTGTTGAGAATGATCAGGACGAAACAGTCAACTGTAATATCAGCCGTGATGACTTTGAGCAATTAATTGCGCCCTTGGTTAAACAAACACTCAAAGCGTGTCGTCGCGCGGTTAAAGACGCAGAAATCGATAAAGACGATGTGATTGAAGTGGTGATGGTGGGTGGTTCAACCCGCGTGCCTGCCATTCGTGATGCAGTGGGTGAATTCTTTGGCCGCACGCCGCTTACCTCAATTGATCCGGATAAAGTGGTGGCGATTGGGGCCTCGATTCAGGCCGACATTCTGGTGGGTAATAAACCCGATGGCGAAATGCTGCTTCTGGATGTATTGCCGTTATCGCTGGGGATTGAAACTATGGGTGGACTGGTGGAAAAAATCATTCCACGTAATACCACTATTCCGGTGGCGAAAGCACAGGAATTCACCACCTTTAAAGATGGCCAGACTGCGATGATGATCCATGTTTTACAAGGTGATCGTGAACTGGTGGATGATTGTCGTTCTCTGGCACGTTTTGTATTGCAGGACATTCCTCCAATGGCCGCGGGCGCGGCGCATATTCGAGTGACGTTTCAGGTAGATGCCGACGGGTTGCTTAGTGTGACCGCTATGGAAAAATCCAGTGGCGTGCAAGCATCGGTAGAAGTAAAACCGTCATACGGTTTATCCGATGAACAAGTCACCGACATGCTAAAAGCCTCAATGCAAAACGCCAAAGGCGATATGCAGGCGCGTATGTTAAAAGAGCAGCAGGTTGAAGCGGATCGTGTGCGCGAAGCTATTCAGAGTGCGCTGCAGGAAGATGGCAGCGAGTTATTGTCTGAAAACGAAATTGCACAGATTACGCAAGCCATTGATGCCATGATGCAAGCTGCAGCGGGTGACGACACACAAGCTATCAAACAAGCCATTGAAGGCGTTGATGCCGCAACACAGGAATTTGCCCAGCGTCGCATGGATAAATCGATTAAAAAGGCTCTGGCGGGCCATAAAGTAAACGACATTTAACAGGATCCTATTTATGCCACAAATTATATTTTTACCGAATCCTGAATTATGCCCGGATGGTGCAGTGATTCAGGCCGAAGAAGGCACCTCTGTACTGGATGTTGCGTTAGCCAACGGCATTGATATCGAACACGCGTGTGAAAAATCCTGTGCCTGCACCACCTGTCATGTGATCGTACGCGAAGGGTTTGATTCACTGGATGAAAGTGATGAACTGGAAGACGATATGCTGGACAAGGCCTGGGGTTTGGAGCCTGAGTCACGCTTAGGTTGTCAGGCCATTATTAAAGATGAAGACCTGGTGGTAGAAATCCCTAAATATACAGTTAATCAGGTATCGGAAGGGCATTAATTTTTAAGCTTAGATAATTAGCAAAAAGGAGCCTGACGGCTCCTTTTTTAGATCTAAAACCCACCCGTGTAGTAGGTGGAATTTCTACAATTCAAACGTTTAGCGTGCTTCCAGTACTTGCGACAGATAGTCAGGTTTGCCTTCAATACGCTCTAAATGCGGGTATTGCAGGCCACCGTGATAGTCGATTTTGATGGTGCTGTATTGATCAAAATCTTTTACCAGCAATTCAATGGGTGCTTTGCTGTCTTTGGCGGCAGTAACGGCATCTTTAATCGCATCACCCGAGTAAGATTCACCATTAACGGCAACAATCGTCATGCTGGGTGATAAACCTGCGTTAAACGCCGGGCTATCCCACAACACATCACGCATGGTGCCTTTGCCAGAGATAAAAATACCTAATGAATAGGTCAGGTCAGTGCCCTTGAAACGGCCTTCAATCGCTTTAACTGCATCAGATGGTTTGTCGTTATAAACCAGCTTCCAGCCTTGGTCGGCTAATGATTCAGATAAGTTAACATGACCGCGTAAACGCTGATTGATAAAGTCCGTCCAGTTGTACTTTTGAACCTGATTTAAGGTACTAATCACATCATCAAACTCATAAGTATTCACTTTCCAGTCACCTGGTTTCACCCCAAAGAAAGCTTTGGCAAAGTTATCCAGATTAATTTTGTTGTTACTCAGTTCACGTAATTTAGCATCAACCGCAAACCAAATCAGCTGGCCACCTGAGTAATAATCTTCGCTCATCTGATAATTACGATAAGCCAGTGGGGCACGCTGTGCGATCGTTGGATCATTAGTGGTATCTAAAATGGTACGCCATTTGATGCCAGGGCGACCTTTATCGTAAGTAGCGCCTAAACGTGCCAGCATATCCATGGTTTTATCATGGTCAATTAAACCTGAACGCGCTGAGAATACGTAACCCCAGTATTGTGTTTGTCCTTCATACACCCAAAGACCATGGTCTTTTTTGACCTGATTATAAGTTGGTGTCCAGATGCCGGCTGGTCGACGATATTTGCCATCCCACGAATGGTTGAATTCGTGTGCTAACAAATCACGACCTAACCAGTTTTTATCCCACTCGGTGAAATAATCTGGTTTTTGGCTGTTTTCACTGCTGCGGTGATGCTCTAAACCGATACCACCGAGTTTATCGGTTAGTGCCAACAGGAAGTCATAATGATTGTAGTGGTGAGCACCATAGACTTTGTAAGCCTGTTCAACCAGCTTGCGGTGGATTTCAATGGCTTCATCGCTGGCTTCTAAATATTTGGCTTTATCTGCAAATACATTGAGTTTAACAGGGGTTTCTGCGCCCGGGGCTAAATCAAATTGTTTGTAGTATTTACCGGCAAACATAGGAGAATCGACCAGATTCTCGAAGTCGATGTCGTCAAAGGTCACGGTATTACCGTGCTGTTTATCGGTTTCCAAGGCTGTTGCGAATTTCCACTGGTCTGGCAGCGTTACCGTTGCTTCAAACGGAATTTGACGGGTGTAGTAACCGGCCGGATACATAGCCATCGCATCCCACTGAATATTCAGCATTTCTGGTGTCATCACCACACGGCCACGGTTACCGTTCTGTGGTGATAAATAATCGAATTTAACTTCAATTTCTTTTACACCTTTGGGCACATCAAATTGAAACGCATAAACATTACCGGGATCACGTTCCCACTTGATGGTTTTGCCTTTAGCGGTAATGGTTATACCTGCCACTTTATCGATAGGGCCAGTAGGGGAGTGATGACCCGGGATCCACTGCGGATAAAGCAAGGTCATCGCACCCGGTTTAACCGGTACGGTTTCGGTTACTTTAAAAATGCGGTGCGCTAAATCAGTGGCATCAACATTAACTTTTACGGTGCCAAAATATGGCTTATCAACCGGTGCTGGAATATCAGCGCTGGCAAACTGGCTGAACGCCAGTGCGCTACCTACGACGGCAGCAAGTAGTGATTTTTTCACTCTTATCCCCTTTGTGTTTTGTGCACCATGTATTTAGAGAGCTGTTGATCTTTGATGTATATTTTTGCAACGCTCAACAGGCTCTAATGGTGATTATGATTATTTTGCAGCAACCATACTAAGGTAGTTTGCTTGCAAAGCATCAGCCATTGAACCTGATTAATCATAAGTTTGTCGAGTCTGTAGCCCTTTATTTACGGGGATTTTACGCAGGAGAGATGTTTAGCTTTATGCACAAAAGTTAGTTTAGGGGTGATAGTCGGGCATAGACAAGTGATGTTCAATGGCTGATATTTTGTCTTCGCCATGATGACTAACATAAAGTAAGGTGGTGGTGTTTTGTTGGCAGAGTAATTCAACCAGCGCCAATACTTTTTGACGGTTGATGCTATCAAGTCCCTGACAGGGTTCATCCAAAATCAACAATGGAGGATGTTTGACCATCGCACGGGCGATCAAAACCATGCGTTGTTCACCGGTTTCTAATTCCCTAAACCCCTTATTGGCCAATGATGCCAGGCCAATCACATTTAACCACTCCCGCGCGATTTTCTGCTGAGCAAACGTGGCAGTTTGATAAAGTCCGATGGAATCGTAAAAGCCTGAAATAATACAGTCGAGCACTTTACAATTTACCCGATAATCGCGGTGAAACTGATTGGTTAAATAACCTATGTGTTGTTTGATTTGCCAGATGCTTTCACCTTGCCCGCGGGTAATGCCAAACAGTTCAATCTGGTTGCGGTAACATTGTGGATTATCGCCACTTATTAAATTTAACAAACAGCTTTTGCCTGAACCGTTAGGGCCATGAATTTGCCAGTGTTGTCCCGCAATAATATGCCAGTCAAGCTGGTCAAAAATGACCTTATCGGAAAATTGCACTTTAGCTTGAGTTAGTTTTACCAGTGAACTGCCAACCGCAAAGGCATGTTGTTCACCCACTGACTGTGGCAAGGATAATTCACTTTGCTGTAAATGCATGAGCTGCTCAACATGTGGCAATCCGCGATTTATATCCTCAGCAAGCTCGATGCGTGTATCTTTGACCCAGGCTATATGGGTAATAAAATCAGCCAGTTCGGATATTCTGTCCAGCAGCATAATAATGCTGGTCTCATCACATATCTGTTCTAATAATCCATTTACCTGCTGGCAACTGTCGGTGTCTAAACCCGCATAGGGGTCGTCTAAAATTAAAATATCGGGCTTTAACAATAACGCTCTGATGAGCTGCATCTTTTTTAACTGACCGGTGGAGAGTGTCGTAAAGGCTTGTTGAGTCAAAGCGCTTAGGTTAAATAACTCAAGCAATTGGGTATAAAGCGGCATATCGGGCTGGCTGATATCCATGCATATCAGCTGTTCAACCGTGGTTGGGTTCGGCACTACATCTAAAATATCAGCTAAATCTTTTTGTCTTTCCTGTTCAAACCAGTTCTCCAACTTAGCGGCTGATACCAGCTGTACCTGTCCATCACAGGTTATCTCAATGTGGTGATTTAGTTTGTCGCCGGCCAGTACTTCAGCGAGTTGCGACTTATGTGATTGCTGGTTTCCAAACCAGGCCCAATGTTGTCCTTTTTGCTGCTGCCAATATGAATTTTCTATTACAACCTGATTGTTTTGCCCGGACTCAAGAAATTCCGCTCGTAATACGCTCACATTTTTCCTTATTTATCAGCAGCATAAGAATGAAAAATAAACGATAGGTATTATCTATTAAATTAATTAAAACTATCGATTATACGAATTGTGATGTGGGGTCTAGTATAGCTACCAACTTAAAACGTTAACCCAACAACTAAAGGAAATGAGAAATGACCCAATCAATCATTAATAGCAAAATTCTTCCGTTTAAATCAACTGCTTTCCATAACGGTGAGTTCATCGAAGTAACTGACCAGGATTTATTAGGTAAATGGTCTGTTGTTATGTTTTACCCAGCGGACTTCACTTTCGTATGTCCTACTGAATTAGGTGACATGGCTGATCACTACGAGCAGTTAAAAGCAATGGGCGTAGAAGTTTACTCTGTATCTACCGATACTCACTTCACTCACAAAGCATGGCACGATGCGTCAGACACTATCCGTAAAATCACTTTCCCAATGGTTGGTGACCCAACGGGTGTGATTTCACGTAACTTCGGTGTGATGATCGAAGAAGAAGGTCTGGCACTACGTGGTACTTTTGTTATCAACCCTGAAGGTGAAATCAAGGTTGCTGAAGTTCACGATTTAGGTATCGGCCGTAGCGCATCAGAAATGGTTCGTAAAGTTCAGGCAGCTCAATATGTTGCTGAGCACGACGGCGAAGTTTGCCCAGCTGCATGGCAGCCAGGTGCAGAAACCTTAGCACCTTCACTGGATCTGGTAGGCAAAATCTAAGCTTTTTGCATACTTGATACGGCACTGCCTTATTTCCCCCGGGCAGTGCCAACCCAACACCTAATTTATTAAATTTTGCGGGCATTCAGTCAGCCGTAAGAGATCACTGCGTCTGCTGAACCGTCATCAAACAACAGGAAAAACGTTATGTTAGACCAAAATTTAAAGAACCAATTACAGACTTATTTACAGAATTTAAAAACGCCTGTTGAACTGGTCAAATTTGTTGACGACAGCGCGAAATCTCAGGAACTCAATCAGTTAATTGATCAAATTGGCGAACTATCTACGCTGATCACTGTAACCGATGGCAGTGATAGTAACGAACGTGTGCCTTCTATGTTAATTCGTTCGGCTGCCTCGGGCTCAGAAATGCGCTTCGCCGGTGTGCCTTTAGGTCACGAATTTACCTCTTTGGTTTTAGCCTTGCTGCATAGTGGTGGTCATCCGTTAAAACTTGATGCGGAGGTAATTGAGCAGGTTAAAAACCTTGATGATGAATTTAACTTTGAAACTTACGTATCACTGAGCTGCCAGAACTGCCCGGATGTGATTCAGGCACTGAATATGATGGCGGCAATCAACCCATCGATTAAAAACGTGATGATCGACGGCGCCTTGTTCCAGCAGGAAGTGGACGAGCGCAAAATCATGGCTGTGCCATCGGTTTACTTAAACGGTGAATTGTTTGCGCAAGGCCGAATTACCTTAAAAGAAATCCTTAAGAAGCTGGATAAAGGTGCGGACGCACGTGATGCCAAGGCGATTAACGATAAACAAGCATTTGACCTGCTGGTGGTCGGTGGAGGTCCTGCCGGCGCGTCATCTGCGATTTACAGTGCACGTAAAGGCATTCGCACCGGTTTAATCGCTGAACGTTTTGGCGGCCAGGTGATGGACACCATGGCGATTGAAAACTTTATTTCGGTAAAAGCCACCCAGGGGCCAAAACTGGTTCAGGGATTAGAAGAGCACGTTAAAGATTACGACGTGGATATTATGGATAACCAGCGCGTGGCAAAAGTAACACCTGCAGCGGTCGAAGGTGGTTATATTGAAGTGGAACTGGAAAACGGTGCCAAGGCCCAAACCAAAACCTTATTGCTGGCCACTGGCGCAAGATGGCGTGAAATGAACGTACCGGGTGAAAAAGAATACCGTGGTCGTGGCGTAGCGTACTGCCCGCACTGTGATGGTCCGTTATTTAAAGGCAAACCTGTTGCGGTAATTGGTGGCGGTAACTCAGGTATTGAAGCCGCAATTGATTTAGCGGGTATCGTGTCTCATGTAACCGTGCTGGAGTTTGACAGCAAGTTACGTGCGGATGAAGTGTTGATCCGTAAAGCCAAATCCATGCCGAACATCGACATTATTGTTAATGCGCAAACCACAGAAGTGACTGGTAACGGCGAAAAGGTCACAGGTTTAACCTATACCGACCGTGTTAGTGGTGATAGCAAAGCAGTTGAACTGGCAGGTATTTTTGTACAAATCGGTTTAGTGCCTAACTCAGAGTTTTTAAAAGACACAATTGAACTGACTAACCGTGGTGAAATTGTCACAGGTCCCCGTGGTGAAACCTCAGTTCCTGGTATTTTTGCCGCAGGTGATGTGACCAATGTGCCTTATAAACAAATCATTATCGCGATGGGTGGTGGAGCAAATGCTGCGTTGGGTGCATTTGATTATCTGATTCGCCTGCCGGTACATGATGCCAGTGAGAAAGCGGCCTAAACGTCGCTTTTCTCACTGCCACTTCTCCTCAGTTTGCCGGCCTTAGCGCCGGCTTTTTTATAAATGGCGAACAGGCTTCGCCGGATTGCCAGCCACTAAGGTATTGGCTTCAACGTTTTTACATACCACGCTGCCAGCGGCAATAACCGCATTGTCACCTATGCTTACGCCGGGACAAATAACCGCAGCACCACCAATCCAGACATTATTGCCAATGCTTACAGGCAATAAGTGTTGCTCACCGCTTAAGCGACGCACGGCATCCAGCGGATGATTGTTAGTATAAATTTGTACATTGGGTCCAATCAGTACGTTATCACCGATTGTCACGCCGCCGGCATCCAGAATCGTCAGACCGGTATTGGTAAAAAAGTTTTCACCCAGTTGCAGGTATTCACCGTACTCAATCCAGATGGGCGGCTCAATTAAGGTTTTATCACCCTTGTTCGCTAATTGTGCCAATAGCTGATTAAGGTGATTTTTGTTTGGATCCTGATTAAAGCGCAAACAGGCTTTTTGCATGCGCTTTTTTTGCTGTGGATTCGGATGAAGACTCATCTTGAAGGTTCTGAGTAACTAATAAAATCAAGACTTTACGTTAGCCCGACTCCTGCTTGCAAATATCCGCAGCATAAAACCCTAAAATAATAAGTAATAAAAATGCGTTAAACCCTTTGAAAATCTTATCTGAAACGTTTAAGTTAATATTGTGTAATAGACAAGTTACAATTGTCTACAATTTGAGCTGACATACATCAATATACCCCGGAGGTTAGGATGGCAGGATTGAAAACGTGGTGTTTACCCCTGTTATTGGTTGCTGGTACTGCCAGTGCAACCGAAGTAGCAGTAAGTTCACCTGATGGAAAATTAACCTTTACTTTGTCGGATGATAAAGACCAGACCGAATATTGGCTGGATTACCAAGGACAGCGCATTATTTTGCCATCGCCTTTGGGTCTTGAGTTTAAACAACAAGGACAATTTGGTGATGGCTTTAAAATTACCGATAGTCAGCGTACTAGCGTACAAGAGAGCTGGCAGCAGCCGTGGGGTGAGCGTAAAACCATTGAAGACAAACACAACGAATTGAATGTGGTATTGGCCGATAAAAAGCGTGGTCATTTTAATATTCGCATTCGCATGTTTGATGATGGCCTGGGCTTTCGCTACGAGTTCCCGAAACAAAAAGGTTTCGATAAAGTTGAAGTGATAGACGAAGACACCGAATTCCGTATGCCTGATAGCCACAATGCCACGGCTTGGTGGATCCCGGCTCGTCATCACAATCGTTACGAATACGTGTATAACACCACACCATTACACAAAGCGGAAAAACTGCATACGCCTTTCACCTTTAAATTATCGTCTGGTGTGCACATGAGTATTCATGAAGCGGCGCTGATTGATTGGGCGGCCATGACCCTTGAGCCCGAGCATGACGGTGAATTTAAAGCAGAATTAACCCCCTGGTCTGATGGCGTGTTGGTTAAAACTCAGGTGCCATTTAAATCATCCTGGCGCACAGTGCAGGTTTCACCTGATGCTAAAGGGTTACTTAACTCTGATTTGATTTTAAACCTTAACGAACCCAATAAACTTGGCGATGTTTCCTGGATCAAGCCGGGTAAATACGTCGGTATTTGGTGGGGCATGCACCTCAATGAAAACACCTGGGGCAGTGGCCCTAAACATGGTGCCACTACCTCTGAAACTAAACGTTACATGGATTTTGCTGCCGAAAATGGCTTTGACGGTGTATTAGTTGAAGGCTGGAATGAAGGCTGGGATGGTGACTGGTACAGCAATGGTGATGTGTTCAGTTTTACTCAACCTTATCCTGATTTTGATTTAGCCGGTGTCACCGAGTACGGGCTTAAAAAAGGCGTGCGTTTAATTGGTCACCATGAAACCTCTGGCGGCGTGACGAATTACAAAAATCAAATGGGCGATGCCTTTGATTTATATAAAAAACATGGCGTGACCATGGTCAAAACCGGTTACGTGGCAGATGATGGTGACATAAAACGTGTGGATGAAAATGGCTTAGTACGTCATGAGTGGCATGATGGTCAGTTTATGGTGGGGGAATATTTACGTTCTGTTACTGAAGCGGCCAAACGTCATATTAGTATTAATACCCATGAACCAGTGAAAGATACAGGCTTACGTCGTACTTATCCAAACTGGATCTCACGTGAAGGTGCGCGTGGTCAGGAATTTAACGCCTGGGGTTCACCGCCCAATCCCCCCGAGCACACTGCTATTTTGCCCTTTACCCGCATGTTATCCGGCCCAATGGATTTTACCCCGGGTATTTTTGATATGAGCTTTAATGGTTTGGATGGTATGAATCGTCCACGTACTACCTTAGCCAAGCAGTTAGCCTTGTATGTGGTGATTTATAGCCCAATTCAGATGGCGGCGGATCTGCCACGTAATTATAAAAAACACCCGGATGCGTTCCAGTTTATTAAAGATGTGCCAACTGACTGGGAGCAAAGTAAAGCCATTGCTGGTGAAGTGGGTGATTATGTTGTATTCGCTCGTCAGCAGCGTGATGCTGACGACTGGTATTTGGGGGCTCTAACCGATGAAAAAGCACGTAACGTGACTGTTGCTTTGGATTTCTTAGCGCCAGGTAAAACCTATGAAGCGCAAATTTACCGTGATGGTAAAGATGCCGACTGGCTGACTAATCCGTACGACTATGTGATTGAAAAGAAAAAGGTCACAGCGACAGATAAACTGGATTTGCATTTAGCTACCAGTGGCGGAACCGCCATTCGTTTTAAAGCACTGTAGGTTTTGCTGGTTTAGATACTTAAAAAGGGGCCACTGGCTAATGCCGATCAGTTAAGAAATAATTTAGCGATCGGTTGACCGATCTTTTATAGATGTAAAAATCCGATGAGCAATTTGCCATCGGATTTTTTTATGGATTTTAAAACAGCTTTAGACACCGCGTTTAATGCCAGCACTCAGTTTCACTCATTTGAAAAGCTCTCAACCTTCTTAGACCCATCAATTATAGATGAGGCTTTTTTTGAAGCGGGTGTAGCAACTGTCAGAAAGCGCCGATTACCTCTTGAGTCGGTGATGTGGTGTGTCATGGGAATGAGCCTTTTCCGACAAGAGTCGGTGTGGAACATTGCTGCTAAAATGGATATAGCACTTCCTGGTAAAGCACCGTTAGTAGCGCCAAGTGCGATGGTTCAAGCGCGACAGCGCCTAGGAACCGAGGCCGTCGAACAGTCTTTTAAAAAGATGGCTAAACATTGGTATCAGCAAAATAAATTCGAAACATGGAACGGCCTGAATTTACTTGGTGTAGATGGCGTCGTTTGGCGAACGGTAGATACCGTTGAAAACCGGGAAAAATACGGGTCAGGTAGCACACAATACGGTGATACAGCGTTCCCTCAGATCCGCATGGTCTGCCAGATGGAGCTGACAAGTCATCAGCTTATAAGTAGTGCGTTCGATAAGTATAAGTCCAATGAAATGGTGCTAGCAGAGCAGCTAATTGAAGACACGCCCAATCATTCACTGACCATGTTTGACCGCGGTTTTTACTCATTAGGCTTACTCCATCAATGGCAAAAAGCGGGAGAAGAAAGGCACTGGATGATACCCGCCAGAAATGGGCTCCAGTTTGATGTACTAGAAAGCTATAGCCGAGTAGATAAACGGGTAAGACTGACAACTACACCTCAAGCGAGAAAGAAGTTCCCCAGGCTTCCCAATGAGATTGAAGCGCGACTAATTACGAAGAAAGTTAAAGGAAAAGAATGTCGAATTCTTACATCGCTTACCGATGCAATGCGTTATCCCAGTGACGAGATTGTGGACTTATACAGTCACCGTTGGGAGATTGAATTAGGGTATCGTGAAATGAAGCAGACGTTACTAAACAGTGAATACACGCTTCGAAGTAAACGACCTGATATGGTTGAGCAAGAGTTATGGGGATTACTGCTTGCCTATAATCTGATACGAGTGGCAATGACTGAAGCCGCATCACGCAAAGGTATCTGGCCAAACCAACTAAGCTTTAGCGGATGCTCAAGCGCAGTGGTTGCATTCCTTCTTACAACAGGGCTTACGAGCCCTGGCAAGCTGCCGGTATTGTATGAAAATCTCATTAATCAACTGACTTACTACGTGCTCCCGACAAGGCGAGAGGACAGGTCATATCCTAGATGTGTTAAACCTAAGCCTGGCAAGTACCCAGCTAAAAAGAAAAATGCCAGTCAGCTTAACTGACTGGCATTAGGCCACTGGCCCCTTTTTTGATAAATCCGTTTTATTACTAAGCTTTTTCAACTAACGCGCGGTTAACGCGTTCTAACAATGCAATAGTCTGATGTATACCTTCAATTTCGGGCCAGTCATCACCTTCGTACTCTATGCCTACATAGTCGTGGTATCCGGCATCGGTTACGATTTTCATCATTTTGAAGTAATCAATGTCTGGTTCGTTGCCATGCACGTCGATTCGATTTGTTTTGGCACTCACCGCTTTGGCATAAGGCATTAGTTCCTTAACGCCCTGATATTTATCGTATTGTTCACCCGTTTGATAGTTGAGCACAAAGTTACCAAAATCGGGCAGGGTACCCACACGTGGATTATCAGCCAGCTTCATCACCCCTGATAACCACTTACCGTTAGAGGACAATCCTCCGTGGTTTTCCACAATTACGTTTAGCTTTAACTTATCGCAGTATTCTGCCAGTTGATTCAGGCCATCTGCTGCGGCTTTTTGTTGCTCATCGTAGCTGCCACTGCTTTGTGCATTAACGCGGATGGAATGACAGCCTAACTCAGCTGCTGCATCTGCCCAGCGATAATGGTTTTTAACCGCCTGCAGACGTTTATTTTTGTCCTGATCGCCTAATGCCCCTTCGCCATCACACATGATCAGACGACTTTCGATACCTTCGTCTTTAGCTTGCTGTTTTAAGCCAGCAACTAATTTGTCAGACAGGTTATCGAAATAAAACTGGTTAACATATTCAATGGCATCCAGATTAAATAATTTACGCGTAATACTGGCGAAATTACGCGCGTCCATTTTCCCGCTTTTAAAAGCACGATGCAGTGACCACTGAGCTAATGAAATTTTAAAGGCACGATTTGGGGAGGCAAAAGCCAGTTGCGGAAATAAACTGGCACCGATACCAGCGGCCAGCGACATTTTTAAAAACTGACGGCGACTATTGTTATTAGATTGCATAAATGGTCCTTTTTACTGAGTAATAAGCACGGTTTGCTTGTTATTTTCGCGGGCTTTTAGCTGGTATTTACGTGGCGTCATGCCCATAGTGACACGAAATTCGCGGGTAAAATAGCTCTGATCACAAAAGCCACAAGCCATGGTGACGTGCTGAATGCTATAGCCTGCAGATAAAAACTCGCAGGCTTTATGAATGCGCAGTCGCTTAAGATACTGATTGGGTGTCATGGCAAACTGGCGTTTAAAGCGACGTTCAAAGGTACTTAATGACATGCAGGACAACTTGGCAAGTTCATCAATACTGATGCTATTCATATAGTTATGCTGCAAAAAGTCGATACAATGGCGAAAAACATTGTAGGGTTCAAAATTGCTCTGTGAGCGGTTGGCATCACGGCTAAAACCTTCAACGCCGATCACTTCGCCCTTTTTGTTTTTAAGCGCTGTTTTACTGGTTAAAAACCAGTGCACATCTCCTTTGCCATCCTGAACCAGTTCCAGTTTGTTATTGATCACCAAACCTTCATTCATCACTTTGAGGTCATCCATATGGATTTGTTCTGCAATATCAAAGCGAAAAAAGTCATAGTCGGTTTTGCCAATAACATCTGAAGGGTCATCCAAATCGTAATGTTCGTGCAACAATCGATTCGCATAAACAAAGTGACCCTGTCTGTCCTTGGCAAAATAGAAAGCGTCATCAATTAAATCAAACAAGGCACTGGGACGCTCCAGATCATGTATTTGATAAAATTCGAAAACGTTATTCAGCATCTCCATGCGGGTCTCCACGGCGCACTACTGTGCGCCAGTTTGATGAGATACACGGAAATGGGCAAAACGCTGTCTGAATATATATAAAACAGTAAACAGCACCACTAATGTCAGTGGGAACAGCAGCATATTACTTAAGGTTGACTGGCCGGCTGCAAGTTCCGCTGCACTGCCAGTTAGTCCACTGTTAATTGCTTCTGCGCGATGTTGGTCAATCCAGCTGCCAATAACCGGATTCCAGATGCCGGTGGCAAACATGCCTGCTCCGCCAATTAACGACATACCCAAAGCACCGGTTTTAGGCTGATATTCGCCGATAAAACCAATCATGGTTGGCCAGAAATACATTACACCACAGGCAAATACGATAGTGGCCAGATAAACCATCGGACCTGTAGCAATGCTTAGCAGGTAAATGCCCACTGACGCAACAATTGCCGACACTAACAATACACCGCTTGGATTGAGTGCGTGAACAACCGGTCCGGCAAACTGACGACCGACAGCCATCAAGCCGGTGCCCAGTGCCAGAATGATCATGGGTGACGCACCACTTTCAGCCAGAATTCGTCCAACCCATTGTTGAGTGCCTAACTCGGTGGTCGCAGTCAGCGTCATGCAAACAATCATAAATAAATATAAAGGTGATAACAGGCTGGTGATATTTACGCGGGTTGACGATTCAATATGGCGTGTAGGGGGGAAGCTTTCGCTAAATACCAGATAACCATAAATCACGGTAGGAATTAACATTACCGCAATTTGTAATTGCCAGCTCAAGCCCGCCATTGTCATAAATTCAGAGACTAAGGCTCCAATAACGATCCCGCCTGGGAACCATACATGGAAGCGATTCAGCATAGTGGTTTTGCGATCCGGGTACATATCGGCAATTAAAGGATTGCATGCTGCCTCTACCGCGCCATTGGCAAAACCAATCAGGAAAGTGGAAATAAGTAATCCCCAGAAACCTTGTGCATAAATGGTCAGTAATAATCCGGCCAGATGGCAAATAAACGCCATTGTTAAAATACGTTTGGCACCAATCAGGTTGTACAGTAATCCCAGTACCATCATGGCAACCGGAAAACCAAGAAAAGCCATGCTGTTAATCAGGCCAAGCTCAGTATCGTTGAGGGTAAACTGCTGACTAAGCTGGGTTAAAATGCCGGCCCGGATGGCAAATGTCATTGCGGTGACAATTAAAGCCAGGCAACTGGCGCGGAAAAGTTTAGCGGTATTGTCCATGGGAAATCCCCGTTATGGTTATTATAAAATTAAAGACCCAGAATACGTTTATTTAACTGCTCGTTTGTATCCACCGCAGCAAAGTCATCAAAGGCTTTCTCAGCCTTTCGAATCATATGTTGCTGGATAAAAGGTGCACCTTCACGGGCACCATCTTCAGGATGTTTGAGGCAGCATTCCCATTCCAGTACCGCCCATCCATCGAAGTTGTATTTTGCTAAGCGACTAAAAATGCCGCCGAAATCGATCTGACCATCGCCTAATGACCGGAATCGCCCAGGTCTGTCTATCCAGCTTTGGTAGCCTCCATAAACACCACAACGCGGATCGGGTTTAAATTCTGCGTCTTTTACATGGAAGGCTTTGATACGGTCGTGATAAATATCGATAAAACCCAGATAATCCAATTGTTGTAACACCATATGGCTTGGATCAAACAGAATATTGGCACGTGGGTGATTATCCAGCTCTGCCAGAAAACGGTCGAAGGTGACACCATCGTGCAAATCTTCGCCCGGGTGCAATTCGTAACAGGCATTAACGTCGCAGCGATCAAATTCGTCTAAGATCGGTTTCCAGCGCGCAGCAAGTTCTTTAAACCCTGCATCAACCAGGCCCGGTGGACGCTGTGGCCACGGATAAAAGGTATGCCACAACAAGGCGCCAGAGAAAGTCGCATGATTTTTTAAGCCGAGATTCTGACTGGCCTTAGCCGCAAAATACAGTTGTTCTACTGCCCAGTCGGTGCGGGCCTGCGGGTTGTTTCTCAGTTCTTCAGGGGCAAATGCGTCAAACATTAAATCGTAAGCTGGATGTACCGCAACGAGCTGGCCTTGCAAGTGAGTAGACAGTTCAGTGATTTCCAGACCATAAGAGGCGACTTTTTGTTTATATTCGTCACAATAAGCCTGACTGCTGGAAGCTTGTTTTAAATCAAATACACGTTTGTCCCAGGTAGGGATTTGAACACCTTTGTAACCCAGTGATGCCGCCCATTGAAGAATGCCGTCCAGTGTGTTAAATGGTTCACTATCACCTAAAAACTGTGCCAGAAAGATCGCTGGTCCTTTCATTATTTATTACTCCCTGGGTCGAATGTGTCGAGTGCTAACCACTGGTTACCTGACTGACTGCTTTTTACGCTCGATTCTATAAATTGCATTCCTGCCAGCGCTTCTGTGATGCCTGGCACACCATTGGCGTTTGAATGTTTAACTGAATGTGTTCGCGCTCGTTTTACCGCATCGGCAAAAGCACTGTACAAATTGGCGAAGGCTTCTATATAACCTTCCGGGTGTCCCGCTGGTGTGCGAGTAAAACGTTTTGCTTCATCGCTTAAATAATCAAAGCCTGTACGAATTTCCTGTGCCGGTTGGTCGCCTGGCATAATCCGTAATGAGTTAGGTTGCTGCTGTTGCCAATGTAGACCGGCCTTGCTGCCGTATACACGAATACTGAGATTGTTTTCTTCACCGACACTAATTTGGCTGGCAATTAATACGCCTCGTGCATTATTTTTAAAGCGGACTAATATAGCGGCGTCGTCATCGAGTTGTCGGTTATCTTCAACCGAGGCTAAATCTGCTAAAATGCGGGTGATTGGCATATCGCAAATAAATTCTGCCAAATTAGCGGCATGTACACCGATATCACCCACACAGCAACTTACACCAGCCATGTTTGGATCAAGTCGCCAGCTACCTTGTTTGCTATCCTGATTATTCAGTTTGGCCGCCAGCCAGTCCTGTGAGTATTCCACCACGACTTTTTTAATGTCACCCAGCTCACCTGCGATCACACGTTGACGCGCTTCCTGAACCAGAGGATAACCAATGTAGGTATGGGCCAGACCAAATAATACTGGCGATTGTTCAAGTTGTTGTTGCAGTTGTCTTGACTGCGCCAGTGTGAAAGTGGCAGGTTTTTCACAAAATACATGAATACCGGCTTGTATGGCGGCACTGGCAAATTCAAAATGGCTTATATTCGGCGTGACAATTGCTATGACTTCCACTCTTTGTGCTTCTGGGAGGGCCGATTCTTTCTCTATGAGTTCATGAATAGATGAATAAGCCCGGCTGGAATTATCCAGCAGTTGCTCACCGGCTTCATGGTTTTTTTGTTGGTCACGGCTAAAAACCCCGCACACCAACTGGTATTGATTATCCATAAAGGCCGCATATCGGTGGACCTGACCAATAAAAGCCTCTGGTCCGCCGCCAATTAATCCTAAGCGTACTTTATCCATCTCTGCTCCTGGCAATAGGTTGGACATAAATGTAATTATTTTGTTAATGAGACTACGCCTTTAAGCCTAATATAGGTTATAAAATGTTTAGCAAAAAATATAATAAAATCGGCTTAGTTTTGTGGCTGGTGATGGCTGGTTTCTTTTAAATTTAATTTAAGGTTATGAAAAATAACAAAAAAAACTAAATCATTTGTTTTTTGATATTGGTGCAAATATTGTAGTGGCTGATTTGTCAAATGTCAGAGACAGCGGCGGGAAAATATTATTCACTTCTTAAAATATTATATAAATTTGTACCGTTTGCATGGGACTTGGTTATTTTCAGGCATTAGGCAAAGTATTCTAAATATCGCCATCTGTGTTCCAGCACCATGGCGGTAAATACGTATAACGCAAAAATAAGCATAGGAATAAGTGTAAAACGATATTCGGGAAAGAAATACCAGGCCAGAGGTAAAAGTAACATGCGGGTTGCAACATGAACCACACCCACCCAATGTTCAATAATCCATGAGTAGGGTAACCAAATCAGGCTGGCGAGCACTCCCACTGTGAGAGGAAGGGTGCTGATGTCCTGCATGTAAAGTGGAATAATTAGCGCGTAGGCACAAAGTGAACCGGTAAAACAATATACCAGTAACTGTTCAAATGGATTGGTAGGGGAATGCAGTGTGATGAAACGTTCGCCGGTGAAATGGGCAATGGCAGAAGCGAAATACACCAGAGTACAGGTTCCGGTTACCATTATTAGAGAAGTGACAACGTCAGTGGCAAATACACTGGACAGTGCTACCACTAGCCATACAATAGCACCTGCCGTAGGTAGTGCCATAAAACGGCGTTTTTTTAAATCACGACGATACTCATCCAGTGTTAACTCCATTGCAAACTCCCTGTATGCGGTATGACTTATCGATAAACAATTCCCTGTTAATTCAAACACTAGCTTATAATTTATCCGCTTGTAAATAAAACTTGCTAAAAACTAGAGCGTGTTGATCTTTGCGGTATGAATTTTGTTCTAACTAAACACTTTTTAATCGCGACGCTTATTTGCAGGCCTAATGGATTAAGTCAAAAATAAGCAACAAAGAGTGAAAAGTGTTTAGGACGAACCCTTCGGGCAACGTTTGTGCGGCATTTCTACTGCTTCAGCACGCATTTATGTAGAACAACTACACCACATTCGTGCTTCATGGTTTAAATACCGCGCAACTCGTTGCAAAAATATACAGCAAAGATCAACACGCTCTAGCCTAACTCAGAATTTAATATAATTTAGTCTGTTACCTGCCATGTCCACAGGTATGCCCTGGGCACTAAAATAGTAGCCAGCTTTTATTCTGGTAATGGGATAAATTCGTCATTGTCATCTTCAATAATAGGGAAGCCCCCATTTTTCCACTTGTTTCTGGCTTGCTCAATTCGTTGGGGATTACTTGAGACAAAGTTCCAGTCAAGGTAGCGTTTTCCAAGATTATCGCCACCTATCACTATTACTGTGCAATGTGTTTCTGCCTGTATGGCTATTTGTTGTTCTTCGCTAACATACATTTGGTGTTGGGCAAGGGGTTGTTGATTTATTAATACGTCGCCGTTGATCAGATAAATTCCTGTTTGTTGATTCGATGGCAAGGTCAGGCTTTTACCCTGTGGGATATCCAGTTGCATAAACAGCGTTGGGGAGAATGTTTTGACTGGTGATTGCTGGCTGTAGGCGTGGCCCATTAACAGTCTAACGTCAGTTCCTTCATGGTTAAATTGTGGAATAGAAGCGGCATCGATATGGTGAAATTGCGGTTCCATTTGCTCGTCTTCTTCAGGTAATGCCATCCAAAGTTGTAGTCCATGTAATGAATGTTGCTGGTTTTTCACTTCGTCACGCTCACGTTCAGAGTGAACAATGCCCTTGCCAGCCACCATTAAATTTATCGCGCCTGGTGTAATGGGTTGGTAAGAGCCCAGTGAATCGCGATGCAGAATTTCACCTTCAAATAAATAGGTTACGGTCGCGAGGTTAATGTGAGGATGAGGGCGCACATTAACACCATTGCCTGCGTTAAAAGTGACTGGACCCATATGATCAAAAAACACCCAGGGACCAATGGCTTTGCAACCCACAGCCGGAATGGTTCGCCTTACCGTCATTTCACCTAAATCTTTTTCTTTGGCGTCCAGTAATTTACTGTGGTTGGGTTGCATGTTTGTTTCCTTAACGTTTTTGGTTACTTAAAATGTGCTTTATATCGGTCAACCCACATGGCGGTGGCACCGCATATTGCCACGGGCATGACAATAAAATTAACGATTGGGATCATGCCAAATAAACAGGTTACAGCACCAAAACCAAAAGCACTCGATTTGTCACGGCCAATAACATCCCGCATTTGATTAAAACCTACTTTGTGATTATCAAAGGCATAATCGCAATACTGTATTGCCATCATCCAGCTACAAAACAAAAACCAGATAATTTGCCCAACGACCGGTAAAAGCCAGAATAAAATCAGAAAACCAACCGCCCTTGGCAGGTAATAAACCAGTTTACGCCATTCGCGGGCCAGTGTTCTGGGGATATCTTTAATAATGGCAGTTAGGCCGTCACTCCCCATTACCTGACCGGACAAATGGCGTTCTACTTTCTCAGCCAGTAAACCATTAAACGGGGCTGCCAGCCAATTGGCCAATGTAGTAAAAATGAAACTAAATAAGACTAATACCGCAATTAATAATACGGGCCAGGCGATATAGGACAACCAGCTAAGCCAATCGGGGATACTGGCAGTCATCCAGTCCATCAAACGTTTGATTTCACCAAACAAATAGTAAAATGCACTGATAAATAAAATCAGATTAACCAGCAGGGGAACCAGTACAAAACGTTTTAAACCTTTTACCTGAATAAGCTCAAATCCCTGAAAAAAATAACTGATACCACTGCGCGGGATATTGGGTTGTCGAGTCGGTTGCATAGTAACCTTATGATCTTATAAGAAATTAAGCTAAGTATAATGAGTGCGCGTTTCGCCTCAACTGACCAATTGTTACAAATAACGACTTCTGATACATTTCATCAATTAACCCATTATTTGTCACAAACATGTGGCATAGCTTTTTTAAAGCCTTAAAAATAATAATAGATGCGCCTGAAAAAAATCCGGTTGGCTGGTTTTAAATCCTTTGTCGACCCCACCAACATTCCGTTCCCGGATGACATGACTGCCATCGTCGGCCCTAATGGCTGCGGCAAGTCGAATGTTATCGATGCGGTGCGTTGGGTATTAGGTGAGTCCTCTGCAAAGAATCTGCGTGGCGATGCCATGACAGACGTTATTTTTAACGGCTCGACAGCGCGTAAACCTGTTTCGCAATCTAGTGTGGAACTGGTTTTTGAGAACGCAGGTGATCGCATAGAGGGTGAATATGCCCAATACAATGAGTTATCGATAAAACGTGTTGTCACCCGCGAAGCCATTTCAACCTATTATTTAAATGGCAATAAATGCCGTCGCCGTGATGTAACTGATCTGTTTTTAGGCACCGGGTTGGGTCCGCGTAGTTATGCCATTATCGAGCAGGGCATGATTTCCCGCTTAATCGAATCCAAGCCACAGGATTTACGTATTTTTATCGAAGAAGCGGCCGGTATTTCTAAATATAAAGAACGTCGCCGCGATACCGAAAATCGTATTCGTCACACCAAAGATAATTTAGAACGCCTCACCGATGTGCGGGATGAGCTGGGTCAGCAAATCGATAAACTGCAACGCCAGGCCGCAGCTGCCAGGCGGTATAAAGAACTTAAAGCACAAGAGCGCACACTGAAAGGTCAACTGGCCGCCATACGTTGGGTTAAATACAGTGATTTGTGTGAAGGGCTTGAAACACGCATTGAAGAGCTGGAAAACCAGTTGCAGGCTTTTGTGGCCAAGCAGCGTGGTAGTGAAAAAGGCATGCTGGAATATCAGCAGCAACAAGCTGATTTCAAACAACAGCAGGATGATATCCAGCAGCAGTTATTTAAGTTAAGTAACGAAATTACCCGGCTTGAGCAAAATCAGCTGCATCAAAAAATGCGCCGCCAACAAATTAGCCAGGAAATCGATAAGTTAGCCTTTGATATTGGTGAACAACAGGCCCATCAGCAAGCCGATGAAGCGCAGCTTGAAGAGCTGGAAATGCAGGCTGAATCGCTCGAGCCGCAAACGGAAATGCTGGAAATGCAGCTGGAGCAACTGGAAACTGAACTGGAAAGCAAACAGCAGCAGTTTGATGATAAACAAGCTAACTGGCGTCAGTCTCAGCAACAGCAACAGCAGTGTGAGCAACGCAAACAACTACTGGAAACTCAGCTTAGTTCACTCAACGCCATGCAGCAGCGTACCTCGCAGCGTCTTATGGAATTGCAACAAGAGCAGCAATTACTGCAACAGGTTGATAGTGATGAACATTTCATTGAACTGGAAGAGGCGGTTGAGCAGGCAGAAGCCAAATACAATGAGATGCAACATGCCAGTGAAGCATTACAAGCGCAGCATCAGCAATTAGGCGAACAACAGCGCGAATTAAATAATCAGTTAAATGAGCAAAAATCGCAGTTGGCTGAACTTAACGCAGAACTGCGATCACTTAAAACCTTGCAGGCTGCATCGCAGGATAACAGTTTTAATCAGTGGCTGGAGCAACAGCAACTTGCATCCAGGCCTTTATGGGAAATATTGCAGGTAGAACCACAATGGCAAAGCGCACTGGAAACAGCCTTGCAACATGTTATTGCCAGCCCGGTAGTAGCTGAGTATTTGCGATTACCCACTAACCCCGGTAGCCAGTTACTGTTTGAACACAGCATGACAACCGATAAACCAGCCAATACGCTGGCATCCAAGGTCACCAGTGACAAACTGCCAAACTTGTTAACTCAAATTCTGCTTGCTCCAGATATTGAGCAGGCAGAACAGCAAGTGTTGCAGCCCGGACAATCAGTGATCACCCAGAATGGTTATTGGCGAGGTCAGGACTGGGCATTATTTGGTAGTAAAAATAATCAAAGTGGCGTGTTAGAGCGTGCTGCAAAAATTGAAGAACTCGAAAATACCTTGCCAAAATTGCATGGCGATATCGAGCAGCTCAATGAGCAGTTAGCGCAAAACGAGCAGCTGCAACAACAAAATCAAAGCCAGCGTCAGCAACAGCAAAATGCGCAGCAACAGGCATACAGCCAGTTAACTGAAAAACGTTCCGAATTGCAGGTTGCACGTCAGCAACAGCAACAAAGTCAGCAAAGGCTGGATAAGTTACATCAGGATATTGAGCTTACCAACGAGCAGCTTGAACAGGAACAATTGCAGCAGGAAGACATGTCTGAACAGTTGCAGGAAATTGCGATGCAAGCCGAAGAGCTGGCTATGCAATTACCTGAACTTGAGCAACAAAAAGAGTTGGCAGAAAACAACCTGACACTGGCCAAACAACAAGCTGAACAAATCAAACAGCAACAACATCAACATGCGCTCAACTGGCAAACCGTGAACAGCCAATTGCAATCTCGTCGTGAAGGAATGCAACGCGCGCAAAAACTGGTAATGCAGTTAAGTGAACGTCACCAGCAATTGCAAAGTGAACAGCAGGAACTGCATTTGCCAATGGAAGAACAGGCAGAGCAAATGCAAATCTGGCTGGAACAGCGTGCCGGGCTTGAAAGCCAGCGTATTGAAGTCGCGCAGCAATTATCGGAAGTGGAAGCGGTTCTGGCCGATAGTCAAAAAGGTCAGCAGGCAATTAATGAGCAAATTAGCCAGTTGCGTTCGCAGCAAGAAAGCTTACGCGTGGAAAGTGAAGGTCATCGTGTTCGTGCTAACGCAGTGTTAGAACAACTACCTGAAATTGATATGGGACTAAAACAGCTGCTGGAAGATTTACCGGCCGAAGCCGAAGAAGGTCAGTGGCAAAAAGATTTAGATAAAGTTCAGCAGTCGGTGAGCCGTTTGGGTGCTGTAAACTTAGCCGCGGTGGAAGAATTTGAGATTCAATCAGAGCGCAAACGCCATCTTGATACCCAGCATGAAGATTTAACCAGTGCCATGGAAACACTGGAAGACGCCATTCGTAAAATAGATCGCGAAACTCGCAGCCGCTTTAAGCACACCTTCACGCAGGTAAATGAAGACTTGCAAATGCTGTTTCCCAAAGTGTTTGGCGGTGGTGCCGCATCACTTGAATTAACCGAAGATGACTTGCTGGAAACCGGTGTGACCATTATGGCGCAACCACCGGGCAAGAAAAATAGCACAATTCATCTTCTTTCTGGTGGAGAAAAAGCGCTGACCGCTTTATCATTGGTCTTTGCGATTTTCCGGTTAAATCCGGCGCCTTTTTGTATGTTGGACGAAGTTGATGCACCTTTGGATGATGCAAACGTAATGCGATTCTGTAAACTGGTGTCGGAAATGTCGAAAAGCGTACAGTTTATTTATATTACTCATAACAAAATAGCGATGGAGATGGCAACCCACCTAACAGGTGTCACAATGGCAGAGCCGGGCGTATCACGCATGGTGGCCGTTGATGTAGAAGAAGCTGTCGCTCTTGCTGAAGCATAAAAAGATAAATTAATGGATTTGCAGCTCGCGTTAATTATTTTAGGGGGATTTGCCATTGCCGGGATACTGGTGCATGGCTTATGGACCATCCGTAAAAATTCGAATAAATCGGCTGATTGGGGCTCGGTTAAAAAAGCCAGTGATAACCCCGAACAACTGGACGATGAAAACACCCCCAGCCGTGCCAATCAGGGATACGACAGTGATGGCATTGGTCAGGTGCGTGTGGTGCCGAAAGAGTTGGTTGAGCCTGATGTTGAAGAGCCGGCTGATGAGATGCCGATATCAGAGCAATCTCAATCTGTCCGGGAAAATCCTGAGCCACAAGTAAATCCCGAACGTTTTAGTCAGATCGACGCATCTGAACAGCAAATTAATGTAAAACCTATTGTAGATACTTCAAAAGAGCCATTTCAGAGTGTCGATAAGGGGGAATATCCGGAACCGCCAGCGTCTTTGCTAAAACCTTCATCCGATATGTCAGAGCCTGCACAAAAAGTCGAACCTGTGATCCAGCAAAGTCAGTTTTTGGATGACACAACAGATACACAAGGGCGTCGCGAACCCAGTTTTGGCGAGGTTGATGAACAACCTAAAGTGGCTAAAGCAGAAAAGCCGCTTAAACGCGGGCGCCGTAAAGATCCCAAATTAGCTGAAGATCAGCTGCGTATTGATTTTGAAGACGAGGAAAGCCCACAAACCGAAGGTGAGGCCAATCAGCCCGCACCTGCAGAAGAACAGGAAGTATTGATTCTGAATGTGAAAGTAGCTGAAGGGCAAAAAATTCCGGGTTCTGCACTGTTGCCACTGTTACTTACACTTGGTTTTAAGTTTGGTGATCAGGATATCTTCCATCGCCATGTTAACAGTAACGGTAAAGGCCCTATTTTATTTAGTATGGCCAATATGTTCCGTCCCGGCGTATTTGATATCGACAATATGGAAAACTTCACCACCCAGGGCGTATCGTTATTTATGGTATTGCCGATTGAAGGTGATCCGCGTCAGGTATTTAATATGATGCATAATGCAGCACGTAAAATATCAGACGAATTTGGTGGGCAAATTCTTGATGGCCGTCGTTCAGTCCTGACCAAGCAAGGTTTGCAACAATACATGGAAAAGATCCGTGAATCTGAACGCCGCCGCATGTTGCGCAAATCGTCATAATCCATCTTTGTTAAGTCCATTACATCTCGCCCTGCACTGCAGGGCGTATTGCTTTTATTCAGGTAAATCTCAATGACTATGTCAGCCAGTCAACGCGCCGAACAGCTGCGAAATGAAATTAATCAACATAATTACGCGTATTACGTGGATGACAATCCAACTATTCCTGATGCCGAATACGACAGGTTAATCAATGAGTTAAAGTCGATTGAGCAGGCTCATCCTGATTTACTGACAGCCGATTCTCCAACGCAAAAAGTGGGTGGTAAAGCGTTAGATGCATTTGATGAGGTCACTCATGAAGTGCCCATGTTGTCGCTGGATAACGCGTTCGATGAGCAGGAGTTTCATGCTTTTGTAAAACGCATCAATGACAGATTAGGCAATACCCAAAAACTTGATTTTAGCTGTGAGCCGAAGCTGGATGGTCTGGCTGTGTCGATTCTGTATGAAAACGGCAAATTGGTCAGAGCGGCAACGCGTGGTGATGGTTATAGCGGTGAGAACATTACGCAAAACGTTAAAACCATTAAAAATGTGCCTCTGACCCTACGTGGTGAAAATTTCCCAACGCGTCTGGAAGTACGTGGCGAAGTCTTTATGCCATTGGCTGGCTTTGAAAAAATGAATAAAAGCCAGGCCGAGCAGGGTAAAAAAGTTTTTGTTAACCCGCGTAACGCGGCAGCTGGCAGTTTACGTCAGCTTGATTCGCGCATTACAGCCTCGCGTCCACTTATGTTTTATGCTTATTCGTTAGGGTTAGTGGAGGGCGATAATATTGAATTGGCACCGAGTCATTCTGGTCGGTTACAGCAGTTAAAAGACTGGGGATTACCACTGAGTAAAGCGGTTGGCGTTGCGCATGGTGGCAAAGAATGTATCGATTATTATCAGCACATTCTGGACACCCGCTCTGAACTGGAATATGAAATCGATGGGGTGGTGTTTAAAGTCGATGATATTCGCCTGCAAGAACGTTTAGGTTTTGTGGCACGCGCACCCCGTTGGGCGATTGCGCATAAATTCCCGGCGCAGGAAGAACTTACCCGCCTGTTGGACGTTGAATTTCAGGTAGGTAGAACTGGCGCCATTACACCTGTAGCGCGTTTAGAGCCGGTGTTTGTTGGTGGAGTGACGGTTTCAAATGCCACTTTACATAATCAGGATGAAATTGAACGCTTAGGCATCAAAATAGGTGATACAGTGACCATTCGCCGTGCAGGGGATGTGATCCCGCAGGTAGTGGCGGTGGTGGCCGAGCGTCGCCCAGTTGATGCAAAAGATATTGTGTTTCCAGGCGAATGCCCGGTTTGTGGCTCTGCGGTAGAAAAAATTGAAACCGAAGCCGTGGCACGCTGCAGCGGTGGTCTTTTTTGTGGCGCGCAGCGTAAAGAAGCAATGAAACACTTTGCCTCACGCAAAGCCATGGACGTTGACGGCTTAGGTGACAAGTTAATCGAACAACTGGTTGATGCCGGTAAAGTACAAACTCCAGCTGATTTTTTCTCACTTGAACTGGCGGCGCTGGCGTCTATGGAACGCATGGGTGAAAAATCTGCGGTTAATTTAATTAACGCGTTGGAAAAAGCCAAAACTACGACCTTGCCGCGTTTTATTTATTCACTGGGCATTCGTGAAGTGGGTGAGGCGACGGCGGCTAATTTGGCGAACCACTTTTTGACTCTGGAAGCCATTCAGCAGGCGTCATTGGAGCAGTTACAGGAAGTAGCGGATGTAGGTGAAGTGGTCGCAAAACATGTATTAGCGTTTTTTGCCGAGCAACATAATCTGGACGTGATTAACGGACTGATAGATGCAGGCGTTAATTGGCCTGCCCTTGAAAAACGCGATGCAGAGTCATTACCTCTCGACGGCCAGACCTGGGTGATTACCGGCACGTTTAGCGTGATGGGACGTAGCGAAGCGAAAGCGAAATTACAGGAGCTGGGAGCTAAAGTCGCAGGCAGTGTATCGGCGAAAACCCATGCTTTAGCGGCTGGCGAAAAAGCGGGTTCCAAGCTGAGTAAAGCTCAGGAGTTAGGTGTTCAGGTTCTTGATGAGCAACAGTTACTGGCATTATTTGCTGAACATAATCTCGCCTAAGCGCTTGTGAAACTGCTTTTTCCGCTCGAGTGTTATGATGAGCAAGGGCGGCTAATACCGCCCAAAGCTTTGATTATATGTCATTTGTTTTTATTACGTGCTTTCCTGGTGTTGGTTATTGCGCTGGCAACTCGCCAAAGTGGTAACGATATTTTAAAACTACTGTATCCACTTAAAAGTGACTTCTACCTGGGACTAATGTTAGGTATCCCGCCATTGCTGAGTTTGGTCATTATTAGCTATCGCCAAAAGCTGTGGAAAAACAACCTATACTGGCCCTTCAATTGTTGTAAGCCTCTTCTTATTATAAGTTTGATAGCTGATCTGTTTATACATCTTCAACAGGCACTAGGTGTGCAGTGGGCATTTAGTTGGCTATTGGCGTTGGTTTTGGTGGGAGATTTACTGTGGGTATTGTATCTGCTTAACAGCCGTTATTTGAAAGGGCTTTTTGCGGACTGGCGACTTCCCAATCCGCAAAGCCAATCTGAATGAGATTATTGAGTATTATTAGATACAGCCGCTTCAAAATAGTTTTTAACGCTAACATTGCTGTCATTGACTAAGCGCTGATAACAGATTCCTGCAAACGCATAGGAGTGCCCGGCGTATTCCAGTACGATATAAGGTGCATCCGGGTTGGAATTATCATAATGCCACTGGCCACCCAAAGTTTGGCGGAAAATTTCCCCTACATAAGCGCCATAAATATTACATAGCGTAAAAACGGCTTGATCTTCCAACACCTGATCCCGGTACTTTGCTACCCAGCTCAAAATAATATCATCAACTAAGCCCACACTTTCCACGCTGTTATCCAGCTCAATATTGAATTCTTCCCGGGTGGTTTCTATGGCGTTTTGTGCACTATCGCTCATTAAGTGCTGCACGTCTTCTTGTGTCATCTCCATGTGGGATACCTGTCTTTTTGTTGTATTTCTTGGTCAGTTGCTATTTATGGTGCAGCTTGCGTGTCACCTTTGTCAATCAGATTACTGAATCGAGTGGCAATTGTTTTATTTGTTCACATTTTTCATACCTGAAAATTGGTCACTAATTTTACTGTTTTCCATCTGTTTTTTGATAGTATTCAGTGCAAAATAAAAACAGCCGATTAATAGTTTAAATAGTGAGCTGACTTGTCATCCTAGAGTCATATTTCGCTTTTATTCTGTAACTCGGAAGAAACGACAATAAGAAGCCATAAAAAATGGCGTACCCCAATAAAATTACACGTTAGGAGAGAAGATGAAACTCAAGTATCCGTTGCTACTTGGGCTTATTTGTGCGCCTGTGTCACAGGCTGCAGATATGCTTATCAGTGGCGTATTCGATGGCCCGCTTTCGGGCGGTAAACCCAAAGTTATTGAAGTTTACGTTAAAAATAATATCACCGATTTGAGTCAGTGTGGCGTTAGCAACTCAAACAATGGTGCTGTTTCCAATGGAAGTCCTAAACTGGTGTTTGATGCTGTACCAGCGGCTGCCGGTCAGTATATCCACATTGTTTATGGTGCTGATGAATTCCAGGCTTATTTTGATCAAGCGGCAGATTACAGCAGTAGTGTTGCCAATATAAATGGTGATGATGCGATCGAACTTTACTGTAACAATCAGGTTGTTGATGTTTATGGTCAGGTTGGTGTTGATGGCTCAGGTAAAGATTGGGAATATCTTGATGGTTGGGCTTATCGTAAAGCGAACACCGATGCCTCTGGTGCGTTATTTACTTTAAGTGACTGGACTTTCAGCGGCATCAATGTCAATGATGGTGAAAGCAAAAACAGTAGTGCAACCACCCCTTTTCCTTTAAATAGTTTTGCAACAGATGCAACGGGTGGAGACACTGGCGGTGATACCGGTGGTGAGACAGGCGGAAGCGATAATTCGGATACTGTCCCGGCGTCAGTGTGTGTTAATTGTGATGAGCTGACTAAAATAAAAGACAGTAGCCAGTTTGATGACGCCAGCTACTACGCTAATGTGTACAGCGAAATTAATGCAGAACACTCTAAGGCTGAAATCAAATTAGCCCTCAGTGATGCGATAAAACATGAAAAAGTACTGACATATAATGAAGTTTGGTCAGCACTGACTTATACCGATGAAGATCCTAACAACTCAGATAATCTCATTCTGATTTATAAAGGTGTATCAGCCGCCAAGATGTCGAATGCGACAGGTAGCAATGCATCTGACGATGAAAATCGTTGGAATCGTGAACACGTTTGGGCTAAAAGTCATGGTTTTAGTTCACAAGCCAATGAAGCTTACACCGATATCCATCACTTACGTCCGTCAGATGTTTCAATCAACGGTGAGCGCAGTAACCTGGATTTTGATAAAAGTGCCAATCCAGTAACCGAAGCGCCTGAAAATTTCAAAGATACTAATTCCTTCGAGCCACGTGATGCGGTGAAAGGTGACGTTGCGCGTATGCTGATGTACATGGATGTGCGTTATGAAGGGTTTGATGTAACACCTGATTTGAATCTGGTTGAATACTCTACCAAAGGCAGCACGGCGCCAGAATTAGGCCGTCTATGTCGTTTGATTGAATGGAACAATGCCGATCCGGTAGACAGTTTCGAGCAAACGCGTAATAACCGTATTTATGAATTACAAGGGAACCGTAACCCCTTTATTGATCACCCGGAGTGGGTAAGTAAATTATTTACTGCAACGGATTGTCCGGACATCGATGACAGCACTGGCGGTGATACAGGTGGCGATACGGGCGGAGACACCGGGGGTAATACAGGTGGAGATACTGGTCAAACACCAGACTCCGGCACAGGTTCTCGTGTTTTCATCAACGAATTGCATTACGACAACAGCAGTACAGATGCCGGTGAAGCAGTTGAAGTCGCAGGTCCCGCAGGAACTGATTTAGCTGAATACTCTATTGTTTTCTACAACGGTAATGGTGGGGCGTCTTATAAAACGGTTGCCTTATCTGGTGTTCTGACTGACCAATTAAATGGATTCGGTACCGCGAGTTTTGATGTGGCAGGTATCCAAAATGGTAGTCCTGACGGACTGGCATTGGTAAAAGGTGACACAGTCATTAGCTTTATTAGCTATGAAGGTGAGATGGTTGCTGTTGGCGGCCCTGCCGATGGCATGACTAGCACCGATATCGGTGTCTCAGAGCCGGGAAGCACCCCTGTGGGTTATTCACTTCAGTTAGTTGGTACAGGCGCGTTGTCGAGTGATTTCACGTGGGCTGAAGCAAAAAACAGCACATTTGGCAGCATTAATAGCGATCAGACCTTTGTTGCAGCAAAACCCTTTATTAATGAAATTCATTATGACAATGACAGTACTGATGTAGATGAGGCAATTGAAATTGCTGGTGTTGCAGGTACCGATTTGGCGGGCATGTCGTTGGTACTATACAACGGTAGCAACAATTCTACTTATAATACATTAGCGCTTTCGGGAGTTATTCCTGATGAAGGTAATGGATTTGGTGCAGTTGCATTTATTTATCCTGGTAACGGTTTACAAAATGGCAGTAAAGATGGCGTAGCGCTGGTTGATATCGACGGTTCCGTTATTGAATTCCTCAGCTATGAAGGGGTGTTAACTGCTGCAAACGGACCTGCGCAAGGTATGACGTCTACAGATATTGGTGTATCAGAAAGTGGCGCTACTCAAATAGGCCAGTCAATGCAGTTAACCGGCAACGGATACAAATCTGCAGATTTCTCGTGGGTTGCAAACGCAGCAAAAAGTTATGGGTTGATTAATGCTGAGCAAACCTTTGGTTCGGGCAGCTCTGAGCCTACCGACCCAACCGATCCTCCTGTTGCCGAGTTAGGTGCGTGTTTTGACCCTGCCACTTTAATCAGTGCCGTTCAAGGTGACGGTTTTGAATCGCCATTAGTAAATCAAACTGTGGTTATCGAAGGGGTAGTTACCGCAAGCTTCCCACAAAGCAAAGGTTATTATGTACAGGAAGAAGCATCAGATGAAGATGGCAATCCGTTAACATCAGAAGGTGTATTGGTCTATTCCAATGCAGCTAGTTTGCCGGTTGCTGGATCAATTGTTCGTGTTAAAGGTGAAGTTGTAGAATATTACGAAAAAACCGAAATCAATGAAGATGCTGTTATCACTGATTGTGGTACTGGCACCATTGCAGCAACGCAGATTAGTTTACCCTTTGCTTCTGAGCAAGCTCGTGAAGCGCTTGAAGGTATGTACGTTACTACCATTCAGGATTTAATGGTAACCGATAGCTACGATCTGGGTACATATGGTGATTTGACGCTATCGAATGGCCGTATTTTCACACCAACCAATCTTTATTTGCCCGGCTCTGCTGAAGCGATTGCCCTGGCGGCAACCAACCAACTCAATAAAGTCACACTTGATGACAATATGAGTGGTCGTAACCCGGCGGATATCATTTGGCCAACAGGTGGATTATCTGCAAGCAATACCGTTCGTACTGGCGATTCAGTTGCTTCTGTGAATGGTATTTTTGATTACGCATTCAGTAAGTTCCGTATTTACCCAACCTCTGATGTGACTTTCTTAAATACCAATCCACGCACACCTGAGCCGGAAATTATGCCAGGTAATGTAAAGGTAGCGAGCCTAAACGTGCTGAACCTGTTTAATGGTGATGGACAAGGCGGCGGTTTCCCTACGTCACGCGGTGCGGATACTAACGTTGAATTTGAACGTCAGATTACAAAAACCGTTGCTGCAATTTCAGCCATTAATGCAGATATTGTTGGCTTAATGGAAATTGAGAACGATGCAGATCAAGGTCAATTCAGCACCATCGCACAATTAACAGAACGCCTGAATGCCGAGTTAGGTGCAGGCACTTACGCCTATATTGATGCAGGTAAATTTGGTAGCGATGTTATTGCAACCGCAATGCTGTATAAACCTGCTGTGGTGACGCCAGTCGGTGCGGTCAAAATATTGGACGAGTCAAACTCGATTCAGGATGCTAATGGTCCATTGTTTGAAGTTGAATATCGTAACCGTCCGTCTCTTAACCAACAATTTAGCCTGAATGAAAATGGTGAAAAACTGGTGGTTAGCGTTAACCATTTGAAATCTAAAGGCAGCGGTTGTGGTGCAGGCGATGACTCAACGAATGGTCAGGGTAGCTGTAACTTAACTCGTACACGAGCGGCACAAGCTTTAACTACCTTTATTGCGCAGGAATTCCCTGATACCGCAGCTTTGATCATCGGTGATTTGAACTCTAATGCAAAAGAGGACCCAATTCGCCAAATCGAGCAGGCCGGATACACCAATCTGATGCATCACTTCAACGGCAATGAAGCCTATTCATATACCTATGGTGGTGAGTTTGGTTACTTAGATCACGGTTTAGCTAACAGTAAATTGTTGCCTCAAGTGGTTGATGCGGTTGAATGGCACATTAATGCCGATGAGCCAACGAAGCTTGATTACAACATGGAAGATAAAACCGAAGCGCAAATTAACGACTTCTATGCCGCCGATGCTTACCGTATTTCAGACCATGATCCGGTAGTTATTTCACTGAATCTGAAAAGCTCTGAAAAATCAGCAGATGTTAACGGTGATGGCAATGTTGATATGAATGACTACATGGCAATTGCCATGATCCTTGGTGCAACTGAAGGTTCTGCGAGTTTCAATCCAGCGGCTGATTTTGATGGCGATGGTTTGATTTCTTTTGCAGATATCAGCCTTTGGTATCAAAAGTTTTTATCGGGTAATTAATTGAAACGCGCTGCCCATGGTGGCAGCGCAATGACAAAATTTTGTGAGAGAAAATAACAATGTTAAAGCTTAAAAATTTATTTGCAGCAGCGATTCTGGCTGCAACCAGTTTAGTAACAACCGTCGCTAATGCTGATGTGATATTAGCCTTTCAACCTACGACTTCTACAGATGTAAACGTAGGCGAATCTATCACCGTTAATCTTGTCGCCTCTACTGAGTTCGATGGCGATGCATTTTTAGGTTGGGGTTTAGACCTTAATTTTGATAGTGCATTAGTAAGTTTAGAAAGCATGTTAATCGCACCGAATTTTATTCCTCCTTTTGTATCTGACGACGGTCTGGGTGGTTTGTTAGCTGGTTTTCCAAGTGTACCTCCTGTATTGGGCTCTAATATTTTACTGGCGACCTTAACTTTTAAGGCGTTAGGGGCTGGTTTAGTTGATTTATTAACCAGTGCTACATTGGGTGATGCCAATGAAGGTTTTAGTGGTTTTCAATCAATTTCATTTAGCAACGCCTCAATCGGTCTTAATATTAAAGATGCAACAAACGGTCAGGTACCTGAGCCTTCTTTACTTGCACTATTTGTGATTGCGGCAATGGGGTTGGTTCGTTTGCGCCGTCGTAAAGCTTAAACCTTATTTATCTTAGAAAAAGCGCCTCAGGGCGCTTTTTTTATGCCTGTGATGCAACTTGGCTTGCAGCGAACTTGGCATTAACGCTAGAGTGATAAAAAATAAAAAAACAACAGGCACATGGATGAAGCAACATCTGGTATTTGGTGCAGGTCTAATTGGCACCTATATAGGCTGCATGCTAAATGAAATGGGCTGCAGAGTGTCCTTAATCGGGCGCCAGTTATGGCTTGAGCAGTTTGATAGTACTTTCTCATTAACTGATTATCAGCAGCATCAGTTATTAACAGCGTTGCCCAACTGGCAAGATCTCGCCGGTAAGCAAGTGAGCAACAAAGAACTTAAAAAAGCGGATATCGTATGGCTGACTGTTAAATGCACCGGACTTGAATCTGCATTGCATGAGCTTATTCCTTTTGTTCATCCCGATACAACAATTGTTGCCTGCCAAAATGGCCTGGGCAGTGATGTGCTTATTCAGCAATTTTTTCCAGCTAATAAATTACTTAAAGCCATTGTTGGTTTTAATGTGGTTAAAACGGATAGCGGATTGCACAAATCAACCGAAGGTGATTTATACCTTGAAACAGGTGATAAACGTGAAGGCGAGCAGTTAGCTTCCCTGTTTAATCATCCTTTGTTTTTAGCGAAATCGATAGATAATATTGAAGCAATGCAATGGGCAAAGCTGCAATTAAATTTAGCCAATGCGGTCAATGCTGTGGCTGATATTCCAGTTAAACAAATGTTATTACAGCGTCCATATCGCCAAATTATTGCGCAATTAATGCGCGAATTGTTAGCCGTTACAAACGAAAAACAGCTTACATTGCCGCAACTTACCCGCGTTAAAGCCAGCTGGCTGCCGGGCATATTAAGTTTGCCTGATTGGTTATTCAAAAGAGTGGCAAATCAAATGCTGCAAATAGATGAGGATGCTTATACCTCTATGTGGTGGGACATTAAAAATAATAAACGCACCGAAATTGATTTTTTGAATTCGCAATTGGTAAAACAGGCTGAATTGGTTGATATTGCAACGCCGGTGAATCGTAGATTGGTTAAGTTAGTGCGTGATATCGAAGCCGGAATAACTGAAAACGGCATCGGTGCAGCCAGTTTACATAATATGCTTCTTAGTCCTGTGAATAACAGGAGTCAGTCGTGAATCATATTGTCAACCTGTTAAATCAGTGGTCACCGCGTAAAAATGAATGTAACTGGGCGTTAGGCACTATTATTGCCACTGAAGGCAGTTGTTATCGTAAACCCGGTGCCATGATGCTGTTAAACGACAGCGGGCAATATTATGGTCTGTTAAGTGGTGGTTGTTTAGAGGCTGATATTTTGCGTCAGGCCCGAAAATGCTGGGATAGTCATCAAGCCCGAATCATTGAATATGACAGCTCTGATGAAGGTGATTTCGCCTGGCAATTAGGTTTGGGCTGCGGGGGGAAAGTCACTATTTTATTGCAACCTATTACCGCCGAAAATCACCATCTTGAATTGATCACACTTCATGAAAACATGTTGTCGCATAATGCTGTGAATTACCAAATTGAAAGGCATTCACATGGTTATGTTAACAAGGTTTTAGAGCGACCAGATACAAGCGCAAAAACAGTACCGGTTATCTTATCGCACCGGATACAGCCACCGGTACATTTAGCAATATTTGGTGGCGGACTTGATGCATTACCACTGGTGAATATGGCCACTGAATTTGGCTGGCAAATTACTCTGTGTGACTCGCGCATGACGGATACCCGTGCCGTGAGTTTTAAAAACGCAACTCGCATTGTGCGCTTACCTTTGTCTGATATTGCTGACGAGCCATGGTTCGGCAGTGTCGATGCTGCAATAGTAATGAATCATCATATTGAACTGGATGCTAACGCTTTAAACTTACTTAAAAATGCTCCTTTGCACTATTTAGGTTTATTAGGCCCAGGCCATAGAACACAAAAAGTATTAGCAACAGCAGGCATTTCTGAAGCGCAATTGCCTGTGCTGTTATCTAACCCAATGGGGTTTGCGTTAGGTGGAGAGTTGCCCGAGTCGATTGCGCTGGCTACTTTAGCCGAGCTTCATAGCGTTATGTTTAATGGCAGAGATAAACCCAGTCAAAAAGATATATCTGGTAATGAGCCATGATTCATATTTGTACAGTCATACTTGCAGCAGGACAAAGTCAGCGTTTTAACGGTATTAAGCAATTAGCAAAGGTTAATTCAACAGGTAAATGTTTGTTGCAATATTGCCTTGAGGCATATGCTGACATGCCAGATATCAGTCTTGTGCTGGGAGCAAATGCTGAACAGATTCGGCAGCAGTGCAACATTTCCTTACCAGTGATTAAGAATTCAAACTGGCAACATGGTTTAAGTACCAGTATTGTTGAAGGTGTTAATAATTTGCCTGAAAAGTGTACACATATGTTAATTGGATTGGCTGACCACATCAGCGTGTCTGCAACACATATTCAGCAGTTATGTGATGCAGCAAAGCAATATCCAGCACATATTATTGTCAGTCAGTATGAAGGTATTGAAGGTGTTCCGGCTATTTTCCCCCGGCAGTTTTTTAAAGGGTTATTAGCTTTATCAGGTGATAACGGCGCGAAAAAAATCATTGATCAATATCCACAACAAATTCGTTCAGTAGCGCTGCAACAAGGTTGGCTGGATATCGATACTCAAACTGATTTGCAAAACTGGCTAAGCAGCCAAAAGGAGACAAGAACATGATTAGTTTTAATCTCAATAATAAACCTGTGACGGTTGATGCAGAAGCGGACATGCCCTTGCTATGGGTTATCCGCGATATGCTCAATATGACCGGCACAAAATATGGCTGTGGTATGGCGTTATGTGGTGCCTGTACCGTGCATTTGGATGGTCAGCCCATTCGTGCCTGCACTATGCCGGTGTCGGCAGTGGCAAATAAAAATATAACAACCATCGAAGGGTTGCCTGCGGATGGCAGTCATCCTGTGCAACAAGCCTGGGCAGAGCACAACGTACCGCAATGCGGCTATTGTCAGTCTGGTCAAATCATGAGTGCGGTTGCCTTGCTTGAAGGTAATCCCAATCCAACAGACGCTGATATTGATAATCACATGCAGGGCAATATTTGTCGTTGCGGCACCTATCCGCGTATAAAAGCTGCGATTAAATCTGCGGCCAGCGCCGTCAAAAAATGGGAGCCTAGCCATGAGTGATATCAATAACTTATCGCGTCGTCAGTTTTTAAAACAAACCGGGATTGTTAGCGGTGGTTTAGTCTTGGGGGCAAGTATGCCGGGCTGGGCGCCAGCGTGGGCAGCAACCGGCAGCGCCAATGCATTAAATTTGTTTGTGAGTATTCGCACCGACAATACGGTCGAAATTATTTGTCACCGCAGCGAAATGGGGCAGGGAATTCGCACCGGATTGCCGCAGGTGCTTGCCGATGAATTGATGGCTGACTGGAGCAAAATTGAGGTAATACAAGGCTTGGCTAACGAGGAATACGGTAGTCAAAACACCGATGGTTCTCGCTCCATGCGCCATTTTTATTCTGTCATGCGAGAAATGGGCGCATCGGCTCGCGCTATGTTAGAACAAGCGGCGGCCAATAACTGGGGCGTTGCGAGTGATCAGGTTGAAGCACTGGATCATCAGGTGGTGAATAAACTCAATGGTCAGAGTTTATCCTTTGGACAGCTGGCTCGTGCTGCATCATTGCTCGAAGCACCCAAAAAACAGGATTTAACCTTTAAATCACCAGCTGACTTTAAATATATCGGAAAAGGCTTATCCAGTGTGGATATGTCAGCGTTTGTAACGGGTAATACCACCTACGGCCAGGATGTTCAGTTACCGGGAATGTTGTATGCCAGCATCGAACGTGCGCCAGTGTTAGGTTCTAAGTTGGTTAGTGTTGATGACAGTGAATGCCTGAAAGTAAAAGGCGTTTTAAAAACGATAAAAATGCCCGATCAAACCTTGCCTGCAGTGTTTAAACCGCTACCCGGTGTGGCTGTGATCGCAACCAATACCTGGGCTGCGATACAAGGGCGTAAAAAACTAAAATTAGACTGGGATACCGGTGCGAATAAACAACACGATTCAGCTGCTTTTCATGCCGATATGCAAAAACGCATTGTGTCTAAAGGCAAAGTGTTTCGGCACGCGGGGGATGCTTATACTGCAATGGAATCTGCCAGTGAACGGATTAGTGCACAATATAATGTGCCTTATCTGGTGCATGCGCCAATGGAGCCGCCAGCAGCTACCGCTCAATTCAAAGACGGGATGATGGAAATCTGGGCGTGCACTCAAACACCGCAGAGCACGCAAAATACCGTCGCTAGCATCTTAGGTCTGGATAAAAATAAGGTGAAAGTACATGTGACTTTGTTAGGTGGCGGATTTGGGCGTAAATCCAAACCTGATTTTTCGGTGGAAGCGGCATATCTGGCACAGCAAACAGGCAAACCGGTAAAGGTATGCTGGACGCGGGAAGACGATATCCAAAATGGTTATTACCACGCCATAAGCAGCCAGTTTTTCGAAGCTGGTATGGATGAAAGTGGCAAAGTCACTGCCTGGATCCAGCGCACTAGCTTCCCGTCAATTAGTTGGACCTTTACCAGTACCACAGACGAACCATCTGGAGGCGAACTGGGCTTAGGTTTTGGTGATGTACCGGTCGATGTAGCCAATCTATCTTGTGAGACTCACAAGGCCACAGGACATACCCGAATTGGCTGGTTACGTTCGGTATGCAATATTCAACATGGATTTGCGCTGGGTTCATTTGTTGACGAATTAGCCTCAGCGTCAAAGCAGGATACTCAGTCAATGTGGCTGACTTTGCTGGGTGAAAACAAAATTACCAATCCAAACAAACAAGGTTATGAATACGGCAATTATGGTGATCCGCAGGAAACCTTTCCTATCGATGGTGAGCGTCTAAAAGCGGTGTTAAATCGGGTATGTAAAGAAGCAAATACAGCGGGACCTACTGTTAAAAATGAAGCGTGGGGCATTAGTGTGCATCGCAGTTTTGTCTCCTACTGTGCTGTCGCCACTAAAGTACGAGTGGAAAATAACAAACTGACCGTATTAGAAATGCATCTGGCTACCGATTGTGGATTGGCTGTTAATCCAGACCGGGTTAAATCGCAGATGGAAGGGGCGATGGTATTTGGTTTGTCGCTGGCTTTGATGGGCGAAATCACCTATAAAGAGGGAGCCGTGGTGCAATCTAACTACCATGACTACCCTGTTTTGCGCATGCCTCAATCCCCTCCCATGCAAGTTTATATTCTGGAAAATGATCATCCACCTGGTGGAGTCGGTGAGCCGGGTGTTCCGCCAGTTGCGGCCAGCCTTACTAATGCGATTTATCACGCGTGCGGAAAACGTATCCGTGATCTACCTGTCAATAAAGTGCTGACTGTCTAGAAATTGGTATACGCTGCGTCATTTTAAGCAAAAAAAAGCCCGCTCAATGAGCGGGCAAAACAACAAAGTTGATAAGGGAATTACAATTCCAGGGAACATGTCTGTTTATCGCAAGAAGGATAAAGCAGGGAATCTGGCTATGATGGTTACCCATCGTTGCGCTAGCTCAGAAAACGAGTGTCATTATAGTGGCGAATAAATTCTCATCAATTGAGAAAAATTACATTTTTGTCATTAGAAAATCTAATCCATAATTATTTTATCAAGCTTTATTTAAGTCTATTGGTTTTATTTAAACCCTTTAAAAATGCATTATTATGATCAAGTCCGCACGGGTGGTTAATTATTATTCCATTAGAAATAGTTTTGCTAAATCTGTGATTTTGTAAATGTTTTATATGAACTTGTTAACGCAATGTATCTAAATGTGAGGTATTTGATTAAGTTAGCGCTAACATAAGAGGATGATTATCTAACTAAGCCTTTCTTTTTACATAATTTTTATTAAAAACTTTTATCGCTTTTTAGGCGTTTCTATTGAATATGCATAAATATTCATAATTTATTCAAGTTAATCAGTATAAAATCATCGGTAACTGGCTACTCACAAGCGAATAAATATATGTTACCTTGTGTTAATTAACATGGTTGACGTCAGATTGTATGAGGGATGAACACGAATTCAGTGTCCGGGTCTATTATGAAGATACGGATGCTGGTGGCATAGTTTATTACGCCAACTACCTTAAGTTTTTGGAGCGAGCTCGCACAGAATGGTTAAGGGAGTTAGGTATTGAGCAGGACGAACTATTAACCCGTCATATCGGCTTTGTCGTAAGGCAGGTAAATATGGATAATCTCAGAGCTGCGGTATTTAATGCGCAGTTGGTTATTCGTTCCCGAATTGTTCAGTTAAAAAAAGCCAGTCTTGTTTTTCATCAGCAAATATTCAATCAACAAAATGAACTTTTGGTGGATGCGACCATTCATATCGCATGTGTTGATTTAGCCAAAATGCGAGCGATCGCGATACCAAGCCATATAAGAGAGGAACTCCTGCGTGTCTGCTGAATTATCTTTTTTTGATTTATTCTGGCAAGCCAGTTTGCTGGTAAAACTGGTAATGTTAATTTTATTGCTTACTTCGATTGTATCCTGGGCATTTATTTTCCAGCGCAGTAAAACGCTAGGTAATGCGCAACGGGAAATGCGTAAGTTCGAAGATAAATTTTGGTCCGGTGTTGACCTCAATCGCTTGTATCAGGAAATTTCCGCACGCCAGGTAATTTTGGGTATGGAAAGTTTATTCTGTGCGGGGTTTAAGGAGTTTATCCGCTTACGTAAAAGCCCAACAACACCCTCAAATGCAGTTATGGATGGTACCTATCGGGCAATGCGTGTTGCGCTCTCGCGCGAAATTGATGAACTGGAAAAAAATCTGGCGTTTCTGGCTACGGCTGGTTCTATCAGTCCATACATTGGTTTGTTTGGCACAGTTTGGGGCATTATGACGGCATTTATTGCTTTGGGTGAAGTGCAACAGGCAACGTTGGCCATGGTTGCTCCGGGTATTGCCGAGGCATTGATTGCTACCGCTATGGGCTTGTTTGCAGCCATTCCGGCTGTTATTGCTTATAACCGCTTTAGCCATCAGGTTGAAAAACTGGAAAACAACTACAGTAACTTTATGGAAGAATTCTCCAGCATTTTACATCGTCAGACCTTGTCATCTGAAGGCACAGTGCGCGAGGGGTAATAAATGTATATCCGTAAAAAGCGCAAGCCTGTTTCTGAAATTAACGTGGTGCCATACATCGATGTGATGTTGGTGTTGTTGATTATTTTCATGGTAACGGCTCCACTGGTTACTCAAGGGGTCAAAGTCGATTTACCCAAGGCGTCCGCGGAGCCATTAAAAGATGAGAGTAAACCGCCACTTATCGCGACTGTTGATGCGGAAGGCCAGTATTATTTGAGTGTGGGTGACAGTCAGGATAAACCCATGTCTGCGGAAGATTTAGCTACGTTAGTTGCCAGACAATTGCAAAAAGATCCTGAAATACCTGTGGTAGTTAAGGGAGATGGGGCCGTGGCATACGATCAGGTCGTACAACTGATGGTGTTATTGCAGCGAGCGGGCGTACCTTCTGTGGGTTTAATGACGGATTCTCCGGAACAGAAAAAATAGTATGAGTGCATTATCAGGCTCGATTTGGAAATCGGCTTTATTACATGTTGTGATTGTGACTCTGCTGATGTTAAGTGTTGATATCAGCTCTACACCACAAAAACCAGCCGAATTATCCATGCCAATCGTAAAAGCCGTGGTGGTTGATGCAAAAACGGTCGAGCAACAACGTCAAAAACGTGAGGATGTCAAACGTGAAGCAAGGGAAGAAGCGCAGCGGAAAGTTCAGGAAGCGGAACGTCGTCGGGTGGCAGAACAAAAACGTAAGGAACGTATAGCGGCTCAGGCGAAGGAAAAAAAGCGTAAAGAAAAAGAAGCTGCAGAAAAGCGTGAACGCGAGCGTCAGGAAAAAATAAAACGTGATAAAGAAGAGGCGCGTAAAGCAAAAGAATTAGAAGAAAAGAAAAAACGTGAAAAAGCAGAAGCTGAACGCAAGAGAAAAGCGGCTGAGGAACAAGCGCGGCAGGAAAAAATAATGGCTGAGCAATTACAGGCAGAAATGGCCGCACGTCAAAGAGCGCGTAGTCAGCAAGTGTTGTCAGAGGTAGAGAAGTATAAGTCGTTAATCTACACCACCATTCAACGCAATTTATTGGTGGATGACTCGATGAATGGTAAAAAGTGTCGTTTGAATATTCGTTTAGCGACAACAGGTTTCGTAACCAGTGTACAAGTTTTAGGCGGTGACCCAATCGTTTGCGAAGCAGCACGACGAGCGGTATTGAAATCGGAAACCTTACCGGTATCATCAGAGCCGGATATATATGAACAATTACGTAATATCAATTTAACAGTAGAACCGGAGCTATGATGTTCAAACCCTTTGTGAGACTGAGTGTATTAATACTGAGCTTATTTAGTGTAAGCAGTTTTGCTGCCTTGGAAATTGTGATCACTGAAGGGGTTGATTCAGCCCGGCCAATAGCGGTTGTCCCTTTTAAATTTGTTGGGCAAGGCCAGTTACCCGGAACCTTAGCCGATGTGGTGTCTGCTGATTTACGCCGCAGTGGTAAATTTAATCCGATGAATCCGGCACATATGCCACAATTCCCCGGTGAAGATGGTGATATCGATTATGCGGCCTGGGCATCTGCCGGGGTGGAGGCCGTGGTGGTGGGGAAAATTGAGGAAGTTTCAATTGACCGCTATGCCGTGAGCTTTGAACTGGTTGATGTTTTACGTGGTCAGATCACCGGTGGTCAGGCGCAAATGTTAAGTAATGGTCGTCTGGTAAAATCAAATGATCATATTTTAGATAGTCGTAAAACGGTAATTAACGGCAATCAGTTTCGTCAATATGCGCACCGTATCAGCGATATTATTTTTGAAAAATTAACCGGTATTCGTGGGGCTTTCTTAACTCGTATTTCTTATGTGATTGTGCGGGATCGTGCGACAAATGAGTATCCCTATCAATTAGTCGTTGCTGACTACGATGGTGCTAATGAGTCTGTGTTATTACGTTCGCGTGAACCATTAATGTCACCCGCCTGGTCGCCCGATGGTAATAAACTGGCGTATGTCAGTTTCGAAAATAAACGCTCTGAAATTTTTATGCAGGATATCTATACCATGCAGCGTGAGCGCTTGACCTCATTTCCTGGAATAAACGGTGCGCCCGCTTTCTCTCCAGATGGCAAACAACTGGCTATGGTGTTGTCGAAAGATGGTAATTCTGAATTGTATGTAATGGACCTTGCCAGCAAACAAATGCGCCGTTTAACTAAAAACCGCAATATTGATACAGAGCCAGCCTGGGCACCTGATGGTAAAAGCATCATTTTTAGTTCGGAACGGGGTGGTAAACCACAGATTTATCGAGTAAATTTAGCATCAGGACAAGTCAGGCGTCTGACTTTTGACGGCGAAATGAATCTGGGAGGGACCTTTACACCGGATGGTCGTCAGCTGGTATTGGTTAATCGAACAAGAGGCGATTACCGTATCGCTAGATTAGATATTCAGTCTGGGGCAATGCAGGTTCTAACCAGAACCGAATTGGACGAGTCGCCAAGCATTGCGCCAAACGGTAGTATGATCATGTACAGTACGTTAGATGGTGGAAAGCAGGTGTTGTCGTTAGTGTCACTTGATGGGCGTTTCAAAGCGAGACTCCCCGCGGCAAATGGGCAAGTGAAGTCACCGAGCTGGTCACCCTTTTTACGATAACGTATGACACTATTCAGTATTATCCGTAGCTGGATAGCAATGATAATTAAATAAACAACTTGAATAACGATAAGGATCTACAGGATGCAACTTAACAAAGTGTTAAAAGGCTTAATTATTGCGTTACCGGTGATGACCATGATGGCATGTTCTTCTAATTCCGGTGTTCAGGAACAAGCTGATACTAATGCCGATGCTGCGGCACAATCTTCTTCTCAATCACAGGATTCAGGTGTTCAGGTTGGTGCAATTGAAAAAACAATGAGCCCAGAAGAGCAGCTGCGTGAAGACAAAAATATGCTGATGCAACAAGAACAGGTGGTTTATTTTGATTTTGACCGTGCCACGTTGCGTTCAGATGCTTATTCAATTTTGGATAAACACGCTGCATTTTTAGTGAAGCACCACAATGTAAATGTTGTAATTGAAGGTCACTGTGACGAGCGCGGTACACCAGAATACAACATTTCTTTGGGTGAAAGTCGTGCGAAATCTGTTGCTACTTACCTGCAAAATGCTGGTGTAAGCCCAAGTCAGATTTCTGTTGTTTCTTACGGTGAAGAAAAACCAGTGAATCCTGCTCACACTGAAGCAGCGTTTGCTGAGAACCGTCGTGGGGTTTTGGTTTACCAAAACTAAGATAACAGGATGAGCAAAAACACCCTTGTTTTGTTGTCCTTGTTGGTTTCAGGCTCTGCAATAAGTGCAGGGCCTGCACCCGTTGTGGACGTTAATGGTGGTAATCTGGAACAGCGTCTTTCTACTTTAGAGAGAATGGTTGGTACCCGAACCCAAATGCAACAGCAAATGCAGCAGCAGCTTGATTCTGTGCAGAATGAAGTAAACGAGCTGCGAGGTTCTGTTGAACTACACACTCATAAACTTGAGCAGATTCTGGAACGGCAACGTGAGCTTTATCAGGAAATTGATAAGCGCATAGAGTCTGTTATGCAGAAAAAACCTGCTTTAACTCCAATGTTACCTGTACCTGATGGCTCTCCTGCGTCTACGACGCCAGCTGCGCCTGATCCGGTTGCAGGTGAGAGCGAAGCTTACGATCAGGCTGTTAACCTCATATTAAAGGAAAAGCGTTACGATGATGCTATTCCGATGTTTGAAGCCTTTTTGCAAAAATATCCTGACTCGTCCTATGCTGCAAATGCATATTATTGGTTAGGACAGTTGTTGTTTAACAAGCAAAACTGGTCTGAAGCTAAGAATAAATTCTCTTATTTGGTTGCAACCTACACTGATTCAACTAAGCGTGCAGATTCTATTTTGAAATTGGGCATGATTGCGCAAAAACAAAATAATCTGTCTGAAGCAGAGCAATTATTTAATCAGGTTGTAAGCGAATATGCCGGCACTACCGCAGCTAAACTTGCTGAGAGTCGATTAAAAAATATCAAATAGCTGGCTTTTTTGATGCTATTTTCGGCAGTTAAACACTTATCTGATATTTTTGTTTGTTTTAGGTTGCGTCGAGGGCATAAATAAGTATTATATGCCGCCGTCGAGACAGACAGAGCGGGTCGTTAGCTCAGTTGGTAGAGCAGTTGACTTTTAATCAATTGGTCGCTGGTTCGAATCCAGCACGACCCACCACTCCCTCAGTTTCGCGCGTCAGTAAAATTAATTAAGATGGGTCGTTAGCTCAGTTGGTAGAGCAGTTGACTTTTAATCAATTGGTCGCTGGTTCGAATCCAGCACGACCCACCACTCTTAGTAATTTTCAGCAATTTGATTTGTTAGTAATCAGTTGCAATCACAATACAACATTCTTTCCAAGTTGTTTAAGTGGGTCGTTAGCTCAGTTGGTAGAGCAGTTGACTTTTAATCAATTGGTCGCTGGTTCGAATCCAGCACGACCCACCACTTTCTTTTATTTTCAATGTTAATCTGGATGAGAATCAGCGAAGCTGGTACGAAAAAATTGTCTGGAACAATTTTTAACGCACTTGAGTGCGGCCCGCAGGGCAAAATACAGGACGTATTTTGTAATCCAGCACGACCCACCACTTTATTTTATTTTCAATGTTAATCTGGATGAGAATCAGCGAAGCTGATACGAAAAAATTGTCTGGAACAATTTTATTCATGACATCCTGTCATTCACCTGCTTCGCAGGCCAGCTAAAGCTGTTATATATCGTTCCAGACAATATTTGTTTAACGCACTTTTATTCGCACCATCCATGTAGCTCACCTGCTTTGCAGGCTAGCTGAAGCTATTCAAATGAGTTCCATACTCATTTGTGTGCGGCCCGCAAGGCAAAATACAGGACGTATTTTGTAATTCTAAAGAAATCTAACTCATATAATTGTGCCTTAAAGCCTTTGATTTCCAAGCTTTAGCGAATGCTGTATAATGCAAGGTTCCGTTATTATATGAGTTGTACCATGAATCAGGCCGTTAATCTGGATATGCTGGATTATCCATTTCCTCCTAAACCACAACCGCTAACTGATGCGGAAAAACAAGCATATAAAGAACGTATTAAAGTTTTATTACGTGAAAAAAATGCTGTGTTGGTCGCGCATTATTATACTGACCCTGAAATTCAGGCGTTAGCAGAAGAAACCAATGGTTGTGTGGCTGATTCTCTAGAAATGGCAAGATTTGGACGTGATCATCAAGCTGATACGTTAATAGTCGCTGGTGTGAAGTTTATGGGGGAAACCTCTAAAATTTTAAGCCCTAATAAAAAAGTATTAATGCCAACACTCGAGGCAACTTGTTCTTTGGATCTGGGCTGTCCGGTTGATGAATTTAGTGAATTTTGCGATGCGCATCCAGATCACACTGTGGTGGTCTACGCCAATACATCGGCTGCAGTAAAAGCGCGTGCTGACTGGGTAGTGACTTCGAGTATCGCGCTGGAGATTGTTGAGCATCTTGATTCTGAAGGTAAAAAGATTATCTGGGGGCCCGATCGCCATTTAGGAAGTTATATTCAGAAACAAACCGGCGCAGATATGTTGATGTGGCAGGGGGCTTGTGTGGTGCATGACGAATTTAAAGCTAAAGCCCTGGCTAATCTAAAACAGCAATATCCTGACGCTGCGGTGTTAGTTCACCCTGAATCGCCACAAAATATTGTTGAAATGGCCGATGCTGTTGGTTCAACGTCGCAGTTGATTGCCGCTTCCCAGAAAATGGATAACGAGACTTTTATTGTCGCCACTGATCGCGGTATTTTTTATAAGATGCAACAACTTGCTCCAGAGAAAACCTTTATTGAGGCACCAACGGGCGGTAATGGCGCAACCTGTCGTAGTTGTGCACATTGTCCCTGGATGGCAATGAATGGCTTACAAGCGATTGAGAGTGCGTTAACGGATGGCTCAGGCCATGAGATTTTTGTAGATGAAGCATTACGTCATAAAGCGTTAATTCCGTTAGATCGTATGCTTGATTTCGCTCAACAATTAAAAATGCAGGTTAAGGGCAACGCTTAATAACCTTGTTTGATGAATTATCGTTCAAACTAAACCTAAAAGGATATTAGTGCTTGATATAAAAGGGTGAATTCCATAAGATACGCGCCCTCAGAACATAGTTCGATGTTGTTCTTACAGAATTTGGTGAGGTGGCTGAGCTGGCTGAAGGCGCACGCCTGGAAAGTGTGTTTAGGTTAATCCCTAACGAGGGTTCGAATCCCTCCCTCACCGCCATTATAAAAGAAAAGGCTCATGCATTTGCATGGGCCTTTTCTTTTTTGGTGGACGACGGATGAGAACCCTCGAGGTTCGACAAATTCGTCTGGAACCTGAAGAATCCCCACAAAATTGAACATTCATGGCTTTTAGCGATCTGATCAGTCGCCAAACCTACAAGAGCACTAGC
>NZ_JACNEP010000029.1 GCF_014270035.1 Neptunicella marina | reverse complement strand
CTAGCGAGGGTTGCTGTGCGAACACCGCCTATGCCATATCGTCTATTGAGACTGGCTGATGTTTGTGGGTAATCAGGTAAACTTTTTATCTTTACTACACTAACTTAGTGTGTGTTATAATATCAACACATATATAAAGGTAACATTTCGCTTTTTTAAATCAAACAACCATCGTCGTCTGGCGTTAAAAAGAGCAAACCGTAAAATTCATTTACGCAGACAGTTCTTTTATAACCGTGAGTTTTTTAATCAGGACGATTTTTTACCGTCCAGTCGCCCAGCTAAACGCTAATCCGTTTTAAGGCTTTTTTCTGCGCGCGTCTGCGGCGGAAAAAAGCCGATATCAATTCACTACATTCAGACTCAAGCACTCCACTAGTCACTTCAATCTGATGATTTAACTTATCGTGGCGTAACAGATCCATAATACTGCCGGCACAACCGGTTTTTAAATCAGAAGCGCCAAAGACCAGTCTGTCGATGCGACTATGTACCAACAAACCTGCGCACATCGGACACGGCTCCAATGTCACATATAGCGTTGTGCCTGGCAGGCGATAATTTCCAATAGCTCTGGCGCCATCCCGGATAGCAAGCATCTCTGCATGAGCAGACGGATCATCTAAAGAGATAGGTTGATTCCACCCTTCACCAATAAGCTGATTATCCTGAATCAGTACAGCCCCAACCGGAATTTCATTTTGTTGTTCTGCCTTGCGTGCACGCAACAAGGCTTGCAGCATCCAAAAACGGTCAGTGGCAAGTAATTCTGTGAAATAAGGACTATTTAAACGCATGTAAAACCGATAAAAAGTTGGTTAAATTGGCAAAATATTGGTAAATATAGCAAGATTAAGCACTATACTACCAAGCATAAAATAGCTATAACATGTTGAAAAGTATAACGATTTAAATTGTGGTCAGGGAATTGCTATATGCTTCGTATAACCACAACGCACATGCCAAAACGCAAACATAACCGTTAAACAAGGACATTGCGTTAAGCATACCATTTTAAAGGAAAAATTATGAATTTAACGCCTATTGCCATTATCGCTATTATCTTCTGGGGTACAGCGGAAATCATTAAACAAATTAAAAAGAAAAACCCGGCAGCAGAAGCACAAAATGATCCTGAAATTATGAATCAAATAGCTGCATTAAAAGAACGCGTTGAAACACTGGAAAAAATCGTTACCGATGATGGATATGACCTCAAAAAGCAATTTAAGTCGCTTTAATTACCACTCAAACAACGCTCCATTAAAGGAATAACAGTGAAATTTAAAAGTCTATTAGCTGCGGCAATCCTGATTATATGCGGTGTCATAATGTATAACCGTTTAGGTGACTTAGCTTACAAACTGGGGTTTATTGAAATAAGCCAGCAAACTATTTTGCAAAATACCGATAAACAGCAGGTAAAGTGCAGGATGTTTGCATGGGGATTTGTGGATGAAATAAGGCTTCATAACAACTATCAAAAATGCATCAGTAACTATGAGCAACAAGGTTATAAAACAGTCAATATTGTAAACCACAGTAAAGTTACAAACACGAATTGAGTTCTTACTTAATTAACATACATAATTAAAAAGGCATTGTTATAACAATGCCTTCAGGCTTAAATCGCTGGCGTCAGATTATACTCACGCGAATATTCAAAATAGCTTTTTAATTTACGTTGTTTAACGCCTCCCGGTACCCCATCTTTTTCTATCAGCTCATCGTCGTCACAACCTTAAGCCCTGCATCCAAAACTGGCTGAGGTCACTGGCAGAAATATGAGATGAAGGTAACCGCGGTTCAGGCTGTTGTGAAAAAATTTGATTCGCTAACTGCCTTCCCACCAATTGAGCGGCAGAGGTTTTGGCATTTCTCTGTTGATAGAAAGTTCGAAGGACAACCTCCAGTTCAGCGTTTTCTGTCAGTAATCTGACAAGGTGCCATGCATCTTCCAACGCCTGACATGCACCCTGCCCGGAGGTCGGCAACGCAGCATGAGCAGCATCCCCTATAATGACAACATTGTCTTTATGCCAGTAAGGCAAAGGATCTATATCATGAACAAAAATGCGGTTCACTGACGTTCTGTCACAGTACTGCAGCACATTTTGCACGGGTTGCGGCCAGTGCTGAAAGCGACGACATAGCTCGTCATACCAATATTGCTGCGGCGGGTTGTTGTCGATTGGGCTCTTCCAGGCGCCCGCCCAGTAACACCACTCATCATTTACCGGCACAATTCCAAACCGTTGCCCTAAACCGCGAAAGTCACAAATGGTATTATCCAGAGTATGCTTTCGCTGCCTGCTTATTCCTATAATATTCAAAAAGCCATGATATTCAGGTGTCACCTTATTCTCAAACAATGACTCACGCACAACTGAACTCATTCTTCCGTCAGCTCCAACAACCAGATCATGCTGCTCAGCTAACTCCGTCACCTTTGCTGCTGTAATTGAGCAATCAAACCTAATCTCCACCCCAAGATCATTTAACAACCCGGCCAGTACATTCATCAGGTCACGCCGCAATACTGACACACTGATAAAACCGCACAACGAGTTTACAGTTGCAATATCAAACTCAGTTTGCAGATTTCCATGCCGGTCAAACTGACACATCAGCTGCGGTGCGCCACCCAGTTTCTCCATCTCCTTGCCCAGTCCCATTTGATGCATCACAAACATCGCATTGGGCCATAAGGTCACTCCGGCTCCCATCGACGAAATTTTACTGTAACGTTCAAACAAAGTGACCTGATATCCCCGCTTTGTGGCAAGTATTGCCAGCGCCATCCCGGCCACCCCGGCACCCACTATGGCAATCCGCTTAGTTCTGCTCATTAACTCTCTCCTGATCATAAAACCTGGCAGAGATGGTAGTGAAAGCCCAATTTGTGATAAATATGGTTTTATTACTTTATTAATCTCATAATTTGGGATAATTGATGATAGAAAAAATCGAACTCCAATGGTTGTTTTGCTTTCAGGCCGTTTATGAAAAACTGAGCTTTAAGCTTGCCGCACAGCAACTTCAGTTGCCTGTATCCAATGTCAGTCGGCATGTTGCTTTGCTGGAGCAACAACTTAATGTGCGCTTGCTGGAGCGTACAACTCGAAAGATGATTCCAACGCCAGCCGGTAAGCAGTTGTACCAATCCATCACACCACTGACACAGGCCATGGATCATTCCCTTGATGAATTATCCCAGACAGCAGATACGTTATCCGGTCACCTGAAAATTATGACACCGGATCTGCCCTTTATGGCTGACATTCTGGCAGACTTTTGCATCAGGCATCCGCAATTAAAACTCAGCTGTGACACCCAGCTAGACCCAACAGAAGGACTACTGGAAGGATTCGATCTGGTATTACGTTTTGGTCGTGGATCACTGCAAGATTCCAGCTGGGTCGCCAGAGAAATTCTGCGCTGGTCAAGTTGTGTGGTAGCGGCTCCAAAATTGCTGGAACGCCATCCCTCCCCCCAATCGCTGGATGAACTAAAGAAAGCCCCCTGTATTACCAGTATGTCGGTTCTTAAAGGCATGCCCTGGCGCTTTAAGCATGATCAAACCGTACATGTCAGTTCCAGTTACAAAGTTAACAGCGGCCACATGGCCAAAGCCGCAGCATTGAAAGGGCTTGGTTTCGCTATTATGCCGCTGCATGCCTGTCAGTCAGAGATAGATAACGGCTCCCTGATTAAAATTGATTGTCATCGTGAACCGGAAGATCTGGTGTTATACGCGTTTTATTCCGGTAGAAAATATCCACAGGTTAAAACCAAAGCGTTTCTTGAACATTTGCAGTCGGCGATTACTAATTTGCATGACCACTAACAGACTTATGCATTTTTAATTTAGCTATCACACAGTTGTGTCAAAAACCAAAAAAGTCCGCAGTTACGCGGACTTTTTGCTTATGCTGTGGCTGTTATTACCGGAAAACTATTCCCACTCAATGGTTGCCGGTGGTTTGCCCGAAATATCATATACCACACGTGAAATACCATCGATTTCGTTGATAATGCGGTTGGAGACTTTACCCAGAAAATCATAAGGTAAATGTGCCCAAATCGCGGTCATAAAGTCAATGGTTTCAACCGCCCGCAAGCTTACCACCCAGTCATATTTACGTGCATCCCCCATGACACCAACAGAGCGTACCGGCAGGAACACGGTAAAGGCTTGTGATACCTTGTGGTACAAATCGGCAGCGTGCAATTCTTCAATGAAAATCGCATCGGCACGACGCAGTAAATCACAGTATTCTTTTTTCACTTCACCTAATACACGTACACCTAAACCCGGCCCGGGGAAAGGATGGCGGTATAACATGTCATAAGGTAAACCCAGCTCCAGACCCACTTTACGAACTTCATCTTTAAACAGTTCACGCAGTGGCTCAACCAGCCCCATTTTCATGTCTTCCGGCAATCCGCCCACATTGTGGTGAGATTTAATCACGTGCGCTTTACCGGTAGCAGAGCCCGCAGACTCAATCACGTCCGGATAAATAGTGCCCTGTGCTAACCATTTGGCATTGGCCAGTTTTTTCGATTCTTCATCGAATACTTCAACAAACACACGACCAATGATTTTACGTTTAGCTTCAGGATCAGCTTCACCGGCTAAGGCGCTTAAGAAACGTTGCTCGGCATCCACTTTGATAATATTCAGACCAAAGTGATCACCAAACATATCCATCACCTGCTGGCCTTCGTTTAAACGCAATAAACCGTTATCAACAAATACACAGGTTAAGTTTTTGCCAATGGCGCGGTGCATCAACATGGCAACTACCGATGAGTCGACACCACCGGATAAACCTAAAATAACCTCATCGTCACCCACTTTTTGTTTGATGCGTTCAACCGCATCTTCGATGATTTTGGCAGGTGTCCATAAGGTTTCACAGTGACAGATGTCTTTAACAAAATGTGTTAATAATCGCTGTCCCTGACGTGTGTGGGTTACTTCCGGATGGAATTGTACACCATAGAATTGTTTATCCAGATTAGCCATTGCCGCATGAGGACAACTGCCAGTTTGCGCCACAGTTTGAAATCCGGCCGGGATTTCAATCACTTTATCACCGTGACTCATCCACACATCCAGCATGGCATTGCCGTTATCGCCGATATGATCTTCAATATTGGCTAACAGCGGCACCGACTCTAAAACTTCAACACTGGCATAACCAAATTCACGCATATCCGAGCCCTGAACTTTGCCGCCCAGTTGCTCAGCCATGGTTTGCATGCCATAACAAATACCCAATACCGGCACACCGGCATTAAATACATATTCAGGTGCACGTGGTGAATTGGCTTCGGTAACCGACTCAGGGCCGCCAGATAAAATAATACCGTTTGGAGCAAATTCACGGATTTGCTCTTCAGTCACATCCCACGCCCACAACTCACAATACACGCCAATTTCACGTACGCGACGTGCAATTAACTGAGTATATTGGGAGCCAAAATCAAGGATCAAAATACGCTGGTCATGAATATTTGTGGTCATTGCGATTTCCAACTGAAATAAAAAATAAGGCTGACAACCTGTGTCAGCCCATGAAGTTTAGCTTTTAAGCTGATTACCCTAAGCGGTAGTTTGGTGCTTCTTTGGTGATAGTCACATCGTGTACATGTGATTCACCCATACCGGCTGCGGTGACTTTTACAAACATAGGTTTGGTATTCATTTCGGTAATGGTGGCACAACCGGTCAATCCCATCGCAGAGCGAATACCGCCGACTTGCTGGTGAATGATGTTAGCGATTGGGCCTTTGTAGGCTACACGACCTTCAATGCCTTCAGGCACCAGTTTTTCGGCTTCATTGCTGTCCTGGAAATAACGATCCGATGAACCATGGCTTTGGTTCATTGCCCCCAGCGAGCCCATTCCGCGGTAAGATTTGTAATAACGTCCCTGATACAATTCCACTTCACCCGGTGCTTCTTCGGTACCGGCTAACATACTGCCTACCATCACACAGCTTGCGCCAGCCACTAAGGCTTTAGAAATATCACCAGAGAAACGGATACCACCATCAGCGATAACTGGAATATCACGATCTTTTAAGGCTTCAACCGCATCAGAAATAGCGGTAATTTGTGGTACACCACAACCGGTTACTATACGGGTGGTACAAATAGAACCCGGGCCAATGCCCACTTTAACTGCATCTACGCCGGCATCGGCCAATGCTAACGCACCTTCTCCTGTTGCCACGTTTCCTGCAATTAACTGCACATCGGGGAAGTTTTGACGTACCCATTTAACCCGGTCGATAACACCTTGTGAGTGACCATGTGACGTATCCACCAACAATACGTCAACACCGGCTTCAACCAGCAATTTAATGCGCTCGTCGGTACCGGCGCCTACGCCAACAGCTGCACCCACACGCAAACGACCTAATTCGTCTTTACAGGCGTTTGGTTTGCTTTCGGCTTTTTGGAAATCTTTAACGGTAATTAAACCGGTTAGTTTGAAGTTGTCATCAACCACCAGAATTTTTTCGATGCGATTTTCATGCATCAAATCAAGTACCTGATCCGAAGTTGCACCTTCAGTCACTGTGACCAAATCGTCTTTTTGTGTCATCACAGACGAGATAGCCAAATCCAGTTTGTTTTCAAAACGAAGATCACGACCGGTTACAATACCGACTAAATTGTTGTCGCTATCTACCACCGGGAAACCAGAATAACCAAGACGTTTGCTTAAGGCATTAACTTCGCCGATGGTAGCATCCGGAGTAACAGTCACTGGATCCGATACTACACCGGATTCGTATTTTTTAACCTGACGTACATGCTCTGCCTGTTGTTCAGCAGTCATGTTTTTATGAATAAAGCCGATACCCCCTTCCTGCGCTAATGCAATCGCTAAACGCGCTTCGGTTACCGTATCCATGGCAGCAGACACCATAGGAATATTCAGTTCAACTTTACGGGTTAAGCGGGTTTTTAAACTAGCGGTATGGGGTAATATCGTTGAGTGACCGGGCACTAACAATACATCATCAAAAGTAAGGGCTTCTTTAGCGATCCGTAACATGCAACGACACCTCTGTATGGAGAATTAGTTGCGGCGGGATTGTAGCGGGTTTGCCTTATCAGGTAAACTGAAATCATTCATCAAACGGGTAAAATTTTCACCCTGTCAGTATTTTAAGGCGAGTATGTCAGCCCATCAGCAAAATGTGTTTACCGTCAGTAAACTGAATCGATTATCCCGCACCATTTTAGAAAGTGAAATTGGCACCATATGGGTATCGGCGGAAATCTCAAATTTTGTCAAAGCAAGCTCCGGCCACTGGTACTTCACCTTAAAAGACAAAAACGCGCAAATCCGTGCCGCGATGTTTAAAGGCAGTAATCGTTTTGTTAATCCGGCCCCCAAAGAAGGTGAGCAGGTTTTAGTGCGCGCCAACATCAGCTTATATGAACCGCGCGGTGACTATCAGTTGATTGTGGAAAAAATGCAGTCTGGCGGTGAGGGACTACTTAAACAGCAATTTGAACAATTAAAAAACCGTCTGCATGCCGAAGGTTTATTTGACCCCAGTTATAAAAAGCCACTGCCACACACCATTAAGCGGGTTGGTATTATTACGTCCGCCACCGGCGCGGCACTGCACGACATGTTAACCGTACTTAATCGCCGTTCTCCGCAAACCCAAATTGTGATTTATCCCACTCAGGTTCAGGGGCAAATCGCTACCGCACAAATTGTCGCCACTATTGAGAAGGCTAATTTCCGTAATGAAGTAGATGTATTGCTGGTTGGTCGTGGTGGTGGTTCACTGGAGGATTTATGGTGTTTTAATCAGGAATCTGTTGCGCGCGCTATATTTGCTTCAAACATTCCCGTTATCAGTGCCGTCGGCCACGAAGTGGACGTGACCATTGCCGATTTTGTTGCCGACTTGCGCGCCCCGACGCCTTCTGCCGCAGCAGAGCTGGTCAGTCAGGATCAGCGAGAGCAGGTAAATAATATTATCAAGTTGCAACAGCGCTTAACTCAGGCAACACAGCAACAGTTGCAGCGCAAATTTCACCAGTTGAATATCAGTGAACATCAGTTACAAAAACATCATCCTGCTGCGCGATTAAAACAACAATCACAACAAATTGACCATCTGCAACTGGCGATGCATGCAGCCATGCAGCGCATATTGCATAACAGTCATAAACGTAATGAAGCTCTTACTAATCGCTTAAGCCAGCAAAATCCGCAACATACCGTAGCAATGGCAAATCGTCAGCTCAGCCACTTAACCACCAATTTACAACATGCGATGCAGCACCGATTAAAACTGAAACAACAACAACTGGCAGAGCAAGCGCACTTATTGAATACCTTAAGCCCACTTACCACCCTCACACGTGGATTTAGCATTACACTCACTAACGGTAAGGTGCTTAAAAAGGCAGACGATGTAAAAAGTGGCGACCAACTCACGACCCGTTTGGCCGAAGGCGAAATCAACAGCACGGTCAATTAACAACTCGCTTTGTATCAATTCAATATAAAATGTAACAAGGTTTAGCTACGCCCCCACTTTGTCGGCAAAGCTTGTTACACTCGGCTCTGATTAACTTTCCGGACAGTCTTATGCAGTTTAAAAAACCTCTGTTGGTGCTAAGTATTATTAGTTTATTTGCAGCACCAGTGGCCCTTAGAGCACAGCAATCACCATCAACGCAATCCACTGCCGATAACACCGCCAACGCAGTACTTAAATCAGGTGTTGATCAGGAAGCGCTGGATCGCAGCACTCGTCCACAGGATGACTTTTATCAGTTTGCTAATGGCGGTTGGTTAAATGCCACCACTATTCCCGACATTTACAACGGCTACAGCATTTACCACGAAGTGTATGAAGATGCAGAAAAAACGCTGCGCAGCATCATAGAAGACTCGGCCAAAGCAACCAATGCACCCGGCTCAGAAGCACAAAAAGTCGGTGACATGTATGCCAGCTGGATGGATCAGGCGACGGTAGAAGCCAAAGGATTATCCCCGTTAAATGACGATTTAAATCATATAAATGCAATTAACGACACCACGTCCCTTACTCGTGAAATGGCACGTTTTATTAGCATGAAAGTAGATATGCCGTTTGGCATTTATGTGCAGCCCAACCTGAAAAAAGCCGATGAATACGCCGCTTATTTTTATCAGGATGGATTAACCCTGCCCGACCGCGATTATTATCTGGCTACCGACAATAAAACCTTTATCGAAGTGCGTGATGCACTACCGGCCTTTATTAAAAGCATGCTGGGTTTTATCGATAAAGATGTGACGGATGCCAGAGCCCAAGCGGTATTTGATTTGGAAACTCAGCTGGCAACCCACCAGTGGAGCAAGGTGGAAAACCGTAACGACGAAAAAACCTATAATCCTTATTCTGTCGATAAACTTGCTGAATTAGGGGATACCACCCAGTGGTCACCGTTACTGGCCACGCTGGGCTTACCTGATGTAGAGCAGGTCATTATCAGCCAGCCCAGTTATTTTAAAGCGCTGGATAAGTTGCTGGCCAGCACACCAGTTAGCGTATGGCAGGATTACCTGCGTTATAAGCTGATCACCAGTTATGCCAGTAGCTTAACCAAAGCAGTCGATGATGCCAATTTCGCATTTATGAGCCAGAAGCTGCGAGGTCAAAGCAAACAACAACCGCGCTGGAAACGTGGTGTATCGCTGATTAACGGATCATTAGGCGAAGCCGTTGGCAAACTGTATGTGGAAAAACGTTTCCCGGCAGCCGCCAAAGACAAAATGCAAAAACTGGTGGGCAATGTTTTAAATGAATTTGAAATCAGCATTGATCAGCTCGACTGGATGAGTGATACCACCAAACAAGCCGCCAAAGTTAAATTATCAAAATTTAATGCCAAAATTGGTTACCCGGATCACTGGCGTGATTATTCAGCGCTAACCATTACCAAAGGCGATCACCTGGGTAATGTAAAACGCGTGCGCAGCTTCGACTATCAGCGTGAAGTCAGTAAGCTGGGCAAACCGATTGATAAACACGAATGGTTTATGACACCACAAACCGTCAATGCCTATTACGATCCCACTCAAAACGAAATTGTGTTCCCGGCTGCACGTTTGCAACCACCGTTTTTCCAGTTAAGCGCAGATGATGCCATTAACTATGGTGCTATCGGTGGCGTGATCGGCCATGAAGTCAGCCACGGTTTTGATGACAGCGGCAGCAAATATGATGGTGACGGCAATTTACGAAACTGGTGGACCGAGCAGGACCGTAAGGCATTTGATGACCGCACCAAACTGTTAGTTGAACAGTTTAATCAGTACACGCCAGTTGAAGGCATGCACATAAACGGCGAACTGACCCTGGGTGAAAACATTGGTGATTTAGTCGGTGTGACCATGGCCTATAAAGCCTATTTACGCAGTTTGGATGGCAAAGCCGCGCCTGTGATTGATGGTTTTACTGGCCCACAGCGCTTTTTTATTGGTTATGCCATGTCGCGTAAAGGCAAATACAAACATGAAACCGAAGTCAGCCGTTTGGCATCGGATCCACATTCACCACTTAAATACCGCGTAAACGGTATTTATCCAAACATTCCGGGCTTCTACAAAGCCTTTAATGTCAAACAGGGTGATGGCATGTGGATTGATCCGGATAAACGCGTCAGCCTCTGGTAAGACCATAAAGGAGCCGCTTGGCTCCTTTTTTATATCCGGCTTTATTACCCGGCAATGATGTTTTTTTACACAGTCTTTACTTTGCAATGGGCACTGAATTTTCTAGGGTTAGGGGTTAATTAAATAAAAGGTGAGTTCATCGCCTTGCCACTAACAAGAGGAAATATATGTTCCCGCGCAAAACAATATTGGCGTTAAGCCTGCTAACTACCCTGCCAGCACTGGCGGCCACTCAAACCGTTACTCCAATGACGCCCGATGGCGTTGCCAGTTACGAAACCATTCGCCCACAAGCGGATTTTATTAAGCGTGTGGACATGATCCCAATGCGTGATGGCACCAAACTGTATACGGTAACCATCATGAAAAAAGGCACCAAAAACGCGCCAATTTTGTTAAGCCGTTCACCTTACAATGCCGAACACGATGCCAAACGCACTGGCAGTCAGTCGATAACCGAAGTCACGGCGGTGATGGATGATGATTTTCTTGAAGATAACTACATTCGGGTGTATCAGGATATCCGCGGTATGTACCACTCAGAGGGCGATTACGTCACAAACCGCCCCATCAGCGGCCCGTTAAACGACACCGGCATTGATGAATCCACCGATGCCTACGACACCATCGACTGGCTGGTAAAACACACACCAGAATCCAACGGCAAAGTGGGCATAGTTGGTTCCTCTTATTTAGGTTTTACCACACTGATGGCGGAAATTAACCCGCACCCGGCACTTAAAGCCGCCGTGCCACAAAGCCCGATGGTTGACGGCTGGATCGGGGATGACTGGTTCCACAACGGCGCATTTCGCAATAACAGTATCAGTTATGCGGTTGGACAAAGTACCGACCACGGTCATGGCAAAATCGCCATTGGTTTTGAAGACGATTACAACCGCTTTTTAAACGCCGGTTCCAGTGGTGATTTCATCAAACAATGGGGTTTTGAAAAATTCCCCTTTATCCAAAAGTTGGTGCAAAACCCGGCTTATACCGATTTCTGGTCGCTGCAGGCGGTAGATAAAATCATGGCCAAAGAGCCACTTAAAGTCCCTACTATGTTAGTGGTCGGTCAGTGGGATCAGGAAGACTCTTATGGCGCACCCGCGGTATACAAAGCCATGGAGCCCAAAGATAAAAATAACGATATGGTGTCACTGGTAATTGGTCCATGGCGTCATTCGGGGGTGAACCACTACGGCTACAATCTGGGCGATTTAAATTTCACCGGCGATACCGCCAAAGAATTCCGTGTGAAATACATGAAGCCGTTTTTTGACCACTACCTAAAAGGCGCGCCCGATCCACACACGCCACCGGTACTAACCTATGCCACCGGCATTAATCAGTGGCAAGTATCCCAGCAATGGCCAGCTGGCACCGATAAAAAACTGTACCTGCAAGCCAACAATGGCCTCAGCTTTGATGCACCGAAAAAAGCCAACAAAGCCCATGATGAATATGTATCAGATCCGGCCAAACCTGTACCCTTTGTGCCGCGCCCAGTGCATCTGGATGACGCCAGACAATGGAAACCCTGGTTAGTGCAGGATCAGCGTTTTGCCTCCAGCCGCCCGGATGTACTGGTATATCAGTCCGGAGCACTGGATAAAGCGATTCATATCAAAGGCGCACCTATGGTGGATTTATTTGCCGCCACCAGCGGCACCGATGGTGACTTTGTGGTCAAGTTAATTGATGTGTACCCCAACACCACCAGCGAAGGCTTAGTGCAAGGCGCGATGGAAGAAAGCTTGGCCGGATTTGAACTGCCGATTGGCATCGAGATATTCCGTGGCCGTTATGTGCATGGCTTTGACAAACCCGCGCCACTAAAACCAGGCAAAATCGAAGAATATAAATTCGGCCTGCCGAATGTGGATCACGTGTTCCTGCCCGGCCATAAGCTGATGGTACAAGTACAATCCAGCTTGTTCCCGCTGTACGACAGAAACCCACAGACCTACGTGGATAATATTTTCTGGGCCAAACCACAGGATTATAAAAAGGCCAATATTAGCGTTTACCACTCAGCGAAAGCACCATCATCGGTGAGTTTACCGATAGTGGAGTAAGCGCTGCTTAGCAACGTTATTGTTAAAAAAGGAGCCGTTGGCTTAATGCCGATCAGTTAAGAAGTTGACATTCGGCATAAGAGGATCAAAATCCGATGATCGTAAGGTCATCGGATTTTT
>NZ_JACNEP010000028.1 GCF_014270035.1 Neptunicella marina | reverse complement strand
GATTCAGTAGGAATCAACGAAGAAATAATTCGTCGTTATGTTAGGCATCAGGAAAAAATGGAGAGGCAAGAGCAAGCAGAGCTTGCTCTGGAATAGAAGGCCCCCTTTTAGGGGGTTAACACAAAGCCACCTTCTTCAGAAGGTGGATTTTTTACTGGTTAAGAATTCATATTTAACGCAAAAATCTTCCTGATTGCCCGCCTTTTATCCGCGAAAAAGTGAAAAATAATTATTTTGAGAATTTATTTATATTCAGGAGCAATTCATTAAAGAGTTATTAGGCTAAATTTTATTCAGCTTCGGTTTGTTACCTATATAGCGATGGTCGTATGTGAATTAAGGATAATTCCAGTGAAAATGCTTATTTCTATTTTTACCGGGTTACGGTTGCATAACCAAAATTATTAGCTCATATACTTTATATTGGAGTAAGTTAATCGTCAGGTTTATTGGAAATGGTAATTAACTGCTGAATTTTTCCTGAAAACAGTAAAACAGTAAAACAGTAAAACAGTAAAACAGTAAAACAGTAAAACAGTAAAACAGTAAAACAATTGAGAGAAGGATGGTTCCAATGAAAAAACTTATTTCTATATTAGTGTTTGGCTTACTGAGTGCTTGTTCGACAAATGCCCCTAATACTTTTAGCAGAGTTACTGATTCAACTTATAAATCGTACAGTGATTTTGTTGAAAGACAGCAGTTAAACTTAATTGATAAAGTCGATGATATGGCGTTTTGGGATGTCAGGGCGTTAGATAATGATTATGCTGTATTAAGCGTTAAGCGAAATAAACATTATTTGTTAGCATTAGATGACTCATGTAAGGGAATGGAGTTTGATGCGCGTTTTGGTTTAGTGCAACAGGAAGAGCACAAGCTTAATGTAAAAGACAAAATTTTGAAGCTTACTAATAAGAATTCCAGCTGTTCAATTACATCTATTTATAAACTCTATCAGGTACAATTCGAGGAATTGGAGCGTTTAAGAGCGCAGACTCGAAATTCAAGCCGGGATTTGTCGAGAAGCAGTGGCGTAAGAGTTATTTAGACAGGGAATTATTTTCTGGGTGACAGAGAGTCAGAGTCATTGATGAAAGCTACCTGTGGGTCTAACTCAATTTTTAGGTTTAAAGGCGATTTGTCTTACGTCTAAAAATAAATAAAAGTAACAAATGGAGAGGATGTTAAGCATCCTCCTTTTTTCTTTCAATAACACGATCAGCCCTGCTCTTTAATTTTCCCATCTTACTAATCGCGTAAAACGGATCATCTGTTTGAATTTTGTCGACAGAATCGTCTGGGGGATGTTTGCTGGTATTAGTTGACTTTTGGCTTTTATAAGGGCGAAAACACAGAATAAACCAAATCAAAGAAATGCTAATGTAGCACAGCCATTTGATAATAAAAGACAATCCCAATGTATTGTCGTTGCTTAAGTTTTTAGCATATGCAACGTAATCAGCATGAACAAATGATACAACTAAAATACATATAATTGCTATTAATGTTGTGAGTATGGCCGATTTATAATTACGCCATAATAAGTGAACCAAAGTAAGTTTGACTAGCGGACGTAACATAAAAACATATCTCCTATATCCACCAACCGATGCCTAAAAGTGCAGCTAAACCAAGTAAGCCTTTTTCTTTATAGTTTTGCTTAATTTGGTCTTCTTCTTCTTTTACGATGATTTCAAGTTCTTCCTGAGTAAAGCTTTCGGGGGTACGTCCTGCAATGATGATGCGTGTGCGTGCTTTTTTTATTGCCTGTTCACGAATTGACTTATTGATTTTTTGTTTAATATTCAACATTTTTTCTTCAAACTGGTGTGTAATTAGGAGGAATATACGCTATTCAGTTTGTGCAATTAAGCAGTAATTTGTTTAAAAAGTTTTCTTGTACTTGTCAGTGGCAATTCTCTCGGTATAATACGCCTCCCTCCTTTTAGTAAGTCAATTTTCCCCAACCGTAAGTCGTACCTTAAAAAGGTAACTGCGGTGTAAGGATTTACTTTAAGCAGGATGAGCATAGGGGTGTAGTTCCAATTGGTAGAACAGCGGTCTCCAAAACCGATGGTTGGGGGTTCGAGTCCCTCCACCCCTGCCAGATTTTTATGGCAAGTATGGATTTATAAAGGTTGTAGCATGAGTGCGAATACAGAAAATGCATCCACACCGGTGGACTTGTTGAAATGGTTTATTGTTATCGGCCTATTGGTGCTGGCCATTGCTGGTAATCATATCTATGAAGAGACATCCGTACTAGTCAGAGCGCTAGGTGTAGTTGTATCCGTCATTGTAGCTCTATTGATCGCTTCTACTACGGTGAAAGGCAGTCAGTTTGTTAGTTTTGCTAAAGAGTCTCGCACAGAAGTGCGTAAAGTTGTTTGGCCAACCCGTCAGGAAACCACACAAACCACCATTATTGTAATGGTAGCCGTTGTTATTATGTCATTGTTGCTATGGATGCTGGACGGCATCATCGTTCGAGTAGTTTCTTTTATCACAGGTTTAGGGATTTAGTATGTCTGATAAAAAAAGATGGTACGTTGTACAAGCTTTTTCTGGCTATGAAGCCCGTGTGCAAAAAACGTTGCTTGAATACATTAAAATGCACAACATGGAAGAACACTTTGGTCAGGTGCTAGTGCCTACTGAAGAAGTGGTTGAGATGCGCTCTGGTCAACAGCGTAAGAGTGAACGTAAATTCTTTCCTGGTTATGTGCTAGTCGAAATGGCATTGAATGATGACAGCTGGCACTTAGTGAAAAGTGTTCCTCGTGTTTTAGGGTTCATCGGTGGTACATCTGACCGCCCCGCTCCAATATCATCTAAAGAAGCAGACGCGATTATGAATCGCATGGCTGAAAACGTTGATAGTCCTAAGCCGAAAACATTATTTGAACCGGGTGAAGTAGTTCGTGTTACCGATGGTCCATTTGCAGACTTTAATGGTGTTGTTGAAGAAGTTGACTACGAAAAAAGCCGCGTAAAAGTATCTGTATTGATCTTTGGTCGTTCAACACCGGTAGATTTAGAATTCGGACAGGTAGAAAAAAGCTAATATTCGGAGTGTTAACTCCAACGCTTTAGCCAGTTAATTTTCTCAATTTCTGCGAAAATTAACTGGCTAAATCTTGAACTGGGTGTGTGATTGAACTATAATCTGCGCCCTTTTTGTTGTGCGGGAAGCCGATTGAGTAAACATCCTCAGTGTTTACGAGGCGCTAAACCCATTATTGAGGCATATCATGGCTAAGAAAATCAAAGGCTTAATTAAGCTACAGGTTGCAGCTGGTGCTGCTAACCCAAGTCCACCGGTTGGTCCTGCTCTAGGTCAGCACGGTGTTAACATCATGGAATTCTGTAAAGCGTTTAACGCAAAAACAGATAGCCTGGAAAAAGGTGCTCCGGTACCAGTAGAAATCACTGTTTACGAAGACCGTTCATTCACCTTCGTAACCAAAACTCCTCCAGCTTCATTCTTATTGAAGAAAGCTGCCGGCATTAAGAGCGGTTCTGGCCGTCCTAACACTGACAAAGTGGGTAAAGTTACTCGTGCTCAGTTGGAAGAGATTGCTAAAACAAAAGAACCAGATCTAACTGCTGCTGATTTAGATGCGGCTGTACGTACTATCGCAGGTTCTGCGCGTAGTATGGGCTTGGTAGTAGAGGACTAATACAATGGCTAAATTAACTAAACGTATGCGCGTTATCCGTGACAAAATCGACAGCGGAAAAGAGTACGGCATCGCTGAGGCTGTAGCTGTTTTAAAAGAACTGGCTACTGCTAAGTTCCCAGAGAGTGTTGACGTTGCAGTAAACCTGGGTGTTGATCCTCGTAAATCAGATCAAAACGTACGTGGGGCAACTGTTCTTCCTCACGGTACTGGTAAAGATGTTCGTGTAGCTGTTTTCACCCAGGGTGCAAACGCTGACGCAGCTAAAGAAGCTGGTGCAGACATCGTAGGTATGGAAGATTTAGCCGATATGGTGAAAAAAGGTGAAATGCCTTTTGACGTTGTTATCGCTTCTCCAGACGCAATGCGTGTTGTTGGTACTTTAGGTCAGGTTTTAGGTCCTCGTGGTCTTATGCCAAACCCTAAAACCGGTACTGTAACACCAGACGTTGCTACTGCAGTTAAAAATGCAAAAGCAGGTCAGGTTCGTTACCGCAATGACAAAAACGGTATCATTCACGCTAGCATCGGTAAGATCGCGTTTGAAGAAAACCAAATTAAAGAAAACCTTGAAGCTTTGTTGGATGCGCTGAAAAAAGCGAAACCATCTACAGCTAAAGGTACCTTCATCAAGAAGGTTAGCCTAAGCACTACTATGGGTGCTGGCCTAGCAGTTGATCAGTCAAGCCTGGCTATCTAATTGCTAAATACGGTTATGGGTTGAGGCTTCTTAGTAGGCCTCCGTCCAAGACCGCAGGTGCTTTTCATTGAAAAAGCTTAATCAATCAGCCTGCGCAGACGGTGCAGACCCCAGAAGATCTTAGATTCTTTTTGGTTTCTCACCGTAAATCGCGCGTCAGAATTAACTGACGATGTGTAGGAAACCAGACGTTAGTCTGGAAAAACCAGGAGTAAAAGCCGATGGCTATTATGCTTGAAGACAAAAAAGCAATTGTTGCTGAAGTCAACGAAGCTGCCAAAGGTGCTTTATCTGCAGTAGTTGCAGATGCTCGAGGTGTAACTGTTGGCAATATCACCAGCCTGCGTAAGCAAGCTCGTGAAGCGGGTGTTTGGATGAAGGTTGTCCGTAACACACTAGCTCGCCGTGCAGTTGATGGCACCGATTTCGAGTGTCTGAAAGACGTATTTATCGGCCCTACTGTTATCGCGTTTTCTAACGAACACCCAGGCGCAGCTGCGCGTTTGTTCAAAGACTTCGCAAAAGATAACAAACATTTTGAGCTGAAAGGTGCGGCTTTCGAAGGCAACACAGTGGACTTCGAAATTTTGGCATCACTGCCAACATACGACGAAGCTATTGCACGCTTGATGAGCACTATGAAAGAAGCTGCAGCTGGCAAACTTGTACGTACAATTGCCGCTATTCGCGACCAAAAAGAGCAAGCCGCGTAATTTACGTTTGGCTTGGATTTAAAAAATTTACTCGGGACACAGTCCCCCTAAATTAGGAATCTGAGAAATGTCAGTGACTAAAGAACAAATCATGGATGCTATCGCTGAAATGTCTGTAATGGACGTAGTAGAGCTGGTATCTGCAATGGAAGAAAAATTCGGCGTATCTGCAGCTGCGGCTGTAGCAGTTGCTGCAGGTCCTGCTGCTGCTGCTGAAGAACAAACTGAATTCGACGTAATTCTTGCTGAAGCTGGTGCAAACAAAGTACAGGTTATCAAAGCTGTACGTGGTGCAACCGGTCTTGGTCTGAAAGAAGCGAAAGAAGTTGTTGATAGTGCACCTAAAGCAGTTAAAGAAGGTGTATCTAAAGAAGAAGCTGAAGAACTTAAGAAAGCGCTTGAAGAAGCCGGTGCTAAAGTTGAAGTTAAATAATCTGTTTATTGACAGATTGTTTGCCTGAACAGGCATAGGCTGGTGACTTTTTGGTCACCAGCCTTTTTGCGCTGTAGAGTGGGGTATTTACACCGTTTAGTCCCTTCACTCTAAAAAAATATAGAAAGTCATTTGTATTCAAGTAATTATGTTGCTTCACTGTATAAAAAATAGTGAGTAGTATGAAACAAATGCACCTTCTTTAAAAACGGTGCTGGAAGTTTGTCTATCGACTCGTCGCGCGACGGGATGGCAAGTTGGATCACAATTCAACAGGCTGAGGAAACCATGGTTTACTCTTATAGTGAAAAGAAACGTATACGGAAAGATTTCGGCAAACGCCCGCAGGTACTGGAAATACCTTACCTTTTATCCATTCAATTAGATTCCTTCAAGCGCTTTATCGATATCGATAGTGAAGGACAATACGGACTGGAAGCAGCATTTCGTTCAGTATTTCCAATCAAAAGTTACTCGGGTAACTCAGAATTACAATATGTTAGCTATCGTCTTGGCGAGCCTGTATTTGACGTTAAAGAATGTCAAATTCGTGGTGTAACATATTCAGCACCTCTGCGGGTGAAATTGCGTCTTGTGTTGTTTGATAAAGAAGCAGCACCAGGAACAGTAAAAGATATTAAAGAGCAGGAAGTGTACATGGGCGAAATCCCGCTCATGACCGAAAATGGTACATTTGTCATTAACGGAACTGAGCGGGTTATCGTTTCTCAGTTACACCGTTCTCCTGGCGTATTCTTTGATCATGATAAGGGTAAAACCCACTCATCAGGTAAGGTGCTTTATAACGCGCGTGTTATTCCTTACCGTGGTTCATGGTTAGATTTCGAATTTGATCCCAAAGATAACTTATTTGTACGTATTGACCGTCGTCGTAAGTTACCTGCGTCTATCATTCTTCGTGCATTAGAATATTCAACAGAAGAAATTCTGGATATGTTCTACGAAAAAGTGCAGGTGAAATTCGATGACAACCGCGTGTTGATGGAAATTGTTCCTTCACGTTTACGCGGTGAAGTTGCTCAGTTTGATATTACCGATAATGACGGCAAAGTTATCGTTGAAACTGGTCGTCGTATTTCTGCTCGTCACGCAATCCAATTAGAAAAAGCAAATGTGACAGAGCTTGAAGTACCGGTTGAATACTTAGTGGGACGTGTGCTGGGTAATACCTATGCTGATGCGTCTACCGGCGAAGTAATTGCTTCTGCCAACGATGAAGTGACGCTAGAATTGCTGGCAGCGTTACGTAAGGGGGGCGTGGATGCCTTCGAAACGCTTTACATTAATGAGTTGGATCATGGCTCTTATTTGTCAGATACCTTACGTATCGACACAACAAGTAACCGTTTGGAAGCATTGGTAGAAATCTACCGTATGATGCGTCCGGGTGAGCCACCAACGAAAGATGCCGCTGAAGCTTTATTTGCTAACTTGTTCTTCTCTTCTGAGCGTTATGATCTTTCTTCTGTAGGTCGTATGAAGTTCAACCGTCGTTTAGGTCGTGAAGAAATGACCGGCGAAGGGACTCTGAGCAAAGAAGATATCGTTGCGGTAATGAAACAGCTAATTTCTATCCGTGACGGTAAAGATGAAGTTGATGATATTGACCACTTAGGTAACCGTCGTATTCGCTCTGTAGGTGAGATGGCAGAAAACCAATTCCGTGTTGGTTTAGTTCGTGTTGAGCGTGCTGTTAAAGAGCGTTTGAGCTTAGGTGACCTTGATGCTGTGATGCCTCAGGATTTAATCAACGCCAAGCCAATTTCTGCAGCTGTAAAAGAATTCTTTGGTTCTTCTCAGTTGTCACAGTTTATGGACCAGAATAATCCTCTGTCAGAAGTAACGCACAAACGTCGTATTTCTGCTTTAGGTCCGGGTGGTTTGACGCGTGAGCGTGCAGGTTTCGAAGTTCGAGACGTACACCCAACCCATTATGGTCGTGTTTGTCCAATTGAAACGCCTGAAGGTCCTAACATTGGTCTGATCAACTCATTATCTACCTATGCGCGTACTAACGATTATGGTTTCCTTGAAACTCCGTATCGTAAGGTGATTGATGGTGTGGTAACTGAAGAAATCGACTTCTTATCTGCAATCGAAGAAGGCAACTTCCCCATTGCACAGGCTAATGCTGAATTAGATGAAGAAGGTCATTTGGTTGATGATTTGGTAACCTGTCGTTACCGTGGCGAATCTACCTTAATGTCAAAAGATGACATTAAGTATATGGATGTATCTCCTCAACAAATTGTATCTGTTGCTGCCAGCATGATTCCGTTCCTGGAGCACGATGATGCTAACCGTGCCTTGATGGGTGCGAACATGCAACGTCAGGCTGTACCTACTTTACGTGCTGATAAGCCGTTAGTCGGAACAGGTATGGAAAAAACCATCGCTGTTGATTCCGGTGTTACCGTAGTTGCCAAGCGTGGTGGTGTAATCGATTATGTTGATGCCAGCCGTATCGTTGTAAAAGTAAACGATGAAGAAACCGTAGCTGGTGAAGCGGGTATCGATATTTACAACCTGACTAAATACACCCGTTCGAACCAAAACACCTGTATTAACCAGAAGCCGACCTGTGGTGTAGGTGATCCTATTGTACGTGGTGATGTATTGGCTGATGGTCCGTCTACCGATTTAGGTGAGCTGGCATTAGGTCAAAACATGCGTGTGGCATTTATGCCCTGGAATGGTTTTAACTTCGAGGATTCCATCCTGTTGTCTGAGCGTGTTGCTCAGGAAGATCGTTTCACCACTATCCACATCCAGGAACTAAGCTGTATTGCACGTGATACCAAATTAGGTCCTGAAGAAATTTCTTCAGATATTCCTAATGTCGGTGAATCTGCACTATCTAAGCTGGATGAATCAGGCGTTGTTTATATTGGTGCTGAAGTTAAAGGCGGCGATATTCTGGTCGGTAAAGTGACACCAAAAGGTGAAACTCAGTTAACACCAGAAGAAAAATTATTACGTGCAATCTTTGGTGAAAAAGCCTCTGACGTTAAAGACACCTCGTTACGTGTACCAAACAGTGTGCGCGGAACCATTATCGACGTTCAGGTATTCACCCGTGATGGCGTAGAAAAAGATAAACGTGCGCTAGAAATTGAAGACATGCAATTACGTCAGGTCAAAAAAGACTTGTCTGACGAATTCAGCATTCTGTCTGATGGTATTTTTGCTCGTGCAAGAACGCTGTTAGAAGGCGCAGGTATTGCAGCTGATAAGCTGGACTCTTTGCCGCGCGAAAAATGGTTCGATATTCCGTTGAAAGACGAAGACGATCAGGCTTCATTGGATCAAATTGCTGATCAGTTCGCTGAAATTAAAGCTGACTACGATAAGAAATTTGAAGCCAAGCGTCGCAAGATCACTCAAGGTGATGATTTAGCACCGGGTGTTCTGAAAATCGTTAAGGTTTATCTGGCGGTTAAACGTCAAATCCAGCCTGGTGATAAAATGGCGGGTCGTCACGGGAACAAGGGTGTTATCTCAACTATCCAACCTGTTGAAGATATGCCATACGATGAAAACGGTACGCCGGTAGACATCGTATTGAACCCGCTGGGTGTACCGTCACGTATGAACATAGGTCAGATCCTGGAAACTCACCTGGGCATGGCTGCTCATGGTTTGGGTGCTAAGATTGACCGCATGATCAAAGAGCAGCAGGAACTGGCTAAGTTGCGTGCTTTCATTAAAGAAGTATACGAAGCTGGTCGCTCTAGTCAGGAAGTTGATATTGACAGCTTCTCAGATCATGAGATTCAGCGTCTTGCTCAGAACCTGCGTAAAGGTGTACCTATTGCGACACCTGTATTCGACGGTGCTAAAGAAGACGAAATTAAAGAACTACTTAAGTTAGCTGACATTCCTGAAGATGGTCAGATTACTTTGTTCGATGGCCGTACCGGTCGAGCGTTTGAACGTAAAGTAACCGTTGGTTACATGTACATGCTGAAACTCAACCACTTGGTTGATGACAAGATGCACGCACGTTCAACTGGCTCTTACAGCCTTGTTACTCAGCAGCCGCTGGGTGGTAAGGCACAGTTCGGTGGTCAGCGTTTCGGTGAGATGGAAGTGTGGGCACTGGAAGCATACGGTGCTGCTTATACCTTACAAGAAATGCTGACTGTTAAATCCGATGACGTTAACGGTCGTACCAAAATGTATAAAAACATTGTGGACGGCGATCATCGTATGGAACCTGGTATGCCGGAATCTTTCAACGTATTGCTGAAAGAAATCCGTTCACTGGGTATCAATATCGAGCTGGAAGGTCAGTAAGCCGCTCAGTTAGAGCATTATGTGGGGAAGCCTTCGGGCTTCCTGAGTTGAATGACTCCGTCGGGAGAACATAGTGAAAGATTTATTAAAATTTCTGAAGCAGCAGCATAAGTCAGAAGAATTCGACAATATTCGAATTGGTTTGGCATCACCGGATATGATCCGTTCCTGGTCATATGGTGAGGTTAAAAAACCAGAAACCATTAACTACCGTACCTTCAAACCAGAGCGTGATGGTTTGTTCTGCGCACGTATTTTTGGTCCGGTAAAAGATTACGAATGTTTGTGTGGTAAATACAAACGCCTGAAGCATCGTGGTGTTATCTGTGAAAAATGTGGCGTTGAAGTTACTTTAACTAAAGTACGCCGTGATCGCATGGGTCACATTGAACTGGCGAGCCCGGTTGCCCACATTTGGTTCCTGAAATCATTACCGTCTCGCATCGGTTTGATGTTAGACATGACATTACGTGATATCGAGCGCGTATTGTACTTTGAATCATACGTAGTAACTGAAGCTGGTATGACGACGCTTGAGCGTGGTCAAATGCTAAGCGAAGAAGAATACTTAGATGCGTTAGAAGAGCACGGTGACGAGTTTGAAGCAAAAATGGGTGCCGAAGCGGTATTCGAATTGCTTATTGCGTTAGATGTTAACGGTGATGTTGCAGCAATGCGCGAAGAATTACCAAGCATTAACTCGGAAACCAAGCGTAAAAAAGTTACTAAGCGTCTGAAATTATTAGAATCATTCCAACAATCTGGCAACAAACCAGAGTGGATGATCATGACTGTTTTACCAGTATTACCACCAGACTTACGTCCGTTGGTTCCACTGGAAGGTGGTCGTTTCGCGACTTCAGATTTGAACGATTTATACCGTCGTGTAATCAACCGTAACAACCGTCTGAAGCGTCTTTTAGACCTGGCTGCACCAGATATTATCGTACGTAACGAAAAACGTATGTTACAAGAAGCGGTTGATGCCTTATTAGATAACGGTCGTCGTGGTCGTGCGATTACTGGTTCTAACAAACGTCCACTGAAATCTCTTGCCGATATGATTAAAGGTAAGCAAGGTCGTTTCCGTCAGAACTTATTAGGTAAACGCGTAGATTACTCTGGTCGTTCGGTTATTACCGTTGGTCCTACACTGCGTTTACATCAGTGTGGTCTGCCTAAGAAAATGGCGCTGGAATTATTCAAACCATTTATCTACGGTAAATTAGAAGGTCGTGGTTTAGCGACTACGATTAAAGCGGCTAAAAAATTAGTTGAAAGAGAAGCGCCGGAAGTATGGGACGTTCTGGATGAAGTTATCCGTGAGCACCCGGTATTACTTAACCGTGCACCTACTCTTCACCGTTTAGGTATTCAGGCATTTGAACCTACCCTGATCGAAGGTAAGGCGATTCAGTTGCACCCGTTAGTGTGTGCGGCTTATAACGCCGACTTCGACGGTGACCAAATGGCTGTTCACGTACCGCTGACATTAGAAGCACAGTTAGAAGCGCGTGCGTTAATGATGTCTACAAACAACATTCTGTCTCCAGCGAACGGTGAGCCAATCATCGTACCTTCACAGGACGTTGTATTAGGTCTTTATTACCTGACGCGTGACCGCGTAAATGGTCTGGGTGAAGGCATGGTATTCGCTAATGCTCACGAAGCAGAGCGCGCATATCGTACTGGAGCAGCAGAACTACATGCTCGCGTAAAAGTGCGTATCCGTGAATTTGATGTGGATGCAGAGGGTAATAAAACCGAAAAAGTTACTCTAACCGACACTACCGTTGGTCGTGCGTTACTGTCATTAATTTTACCTAAAGGTCTGCCGTTTGAGTTAATCAACCAATCTATGGGTAAGAAGCAGATTTCCCGTTTATTAAACGCTTGTTACCGTGCACTGGGTCTGAAAGACACTGTTATTGCTGCAGACCAAATCATGTATACCGGCTTCCACTACGCGATGATCGCGGGTGCGTCAGTTGGTATCGAAGATATGGTGATTCCTGATGCGAAGAAAGAAATCATCGATGCTGCAGAAGCAGAAGTTGTTGAAATTCAGGAACAATTCCAGTCTGGTTTGGTAACAGCTGGTGAGCGATACAACAAAGTTATCGACATCTGGTCAAAAGCCAACGAAGACGTTTCTAAAGCCATGATGAGCAACCTGTCTAAAGAGAAGGTTGAAAATAAAGATGGCGAGATGGAAGAGCAAGATTCTTTCAACTCGGTATTTATGATGGCTGACTCAGGTGCTCGTGGTAGTGCCGCTCAGATTCGTCAGCTAGCTGGTATGCGTGGTCTGATGGCTCGTCCGGATGGCTCAATCATCGAAACGCCAATTATCGCGAACTTCCGTGAAGGTCTGAACGTACTTCAGTACTTTATTTCTACTCACGGTGCGCGTAAAGGTTTGGCCGATACGGCATTAAAAACAGCAAACTCGGGTTACTTAACTCGTCGTCTGGTAGATGTTGCACAAGATTTGGTTATCAACAATGTTGACTGTGGCACATTCGAAGGTGTCAAAATGACACCACTAATCGAAGGTGGCGACGTTGTAGAACCATTGCGTGAGCGTGTACTGGGGCGTACCGTAGCAGAAGATGTTATTAAGCCTGGTACAGATGAAGTACTGGTTGCACGTAACGTTCTATTGGATGAGGAACTGGTAGATTTACTTGAAGCCAATTCAGTTGATCAGATTATGGTTCGCTCCGTTATCACCTGTGATAACGACTTCGGCGTTTGTGCCAAGTGTTATGGCCGTGACCTGGCCCGTGGTCATGAAGTCGGTATCGGTGAGTCTGTGGGTGTTGTGGCAGCACAATCAATCGGTGAGCCTGGTACACAGTTAACCATGCGTACCTTCCACATTGGTGGTGCGGCTTCACGAGTATCCGCGGAAAACAGCGTACAGGTTAAAACTAACGGTAGCATGAAAATGCATAACGCTAAGTTTGTACGTAATGTTGATGACAAAGTGGTTATCGTATCGCGTTCTACAGAGCTGACTATTATCGATGATCAAGGTCGCGAAAAAGAGCGCTATAAAGTGCCTTATGGTGCAATCCTGAAAATCGATGATAACGCTCCGGTTAAGGCGGGCGATATTATTGCAAACTGGGATCCGCACTCGCATCCAATCATTGTTGAGCGCACGTCTAAGATTAGCTTTGCGGACATCGATGAGTCGAATACTGAAACACAACAAGATGAATTGACTGGTTTAACCCGTATCGTGGTGAAAGACCTTTCTAAATCAACGGCCAAAGAGCCGAAGTTGATTCTGGAAAGTGATGAAATGGGTGTTCAGGAAATTCGTTTACCAAGCTTTACCACCATTGAGGCTGCAGAGGGCTCAACGGCTAAGCCGGGTGATGTATTAGCGCGTATTCCTCAGGAAAGTTCGAAAACCCGTGATATTACCGGTGGTCTGCCTCGAGTAGCTGACTTATTCGAAGCACGTAAACCTAAAGAACCAGCTATCCTGGCTGAAATCTCCGGTACCATTGGTTTCGGTAAAGAAACTAAAGGTAAGAAACGTCTGGTTATTACACCTGAAAACGGTGACCCATATGAGGAAATGATCCCTAAATGGCGTCAGCTAAACGTGTTCGAAGGTGAAAAAGTTGAACGTGGTGAGGTGATTGCAGATGGTCCTGAAGCACAGCACGATATCCTGCGTTTACGTGGTATTAGTGCAGTAGCCAACTACATCGTAAATGAAGTTCAGGATGTTTATCGTCTGCAAGGTGTAAAAATTAACGATAAGCACATCGAAGTTATTATTCGTCAGATGTTGCGTAAGTGTGTTATCACCAACTCCGGTGACAGTAATTTGCTGGTTGGCGAACAAGTGGAAGTTTCCACAGTTAAAATCGCCAATCGTGAGTTAGAGAAACAAGGTAAATTGCCTGCAGAATATGAGATTCAATTGCTGGGTATTACCAAAGCTTCATTGTCTACTGAGTCCTTTATCTCTGCAGCATCGTTCCAGGAAACAACACGTGTTCTGACTGAAGCCGCAGTACAAGGTAAAGAAGATGAATTACGTGGATTGAAGGAAAACGTGATTGTTGGTCGTCTGATCCCAGCTGGTACTGGTTTCGCTTACCATCAAAAACGTCAACAGCAAAGAGCCGAGTTTGAAATGGATGACCCATCTGTTTCTGCGGCTGAAGCTGAAGCGGCCTTAACTGAAGCATTAAATGCTGAAGTTGAGTCTGGTTCAGATAACGCGGAGTAATCTTTGCTGACATAAACAAATTTTGTCTGTTAACTTAGTAAGTTGCTTGGTTGACAGACAAATATTTGATCTATAGAATTCTGCGACCCTAATTTTAGGGCGCGGAATTTTTCGCATTTAGAATCAGCAGTTTTTTAATCAGGAGCTAGTTAATGGCAACAGTTAACCAGTTAGTCCGCAAGCCTCGCCAGAAAGCCGTTGTTAAAAGCAACGTGCCGGCACTGGATGCTTGCCCACAACGTCGTGGTGTATGTACCCGTGTATATACTACCACTCCAAAAAAGCCGAACTCAGCATTACGTAAAGTATGTCGTGTTCGTTTAACCAATGGTTTTGAAGTTTCTTCTTACATTGGTGGTGAAGGTCACAACTTACAAGAGCACAGTGTTGTTCTTATTCGTGGTGGTCGTGTTAAAGATTTACCAGGTGTGCGTTATCACACTGTTCGCGGAACGTTAGACTGCGCGGGTGTTGGTGATCGTAAGCAAGCCCGTTCTAAGTACGGCGCAAAAAGGCCTAAGTCTTAACGGTTCTCCGTTAGTAAGGCCAAACTGAAGTTTTTTATTAGAGTTTTGGGTTAATCCTGAATTCATCGGAGAATTAAAGATGCCAAGAAGAAGAGTCGTAGGTCAACGTAAAATCCTACCTGATCCTAAGTTCGGATCACAATTGCTCGCTAAATTCATGAATGTCGTTATGTTAGACGGCAAAAAATCAACTGCTGAAAAAATCGTTTACGGTGCGCTTGATATTGTTGCTGAAAAAACCGGCAAGGCACACTTGGACGTATTTGAAGACGCACTGGATAACATCCGTCCAACCGTAGAGGTTAAATCTCGTCGTGTTGGTGGTTCGACTTATCAGGTTCCTGTTGAAGTTCGTCCAGTTCGTCGCAATGCGTTAGGTATGCGTTGGATGGTAGAAGCTGCGCGTAAACGTGGTGAAAAATCAATGGCTCAGCGTCTTGCAGCAGAAATGCTGGATGCGTCTGACAACAAAGGTTCTGCGGTTAAGAAACGTGAAGACGTTCACCGTATGGCCGAAGCTAACAAAGCTTTCGCTCACTATCGCTGGTAATTAGCAGAGTAAGAGGTTCAAATGGCTCGTAAAACGCCAATAGTGCGTTATCGCAACATCGGCATTGTTGCTCACGTAGACGCGGGGAAAACCACGACTACAGAACGTGTTCTGTTTTATACCGGTTTGTCACATAAAATCGGTGAAGTTCATGATGGCGCTGCTACCATGGACTGGATGGAACAGGAGCAAGAACGAGGTATTACTATTACGTCTGCTGCAACGACCTGCTTTTGGGCAGGTATGCAACAGCAATATGAGCAGCACCGTATCAATATTATTGATACCCCAGGACACGTGGACTTTACCATTGAGGTAGAACGTTCATTACGTGTTCTGGACGGTGCTGTGGTTGTGTTCTGTGGTTCTTCAGGTGTTGAACCACAGTCCGAAACCGTTTGGCGACAAGCTGATAAATATCATGTACCGCGCCTAGTGTTCGTAAATAAAATGGACCGCGCTGGTGCAGACTTTAAACGTGTTATCGATCAAATCCGTAATCGTCTGGGCGCAAATTGTGTTCCGATTCAACTTAACGTTGGTGCGGAAGAGAATTTCAAAGGCGTCATTGATCTGCTGAAAATGAAGTTAATTAACTGGAATGAAGCAGACCAGGGCATGACCTTTACCTACGAAGATATTCCTGCAGACTTGCAAGATGAAGCAGAAAGTTATCGTATGGAGATGATCGAAGCGGCGGCGGAAGCCAATGAAGAGTTGATGGAAAAGTATCTGGAAGGCGAGGAACTGACAGAAGATGAAATCAAACAAGGTTTACGTACGCGCACGTTAAATAACGAAATTGTAGTTGCTACATGTGGTTCGGCATTTAAAAACAAAGGTGTTCAAGCTGTGCTTGATGCTGTAGTGGACTTTTTGCCTGCCCCAGTTGATGTACCACCTATTACGGGTGTCCTTGATGATAAGGATGAAACCGAAGCGTCACGTCCCGCTGATGATGAAGCACCTTTTGCTGCATTGGCGTTTAAAATTGCGACTGATCCCTTTGTCGGTACATTAACCTTCTTCCGTTGTTATTCCGGTGTGGTCAATACCGGTGATTCCGTCTATAACCCAGTTAAAGGTAAACGCGAGCGTTTTGGGCGTATCGTGCAAATGCATGCAAAAGATCGTGCTGAACTTAAAGAAGTTCGTGCCGGTGATATTGCTGCTGCAATTGGTTTAAAAGATGTAACCACGGGTGACACACTTTGTGATCCTAATCATGTGATTACGTTAGAGCGTATGGAGTTTCCTGAACCGGTTATTTCGGTTGCAGTTGAGCCTCGCTCTCTCGCTGATCAGGATAAAATGGGTATTGCTTTAGGTAAGTTAGCGGCAGAAGATCCGTCTTTCCGTGTAAAAACTGACGAAGAAACCGGTCAAACAATCATTTCGGGTATGGGTGAACTGCACCTGGATATTATTGTTGATCGAATGAAACGTGAGTTCAGTGTGGATTGTAATGTGGGTAAACCACAGGTAGCGTACCGCGAAACAATTCGTTCTACTGTTGAAGTAGAAGGCAAATTTGTACGTCAGTCAGGTGGACGTGGTCAGTATGGTCACGTTTGGTTGAAGCTGGAACCGCAAGAGGAAGGCGCTGGCTATGAATTTGTGAATGAAATCGTTGGTGGTGTGGTTCCAAAAGAATTCATTCCAGCGGTTGATAAAGGTATCCAGGAACAGATGCAAAATGGTGTTTTGGCTGGATATCCTGTTCTTGATGTCAAAGTGACATTATTTGATGGTTCATTCCACGATGTTGACTCCTCTGAAATGGCGTTTAAAATCGCAGGCTCGATGGGCTTTAAGAAAGGGGCCGCGGAAGCAAGCCCTGTGTTACTTGAACCTATGATGAAAGTGGAAGTCACCACTCCGGAAGATTGGATGGGTGATGTTGTTGGTGATTTGAACCGTCGCCGCGGTATGATTGAAGGCATGGATGATGGTGTGGCTGGTATTAAAATAGTACGTGCCAAGGTACCCTTGTCTGAAATGTTTGGATATGCCACCGATCTGCGTTCTGCAACGCAAGGACGTGCATCATACTCAATGGAATTCTTTAACTATGCTGAAGCATCAAGTAATGTTGCTAAAGCTATAATTGAAGCTCGATTATCTTAATGAAGGTCTGGTCCGGTTATCTATTATAGGGGCCGGGCTTTTAACTTAGGAACTTAGTAAAATGGCAAAAGAAAAGTTTGAACGTACGAAACCGCACGTAAACGTTGGTACAATCGGCCACGTTGACCACGGTAAAAC
>NZ_JACNEP010000027.1 GCF_014270035.1 Neptunicella marina | reverse complement strand
TTTCAACACGTGCTACGACCCCTAATTTAAAAGCCATCGTGTAATCGCGTTGAGTACGCTTACGATTTGAATTAGTTGCTGTTGTCATAAAGAAGTCCTCTTTATGTCAACGTATTTCAGGACGGGACATTAGTAATAAAAAAGACGGTTTATAAACCGCCTTTTTTGATCGCCACATTTTATTTAGCTTAGTGAAGTGGGTTTGGCCATTGGTGCATCGGCTTTACCTGATAAGCTTAATACCGCTGCTGCCTTACCGGATACCTGGATATCGGCACGCTGCTCATTAGACAATGCTTTCACATCGATATCTTCAACTTCCATCGGCAAAGATACTGGTTTTGCCATTGGATGTGAAATGCTGTTTATTGTCGCTTTAATATAGACAGGCTTATTGGCTTTCGCCTTACTTGCTTTAGCTTTTGGCTTGTCTTTAGCAACAACTTGCTCTTGTTTGACTTCCTCAACCGTGCTTTCTGATTTAACGTCTTCAGTAGTTTCAGAGCTCACAGTTTCAGAGGGTTGAGAGTCTGAAACAGATTCCTGTTGCTGAACTTCCTCAGTCACAATCTCTTGTTTAACGTCTGCCAGTTCAGAGGGGGTATCATTTGAAGCATCAACATCGCTATCAACCGTTTTTTCTGTTTGCGCTACCGGCGCGTTTTCAAGTGCAATTTCTACTTGTTGAGGAGATTGCGGCTGTTCATTTTCAATTTTCATTTCAGCTGAATCTTGTGCGTCTAACAAGTCAAACTGTAAATTTTCCTGAGATGATGCATTTTCCTCTTTGGTTTCTTTTTTGCGTTTCTGACCTGCCGCACGCATATGGCGCGGAGAACGACGAGAACGACCACGATGCTCAGTCTCGTTATCTGCCTTAGCTTTGTCCTGAGCGATTGTATTCTCACTAGGCTCGCTTACTGAGGCTTCAATCATCACATCTTGTCTGGTCTCATTTTCAGTGGTTTCGATAGCCGTTGTCGATGGTTGTTGAATTACGTCTTCAACCTTAACATCCTGATTTGTCTGTTTATCAGCTCTCACACTTTTACGGTTATTACGACGTTTACGGCGTTCAACAACTTTTTCCTCTTTTAGAGGTTTATCTTGTTGCTGAGCTTGTTTAGCTTCCACCGGTTGTTGGCGTTTTGTTTCATCCTTGGCATTTTTATTTACCGGACGTTCAGTTTTGCCTTCAGCCTGATTTTTAGGTTTAGCATTACGCTCATTTGTGCGTTCGTTACGAGGTTTACGATTATTTCTGCTGTTACGCTCATTACGGTTACGACGCTGGCCATTTCTGTTGCCTTGTCTCTGACCTTGGTGAGACGATTTCTGGGTCTTTTCTGCCTCATCGTCACTACTGAAAAATGATGCAATTGCTTTGGCAATTTTCGACCAGACTGATTCTGTTTTAACTGTTACTACTGGCGCAGCCGTTGTCGGTGCCACCATGCCTTGTAATGCAGGTTGTTCACGTTTAACAGTTTCATTACTGATACGCACACTTTCAGGTTGTGCTGGCTCAATAATTTGACGGTTGTAACTTAACTCATCGCTCACATCATCTTGTTTAATACGAGATACTTCATAATGAGGGGTATCCATGTTCGGATTGGGAATAATGATGATCTGAACGTTCTGACCCTTTTCAATTGAACGGATCGCACGGCGTTTTTCATTTAAAAGGTACGTTGCAACTTCCACAGGTAATTGTGCTTCAATTTGACCTGTGTTGTTTTTAAGTGACTCTTCCTCAATTAAACGCAAAATGGACAAGGCTAAGGATTCTGTTCCACGAATGGTGCCATGACCTTCACAACGCGGACATACATGGTGTGATGATTCACCCAGAGAAGGACGCAGACGTTGGCGCGACATTTCCAATAAACCGAAACGAGAAATACGTCCTAACTGCACACGTGCTCTGTCATGCGCAACCGCTTCTTTTAAGCGATTTTCAACTTCACGTTGATGGCGAACAGGAGACATATCGATAAAATCGATTACCAGCAATCCACCTAAGTCACGTAAACGTAACTGACGACCAATTTCATCTGCAGCTTCAAGGTTGGTATTTAAAGCCGTTTCTTCAATATCACCACCTTTAGTGGCTCGCGCTGAGTTGATATCAATTGAGGTTAAGGCTTCGGTTGGATCGATAACAATCGAACCACCTGAAGGTAAACGTACTTCACGACGGAACGCTGATTCAATTTGACTTTCAATTTGATAGTGACTGAATAAAGGCACATCACCAGTGTACAGTTTTACACGATTTAAAAAGTCAGGACGAACCAGTTCTATATGCTGTTTGGCCTGTTCATAAACGCGCTGTTTATCAATTAAAATTTCACCGATATCACGACGTAGATAGTCGCGGATAGCACGAACAATAACGTTACTTTCCTGGTGAATTAAAAATGGAGCAGGGCGGTTTTGTGCGACTTCGTCAATCGCAGCCCAGTGATTAATTAATACTTTTAAATCCCAGGCTAATTCTTCATAAGATTTACCTACACCAGCAGTACGTACAATTAATCCCATACCATCTGGTACATCAAGTTTGCTTAAGGATTGTTTTAAGTCAGTACGTTCGTCACCTTCAATGCGACGTGAAATACCACCAGCGCGAGGGTTATTTGGCATTAATACTAAATAACTGCCTGCAAGACTGATAAAGGTGGTTAATGCAGCACCTTTTTGACCACGTTCTTCTTTATCAATCTGAACAATGACTTCCTGACCTTCTTTGATCACATCCTTAATATTAGGACGACCTTCGAAAGTATAACCTTTGGGGAAATAATTACGGGCAATTTCTTTAAGAGGGAGGAAACCGTGACGCTCAGCGCCGTAGTCAACAAAAGCAGCTTCAAGGCTCGGCTCTACGCGGGTAATTTTACCTTTGTAAATATTGGCTTTCTTTTGCTCGTGACCTGGACTTTCTATATCCAGATCAAACAGGGTTTGCCCGTCAACAAGAGCAACTCGTAGTTCTTCTTGCTGCGTGGCATTGATCAACATTCTTTTCATAGTTTTGGACTCGATACATTTGTCGAGACCAACACAGTTAAACTGAGTGCCAAATTTGGAGGCGATAGGGTATGCAGCCTCTCGGCTGTATGCGGATTACTGTTTCGTGCTCCGTTTTACATCATTTATATTTTACATTTCACTCGTACTTCTGATCTGTCGACCTGATACAGGTGAATCCAAATTTATGTCTTGTTATTTAACTGCGTTAGTCTGCAATTAAAGGTAGTGTCTTAATTCTTTTTGTTTGATTTGTACACAAACTGCGAGTAACACTACCTGCTTAAATAATTAATCGTTTTCGTTTTAGTCAATGTTTGTTGTAAGTCGTTCGTTTTATCGTGTCTTTATTTAGCAAAGTTTTTTTGGTTTTGCCTGATAATTGCGACATTTTCTTTATTTTTATTTGATTGACCACATTAACTTAGTGCCACTGGTTTATTTTTATACCCAAAATGACTGATTGATTATCTCACTAAATAGGGATTTTAAGCAAGATAATAAAAATCAAAGCGTAAATCGTCAAAAGGCGTTAAAATAGCCCGCTATGAAAGCAGAAAATAACCAACAAGTTCGATTTGTTACTGTGGAGCCAGACTTGCAGGGGCAGCGTATTGATAACTTTTTACGTACCCAGTTAAAAGGAGTTCCTAAAAGTTTACTCTACAGAATTGTTCGCAAAGGCGAAGTCAGAGTTAATAAAAAGCGTATTAAACCTGAATATAAGCTGCAAAGCGGTGATATTATCAGAATTCCTCCTGTCAGAGTCGCAGAGTCAAACGATGCTCCATCTGTAAAACTCAATAAAGTGGCAACTCTTGAAAGCCATATTTTATATGAGGATGATTATTTATTAGTGGTAAATAAACCATCTGGAATGGCTGTACATGGCGGTAGTGGATTAAGCTTTGGTTTAATCGAAGCGTTGCGGGCTTTAAGGCCTGGGCAAAAGTTTCTTGAACTGGTTCATCGCTTGGATCGCGATACCTCCGGTGTATTAATGGTGGCAAAAAAACGTTCGGTGTTAAAGAATTTACATGAGCAATTACGCGATAAAACTGTTGATAAACGTTATCTGGCTTTGGTTAACGGTCAATGGCCTGAGTCGCGTTTTAAAGTAAAAGCACCTTTAAATAAAAATACCCTGCAATCAGGCGAACGCATGGTATCGGTCCATCCGGATGGCAAACCGTCTGAAACGCGTTATAAAGTAATGCAGAGTTTCAAAAACGCTACTTTAGTTGAAGCGTTTCCGGTGACCGGGCGAACGCATCAAATTCGTGTTCACTGTCAATATGCAGGCCATCCAATAGCGTGTGACGACAAATATGGTGATAAAGAATTTGATCAGCATATGCGTGACCTGGGATTAAACCGTTTATTTTTACATGCGCACCGCATCAGTTTTTATCACCCTAAAAAAGAAGCAACCGTAAGCTTTGAGGCACCACTTGAAAGTTCTCTACAGCAATGTCTGGTAAAGCTTGCGTAAAGTAATATTGATAATTAAACAGTAGTTATAAAGTAGTAAAATGACTTCGATTTCTTCCAGACCGTATCAACTGGTTATTTTTGACTGGGATGGTACCTTAATGAACTCCACACCAAGGATTGTCTCCAGTTTACAGCAAGCTGCAGTTCGCTCTGATTTAACAGTACCCTCAGATGACGATGCGAATAATATCATTGGACTGAGTTTGCGTATCGGTATTCAACGATTGTTCGAAAGTCTCTCATCACAGAAAGAACAAGAGTTTATTGAGCATTATAGAGACGAATATTTATTTACCAATCAAACACCATCGCCGTTATTTGATAATACGTTAAACGTATTAAACCGACTTAAGCAAAATAAGCAGATTATGGCAGTCGCTACTGGCAAGTTACGCAGAGGTCTGGTGGACTCCTGGACTAAAACCAATACAGCTGACTTTTTTGAAGCGTCACGTTGTGCCGATGAAGCTGAATCTAAACCGTCGCCGGATATGTTGCAGCAGTTGTTAAAATATTTTGGCTTAAATGCCCAACAAGCTGTAATGATCGGTGATACAGAACATGATATGAAAATGGCTGAAGCAATAGATATGCCGCGTATTGGAGTCACTTATGGTGCACAGCCAATTGAAAAATTAATTGCACATAAACCCACAGCCATTATTAATGAAGTAGGGGAGTTGCTCGATTATTTAATATAATCAGGCGTGTCGGTTTTTAAAGCGAGATATGTTCAAGCAATTCGATATTGTGCAGGCGAAATAAATCAATCAGGGCAATAAGAGGTAAACCTATTAAAGTGTTAGGATCTCTGCCTTGCAGTGATTCAAATAAACAAATACCCAGGCCTTCACTTTTAAAACTGCCAGCACAATTATAAGGTTGTTCAGCGCGTAAATATCGCTCTATCTGGTTTTCGTTCAGGACTTTAAAATTTACGTCAAAGGGCTCAACTAAAGATTCTGTTACGTCAGCCTTAGCATTATGTAAACATAAACCAGTTAAGAATCTCACCGTTTTACCGCTGCATAAGCTCAGTTGTTCTACCGCCTTTTCATGGGTGTGAGGTTTACCCAGTATTTTTCCATCCACAGTGGCTACTTGATCTGAACCAATGATCCAGGCGTCGTCACAGGATAGTGCTTTTGCCTTGGCTATAGCCAGCCGTTCAACAAGCTGTTCAGCACTTTCATTTTCATGCGCGGTTTCATCCGTATGCGGAGCTGCCTGCTCAAACGGAATGCACAGTTTTTTTAAGACAGAAGCGCGAAATGGGGAGGTTGAGGCCAGTACGATTTTCATTGTAACTCACTAAATAACTCAATTGATTGTATTTTAACGGCTTTACTCGCTTAATTCAGCTGTTTAATACTTTGCTTAAACTTGATTTTTCCTTTGACTCGTCAGGCTCCAAGCTATATGATGCGCGCCCTATGCAGAAAGCAAAACTGCCGTTAAGGCTCGATCCAGTAAAAAGTGCAAGCAAACGCTCTAATTTTGAGGGCATTATGCTATGTGCGGATATGGAACGATTGCAGCAAATGGTATCAGGCTCAGCTGAACATGTTGATGTTCAGATTAGTTTTGAAACCGATGTGCAAGGTCTTAATGTTTTTAGTGGTAAACTAAAAACGCAGGTAGAGCTGGTCTGCCAACGATGTTATGGAAACTTAACTCAGGATCTAAACGTTGATTTTACCTTTAGTGCAGTGAAGGAAGGCGACGACTTAGATGAGTTACCGGACGTTTACGAACCGGTTGAGGTCGATGACCATGGAGAAATCGATTTACTTCAATTAATTGAAGACGAGCTAATATTATCTTTGCCGATTGTTGCCCTGCATGATGAACAGGACTGCAATATTACTGAAGATGAAATGAGTTATGGAAAAATCGAACCGGCCGATGAACGCCCAAACCCCTTTGCGGTGTTGAAAGAACTTAAGCGAGATTAGGAGTAAGGTAAATGGCGGTACAACAGAATCGTAAAACCCGTTCTAAACGTGGCATGCGTCGTTCGCATGATGCATTGAGCGGTGCAACCTTGTCTGTAGATGCAACTTCTGGTGAGACTCACCGTCGTCACCATGTGACTGCAGATGGTTTCTACAAAGGCAAAAAGGTTATCGCTAACTAAGCGAGCCTTGCCTTGACTACGCTAACTATAGCGTTGGATGTAATGGGGGGAGACTTCGGTCCCCCTGTTACTGTTCATGCTGCCGTTCGAGCAGTAACACAATATCCCGAATTACACATTATTCTTTGCGGCATTCAGTCTCAGATTGAACATGAGCTGAATAAAGTTTCTTTACCTCTTGAAAGCCAACTTACCATTTTACACTGCTCTCAGGTAGTTGAAATGGATGAACGTCCTACCGCCACTCTTCGTAGTAAAACTGATTCATCAATGCGACGTGCGCTTGAATTAGTCGAGCAGGGTAAAGCTGATGCCTGTGTTAGTGCCGGTAATACCGGAGCTTTAATGACCAATGCCTATTATGTGCTTAAAACTCTGCCGGGGATTGAGCGGCCAGCGTTAGTTACTTCTCTTCCTACTCAAACCGACAAAAAAGTCTATCTGCTGGATTTAGGTGCAAATGTCGAGTGTAATTCAGAAGTGCTGTTTCATTATGCAGTAATGGGATCGGTAATGGCGGAGCAGGTTGAAGGCATAGAAAAACCACGGGTTGCTCTGTTAAATGTGGGCGAAGAACAAATCAAAGGTAATGACAGAGTTAAACATGCTGCTCAGCTACTAAAAGATGCCCCCGGGATTAATTTTATTGGTTATCTGGAAGGTAACGACATCTTTAGTAATCGTGCAGATGTGGTGGTGACAGATGGTTTTGTGGGTAATATCGCCCTTAAAGCTTGTGAAGGGCTTGGCAAATTAGTTATTAGCGAAGTAAAACGCATTACCGGTCGGAATTTACTCACCAAAGCCATGGCTTTATTAGCATTACCATTCCTGAAAAAGATTTATTCGCGTGTGAACCCCGACCAGTATAATGGTGCGAGTTTGATAGGATTGCGCGGAATTGTGGTTAAGAGCCACGGAAATGCTTCAGTTGATGCATTTTTATACGCAATTAAAGAAGCAAAGCAGGAAATTTCCCGACAAGTTCCGACAAAAATAAAAGACAAAATTGAAATAGCATTAGGTTAATCCGCACTTCATAGCCAGCGGCTAACCCGTTTAAAGGAATCTTCCCAAATATGTATTCAAGAATCATCGGTACAGGTAGTTATTATCCGACGCAGGTCCGCACCAACGAGGATCTGGAAAAGATGGTGGATACCAGTGATCAATGGATCACGGATCGCACCGGAATAAAAGAACGTCGTATTATTGGTGAAAATGAAACTGTCGCCACTATGGGCGCAGAAGCCGCGAAAAAAGCCTTTGAAGCGGCTGAGATTGATCCTGCTTCTGTTGATATGATTCTGTGTGCCACCACCAGTCACAATAAATCCTTGCCAAGCGCAGCCTGTGATCTTCAAAAAATACTAGGTTTAGATGGTGTGCCTGCCTTTGATGTTGCTGCTGCCTGCGCTGGTTATTGTTATGCGCTTAGTGTGGCAGATCAGTATATTAAATCAGGTATGTGTAAGCGTATTCTGGTCATTGGTAGTGATTGTTTATCACGCTTAATAGACCCATACGACAGAACCATGATTATCCTGTTTGGCGATGCCGCGGGTGCAACTATTATTGAAGCCAGCGAAGAACCTGGCATTTTATCTACTCACATTATGGCTGCGGGTTCTTATGGTGATTTGCTGTATGTGGGTAATCCAACACGCGGCCAGGAACAATCAGTTCATGAAAACTGGGGTGTAATGAAAGGCAATGAAGTGTTTAAAGTTGCCGTCACCAAATTAAGCGAAATTGTTGAGCAAACATTAGAAGCCAACAATATGCAAAAATCAGATTTGGATTGGCTGGTGCCTCATCAGGCTAATTTCAGAATTATCAAAGCGACCGCTAAAAAGCTGGAAATGCCGATGGAACAAGTGGTCATGACCCTTGAACAGTTCGGTAATACATCTGCGGCAACCGTTCCAACTGCACTGGATACCGCTATTCGTGATGGACGAATTAAACGCGGCCAGAACTTGTTGCTGGAAGCCTTTGGCGGCGGATTCACCTGGGCATCCGCTCTGGTTCGTTACTAAATTTCGATTTTCAGGAGAAAAACATGCAAGCATTTGTGTTTCCCGGACAGGGGTCACAGACGGTTGGTATGCTGGCCGATTTAGCCGAGCAATTTCCACAAGTAGAACAAACATTTGCTGAAGCCAGCGATGCACTGGGTTATGACTTGTGGGATGTGGTTAAACATGGCCCGGCAGAAAAATTAAACAGTACAGATGTAACACAACCTGCGTTATTGACTAGCAGCGTCGCAATCTGGCGAATTCTGCAAACTCAAAATAAAACACCGGATTTTCTGGCGGGACATAGTCTGGGTGAATATTCTGCGCTGGTATGTGCGGGTGTCATTGATTTCCAACAGGCGGTTAAGTTAGTTGAATTGCGTGGTCAGGCAATGCAACAAGCGGTACCTGCCGGTACGGGAGCCATGTACGCGATTATCGGGTTAGACGACGATAAAGTGATTGAATGTTGTAAAGAAGCCGAACAAGGGCAGGTGGTATCTGCGGTTAATTTTAATTCGCCAGGCCAGGTGGTTATCGCGGGTAATGCTGATGCAGTTGAACGGGCAGGGGCGCTTTGTAAAGACGCTGGCGCAAAACGTGCGTTACCACTGCCAGTGAGTGTGCCATCTCATTGTGCTCTGATGAAACCGGCCGCCGATAAATTGGCTGCTGAATTAAATGCAATTGAATTTAACGTTCCTGTCATTCCAGTGATTAATAATGTGGACGTAGAAGATTGCCGGGATCCGGAGCAAATAAAACAGGCACTGGTACGTCAGTTATATAGCCCTGTTCGCTGGACAGAAACTGTGCAAAAACTGGCTGCGTTAGGCGCAACCGAGCACTTTGAAGTTGGTCCGGGTAAAGTGTTGTCAGGGTTAGCTAAACGAATCGATTCTTCTGTAAGCTGCAGCGCAATTAATACTGCAGATACAATCAACGCATAAAAAGGTAAGTTATGAGTTTTTCAGGAAAAATTGCGTTAGTAACAGGTGCAAGCCGCGGTATAGGTAAAGCGATTGCTCAGGCTCTTGTGGCGCAAGGTGCCACTGTTGTTGGCACGGCTACGTCAGAAAACGGCGCTCAGGCTATCAGTGAATATCTGGGTGATCAGGGCTGTGGTCTGGTGTTAAATGTTACAAATGATTCATCGATGCAAACCCTGCTGGATGACATTAAAGCTAAATACGGTGATGTGGATATTTTGGTTAATAATGCAGGTATCACCCGCGATAATCTGCTAATGCGCATGAAAGATGATGAGTGGGCGGATATTATCCAAACCAATCTGACCTCAATTTTCAAGTTATCAAAAGCGGTTTTACGTGGCATGATGAAAAAGCGTCATGGTCGTATTATCAACATTGGTTCTGTTGTTGGCTCGGCGGGGAACGCCGGACAAACTAATTACGCCGCTGCAAAAGCAGGTGTAATTGGTTTCAGTAAATCAATGGCAAGAGAAGTGGCTTCTCGTGGTGTCACCGTCAATGTTGTAGCACCTGGTTTTATCGACACTGATATGACACAGTCGTTAACCGATGAGCAAAAAGAAGCCATTTTCAAAGATATTCCGGCAAATCGTTTAGGTAGTCCTGACGAAATTGCTGCTGCAGTTGCCTTTTTAGCATCAGATTTAGCGGGTTATATTACCGGCGAAACCTTGCATGTTAATGGCGGCATGTACATGGGTTAAGCGAGCAAATCGCGACAAAAAGAGTGCATATTTAAAAAAATATGTTAATTTGTGGTTCGACCAGCCAAAAAAACGAGTCACTGACTTGCAAGGATTGGTTAGGGTGAATACACTACCCGCCACTTTAACAAGTAGCCTTATTTTTGAGGTATAACGAGAATTATTATGAGCAATATTGAAGAACGCGTAATCAAAATCATTGTTGAACAACTGGGTGTTAAAGAAGAAGAAGTAAAATCAGAAGCCTCTTTCGTTGATGATTTAGGTGCTGACTCTCTGGACACTGTTGAGCTGGTAATGGCTTTGGAAGAAGAATTCGATACAGAAATTCCTGACGAAGAAGCAGAAAAAATCACAACTGTTCAGTCAGCTATTGATTATATTAACGCTCACAAAGACGCTTAATTATAATATCCCTAAAACGGCTCAAATCTGAGCCGTTTTGCTTTTACACACTTTATTCCCGATCATGATTCTGTTTGCGAAAATTCGTCAATTGAGGCATTTCGTAGTGATAGATGGTTTTCTGGCTAGTCCATATTCAAGCAACAAATCGCGTCGGTAACTATGATCCTTTTTCATTTATTTAATGTGTATAACGGAGGCTTACATGTCTAAAAGACGTGTGGTGGTAACCGGTCTAGGCATGCTGACCCCGCTGGGTAACGACACGCAATCGACCTGGAAAGCAGTGTTAGATGGCAAAAGTGGCATCGATCAAATCAGCTATTTTGATACCAGCGAATTCACAACGCATTTTGCAGGTTCACTCAAAGAATTCGATTCCGAGGCTTACATTCCTAAAAAGGAAAGTAAAAAGATGGACTTGTTTATTCAGTACGGTATAGCCGCGGGTAAACAAGCGTTAGCTGATTCCGGAGTTGAAGTTAACGATAGCAATGCAAAACGTATTGGTGTGGCGATAGGCTCAGGTATCGGTGGTTTAGGCTTAATCGAGACTAATCACGATAAATTGCGTGATAGTGGCCCCAGAAAGATTTCTCCGTTTTTTGTGCCTTCAACCATTACCAACATGATTTCAGGCTTTTTGTCGATCATGGAAGGGTTAAAAGGCCCCAATCTAAATATTGTGACTGCCTGTACTACAGGTGTGCATAACATTGGTATTGGTGCGCGTACCATCGCTTATGGCGACGCAGATATGATGTTAGCCGGTGGCGCTGAAGCCTCAATTACACCATTAGGTTTAGGTGGTTTTGCTGCTGCTCGTGCTTTATCCAGCCGCAATGATAACCCACAAGCCGCAAGCCGCCCGTGGGATAAAGACCGTGATGGTTTTGTTATGGGTGAAGGCGCGGGTGTGGTGATGTTAGAAGAATACGAACACGCTAAAGCTCGTGGCGCCAAAATTTATGCCGAATTGGTTGGTTTTGGCATGAGTGGTGACGCGTATCATATGACCTCGCCGCCAGAAGATGGCGCAGGTGCAGCCGATGCGATGCGTAATACGCTGGATGATGCAGGTGTTAGTGCTGAGCAAATTACGTATATCAATGCTCACGGTACTTCCACTCCTGCAGGTGATATCGCCGAAACTCAGGCAGTTAAGAGCATTTTCGGTGCTTCTGCCAGTTCTGTGATGGTGAGTTCAACTAAATCTATGACCGGACACTTATTAGGTGCCGCGGGGGCGATTGAAGCGATCTTCACTGCCTTAGCGCTACAGGATCAGGTTGTTCCTCCGACGATCAATTTAGATAATCCGGGTGAAGGCTGCGATCTGGATTATGTGCCTCACACTGCCCGCGATGTTCAGATGGAATATGCATTATGTAATTCATTTGGATTTGGCGGAACCAACGGTTCACTATTGTTTAAAAAGGTGTGACCTGATTTAATAAAGCCCGTTTTAGATGTCTTAGTAACGGGCTTTATACATGCTTCTTGTGGATAGCAATCCAGAATCTCAAATCCCAACGACCGATAGAGCCATGCAATATGGTGATGGTTGTTTTACGACTATTCTTGTCGAACAGGGAAAACCTCAACTCTTTTCAGCACATCTGCAACGCTTACAAAACGCTTGTTCACGTCTTGATATTACTATTGCTAACTGGACCGACATTGAAGCGGCCTGTTTACAAAAGGCAGCTGCAATTACTGATGGCGTTTTAAAGGTTCTTATTTCACGGGGCAGTGGCGGACGTGGATATTTACCACCGCAGCAACCTTTACCACGCGTGCTTTTTTCCACGCATGAATTACCTGCTCATTATACAAGCTGGCAAACAAGCGGTATACGACTGGGACTAGCCAAACACAGACTCGCTGTATCCGCTTCATTAGGTGGTTTAAAACATTTAAATCGGTTAGAACAGGTGTTGATAAAAACTGACTGGCCCGACGATAAACCCGACGATGTGCTGGTATGCGACCATGACGGCTTTATGATTGAGAGCAGTGCCAGTAATATATTCTGGCTTAAAAATGGCATTTGGTTTACGCCTGAATTAAATAATTGTGGTGTGGAAGGCGTTATGCGTAACCATGTGGCTCAGTGTTTTGAGCAATTTAATATTCCATTAAACATAGTAAAAACAAAGGTTTGTGAGTTAGAATCGGCCAATGCTGTCTTTATCTGTAACAGCCTGATGAAAATAGTGCCCGTCACGCAATTTAACCAGCATCACTATGACATTAGTTCTGTAACTCAACTGCAAAAGCGGATTTTTTGATGCGATTATTTCAAGGAGCGATTGCCTTTTTATTGTTAACGGGGATTTTAATTGCGACCGGGGTTTATCAGTATGCGCAATATAAACACCAATCAATCAGGGTAACGCAACCTCAACTTATTAAAATTAACAGTGGTCAAAGTGCAGCGGGTGTCATTAAACAACTGGTAACACAGGACGTCATTAAAAAAAGCCTGTGGAGTAAAGTGCTGTTCAGGTTAGAGCCTAAATTTGCAAAGCTTAAATCGGGTACCTATGAGCTCCTGCCGGGAATGCGGTTGTCGGATGTATTACGCATGATGCGTAAAGGTGATGAAAAGTTATTTTCCATTACCCTGGTTGAAGGGTTACGCTGGCGCGACTGGTATGCCCAAATTATAAATACGCCCAATATCTTGTCCGGCGAATTTGATGAGCAACAATTACTAAAAGAATTATCGATTAGTTCAGGTTCACTGGAAGGCTGGCTGATGCCGGATACCTACTGGTTTCACGATGGTTATTCCGTCAAACAACTGGTTGAGGTTGCCTATCAAGCTATGCAGGATTATTTAGCTGAGCAATGGCCGTCTCGCGATCAGGGATTACCCTACACCTCTCAGTACGAAGCCTTAATCATGGCCTCAATTATCGAAAAAGAAACAGCGGTAGCACAAGAGCGTGCGCACATAGCAGGTGTATTTGTGAATCGTTTAAATAACCATATGCGTTTACAAACGGATCCAACCGTTATTTATGGATTAGGTGACCAGTTTGATGGTGACATCAAGCGGGCTGATTTACGTCGTTTAACCCCGTATAATACTTACCGTATAAATGGGTTGCCTCCGACGCCAATTGCAATGTCAGGTAAAGCTGCAATTGATGCGGCTTTGCATCCAGCCACCACGGATGACTTGTATTTTGTGGCAAAAGGAGATGGTAGCCATCATTTTTCAGCAAGCTTACAAGAGCACAATCAAGCGGTAAAACGCTATCAGTTAAATCAATCAGGACAGTAAATGTCATCAGCTAAATTTGTGGTTATAGAAGGGCTTGAAGGCGCAGGTAAAAGCAGTGCCGTGTCGTTGGTAAAACATGCCATTGAAGCAACCGGCGCATCACTGGTCAGCACCCGTGAACCAGGTGGTACGCCTATGGCTGAAGCGATTCGCGAATGTGTTAAACATAACTGGCGCGATGAACAGGTTACAGTGCAAACCGAGTTATTGTTGATGTACGCGGCTCGTTCTCAGTTAGTACATAACGTGATTAAACCTGCATTAGAGCAGGGCAAATGGGTACTGGCAGATCGACATGATATGTCATCCCGGGCTTATCAGGGGGGAGGTCGTCAGATTGATGAGCATCTAATCGAACCGCTGCGCGATATCACCTTGCAGGGCTTCTCACCGGACTTAACTTTATATATGGATGTTGAACCGGCTGTTGGTCTGGCGCGCGCGCGCGGTCGTGGTGCGTTGGATCGTATTGAACTGGAAGATATCAGTTTTTTTGAACGTACGCGTGAACGCTATCTGCTGCTGTGTCAGCAGGATCCTAATGCTGTGGTGATCAATAGCATGCAGCCGATTGAAAAAGTACATCAGGACATTCGTCAGGCATTACAACTATTTTTGGATAAACACGCATGTATCCCTGGTTAACCTCCAGTTTTAACGCACTGACAGTAAGGGCAATTGATAAAAAGTTGCACCATGGGCTTATTCTGCAGGGCATTGAAGGGATAGGTAAGGCTGAATTCGCGGATGAATTCGCGCTGTTTTTGTTATGTCAGCAAAAAACGGCTCAGGGGGCGTGTGGCCAATGTCAGTCGTGTAAATTAAATGCGGCAGGCAGCCATCCCGATTTATTTAAAGTAGAGAAAGAAAAATCGCAAATTGCTGTGGATCAAATTCGTGAAGCAATTGGCGCATTAAATAAAACCGCACAATTAGGCGGTAGCAAAGTCTTAATCGTATTTGGTGCTGATGATATGAACGTGGCAAGCAGCAATGCTTTGCTTAAAACGCTGGAAGAGCCGACGCTGGATACCACCATTTTATTGGTTACCGATCAGCCACAGCGTTTATTGCCCACCATACTCAGCCGCTGCGAAAAAGTGCCATTACACGCACCAGCTGAAACAGACGCTATCGACTGGTTACAACAACAGGGTTTGCAGGATAACCTGCTACAAACGTTGCAGATCTGTGCGGGGGCACCGTTAAAAGCAAAAATGCTGCTTGAAGCTCCTGACAATCTGCAATATGACGATTTTTGTCAGCAAATTCAGCGATTATCCAAAGGCGAGGTCAGTGGTCTGCAACTGGCTAATCAATGGCAAAACGACGCCGAGAGTGTCGTAAACTGGCTGCAATTCTGGTTAAAACAAAACAGCACTCAGCCTCAATCTTCTATGTTATGGCAAGCAGCACAGCAATGCATCGCAGTAAAAGCCCAATTGCAACATACTGGCATTAATAAAAGTAATCTGTTGTTTAGTGTACTGGAACGAATAAAACCCTTAGTCACACATTTTTAAGGAGAACATTTTTGTTTGTTGACTCCCATTGTCATTTAGACCGACTCAAACAATCCACTGACCAATTAAAAGTTACGCTCGATTTTGCTAAAGAGCGTGGTGTTGAGCATTTTTTATGTGTCGCGGTATCTGTAAATGACTTTGCCACTATGCTGGATACAGTAAAGATATTCCCTGAAGTGTCGGTATCCTGCGGCGTGCATCCTCTGCATCAGGAAGATGCGTGTGATTATGAGACATTATTATCAGCTGCATCTCATGACAAAGTCGTAGCTATTGGCGAAACCGGACTGGATTATTTTTATAGTGCTGATACCCGCGAAGTACAGAAGCAATCTTTTATCGACCATATTAAAGTGGCGAACGAACTGAACAAACCGCTGATTATTCACACCCGTGACGCCAAACAAGACACACTTGATTTGCTAGCTGAATATAAACACCCTGATGTTAAAGGTGTTTTGCATTGTTTTACCGAAGATTTAGATATGGCGTTACAAGCGATTGAAATGGGGTTTTATATTTCCATATCAGGCATTGTAACCTTTAACAGCGCTAAGGAATTACGGGAAGTCGTTAAAGCGTTGCCACTGGATAAACTGCTGATAGAAACCGATTCGCCCTGGCTGGCACCGGTTCCATATCGTGGAGAGCAGAATCAACCTGCTTTTGTGAAAGAAGTCGGTGAGTTTATTGCCGATTTAAAAGATCTTCCGGTGGCTGAGCTTGCTAAAGTGACTACTGATAATTTTTATCAACTATTTAATCTTGTTCAACGTCAGATTGCGTAGTGAAGCATCGGACTAATTTTAAAGGAGAGTCTTTATGTTAAAACGTGTTTTATCAGGTGTTATCGGATTATCTGCCTTGTGCTCATTAAATGTTATGGCTGAGAGTAATTTTACCTTATTCAGTAATGAAATCGGTGGGCAGCTTTCCAGCAAACAAGTATTTTCAGGTTTTGGCTGCACCGGAGATAACATCTCACCGGCTCTGAATTGGAAAGACGCGCCAGCAGGCACCAAAAGTTTTGCGGTTACTGTTTACGATCCCGATGCACCAACAGGCGCTGGATGGTGGCACTGGTTGATGGTGAATATTCCGGCTGATACCACATCGTTAGTTTCTGATGCAGGAAATCCGGCGAAAGATCTGGCACCTAAAGGCAGTATTCAGACGGTAACCAGTTATGGTCAGGCAGGATTTGGCGGCGCGTGTCCACCTAAAGGTGATAGTGCACACCGATATATTTTTACGGTTTATGCACTTAAAACCGACAAGCTGGATGTTAATGCACAAAACCAACCAGCATTAATTGGCTATATGCTTAACGCTAATGCACTGGCTAAAGCGTCAATTATCAGTTACTACCAGCGTTAATCCTCTCTATCTGGCGGTGGCATTTTATCTGTCGTTTTTGTAAAATGCGCGCCGCAAAAATCCCTTAATTTAAATTTGGCCCCGGATTTACGTTCCGGCATGCTGGAGGTTGTAATGTCTAAGTACGTTGTTTGTGCTTTATATAAATTTGTTGCGCTTGATGATTATGAGGCTATTCGTGAGCCTTTGTTGGCGTTAATGGAGCAGCACAATGTTAAAGGTACCTTATTACTGGCTAATGAAGGTATTAACGGTACGGTATCAGGTAGTCGCGAAGCGATTGATACGCTATTAGCCTGGTTAAATGCAGATGTGCGTTTAAATCCTATTTCTTACAAAGAGTCTTTTGATGAAACACAACCGTTTCATCGCACTAAAGTTAAACTGAAAAAAGAAATTGTGACCCTTGGGGTTGAAGGCATCGATCCGCGTCAAACGGTGGGCACCTATGTCAAGCCACAGGACTGGAATGCATTAATTAGTGATCCGGAGGTGTTTGTGGTTGATACCCGTAACGATTATGAGATTGAAATCGGCACCTTCAAACACGCAGTTAATCCTAAAACAGATTCGTTCCGTGAATTCCCCGAATACGTTAAACAAAATATGGATCCGGCGAAACATAAAAAAGTCGCGATGTTTTGTACCGGCGGTATTCGTTGTGAGAAGTCTACTGCTTATATGAAAGAGCAGGGGTTTGAAGAGGTTTACCACCTTGAAGGTGGCATTCTTCAGTATCTGCAAGATGTACCTAAAGAACAAAGCTTATGGGAAGGGGATTGCTTCGTGTTTGATAACCGCGTTGCCGTAAACCACGATTTAGAGCGTAGCGAATATGATCAGTGTTATGCCTGTCGTTTACCTATTACGGAGCAAGATAAGTTATCTGATAAATACGAGTCAGGTGTAAGCTGCCCTAAGTGTTATGGTATACATTCAGAAGAACAAATCGCACGTTTTCGTGAGCGCGAGAAGCAGGTAAATTTAGCCAAAATGCGTAACGAAGAGCATGTTGGTACCGAAGCACGCAAAGCAATTAAACAGCGTCGTCAACAAAAAGCCGCTGTCCGCCGCGCGCAACGTGAGGCCATGGGCAAACCCAACGCCTAATTTTCCGATAACACCACCATCCAAAAAGTGTCGCTATTGTCGGCACTTTTTACCTTTAATTTCTGCCACTTATCTCTTCCAGATTAAAATAATTCAAACAAGCGCTTGAATTTTTCATCAACTTGATTTTAAATTTAAACAATTGTTTGAATTGGTTGTTTAATATGGTTGTATAAAATGAGTATTACTACCAAAACGGAGATCCTTGATGCGGCAGAGGTGTTGTTCGCAGAACATGGATTTGCCGACACCTCACTCAGAGCGATTACTACTAAAGCCAACGTTAATCTGGCCTCAGTTAATTATCACTTTGGTTCAAAGAAAATGTTGATCCAGGAAGTATTGAAGCGCTATCTGGATATTCTGGCTCCTGTACTTGAGAACCAGTTAATTGATCTCACTCAGCGGGTAAAACAACCCACAATGGATCAGGTTTTTGATTCATTGGTGGCGCCATTACTGTTGCTAAATAAAAGCCGTAAAAATGGTACTGCGATATTTGTGCAATTACTTGGACGAGGATATTCCGAGTCTCAGGGACATTTGCGTAAATATATTCAAAACTACTACGGCAGTGTGCTGAAACGTTTTGTGCATACAGTGCACTTAGCGGCACCGCATTTAGATGACAGTGAAATATTCTGGCGTCTGCATTTTGCTATCGGTACGTTTGTTTTCACTATGGCATCGAGTAAAGCTCTGAGTGAGATTGCCGATGCAGATTATCAACAGCAAGTGAGCATTGAAGACATTATCCACCGTTTAATCCCTTATATCGCCGCGGGTACTATGTGTAATCCACTACAAATGCCCACGGCACAACCTAAACTTGATATTGCTTAAAAAGGTAATCCTATGACTATTTCACTGATTATTTTAATAGGTTTGGCGGTTGTCATTGGCGTTACCGCAATCCGACGTCCATTGATCAGCAAACCCATTTTTTCTATTTTTAAACGTATTCTTCCGCCGATGTCGAGCACTGAGCGTGAAGCCATGGAGTCCGGATCTATCTGGTGGGAAGGCGAGTTATTTAAAGGTTCACCTGACTGGGATAAATTACATGCCATAGCAAAACCACAGTTAAGTGATGAAGAGCAGGCGTTCATCGATAACCAGTTAGAAACCTTATTAGGTATGCTGGACGATTATCAAATTGTGCATGAGAACAAAGATTTACCCAAAGAAGTCTGGGATTATCTGCGTAGCGAAGGTTTCTTTGCGATGATTATTCCAAAAAGCTATGGTGGTTTAGAGTTCTCTGCATTGGCCAGTTCTACCATAGTGGCGCGTATTTCCAGCCGTTCACTAAGTGCTGCTGTGACCGTTATGGTGCCTAATTCGTTAGGCCCAGGCGAATTATTAATGCACTACGGTACCGAAGAGCAAAAGAACTACTGGTTACCACGTTTGGCAGATGGTACCGATGTACCTTGTTTTGCGCTAACCGCGCCAGAAGCGGGCTCTGATGCCGGCAGTATTCCGGATACCGGTGTGGTGTGTAAGGGGCAATTTGAGGGGAAAGAAGTATTAGGTTTACGCCTCAACTGGGATAAGCGTTATATTACCTTAGCTCCGGTTTCTACGGTATTAGGTCTTGCATTTAAAATGTACGATCCAGATGGTTTACTGGGTGAACAAGCTGACTTAGGTATTACTTGTGCGCTGATCCCAACGTCACATGAAGGTGTTGAAATTGGTGATCGTCATTATCCGGTGGCCATGGCATTTATGAACGGTACCACTCGCGGGAAAGATGTATTTATTCCTCTACAATGGATCATCGGTGGCGCTGACTATGCCGGTCGTGGCTGGAGAATGTTGGTAGAGTGCCTATCGGCAGGCCGTGGTATTTCTTTGCCTGCACTGGCAACCTCTACCGCTCATTTAGCCTCACGTACCACAGGTGCGTATGCTGCTATCCGTAAACAGTTTGGTTTATCAATTGGTAAGTTTGAAGGCGTGCAGGAGTCACTGGGTCGCATTGGTGGATTAACCTATACCCTTGAATCTATGCGTACCATGACCGCGGGCGCAATTGATTTAGGTGAAAGTCCGTCCGTTGTGACCGCCATTGCTAAATATCACATGACCGAAATGGCACGTGAACTGTTAAACGACGCAATGGACGTTCACGCAGGTAAAGGTGTGCAAATTGGTCCGATGAACTATTTAGCGCATCAGTATTTTGGTACCCCTGTGGCTATAACAGTGGAAGGGGCCAATATCCTTACCCGTAATCTGATGATCTTTGGACAAGGAGCCACCCGTTGTCATCCTTATGTATTTGAAGAAATGGAAGCAGCCGCCAATCCGGATGCTGAAGCGGGGCTTAAGGCATTTGATACCTTATTATTAAAACACGTTGGATTCGCCAGCAAAAATGCTTTATCGGCATTGTGGCAAGGTCTGACAGTGGGGCGTTTTAATTCGTCTCCTGTTTCTGGTGCAACACAGCACTATTACAAACAGTTAACTCGTATGTCGACTGGCTTAGCGATTTGTGCCGATTTCTCCATGCTGATTTTAGGCGGTGATTTAAAACGTAAGGAAATGATTTCTGCACGTTTAGGCGATGTTCTAAGTCAGTTATATATCGCATCCTGTGTGTTAAAGCGCTACGAAGACGATGGTCGTCAGGTGAGTGATTTACCCTTTGTTCAGTATTCACTGGACCGTTGTTTAAACAAAATTGGCGTTGCCTTTGATGGCTTCTTCCAGAATTTCAGTAATCGTTTTGCTGCTCGTTTATTAAAAACACTGATCTTCCCGTTTGGTATTCACTATCAGGCCCCACAGGATGATATTACTCAGCAAGTCAGTAATAGTCTGTTAAAACCGGGGATTGCCCGTGACCGCGTATCCCATCTTTGTTATTTAGGCAAAAATGAACAGGATAGCGTTGGTGTAGTTGAACAGGCATTTATTGCGATGAATGATGTTGTTGATATTGAACGTAAAATTATTAAAGCGCAAAAAGATAAGCTGATTGCACGTAAAACCGTGTTTGATGTCACGCTTAAGAATGCACTTGAACATGAGGTCATTACTGAACATGAAGCAGAGCAACTTAAACGTGCTGAAGCATTACGAGTTGTAGCCATAAACGTGGACAGTTTTAAGCCCGGTGTTTTAGAAGGAAATAGTCAGGCCGAACAGAAAAAATCCGTCGCCTGATAACTAAAAAATTAAAAGAATTAAACACCGCCTTAATCGGCGGTGTTTTCGTTTTAAATCAAAGAAATAATTTATATTTAACAGTAAGTTATATTTAATTCAGGCATAAAAAAAGCGCGCATATAATGCGCGCTGAAGGCATGTAACTGGAGAATCGCCGTTATTATAACCATTTTTTGTACAAATTTTGAAGGATAATCTTCAATTTCCTTAGTACATTATTCTCACTAAAGATGATTGGTTATTAATAAAACAACTGACTAAAATTGCATTTCTGCAATATCGCCTTCAACCACTAATTTGCCTGCTGTTTTTTGTTTAATTTCATCTATCGTCACGTCTGGCGCACGCTCTTTTAAGTGGAAGGCATTATCTTTTACTTCCAGCACGGCAAGGTCGGTAATGATACGAGTGATGCAGTTAACGCCGGTAAGCGGCAGGGTGCAGGCTTCCAGTAATTTCGAGTTTCCATATTTGTCCGCATGTGTCATGGTCACTATGATGTTTTTAGCACCAGCGACCAAGTCCATTGCGCCACCCATGCCTTTAACTAATTTTCCAGGGATCATCCAGGAAGCAATACTGCCGGTTACATCTACTTCGAATGCACCCAATACGGTAAAGTCCACATGTCCGCCACGGATCATGGCAAAGCTCTCAGCTGAATTAAAAATCGAAGCGCCGGTTGCCGCAGTGACGGTTTCTTTACCGGCATTGATCATATCAGCATCAATTTGTTCTTCAGTTGGATAAGGGCCCATGCCCAACAAACCATTTTCCGATTGCAGCATCACCTCGATATCATCGGGAACGTAATTAGCAGCTAAAGTAGGGATACCAATGCCCAGGTTAACGTAATCACCATCTTTAAATTCTTTTGCCACACGCATGGCAATTTGCTCTCTGGTTAGTGCCATGATTAGCTCCTTGTCACTTTGCGTTCGATGCGTTTTTCGAATGTGCCTTTAATGACACGGTTTACATAAATGCCAGGGGTGTGGATTTCACTTGGGGCTAATTCACCCGGTTCCACAATTTCTTCCACTTCAACCACGGTTATCTTACCTGCGGTGGCTGCCATTGGGTTGAAGTTCTGTGCGGTGTGGCGATAAACGCAGTTACCGTATTTATCGGCTTTCCAGGCTTTAACAATGGCGAAATCACCAGTGATGCTTTCTTCTAAAATATAGGGGCGGCCGTTAAACTCACGTACTTCTTTGCCTTCACCCACCGGGGTACCATAGCCGGTTGCAGTATAAAATGCTGGAATACCCGCGCCACCAGCACGCATTTTTTCAGCTAGGGTGCCTTGAGGCGTTAGTTCAACTTCCAGTTCACCATTTAGTAACTGTTGCTCGAAGAGGGCGTTTTCACCAACATAGGAGGACACCATTTTTTTAATTTGTTTGTCTTCGAGTAATAATCCTAAACCGAATCCATCTACGCCACAGTTATTAGATACTACGGTCAATCCTTTTACGCCCATCTGTTTAATTTGTGCAATCAAACCTTCCGGAATACCACACAAACCAAATCCACCGGCGATAATAGTCATGTCGTCTGTTAAGCCAGCCATCGCTTCAGCGTAACTATTAACGACCTTATTAAATCCAGCCATCTCGTTTTCCTCTTTAAAGTTTGCACTCATATTAATAACTAATTAACATTTGTAAAATTAAACAAATTTACTAAATTATAAATATTATTAATTAATATGAATGTCAGCATCAAACAGTTAAACATATTTACCGAGCTTGCCAATTGTGGCTCATTCGCCGAAGCCGCCACCAAGTTACACTTGTCGCAACCTGCATTGTCTATTGCCATTAAAAACTTTGAACAAGAGGTAGGTGGACAGCTTTTTTCACGCAATACCCGCAATTTGCAGCTAACACCAGAAGGCGCTGCCTTTTTACCGGTTGCTAAACGTTTAATGCGTGACTGGGATATTGCCTTTGACGACCTGCACAAGCGTTATCGGTTGCAGCAAGGCAAACTGACGATTGCCTGTATGCCATCTTTTGCCGCGAGTTTATTGCCACAAGTTTTAGCTGAATTTCATCAAACTCACAGTAACATTAATCTTGCTGTACAAGATGTGGTGATGGAACAGGTGATTGATTCTGTGTTAAATGATCGCGCTGATCTGGGCATTATTTTTGAACCAACAAACACTGATGGGCTTACTTTCATTCCGTTATTTGAGGATAGTTTTATGCTGGTTATGCCATCAAAGCACTACCTGAATCTGGATGAATCAATTCACTGGCAGGATCTAAAGGGGCAAAAGGTGATCGCCATGAATCGCGGATCCGCATTACGTGACTGGTTTGATGAAGCATTAAGTCATAATGATACCCAGGTTAACATTGTGGCTGAGGCTGGCCAGTTAGCAACGGTAGGGCAGTTGGTCAGAAGTGGCCTGGGTATCGCGGTAATACCGGCATTGTGTCAGCAACAGATGCAGCAAAATGGTTTGGTGTGTTTGCCATTGAAGGGACAACATGATCATAAACGGGTCGGGGTGATAACCCGCAGTCGTGGTGGTATTTCTGTTGCCGCACAAGCACTGCTGGATAATTTACAAAATACCTTATGGCCACAAAAGTGGTGATCCTTTAAACATACTATTATTGTATGGATCAGGTATAATCCGCGCCCTACAGAAAGACGTGATAAGTAAACTATGCAAGCTGCAACAGTAAAATCCGATAAAGCATTATTTTCGCACCGTAAATACTGGGCTGAGTGCTATGGCACTGCGCCATTTTTACCTATGACCCGTGCGGAAATGGATGAACTGGGCTGGGATAGTTGCGATATTATTATTGTTACCGGTGACGCCTATGTAGATCACCCCAGCTTTGGCATGGCGGTAATTGGCCGTACCCTTGAAGCTCAAGGGTTCCGTGTGGGCATTATTGCTCAGCCCGACTGGACCAGCAAAGATGCCTTTATGGAATTAGGCAAACCGAACCTGTATTTTGGTGTGACTGCCGGAAACATGGATTCGATGATTAACCGTTACACAGCGGATAAAAAGCTACGTCACGATGATGCTTACACACCGGGCAATGAAGGCGGTAAACGCCCTGATCGTGCAGTCACTGTGTATTCCCAGCGTTGTCGTGAAGCTTACAAGGATGTGCCGATTATTATTGGTGGCATCGAAGCCAGCTTACGCCGCATCGCGCATTATGATTACTGGACTGAAAAAGTTCGTCGCTCGGTGTTATTTGATTCCAAAGCCGATTTATTGATGTTTGGTAATGCCGAGCGTCCTCTTTTAGAAGTGACACACCGTCTGGCTGACGGTGAGCCGATTGGATCCATTGTGGATGTACGTGGAACTGCCATTATCGTTAAACAAGCGTTGCCGGAATGGCAGGGGGTTGATTCTACTCATCTGGATAAGCCAGGAAAAATTGATGCCATTCCCAGCCCTTATCAGATGGAATCAGGTTGTGATAACGCAGAAGATAACAGCAGCGTAAGTGAAGATGTCAATCAGGCTAAACCGATTGTAATTCAGCCTGATAATCGTCGGCGTCCATGGGAAAAGGTCTATGTAAAACTGCCAGCCTTTGAAACCGTGCGTGATAACAAAGTTTTGTATGCACATACCTCCCGTATTTTGCATCAGGAAACCAATCCGGGCTGTGCGCGTGCGTTAATGCAGCGCCATGGCGACCGACACATCTGGATCAATCCTCCCACTTTCCCACTGGAAACCGATGAGATGGATCAGGTGTTTGATTTGCCCTATCAGCGTGTACCGCATCCAGTGTACGGAGATAAAAAAATCCCCGCTTACGATATGATCCGCTTTTCGGTAAATATTATGCGTGGTTGTTACGGCGGCTGTAGTTTTTGCTCAATAACCGAGCATGAAGGGCGCATTATTCAAAGCCGCTCAGAAGATTCAATTATTCGGGAAATCGAAGAAATTCGCGACAAAGTTCCCGGTTTTACCGGTGTTATCTCCGATTTAGGTGGACCAACAGCCAATATGTATCGTCTGCGCTGTAAAAGCCCTAAGGCTGAAGCCACCTGTAAGCGTCCATCCTGTGTTTATCCAACCATTTGCGCACATATGGATACTGATCACACGCCAACCATCGACTTATATCGTCGTGCGCGTGATCTGGACGGCATAAAAAAAATTCTGATTGCCTCAGGTGTGCGTTATGACCTGGCTGTTGAAGACCCGCGCTATGTGAAAGAACTGGCCACACACCATGTGGGCGGTTATTTAAAAATAGCTCCAGAACATACCGAAGAAGGGCCGCTATCCAAAATGATGAAGCCTGGCATGGGCAGTTATTATCGTTTTAAAGAGTTGTTTGATAAATACTCCAAAGAAGCGGGTAAAGAGCAATACCTGATTCCCTATTTTATTGCGTCACATCCGGGCACTACCGATGACGATATGATCAATCTGGCATTGTGGCTAAAAGAAAATAAATTTAAATTGGATCAGGTTCAGAACTTCTATCCATCGCCCATGGCCAGTGCTACAACGATGTATCACACAGAAGTGGATTCACTGCGTAAGGTTAAAAAAGACAGTGATACTGTATTCTCGGCTAAAGGTGAACGTCATCGCCGTTTGCATAAAGCTCTGTTACGTTATCACGACCCTAAAAACTGGCCGCAAATCCGTGAAGCCTTAATCACAATGGGCAGACAGGATTTAATTGGTCGGGGACCACAACATCTGGTGCCGCCATTATCTGCGAAAGAACAACACCAAAAAGCACCAAAGGCCAGAGGTGGGCAAAAAGCTTTAACTAAACATACTGGCTTACCGCCTAGGGCTAAATCTAATAAAAATAAACCTAATAAACATCAGTCGTTTAAACGGAAATAAAAAAAGGAGCCATCAGGCTAATGCCAGTCAGTTAAGCTGACTGGCATTTTTCTTTTTATGGGGATATCGATTTGTTTTCGGTTTTACCCATCTTGGATAAG
>NZ_JACNEP010000026.1 GCF_014270035.1 Neptunicella marina | reverse complement strand
CTTATCCAAGATGGGTAAAACCGAAAACAAATCGATATCCCCATAAAAAGAAAAATGCCAGTCAGCTTAACTGACTGGCATTAGGCTTTAAGCCGCTTTTTTAATCTTTATATACCACGCAGTTCCGCCCATTATTTTTGGCCTGATAAAGCCGCGTATCGGCGCTGTGCAGTAACTGCTGTAAATCGTCACCATCCTTGCCTAAACTGGCCATGCCTGCACTAAAAGTAATGGTAATCTGTTGTGAATCAGTAACCAAAGGTGTTTGCTGTAACTCCTGCCTCAGCTGATCTATATGCATAACACAGTCCGCTAACTCCGCAGCAGTCATCAAAATAGCGAACTCTTCACCACCAAAACGTGCCAGTAAATCTGATTTCCTGATGCGTTGCTGGAAAAAATCCGCCACATGACACAAGGCTAAATCGCCCACGTGGTGGCCATACTGATCATTGATATTTTTAAAATAATCCAGATCAAGCAGAATAAGTGTTAATGGGGTTTGATGACGTCTGGCGAAAGAACGACAACGGTTAAAGTCCTCGCTTAATTTCATTCGGTTTGCCAAACCAGTTAACCGGTCTGTACCAGCCAGTTCCAGTAAACGTTGTTCATTTTGCTCACGATTTTTCTCATACACATGAGCAAAGGTCATCATCAGGCAGGCACTTAGTAAAACATTCACCGACAATGCTAAATTTAACGTCCCATCGTCACTTAAAAATTTAATGTGGTACACCACCACACCTATGGTTATGTACACCGCGGCTAACCAAAATCCCCAACGACGGCCTAACAAGAGATAAGAAATAACCGGAATGGTCAGCACCCACGCAAAAATAGATGATGAAGAATTGGGCACATATAAGGCGTACATCATAATGCTAAAAAAGGGCAGCAAATAAATCAGCGTCCACTTTTTTAAATCAGGGGTATGTTTAACAATGCGCAATAAATACAGTGAAAACGCACCATAAACCAACTCCAGCACGGCTAACGGCAGCAAACCACGATATAAATTAAGCACCCCGAAAAACATGCCACCAAAAAAGGTAATACTCAGCAGCAGACGCATTACATCGCGACGATGCTGTACATTCTGTACCAACTGACCTGTCATTTTTACATCTCAAGCCGCAGATTTCGGCATTCTAAAATAACAAGCGCTCAGGACGAGCGCTTAAAAAGGTGACGAGACACTAGCAAATTACTGGTGAATTTTCCAGCAGCCTGACAGTGTCTAGTTATGCGTTTATTTATTCAGTTTGTTGTTGCAGTAATCGAATGGCCAGTTTGACAAAATCTGACGAAGTAACAATGCCCTGCAATTTCCCATCAGTAGCGACGACTGGCAGGCACCCGTGTTTAAAGTTTAAAAAGTACTCAGCGATATCCAGTAAATTTTGTCCGGCCTGAATAGTGGTGCAGTCGGGAACATAAACATCACGAATAGATATGGCTTTTTCCTGCTCCGCTAACTGGTTTTTATCGTAGTGACTTACCAGCCCCATTACCTTGGCAATCAGCGCCTTTTGCGTAACCACAGCAATATAATTGCCATCATCGTCCACCACTGGGATATGGCGCACACCTAATTCACGACTTAAATTATGTGCATCATGTAAAGTTGCATCCGGTCCCAGTGTTTTAAGATGGCTGCTCATAATATCTTGTACTTTCATCACGACTCCATGGTTTACAAGCTAAGTGGTATCAGCATAGAAAAATTTAGCCCTTTAGGCTATGACAAGGATCAACATTATTGTTAACAACAGAATTATTCGATAATTCATCAATTATTCACGTCCACTACGTTGAATTTAAACGCGAAGTCAGCTTACTATCGAAGCATCCCCCTGATTGGTAAAACTTTATAACAATCTGCCAATCACCAGTCGTATAAATAGAATGGATTTTTATGAGTAGTAAAAAAGGAAGTATTGTTGTGGTTAGCACAGGTATGACATTAGGTGCACACATGACTCCCCGTTGCCGCAGCTACATTGAACATGCCGATATTGTCATTGGCAGCAATCCACCATTAGTTGAACAGTGGCTTGAATCAATCAACCCTAATTATCAGTCTCTGCAGGGGTTATATGCCAAGGGCAAACACCGCGCAGACACCTACCGCGAAATGGTGGATACCATGATGGCAGCTGTGCGTGAGGGTAAAAACGTTGTGGGTGCTTTTTATGGTCATGCCGGCGTATTTGCCTGGGCCCCACATCGCGTAGTTAAAGAAGCACGTAAAGAAGGCTATGAAGCGCATATGGAAGCCGGTGTTTCCGCTGAAGATTGCCTGTATGCCGATATGGGCATCGATCCTGGTCGGGTAGGAAGCCAGCACTTTGAAACAACTCAGTTAATGAAATATCAGCGCCAGATCGACCCTACTGCTTATTTAATTTTGTGGCAGGTAGGATTAGCCGGTGATACAACAGTTAAACGCTTTAGCACTGGCGAAGCTTATCGTCAGGTTTTGGTAGATTTACTCAGTGAGCATTATCCACTGGAACATCAGGTGGCAATATACGAATGTCCTTTTACCGCGTTAGATGATATGCGTATTGAATGGATGGCATTAAAAAACTTACCCTCTGCCCATGTATCCTTAATCAGCACATTAGTGGTTCCTCCAAGCCAAAAAATGGTGAAAAACCAAACAGTATTAGATAAATTGGCAGAACTGGATTTACAACAAGAGTTATAAACAAACAAAAGGAAATAAAGATGAGTGCAATTGAGCTTTTAGAAAAATTAGGTGCGGATAGTCAATTCGATAAAAGTCAATTAACGTCAGAACAAATTAATGATTTGATAAAATTAAGTTCCGACGATGAAGTAGTACCACCACCGATGGTTCACGACACTCCTGATGACGAAGATGAACAAGAAGATAAAATAGTCCAATAAGTAATGAGAAAGCATTCAATAATGGCAGCAATATGCTGCCTATTATGCGTTACGCCACAATTTAGTTTTGCACAAGATGATATTGCTACCACTCTTCAACTAGCTTTAGACAATAGAACATCCTCTCCGGATAAAACCAGAACTCTTTTAAATTCTATTGATGTTAAACAGCTTACTCCGGAACAGAATGAGCTATTTAAATTTCTTATGGCTTTTTCAATATTAATGGAAGGTAATACACAGGACGCAATTCAAAAATTAAATCAAGTTGCTGATACTTCAAAATCTATCAAAATAAAGGCTAGAGCCCAAAATGCTTTGCTAAGCATCTATTCAAACCTTCATGATTGGAACAACGCAATAGATATAGTCAACAGCCTAAAGGATACTATAACCAAACTCGAACCTGATGAGCTTAAACAAAATGTACAAGTGTCGTTACTTAGCTTTTACAATAATATTGAAGAATTTAATCTTGCCATTGAGCTAGCAGACAAAATACTTAATATCACCAACAATCCAAGAACTAAGTGTTCAGTGCTAGAGAAACAATTATATGCTTTTAAAGAATTAAAATCGGATTTAATTACTGAAAATAATTTTTTCGATGCTATAGCTCTGTGTGCCAAAATTAATGAAAAAATCCTGGAATTAGCAATCACTACGAATTTGGCAGATTTTTATATTGAAAAAAAACGTTATGGCCATGCTATACAACTGTTAAATGATCATCTGAGTGATGCCAAAAATTTATCTTACAAAAGTCTGACAGCTTATTACTTAGGGCGTTTAGTTGTAGCTTATTTGGGAGATGATAAAAATACACTCGCTGAAAAACATGCTATAGACATATTAGAAAATTATTCTTCAGATAATTACTATTTACCAAATATGATTGCCTACCAAGCGCTCTCTGAAATTAGCAGTGAGCGAGGTGAATATAAAGAATCTCTAATTTTTTATAAGCAATTTAAAGAACTTGAGAAAAGAGACTATGACCAGACTGTCGCAGCTAAAGTAGCACTTCAAAAAGCAAAGTTTGAAAAAAGTAATGAAATGAAGTTACTCAATCAACAAAACAAACTTCTATCCACTCAGGCTGAATTAGCAGCGGCCAACGACAGAAATAAAAATCTATTATTATTAGTTGCGACAATTTTACTCGCCATTGCATTATTCTGGATTTATAAAAACCGTCAAACACACAAACAATTGCGTAAAATTGCCGAAACAGATGCTCTGACCGGTATATTCAATCGAAATCACTTTACTCAATGTGCGGAAGCCAGTCTGGCTTATTGCCAAAAGACTCAGCAGGACGTGAGTTTTATTGTATTTGATTTGGATTATTTTAAACGTGTTAACGACAACTACGGCCATTTAGTGGGTGACTGGGCATTAATTCAGGCCACCAAAGCCGTAAAACAGGTTTGTCGTGCCAACGACATTATCGGTCGCATGGGCGGAGAAGAATTTGCTATTTTGTTACCCAATTGCGCCAAAGATAAGGCCATTGAAATCGCAGAAGTCTGCCGTAAACAAATTGCCGCTATCGATACCAGCGAGAGCGGTCATACATTTAATCTAACCGCCAGTTTTGGCGTTAGTCACAGTAATCAGGCTGATTACAATCTGGATAAATTGTTTGCCTGTGCTGACAGTGCATTATACCAAAGCAAAGATTCGGGCCGTAACCGGGTTTACAGCTTTCAACAATCTCAGCCGATAGCTGATACATTTCCATCTTCGCTAATAAATAACAATCCCGCTTAACCTATATTCGCTAACTTTACAGGATAACAATAATGAAACTTTGGATAGCGTTAATTGCTTTATTTGTCACCCCGGTAATGGCCGAGCAAGCCAGTGACTGGCGGATTCCTTCTCAGGAAAATCTGGTCTACCTGCAACTCGACACCGGCACAGTAGTGATTGAGCTGGCCCCTTTTATCGCACCCAATCACGTAAAGCAATTTAAGGCACTGGTGCGTGAAGGTTTTTATAACGGCCTGGATTTTTACCGTGTAATAGATGGCTTTGTGGCACAAGGTGGTGACATCACCGAGAAAAAGCCGTCACAGCACAAAGCGCCTTTAGCCGCCGAATTTACCCGAACGCTTTCCACTGACGGCAGTTTTTTTAAAGTACAGTCGCCCGAATTTTTAGCGGATGAAACCGGCATTATGCATGGCTTTGCCGCAGGGCGTGACAATAAAGACAAGGTTGAATGGCTACTGCATTGTTATGGTGTGGTGGCCATGGCACGCAATAACGACATTAACAGTGGCACCACCGATTTTTACATCAATATTGGCCAGGCTCCGCGTCATTTAGATCGCAATATGAGTGTATTTGGCCGGGTGATTTATGGCATGGCGGCAGTGCAAAAACTACCACGTGGTGAGGTGAAAAACGGTGGAGTCATCGATGACGTCAGTCAGCGCGGCAAAATACTCTCAGCATCCGTGGGCAGCGATTTAGCCAAAGATAAACAGTTAACACTGCGTATTCAAAATGAATTTGGTGACTTGTATAACAAAAAATTAGCAGGTTCACGCACCTTAAAAAATGAATTTTTCCATTATAAAGGCACCGGCAATATTGACGTGTGTTACCGCAATGTCACTGCAGAGCTTATTCCTGCCGAATAAATCTACAATGCGTCGCAGCAATATCAACAGATAAACTAACTGCGGCGCAATCGCACCACTTTCATCACCTCAAAATCCATGCCTGCTACTTGTTCACTGGTGGGATAATAAGACAAATTCACCCTGGCACCTTTTAGATTCTGATATTGCTGTTTACGTTTGAATTTAAACGGCGTTTCGCAGTTTTCAATCATCAGGGTATGTTGCACCCAGTCTCCGTCTTCGCGCATTACATGCGACAGGACCTTTACATTATCGGTTTGAATAAGTTGCTGATGTTTTTCGAGTAACTTGTCTCTGGCGTCTTTCACACTAACTGTCCTGATGATTGCGCTGGCCGTAGTTTACCAAATATCGTGAAAAAATTGAAAGTTTCCCAAATCGATAACGGTCTTTAGTAACTCCTTAGCTTTTTTCGGGAAATCCGATGAAATTTTCTCTTTGCACTTTAAGTATTATTATTCTTTTCAATCAGTTAAGCAGTAATTTGGTACAGGCACAACAATTTCCAGTGGATGTGGTAAATGCACTTGAAAACAAATTTGGTGTACATAAAGGCCAGCGTCGTAACCATACCAAAGGTTTGTGTTTTGCCGCAGAGTTTACCGGCAACAAGGCCATGCAACAGTACAGTGAGAGCCAGTTATTTAGTGGTAATAAAGTTAACGTAATTGGGCGCTTTTCTCATGCCGGCGGTTATGCTGCTATCAGTGATAACGCAGTGAATACTCACGGCATGGCGCTGCGTTTTATATTGCCTCACTCGGAACTACATCAAATGGCAATGTTAAACCTGCCGTTTTTTGATGTTGCCACCCCACAAGGCTTTTTAGCCAAACAACTGGCGACGGTAAAAGATCCGCAAACCGGCAAGCCTGATCCAGCTAAAGTTGCCGCATTTAAAGCCCAGTATCCTGAAGTAAAAAAATTAGAAGCAGCGTTAAAAGGTCAGGACAGAGTACCAGATGGCTATGAACATGACGCCTACAACAGTATTCATGCGTTTTACCTGACCAATAACCAACAGCAAACAGCAGCGCGTTGGTCTTTTATACCGGATTTGGGGATTAAAAAGTTAAGTCACAGCGAGCTTACGAAAAAAGATAGTGAGTTTTTAACCGCGCATCTAAAACAATCATTAAAACAGAGGAAAGTGAGCTGGCATATGCAGGTGACATTAGCGAATCCGGGCGATGCGCTCACCGACCCGACTGAGCAATGGGCCGGGCTACACCAGCAGATTGACGCCGGTACATTAACCCTAACCAGTCTTAACGCAGAGTGTGAATCGATTAATTATGATCCGCTGTTATTAAGCAAAGGATTCTTACCCACTCAGGATCCGGTATTACTGGCCCGCTCTCCGGCTTATGCGGTATCGTTTGGACGCCGGTTAACAGAAACCGCCCAGCATAAATAGCGTTTCAGGTTTTAATCTCAGGCAATTTCGGGGTCGGGACGCTCGGCCTCGCAATGCCAACATATATCAAACCCAGCGTAGTTTTTTTCCTGACACTGGCGACAAAACCAGTCGAACTGTTTTTCAGCGGCTTGTTTAAGGCTGTCCATTGCTGCCTTGGCTTTGGGCAACCATTCTTCATCGGCTAACCAGATTTCCGGCCAGCAATCCTGGGGCGCCAGCTCACCGGCACCACCCACAGCGTATTCATTACGTAAACTACAGGGTATGCCCATATCCACCAGCCGCTGATGAATATGCCACACCATTAATCTGTCTTCACTGGTAAAGATTTTTAGCATAACAACATCCTTACTTACGTCAGTACAACAGACAGCAACTAATCCATATCGATAGATACATTGCTTAGCGAACCTAAGCCGCTGCCATCGCCCTTGTCCAGTTTAATCATTAAACGTAAATCATTTGGTGAATCCGCGCAGTGCAGCGCATCATCCAGAGATATTTTGTCTTGTTTGTACAAATCGTAAAGCGCCATATCAAAGGTTTGCATGCCCATTTCGCGACCTTTTTGCATGGCTTCTTTTAACGCGCCAATTTCATTGCGTTGAATTAAATCACGCACGAAAGGTGAGTTTAGTAAAACTTCAATCGCTGCTACCCGCCCCTGCCCGTCTTTGGTCGGCACTAACTGCTGCGCCACAATAGCCCGCATATTCAGGCTTAAATCAAAGCGTAATTTGTCGTGTTGATCTTTAGGAGCCAGATGCATAATACGTTCAATCGCCTGATTGGCATTGTTAGCGTGCAAGGTTGCCACGCACAAATGGCCGGTATCAGCAAATGACATGGCGTATTCCATGATTTCCATCGAGCGAATTTCACCAATTAAGATCACATCAGGCGCCTGACGCAATGAGCTTTTCAGCGCATCATCAAAAGATTGCGTATCAATCCCCACTTCGCGCTGTGTCACTACACAATTACCGTGCTCGTGCACAAACTCAATCGGATCTTCAATGGTTAAGATATGCCCGTGTGAATGCTGATTACGATGACCGATTAATGCTGCAAGTGAGGTTGATTTACCTGTACCAGTTGCACCGACAAACAACACCAGACCACGTTTAGCCATGATGATATCTTTAAGCGTATTGGGTAACCCCAAATCATCTGCCTGAGGAATCTGGGTGACGATACGACGGATCACCATGCCGGGTAAATCGCGTTGCCAGAATGCACTAACACGGAAACGGCCGATACCTTCACGGGCAATAGCAAAGTTACACTCTTTGGTCCGGGCAAACTCATTACGTTGTTTTTCATTCATGGCGCTGTCGCACAGTGCCTGAGATTGCTCAGTGGTTAAACTTTGCTGAGTAAGCGGGGTCATTTTGCCATTAATTTTGGCACTAACCGGAAATCCCACAGTGACAAATAAATCCGACGCATTGGTTGCGACCATTTGCTGCAAAAAAGGCGATAAATCCATTTGGCTCCCCTAATTTAAAATTTAGGTTGTTTATCTATGGATTTAGCCGCAGCATCCTGCGCACTAATTAATCCCTGATTCACCAAACGCTGCAGGCACTGATCCATGGTTTGCATACCGTGCGCCTGACCCGTTTGGATCACCGAATACATTTGCGGCACTTTATCTTCGCGAATCAGGTTTCGAATTGCTGGAATACCTATCATGATTTCGTGCGCAGCAACCCGGCCACCGCCAATTTTTTTCAACAGGGTTTGTGAAATAACCGCACGTAATGATTCTGACAACATTGAGCGTACCATGGCTTTTTCTTCTGCCGGAAACACATCGATAATACGGTCAATGGTTTTGGGGGCTGAATTAGTGTGTAAGGTACCAAAAACCAGGTGACCGGTTTCAGCCGCAGAAATTGCCAGTCGAATGGTTTCAAGATCACGTAGTTCACCCACCAGAATGACATCCGGATCTTCACGTAATGCGCTGCGTAATGCGTTATTGAAGCTGTGAGTATCCCGATGCACTTCACGCTGATTAAGTAAACTGAGTTTATTTTCGTGAACAAATTCAATTGGGTCCTCGATAGTAAGTATATGCTCACGTTTATGGCTATTGATATAATCAATCATCGCGGCCAGCGTGGTACTTTTACCCGAACCGGTAGCGCCCGTTACCAGTACAATACCGGTTGGCTGGTTGATAATATCTTTGAAAATTTGTGGTGCGCCAAGATCATCCAGCGTTAACACCTTACTTGGGATAGTACGCAGTACAGCAGCTGCTCCACGGTTTTGCACAAAAGCATTAACCCTGAAACGTGATAAATCTTTTACTTCGAATGAGAAGTCAGTTTCGAGGTTTTCTTCGTATTCTTTGCGTTGCTGGTCATTCATAATTTCATAAATCAGGTTGTGCACCTGTTTATGTTCCAATGGATCAACATTTAAGCGACGCATTTCTCCATCAACCCGGATAATGGGTGGTAACCCTGCTGAAAGGTGTAAGTCAGACGCGTTATTTTTGACACTAAATGCCAAAAGTTCGGTAATATCCATAGCCACTCCATTAATACGCTTATCAACGCTATACAACCTTATATTGACTATGAAAACAATAGCAGAACAGCTGCAATCCGTATATCAGGCTATACATAGCTTTTGCTCTTCAAACGCAACTGCACAAGAAGTGAGCTTGCTAGCCGTTAGCAAAAAACACCCGGCTGATGCAATACGACAGGCCTACAATGCAGGCCAACGTCAATTCGGTGAAAATTACGCGCAGGAAGGTGCCGAAAAAAAAGCCCAACTGGCAGACTTAAGTGATATTGAATGGCATTTTATTGGTCCGGTGCAATCCAACAAAACCCAATTGATTGTAGACACATTTAATTGGGTGCAATCGGTTGATCGAGGAAAAATCGCCCGCAGATTAAGTAAACAAAGGTCACCAGCGTTAGCGCCGTTGCAAATTTGCCTACAGGTAAATATTAGTGGTGAAACCACTAAATCGGGTATGGCGGTGTCAGAGGTATTCGCTTTGGCAGAACAGGTAGATGCCTTACCCAATCTGACATTGCGCGGTTTAATGTGCATTGGCAGCGATAATCCAGCACATCAACAGCAGGAATTTACTCGTATGCAGCAGTTATTTGAAGAACTCAAACAGCAGTATAAAACGGTAGATACCTTATCGATGGGCATGTCAGGAGACTGGCAACAAGCCATTAATTACGGCGCAACTATGATACGCTTAGGCACCGCAATATTCGGAAGCAGACAATAGGAAAACAGTATTATTATGCAACATAGAAAAATTGCCTTTATTGGCGCCGGTAACATGAGTCGTAGCATTATCAGCGGAATGGTAAACAGCGGGTATCCTGCCGAACTTATCACTGCCAGTAATCCTTCCACCCCCAAACTGGATGCATTAAAAGAGGCGTTTTCCATTTGTACTACCACAGATAATATAGCGGCCGTGACTGAGGCTGAGGTTGTAGTATTAGCGGTAAAACCGCAGCTTATGGAGCAAGTATGTGCTCACCTGCAACAAGCCGATTTACAAGGTAAGCTGTTTATCTCCATCGCCGCCGGTATTAGCCATCAGCGCCTGCAACAAATGCTGGGTGGTGAATATAAACTGGTCAGAACCATGCCCAATACGCCGAGTTCTCTTAGTTTGGGTATGACGGGTTTATATGCGGATAGCCTGCTGGATGCAGCTGATCACCAGTATGCCGGGGATTTAATGCAACAAGTGGGTGAAATTTTATGGGTGGAGCAGGAATCACAAATTGATGGTGTGATTGCTGCTGCTGGCTCAAGCCCCGCCTATTTCTTTTTGTTTTTACAATCCATGCAGGAAGAAGCCATGCGCATGGGTTTTAACAAAGACGACAGCCGTAAACTGGTGCAACAAGCCATGTTGGGTAGCGCGCAAATGGTATGTAATAACCCGGATATCGAATTAAGTGAATTACGTGCGCAAGTCACTTCCAAAGGCGGTACCACAGCCGAAGCGGTCAATACGTTACAACAACAAGGTTTGCCGGAAATTGTCGGCAAAGCCATGCAGGCAGCGGTTATCCGTGCTAAACAAATGGCAGAACAATTTTAAGTTTATAACTCAGGAACAAATGCATGAATGCAACCCATTTTTTGATTAATACCGTATTTGATCTGTATTTAATGGTGGTAATTCTTCGTATCTGGCTGCAAATGGCCAGAGCCGATTTTTATAATCCATTCAGTCAGTTTGTGGTAAAAGCCACCCATATTTTTGTTGGCCCCATGCGCAAAGTGCTGCCATCAATCGGTAATATTGATACCGCTTCGGTGGTGTTGGCCCTGGCGGTTGCAGCGCTGAAGTTTGTGGTGATTTCCTCATTGTTTGGTGCAGGAAATTACAATCCAGTTGCAATACTACTGGTATCACTTGTGGTGGTAATAAAACAAGCATTCCAGCTGGTTTTTTATATTTTGATTATCCGTGCCATCTTAAGTTGGGTAAGTCAGGGTTATAACCCGTTTGAATCTTTGCTGGCACAATTAACCGAACCTATGCTGGCGCCGATTCGCCGTATCATTCCACCGATTGGTGGTCTGGATTTATCTATGCTGGTATTAATTATTGGTCTGCAATTTTTGCAAATTTTAATGGGTGATATGTTCGGCCGCATGTTTTGAGTGCGATAGTAAAAACCGCTGACGGGCTGCTATTACGTTTGTATCTGCAGCCCAAAGCCAGTCAGGACAAAGTAACAGGACTCCATGGTGACGAACTAAAAATCACCATTACTGCACCACCTGTCGATGGCAAAGCCAATAGCCATTTAATTAAATTTTTAGCCAAACAATTTGGCATTGCAAAATCGCAAGTTCAGCTGGAAAAAGGCATGACCAGTCGTCATAAGCAAATAATAATCAATTCCCCCAGGGTGATTCCTGACTGGGTGGATGAATTTGGAGGATTAAATGATTAAACAAACCTTACTGCTGTTAGTGGTTTGCTTTGGCTTAGTTAACTCCAGTGCCAATGCAGAACAGTTTGAAAAACTGGGTAACTGGGATGTGCATTATATTGTATTGCCCAGCACCTTTATCGCACCTGACATTGCTAAAAACTATCAAATTCAGCGTAGTAAATATCAGCCACTGGTGAATATCTCGGTTCTGGATTCAGAATCCAAAGATGCCCAGTCGGTTGCTATTAGTGGTACTGCCACCAATTTACTGGGACAAGTCAAACAGCTGGAGTTTCAGCAAGTGAAAGAGCAAAACGCGATTTACTATCTGGCGCAGTTTAATGTGCAGGATGAAGAGTTATGGCGCTTTAATATCGAGGTGCGCCACGGTAACCAAACCCAGATATTAAAATTTAAACAGAAAATATATGTTGAATAGAAAAGGCGCGTTATGAAGCGCCTTTTTGTTGCCTTTGCTAAAATGACGTATCAAATCTGCTCTTTACGTTTAAAGACCAGTTCGCTGTTATTCGATTCTGCTGGTGCAAACTGGTAGCCACCTAAATCAAAGTCTTGTAGCTGTTCAACATTATCTAAACGGTTTTGAATAATAAAACGCGCCATCATGCCGCGCGCTTTTTTAGCAAAAAAGCTAATTACTTTGTACTGACCATTCTTTTGATCTTTAAACACCGGCGTAATAATGTTTGCGTTTAGTTTGGCCTTTTTCACTGATTTGAAATATTCGTTAGAGGCAAGGTTAATTAATACATCGGAGCCCTGCTCGGCTAAATCCTGATTCAACATATCAGTGATTTGGCTGTCCCAGAACTCATACAGGTTTTTGCCTTTTGCTGTATTGAGTTTTTTCCCCATTTCCAGACGATAAGGCTGCATTAAATCCAGTGGACGCAACAAACCATATAAACCCGATAAGATTCGCAACTGATTTTGCGCCTGTGCAAAATCCTCTTCACTAAAGTTAGTGGCTTCCAGTCCCGCATACACATCGCCATTAAATGCCAGTATCGCCTGTTTGGCATTGTCGGCCGTAAAAGGTAAGGACCAGCTGGCAAAACGCGCGGCATTTAGCGCAGCTAGCTTGTCGCTGATGCTCATCAGGCTGCTAATCTGTTGCGGCGATAACTCGCGGCACACATCGATTAATTGCTGCGATTGCTCGAGAAATCTGGGCTGAGTATATTCGGAGGTGGATGCGGGTGTGTCGTAATCAAGATTTTTAGCAGGAGAAACCACTACAAGCATGAAATTCGTTACCTTTTAACTGCAATTCGCCAAAGTTTTGCTGGTAATCATACCAATTTATACCAATCGCTGCACGGCTGAAAATTCGGGCTTTGTGTTTTATAAGATGATTGGGGGCTCGTTTATAACTAATATAAACAGGCGTTTTTAGATGAGGACTTCTGTTGTTGAATCAGTCGCTGAACATCGAGGTTAAATGGATGTTCTAATATATACAACCCTTGTGATACCGGGGATTTGAGTTCAAAGATGTGGCGATCATGAGTAAGTGCTAATGCCTGTTTAAAAAAAGGCTGTTCCTGCAAAATCTTAAGTAAAGTTCCCTGTCGGTAAATTATCATCAATCCTGTTTCAATCCGTGATGCCAACTGTTCTTTACCTTTTTTCATAAAGAAATACATAACATTAGGGTAATGCAACAGCTGATGTTCAGATACGTGTAAAAGAGGATGTAATGACAACTCATCACATACCTCAATCACTGATCTTGGGAAGTAATCAATAAATTTATTCTCCAGTAAACGAAATGCCAGAGTGTATTCACTGGGTTTAACGTTGAAACCATTTTCCTCAAGCATTTTTAAATCAGGCCAGTCATAGCCCTGAACCGTCTTCAATTGCTTGAGCTCATTTAAAGACAGGCTACTGGAAAAGCGTGAATCATTCTGATTAATCGCCAACACCCTGTAACTAAAAAGCATGCCAAATAATGGAAACGGAATAGCCTGATAATGTAGCTCTCTGTCATCGGTAGTAATACTCCAGATTAAATCCACACTACCATCATTGAGCTGTCTGAACTGACGAGCCTGCGTGCTAATAAAGGGAGATTTATGTACCGTCATCACGCCGTATTGTTTTTGTGTAGCAACCAGCGCAGCATCAAGAATTTTCTGTAAATAGGAATGTAACGGCTCTGTCCCCTCAACTGGTTTGGGGATAACGATAACGTCCGTTTTTGAATGGAGTGCGGCGTCCTGTGCATAGGCAGACGAAGTAACGTATACCGCAAACAACAGTAACGTTCCCAAAAGACGAATCAACACCGGGTCAAATCCAAAGGATTAACGTAAGTTAGATACTAACACCAATTATCCCGGATTTTGAATCATAATTTAGTCTGTGGGTGGGAAGGAGTTAATATGCAACAAATCTTATCTATTCCTCAACTCTGTATATTCTGCAGCCAATAAGGAATGAAAATGCCAGTATTTACCAACGTTCCGATACTGAGGCGACTTAAAAAGTGAATATTATTAATGCAAAAGAAGCAGTTTATCACGTTCCAGGTTATTCCATTAAGCCCAAAGTATTTATCTAAACTACGCTTGATCATAGCTCATTACCTATATAGAATTTAACCTATATCATTAAAGGAAAGAGCATGTGGGCAATCGAGACAACTGACACATTTGATGAGTGGTTCGATGCTCTGGGCGATACCGATCGCGCAAATGTTCTGGCTTCTATGTTAGTACTTCAAGAAAGAGGTCCTATGTTATCAAGACCCTATGCAGATACGGTGAACGGTTCATCCTACAACAACATGAAAGAACTACGGGTTCAAAGCAAAGGCGATCCTATTCGTGCCTTCTTTGCATTCGACCCGAAACGCAAAGGTATTATTCTCTGTGCAGGTAACAAAGCTGGCGATGAAAAAAGGTTTTACGATATTATGATTTCTATTGCTGACCGTGAATTTTCAGCGCATCTGGCAAAATTGGAAAAGAGGTAAATTATTATGGCAAGAACACTTGAGCAAATGCTGGCAGAAGAAAAGCCAGCAGTTGTAACTAAAGCACAAAAAGCAGCAGCCGAGATATTACTTAACATCCATCTGGCAGAACTTCGTGAGCACATGAAGCTGACTCAGAGAGAAATGGCGGCAGCTCTTGGCGTCAAACAACCAACAGTTTCCGATATGGAAAAACCAGGACGTGATGTCAGACTATCGTCTCTAAAACGTTATGTGGAAGCGTCAGGTGGAAAACTTCGACTTGATGTAGAACTTCCTGACGGTACTCATTACGGCTTTTCATTGTAAGCCCTTTTACGCCATTCATATCAGTATATACATCGCTCCCCCTAATTATTAACAAGAGGCTAACATGGATATAAATCTCCTTGGGAAGATATATGTTCATGTCCCAACATTTCCTGTGCATGGCGTAAATCAAGCCCATGATCACGATTGCATATTGATAAGAATCAACTCGATTGATTTTGGTTAGCCTCGCATACTTAGATGCCATATCAAACAACTATTCAAACTTAAATAAACCCACAATTCAAAGGCTCGTAAGCTGATAGGTATACATATTTTTACCTGATTAACCTTTATTAGCGGCAACGCAAGTTTAATTTAGAAAATTAACTCTATAATGCTTGATTTCAGGTTTGAAAAATTTGAAAGGGAAATAACTCCACTTCCATTTCAATGCTGCTGACATTGCTCCAAAGCGTGTAACCAGGCCTGGTGTACTTTTTCGGTGTAGGCGCACAAGATCACTTTTTGCACATTAACTAACGAGCTGCTTATTTCGGTGATGGCTTCCACTGAAATCCTGCAGGCTTCGTCGAGCGGATAACCATAAGTGCCGCAACTGATCGCCGGAAAGGCCACCGACTTTAACTTACGTTTATCTGCGAGCTTAAGGGCGTTTTTATAACAATTGGCTAATAGCTCAGGTTCGCCTGAACGACCATCTTTATAAATTGGCCCCACAGTATGGATAATATATTGACAGGGTAAATCAAAGGCAGGCGTGATCTTGGCTTGCCCGGTTTTACACCCTTCCAGGTGTTTGCACAATGCCAGTAGTTCAGACCCCGCACTACTGTGAATAGCACCGTCGACGCCGCCCCCACCTAAAAGGGTGTTATTTGCCGCATTCACAATGGCATCCACATGAAGCTGACAGATGTCATTTTGAATCAATGTTAATTTCATCCCCATAAAAACCACCATCCGGATAGTTGAAATGTGCAAATTCAGCCCAATCACTTAATTTAGTAATAATATAGAGATGAATCTGCATAGAGACTGTCACTAAACTAGGGTAAATTAGCCCATATTTTTTTACAAAGGAAAGATTAATGGCCAACCAACTTGAGAGTCTGAAAGCACTCACTACTGTGGTCGCCGACACCGGCGATATCGAAGCAATCAAAAAATATCAGCCAGTGGATGCCACAACCAATCCATCGTTACTGTTAAAAGCATCAGAATTACCACAATATCAGTCTTTAATTGATGATTCTGTGACCTGGGCCAAACAACAGTCAAATGATAAAGCACAGCAGTTAATTGATGCCGGTGACAAACTGGCGGTAGCGATTGGTGCTGAGATTGTAAAACTGGTTCCTGGCCGTATTTCAACCGAAGTAGATGCACGTTTATCGTTTGATACCGATGCCACTATCGCCAAAGCACATCGTTTAATCGAGTTATATGAACAGGCTGGCGTTAGCAAAGATCGCATTTTGATCAAAATTGCTTCTACCTGGGAAGGTATCCGTGCTGCCGAAGTACTGGAAAAAGAAGGCATCAACTGTAACCTGACTTTACTATTTGGTTTCGCTCAGGCGGTGGCTTGTGCCGAAGCTGGTGTATACCTGATTTCACCATTTGTTGGTCGTATTCTGGATTGGTACAAAGCCAGCACCGGCAAAACCGATTACGCAGCAGATGAAGATCCGGGCGTCGTATCAGTGACCAAAATTTATGACTACTACAAGTCACACGGCTATAAAACCGTGGTAATGGGTGCAAGCTTCCGTAACACCGGTGAAATTATTGAATTAGCGGGCTGTGACCGTTTGACCATTGGGCCAAACCTGCTCGAAGAGTTAGCCAACTCAGACGTGCCGGTTGAAGCTAAACTGGTGGATAAAGGCGTAAGCCAGACTCCGGGTGCCAAGCTAACCGAAACCCAGTTCCGCTGGGAAATGAATCAGGATGCCATGGCAACCGAGAAGTTATCTGAAGGCATTCGCAACTTTGCGGCTGACCAGCAAAAACTGGAAGCACGTTTAGAAAAATTGCTTTAATAACAACGAAATAAGTTTGATAAAATAAAGGGCAGTACACTGCCCTTTTTCAATTCTAATCAGGATGAGAACATGACTTTATTATCTGCCTCAGCGGCATGGGACAATCTTCAGTCACTGGCAAAACAGCTTGATTCACAGCATATGCGCGACCTGTTCGCCGCAGACAATCAACGCGCAGACAAATACAGCACCGAAGCCTGCGGTATTTTTGTTGATTACTCTAAAAACCGTATCAACGATGCAGTTATGCAAGGTTTGTTTGATTTAGCGCGTCAACAGAATATCACGCAAAAACGCGATGCAATGTTTGCCGGAGAGATAATTAACTTCACCGAGCAACGTGCGGTATTGCACACTGCGCTGCGTAACTTCTCAGACAAGCCGGTATTGGTCGATGGCCAGGATGTAATGCCAGAAGTGAATGCCTGCCAGCAAAAAATGAAAGAGCTGGTGCACAAGGTGCATTCTGGTGAGCATAAAGGTTATACCGGTAAAGCGATTACCGACGTGGTTGCGATTGGTATCGGGGGTTCTTTCCTTGGTCCAAAGATCATGTCTGAATCGTTAAAACCCTACTGGCATAAAGGCATTAAAGTTCATTTTGTGGCTAACGTAGATGGCTGTCATATTGCTGATGTACTGGCTGAACGTGATATCGAAACCACTTTGATTTTGATGTCGTCCAAGTCGTTCACCACGCAGGAAACCCTGCAAAATACCTTAACCGCCAAAGACTGGTTCTTAAAACAAGGCGGCACGCAGCAGGATATCGCGCTGCACTTTATGGCGGTGTCTTCCAATATAAAAGCAGCTACTGAATTTGGGATCGCTGAAGAAAATATTTTCCCGATGTGGGACTGGGTAGGCGGCCGTTACTCACTGTGGTCAGCAATTGGTTTACCGATTGCCCTGGCGCTGGGTTACGATAACTATCAGGCGATGTTAAAAGGTGCCTATGCCATGGATGAGCACTTCACCACCGCGCCGCTTGAACAAAACCTGCCCGTGATTTTAGGCTTACTGGGTGTTTGGTATATCAACTTCTTTGGTGCACAAAGCCACGTATTGCTGCCTTATTACCACTATATGCGCGGTTTCCCGGCGTATATTCAGCAGCTTGATATGGAAAGTAATGGTAAATCTGCTACTGCAACGGATGAATTGGTTGATTACGCTACAGGCCCGGTAATCTGGGGCAGCGAAGGAACCAATGGTCAGCATTCATTCCATCAGCTAATTCACCAGGGGCAAGTGCCTATCCCGGCTGATTTTATGTTGCCCTTGAATGTACCTAATTCAGCCGATCCACATCACGCCATGTTGGCATCTAACTGTTTTGCGCAGTCACAGGCGCTGATGGAAGGTAAAACTCATGAGCAAGCATTAGCGGAGCTGGCAGGTAAAGGTTTATCTGAAGATGCAGCGAAGGTTCTGGCAACCCATAAAGCGATGGAAGGCAACAAACCCAGCAACACCATGTTGTTTGATCAGTTAGATCCTTTCACTTTGGGGGCTCTGGTTGCGTTATATGAACACAAAGTATTTGTGCAGGGTGCAATCTGGGACATCAACTCATTTGACCAATGGGGGGTAGAGCTGGGTAAAGTGATGGGTAATCAGATTCTGGACAAACTGCAGGATAAAGCGGCACATTGTGAGTTTGATTCCTCAACCAATCAACTGGTAGAACGCTTCAGAAAAGCCAATTAAACCTTATCTGGTTTGACATCTCGTGGCAGGGTCAGGATCACTTCTGTACCCTGCCCAATTTCTGAGTTCACTTCAATTGTTCCCTGCAAGCGATTACGTACCAAGTTAAAAATAATCGACATACCCAAACCACTACCTCCACCTTCACGATTAGTGGTATAGAAAGGTTCAAACAGATGTTTCTGGGTTTCCTCGTCCATACCTTTGCCATTATCCTTGAAGGTTAGAATAACGTCTTTCCCCTTTGTAGCGAGACCGATATTAATTTGATTATTTTCCCCTTTTTCAAATGCATGAGTGCAGGCATTATTTACCAGATTAGTCAGTATTTGAGCAAAAGCCCCTGGATAGCTATGCATATTGACCACATCGCCCGGCTGATAATGAAGCTGCACTTTATAGGGCTTTAAAATTGGATTAAGGCTACTTAACACTACAGAAATATACGCTGATAAATCCAGGTCAGTTAGTTCTATTACGTTTTGATCAACCGCTGTTTGTTTAAAATTATGAATTAGTGATGCTGCACGATTAAGATTAGCCTCAACTAAATTTATCGATTCATCTAACTCGTCGAGATATTTCTGCATTTTCGATTTACTTAAACGATTTTGCTCAAAATCATCTGCCAGATTCTGCCGAATATGCTGACAATGACTATTACCAGTTACCGCAACACCAATTGGTGTATTCACTTCATGAGAGATCCCCGCCACTAAACGTCCCAGAGCGGCCAATTTCTCACTTTCAATTAAGCTATCTTGCATGCTCTTGAGTTCATCCAGAGAATCCTGCAAACGTTGGGTACGTTTATCCACATCCCTTTCTAACTGCTGATTTGAACGCTTTAACTGTTCTTCATACATATTACGCTGATTGGCACTGATGGCGCGTCCATATAACTCAGCGATACTGGCACCAAAATGCTGTTCATCTTCCTGCCAGTCGCGCTGCTCGCCAATACTTTCCACACACAAAATGCCTATCATCTCTCCGCGATGGCGGATTGGGCAATCCAACATAGATAATATATTTAACGACGCTAAATACCCTTCAGCAAATTCAGAGGTAGCAGAGTTGGTTTTAGCCTTGTTAGCAACAATAGAGCGATTGAGTTCCAAGGCACTAAAATATGCAGGGAAATCTTTTTTGGATAAAACCAAATCATTAGCCTGATGATGGTAAACCTCATCCACCAACATATGACACCGTATATGCTGATGATCATCATCAAGTAACCAAATCCCGGCTCGTTTTACCCGAAGCCCCTTTAAAATCGATGAAATAATCAGATTAGCCACGGCGTGCATATCACCAGCATCAATCAATGATGAGCAGGAGACTTCCAGCAGAATATCTTCAAGATGTTGTCGCATGCTGATAACCCATGACAGGAAATATTGGTTTATTTAGCTTACGCCACTATCAACAAAGCTCAACCACAATCCGCATAAAACCTATACACCACGCCTAATTAAGCAACATTACGCTCATAAAACCTTCACAATTTGGTCATTAAAAAGCCATAAAAGTATTTTACTTTGCGAATTCCTGTGATATACCGATACAGCAGTTCACTGAAGGAGATCAGTATGGATAACGCAACTCTTATTTCTATGTTGGACTTGGAAACACGCGATATTAAAACCAAAAAGAAAAAGCGCAAATGGAGAGAAATAGAAGCGATACAGGATCAATATCGTCTACGTAAAGAACTTGAAGAAATTGATATGATGTACGAACTGGACGAACTGGAAAGTATTTAAAAAAAGCCCCGCTACTTGTAGTGGGGCTTTTTTTTACATTTACATCCGGAATTGCCTTTACACGGTTAAAGGCAGTTGCCAGTTAATAGGTGTTTTTCCCTGTTCAACCAACAGTTGGTTAGCGGTGGAGAAGTGTTTGCATCCAAAAAAACCACGGTACGCAGAAAGTGGCGAGGGATGTGGGCCTTTCAACACGTGATGCCGTACAGGATCAATCACACGCCCTTTTTTCTGTGCATGGCTGCCCCACAAGATAAACACCACACCAGATGTGTGAGCGTTTAGTTGTTCTATTACCTTGTCGGTAAAACGCTCCCAGCCGATTTTACTGTGGGAATGCGCTTGTCCACGTTCTACAGTCAACACAGTATTAAGCAATAATACCCCCTGCTCTGCCCACGACTGAAGATAACCATGCTGGGGAATTTGGAAACCTTCGATATCGGTTTGTAGTTCCTTATACATATTGACCAATGAGGGTGGTGGAGCGATACCGGGTTTAACAGAAAAACACAAACCATGCGCCTGGTTAGGGCCGTGATAAGGATCCTGCCCCAAAATCACAACCTTAACCTTATCCAACGGCGTACTTTTAAATGCACTAAACACTTCATCGGCTGGGGGGTAAACGTCTACCCCACCCTGCCTTCTCTGCTGAACATAATGTAAAATTTGTTGAAAATAATCCTGCTGTTTTTCTTCGCCCAGAATATCAGACCACTGCATCAGCGACTCACCAGTTCCTTGTATAAATAGGCTTTTAGCTGCGCGAAATCATTATCCATTTCAATCGACAGAATTTCTTTACCGGCACATTCGGCCAGCTCAGGCGGCAAACTAATTGGCTGACCTAACACGTTTTCGACACTTTCCTTGAACTTAGCCGGATGCGCTGTGCCCAGAAATATCCCGGTCTGCTCTTCCTGTAATTCTTTAGTTAAGCCAAGATAGGCAACAGCGGCATGAGGCTCACTGACATAACCCGCTTGTGCTAACTGACGCATCGCCAGTTGCGTGTAATCTTCATCCACCGCACAACCGGATAAACAGGCTTTATCTAAATAGTTGTATTCAAACAATGCTTCAATACGAGGCCAGTTATTCGGCTGGCTTACATCCATTGCATTCGACATAGTGGCAATGGTGTTTTTAGGTGTCCACTCACCGCTTTTCAAATAACGAGGAACGGTATCATTTAAATTAGTAGCGGCAACAAAGTGTTTAATTGGCAATCCCATCACTTTGGCAATCATGCCTGCGGTCAGGTTACCAAAATTACCACTGGGTACCGAGATAACCACATCCTGACGTTTTTCCACCGGCAGTTGCGCAATGGCTTCAAAGTAATAACAAATTTGTGCCATTAAACGGCTGATATTAATTGAATTGGCCGAGTTAAGATGCACATCATCACGTACTTGCTGATCGTCAAAAGCAGACTTAACCAGTTGCTGACAGGCATCAAAATCGTCGTTAATCGCAATGGTACGAATATTATCGCCCAACGTGGCAAACATTTTTTCCTGCAACAGGCTGATTTTATCTTTGGGATACAGGATCACGACCTGAATATTACTAATTCCGTGGAATGCATGTGCAACCGCAGCCCCAGTATCACCAGAAGTTGCAGTTAAAATTGTAATGGGACGATCACCGGCAATTTTTGACAGACATTGCGCCATAAAACGGCCACCAAAGTCTTTAAACGCCAGTGTCGGGCCATGGAATAATTCCAGACAAAACACGTTATCCTTAACGTGTGCCAGTGGTGCGCCAAACTCGAATGCGTTACTGACCAGTTCCTGAACCTCACTTTCACTCAGCTCATCACCAATCAGACGAGATAAAATAAAACTACTACGGGAAACAAAATCCATATCAAGCAAGGCATCGATATCATCAAACACCGGAATACTGGCCGGAAAAAACAACCCTTGCTGTTTGCCCAGTCCAATTTGCAACGCTTCTGCAAAACTTACTTTCTGTGACGGGTCTTTTAAATTAAATAATTCCAAACTCGGTACCTTCTACACATTGCGCGCCATTGGTGTCGATGCGACAAATATGGCTAAATCCTGTGTCATTTTTAACATAGTGTGAGCCTAAAAACTGCTCTATTTGTTGTGCTTGTTGTAACTGATTGCAAACGGCAAATACGGTCGGACCGGAACCAGAAATCCCAAACGCCAGAGCGCCGTTTTCAAGTGCAAATTTTTTGCAGTTATCATAATCAGGTAATAGCGATTTACGGTAAGGCTCAGCGATCACATCCTGAATCATGGATGCCGCTAATTGACGATCGCCCTGATGTAAGGCATGCACAAATACCCCCAACTGCTTACCAAAGGTGATAGCAGTACTTAAACTGACATCACCAGGCAGGATTTTTCGTGCTGCGGAAGTGGACACACTCAAACCGGAATAACAACTTACCCAGTACCAGTCATCAAATACTGGCAACTGCGTAGCGATTTGCTGCTCGGTTTCTATCATCAGTGTCATGCCACCTAAGTAACAGGGTGCCACGTTGTCGTAATGAATACTGCCGCTAATTTGCCCTTCCAGTTCCCCCATCATTAATAACAATTGATGTTGATTGAAGGGGTTATCGTAAAAAGCGTTCAGCGCCGCAAATGCCGCCACGATCGAACTGGCACTAGAACCTAATCCACTGCCTATCGGCAAATGTTTAATCAGGTGCATTTTGGCCACTTTAATCTCACGGTTTTGTGCCTTTAACTGTTGATTAAAATACGCATAGGCATGTGCAACGATATTATCCTTAGCTTCACCCGGCAGTTTGTGCGCAAACTTACCGGAAACGCTCAGGCTAAATTCGTTAGCTTCCTGAATAAATACTTCATCCCCCAACGGACTGCCGTCAATGGGTTGTAACGCGGCACCTAAAATATCAAAACCTAAACTAACATTGCCGATGGATGCCGGCGCATAGGCTTTAATAATGGACTGCTTGCTCACCTTTTTATAACTCCTGTTTCCAGGGAAGCGTACGCATTACGTCAGCAAAAACCCCTGCTGCGGTAACGGCTGCCCCTGCTCCATAACCACGAATAACAAAGGGTAATGGCTGATAATAATGACTGTAAATCGCTAATGCATTCTCACCATCTTTAATAACATATAAAGGCTGGCTTGAATCTACTTTATCGATAAATACCCGGCACTTACCGTCGGCAATTTGCCCCACATAACGCAGTACCTGCCCGTCTTTTGCAGCATTGGCGACTTTATCCTGAAAGGCTTTATCCAGTTGAGGCAACTTTTGCATAAACTCGTCGATACTACCGGTACTATCAAAATAATCCGGCAACACAGATTCAATTTCGATATCTTTCAATTCCATTTTGATGCCTGCTTCACGCGCCATAATCAGCAACTTACGCGCGACATCCATACCGCTTAGATCGTCACGGGGATCGGGTTCTGTAAAACCATTTTGGCGCGCCACTTTTGTAGCCTCTGACAGGCTCAGTCCTTCTTCAAGTTTGCCAAAAATAAATGACAAAGAACCCGATAAAATACCTTCAAAGCGGCTGAGCTTATCCCCTGCGTAGATCAGCTTTTGCAGGTTTTCAATAACCGGCAAACCTGCACCAACCGTTGTTTCATACAAAAACTGACGGTTAGTGGCTAACGCTGTCTCACGCAAACTGTTATAAAACGCCATGCTGCTGGTATTGGATTTTTTATTCGGTGTCACCACATGGAAACCAGCCAGCATAATTTCAATATATTGCTCTGCAATAACGTGGCTGGTTGTACAATCAATCACCACTGGGTTAACTAAACTATTGGTTTGAACAAATTGCTGCAACCCCTGAATCGAAAAGCGCTGTTCACTCTCAACTAAACGCGCTTTCCAGTCATCATTTAAATCGATTCCCGCAGCATCAAGTAATAAGTGCTTGCTATTGGCAATACCATACACACGCAAACGAATATTGCGTTTAAGCAAAAGCTCCTGTTGTTTAGCAATTTGTTTTAATAACTCACCACCTACTGTGCCACAGCCCACCAAAAAGGCATCAATTGTATGCATATCGGAGAAGAAATTCTGGTGCACCACTTTAACGGCTTCCTTAGCTTTACGACTTTCAATCACAGCAGAAATAGAACGCTCAGAAGAACCTTGCGCGATGGCAACAATATTAACGCGCGCCTGAGATAACGAAGAAAAGAAACGCGCAGCCAATCCCTGATGTTTACGCATACCATCGCCAACCAGCGAGATAATTGCCAAGTCATCACGCATTTCAATTGGCTCTAGCAATTGATTCACCAGTTCCAGTTCAAACTCCTGATTTAGCAAAGCCTGAGCGCGTTGTGCATCTTTAGAGTGGATACAAAAACTGATGCTGTATTCAGAAGACGACTGGGTAATCAATACAATCGAAATATTGGCGTTGGAAATCACTTTAAAGATACGGCTGGCCATGCCAACCATGCCTTTTAAACCTGGGCCCGCCACATTAAACATCGTTAAGTTTTCTAAATGTGAAATGCCTTTAACGCTGGTCCAGATTTCACTGCTTTCGTTACTGATTAAAGTACCTGGTGCAACAGGATTTAAGGTATTTTTGATTAAACAGGGGATGTGGTGCTGTGCGATAGGACCGATGGTTTTAGGATGCAAAACTTTGGCGCCAAAATAAGATAATTCCATCGCCTCCTGATAAGTTAATTTATCAAGTAACACCGCGCCCTCTACCTGATTCGGATCCGCGTTATATACGCCATCAACATCCGTCCATATTTCACAACAATCCGCTTTTAAACAAGCAGCGAGAATAGCAGCAGAATAATCAGAACCGTTTCGCCCCAGGGTAACTTTTTCGCCCCCGGCATTGTGAGCTACGAATCCAGGCATAATCAGCACATCGTCGTCGCTATACTTTAAGTGTTTAAACTCTTCGATACTGGCGTCCATATCGGCCAGGCTATCCAGATAATCCCCTTCTGCTACGACATAGGTTGCCGGTTCGATTAACTTATTAGACTGACTGACAGCACTGAGCATCTGGCTGAAAATATTCACGCTGACATATTCACCCAAACTTAAAATTTGTGCCGTAACGGGATCAGGACTGCATCTTAAAAGTTTAATACCGGCTAATTGATGCTCGAGTTCAGAAAGCTTCTGTTCAATAAAAGTATTTAAATATTCGGTATTAAATCCGTCAATGCTGTTATCCAGGTCGGCCACTATACCTGTAAGCGTCATTTTCAGCTTAGCGAGTAGTTCCAGATAATCCTGCCCTTCCGCTGCTTGTTCCACCAACAAAGATAACGCATTGGTTACCCCTTTTGGCGCAGATAACACCACTGCAGCGCCAGATTGCTGATGGGCTTCTGCCACAATTTTTTGCACGTTTAAATAACGCTTTGCATCAGCTAATGACGACCCACCAAATTTTAAAACTTTCATCCTCAGCTCCTGCCTCATATCTCTTTTATGTTTAAACTTAACCTAAAAAAAAACCCGCTTCCTGTTTAGGTCGCGGGCTTTTCAGAATTCTCTATGCACTAGCCGACGACCACAGTCCGAGTCATGGTAATAATGGTTGTCATTGTGGTAGTGCGGTACATCATTTTCATGTATTTAAATTTGCCGTATAGACGTCTAGATGTCAACTGTTTAAAAATTAAATAATAACTGTTTTTTGTTTCGGACGTCAGTCTAAGGTGACATGCATCCTAATTACAAGTGAATAAACATATTTTTTAACGCGCCGATGCAACTTTATTGTTATTTATTAGAAGCACCATCCTATTTTAAATATTTATCAATCTAATGTTGTGCGATACCTTAATATGGCAACAACACACATAAACAACATAAAGGCACCAATTGCATAAACTTCGTTAACTAAATCCGGGATTTGTGCCGCCTTTAACATGACGCCTCGTACAATTCGCAAAAAGTGAGTCAGTGGTAATAATTCACCAATGTATTGCGCCCATTGCGGCATGCCGCGAAACGGGAACATAAACCCGGAGAGCAAAATAGAAGGCAGAAAGAAAAAGAACGTCAGCTGCAAGGCTTCCATCTGCGTGCGCGCTATGGTTGAGAAGGTAAATCCCAGCGCCAGGTTCGCCAGAACAAATACGGTTACACCAATTGCCAGCAACAAAACAGAGCCGGTAAAAGGCACCTCAAATAAAAAGTAAGCCGCCAGCAGAACAACAAATGTTTGCACAACTCCAACAATAGAATAGGGAAAGATTTTACCTAACATGACTTCTACAGGCTTAGCGGGTAGAGACAATAAATTTTCCATCGTACCGCGTTCAGCCTCACGGGTCATAGCGATAGCGGTTATCATCACGGATGTCATGGTCAGAATGACCCCAAGTAAACCTGGCACAATATTGTATTGAGTAATGGCTTCAGGGTTATAGGCCCGATGTACTACCACATCAACAGCGGGTTTTAGACTGGATTGTGAATTCAACCGCTGTAAATCATGAGCAAGCGCCTGATTTATAATAGTGCTGGCATTGCCAATGGCATTAGAGGCAGCCGCAGGATCAGTTGCGTCCGCTTCAATTAATATTTGTGGTTGTTGATTATTTATTAACGCTTTGCTGAAGCCTACAGGGATGGTCACTATAAAAGCGGCTTTACCTGTGACTAACGGATCACCATCACTTTCATCAGTCGTTATAAAATCAAAATAACCGGAGTTTTGCATAGCTGCAACTATCGTACGGGTGAAACGGGTATTCTCTTCAAGCTGCAGTTTGGTTGGTAAATGCTTGGGATCCATGTTGATGGCGAAACCAAACAGAATTAATTGCATAACGGGCAACACTAACATCATGGCAAAAGTGATTTTATCCCTGCGCATTTGAATTAATTCCTTAATAAAAATGCCGCTAATACGATGTAAAGCTCCTAACATACCGTTACCCATGTTGCCTTTGGTCAAATCCCGCATTTGCCATCATTTGAATAAAGGCATCTTCCAGATTTACATCAACTTGAGTCAGAGAAATATCGTCACTTTGGTATTTGTGTAAACAGTCCTTTAATTCGTCCGCATTTTTACCGCACACATGAACAGCAGCACCGAAATAGGCAGCACTGCTAACTCCCTCTTCCTGCTTAATAGATTGCAATTGCTCCCGAATGCCATGACCTTTTAATTGAAAGGCAACGATATCAGCTTGCTTGATAATCTCATCAACACTACCCTGAGTTATCAATTCACCGTTAGCCAGATAGACAATTTGGTCGCAACGCTCAGCCTCATCCATATAATGGGTAGACACCAGCACGGTTAAACCTTGCGCTGATAATTTGTGTATTTCATCCCAGAAATCACGGCGCGCTTGCGGATCCACCCCCGCTGTTGGCTCATCTAACAATAACAATTTAGGATTCGACATAGTCACTGCAGCGAGAGCTAAACGTTGTTTCCAACCACCTGATAAGGCGCCAGCAAGCTGGTGTTGCCGATGTGTTAATCCAAGGTTAGCTAAGGTGTTATCAACGATTTGTTTAATATTTTTTAGTTGATAAAGACGCGCAACAAACTCTAAATTTTCACGAATAGTGAGATCGCCCCAAAAGGAAAATTTTTGTGTCATATAACCAGTGAGGTTTTTGATTTGTGCACTTTGTTTAAGTATATCAAATCCGAGGCACTGCCCTTTGCCTTCGCTTGGTTGTAACAAACCACAAATCATACGTATGGTGGTGGTTTTTCCAGACCCATTAGGGCCAAGAAAGCCCCACACCTGACCTTTAGGCATTTTGATATCAACGCCATTAACCGCAACTTTGTTATCAAAGCGCTTAACTAACCCACTGACATCTATTGCATAATCACTCATGTAAGCCGACTTCCACTGGCAAGCCTGCATGTAACCCAGCCATGGATTGTGGCTTAGCTTCAACTAGGAATACCAACTTTTGCCTTGCACCTTCGGTATAAAGCACTGGAGGTGTATATTCTGCCTGATTGGATATATAACTTATGCTGGCTTCAATTGGCTTGCTTTGGCCATCAGCTTTTACTTCAACCGTCTGACCAGGTGTTAATTGACTCAGTTTTTCCTGAGATACAAAAAACCGAATTTTAAAATTACTGGCGGTTTCCAGTACAACAATGGGTTGCCCGACATTAACAAACTCTCCGCTAAAGTGCAGGAGATCGACCACTTGTGCATCTTGTTCGCTATAAACATTTCGTTGCTCCAGTTGCCATTTAGCTTGTTGAAGTTGTGCTTGCACCGCAGCCACTTCTTTTTGAGCGGCGCTGATTTGCGCCGGCCGTGCTGCAAGTTTAGCCACATCTATAGAGGCATTAATTTGTTGATAAGCAGCTCGGGCCTTTTCCAACTGGGTATTAGCTTTATCGGCTTCTTCCTCAGAAATGAGTTTTTCAGCAACGAGTTTGTTTACCCTGATTTGTTCCAATTGAGCGAGCTCTAGATTAGCTGACGCTTCTTTTAATTGTGCTTCTAGTTTTTCAATCTCTTGCTGCCGGGCACCAGTCAACAAATCCTGCTGCTTGTCATTCGCTTGTTCTAACCTGGCCTGCAGCTCGTTAACAGCTAATTGTTGTTTGTCCTGGTCTAATGAAAATAATAATTGCTGATTTTTTATTAATTGACCGTCTTTAACATTAAGCTCATGTATCCAGCCAGCTTGTGGTGCTGCGATATATAAATAGTCTGATTCAACATACCCCGTTAGTTTTTTTTCTTGTTGGCTGTCGGAACAACTAAGCAGAATAAAAACACTCGATATCAACAGACATAACCTAGATTGCATCTTCATCAACTCTGTCCTTTACGATAAGTACTTGCTTGAGCATATTTATATGCAACGCCAGTAATGAATCTATGTTTATTTTTGTTGCACCTGAAGGTTCAAAAACAATGCGCCATATAGCTGAAAAAATAACAGGAGCGACCAATAGCTGTGCAAGCTCAATAGGATCTCCTTGCCTGCATTCTTTGTTACTTTGTGCACGCTTAATGATCTGACTCATGGTTTTCAATGCACGATCCACGATCATTTCTCTGTATGTTGTAACCAACTCGGGAAATGCACCACTATCGCTAATGATGATCTTCATTAATTTGGGCAGTTGCTGATCTACAAGCATATTTTTAGCGTGTTGCTTAAACAAATTCAGCTTATCTTCAAGTGTAGAATCATTATTTACCATAGCTTCGACCTGATTAACTTTTGGTGAAGCAATTTGCTGTATAAGCTCAACAAAAAGTTGTTCTTTTGATGAAAAATAAAGATAAAGTGTACCTTTACTGATGTTCGCATTGCTCGCGATTTCATCCATTTTGGCAGCTTTAAATCCCTTATTAAAAAACACATCTAGCGCTGATTGCAGAATGTTTTTTTTCCGGGTTTCTTTATCTTGTTGTTGTATCGCTCGTTTCATTTTCATTAAATAACTGACCAGTCAGTTATTAAAATACGCTTAACTATTAATTAAATCAACACACTGTTTTTATAAAAGGGATTTAATTAATTCAGCTTCCGAAAAAGGCAGCATATGACTCAATGACTGAGATTCGATATAACGACCGTCATTAGCTTCATTAGTCAATCTTTGATAATAAGCTTTAGCGTCTTTCTGCCAGTCTACTAGCGACTGTTTCTGCTCTTCGGTTTTCGCCTGTTCAATTTCCTGGCTTTCGAACTGACTATCTACAATGATTAAGGGGATATCTGTTGGTAGTTTTAAATTCTCAGCTAAACTTAGCTCTTGAGCATATATGGGAATTTCTTTAAACAAATTAAGCTGGTTCTGTACCAGTAAACGTTTCGACTGCATGTAAGCAAAATAGTTACGATCATACTGATTGTCACTTCCAATGATTGTTTTTATTTCCTCTAACTCCATCTGATTTTTCTGTTCTACACGCGGTATATATTTGCCCGCTTGTATGTATTCCGCATACTGCTGTTGGTTATCTTTAAACGGCTGAGTGTCCTTTTGATAACGGGTAATTGATTGTGGAGTTAAAACATCAGGGTCAAGCAAAATAACTTTGCTGATACGCTTTTTGACTTGAGGTGCTAAAGATACAACTGTCAGATTACTACTGGCAAAACTGACAATAGAAAATTGAGTTAAGTTCTTACTCAATACAAAAGTTTTTATGTCATCTGAAAATGGAACGTAGCCTAAACCACCGTCTTTAAACTCATTTACAACCGATACTCTGTCTAAGGCAATAACATAGAATTTTTCTGCCAGCATAGGTGCTAATTTTGCCCAGATAGCTGAATCTGAATGCCATGTAGCTATGGGGCCAGACAATAATAAAACGACAGGATTCGACTCGCTGCCCCAAGTCGAGTAGTGAAGATCGCGAGTTGATTTATCTTCATTTAAATAACTAAATGTCTGATGCAATTGCGCAATACTACTATTGGTAAAGAGCAGAAGTAGTAACAAACCATACTTTGCTAAAGTCATTTTTTAATCTCCAAGCAAACCTAGCCTAATGTGCCAGCATAACGCTTTATTTCATTATAAATTTTGTAAGAGGGTGTATAAATGAAACTCACATCAGCAGATGTTACAGGCGTATGAACTGAGTCAGGGTTGCGGTGTGTTCTGTGTTGAATAGGTGTGTTTCGTATTGTTTAACGCAATAAAAAAGCACCGTTCTTTAGGCGGGGCTCTTCTCTTTCTATAGGCTAAAAACAAAAAACCCAGCGCGCGGCTGGGTTTTTTGTAAAATTGGGAGTCTGGCGGTGTGCTACTCTCACATGGGGAAACCCCACACTACCATCGCCGCTAATACGTTTCACTTCT
>NZ_JACNEP010000025.1 GCF_014270035.1 Neptunicella marina | reverse complement strand
TCCTGCTCAAAGAACTAATGGAAATTGTTCACTCTAAGGGAAAACTGTGGAATTAAATTCGTGGGGATCCTTCAGGTCTGGAACGAATTTGAACGCCGAAAAGGCGGCCCGAAGGGCAAAATACAGGATGTATTTTGTAATCCCTCCCTCACCGCCATTATTGTTGAAGAAAACCCAGCGAAAGCTGGGTTTTCTGCTTTTAGGCGTGCGGTCGCAAGCTCCTGTCGCCACGGTGCCAGTCGTGTAAGCTCATTTTATGTCTCATTCTTGTATGTATTAACACAATTCTAGATATCAAATGAGCTTGTTTGTATAGTTGTGTAAGACGCGAATGTCTGTTTTTTATTGAAATTTCTATATGGTGAATATCAATGGATGTGATGCAATTTTGCAGACACTTGTTTGAAATTAGAGAACAGCGCATTTCCAGGGCTGAAATGAGCCGGAAATACCCCTGGCATGAAAACATGCTCAAAGCTTATGAGAAAGACAGACTTTGTGATGTTGATTACCTGGCTGCGCTATCAAACACGACCGGTTGTGATTTTATGGAGTTGTTGCGCTTACGGCTAAAAGTTGGCGTGCTTGGTGATCAGATAGATAGTTTTCATAGTGTTCAGTCTGCAGTAGTTGAGCCAAAGCCGTTATGCAGTGCAAAGTCTGAAATTTTAATTAATGATGATTCAATGTCACCCACCATTGCTGTTGGTGCGACATTGTCAATTGATTACAGCGATAGAAACCCTAAAGAGGGCAGTATCTACATAATTGCGTTGGAGAATCAGCAGGTGCCACGCAGAATTCAAACGGGTTTAAATAACTCGCTCATTCTGGTAGCAGATAATAATCGATTTGTTCCTGTAACTGTTGATGCTGACAAGTTGGATTCTTTTATTGTTGTTGGTCGGGTTACTGGTACTTTAAACCCTCTTTAAACAGCGTTTAAATTGGACTTTAACGGATACTTCCACGCCATTAGGCTTTAAATTGGCTTTGTTGCTATTTGCCGCGTAATTTTTACGTTCATTTGTATTTTGGTCAAATTACTTCGTGTTTGGGTTATTAATTATTTAGGAACGCGCTTCACTCTAATTCCTTTGTTTTCTGGTGAACTCAAATTTTCCCGTTACAAGCATCATTTTGAATATCCAGTGGGAGCTGGATTTCATCTAGTCAGATCTTTATTTCAAATCAAAACTGAACCAGTCCGTCAATTCAGACGTATAGCCAAACACGAGTATTTTTAGAATGTAATGCTGAAATGACAACGAATATAGCGGTGTTTGGCAGCAGTGGGGCGATAGGTTGCGCGTTAATTTGCAAACTTAGAGCGCAATATCCTACAGCAACGGTTCATGCCTTCTCACGTAAACAAAATGCGATAGATGGGGTAATACATCATCAAGTGGATTTTTTAGATGAATCTGCTTTGGAGAGCGCTATAAAAACGGCAACTCATCAGGCACCGTTTAACATGGTATTAGTGGCAACGGGCATGTTGCATAGTGACGAATGTCTGCCGGAAAAATCACTAAAAAACCTTAATGCAAACTGTATGCAGCGTTTGTTTGAGGTAAATACTGTTATCCCTGCTTTAATCGCTAAATATGTATTGCCTCGTTTAGATAAACAGTCAAACGCAATATTTGCGGCGCTGTCTGCCAGAGTGGGCAGTATTTCGGATAACCGCTTAGGTGGCTGGTATGCCTATCGGATGTCTAAAGCTGCGTTAAATATGTTTATTAAAAGCGCGTCAATTGAAATCGCCCGTACTCACAAACAGGCTGTGGTCGTGGGTTTGCATCCGGGCACAGTAAAAAGTAATTTATCAGCGCCGTTTCAGGGCAATGTCGCCAAAGAAAAACTATTTACGCCCGATTATTCAGCTGAGCAGTTACTCAGCGTTTTATTAAGTCTGACAGCGCAGGATTCAGGTAAATGTTTCGCCTGGGACGGTAAGGAAATTCAACCATGACAGTATTGCGGGTTGTTTTGGGGGACCAGTTATCAGAGTCGATTTCAAGCCTGAAGGATGCCGACAAAGCCAATGATATTATTTTAATGGCTGAAGTGTGGGATGAAGCAACTTATGTAAAACACCATAAAAAGAAAATCGCGTTTTTATTTTCGGCGATGCGACATTTTGCAAAAGAACTTACACAAGCGGGTTACAGGGTTCACTATACACATTTTGATGATCACAATAATCGTGGTTCGTTAAGGGGGGAAGTAGAGGGTTGCTGTGAGCTATACAATATCAATAAAGTGGTTGTTACTCATCCGGGCGAATATCGGGTTTTACAGGATATTCAGCAATGGCAACAAGTACTTAAACTAGATGTAGAGATAAAAGACGACCTCCGGTTTTTATGTTCGCAACAGGAATTTGCAAGATGGGCAAAACAACGTTCGTCATTGCGTATGGAGTATTTTTACCGAGACATGCGTAAAAAATATTTCATTCTAATGGAGGGGGAGCAGCCCGTTGGCGGTAAGTGGAATTATGACGCTGAAAATCGGCAGCCACCCAAACGCGATTTGTTTATGCCTCAGCCTTGTATTACACCACTAGATCCCACTACACAAGATGTTATTCAGCTGGTAGCTGAACGTTTCCCTAATCACTTTGGCGACCTTATGCCATTCCATTTTGCGGTAACTCGGGAACAAGCATTGCAGGTTTTACAACAGTTTATTGAGCAGCGTTTGTGTTTATTTGGCGACTATCAGGATGCCATGTTAGAAGGTGAGCCATGGATGTATCACTCACATATTAGTTTCTATTTAAACTGTGGTTTATTGCAGCCAATGGAGTGCATAAGGGCGGCTGAACAGGCTTATTACAATAGAGAAGCACCGCTTAACTCGGTTGAAGGCTTTATCCGTCAAATTTTGGGGTGGCGTGAATATGTGCGCGGAATTTATTGGTTAAAAATGCCGGAATACGCTCAGCAGAATTTCTTTAACGCTAACCGGAAGTTGCCACAGTTTTACTGGGATGCAGATACAAAAATGAATTGCATGCGCCAATGTATTTCTGACACAAAACAAAATGCTTACGCTCATCATATTCAACGACTAATGGTGTTAGGCAATTTTGCATTGCTGGCCGGGCTAAGTCCCGAACAAGTCAATAACTGGTATTTACTGGTTTATGCTGATGCTTATGAGTGGGTCGAATTACCCAACGTGACAGGGATGATACTGTTTGCCGATGGTGGTTATCTTGCCAGTAAGCCTTATGCGGCGGGAGGTAGTTATATCAACAAAATGTCGGATTATTGCCAGCACTGCGATTACAAAGTGACCGTGAAAAATGGTAAGTCGGCCTGTCCTTTTAATTATCTTTACTGGGATTTTTTAGCACGTAATAGGGGCAAATTAGCCAGTAATCATCGTTTAGGAATGATGTACAAAACCTATGATCGTATGTCGGATGACAAAAAGCGTGAGATTGAGCTTGATGCTGAGCGCTTTTTAAACGAGCTGAGATGATTAAAAAGTCGGATTTACCACGGAAAGTTTGTCCCGTTTGTCAGCGCGAGTTTGTGTGGCGTAAAAAGTGGCAACGACATTGGCAGGAAGTTAAGTACTGTTCTCATCGCTGTCGCAATACAAAACAGTCGAATTTCCAGCTTGGCTTAAATAAGTAAATTATTGAATTAAATTGTTAATATTCAAAAAACTGACATTTTTTAGTTATCTTATATTTTCTAAACTAACCTAAAATACGCGGTTTAATTTATTTTTTATCCCGCCTATTGTGCAGTACTAAAATCAGTGATAAATAGCTGCAAAATATCCCGCTGTGGAATGAGATATGACATCTTAAATAACAGCGTTCGAAGGGAAACGTTTAAACGGCGCCACTGGTTGAATACAGGATAGTTAAGTTGCTAAGACAATGTTGTCTTGGCGTTTATTCGACATCATCGACTGGAAAATATGATGATTAAAACCATTATTGTGGCCGACAATACCGAAAGTGTTAATGTACCTGATGACCTGACGGTAATCAGTTTTCAAACCTATTTAGCTGACTACCCCAAATTAAATGAGCCTAAAACACGCATTATTAACCTGTGTGATACAGAGCACTACTTAAGCCGCGGGTATTATTGCTCATTACTGGCCGAAGCACGTCAGCACAAAGTGTTGCCAAGTGTTAGTACTATCAACGACTTACGTGAAATGGCAAACGACAGCTTGTCCGGGATTTTATTGCGTTTACCGACCGATCAGATTGGTGATATTGCTGAAGGCGAATCAATCAGTGTGATGGCTTATTTTGGCTGGGTGGAACAAACGGAGTGGCGCAAAGTCGCAAGACAGGTTTTTGAAAAATACCCGTCGCCGGTGTTGGTTTTAAACCTGTCTAAAGACCAGCATGGTTTGCGCATTGAAGTTGCGCGTGGTGCGGTAGGCCAGTTAGATGCCACCCAGTTTGAATTATTTAATCAGCGCTTAGTGTCTTTTACTCAAGATAGCTGGCGACATGGTAGCCGTGAAAAACGTTTACGCTGGGATTTGGCTATTTTGGTTGATCCTAATGAAACCCACCCGCCAAGTGATAAAGATGCGATAAAACTATTTATTAAAGCCGCGGCAAAAGAAGGTATTCACGCGGAAACCGTAACAGCGACGAGGTTTAGTCAGATTGCACAGTACGATGCGTTATTTATTCGCGAGACAACCGCAATTGATCACCACACTTATCGTCTGGCCCGTAAAGCTGAGCAGGAAGGTTTAGTGGTGATTGACGATTACACCTCTATTTTGCGTTGCTGTAATAAGGTGTTTTTGCATGATGCGTTTAGCTATAACAAAGTACCCTCGTTAAAAACTAAGGTAGTAACGGCGAGTTCTGACACAGAGTTAGATATGCTGGAAAGCGAATTTAGTTACCCAATGGTGCTAAAAATGCCGGAAGGGGCGTTTTCAAAAGGTGTATTTAAAGTCGAAAGCCGTGATGAATTGAAAGCTAAATTGGACGAGTTATTCCAACATACAGCATTGGTGTTGGTGCAAGAGTTTTTATACACAGATTTTGACTGGCGAATTGGTGTATTAAATGGTCGTCCCATTTATGCGTGTCGTTATCATATGGCGCGTAAGCATTGGCAAATATACAACCATGGCTCTAAACGTTTTTCATCGGGTGGCTTCGAAACTTTACCGACCTTTGAAGTACCTAAAGTGGTGTTAGACGCTGCCATGAGTGCCTGCTCTATTATCGGTCGCGGCTTGTATGGTGTGGATATTAAACAGAAGGGGAGTCAGGTTTACGTGATTGAAGTAAACGATAACCCTAGCATCGATAGCAAAGTAGAAGATAAATATCTGGGTAAAGAGCTGTATAAAATTATTATGCAGGAATTTGCACAACGCCTTGAACAGCGTGGCCGCGACTAATGGATGTTGTTATTCGACTGGCATCACTTGATGATGCCAGTGCCTTGCTGAATGTCGAAAATCAATGTTTTGTAACCGATAAAATTCCCCGCCGCCAAATGCGTTATTTACTGTCAAAGGGTAAAACCCGTGTTTGGTTGGCAGAATATCAGGGCAATGTGCTGGGCTATGCGTTGATGTTTGTACCTAAACACCCACGCCCGGCACGTTTGTACTCATTGGCGGTGTTAGCTGAAAGCCGTGGTTTGCAAATTGGCAATAAATTGCTTAATGCCGCTCTAAGTGATGTAAAACAACTTGGATATGACAAAGCGGTGCTTGAAGTGCGTAACTCGCATCACGTTGTGCAGCAGTTATATCGAAAATTTGGCTTTAGTCCGGTTAAGACCATTGAAGATTATTATCAGGATGGTGAAGCTGCACTTAAAATGGCAGCAAATTTAGATTAGTAACACTGCTGGCTTAACCCAGCAGTGTTTGCAATTCCTGTGCACCAAACATCACAATTTCAAACGCAATCAGAATGATAATGATCCATTCCAGAAAGGCTGAATGTTGGTGTTTTTGTTCATCGGCTAACATATCGAAAAGCTCATGAATGGTAGCCAGCTTTTTGGACAAAATCTCAACTCGCGGGTGAATTTCTAAATAGCGTGCTGCGATGTTGTAGGTAGCTTCATACTCCGGATATTCCCAAAAAAAGTTGGGTGTATCCAGTAATTCGTAATGCAGAATAATGTCGCTTTTTGTGCTGAATAAATGACCGCGAATTTTGGCAATTTCTTTGCGCGACAGACTTATTTTCCCACTGTTAGCCAGCGTTTTGGGTAAATGGGCGTTATCCTGTATTGTGCGCTGGGCTTGTGACTCATATTCATTTAACTTCAACGACTGAGCTAACGCATGACTAATTGCCAGACGGGTTAGTTTGTCATCATTTGTCAGTACAATTTTGTCCTGACTGATTTTGAAATCAGTACCCTGCGCTTCAAATCGAAAATGCTCTTGTTCGTCTGCTTTGAGACTGGCGTGATCAAACTGCAGGCGATTAAATAACGCCATACGCTCGTCTTCACTCACGGCCCAAAATATAAGTACACCATAATCAAATATCCACGCTTCACCACCAGGTAATGCAATGTGTAATGCATCCCGGTAACGTGTGCCACGTTCATTATCTAATAGTGATTTGTAATGTTCATTGTCGGTAAAGAGATTGCCGAGATTGATTGCTGAAACTCTGTCGTTGCAGAAGCTCATAGAGCTTTCCTGATATGCGGTTTAACTTGAGATAAGATAGTCCTAAGTTATTAAACTGTCGATAGTTTTTATAAATAAATATTTGACGATTTGGCTGGGTAAAAATCTTTTATTCACACTATATTTTTTCGCTAAATTCAGGCGTATGCTTTGCGCGTTTTGTGGTCATTATTAAATAAATTTTCGGTTGTTTAGAGTAATAAATTGAAAACCTTTCAAATTGAAAAAGCAGGCAAACAACATTTAGAACAGCTGGTGTTGCTGGAACAGCAATGTTTCACCGTCGATCGATTGTCACGCCGCAGTTTGCGCCGATTTTTAACCAGTGAAAAAGCTGTTTTTTTGGTCGCGACCTACAGTGGAAAGTGTGTTGGTTATGTTCTTGTTATTTTCCATCAAGGGACACAACTTGCGAGACTGTATTCCATTGCTGTAGATGAAGCTTTTCGTCGCCAGGGCTGTGGTGCCACCTTAATGCAATCTGCAGAATCTGCAGCGCAGGAGCGCGAGGCATTTTATATCCGACTGGAAGTGGCGCAAAACAATCAAAGTGCTATCGATTTTTATCGATATTTTGGTTATCGCAAGTTTGGTTTGATTAATGATTATTATGAAGATCACAGTGATGCGCTTCGAATGCAGAAACGTATTCGACGTGCAAAAAGTACCGCGGTTAAAACCATGCTGCCCTGGTATCGGCAACAAACGCCGTTCACCTGTGGACCCGCCTCATTAATGATGGCGATGTCAGGCTTGCAGAAGCAATACATAGCGCAAATTAGTGACGAGTTACAGATATGGCGAGAAGCTACCACAATTTTTATGACCTCCGGACATGGTGGTTGTCACCCTGTTGGTTTAGCTATTGCAGCCCATAACCGTGGATTTAAAAGTGAAATATGGATAAATCAACAAGGTCCACTCTTTATTGATGGTGTGCGTGATGCCGATAAAAAGCAGATTATTGAGCAAGTACATAATGACTTTGTCGCAGACGCCAAACGATTAAAGATACCTTTTCACAATCAAAATATTGATCAGGCAACTTTAGCTGATGCCTGCGACAAAGGGTTTGTGCCGATTATCTTAATCAGTACCTATCGCATGGATCGCAAAAAAGCACCGCACTGGGTGGCGGTAACAGGTTACGATGAAGGATGTTTTTATGTGCATGATCCAGATCCGGATGAAAAGCACCAGGACGTGTTAGATTGCCAGTTTTTGCCGATTGCCCGCCAGGATTTTGATCGAATGTCTATTTTTGGTTCATCCCGTTTGCGTACTGCGATAATTTTATCAAGCAAATAATTCGAATAGGTTTTGATTAAAAGTACGATTAAAAATCATAAGGTTAGTATGTATTTTGATTAAGATTTGAGGTTTGCGATTATAGTGCAATACGGTATGTTGTTAACGTCCTTTACAAAATGTTTACATGTTTGTTTAAGGATGTGTGATGGTCTACATAGTAATGTGTGTTTTCCCTAAATTCTGTGTGTTTTGTTGTTAGTGCGGCTTAGTGCCGCACTTTTTTTACCTTTTAAATTGTTTACCAAAAATAGCCCGCATTTGTTGTTCGTTTAATGAAGACAGTTTCTGAATATTCCGTTCAGGTATTAATTCAACGTTTGGATAACGTGCGATTTCATCTTCCAGTTGTTGTTCCCGAATCAAATGCAAAATAGGGTAGGGGGAACGGTTGGTGAAGTTTTCTCTATCCTGTTTTTCGGTGCCAGCAAACTGATAGTCTGGGTGGAAGCTGGCGATTTGGAATTCACCAACCAATCCCTCGTTAACCAGTAAGCGATCGCATTCATCTAAAAACTGGTTGTAATTATAAAAATCTTCAAGCGCTTCTGTTAAAACTAATAAAGTCGTATCTGTAGCTGGCGTTTGTTGCAGAAACATCAGTTCGCTAAATAAATGCTGCAAAATATCATCAGGTTCAACAGCTTGTGTGCATACCAATTTAATTTTATTTTGTTGTCGTGGCTGATGAGCAAAAGGGCAAAGGTTGAGTTTAATAACGGCCTCATCGAGCCAGCGCCATACTGCTGACTCGACGCCACTATAATTAGTGCTCACGTTTAACCTTTAATTGGAAGTTCGGTGGTGTACTTAACTTGTTTTAATGCAAAGGTGGAACTCAGGTGATCTACGTTAGGTAAATGGGTAAGTTTACTTTTAAGTAAATGCTCGTATTCTTCAATGCTTTCTACCACGACTTTAAGCAGGTAATCTTTATCGCCACTTGTGGTGTGGCATTCAACTATTTCATCTATGTCCTGCACCGCACTTTCAAATTTATTTAGCGCACCCTCATCATGATTTTTCAATGAGACATAAATAAACACACTAACACCAAGATTGAGCTTTTTATTGCTCAGTAACGTCACTTTGCGAAGAATAATACCTTCGCTTTCCAGACGCTTTACGCGTCGCCAGCATGGGGTATGGGATAAACCGACGTGAACGCTAAGTTCAGCCATCGAAATAGTCGCATTCTGTTGCAGGGTACGCAGTATTTGTTTATCAAATTTATCGAGTTTCATTTTTATTAACAGAATATTAAAGTGGAAGTAGGATGCTTAAAAAATGCATCTTATTCAATCTAAATTATTAGGATACTAATCCTATATTACTTTTCAAATGAGAAAAATTAGTTTTCTTTAAAACTTCGCTTATCGATCAATATGCAAAATCTGTCCTCAGTTAAATGAGCTAATATACGCCTTCATTAACAACCCTACAGTTGATTTAAGGTCAATCATGTCAGTATTTGAACACAATGCATTCGACGGCCATGAGCACGTTGCATTTTATCAGGATAATGCATCAGGATTAAAAGCAATTATTGCTGTGCACAACACAAATTTGGGTCCATCACTTGGCGGTTGCCGTATGTGGCCGTATGCCAACAGCGAAGAAGCGTTAAAAGATGTGCTTCGTTTATCCAAAGGTATGACCTATAAAGCAGCAATGGCTAATCTGCCGCAAGGCGGGGGGAAATCGGTGATTATCGGTGATCCACGCAAGGATAAGTCTGAGGCTATGATGTTAGCTATGGGGGATTTTGTGCAAAGCCTTGGCGGTAAATATATTTGTGCTGAAGATTCAGGCATCTCTGTAGAAAATTTGCATGTGATGTCGCAACGTACTGATTTTGCTAGTGGTATTAACGCCAAATTCCGTTATGACGGCAGTCCGTCAGATGGAAACCCGGCACCATCGACTGCTTATGGTGTCTTTGTTGGCGTAAAAGCATCTGTTGCTCATAAGTTTAATTCATCTCTTGAGGGTGTAACGGTTGCCATTCAGGGATTAGGTCATGTGGGTTTTCGTCTGGCTGAACATCTGCATAAGGCGGGCGCGAAGTTGATTGTTGCGGATATTTATCCGGACAACGTAGCAAAAGCTGAGCAAGAATTTGGCGCTAAAGTTGTCGCCGCGGATGAAATTCATGCCGTTGAATGCGATGTATTTGCGCCTTGTGCAATGGGGGCGTCAATCAATGACTCCACAATCGATGCGATTAAAGCAAAAGTTGTTGCTGGTGCAGCAAATAATCAGTTAGCTGAAGAGAAGCATGGTGAGATGTTACGTGCAAAAGGTATTTTGTATGCGCCTGATTATGTAATCAATGCCGGCGGTGTAATTGATATTTACCATCAGCGAATTGAGAGTACAGCTGAAGATATGCGCAAACATATTGAAGGTATTGGCACGACCTTATCTGAAATATTCACTCGTGCTGAAAGTGAAGGTACGGCTGCCAATATTGTAGCCAATACCATTGCCGAAGAACGCTTTTTAGGCAAATAAACGCACCTGCTATATGGTTGGCTTGCATTGCAGGCTTTCATTGTAGATAATGCGCGCCCAGCCTCGGAGACGGGGCTGCACTATGGTGACCCTTTTGGTTCTCTCGCAATGATACTTTGTGAACCCGGTCAGGCCCGGAAGGGAGCAGCCGCAGCAAACGACTCATGTGCCGGGATGTGGCTGGGAGGGTTGCCACCTCAACTTTTACTGTTCTTGGTTTCCTGTTCGTCTAAAAATTTTTGTGCTTTATCGACCGCGTGAATTACGTTCATTTGCATTTGTAAGCGTTCCGCTACAGGAAGATAAAAAGACATATCCACCTCGTATCTGATATATCTGGGCGGTACTTGATTTAGAGTTAAACAACACAAATCGGCCAAATAATCTTTTGTTTTATTTTTATCCAGTCCTAATTCCTGAATACGTTCCAGGATTAAATGTTCGTAATAATTATGAATGTCATTGTCCAGCGTCATTGTAAACTTCCTTTACCAATCAAAAATCAACATTGCATAGTCAGTATAGATGCTTAATGTGATTAGCAAGTGGTAAAGTGGTTATTTGCACAAGTGATTGCTTAATAAAGGTAAAATGATGAAAAAAAATGTAGAGCCGGTTTATTACGGTGAATATTTGCAACTTGATAAGTTGTTGTCCGCACAAAAACCGGAGAGCATTAAGTACGGCCCGGAGGCTCATGATGAAACCTTGTTTATCATAGTGCATCAGGTTTATGAATTATGGTTTAAACAAGTCCTGCACGAATTATCGTCTGTTATTGATGTTTTTGCGCAGGAATCGGTAAATGACAGTGCACTGACCCAAGTGGTACACCGTCTTAATCGTATCGTTACGATCCAAAAGTTACTCAATGATCAAATAGGTGTGATGGAGACAATGACACCTCAGGATTTTTTGGCATTTCGTGACTATTTAGTGCCTGCATCAGGGTTCCAGAGCATTCAGTTTAAAATGCTGGAAATGGGCTTAGGGTTGAAAAGTCAGTTCCGGATCGACTTTGATAAGCAGTCTTTTTTCAACCGGTTAAATGATGAGGACAGACAGTTTTTACAGGAATTTGAACAAAAGCAAAGCCTGTTTGAATTGGTTGATAAATGGTTGGCGAGAATGCCATTTTTGGAGTTTGAAGATTTTAAATTCTGGCAACTGTATCAGACTGCGACAAATGAAATGCTGCAAAGCGACCATGACATTATCACTAACAATGCCACCTTATCCGATGATGAAAAGCGAATTGAGCTAGATTCGTTGGAGCAAACACGAGCGAGTTTTTCATCATTATTTGATGACAATATTTACAGTAAGTTGCAACAGCAGGATCAGGTACGATTATCTCGTCAGGCGATGTTATCTGCTTTATTCATCAAGCAGTATTCTGAAGAACCCATTTTTAATCTCGCGCACCAATTTATTGAATGTTTAACCAGCATTGATGAGAACCTGACTATATGGCGATATCGTCATGCGATGATGGTACAGCGAATGTTAGGGAGCAAGATTGGAACCGGTGGTTCCAGTGGTCACGAATATTTAAAACGTACAACAGAATCAAATCGTATTTTTAAAGACTTCTTTAATATGGCAACCTTTTTATTACCTAAAAGTGCGCTGCCAAAGCTGCCTGAATCGGTAAGCCAGCGGCTGGGCTTTTACCTCACACATTGATTGATTTTTGTATAAATAAATTTACAGCACTTAAATGGTTTACCAGAGAATTATGAAAATATTATGAAAATGAAGTTTGACTCGCGGTTGACCAAAGAAAATAACTCGTTATATTATCGAGTTGAGGCTTATCACCTTGTTTTTAATAAAAAGTCACAAAAGTGACAAAACACTTTCATTGGTCCTTATCAAACCAGTGATCCAGGGAGAAAATACATGTTTACATTCAAGAAAAGCGTAACAGCTATTGCTGTTGCTGCATCTTTGGGCCTATCCGCCTCTGTTTTCGCAGCAGAAACCGGTGGCTTAAAAATTAGAGTTACTGACACTAACGGCAATCCAATTGCTGGTGCTACCGTTGTTGCTAAAGCGCCAGACGTTTTAGGTAGCAGAGACGGTGTGTCAGATGCAGATGGTTATGTGACTATTCGCGGGTTAGAAGCCTCTAACCAATATACTTTAAGTATTAACGGCGCTAACGTTCAACCGTTTGAAGCGACTAATGTTCGAGTTCAAACAGGTAAAAGTCTGAACCTGGCTTATACTTTAGGTGTTGATTCTGATATGGAAACTATTTCTGTATCTGGCCGTGCTATTGCTGCAATCGATACAACGTCATCATCTACGGGTTTAGACATCACCCTTGATATGACTGAATCACTTCCTACTGGTCGTTCTTATCAGTCTTACCTGCAATTAACACCTGGTGTTAAACCTAGTTCTCTTGGTAATCCATCTTCTAAGTCAGGTGTTAACTACTCAGATGTAAATGGTCAAGTAGGTCAATCTACCGATAACGTTTATTATATTGATGGCGTAAACGTAACTGATAATGAATCAGGTACTTTTGGTGGTAATATCAACTCAGAAATCATCCAGGAACAACAAGTTCTTACTGGTGGTATTCCAGCTAAATATGCTGGTGGTGCTGGTTTGGTATCTCGTGTAACTACCAAATCAGGTAGTAATGAATGGCATGGTTCTGTTAACTACTATCTGCAAAATGATAGCTTGGTTAGTGATTACAAGAATGATTCCAAAACCGCGTCTGGATTTTCAACTTTTGATACAGCGGTAACGTTAGGTGGCCCAATTATCAAAGATAAGTTGTGGTTTTTTGCATCTTACCAAATCAAAAACCGTAAAGACGATGTTACCGACCCTGAAACCGGTGCAATTGCGCGTTCAGTAGAACGTGAAGATAAGCTAGGTTTCGCCAAAGTGACTTGGCAAGCGACTGATGACGACCGTTTAACAGTTACTTTCTTCAACGATCCTGCAGATATTGATGGCCGCAGAGAGTTTGATGTTCTGTCAAACCGTGACCGCGCCAGAACTCAGGGCGGTGATAACTATAAAGTAGATTATACCCATACTTGGGATGATTTAGTTATTAATGCTGGTTTTATGAGTCACGAAGCTGAATTATCTGATGTTGCAAAAGATAAAACCACTCGTAATGACGTAGCATACCTGACAAATGCAGGTAGCGTGACTCAGGCCGATACCGATAAAGGTGGTTTAGGATCCGATGCCATCAGATTCCGTAATAAAGATAGCGCTTATATCAATTTTGAGTACTACCTAGATACAGATTACGGTTTCCATACGATTGAAGCGGGTTACTCAACTGAGACTAACGAAAATATTACTAATACGGTCTATACCGGTGAAGGTGCTCAATACACCTCAATCGCAGCGGCTGATGCAGGAGTCACTTTTGCTGAATACACGGATGTTAATGCTCCGTGGGTAGGTACTAAAGATATTTCTGAAGATGATACTGCGCGTATTGCTGAAGGTGTTGGTATTAGCGAAGAAGAAGTAGCATCAATTGTATTTGACAGCACTGCGGGTAACCCAACGGGTGATGTTAACGCGTATCGTATTGTTCAAACCCAACAAGCTGAATCTAAGTTACAGATAAAAGGTAAAACTTTCTATTTACAAGATAAGATCGTCATCGATGATTTAACTGTGAATGTAGGTATTCGTGCAGAAAAGTGGGATCATATCGCATCAACTGGTGAAAAAATCTTCACCTTTGATTGGGATATTGCTCATCGTTTAAGTGCTGTGTATGACATTAATGGTGATGGTGATTCTAAAGTATGGGCGTTTATCGGCCGTTATTATGATCCTATCCGTACCGATATGACGTCATTCGCAGGTAACCTGACAGGTTCGGTTCGTGAAGAGCAAATCTATGTAAATGATGCTTGGCACACATTCCGTGTACGTGGTGGTGTATCAACACAGGATGCGTTTATTTCACCTACTACCAAAACACCGTATACCGATGAGTATCTGATTGGTTACTCGAAAAATCTGAGTGAAAATACCAATATCCAGGTGACTTACACCAAGCGCGAAACCAGAGATATCATGGAAGATTATGATTTAGGTGTATACGCTGAAGGTGGTCAGCTGGATGGTACCAGTTTAATGCTACCTTTTTCATACTTTGGTTATACCGAAAACCCAGGTTCAAACTATGTTATCGGTACACTGAAAGGTGGTAAACGTGATTATCAAGGCGTTGAAGTTACATTTAGTAAATTACGTTCTGATAACTGGTCATTAAGAGCGTCTTATACTTATAACGATGCTAAAGGTAATACCAACTCTGACGGTAATGCCGATTTACAAGGTGATTTCTACTATCTGGATCCACGTGCTCCAAATATGTATGGTAAACAACCTGGTAACATTGAACATTCTGCCCGTGTTTTTGGTACTTACTATTTCGACAATGGTCTAGAAATCGGTGCTATTTATAACTGGAACTCAGGTACGTTATATAACAGAGCTGCTAACGTTTATAGCCGTTACTTACCGTTACGTGAAACTGAAAGCTATGACTTTGGTGGGTATGACGGTTACTGGATCGCACCTGGTAACTTAGCATCTGAGAAAACTCCTGCTTATGGCACTTTAGATATGCGTGTTAAATACAACTATGATTTCACTGATGATATCAAAGCTGAGTTTTTCCTGGATATCTTTAACGTGTTAGACGACCAGGCTACTATCGAAGAAGAGCAATTTGTTGCTGGTAGTGGTTCGTTCGAATTCGGTGAAGCCAAAGATTGGGTTGAACCGCGTCGCTTGTACTTAGGTGCTAAATTATTGTTCTAATATCTGAACAGTAGCCTTAAGAATTTTTAAGGTATAAATAAAATCAAAAACCCTGCACTTGTTTGCAGGGTTTTTTTTGCTAAAACATTTAAATGAATTAAGGAGGGGAAATACGGTTCATATAGGTCTAATCCCTTTGATGAATTGATTTTGCATTATTCTATTATCTCGGATGAGAGTAAAAATTGTGCAAAAGTACTAATTGAATTAAATAGGTTGTATAAATCTTCATCTCGCTTATCAGTCCGGATTCAAGTTGTCAGAAGATAAGCATCCTCTTTCGGTTATACCAACTTGACAATTTACCGATTTCCATGTGAATATTCGGCGGTCGTATGTGTTTTTCTTTAGCGAAAACACTGCACTCCAATAACAATTCGTTTTTACAAGCCCCTTATCGCTTAGACGTTGTTGTCATAAGATAAGGTTTCAAAACAAAATAATTGGTTGGGAACTATGTCCAAAGTAAGCAAAAGAAATATTATTGCTGCTTCCGTTATCGGTGCTTTCGCACTTGGGAGTAGTCAGATTGTTTCTGCAGATACATTGAAAGACCTTCAAAAAGAAGAAGGTAAAATTCATGCCGCTGCAGCTCAGTCTCAAAAGAAAATTAATAGCATCTATGAACAAACTCAGGAATTGCTAGCAGAGTATCGTCAAACAATTGATGAAACTGAAAACCTGAAAGTTTATAACGATCACGTTGCTCGTTTGGTTGCTGACCAACAAGCTGGTTTGGATTCTTTACAACGTCAAATCGACGGTATTGAAGAAACCAAACAAGGTGTTGTTCCTTTAATGTATCGTATGATTGATGCATTGGAACAGTTCATCGAACTAGATGTTCCAATTAACTATGAAGCGCGTAAAGCTCGTGTAGCTCACTTACGTGAAATCATGGGCGAGTCAAACGTTTCTGTATCTGAACAGTTCCGTCAAGTGCTTGAAGCATATCAAATTGAAAACGAGTACGGTTCTAAAATCAGCTCTAACCAAGGCAAACTGGAATATAACGGAAAAGAGATTTCTGTTGATTTCTTTAACTTGGGTCGTACTGCGCTGGTTGCTTTATCTTTAGACCAGAAGACTGCATGGGTTTGGAATAATGATTCTCGTGCTTGGGAAGAGTTAGGTGATTCATACCTGAGTTCAGTTGTAACTGCTGTGAAAATGGCGAAAAAACTGGTTCCAATTGACCTGATTAAATTACCAATCAAAGCAGCGGAGTAATCAGAATGAAAGTATTATTCAAATCTGTTCTACTAACAGCTGCTATGGCTGTTAGTGCGGGTGCAGTGCACGCACAAAACGCAACTACTTTAGATCAGCTTTTAGATCAGGTTAAAAAGAACCGTGTTTCTGAAGCTCGCATCAATCAAAAACGTGAAGCTGAATTCAATTCTGCTCGTGCTGATAAGCAAGCATTGCTTAATAAAGCTAAAGCAGATTTAAAAGCTGAACAAAATCGTGGTGACAGACTAGCTAAGCAGTTTGCTGACAACGAAATTAAACTGGCCAATAAAGAGCAGGAGCTGAAAAATGCGACTGGTACTTTGGGTGAGATGTTTGGTGTTGTTCGTCAGGCTTCAGCTGAAGCTTATGGTCATATCGCTACATCGATTGTAAGTGCTCAATTCCCTGGTCGTGGTGATTTCTTAGAAGAAATGGCTTCTGAATCAAAAGGTTTACCTAGCTTAGGTGAATTAGAAGAGCTTTGGTTTGCATTGCAAACCGAAATGACTGAGTCTGGTAAAGTAGCTCGTTTCGACCGTGAAGTAGTATCTTTAGATGGCGGTTCAAGCGTTGAAACCGTTGTGCGTATCGGTACCTTCAACCTTGTTGGTAAACAAGGTTACTTGTTGTATCAGGACAAAGAGAAGCAAGTTGTGCCTCTTGGTCGTCAGCCAGATGCGTACATGACTGATTCTGCAACTGATTTTGTAGATGCAACTTCTGGTTTGCAGCCTGTTTATGTTGACCCTTCTCGTGGCGGTATCTTAGGTCTGCTTATCTCTAAAGCAACTATGATGGAACGTTATCATGCGGGTGGTCTGCCAGGTTATGTTATTACTGGTTTGTTTGTGCTGGGTCTGTTGGTATCTCTGTACAAGATTGTTACTCTTACTCTGGTTGGCGGTAAAATCCGCTCACAGCTTAAGAATGTTAACAATCCTTCAAACAGCAACCCACTAGGTCGTATCCTTGCCGTTTATAAAGAAAACAAAAATTCTGATGTTGAAAATCTGGAATTAAAACTGGATGAAGCGATCCTTCGTGAATTACCGAAGATTGAGAGCGGTATCAACATCATTAAAATTCTGGCTGCAATTGCGCCATTATTGGGTCTGTTAGGTACGGTAATCGGTATGATTGCAACCTTCCAACAAATTACTTTGTTTGGTACAGGTGACCCTAAACTGATGGCTGGTAGTATTTCAATGGCGTTGGTAACAACAGCTGAAGGTATTATCGCAGCATTGCCGCTACTTCTTCTTCATAGCTTAGTAGCAGGACGCGCAAAATCTATCGTTCACATCCTTGATGAGCAGACAGCAGGAATCATTGCTGCTCACGCCGAGGCGGAGAAAGCATAATATGCTGTACCTGATTGGATTATGGGAATCAGTCAGGGATTTTATCGCTGCAGGCGGTGACGTACTTTACGTTGTCGCCATAGCGCTCTTCCTCATGTGGATTTTAATGGTAGAGCGCTATTGGTTTCTGACTTCATCTTTTCCAGCGTTGCAAAAACGTATCGTTGCGAATTGGGAAGCAAGAGAAGACACCAAGTCCTGGTATGCGCATAAGATCCGTGACACATGGATTTCGCAAGCATCAGATAAACTTAGTGAGAGAATGTTATTGATTAAAACGCTTGTTGCTATTTGTCCATTAATCGGTCTGTTAGGCACGGTTACGGGCATGATCGGAGTATTCGAAACAATGGCAACACAAGGTACTGGTAATCCACGTTTGATGGCTGCTGGTATCTCTATGGCAACAATTCCGACAATGGCCGGAATGGTTGCAGCGTTATCAGGCGTATTTTTTAGTTCACGCCTGGAAGCTAGAGTTAAGCTTCTTAAAGAAAAATTAATCGATAGCTTGCCTCATCATTAAAGAGAGAATTTTATGGCTCGTAAACATCGTGCAGAAGAAGAAGAAGCAACAATTGATATGACGCCCATGTTGGACGTTGTATTCATCATGTTGATCTTCTTTATCGTAACTACCTCTTTTGTTAAAGAGGCGGGTATTGAAGTAAATAAACCTAAGGCTCAACAAGCCACCAAGCAAAAGTCTGCCAATATTTTTATTGCGATCAATGAACGCGGTGAAGTGTGGATGGATAAGCGTGAAGTAGATGTAGAACGCGTTCGTGCTAACTTAGAAAGAATGTTAGCGGAACAACCAACTGATGTGGTGATTTTACAAGCTGACGTTAAGACTGAGCACGGTAAAGTTGTTGAGGTTATGGATCAAATCAAAGCAGCAGGCATTGACAGGATCTCGGTAGCAGCAAAGGATAATTAATATGGTTCGTCTAATAGTATCTATACTTTTAGGTGCGGGCATTACCTTTGCGTTATTTGTGTTAATGGCGGAGTTGATTGCCAACTCCTCCAGACCACAAGAAGAATCGAAGCCAACACCGGTGATTGATATCGTGATGAATGAGCCTGACAGCAATACACAGGTTCGTAGTCGTGTGCCACCACCACCACCACCGCCACCTCAACAGCCACCTAAACTGGAGCCTGTTGAACCGGATACATCTGATGCGAACAACAATGCGTTGTCGTTTAATATTCCAGGTGTAGATGTGGGTGGAGCATCGGTAGATATTGGCGCACCTGGTGCAATGATGCGTGATGGTGAAGCTACACCAATTGTTCGTATCGAGCCAAAATATCCAATGCAGGCCGCTCGGGATGGTAAAGAAGGTTGGGTTCAGCTTTCCTTTACTATCAATGAAGTGGGTGGTGTTGATGATATTGAAGTGATTGATTCAGAACCAAAGCGTGTCTTCGATCGTGAGGCCCGTCGAGCGCTTAGTCGCTGGAAGTATAAGCCGAAAATCGTTGATGGTAAGCCTGTTAAGCAATTCAATATGAAAGTTCAGTTAGACTTTAAATTGGAGGGGAGTTGATAATGAATATGCATAAATTTTCATTAAAAAGCTGGTTAACAGCCTCAGCTCTTTCCGTTGGTTTAATGGCAACTTCTTTTGGAAGTTTTGCTCAGACTGCTCCAATAGTTTGTCCTGGTTATGTTAAGGGCAATACTAATATTGTTGGTGAGCGAGCGGGTAAAAAAGTACAAAAGGCATTTGAAGCCTATTCAGATGAGACTGTAGCGGAAGATCTGCGTGTTAAAAATGCACTGGATATTTTGCTGGAAATTGAAACTGATGGTTTCGATCGTGCCTACGTCGATAAATTTATCGGTAGTTTGTACGCTTCTATTGATCCTGAAAAATCGCTGTTTTATTTCAAACGTGCAGCTGATGCCAATATTCTCAACGATGGAGAGCAAGCTCAGTCGTTAAGAACTGTTGGTGACTTAAACATGATGGTCAAAAACTACAAGGACGCAATTGCCGCTTATAAAAAGTGGATGAGCTTTACTTGTAAAGAAGATGCTGATGTTTATGTTCGTGTTGCTCAAGCGTATTATGAGTCTGGTCAATTAGCACAAATGGTTGAGCCTGCTCAAAAAGCAATTGATATCAATAAAGCTGCGGGTAAAAAAGAAAAGAACCCATATTTGCTGAAACTGACTTCTTTTTATGAAAGAAAAATGTATCCGCAAACGGTTGCTGTTGCAGAAGACTTAGTTCGTCTTTTCCCTGGTGACAAACAATGGTGGGTTCAACTTGGTCAATTTTATTTCTTAGTTGAAGACTTTAAAAAAGCGCTGGCAACTCTGGAAGTAGCTTATAACCAAGGATTTCTTGAAAAGCCAAGTCAGGTTAAAATTCTGGCTCAGTTATATTCTGTTAACGAAATTCCATACAAAGCTGCCACATTACTGGAAAAGCACACTAAATCAGGTTTCATTAAAACTGATGAACAGTTGCTGAGCTCTATGGCAAATAGTTTCCATCAATCGCGCGAGTACGATAAAGCTGCGTATTATTATGGAAAAGCTGCCGAGCTGTCTGGTGATCTTGATTTGTATCGTAAGCAAGGGACACTTCTTCTTGCTGCAGAAGATTATAAAGGTGCAGTCGCTGCACTAAATAAATCTTTGAAAGGTACGGATAAAGTTGGTCGCATACATATGGCACTGATGGAAGCTTATTTCTATCAGGGAGACTTCAAGTCTGCTTACCAGCATGTTACTGAGGCAAGAAAAGATCCTGCTACCTCGCGTAGTGCGAAAAGTTGGGCTCCTTATATTAAGGAAAAAGCTCAGAACCGCGGTATAAAAATCTAAATTAAAACGCCCCTGTAAAGGGGCTTTTTTTTGCCCCAAAAAAGTATAAAGCTTGTTGAAATTATTTTTTTATAACTGTGGTCTGATGTAAAGACATGCCCTCGGGCCTTACAAAAAGGAAACAAAATAATGAGTCAAAGTAACAAAACCAAGGTGGCTTCTACGTTAGGTGCGGTTGCTGCAGTTAGTTTGTCATCTGTTGTATTCACGGCAAACGCCAATCCGTTTAGTGTTCAGCCTTTAGAACAAGGTTATTTGGTATCCGCTTCGATGGAAGGTGGATGTGGAGCAGATAAAAAAGCTGAAGGAAAGTGTGGCGAAGGCAAATGTGGTGAGAAAAAAGCCAAAAAAGAAGGAAAGTGTGGCGAAGGTAAATGTGGTGAGCATAAAGCCAAAAAAGAAGGAAAATGTGGCGAAGGCAAATGTGGTGAGAATAAAGCCAAAAAAGAAGGAAAATGTGGCGAAGGCAAATGTGGTGAGAAAAAAGCCAAAAAAGAAGGTTCTTGCGGCAGTCATTAATAAAGCAGAGAAGGCCAGTATTGGCCTTCTCTTGTAATCATGGGGAATTTAGATTGAAGGCACATGGCGCAGGGTTAGGTTTGCGCAGGGAGTTGTTTAACCAGCTAAATGACAATATCCCTGATGACATTGATTTCTGGGAAGTGGCTCCAGAAAACTGGATCAAAGCACCACCTTCATATTTACCCCAGTTTAAAGAGTTGATACAAAGCAAGCCGTTGGTTACTCATGGTTTATCGCTTTCTATAGGGGGAATACAGCCGCTCGACGTCGATTTTGTAAAACAAATAAAGCACTTTTTAAAACAGTACAATGTAACTCTCTATAGTGAGCATTTAAGTTATTGTACTGGACATGGTCATCTCTATGATTTGATGCCCATTCCTTTCACTGAAGAAGCTGTAAAACACGTAAGTCAGCGTATAAAACAAGTCCAGGATATTCTTGAGCGTCAGTTAGTTCTCGAAAATGTATCCTACTACGCTGCACCGGGACAAAAGTTATCTGAGATCGATTTTATCAACGCTATTTTACATGAGTCCGGATGTCAGTTACTTCTGGATGTAAATAATGTTTATGTGAATAGTATAAATCACAACTACAATCCTAAATTATTTATTCAGTCATTACCTAGCGATAAAGTCGTTTACGGTCATATTGCAGGTCATTTTAATGAGGCTGACGACTTATTGGTGGATACACACGGAGCTGATGTTATCGATCCTGTTTGGGATTTGTTGGATTTTGCCTATCAGCAGCATGGGGTTTTCCCCACATTACTCGAACGAGATTTTAATTTGCCTTCATTAGCAGATTTAGTGCTGGAAGTTAAAAAAATAAAACAGATTCAGTCAGACAATAACGGTATAGAGGCAGAACATCGTGACAGAGCTTGAACAGTTGCAACTTGTTTTTACTCAACATCTGAGAGATCCAAGTGTAAATGTTGCACCGGCAGATATAGAAGCTCGACGCATGAAAATTTATAGCGAGCTTATTTTTAATAACATTGCTGGCTTTATTTCAAATGGTTTTCCAGTACTAAAACAAATTTATAGCGAATCAGACTGGCACCGTTTGATCAGGCAATTTATTAAAACTCACCATAGCCACTCGCCTTATTTCGTTGATATTTGTGCCGAGTTTTTAGAGTATCTTAACGGCGAACATCAGTTTACACAGGCCGATCCTATTTTTTTGTGTGAATTAGCCCATTATGAATGGATTGAACTGGAACTCTCGTTACGCCAGTCGAGTAAAAAATACGATTGGCACTTAACATCAGAATTACCCGAACAAGTTTGTTTGTCTGAGTTATGTGAGGTTGTTGCTTATCCTTTTGAAGTTCATAAGATATCACCTGATTTTGTACCCACCAAACCTGATGAGATGACCTTTTTATTGGTGTATCGCGACCCGCAATTTGAAATCAAATTTAGTCAGTTGAATGGACTAACAGCGCATATGCTCACTATTATCCGCGATAAAGACATTATCAATACAAGAGATCTGATTGAAAGACTTACAAAGCAATTTCCTCAGATTAGTGCCGAGCAAATGTCGTTAGGTTGCAAAGATGTGTTACTTACATTTCTTGAGCAACGAGTTTTAGCCGCTGGTTATCAATCAATCAAAAGCAATTCCTAAATCTAATCCTGACGGTATATCAAGGAATTCCGCTGTTAATTTTGGTGGGATTCTATTACTATTTGCGCCTTAATTTAATGTCAGGAATACGTTATGGCCGACGAAAATTACAAAGATCCGTTTAATGCAAAATATGCATTACTTTGCCTTTTAACATTAGTTGTTTTCCCGTTAGCGCACATTATTGCGGGTTGCAGCGTATTTTATTTTCTGAAGTAAACGGAGAGGTTGAATGTCCGTTGAACAAATAAAAGCATCTATTCGTACAATAACTGATTATCCGAAACCGGGAATTCAGTTCAGAGATGTAACGTCTTTGATGGCTAATGCAGATGCTTTTAGCAAAACGATCAGTCACTTGGCTGAACGTTATAAAGACAAAAAATTTGATAAAATTGTTGGTACTGAAGCACGTGGGTTCATTTTTGGTGCGCCACTGGCTTATGCCTTGGGTATTGCTTTTGTTCCTGTACGTAAACCCAATAAACTACCCGGGGCGGTTCACAGTCAGTCATATTCACTTGAATATGGTGAAGATTGTCTGGAAATTCATCAGGATGCTATTCATCAAGGGGAACGCATTCTGATGGTGGACGATTTACTTGCAACCGGTGGAACTATACTTGCCACAGCCAACCTGATCGAAAAAATGGGTGGTCATGTAGAGCATGCAGCATTTGTTATTTCACTGCCTGATTTAGGTGGGGAACAGAGGCTTGCTGCGCAGGGGATAACCAGCTATTCCATTTGTCAGTTTGACGGTGATTAATATTCAATGAGCTATCAGGTTCTGGCCAGAAAATGGCGACCACAAAACTTTGCGCAATTAGTTGGGCAGGAGCATGTTGTCAGTGCGATCTCAAATGCACTGGACAATAATCGTTTGCACCATGCCTACCTGTTCACTGGGACACGTGGGGTTGGTAAAACAACAATCGCCAGAATTTTTTCAAAAAGCCTGAACTGTGAACAGGGCATGAGTTCTACCCCCTGTGGGCAATGTGCTACCTGTATCGAAATTGATAAGGGTAACTTTATCGATTTACTGGAAATTGATGCGGCATCAAGAACAAAAGTCGAAGATACCCGTGAATTACTGGATAACGTTCAGTACAAGCCAACTCGTGCTCAATACAAGGTTTACCTGATAGACGAAGTGCATATGCTGTCAAAGCATAGCTTTAATGCATTATTAAAGACGCTGGAAGAACCACCTCCACACGTAAAATTTTTACTGGCAACCACAGATCCGCAGAAGTTACCGGTAACCATTTTGTCCCGTTGCTTACAGTTTAATCTTAAGGCAATGTCACGCGAACAGATTGTTGGACAGTTATCACATATTCTTGAGCAGGAGATGCTGCAATATGAAGCTGACGCATTGGCGCATTTAGCGCGTGCGGCCAACGGTAGTATGCGTGATGCACTTAGTCTGACCGATCAGGCGATAGCTCAGGGCAATGGGCAGGTTACCTTAAAAATTGTAACTGACATGCTTGGACTGATGGATAAAAATCAGGTTCTCAAGCTGGTTAAATCGGTACTTGAAGGTAATGCCGAATCAGCGTTGATGCAGTTAGATGAAATGGTTAGTCAGTCTGTCGACTTTTCAGCGTTGTTAAGCGAAATACTCAGTCTGTTGCATCAGATTGCGCTTACACAAATGGTACCTGATGTGTGTAAGCTGGAAACCATTGCGGCTCGCGCTATCTACCAATTAGCCAAGCAAACGCCTGCCGAACAAATTCAATTAATGTATCAGATTGCGTTGCAGGGACGTAAAGACCTGCCTTTTGCAATGGACGGGCGCAGTGGCACTGAAATGACGCTGTTACGTATGCTGGCATTTAATCCGCAGCGGCAGTTCGCCGACCCCGGGCACTTGCAGCAACAAACCTTGAATGCCACGGCTGCGTTGCAGGACGAAGCGGCCAACACACTAAAGCTCGAAAGTGACCTGAACTCTGTTTCTCAACAAACAGAGGAGCAAACTGATGAGTTAAGCAACAGTCTTCAGTCTGGCCACGACTCAGATATACCTGGTCAGTATCCGAATACTGCAGTACCTGAAGACAAAAAAATACAACAACCGGCGAATCTGTCACTTAATAAAGCCACGTCAGATATGGACGAAGCTGCTTCGGTTAATGGTCAGTCTGAGTCAGACAAAGCTACACAGGTGCTAACAGAGACAGAATCGGATGTATCTACTGCTGATAATGTGCCTTTATCAGATTCAGAGGATTCACCGGAACAGCGGCAGGATGAAGATGACTACCGTGATTTTCTGGCATATCAGCAGCAGGAAATTTTGCAACAAGCGGGTGACTTGCTTCCTCAGAGTGATATCAGCACACTGGATAGTGACGAATCAAATACGCATAACCCGCCAGTCTCAGATGGTGTTGCATCCGGCCAGTCTCTGAATAATACCCAGGATTTACTGGCAATAAGACGGGAGCTTAAACAGCAAGCGCAGCAGGCCAGCGAAAAAAAGTCTGATGCGGCAGAAACCGCCTCAGGACCTGGCGAAGAAAAAGCTGTCTGGACACCACCCGTAGCAACAAAACCTAATATTGAAAATGTTGATGAGTTGCCGCTGCCAGCAGCCGCACAGGCTGTATCTGATATTGAACGTGATCACGGTGATGACACTACCGGAGTTCCAGTACCACAAATTTCAACTCCGCCTACAGGGCAATTTACATCGCCACAAAATGAGATGTCTGCCGATATACAGGATGATTATAATGAAGCCGACGATGCACCCGTTGCGATAGATACCGTTAGCGAAAAAAACACTACGGGTATGGCAAAAACCGAGGTTCCGCCGTGGGAGTATGCTCCCGGGACTATGCCTTATGTTGAACAGCCTCAGTCCGACGATCTTGAGCTGGCTGACGCACCTTCGCTTGATGAAGATGAAACATTACTTCCGCACCAGTTAGTTGCTGTGCCTGTAACGCTGGAAATGCGTCCATTTTTGTCAGATGGAATCAAAGTCACACTTGCCGAACAGCTGGATGAATGGAGTCATACTATTCAACAAACAGGTGTTGGTGGATTAACCAAACAGTTGGCATTGCAATCGGCTATGCAAAAGAATGGTGATAACGTATTACTAACATTGCCAGAGCCGCTGGAGCATTTGAATAACCCAACCGCCAGAGCCCAGCTTGCCAGTGTTTTATCTGCGCTTTGGCAGCAACAAATTAATTTGGATGTGGAACTGGGTGAGCCGGTTAATACCCCGTTTGCAATTCAGCAAAGCATTAATCAAATGCGTCAGGCGTATGCCCAGGACGTCATTTCAAAAGATGATAATGTGCAGTATTTTATGCAGCAATTTGATGCACAAATCATCGAAAACAGTATTGAACCCAGATAGTAAAGAGAGAAAACTATGTTTAAAGGTGGAATGGGAAATATCATGAAGCAGGCGCAGCAAATGCAAGAGCGCATGCAAAAAAGCCAGGAAGAGCTAGCCAATGTTGAAGTGGTTGGTGAGTCCGGTGCCGGTATGGTTAAGGTGACCATGACCTGTAACCACAATGTCCGTCATGTAGAAATCGATCCATCACTAATGGAAGATGAAAAAGACATGCTGGAAGATTTAATTGCCGCTGCAATTAACGATGCCGCGCGTCGCGTACAGGAAACCTCTAAAGAAAAAATGGCTGCCATTACTGGTGGCATGGGTCTGCCACCAGGTATGAAACTTCCTTTCTAAGTCGTTCAGGAATGCAGTAAATGAAGTTTAGTCCGCTGATCAGCGAATTAATTGCAGGGTTAAAATGTTTACCCGGTGTTGGGCAAAAAAGTGCACAACGCATGGCGTTTCATTTACTCGAACGTAACAGGGAAGGGGCGCTATCATTAAGCCAGAGTCTGTTTAACGCCATGGAGCATGTTAAACACTGTGCGAAGTGTCGCACCTTTACGGAAAGTCAGTTATGTGACATTTGTGCCGATCCTATTCGCGGTGAACACGCGACCATGTGTGTTGTCGAGTCACCACAAGACATGTTAGCCATAGAACAAACTGCTGAATTTAAAGGGCGCTATTTTGTATTGATGGGTCACCTTTCCCCCATTGATGGCATTGGCCCCGCTGATATCGGCATGCCTGAACTGGCAAATGAACTTAAGAAGGGAGCGGTGGAAGAAGTCATACTGGCAACCAATCCGACAGTGGAAGGTGAAGCAACGGCGCACTATATTGCAGAATTGTGTAAAGAGCACAATGTGATTGCCAGCAGAATTGCGCATGGTGTACCTTTTGGTGGCGAACTTGAGTACATTGATGGCAATACGCTAACTCACGCATTTGCGGGGCGTAAGGCGCTTTAAATAAAGCAATTCGTTTTTAAACACGATATAAGTCGCTTTTGTTAATTCAATCGCGACTTTTTTTATGTGCAGATGTTGAAAACTCGGTTCCAGGCCCTATCTCCTAGCTTGTGAATTTTAAAAGCAATATGGCAGGAGAGATTGCTATGGCTGAAGTAGCCCATCAAGAAACCCATGGTTTTCAGACCGAAGTTAAACAACTTCTTCAACTGATGATCCACTCTCTTTATTCGAATAAAGAGATTTTTTTACGTGAATTAGTATCAAACGCGGCTGATGCAGCGGACAAACTGCGCTTCCGTGCGCTGTCTGATAACAGCTTATACGAAAATGATGGTGAACTGCGTGTTCGTCTGTCAGTCGATAAAGACGCTAATACCATTACTATTGCTGATAACGGTATTGGTATGACACGTGATCAAATCATCGAACATTTGGGTACTATCGCCAAATCAGGTACAAAAGAGTTTTTCAGCCAGTTATCGGGTGATCAGGCTAAAGATTCAAAACTGATTGGTCAGTTTGGTGTAGGCTTCTATTCAGCCTTCATCGTGGCAGATAAAGTCACTGTGCGCAGTCGGGCGGCTGGTGTGGATGCGTCTCAGGGGGTTGAATGGCAATCTGCTGGTGAAGGCGATTTCACCGTGGCCGACATCGAGAAAAAAGACCGCGGTACCGAAATCATTCTGCATTTACGTGATGATGAAAAAGAATTCCTTGATGACTGGCGTTTACGTTCCATTGTTAGTAAATACTCTGACCACATTAATATCCCGGTCGAGATGTATAAAGAGGAAGAGCCAGAGCGTGATGGACCAGCAGGCCCTGACGGTGAGCCGGGTGAAAAAATCCCTGCAGTTCCGGCACACTGGGAAGCGGTAAACAAAGCAACGGCCTTGTGGAATCGTGATAAGTCAGACGTCAGCGATGATGAATACAAAGAATTCTACAAACATATTTCTCATGATTTTGCCGATCCTCTACTGTGGTCACACAATAAAGTAGAAGGTAAAACGGAATACACCAGCTTGCTGTACATCCCGTCTAAAGCGCCGTTTGATATGTGGAATCGCGACCAGAAACACGGTCTTAAATTGTTTGTACAGCGCGTTTTCATTATGGATGATGCAGAACAGTTTATGCCTACTTATCTGCGTTTTGTAAAAGGGTTGCTGGATTCTAATGATCTGCCATTAAACGTATCCCGGGAAATCCTGCAGGATAATAAAATCACTCAGGCAATGCGTCAGGGTTGCACTAAGCGTGTTTTACAAATGCTGGAAAAACTGGCGAAAAACGATGCTGAAAAATACCAGTTATTCTGGAATGAATTCGGTAACGTATTAAAAGAAGGGCCGGCAGAAGATTTCTCTAATAAAGAGAAAGTTGCGTCATTGTTACGTTTTGCTTCAACCCACAATGATAATGATGCACAAAACGTATCGCTGGATGACTACATTTCACGCATGAAAGAAGGTCAGGACAAAATCTATTTTGTCTCAGCCGATAGTTTTGCCGCAGCTAAGAGCAGTCCTCATCTGGAAGTATTCCGCAAAAAAGGCATCGAAGTTTTATTATTGTCAGACCGTATTGATGAATGGTTGATGCAGCACCTGACTGAATACTCAGAAAAAGCGCTGCAGTCTATCAGTCGTGGCGATCTGGATTTAGGTGAGCTGGAAGACGAAGATAGCAAAAAAGCGCAGGAAGAAGCCGAGAAAGAAGTTGAAGGTGTATTAGAACGCATTAAAACTGTATTAGGCGAAAAAGTGTCTGATGTGAAATTCACTCACCGCCTGACCGATTCTCCCGCCTGTGTGGTGGTTGATGAGTACGGTATGAGCACACAGATGATTAAACTGATGCAAGCTGCGGGTCAGCCGGTACCAGAAGCAAAATATACACTGGAACTCAATCCTGAACATCAGTTGGTTAAGTTGTTATCGAGTGAGCAGGATGATAATCGTTTTGCACAGTGGAGTGATGTGGTATTTGAACAAGCGTTGCTTTCAGAGCAGGGCAGTCTGAAAGATCCGTCGTCCTATGTGCAAAAAATCAACAAGCTGTTACTGGATTTAGTTAAATAATCCATTTAACGCCTTCCGGTTATTTGATTCCGGAAGGCGTTTATCCCTTCCTCTGTCTGTTTGTTAACACAATAATTTATTGTTTTTAGTCAAAAATACCTGCTGAAGTCCCTACCTGTAGTGCTTTTGCGTCAATTTGGTGCGTAATATTCTTGTAACCTGTTGATTGAGTGTGTAAAGTCCCGAGTTTGAATATCAATCTTTAGATACGCGAGAGAGGAAATACGATATGCGCATCATTCTTCTTGGCGCGCCTGGCGCGGGTAAGGGCACGCAAGCTCAGTTTTTGATGGGCAAATATGGGATCCCACAAATTTCTACCGGTGACATGCTACGTGCGGCGATTAAAGCAGGCACGGAGCTGGGACTGGCGGCTAAAAAAGTAATGGATGAAGGTAAGCTGGTGTCTGATGAGCTAATCATCGGTCTGGTTAAAGAACGCATTGCACAGGATGATTGTAAAAATGGCTTCCTGCTAGATGGCTTCCCACGCACTATCCCACAAGCCGACGCCATGGTTGAAAATGGTGTCGCGGTTGATCACGTAATCGAATTCGATGTACCGGACGATGTGATTGTGTCACGTATGAGTGGTCGTCGCGTGCACTCTGCATCAGGTCGTGTTTATCATGTTGAATACAATCCACCTAAAGTGGAAGGTAAAGACGATGTGACTGGCGAAGAGCTGGTTATTCGTCCGGATGATCAGGAAGATACAGTTCGTAAGCGTTTGGCTGTTTATCACGAACAAACCGAGCCTTTGGTGACTTATTACAAAGCCCAGGCAGAAGACGGTAAATGTCAGTTCCACAGTGTGAAAGGGACTAAACCTGTTGAAGAAGTCAGTCAGTCTCTGGCTTCAATGCTAGGTTAATCCAAGATAAATTTGAAAAAGCCCACCCCTGGTGGGTTTTTTTATATCTTAGTTTCTCAAAAACAGAAGGTTAAAATGCAGGGTGTAAGTGTTTCAGGTCAGGGACCTGCGGTGGTGTTATTGCATAGTTCTATGAGCAGTTCCAGACAATGGCGTTTACTGGTTGAGTCTTTACAGGCTAAGTATCAGGTTATCAATATCGACATGTTAGGTTATGGCTCCGCGCCGCAAGCTGCCGGCAGCCCATTTCGGCTGGATGCTGAAGTTGAACGTATTGAGCATATTCTCGGTTCACTTGGGATTGAAAAGGCCAGTTGGATTGGTCATTCCTATGGTGGTGCCACGGCACTTAAAATTGCGGTACAAAAACCACAGTGGGTAGAAAGGTTAGTCATTTTTGAACCCGTAGCCTTTCATTTACTACCCGTATCACATCCACAACGTCAAAAAGTAGATGCTTTGGGCGCACAAATGCATCAGATGACACATGAACAGGCGGCGAAGCAATTTATCAATTACTGGAATGGTGAGGGCTTTTTTGAAAAACTGCCACAGCCGATCCAACAACAATTCGCAGCTCAGGTAATAAAAACCAGTCTGGATTTTGAGGGCTTAACGGGTGAAACCTATGGTCAACAGCAACTTAAACACATTAACTGTCCCACATTATTATTAAAAGGCAAGCTAACGCAGCCAAGTGCTGCTGAAGTGGCGAAAATAGTTTCGGCTAATATCGCTGGTTGTCAGGTTGTGACAACCGCAGGTGGACATATGGCACCGGTTAGTCATGCAACTGAGGTCAATAAAGAAATACTGGCTTTTATGGCCTGTTAGCCAAAAGACCTTCAGCTTTTGGCTTTTATGCTGGACGCAACTGAATCGTACAGTGATTGGTACATGGGCGGGATAGTTTCTGATTCGGCTTGCGCAAAATAAAATTTTGCCGATTGTATATCCTGCTCATCAATATTTACCTGTGCTAATCGCAATAACGCCAGAAATTCGCCCATTTCAAACTTTGATTCTCTTGCCTGAGTCAAAGCCTGCAAAAAGTACCCCTCGGCTTTTCTCAGCTGGTTTAATTGTTGATGTGCTCTGGCAACATTGTACTGTGATACACAAATAAAGTGCTTATTGTCGTAGAGTCTGGCCTCATCGAGTGCTCTTTTTGCATATTTTAATTGCTGCTGACGTTGCCCGCGGCGTTGATAAACAATGGTAATGTTAGAAAATACTTCGAGCTTAAAGTGATGATCAGGGCTCGTTGAAAAATCATTTTCAAGTTTAAGCAATAATTCCATCGCCTGATCGTGTTGTTTTAGATAAATCAGTAAGTTGGCGATTTTGACAAAACGCATCAGATTAAAGGATACCGAGTTAATCGACATCAGTAAGTCAATGGCTTTATTCAGATAAAGACTGGCTTGTTCGGTTTGTTTATCAAATGCCAGTAGTTTGGCGTGGTAGGTATATACCGATGCCAGCATAACAGGAGGCACATCCGGATCTGATAACAAAGGCGTTAACTGGACTTTAACCTGTTCAAACTTCTGTAAATCAACCAGCGCGTCCAGCTGTAATAACTTTAAGCTATACCACTTCAAACTGCCCGTCACTGATGACGGTAATTGCTGCTCGATCCAGTTTAAGCATGTTACAGGCTCCTGCTGACATTGTTCGAAGTGTTGCTGTTCATTAATATTCTGTGACTGTGCAAAGGTGTATTGGCACACCATTGCTAAGCCTAGCAACCAACGTTTTTTCATGTGAGTCCTGACTGTTTGACCAGAAGGTCAAAAACAACAGCGCAGGAATGTAGCATAAATTGTTAGCGCTCAGAAACCCAAAAAAGGTAACAGACAATAAAAAAGCGGCTTATCAGGCCGCTTTATGGGAAGAGAACACAAATGATTGGGAATTATTCAGCTTTATTTTCGATAAAACTGTTGCCAATCTCTATCTTACGTGGCTTTTTCGCTTCTGGAATGACTCGTTCTAAGTCAATATGCAGCAAGCCATTTTGAAGGTCAGCTCCTAATACCTTTACGTGGTCACCCAACTGGAACTTGCGTTCAAAGTTACGTTCAGAAATGCCTTTGTGTAAGAATTTGCGCTCTTCATCCTTGCCAGGTTTATTGCCGGTTACCAGCAGAGTATTTTCCTGAACTTCGATTTCGATTTCAGGCTCGGCAAAACCCGCAACAGCCATAGTAATTCTGTATTTGTCATCGGCTAACAACTCAATGTTGTAAGGGGGATAAGTTGCCTGCTTTTCATTACGCGAGGCATTGTCAATCATTGATGCTAAGTGATCAAAACCGATGAAAGAACGATAAAGTGGAGATAAGTCGATATTACGCATAATCATATCCTCATAAATAAGCAATATGTGATGAACTGTGTTTCATAAACCATCAGTACATCCAATTTTAAAGTTGCCCCGATTATCGGCGGCGGTTCGTTGTCGACCCATTCGGCGCCGACAACTACTATTTATGGTTACACAATTATTTTTCAATGAGAAAAGTTAAATTATTTTTCAATTTATTTTTAACTTATTGAAATTTATAAGATAGTTTTTGAAATTATCTCGATGGATCGATATTACCACCCACACTGTTATTAACTCGAAACCAGCCTGTCACACTGTACCTGTCTTTTTCACCAGACAAAACTTCGTGCGGGAAACGTTCACTTAAAAATAATACTAACCGGCCTAAATTAGGCACTATTTTTAAAAATGGCTGTTTTTGACGACGTTCATACATCAACAGTTCACCACCATCTTCCACCTGCCAACCAGGGTTAAGATACAAAACGCTACTTAAAACCCGGTTGGTTTGACCTTTAAACGCATCCAGGTGGCGTTTATAAAAGTCACCGGGTTTGTAATGCGCAAAGTGGCTTTCAAAATCAAATAACCCCATAAATAAACGACGGTTTAATTCGGTTTTGAGTTGATTCATTAAGCGCAAATAGTGTTGCTGCTCTTGTGTTGAGCTATCTAACCATTTAATGGAATCTGTACGTACAAATTCGTTGCGTTGTTGCTGTAATTCACGACCGATAGAAGCCTGAGAAAATTCGTTGTCGTGTAGTTCACGAACCTGCATTGCTAATGAGGTAATCAGTGGGGCAGGGAAGTAGTTATCCAGTACGCAATAGCCGTGATCAACTAATTGATCGGCAATAAAATCAAATTCAGTGTCAGTGGGTAAGTAGTCGGCTAACGCAACTGCGCTCATCGATGCCAGCATCCAAAATATAGGGTGACGCTTTATATACTTAACTCACGGTTTTGTCTTTAAAAAATTAACTAAAATGCGTAAAAAGTGACAGTTTATTTTAAGGGCAATTTATCCAACAAAAAAGGAGACTAGTGTCTCTAATGCCGATCAGTTAAGAAGTTGACATTCGGCATAAGAGGATCAAAATCCGATGATCGTAAGGTCATCGGATTTTT
>NZ_JACNEP010000024.1 GCF_014270035.1 Neptunicella marina | reverse complement strand
GTGTACGTTTAACTCGTTGTTTATCTGCTGTTGTCATAATAAATCCTAAATGTGTAAACACATTTCAGGACAAGACACTGTAAAAACAATTAAAGGGAGCCATTGGGCTCCCTTTTTGTTTTAAACAGCTACTATTAATTATCGATGTAGCAATCTACGTGTCAAAATGAAGAGACTGACGTTATTTCGCCACGGAAAGTCCAGCTGGGAGTTTGATATTGCTGATTATCACAGACCCCTTAATCATAGAGGATTTAGACAAGCAGAGCAGATGGCACACGATTGCCAGTTGGACCATCCTGACCTTGTATTGTGTTCGCCCGCTGTAAGAGCGTATGCCACGGCGCTATTTTATATTCGTAACCTGGATATTAATCTATCGCGTTTGCAGCTTGAATGGTTATTGTACGAGAGTTTTACCCCAACTTTAGTCAAAGTATTAAAACAACAACCTGATAAAGACGATTATCTTTGGTTGTTTGGTCATAATCCTGGCTTAAGTAATTTGGCCTCGTACCTGACAGGTGAAGAATGTGACTATTTGGTCACCGCATCATATATTTGTCTGGAGCTCAAAGAAGACAGCTGGAGTAGTTTAAATGCGGGATGTGCCAGTATTATTCGCTACGAACGTCCCAAAAAATAAACCGGCATTTGCCGGCTTATTTTTATCTGATGTATTAAGTGTTGTCTGGCCATCCACAATTGCGGTTGGCGTTTTGCTCATCTAACCACTGCTTTAGAGGTGCAAAATAGTCCAACACCGCTGTTGCATCCATTTCCGGTGAGCCAGTTAAGCTTTGTAAAGCGGTTTGCCATGTTTCACTTTGTCCCATTGATAACATGTTGTTGAGTGCATCACCTGCTTCCTTGCTACCATATATTGAGCAACGATGAATAGACCCCGTGTCGCCCGCTTTTTCGCATAGTGCTTTGTGGAACTGGAATTGCAGAATATGCGCAAGGAAATAGCGGGTATAAGGTACGTTGCCCGGTACGTGGTATTTTGCACCAGGATCAAAGGCATCGGCAGAACGTTCAATAGGGGCTTTAACTCCCTGATAATGCTCACGTAATTGCCACCATACTTTGTTGTAATCTTCAGGTTTGACTTCACCGGTTAACACTTTCCAACGCCATTGATCCACCATCAGACCAAAAGGTAAAAACGCAATTTTATCCAATGCTACTTTTAGCAACATGCCAATATCATTTGACTCATCAGGAATGGTATCTATCAGACCAATTTGCTTTAAGTATTTAGGTGTGATGGACAGTGCAATGGTGTCACCAATCGCTTCATGAAATCCATCATTTGCAGAACCACGATACAACAGTGGCTGGTTTTTATAGGCACGTTGATAGTAGTTGTGCCCCAGTTCGTGGTGAATAACGTTAAATTCTTCGCCGGTTTTCTGGATGCACATTTTAATACGCAGATCGTCTTTGTCATCTAAATCCCAGGCTGATGCGTGGCATACCACTTCTCTGTCCTTAGGTTTTAAAAATAAAGAACGTTCCCAGAACGTCTCGGGTAGGGGGGCAAAACCAAGTGATGAGAAAAACGACTCGGCTTGTTTGACCATTTTAATTTCGTCATAACCCTTATCAGCCAGGGCTTTAGTGACATCAGGTACCTGAAGTTTCTGTGTTGGCTTGACCAGTTCGTAAATATTACCCCAGGTTTGTGCCCACATATTTCCCAGTAAATGAGCAGGTATTGCCTGATCTTGCCTGACTACATCTTCACCATAATACTCGCCTAACTTGGCGCGAACATGGCAGTGCAGAGCATCATACAAAGGCTTTACCTGCCCCCAGGTTTTGTCTAACGCTGCCGGGAATTCAGCTGCGGGCATATCATATTTGCTACGCCATAATTCACTGACATTTTCAAAACCAAGTTCATGTGCACCTTCGTTTGCTAATTCAACCTGCTCAGCAAACATGGCTTTCATTGGTGGTGCGACGTCACGCCAGCCTTTCCAGTACTCAAGTAACAGGTCAGGATCGCGGCTTTCTGCCATAAAGCCACTCATTTGGCTCAGGCTAAAACATTCATCTTCACTGCGGCAGTATTTACCTTTTCCATACATCCCCCCCAATTCTGAGCCTATCTGAGCCAGTCTTGCTGATTTTTTTTCATCTGCAGGAGGCGGCATGGTCAATGAATAGCGCATTAAATCCAGCTTACGTCGGGTATCAGCATCCACTTCAACCTGATTAAAGTCCGCAGCCTGTTTGGCAAGCTCTGCCACTCTGCTGGAAAGCTTTTCGCTTAGGTAAGCATCGACAGCTGCCGTGTCGTAGTTAATATTAGTGGCATAACTCCAGGACGCTTGCGCAGCGGGCAATTGCATTTTTTCTATTTCGTGTTGAGCGTCAACTAAAAATTGCTTGGCATCTTCTGCTGTTAGAACGTTGTCTGGTGCTGTTGTATCGGTGTTATTTGTTTTAGGAGCGGGTTGGCAACCGCCCAGTACCATTGCAGCCGCAATCATACTGACTTTGAGTTTAATGGTTTTCATTGAGTTTCCCTGTGTGCATATTGTTATTGTAAAACCACGATTGGGTGTAAATAAGCCGTAAAGACTTATGGAAAAGCCAGCATAACGCTTTTTCTGCCAAAAAAAAGCCTCCATACGGAGGCTTTATTCAATATAGTGGGGATAAAAGCTTATGCGCCCAATGCTTGTTTAGCATCTGTGTAGGTTAAACCTAATTGTTCACCTAACGCATCTACAACGGCTTTATATGTTACTTTACCTTCATGAACATTCAGGCCATTTAATAAATGTGGGTCGTCCAGCATGGCTTGTTTAGGGCCTTTATTGGCAAGCGCTAAACCAAACGGTAAAGTCGCATTGTTAAGTGCCATGGTTGAGGTTCTTGCTACACCACCTGGCATATTAGCCACACAGTAATGCACAACATCATCAATCACATAAACGGGATCCTGATGAGTTGTTGCTTTAGATGTTTCAAAACAACCGCCCTGGTCAATGGCCACATCAACCACCACTGAACCTTCTTTCATATTGGCAATATGTTCACGGGTTAGCAATTTAGGTGCTGCCGCACCAGGAATTAATACGGCACCTACAACTAAATCTGCACTGGCAGAATAGTGCTCAATGGCATCAACGGTAGAAAATACGGTTTTGACTCGACCCATAAAGATGTCGTCCAATTCACGTAAGCGCGGTAAAGAACGGTCCAAAATAGTTACGTCTGCACCTAAGCCAACTGCCATTTTTGCTGCATTTACACCAACAACGCCGCCACCAATAACTAATACTTTGCCAGGTGCCACACCGGGGACGCCACCCAATAGGGTACCGCTGCCGCCTTGAGCTTTTTCTAAGTAATGTGCACCAGCCTGAACCGCCATACGACCAGCCACTTCACTCATTGGCGCGAGTAAAGGTAAACCGTTGCGGCTATCGGTTACGGTTTCATACGCGATACAGGTTGCACCTGATTCAACTAAAAGTTGAGTTTGAGTAGGGTCAGGGGCCAGGTGCAAATAAGTGTATAAAGTTTGGCCTTTACGCAACATTTTACATTCGTTTGGTTGCGGCTCTTTCACTTTCACAATCATTTCTGCACGTGCAAAGATTTCTTCTGGCGTATCCACCAGCTCTGCACCTGCAGCGGTATATTGTTCGTTACTAAATCCAATTGCTGCACCGGCATTGGTTTGTACTAATACGCTGTGCCCATGAGTGACAAACTCTTTAACAGCAGCTGGGGTTAGGCCAATTCGGTATTCGTGGTTTTTTATTTCTTTAGGTACACCAATTAACATAATTATCAGACCTTCTTGTAATATTTCAGTCAAAAAATCAGACCGCGAAGTATAGGTGATGTTTTTTAGTTAATTGTGCTTTATTTATGACATAATTAGATAATTGTGCTGTAAAATTAATTTGTGGTAGTTAATTATGCTAATTAAAACGCCGAAGCATTTAGACAGAATCGATCGTAACATATTGATTGAATTACAAAATGACGGTCGGTTATCAAACGTAGAATTAGCCAAGCGTGTTGGACTGAGCACAACGCCATGTCTTGAAAGAGTTAGGCGTTTAGAGCAGCAAGGTTATATCACCGGCTATGAAGCGCGAGTTGCACCTGAAAAGCTCGGCGCAGCCATGCTTATTTTTGTGGAGATTAACCTCACCAAATCGCCGGATATTTTTGAAAAGTTCGCACAGGCTGTGCGGGAACTGGAAGACATTCAGGAATGTCATCTGGTGTCAGGTAATTTCGATTTCTTATTAAAGGCACGTGTGTCAGATATGTCGGCATACCGAAAATTGCTCGGCGACACCTTACTTAAATTACCCGGCGTAAGTGAGTCCCGCTCCTATGTGGTAATGGAAGAGGTGAAACAAACCAGCCAAATTCGGATCAATCTTAAGTAATTCTTTAAATTGGTTTTTTAATAAACAATCACGTGTTTTTTAGTTGGCTTTTAACGATTTGATAGCTGGGCATTTAACAAGTGGGCTGGTATCTTATACAGCCGAATGAATAAAAGAACTAAATGAATTAAATATTTATGGCGCGTCTTTCTGGTATCCAACGGATTTTGGAAGCAGGCATGATTTTAACCTGTGCCTTTGCTTTATTTTTATTATTGGCGCTGGGCACATTTGATCCAGCCGACCCCAGCTGGAGTCAAGCCGGCCATAGTGGTAGTGTAAGCAATGCGGCTGGCCCTGCCGGAGCCTGGTTTGCAGATATTCTTTTGTTCACCTTTGGTTTTGTCGCTTATATTTTTCCTTTTCTATCGGCTCTATTAGGTTGGTTTTTGTTTCAACAGGCTAAAGATTTGCTGGAAATGGATTACCTAACCATATCGCTGCGTGTGATTGGAGGCATACTCGGCGTATTAGGCGCGTGTGGTCTTGCCAGCCTCAATTTTGACGATCCTTTTTACTTTCCGGCCGGTGGTTTTATCGGCGATATTTTAAGCGCATCCTTATTGCCCATGTTAAATATGCCCGGCAGTATTTTGTTGCTGCTGTGCTTTTTATGTACCGGCTTTACCCTGGTCACGGGAATTTCCTGGTTAAGCATTATTGATTTTGTGGGGGAGTGGGTGATCCGCGGAGCCAAAGGCACAGCGCGTGTATCAGGAAGTCTGGGGAATTTTTCTGCGCCTCGTTTGATGGACTTTTCCAGGAAATCACAACAATTGGAAAATAAACAACAAGAGCCAGAACGCAATATTGAAATCACTTCCATGCGTGTTGAGCCTGAAGTGGAAGTCACGCCAGTACATTCACCTAAAATCGACGAATTTGATCAACCTGCCGCCACCCGCAAAAAGCGCAAAGATAAAGCAGTGAAGTCGGACGTTAAGCAAGAGCCGGTGGTGAATCTGGATGATATGATGGATTTATCAGATGATATGCCCATTGCCCATGATTCAGATGAAAGTAGTTCAGCTACCCATCGCACTGCGCAGGATGTTCCGTGGGAAAGCGATGCTAGCGCGAGTGGCAGTGTAACCCCAATGCCAACCCTGGATTTACTCGACCGTGCCGATAAAGTTGAAAATCCAATTTCTAAGGAAGAACTGGAACAAGTCGCCAGATTGGTTGAAGAAAAACTAGCCAACTTTAATGTGGATGCCAAAGTGGTTGGTGTATACCCCGGCCCGGTTATCACACGTTTTGAGCTTGATTTAGCCGCCGGGGTTAAAGTAAGCCGAATTTCCGGATTATCTAAAGATTTAGCCCGTGAGTTATCCGCTATTTCCGTGCGTGTGGTTGAAGTGATCCCCGGCAAATCGGTAATAGGTTTAGAATTACCGAATAAAAATCGCGAAACCGTGCGCTTATCTGAAGTATTAAGTTGTCAGGATTTTGCGGATTCGGCTTCACCGTTAACTATGGTTTTGGGGCAGGATATAGCCGGTCAACCCGTTGTGGTTGATTTAGCCAAGATGCCTCACTTACTGGTTGCGGGAACCACAGGTTCCGGTAAGTCGGTAGGGGTGAATGTGATGATCCTCAGCTTGCTTTATAAATCAACGCCTGAAGATGTTCGCATCATTATGATTGACCCCAAAATGCTTGAATTATCGGTTTACGAAGGCATTCCCCATTTGCTGACTGAAGTGGTTACCGATATGAATGATGCTTCTAATGCGCTGCGCTGGTGTGTGGCCGAAATGGAGCGTCGTTATCGACTGATGTCTGCGTTAGGTGTGAGAAATTTAAAAGGTTTTAACGCTAAAATTAAAGATGCCATTGCAGCAGGTCAGCCAATTAAAGATCCTCTGTGGAAAGCGGAAGAGGGCATGGCTACAGAGGCGCCGGATCTTGAAAAGCTGCCCAGCATAGTGGTCATCGTTGATGAATTTGCCGACATGATGATGATTGTGGGCAAAAAAGTGGAAGAACTGATCGCCCGAATCGCACAAAAAGCACGGGCTGCCGGTATTCATTTAGTGTTAGCCACCCAGCGTCCGTCTGTGGATGTTATTACCGGTTTAATTAAAGCCAACATTCCAACTCGTATTGCGTTTCAGGTGTCTTCCAAAATTGACTCAAGAACCATACTTGATCAGCAAGGGGCTGAATCCTTATTAGGCATGGGGGACATGCTGTACTTGCCTCCTGGAACCAGTGCTCCAACCCGGGTACATGGTGCGTTTGTGGATGACCATGAAGTACATGCCGTGGTCTCTGACTGGAAACAACGTGCTAAGCCCAACTATATCGATGAAATTTTAAACGGCGATCAGGGCTCTGATGGTCTGTTACCGGGAGAGCAACCCGAAGGCGGCGATTCTGATGTGGATGCCTTATTTGATGATGTGGTTGCATTTGTAACCACATCACGCAAAGTGTCTACCTCATTGGTGCAACGTCACTTCCATATCGGTTATAACCGCGCAGCACGAATTGTTGATCAAATGGAACTTAATGGTGTAATCAGTGCCGCAGCTCATAACGGTAATCGCGAAGTACTGGCACCACCGCCAGTTTAATTAAAGAGAATAAACGTGAAACGAATTTCCAGTGTTATTTTATGTGGTCTGATGTTGATATCGGGCACCGCAAGTGCAGAGTCTGCAAAGCAGCAATTACAATCCAAATTATCTGCGCTAAAAAGTTATTCGGCTGTTTTTGCACAAACTGTTATTGATGCAAAAGGGCAGGTATTGCAGCAAGCCACAGGCAAAATTCGTCTGTTACAACCTAATAAGTTATTTTGGGAAGTAGACGAACCCAATGAAAATGTCTTAATCGCCGATGGCATTAGTTTGTGGCATGTGGATCCCTTTGTGGAACAGGTGGTTGCCATGGATCAGTTAGCTGCCGTTAGTAACAATCCCATTGTGTTGCTGGCACAACCAGACAGTAAAGCCTGGGACGAATACTCGATAGCGGCCAATGAAAGTGGCGATAAATTCACTGTCAGTACCAGTAGCGAAAGCAGTCAAATTGAGCAGTTAGTATTTGTGTTTGACGGGAAAACGTTAAAAGCACTGGATATTATTGACCGCCAGCAACAAACCACCCAACTGATCTTTGATGATATAAAACAAGGTGCGCCAATCAGTACTGCTATTTTTAAATTCAGTTTACCCGATGGTTACACTCTGGACGATCAACGAAATGTCGCAGCAGGAGATTGATACCCAGCAGCAATTTGCGCCTTTAGCGGCGCGTATGCGTCCTAAGAAAATAGATGAATATTTTGGCCAGTCTCATATCGTTGCACCTGGTAAACCTTTATATCAGGCGATACAAGTAGGCAGAGCGCATTCCATGATCCTGTGGGGACCTCCCGGTACAGGTAAAACCACACTCGCCGAGCTAATTGCCCGACATGCCAATGCTCACTTAGAACGTATTTCTGCGGTTACATCAGGGGTGAAAGATATTCGTAATGCCATTGAGGCAGCCAAATATCATGCGTCCAGTCGTGGTAAAAGCACCATCTTATTTGTGGACGAGGTTCATCGTTTTAATAAAGCGCAACAAGATGCGTTTCTGCCCTTTATTGAAGATGGCACAGTGACCTTTATTGGTGCGACTACGGAAAATCCGTCTTTTGAATTAAACAACGCATTGTTATCGCGCACCCGGGTTTACCTGTTAAAAAGTCTGAGTAATGAAGAATTACAGGATATTCTCACAAGAGCTTTGTCTGACGAGGAAAAAGGGCTGGGTCAGTTATCCATTCGCATTGATGAGGAAGCACGTAACAAGCTTTGTGACCTAAGTGGTGGTGATGCCAGACGATTGCTTAACTATCTGGAATTGTCGGCTGATTTTGCTGATGATCAGCATATTTCTCTCGACACCATTAAACAGGCGGTTGGCGATAAGGTTAGTCAGTTTGATAAAGGCGGCGATCATTTTTATGACATGTTGTCGGCGCTGCATAAATCGGTAAGAGGTTCATCACCTGATGGTGCGCTTTATTGGTACGCCAGGATTTTACAAGGCGGTGGTGAAGCTTTGGTGGTGGCAAGACGTTTACTGGCAATTGCTTCAGAAGATATAGGTAATGCCGATCCCAGAGCACTGGAAGTGACGTTAAATGCCTGGGATATTTACCACAGAGTCGGCCCCGCCGAAGGGGAACGAGCTATCGCTCAGGCGCTTATATTTTGCGCCAGTGCGGCTAAAAGTAATGCGGTTTATATGGCGTTTAGCCAGGCCAAAGACGATGCTAAAAATTTACCTGATTATGACGTGCCGCTACATCTTAGAAATGCACCCACTAAGTTACTCAAAGAGATGGGACATGGTGCAGAATACCGTTATGCGCATAATGAACCCGGCGCATTTGCCGCCGGCGAAAGTTATTTGCCACCAGAATTAGCGACCCGCCAGTATTATCAGCCCAATGAGCGTGGCATGGAAAAGCAAATAAAAGCCAAGCTTGAGTACTTGCAGCAATTAAACCAACAAAGTGAGTTAAAACGTTATGAATAATCTGACGATTTACGCCTATATTGCCGTTGGCGGTGCATCAGGTGCCTGTTTACGTCATTTTGTTAACCAAATTATGATTCAGCTGCTTGGCAAAGGTTTTCCTTTTGGTACACTGCTGGTTAACGTTGTTGGCTCGTTTTTATTAGGTTTTTTATACAGCCTGCTGGAACAGGGACATGTTGCCGTAGCACCATGGCGCTCTTTAATTGCCATTGGATTTCTCGGTGCGTTAACCACTTTTTCCACCTTCTCCGTTGATAGCATGTTGCTGTTGCAACAGGGCTCGTGGATGAAGGCATTAGCCAACATTACATTAAATTTGGTGAGTTGTTTTATCGCAGCCTGGCTAGGGTTAAACCTGATAAGCCGCCAATAATCTCCATATTATTTATAAACGAAGAGTTAAACAGACATAAGATGTTAGATCCTAAACACCTCCGCAATGATATTGAAGAAACTGCGCGTCGTCTGGCGACACGTGGGTTTACCCTGGATGTAGATACTTTTAACGCGCTGGAAGAAAAGCGTAAGTCGCTGCAAATGCGTACTGAAAAGTTGCAAAACGAGCGTAATGTGCGCTCCAAGTCCATCGGTAAAGCTAAAGCGTCGGGTGAAGACATCGCACCGTTAATGGCTGAGGTGGGCAAACTGGGTGATGAACTCAATGCGGCTAAAGCTGAACTCACAGAATTACTGGCGCAGATCAGTGATATGTCGATGAGTGTGCCTAATTTACCTGATGACGTTGTTCCTGTAGGCAAAGATGAAAATGACAATCAGGAAATACTGCGTTGGGGTGAACCTGCATCTTATGACTTTGAAGTTAAAGATCATGTTGATATCTCTGCTGCATTGGGTAAAGGTCTGGATTTTGAAACTGCAGCAAAACTAACCGGATCTCGCTTTGTGGTAATGCGGGGTGCTATCGCCAGCATGAACCGGGCAATAGCGCAGTTTATGCTGGATTTACACACACGCGAGCATGGTTATCAGGAAACTTACGTTCCTTTGTTGGTTAATGAAGATAGTTTGTATGGTACCGGTCAGTTGCCAAAATTTGGTGAGGATTTATTCCATACCAAACCTGCAACCGAAGAAGGTCAGGGACTATCACTTATCCCTACCGCTGAAGTACCACTGACTAACATTGCCCGTGATGAAATTTTTGCGGCAAAAGATTTGCCAATAAAAATGACGGCGCATACGCCATGTTTTCGTAGTGAGGCAGGTTCATACGGTCGAGATACCCGAGGTTTAATTCGTCAGCATCAGTTCGATAAGGTTGAGTTAGTACAATTGGTTAAACCCGAAGAGTCTGATAACGCACTGGAAGAATTAACCGGCCATGCCGAAAAAGTACTGCAGTTATTAAAATTACCTTATCGTAAAGTATTGCTATGTACCGGCGATATGGGCTTTGGTGCACGTAAAACCTATGACCTGGAAGTATGGTTACCGGCGCAGGATACCTACCGTGAGATCTCTTCCTGTTCAAACATGGGCGATTTTCAGGCGCGTCGTATGCAAGGTCGTTATCGTAATCCTGAAACCAATAAACCTGAATTACTGCATACATTAAATGGGTCGGGTCTGGCCGTTGGCCGTACGTTGGTAGCGATTTTAGAAAACTATCAGCAAGCCGATGGCTCAGTGAACGTGCCTGAGGTACTACAACCTTATATGGGCGGCTTAACCAGCATTCGCTAAAGTCGGCACAATTCATAGATAAAATAATACCCGGCAGAAGCCGGGTTTTCTATTTCTACAGACATTTGGCCGGTTTAGGTAATCCGGCGATTTTGGTGGCTTGTTTGGCTGGGCCTTTAGGGAATTGACGTTGCAAGTAGCGGCTGTTGCCGATATCTGGGCCATATTTCTCGGCCATGGCTTTCACCAGAGCGCGAATAGCCGGGCTGGTATTAAACTCCAGATAAAAGTTACGCACAAAATTGACGATTTCCCATTTTTCTTCCGTCATTTCAATGCCATCTAACGCGGCAATATGCAGAGCCAGTTCTGGCGACCAGTCATCGACATTTAACAAATAACCCGCTTTATCGGTGGCGATCTGTTGCTGATTAAATTCTATAAAGTGGGACATAAAAAACTTACCAGGTTTGGTTATTCGAGTGTTTAAGCGTCAAGCCCACAAATTGTTCGTAATTACAGGCATTGGCATTTTGCCCGGTGCTTTGAATTCCACGCGCTTGGGCATCTGTATTTAAATAATAAACGTGAGATGCCGATGAGAATATGGAGTTCAGACTTTGCGGGTTAAGCAAATAATAAACCGCATCCTGAATCAGGATTACCTCATCCTGTTCAGAAATATTAGTGCTTAACTGTGTCGCTAACGCCGTATTAGCGGGTGATTGAGTGACAATATGCAACATGCTAAAACCTTAAGATTACGTCAAATTGCGCTAATTTATTTTGCCATTGCTGCGCGTTTAGAACCTGTGGTGAAATAACAAGGCTATCTAAGAGTATACCTCGTTGCGTTAAGCTTTCGGCACAGATAAAAACATCATCAACATCGTAAAAGGGTAAAGCAGCAAAGGTTTTATGAAAGGCTTTGCGGCCGGTTTGAGTGGCGTCTTGTCCGCTTAATAACTGAAAAACACCGTCTCCCTGAATAAACAATGCGCATTGCTGGCCATAGGTGCCATGTACCATACACAGTTCAAGTGCGTCTTGAGCTTTAGCACTGGAGTAGGGCGCACTGCTACTAATTATTGCAATGGAATCTGCCATTAAAATTGCACCACTTTATCGGATTGTTTAACCAGGCTAACCCATTCACCGAGGCCGGAGGCCAAAAAAGGTGGCTCCAGGTTGTAATGGGTACTGTTATTTTCAGCGGCTTCCTCACCATTGCGTACACCACGTTTGCTGGCTGCTGTGACGCAAATATGTAGCTCAACGTTATTGTAGTTAGCTAACGTAATCCATTCCTGAGTCAGGTTAGTTTCATCAGCAAGTGGATGATTAAAGCTATTGGCGTTGTGCACACCTTGTTGGTAGAAAAACACGCCTTTTATATGATGGCCAAGTTTTAATAAGGCCTGCGCAAATTGCAATGCAGTGTAAGCGCCAGCGTGATCGGTTGGAGAAGAAGTTACAAATAAACTGTAGGTCGTCATATTCAATACAAAAAAATAACCCCGGCATTTGCCGGGGTTACCTGATATAGGGTTAATGGAGTGGCTTAGTCGTCGTTGCCACTAAACGCCATTAACAGGTTTAGCAAACTGATGAAGATATTATACAGAGATACATATAAAGTCACAGTTGCTAACACATAGTTACGTTCACCACCTTTTATGATGTCGCTGGTCTGAACCAGGATCACACCTGATGAGAACAAAATGAACAGGGCGCTCATGCCTAAGCTCAGGGCAGGGATGTTCAGGAACATATTGGCAATCATGCCAATTAGAATGACCCAGAATCCAGCGAATAACATACCGTTTAAGAAAGACATATCTTTCTTAGTGGTTAATACATAAGCAGACAGCGCAAAGAAAATTAATGCGGTACCGCCTAATGCGGTTGTAACCAGTTCACCACCGCCAGCACCAATTACCATATTTAAAATTGGGCCAAGGGTATAACCTAAAAAGCCAGTGAAGGCGAAAACACTAACGACACCTGCGCTGCTGTTGCTGGTTTTGTGTACCAGGAATAATAATCCGTAGAAGCCCACCAGGGTGATGATTAAACCCGGGTGTGGCAAATTCAGTGACATAGTAATACCAGCAACTGCGGCACTGAATAATAATGTCATCGCAAGTAACATGTAGGTATTACGCAAAACTTTATTTGTTTGCAGTACCGACGTTTGTGACGACGTTGAATAGACTGACTGTTGGTTCATTGGTTCCTCCAGATTAACGCAACAATGATAAGTTTATCATTAAGGCTATTTGTATGGGTTTTAGTTCAATAATTCAAGAATTATAGGATTTTATGATTGTAAGAATTCATGTTTGGCACATTATTTGTCCTAATTGTTCAAAGATAGCGCAAACAGTTCTTTTATGTAGAATTTACCCTTTACAAGCCGATCAAAGCTCATTAATATTCGCACCATCTTCTGACGGGGTACCAAATACGTCGTAAGAAAATACTTAGGAGAGCTGGCAGAGCTCGGTTGAATGCACCTGACTTGAAATCAGACGTAGGGTCAAACCTACCGGGGGTTCGAATCCCTCGCTCTCCGCCATATTCAAAGGCCTCGCATAATGCGGGGCCTTTCTCGTTTTGGGCTGTGGTAAATATTGCGTTGGGCATATTCCATGGCGATTTTATCTTCACCATTTATATCTCTCTTGCATTAATTTCATCTGCTCAAATTGTTTTTAGCTAATTTAAGATTTTTCTAAATAATTAATATTGTTAATTAACAATAGGTTACTGTTTAATTTAGCTTTTACTTAAAAATAATCTTTGACCACCTGTTGATCATTCGTTAATGTGTATTCCATAATGTTATTAAGATATTCCCAAATGAAATATGGTGGGTTATGTTAATTATCTTAGGTTATCTGGCAGCAGTGTTAATGGGCGTTGTGTTAGGCACCATAGGTGGTGGTGGCTCGATTCTGACTGTTCCAATTTTAGTGTACTTAATGGGTGTGTCGCCTGATGTTGCCACTGGTTATTCGCTTTTAATTGTTGGCACAACCGCAGCTTTCGGTGCGTATCGTTACGTTAAACAAGGGCTGGTGGACATTAAAGCCTCCTTATTATTTGCTTTGCCGTCCATTATCGCGGTTTATCTTACCCGTGCTTATGTAATGCCGTCATTACCAGAAGTACTGATAAATGAGCCTGTTACTGTCAGCAAAAATACAGCGATTATGCTGTTATTTGCTTTGTTGATGCTGACTTCTGCCTGCATGATGTTACGTAAAGCAAAAAAATCCATCATTGTTAAAAATACAACTGGCCAGTTAAATCAGTCTCCTGCGAAGTTCAAATCTGCTTTAATCATTGTTGAAGGTGCCGTTGTGGGCGTGGTGACCGGGGTTTTGGGAGCAGGGGGAGGCTTTCTGATTATTCCCGCGCTTGTATTGTTTGTCGGTATGCCAATGAAAAATGCTGTGGGTGCATCGCTATTAATTATTGCCCTTAAGTCGTTGATTGGTTTTACCGGTGATTTGCAGGCGGGGATCGTGCTTGAGGTTCCTTTGTTGCCGTTGATGTTGGTAGCAACGCTGGTGGGAATGGTTGCCTCTACGCATATTGCCAAACAGATTGCAGGGGAATTACTTCAAAGACTGTTTGCTTATTTCACGTTAATAATTGCAATCGTCATTATTACTAAGGAGATGATCTAATGGCTAATTCAAATATGCACATTGAAACGCTGTATCATCAAGCCACATCTACTTTTACCCATATTGTGGTGGATAAACAAACCCGACGCAGTGCAATCATCGATTCTGTGCTGGATTATGATCAATTCGCCGGAAAAGTAAGTACTGAAAGTGCAGACGAGGTCATTGCCTATTTGCATAACAATAATCTGATCAACGATTGGATACTTGAGACCCACGTACATGCCGACCATATTACTGCCGCGCATTATTTACAGGAACAAGTGGGGGGAAAAATTGCCATTGGCAGTAACATAAAAAAGGTGCTGGAGATGTGGGTTCCAGTGTTTGAGATTGAACATGACACACCTTTGTCAGGTGAACAATATGACCTGTTATTTGAAGAAGGTGACAGTTTTGCAATTGGTAACTTGCCCGTTACAGTATGGCATACACCTGGTCATACACCTGCTTGTGCTACGTATTTAATCGAAGATGCGATTTTTGTTGGTGACACCATGTTTGCGCCACATCTGGGCACCGCCAGGTGTGACTTTCCGGGAGGAAGTGCGACAGAGTTGTACCACTCTATACAGCGATTCTATCAGTTGCCCGACGACACCCGCGTCTTTTTGGCTCATGACTACCCTGAAGAGGGCGATGAGCCATTGTCGATGATTAGTATTGCCCAGGCAAAATCCACCAACGCTCAGTTACGCCCGGATACACCGTTAGAGGAATACGTGGCGAAACGTGAAGCAAGAGACGCAACATTGGCCGTTCCCAGGTTATTGTTGCCTTCAATTCAGGCCAATTTGCGCAATGGTCAATTTGGTGATGTATCCAAAAGCGGCAAACAATTTGTCAAAATTCCTGTCAACGTGCTTTAAATGAGGTAATAAGATGAACATTAAACCTGTAAATGACGTCATTTCAGTTTCTGCGCAAATTACCGCTGCAGATGTGGCAACGATTAAAAAACAAGGGTTTAAAAGTATAATTTGCAATCGACCTGATAATGAACAAGCCGATCAAATAAACTTTGCGGAAATAGAACAAGCTGCCATTGATGCGGAGATAAATTGTTATTTTTTACCGGTTATTACCGGCAACATTACAAAACAGGACGTGGAAAAATTTGCCGATTTGGTGAATCAAATATCAACACCAATCCTGGCTTATTGCCGAACCGGTAACCGTTCTATCACGCTCTGGGCTCTGGTAAATAAAGGAAAGCTGGAACATACACAATTAATTAAAATAATTGAAGCAGCCGGTTACGATGTAAAACATTTTTTAGATGCGCTGCATGCTACTAGCTGAAAATTTTGGTAGCACTGTTAGATTTACACTATTTATTTTAATTTATTGTTTTCTCGCAGGCTGAATGTTGATTGTCAGCCTCAAATAAAGTCGCCTATTCGTGGTGTGTTTGGGGGCGTTAGTCTTTTATGTGTAAATTTGTTTAGAGCTAAATACACAGCAAACATTAACACGCTCCGGGTGATCCTATTGCATTTATCTGTTTCAGATCGGCCCGGTAATATTTTTGGTCTAATAGCTCACCCCGCCATTGCTGTGCCATATATTTGTTAGCGCATATCTCTCTAATCAGTTCTGTAACTGCATTGGCCGCTGCCACGTTGTATTTTCCATTGGTGGCGCTTATACAAACTTCGCGTTGTAACTGGGGTTGAATTAAAGGTAAGCAACGAATTTGATTAGAATCGATCAGGTGAAATACCGCAGAGGAGGGTAACACAACCAGGCCAAAGCCCTGGCTTACATAGTGTAAAGTAGTCATAAGTTGTCCAAAAGCATTTTTGCGCTTTAAGGTAAAATTCAGCTGTTGTGCTTCCCGTTGCAGTATTTGTGACAAGGAATCTTCCGTTTCAGACATAAATAATTCGTAATGCTGTAATTCTTCCACGGGCAGAGAGGCATAGTGAGCGAGCTCGGCATGGATAGGGTTTTTAGGCACTTGAGCCATGACCAGATATAAATCTTCCTTAATTAAAGCAATGCTGTTTGACAGATAGTGGCCATTGTGACGTTCAAAAGTAATACCGATATCAGTGGTTTTTTCACTCATCCATTGTTCTATGGTGTGTGATGGGCCTATTCTTAGTTGCAAATCAATCTCGGGAAAACGATGTTCTAACTCCTGAAATAAATCGACGGAAAGAATGTTCCCTATAGCTTGATCTACTGCAAGGGTGACTTTACCTTTGATTGTTTCCTTATTGCCACTGATATCCTGTTTTGCCAGCGAAATTTGCTGCATGATCAGTTCTGCATGTTGCTTAAACTTTTGGCCTGATTCTGTTAACTGAACACCGCGAAAATCACGTTCAAACAATTTGACTTTAAGTTCATGCTCCAAATTGGCTATTTGCAGACTGATGGCGGGTTGCGCAACATCAAGAGCCCGTGCCGATGCCGTGATACTGCCTTTATTGGCTGTCACTAAAAAATATTGCAGTTGCTTGGTATTCACGTTGCACACCCCTGTGTAATGGTCACCAAACCTATTATTGTTGTTAAGTTTTATGGGTAAGATATTTACAAATAACGCGGTGTAGTTATTTGTATTAAAGATTGTCTGGATTACATTTATGCAAATTTAACACCACGCTCATTTGATAGGGGACAATTGCTGGCAAATATAGCCAGTTGCATAACTTTATTACCGCATGCATCGCTGATATTTGGCGACCTATAAAAAAAATATTGACCCCCCTGAATATTTTTCTTCGTTCTTAGCCTTCCTTAATCCCGCTAGCATGAGTTCACCCAATAAGAGTTTCGGGACAACAAAAAACTCAAAATAAAGGAAGCTCAGAAGTAATGAAGCAGCATTTTTCTCGTCGTCAGTTTTTAAATTTAATCGGAGCCGTCGGTGGTTCATCCGCTTTGCTCAAAGCCAGTCTGGCCATGGGGTTGATGCAATCTAACGATTTTCAGGGCCCAGTCTCAGTCGCACCAGTAAAAGGTAAAAATAAGGCAAAAGTGGCTGTCTTAGGCGCTGGTATTTCTGGTCTTAGCACCGCATATGAATTGGAGCGGGCAGGGTATGACGTGGTCATTATTGAAGCATCATTCCGTGCAGGCGGTCGTAATATGACGGTTCGCCACGGTGATAAAATCGACGAAATGGGCCACACCCGCTATTGCCAGTTTGATCAGGATGAAAATTTGTATTTCAACTGCGGGCCGGCACGCATTCCCGGACACCATAAACGTTTATTGCACTATTGCAGAGCATTGAATGTGCCATTACAGATCAAAGCCAATTCGAATCAGCTTGCTTATATTCAGGATGAAAAAATTAATGGCGGAAAACCCATTAGGCAGGTTGATTATCGTGCCGATGCCAATGGGTTTTTAAGCGAAATGATGAGTAAGTCCATTGATAAAGGTGCTTTCGAACAGCAACTGAGCGAAGAAGACACCGAAAATTTTCTGTCGTATCTCAAAGCCTTTGGAAGCCTGAATGAAAAAGGCAAATATACCGGCAGTGATCGTGCTGGTTCACAACGCGATCGGATGTTATTTCCACCCACACCCAAAGCACCTATGCCGTTGCATGATGTATTTAAAAGTGATGTGTGGCGTGGTGTTTCTTTCGCTTCGCAAATATACGATTGGGTAGAACCTTTGATGGAAGTGAAAGGGGGTATGGATGGTATTGTAAAAGGCTTTTTGCGCAATATTTCATCGCCTGTCGAGCTGAATGCACAGGTACGTAAAATCCATAATCTGAGTGATGGAGTTGAAATTGCGTACGAGCAAGCTGGCAAGCTCAACACCATCAAAGTGGATTATTGTTTTAATAATATTCCTGCGTACTTTATGGCCGGTATTGAGAACAACCTCTCACCTGATTATCTCAATGCACTGAATAAGTTTAAACGCGGCCATCTTTTTAAAATTGGTTTCCAGATGCGTGAACGTTTTTGGGAAAAAGAAGGAATTTATGGCGGGATAACCTACACCAGTCAGGATAATGCGCAACTTTGGTACCCCTCTCACGATATTCACGCAGCCAAAGGGGTCATGCTTGGCGCTTACTGCTGGGATGAAAAACAATGTGCCAGATTTGAAGCTATGACCCCCGAGCAGCGTTTTAAATATGCCGCACAGTGCGGTGAAAACATACATCCGGGCTACAGCGGTTACATCGAAAATGCAGTGAGTATTCCCTGGGCGCGTATGAACAATCAGATGGGATGCGGCATCCACATGGAAAAGGAAGACTGGGAGCACTGTTTACCTATTTTGCAAAAGCCCGATGGTCGCCACTTTATGATAGGGGATCAAATTAGTCAGCACAGTGGTTGGCAGGAAGGTGCATTAGCGGCTTCACAACAGGCACTTTCCCAGTTTAATCAGTTACAGGCATCGATAACCTCATCCCATGGAGCGGCTTATGTTAGTTAAAAATACGTTTTTTGCGTTAGTCGTGAGCAGTTTTAGCGTGTCAGCCAGCGTCGATAAGACAGACTGGACGCCAACACCACAGCAATTTAAATATTGTACGGTTTGTCATGGTAACCAACTGATGGGGAACCCCAATATAGGAGCTCCCAGATTAAGCGGCTTATCTGCCTGGTATATCGAAAAACAATTACAAGCATTTAAACAGGGCAAGCGGGGAATGCCGGATCAGAGTGTTCCCGCCCATGAAATGCAATCGATGGTAAAAGAATTATCAGATGAACAAATTCATCAGGCCGCTATCTGGGCAAGCAAAACACAGTCTCCTGTACCCTCAGAAACGATTGTTGCTGACGCTAAAGCGGGAGAGTCTTTGTATAAGCAATGTGCAGCTTGTCATGGTGCTGATGGAAAAGGTAACCAAACAATTGGGGCTCCAGCTTTAGCCGGGTTACATGACTGGTATTTGCTTAATCAGTTTGACGCCTTTAAATCTGGTAGCCGTGGCAATGTTCAGGGTGATAGTCAGGCGCAGCAAATGCAAGCCGCAGCGAATTTAGTCAATAGTGAACAGGATTTAAAAGCCATCGTTGCTTATATCCAACAATTAGAAAAACACGAGGAGCACAACTAATGCAAAAATTGTTAACCCGCGGTTTATCGCTGTTAGCTTTAACGACCACTTTAACCGCAACGGCTGATGTTACGCGCCATGCGTTGCCAAACAATAATCCGTTTCCAATATCGCGTGCTGTTGAAATTACACCTGATACCAGTTTGATATTTCATAGTGGTATGGTGCCTGGGCCAGTTAATCCTGACGCTGAGAAAGGCAGTCGTGCCTACTACGGTGATACAGAGACACAGGCATTAAGCGTGTTCAAGCGCTTTGAAGCATCGTTCAAGGAGTTGGGGGTTGGTTTTGAAGATGTCATTAAAATGCAGGTGTTCATGGTAGGCGATCCTGAACTGGGCGGAAAAATGGATTTTGGTGGATTTATGAAAGCCTACACCAAATATTTTGGCACTGAGGAACAGCCAAACAAACCTGCGCGCTCAGCATTTCAAATAGCAGGTTTAGCGGGTGGCCCCAATATGTTAATCGAAATAGAGATGGTCATAGCACGACCCCAAAAATAATAAAGCATCCAGTTTAGTGGTTTAACGCATTGCCTTATGCGAAAGGGGCCGGGGTCTTTCGCTTAAAATGCGTTACGCGTAACCCGGAAAATAATAATAACATAATTGAAGACAACAAGAACACATGAGGATAACTCCATGATTATTAACAATAAAGTTAGTTGCGCAGTGAAAACTGCTTTGGCAACTTGTGCATTAGGATCAGCGATCACCATGCCCGTTATTGCACAAGAAGCACAAGCGCCAGATGGTGCTTCAGATGTGGAAAAAGTAATTATTACTGGTACCCGTGGGGCGCCTCGTTCTGTTCAGGATTCACCTGTTCCGGTGGATGTATTCAGTGAAGATGATCTCGAAGCCGTTGCCTTTACTGATACCAACGACGTATTAAAAACCCTGGTACCGTCTTATACCTTGCAGCGTCAGCCGATTAGTGACGGGGCATCTTTTATACGTCCAGCCAGTTTGCGTGGTATGCCTACCGATAAAACCTTAGTTTTAGTTAATTCTAAGCGTCGTCACCGCTCAGCCTTAGTTCAAATTGGTGGTTCAGGTACACAAGGTCCTGACGTTGCGACAATTCCTTCATCTGCATTAAAAACCATTGAGGTATTACGTGACGGTGCAGCTGCACAATATGGTTCGGATGCAATTGCCGGGGTTATCAACTTCGTATTAAAAGATAATGACGAGGGTGGTTCATTATCTGCTGAAACCGGCCAGTACTATGAAGGTGATGGCACCATGTTTACCTTAACGGGTAATATGGGATTTGCGCTGGGCGCGGATGGTTTTTTAAGTATTTCTGCTGAGGTATCAGACAGTGACTCTACCAATCGAGGTACTCAATACTGTGATACCTGGTTCTGCCTTGATCCTAGCAGTGATCTATTTGATCCGGATAATGCATATACTGCGGATCCAGCGTTTATGGAAGCAACTAAAAACGCTAATTTAGGTGGTGAAGATGTGGTGCAGCCGTGGGGACAACCCAATGCCAGTGCGACACGCCTGTTCTTCAATGCTGGCTATGAGCTTAATGCTAATACCAAGCTATATGGCTTTGGTAACTATTCTAAAAGCGAAGCCGACGGCAGCTTTTATTACCGTTACCCGGGTAACGGTACTATTGAAGATTTACGTCAGGAAGATGGTTCCATTTATTCGCCACTGGAAAAGTATCCGGGTGGTTTCACACCGCGTTTCTTTGGGGACATTACCGATTACTCTTTAGTTGGTGGAATTGAAGGTGAATTTGGCAGTGAAGTTGGTTATGACCTCAGTGCACGTTTTGGCTCAAACAAAATTGAATACACCTTAAAAAATACCATTAACCCGTCAATGGCCGCTGCGTCTCCAACTGAATTTCACCCTGGAGATCTAATCAATGACGAGATGCAGTTGTCGGCGGATTTTTCCAAATATGTAGGTGTGGGATTATATTCGGATTTGTTGGTCGCATTCGGTTTAACCTATATGGAAGAGAGTTATGAACTGGTAGGCGGAAATCCTGAATCGTATGAAGCAGGTCCACACGCGGTGTCTGATCCTTTTGGTTTTTGTGATGGTGACACAGCTACCGCAGCGGGTCTTGCTGTTATTGCCAATGGTTCCACACTTGACTGTGCTGATTCGTCTGATCCCGTTTATACGGTTGTCGGTGTTGGCTCAAACGGTTTTCCCGGATACTCACCTGAATTCTCGGGTAAATATGAGCGTGATATGTCGGGGATTTATGTGGACTTAAGCGCTGATATCAATGAATCCCTGTTTATGCAAGGGGCAATGCGGTACGAAGACTATTCTGACTTTGGCTCAGAATTGGTGGGTAAAATTGCGTTTAAATATACACTTACCGACGACTTTAATATGCGTGGTTCTGTTGGTACCGGATTCCGTGCTCCAACGCCGGGTCAACAGGGGACGACTAACGTATCTACTCGTTTACCCAATGGTTTACCTGTGGCAACAGGTTTATTCCCCGCTTTAAGTGCGGTGGGACAGGCTTTAGGTGCCAAGCCTTTGGATCCCGAAAAGTCGCTTAATTACACCTTAGGGTTTACCGGCAGTATTGACGATCTGAAAATCACTTTGGACTTCTATCAAATTGAGTTAGAAGATCGATTCTATGCTGTATCCACTCGCGATGTATCAACCGATCCAACCTCCGGTGATGCTTATGCTAACTATCTGGCTCTCGCTGCTGCCAATGTGGCTGGTGCTGAATCTATTGGCGGGGTGAATTACTTCCAAAATGCGTTTGATACCGTAACCAAGGGCATGGACTTTGTGGCGACTTATACCATGGGAGATACCATTTTCACCGGATCACTTAATTACAATAAAACAGAACTGGATTCTGATCCTTCTGAGTACTTAAATGCAGAAGATCAATTCGATTTGGAAAATTCAGAACCTTCAATTCGGAGTGTTTTAAGTGTCAGACATAGTTTTGATGATTTGAGTCTAATGGTTCGCGCTAACTATTATGGCTCCTATGAAAACTATGATGGCGGATTTGTACAAAAGTATGACCCTATTGTATTTCTGGATCTGGAGCTGAAATATCAGGTAACTGAAAACATGAGTATCGCTGTCGGTGGTCGTAACCTGCTGGATGAATACCCTGAAAAAGATACCGTTAATACTTATGGCGATGATTGCTGTGGCGCAGTTTACTGGGCAAGTAATACGGTTGACTGGCAGGGAGGTTACTATTACGCCCGTGCTAATTACGAGTTTTAACTTACGTAAATCCTAGTCAATGTGAGTTATAAAGCGCCTTCGGGCGCTTTTTTCACGAGAGCAAATTTAATCGAAAGATGAAGAAACCATATAATTTGCAATAGTCCGAACACCGCGCCTAAAAACGCTAAACCTGGTATAAACGTTAACACACCAGACACTCCCACCAGATAACCTGTTATGAGCAGGCCGGGATCCCAGTCTGGATGTTTACGAGCCAAAGTGGTTACCAGTAGCATCCATAATCCTCCTATGATTTCTGTGCCGCCACCTAATGCTTGTTTAATGGTTTCGATAATGAGCCAGAGTTGATTCGCTTCTGTGGGGGATTTGTCGAGTAAGTTTAAGGCGGCAGTTAAGCCTGTATTTGCCAGTAAACCTGAGGTAATAACCAGTCCTGCCCAGAAAACACCAAGAATAGTACTTACCTGGACCAGTAAAGATGGTTTTTGATTAAAAGTATGGTGCAGAGCTAATACAAGTGTCAGCAAACTTAATCCAAATACGATGTAGATGACAAAATGCCACCATTGATACATCTGGTTGTGTAATTTTAACGCAGGGAGTTGCATTAAAACGTCAGGTGGTAAATCGGCGAAAAAAACAAATAACACAATAAAGCCGAATAAGTAACAAATCGCATTTATTGCACTGCTAGCGGCTATCAGGCGTGAGAGTGTTTGTAACATAATGTACAGATCCGGTAGTGATATATAGATAAATTTTTGTTGGTAATAGTTGCATTAACTTATTGAAGTTTATTAATTTAATAGATTAAAAATTTACCAGGGTTAGCAATTTCAGTCAGTAAAAGTTCTGTGTGGTATTAAACCGCAAAACTCAAAGCAATCTGTAACATTATGTAGAAAGCTATTATCAGTTTGATCAGATGCAAGGCGAGCAGCTAAAACCCGATGTTAATATAAAGGTTAGCTGGCAGGATGTATTGCAAAATAAAGATGCTGTTTTGCAATGGGTTATGCAAACTGAATAGAGAACAAGCATTATAAGGTAATAAACAGAGCCAGAAAGTCTGGCTCTGTTTTAAAAGAAGCCGATTACTGCTTTTTAAATATCAGTCCTTCAAGTTCAAGGTTTTCTACCTGATTATTCTTTAGGTTAAATTGTAAAACCTGCGCCTGAGACGGGCGAAATTTAATGCGAATACTATCAGCCTGCTTGTAGGGGGTACTGGTGCTGTGAGCTAATCCCCAGTCAACGGATAACTGACCATCATCTGCCAGGCTAACCTTAACCGAACCTGCCAGAGGATGATAATATTGGCCCGTGTAAGCGTCATTATTTAGTGTGAGTGACGACGGTAAGTCGGCATAGGATTGCTCTTTTTCGAGTATTTTTTGCCTGATCTTTGTAGCCATAGCAGCCAGCTTTTGCAGACGTGCCGTTATACGCGGGAGTGGGTCTTCTTCATTCAGCATTATGCTATAGGCATAATCGGCAATAATATCGGTAAGCTTGTCATTCAACATATTTTCGTTATTTAAAATGACTAATCCCAGCTTTTTATCCGGCATAAAAGACACGTGGGGGCGATAGCCATCAAAACTACCAAAATGGTGGAGCAGGGTTTGTTGTTTATACTTGCCTTCATACCAGCCTAAAGTATAAAACTCACGGTTAAAATCGCCCTTATGCAGGGCCGGTTCGATTACCACACTGGGTTGTTGTGTTAGCGCAATGATTGAGGGGGATAATCGTTGTTGATTATTTACCACTCCCAGATTTAACTCATTGATAACAAAGGTTGCCATATCAGAACTGGTACTGTACATACCGCCTGCTGCATGTAAGGTTTGATCCTGTTTTACTATATTTACCGGCTGTTTTGGGGTTTTACTGAAATATAAATAAGGTAATGCGAACTGATCAGGATGCTGACGCCTTAAATCATCTACCCTGGTGGTTGTATTTGATAATCCCAGCGGTTGAATAACATTTTGTTCAATTAATTGCTGCCAACTTTTGTCTAATTGTTGCTGGTCAAACAAACTGAGTAAATTATACCCGAGATTACTGTACTCAAACTGGCCACTGGGGGCGTGTTGGTTGACTTTCAATTGCGCGAGCATTTCATTGGGAGCATGTTTTATACCGGTTAAAAAACTGCCCAGCTGGATGATGTCGTCATCCAATCCTGATGTGTGATTAAGCAATGCTTGTAGATTAATTTTGCTGCCAGGAATATTTTTATCAAACTTTACGTCTGGAAATAGCGTGTTGAGAGAGCTGTTTAACGTGAATTTTGTTTTTTCAAGTTCAATAGTTTGAGCTAAAGCCATAAAGGGTTTAGTGACTGATGCTATGTAGTAACGGGTCTGCGCTGTTGCTGGAATACGTTTTTCAATGTTACTAAACCCTACATTCCCCAAATAAATAACTTTTTTACCTTCAACCATTGCCACAGATGTTGCGTAGTCAATATCCATGGTTTGATTCACTTGCTGTAAAAAAGCATCCATTTTGTCTTTGATTTTTGCAGCATCCAAGGTTGATGCCGTGCTGTGGGAACTTAATGTGAGTAATAAGCCGGGTAAGATGCATTTGGCTGATTTAACGAAATTTATATACATATTATTGTTTTCCTGGTTTAAGGGGTGTTATTAGGAGCAATTTTTAAACCAGGAATAAAATTCTTTATTTTACAAAGTGTTACCTGTAAATTTGCACGATAAATAATGGTTGGATATAGCAAAAATACTAATTTTTAGTCAATTTAATTAATGTTAGAGCAACTCGCTCTGGGAATATCGCCATCAAGAGGTATTAAATGAAAAGTAGTAGGTATGTCCAGGGCTTTACCCTGATTGAGTTGATAATTGTGGTAGTTATTCTTGGAATTTTGGCGGTGACAGCCGCCCCTAAGTTTATCAGTTTGAGTGACGATGCTGATTTAGCGGTTATTAAAGCGCAGCAGGCCAGTATTAAAACAGCGATTAATCTGGTTTATGCCAGGACTCAAATTAATAAAGGAGCGTCCTCAATCACTACCAATGGTGTTACATTTAATATTGATGCATCCGGATGGCCGGTTGGAAGCGGAACAGGCACAACTATGTGTATAGATTTATGGAACAAACTATTGCAAGACCCGGAACCTGTTAGCGCCATATCGAATCCCACTACGGCAGTACCTGTGGGGTGGCATGCTTTTGGCTACACTGGCCTGTGTATTTATGGTAAAGGCGATGGCGAAAATGGCTTCACCAACAGCAGCGGTTCGGCGGTAAGCAATCTGCCATTTTTCGTTTATTTTTATCAGGACTTTAATCAGTTTGGGTATAGCGGTACCGCAGGTGAAGTCAGAGCATACAATCTGTGACACGATAAAGTGACTTATTGGTTGTGTTATCGAAATTACCTATCAATTCCATTTGAATTATCCATTAGTGAAATAAACTGGCTTTTATTAATGTTATATCCATTGAGTTATACACAGGGGTAATTAATGAAAACGGTCACTTTTACTATTATGCATTTCGCTATTGCGTTCAGTGTTGCTTATGTATTGACTGGTAGTTGGACTGTAGGAGGCTTAATTGCTCTGGTCGAACCCCTGGTTAACAGTGTTGGATACGCTGTGCACGAGCATATATGGTCAAGAGCCGGAGCAGATGATTTTTCAAATCAACCTTTAATCTGGCGACAGCCAATGATTTAACTTTCGATAAAAAAAGCCGCATATTTAGCGGCTTTTTTGTATGGGGGCTAATTAGAAGTTGCTGGTATCCTGAAATAAACCAACTTTCAGATCATTGGCCTGATAGATAGGACGACCATCTACCTCGACCACACCATCACCCAGGCCCATAAACAATTTACGTTTAATCACTCGTTTCATATTGATTCGATAGGTGACTTTCCTGGCGGTAGGCAGAATCTGACCGGTGAACTTCACTTCACCAACACCCAGCGCCCGGCCTTTACCCGGGCCACCACTCCAGCCAAGGAAAAAACCTACTAGTTGCCACATTGCGTCCAGCCCTAAGCATCCGGGCATCACCGGATCGCCGGGAAAATGGCAATCAAAAAACCACAAGTCCGGTGTAATATCCAGTTCAGCATGGATAAACCCTTTGCCATGTTCACCACCGGATTCACTAATTTGTACAATGCGGTCCATCATTAGCATGTTAGGTGCTGGTAATTGGCTGTTACCCGGGCCAAATAACTCGCCCTGACTGCACTTAAGTAAATCTTCCTTGCTAAAACTGTTTTGTTGTAATGTCATAAACTACGTCACTATTTTTGAAGAGCCCGTAATTTAGCGAACACTTGTACGCTAAACAACTCTGAGCAGTGTTTTTTTTAAATTATTTTGTGCAGTGCAGGACAAAGGATATGATATTCGCACATTCAGGTGACTAAATTATTGCAGGAGAAGCTGCTTCGTGAAAAAACTAAACGCAAATGCTGAAAAACAGCGGCGTTACAGGGAGAGACAAAAGCTAAAAGGAAATAAAGAAATTAGGGGATATGTGACACCGGAAGCATTGCAGTGTTATCAGGATTTAGCTGACAAATCAGGCTGGACAGACAGCGAATTGTTGAGCAATGCGTTGCGCATAACCTATGCTGCATATAAATGTGGGCAAATTAAGCTGTTAAATGAATGGTTAAAGGATCATAAACGTTAAGCATTTATTATGCTAAAGCATTGGAGAATCAATGATACGTACTCAACTACTCGACCAACATGGTGACATTCAGCATGGGCAACAGGACCTCATCGCGCAATTAACCGATAAACATAAAATCTGGATTGATATTGAACTTAACAACAATAATCGTGACATGGTTCAGTCGCTGTTAACAGAGCGCGGTTGCCACCCTCTGGCCATTGAAGATGCATTGCGTGCTCGTCATCCTCCTAAAATAGAATTTTTTGATGAACACATTTTTATCCTTTATCGCGGTGTACTCGCGATTAATGCTGATTTAGATATTACCCATCTTCAACTGGCATTTTTTGTCAGTGGGAATTGTGTGATTAGCGTGCGTCATGGTCATTCTAAAGGTATTGATAAAGTATGGGGTACAAAGCAACGTTATTTGTCAGAAAGCCCGTTACATGTTGCACTGAAAGTCATGCATGCCTCAGCGGGTGTGTACCTGGAACAGATTCTCGAATTTGAGTCGAACTTAAGTGATATGGAAGATGAGTTTTTACAGCGCGGTAATGACCAGATGATGGCGGAGCTCGTATCGTACCGTTCACGGCTGGTTAAACTCCGTCGGGTATTTAACTATCACACCGGAATTAGTGATGTGTTGCAGTCCGAATACGCGTTGGAAAGCACCTATATTTCTCCACAGCATCACCACGATATTATCGATTTAAAAGACCGATTTGACCGGCTGTATACACTGGTGCAAATGCATTACGAAATATGTGGTGATTTACTCGATGGTTATTTATCGATTAGTTCTCACCAGCTAAATAATACCATGCGGGTATTAACTGTGATAACAGCGATTTTTGTACCCTTAAGCTTCCTTGCTGGTCTGTATGGCATGAACTTTGAGGTTATTCCCGAATTAAAATGGAAATATGGTTATTTTATTTTACTGGGGGTGATGGCGATTATTGCCATTAGCTTGTTAACCTTCTTTAAAAAACGACGCTGGATGTAGCAGAAAATGGATATGAAATGGTGGAATACAGAGCTGTTCCGTTTCGGTGAATACAGTATCACCCTGAACCAACTGATTACCGCACTGGTTATTGTGGTATTAACTTTTGTCTTGTCTAAATTATTACGACGCGGTCTATCCCGTCTTGGTCATGGGCGCGATAACTCCGCACTGGCACAAATATACGTTATAAATCGCATCTTACATTATGTTGTGCTGACCATTGGTTTTGTTGTGGCGGTTTCCAGCCTGGGAATTGATGTTGGGAAACTAGCCCTGATTGCCAGTGCACTGGGCATTGGGATTGGTCTGGGTTTGCAAGGTGTCGTGAATAACTTTGTTTCCGGCCTTATTATTCTGTTAGAAAAAAGTATCAAGGTAGGTGACTTTATTGAGCTAAGTTCCGGCGTAGTGGGAGAAGTGAAGGCTATCCATATGCGGGCAACCTTAATTCGCACCAATGATAATGTCGATGTATTGATCCCAAACTCTGAACTCGCCAGTGGCATGCTAACTAACTGGACGTTACAAGATAATATCCGCCGTTTTCGTATTCCATTTGGTGTGGCTTATGGCAGCGATAAGACCATTGTTAAAAAGGCGGCGCTTGAAGCTGCTTTAAATGTGAAATATACGTTGGATACACAAGGACATGAGCCTGTTGTCTGGATGACAGGATTTGGTGACAGCGCACTTAATTTTACACTTGGCGTTTGGGTGAACCCTGAGCAAGTTAAACGGCCTACAGCACTCTATTCAGACTATCTGTGGGCGATTGATGATGCCTTACGTAAATACGACATTGAAATTCCATTTCCACAACGGGATTTACATATTCGCTCAAGTGAATTACCAGTTCACCATTCTGTACAAAACTAATTATGGTTCCGGGCTTGCCCGGGCCTCAACTCTTTTTTATAGTTCCACTGCCTGAAATTACTCAGGTAAATACATTTGTTTTATTCTCAGGGCGGGGTGAAATTCCCCACCGGCGGTGTTTTGTTCGTTACGAATAATCAGCCCGCGAGCGCCTGAACTTTCAGGGTCAGCAGATCTGGTGCGATATCTTTATTTAATCCAGAGCCGACGGTTATAGTCCGGATGGGAGAGCATAAAACAACCTGATGCCATGTTTTGACATGGCTTTTTGTGTTGTTCAAAAATAGTTCGCTGTTTTTGTGCTTTTTAACGCCCTGATTCTGGTTATCTTATATTGAGGAATTACCATGAGTCAGATCATTTCAACGTTTCAACATTCCACACCATCATCGAGATTGCAAAGTGCAATTGCTTCCTTAAAGCGAGGAGGGGCAGTTTTACTGCTTGATGATGAAGATCGTGAAAATGAAGGCGATCTTATTTATTCAACCGATTTTCTTACCGAGCAACAAATGGCGTTTATGATCCGCCATTGCAGTGGCATCGTGTGTTTATGTCTGCAAGATGAAGATATAAACAGGCTTGGCCTAAGGCCAATGGTAAAAAATAACACTAGCGCATATCAAACCGCTTTTACGGTATCAATTGAAGCGAAAGACGGTGTTACGACAGGCGTGTCGGCAAAGGATCGGTTAACCACGATTAAAGCAGCCGTCAATACTCAGAACAATCATGAAAATATTTGTTCGCCTGGACATGTTTTTCCTCTTCGAGCCAATCCCGGTGGCGTTTTAGCCCGAAGAGGACATACTGAAGGAACGATTAACTTAATGCAGCTTGCCGGTTTATCACCAAGTGGTGTGTTGTGCGAGTTAACCAACGACGATGGTACTATGGCTAAAACGCCCGACGTTGTCCGCTTTGCAGAGCTGCACGCAATACCAGTGCTGACAATTGACGACATTGTTAGCCATCTTAGTATGCAAAAAGCGAGTTAATAACCTGCTTTTGTACTTGGGAACTAATTAGAATTTGATGGCTCTTATGATTGCTTAAAGTTTTGTTTACCGGATCATGGACGCCATCAATTCTTTGTCAGATTTAACACAAGATATTCATTTTACGGCACCCAAAGTAGAACACTTTCCGTGGAAATTACTGGTTATTTCAGTTTTAGCTCATGGGTTAGTTTTATACCTTTGGCAATGGCCCATCTCAGCGTATAAAGAAAAACAAATACGTCCAGCATTAAAAACGATAAAAGCTAAACTGGTTTTTGCTAAACCTGAGACATCAACTATCGTTGTTGAGAAAACCGAATCAGAAACTGAACCACAAATACTGGCTGCACCAACTATAAATGAAACTGAAAAACCTCCTGTAGCCATTAAACAGCAAAAAGAAAATCAGCCACAACCTGACACTACTGAAATTGAGCAAATTCAAAAAGATACTCCGCTGTCTAAATCTCCAACAAACAAAAAGCGAGAAAGTCAAACTACGCTAAAAATGACCAGACAATATATGCGTAATTTAAATGCAGAACACCAGTTAAAAATGGCAAATGAACAAGCTCAGAATTTTCGTTTTAGACAAATCTCGCCGTTAATTAAACCTTCGCAGATTCCACAACTATCAGAGCAGGAAAAATTAGTAGAGGATTTGACTGTCAAAGCTAATTGCGACGGCGTGGCACGCAAAGTTACTGCAGTCATGACCGGGTTATTGGGCGGCATGATTAAATGCTCAGCACCACCCGATGCCGGTCAGTATATTAAGCAGCGCCAACAAAGAATGGGCATTCGTCCTGCTACTCAACCTTAATTATTTTTTGTATCACTCACCTTGGCGATAACATCTGTCATTTCTGTTGATGCTTCACTTAATTTAATGACCGGTGTTTGCAGGATTAAACTGTTGGGGTAGGTGATAAGTTCACCATTTCTGTGGCGAATAAGTACGTGAAAGCTGCTGATTTCTTCAATAATTCCGACTAAATCATAATCTTTGTTCACAACTCGTATGCAATCTCCGACACGATAGGGAAAGTTAAAGAACATTAGTACACCGGCGGTAACATTACTTAATATTGACCATTGTGCAAACAGAGCGACGCCTAATATGGCAAAGGCTGACGACAAAAATACAGTAAACTGACCGTAATCAATCCCCAAAATAAGTGTGCCAACAATGATAAAAAATATTGAGTGGGCAACTAACAGTAATTGACGAACCATTAATTTACGCTGCAGTGAAGCCTGTTTGGTTGCAGTAATACGATCAAACAGCATATTCAGCCATTTTCGTGTCAGCAAGAATCCAGCAATAACGGCAAAAATAAACAGGTAATCAAAATTCATTAATGAGTCCGGTGCTTTATTTGGCAATAACATGTAGATGTTCTGTATAGCACAGCTACGTATTCAGTTCACTGAATAAACAAATAAGAAGTGATTGATTTAACTAGCCTTAATTTTGTTAACATTTATTTTACGCATTAAAAAAGCCGAATTAACATCCGGCTTTTTTTCTTTACGATTTAACTTTTTGTTAAACGTATTATTTGTCGATTTTGTTAAATGGACGCTGGGCGTGGCCAGTATATAACTGACGAGGACGACCAATTTTCTGACCTGGCTGCGATAACATTTCATGCCAGTGAGAAATCCAACCAACTGTACGTGCTAATGCAAAAATACAAGTGAACATATTAGTTGGGATACCTATTGCTTTTAAAATGATGCCTGAATAGAAGTCCACATTAGGGAAGAGTTTCTTTTCAGCAAAATATTCATCATTTAACGCAATTTTTTCTAATTCCATTGCAACTTCTAACAAAGGATCGTCAATGTTCAATTCTGCTAATACTTCATGACAGCTCTCACGCATTACAGTTGCACGAGGATCGAAGTTTTTATACACGCGGTGACCAAAGCCCATCAAACGGAAAGGGTCATTTTTGTCTTTTGCGCGTTCAATAAACTCAGGAATACGGTCTACGCTGCCGATTTCCTGAAGCATATTTAAGCAGGCTTCATTGGCGCCACCATGTGCCGGGCCCCATAAAGATGCCACACCGGCTGCAATACATGCATAGGGGTTTGCACCTGAAGAGCCAGCCAGACGAACCGTTGACGTTGACGCGTTTTGTTCGTGATCAGCATGAAGGGTGAAAATACGGTCAACAGCGCGTGCAACTGCCGGGCTGATTTTGTATTGTTCTGCGGGTACAGAGAACATCATATTTAAGAAATTCTCTGAATAACTTAAGTCATTGCGTGGATACACGAATGGTTGACCTATGTTGTATTTATAACACATGGCAACCAACGTTGGCATTTTGGCAACCAAACGATACGCACTGCGTAAACGCTGATCTTCATCTGAAATGTTTAAATCATCATGATAAAAAGACGACATTGCACCAACTGTGCCACATAACATGGCCATAGGGTGTGCATCACGGCGGAATCCGCGGAAGAAATTGTTAACCTGATCATGTACCAAGGTGTGATGAGTAATGGTTTGCTTGAACTTAGCATACTCGTCAGCGCTAGGAGCTTCACCGTGCAGCAACATGTAGCATACTTCTAAATAATCAGCATCACGGGCCAGTTCATCAATGGGGTAACCGCGATGTAACAGAATGCCTTTTGCACCATCAATATAAGTGATGTCTGATTCGCAGGATCCTGTGGCCATAAAACCCGGGTCAAACGTGAAATAACCATTCGCACCAAGGCTGCGAACATCGATAACGGGATGACCAGCGGTACCAGTTAGAACGGGTAATTCAATTACCTTGTCTCCAACCGTCAGAGTGGCTTTATTATCTGCCATTTGTTGCTCTCCTTCAGAATTTTTCTGTGGTCTAAGCTATTAAAAATAGCCGCTATTTGTACTGATAAAGCGCACTTAAGTCAATTTTTATCACATTTCGACTATTATTTATCCACAATTGAATAATTGTGACCTTTGTAACTATCTAATTTGGAACAAAAATTGTATTTAGTCGGCGCTCTGGATATACTTTTGTCGATTGAGCTGAAGCTTCGATATTAGTCAATAATGCTAATTATCTTATGGCTTTAATCAGTCATTCGACTGAACGCGCTTCAGGTGTCAAAGATCAATTTGTTTAGATTTTTGATGACAATGATAATAACCAGTCCTTAGGGGACTAAACAGGCAACAAATCGTGAAAAAGCAAAGACCAGTAAATTTACAAATTAATACGATTAGTTTTCCGCCAGCTGCTGTTTCTTCCATCCTCCATCGTGTCACCGGTGTGGCATTGTTTTTTGCGCTAATTTTTGTAATTGGTGCCTGGGCGGTGTCGGTTTCTTCAGCAGACGGTTTTGACTGTGTTGTGCAGTCTTTAAACGGATGGTTTGGGAAAGTAATTGCAATTGGAACTATCTCTGCTCTGACGTATCACATTTTGGGTGGATTACGTCATATGGTGATGGACTTAGGTCACTGGGAAGAGTTGGGCTCAGGAAATAACAGTGCAAAAGCTATCATTGTATTGTGGGTTGTATTGACAGTTATCGCAGGAGTATTGGTATGGTAACAAATCAGGCCTCTTTAAAACGCAATGGAGTTCAGGACTTCGTCTCATTGCGTGCGACTGCACTGGTAATCTGTGCGTTTTCGTTTTTTATGCTGTGGTTTTTTATCTCCACACCTTCAATTACTTATGACGTCTGGCGTTCATTATTTGCCAATTTGGCTATGAAAGTGTTCACTTTCGCGACGTTGGTTTCCATAATGATTCATGTTCGCATCGGTTTATGGCAGGTATTAACTGACTATGTTAAACCCGCTGGCGTGCGTGCGACTATTCAGTTTCTGTTGAACTTGCTTGCGTTTGCTTATTGCGCAGCAGGTCTGTTTGTATTGTGGGGTGTCAAGTGAGTATTCCTGTTCATGAGTTTGATGCAGTTGTAATCGGAGCGGGTGGCGCGGGTATGCGCGCGGCTCTGCAAATTTCTCAGTCAGGTAAATCCTGTGCATTATTATCTAAAGTATTTCCAACTCGTTCTCATACAGTATCTGCTCAGGGTGGAATTACTGTTGCGTTAGGTAATGCGCATGAAGATAACTGGGAATGGCACATGTATGACACCGTTAAGGGTTCTGATTTCATTGGTGATCAGGATGCTATCGAATACATGTGTAAAACCGGTCCTGAAGCTATTATTGAACTTGAAAACATGGGTTTGCCATTTTCTCGTTTTGAAAATGGCCGTGTTTATCAGCGTCCATTTGGCGGTCAGTCAAAAGCCTTTGGTGGTGAGCAGGCTGCACGCACTGCCGCAGCTGCCGACCGTACAGGCCATGCTTTATTGCATCTTCTTTATCAACAAAATGTTAAAAACAAAACCAAAGTATTCAGTGAATGGTACGCGCTTGATTTAGTTAAAAATCAGGATGGTGACGTTGTTGGTTGTACCGCTATCGATATGGAAAGCGGAGAGGTGGTTTACTTTAAGTCGAAAGCCGTTGTTTTAGCAACGGGCGGGGCAGGTCGTATTTACGCCTCTACTACTAATGCGCACATTAATACTGGTGATGGTGTTGGTATGGCGTTACGTGCAGGCGTAGCGGTACAGGATATGGAAATGTGGCAGTTCCACCCGACGGGTATTGCTGGCGCAGGTGTTCTTGTAACGGAAGGTTGTCGTGGTGAAGGTGGCTATCTGTTAAATAAAGATGGCGAGCGTTTTATGGAGCGTTATGCGCCTAATGCTAAAGACCTTGCCTCTCGAGACGTAGTTGCACGTTCAATGATGACTGAAATTCGCGAAGGGCGTGCATGTGACGGTCCCTGGGGGCCACACATCAAGCTTAAGCTGGATCACTTAGGTAAAGAAGTACTGGAATCCCGCTTACCAGGTGTTTGTGAATTATCCCGTACTTTCGCACACGTTGATCCTGTTAAAGAACCGATTCCTGTTATACCAACTTGTCACTATATGATGGGTGGTATTCCAACTAATGTTGATGGCCAGGCACTAACCTTGGACGAAAACGGTAAAGAAACTGTTGTTAATGGTTTATTTGCTTGTGGTGAAATTGCTTGTGTATCTGTACATGGTGCAAACCGTCTTGGCGGTAACTCGTTACTTGATTTAGTGGTATTCGGTCGCGCAACCGGATTACATCTGGGTAAAGCATTGGATCAAATTGGTGAACAACGTGCGGCGTCCAATGATGATGTTGATCAATCTCTGGCACGTTACAATCGTTGGGAAAATTCTGCTCCGGGTCAGGGTGAACGTCCTGAAGATATCCGTAAAGATATGCAACAGTGTATGCAGCTTAACTTCTCGGTATTCCGTGAAGGCGATGCAATGGCTAAAGGTTTGCAGGAACTGAAAGAAATCCGTGAACGCTTGCAACATGCGCGTCTGGATGACAAATCAGCTGACTTTAATACTCAACGTATCGAGTGTTTAGAGTTGGATAATCTGATGGAAACTGCCTATGCAACTGCGGTAGCAGCTAACTTCCGTACCGAAAGCCGTGGTGCACACAGCCGCTTTGACTTCCCTGAACGCGACGATGAAAACTGGTTATGTCATAGTATTTATCGCCCTCAGTCTGAGTCGATGATTAAGCGTGATGTTAATATGGCACCTGTCACTCGTGAAGCTTTCCCACCGAAAGCACGTACTTATTAAGAGGAGCATGGTCAGATGAAATTGAACTTTTCAATTTATCGTTACAACCCAGATGTCGATTCAGCCCCTCGGATGCAGGATTATCAGCTGGATGTTGAAGAAGGTCAGGATATGATGGTGCTTGACGCACTTATCCTGCTGAAAGAGCTAGATCCGACTCTGGCGTTCAGACGTTCATGCCGAGAAGGTGTATGTGGCTCTGACGGTATGAACTTGAATGGTAAAAATGGCCTGGCGTGTATCACACCGCTATCGGCGTTAGGTAATGGTAAGATCGTAATCCGTCCTTTACCTGGCTTACCGGTAGTGCGCGATTTAGTAGTTGATATGAGTCAGTTCTATCAGCAATACGAAAAAATTAAACCTTATCTGATTAACGATTCTAAACAGCCGCCTGCGCGTGAGTATCTGCAGTCGCCTGAAGAACGTGAAAAACTGGATGGTTTGTACGAATGTATCTTGTGTGCATGTTGTTCAACCTCTTGTCCTTCATTCTGGTGGAATCCGGATAAGTTTATTGGTCCTGCAGGTTTGTTGCATGCTTATCGTTTTCTGGCTGACAGCCGCGATACTGCAACGGAGCAGCGTTTAAACGATTTGGATGATGCATTCAGCGTATTCAGATGTCACGGCATTATGAATTGTGTCAGTGTCTGTCCCAAGAGTTTGAACCCGACCAAGGCAATTGGTCAGATTAAGTCTATGCTATTGCAACGTGCAGTGTAGATGATGCAAAAAATGATGCAGAAAATATCTGTTGATTTAAATTAAATGTTCTTAGTTAGACAGGCCGGATAACCGGTCTGTCTTGATCCGATTAAGGGACAGCAATGCAAAAAAGCGCGATGAAAGCATGGTGGGATTCTTCTCACATGGCTGGTGGTAACGCAGCTTATATCGAAGAAATATACGAAGCTTATCTTGAAAATCCACAAGATGTGGCGCCCGAGTGGCGCGAGGTCTTTGACCAACTTCCAGCAGTGGAAGGGGTTGAAGTTGAAACCAAACATAGCGACGTGCGCGATCTGTTTAAGAAGCTTGCTCAGTTAGGGCCGGCAGGCAGAGTATCAGCACCAGCCGCTTCAGGTGGTACCGATGCGAAACAAGTAAAAGTATTACAGCTAATTAATGCATATCGTTTCCGTGGTCACCAACATGCTAATCTCGATCCCTTGGGCTTATGGAAGCAAGAGAGAGTTCGAGATTTAGAATTATCGCATCACGAATTATCTGAACAGGATTTTGATTCTGTTTATAGCGTGGGCTCTTATGCAATTGGCAAAGAAACCATGCCGTTAGGAGAATTATTTAAGTCTCTTAACCGAACTTATTGTGGTTCCGTAGGTGCAGAATATATGCACATTACCAATACGGAACAAAAACGCTGGCTTCAACAGCGTTTAGAGTCAGTTGAATCAAGACCAGCCTTCAATCGCGATACAAAGATTGCCATTTTAAAAGGTCTCATAGCTGCAGACGGTATGGAAAAATACCTGGGATCAAAATTCCCAGGAGCTAAACGTTTCTCGCTGGAAGGTGGTGATTCGTTAATTCCAATGCTTAAAGGTTTGATCAGCCATGCTGGCGCCAATGGTGCAAAAGAAGTGGTTGTTGGTATGGCTCACCGTGGTCGCTTGAACGTACTGGTTAACGTGTTAGGTAAAAACCCATCCGTATTGTTTGATGAGTTTGCTGGCAAACACCACGATACGCTAGGTTCAGGTGACGTTAAATATCACGCTGGTTATTCCTCAGATTTTGCGACGCCAGGTGGTGACGTTCACCTTGCATTAGCATTTAACCCGTCTCATTTAGAAATTGTTAACCCTGTAGTTATCGGTTCAGTACGTGCGCGTTTAGATCGTCGTCACAGTAACGATGGCGGTGCTGTTCTTCCTATCACCATTCATGGTGATTCAGCAATCGCTGGTCAGGGTGTTGTTCAGGAAACCTTTAACATGTCGCAAACCCGCGGTTTTTCTGTGGGTGGTACAGTGCGTATTGTTATCAACAACCAGGTTGGTTTTACCACATCAAAACGTGAAGACACGCGGTCTACTCAGTATTGTACCGATATCGCAAAAATGGTTCAGGCACCGATATTCCATGTGAATGCGGATGATCCTGAAGCTGTATTATTTGTGACGCAGTTAGCGCTTGAATATCGCAATACGTTTAAACGTGACGTAATGATTGACCTGGTTTGTTATCGTCGTCATGGCCATAACGAAGCTGATGAGCCAAATGCAACGCAACCTTTAATGTATCAAAAGGTGAAAAAACATCCGGTTCCAAGAGAACTTTATGCACAGCAGTTACTAGCTGAAAAAGTGATTGAGCAACACGAAGTTGATAAATTAGTGTCTGATTATCGTGCTGCTTTAGATCATGGTGCTTGTGTGGTTGATGAATGGCGTCCCATGACTGAACATTCAGTTGACTGGTCTCCTTACATCGGTCAGGAATGGACAGTCCCTTACGACGCATCGCTTTCGGTCGAAAAACTACAGGAGCTGGGTAAGAAAGTTTGCCAATTCCCTGAAGGTTTTAAATTACAATCCCGCGTCGCTAAATTGTATCAGGAACGTCTGAATATGATTAATGGTGAGAAAAAGCTGGATTGGGGTTGTGCAGAAATTCTCGCTTATGCATCAGTCGTTGAAGCCGGTTCCAGAATTCGTTTTACAGGTCAGGATTCTGGTCGTGGCACATTCTTCCATCGTCACGCTGTTTTGCATAATCAAAAAGATGCTGCGACTTATATGCCGCTACAGCACATTAGTGAAAATCAGGGGCCCATTGAAATTTACGATTCGGTGTTATCTGAAGAAGCGGTAATGGCATTTGAATACGGTTACGCAACCGCAGAACCTGGTGCTCTGACTATTTGGGAAGCTCAATTTGGTGATTTCGCCAACGGTGCGCAAGTAGTGATTGACCAGTTCTTAAGTTCTGGTGAGCAAAAATGGGGACGTTTGTGTGGTTTAACATTGTTATTGCCACATGGTTATGAAGGGCAGGGACCAGAACATAGCTCTGCACGTTTGGAACGTTTCTTACAGTTATGTGCCGACCACAATATGCAGGTTTGTGTACCTTCAACTCCGGCTCAGGTTTATGCCATGTTACGTCGTCAGGTGGTGCGCCCAATGCGTCGTCCGCTTATCGTAATGTCTCCTAAATCATTGTTGCGTCATCCACAGGCTGTATCTTCGTTAGAAGAATTAAGCTCCGGAGTATTCCACAATGTATTGGCAGAGGTTGATGAGCTGGATGCAGCTAAAGTTGATCGCGTGGTGATGTGCTCAGGTAAAGTGTATTACGATTTACTGGATGCGCGCCGTAAAAATGAATTAAATAATGTTGCAATTATTCGTATTGAGCAGCTTTATCCATTCCCGCATGACGATATTCAGCAAGTATTGGCGGATTACCAACATGTTAAAGAGTGGGTCTGGTGTCAGGAAGAGCCTCAAAACCAGGGTGCCTGGTATTGTATGCAACATAATTTCTGGGCGTCTATCCCGGAAAGTGGCAAGTTAACATATGCAGGCCGTCCTGCATCGGCATCACCAGCCGTAGGTTATATCGCTGAGCATAATCGCCAGCAAAAAACACTGGTTGAAGATGCATTAAATTTTAAAGAAGGGACAGAATAATGACCATTGATATTAAAGTGCCCGTTTTACCAGAATCTGTCGCTGATGCGTCTATTGCAACCTGGCATGTTAAGCCTGGCGAAAAGGTGATCCGCGATCAAAATCTGGTGGACATAGAAACCGATAAGGTTGTGCTGGAAGTTGTCGCACCTGCCGATGGTGTTATTTCTGAAGTGTTAGAGCAGGAAGGTAGTACGGTTTTAGCCGAACAAGTTATCGCTAAGTTTTCTGAAGGTGGTGAAGCCTCACCTGAGTCTTCTTCGGAGGCTGCGCCCGCAGCGTCAAGTGAACAATCAAATCAATCCAGTAGCAAAGGTGAATCTGTGGAAATTAAGGTACCTGTACTGCCAGAATCTGTGGCAGACGCAACAATTGCTACCTGGCACGTTCAGCCAGGTGAAGCTGTGTCACGCGACCAAAATCTGGTCGATATTGAAACTGATAAGGTGGTTTTGGAAGTTGTTGCACCTGCTGATGGTAGTCTGTCTGAGATTTTGGCTCAGGAAGGTGACACCGTTAATGCGGAACAGGTTATCGCAAACTTCCAGGCAGGTGCTGCACCTGCAGCATCAAAAGAAACATCAGCGCCAGCAGAATCTTCTGACGGTGACAACGATGCACTGAGTCCTTCTGTACGTCGTTTGTTAGCTGAAAAAGGCCTTGATGCTAACAATATTAAAGGTACAGGCAAAGGCGGCCGTGTGACTAAAGAAGATGTAGAAAAACACTTGCAGTCTGGTTCATCTAAACCGCAAACATCTGCTAAAGAAGAAGCTCCAGCAGTAAGCATGGGTGAGCGTACTGAAAAACGCGTGCCTATGACGCGTTTACGTAAAACGATTGCTAACCGCCTGTTAGAAGCAAAAAATTCTACAGCCATGTTAACCACGTTTAACGAAGTTAACATGAAGCCAATTATGGATTTGCGTAAGCAATATCAGGAAAGCTTTGAAAAACGTCATGGAATTCGTTTAGGTTTTATGTCTTTCTATGTGAAAGCGGTAACTGAAGCGTTAAAACGTTTCCCTGAAGTGAATGCATCCATTGACGGTGATGACATTGTTTATCACAACTATTTCGATATCTCGATTGCGGTTTCAACGCCACGTGGTTTGGTAACGCCAGTATTGCGTGATTGTGATGCGCTGGGTATGGCAGGTGTTGAAAAAGGCATTAAAGATTTAGCCATTAAAGGTCGTGACGGCAAATTGTCAATGGATGACTTGCAGGGTGGTAACTTCACCATCACCAATGGCGGTGTATTTGGTTCACTGATGTCTACACCTATTATCAATCCACCACAAAGCGCGATTCTGGGTATGCATAAAATCCAGGACCGTCCAATGGCTGTTGATGGTAAGGTAGAAATTCTGCCAATGATGTATCTGGCATTGTCTTATGACCACCGTATCATTGATGGTAAAGAATCAGTGGGCTTCCTGGTAACTGTTAAAGAAATGCTGGAAGATCCAACACGTTTACTGTTGGATGTTTAAGAATAATTTAGTCACCTTAATTCGTATGTGGAATTTTGGAAATTATTAAGCCGGAACAATGAGTTTTGGCTACCAACTCAGCCGGGTAATGACTATAATTCCCGGCGGTTTAATCAAGCTGCCAAGGCAGCTTTTTTGTCATTGTAAAGTCGACGCTGTAATTGGCAGTTGAGATTTAAACATTAAATTAAACGGATAAAAACGCCATGAATTTGCATGAATATCAAGGTAAACAGTTATTCCGTGAATACGGTTTGCCTGTTTCTGAAGGCTTTGCTGCTGATACGCCTCAACAAGCAGTAGAAGCAGCGGACCGCATTGGCGGTTCTGAGTGGGTTGTTAAATGTCAGGTGCATGCTGGTGGCCGTGGTAAAGCCGGTGGTGTAAAACTGGTAAAAAACAAAGATGACATTCGTCAATTTGCCGAAAACTGGTTAGGTAAGAACCTGGTCACCTTCCAAACTGACGAAAATGGTCAGCCTGTAAGCAAAATATTGGTTGAATCTTGTACCGATATCGCCAACGAATTGTATTTGGGCGCGGTAGTAGACCGTGGTAGCCGTCGCATTGTTTTCATGGCGTCTACTGAAGGCGGTATGGAAATTGAAACTGTTGCTGAAGAAACACCAGAAAAAATTCTGAAAGCCGAAATCGATCCACTGGTTGGTGCTCAGCCATATCAAGCGCGTGAAATGGCGTTTAAATTGGGTCTTGAAGGCGTTCAAATCAAGCAGTTCACTCAAATTTTCTTAGGTTTAGCTAAGATGTTTGAGGACCTAGACGTTGCTTTGATTGAAATTAACCCATTAGTTATCAAGACTGACGGTAATATGCACTGTCTGGATGCCAAAGTAGCTATCGATGGTAATGCTTTATATCGTCAGCCTAAAGTTAAGCAAATGCAGGATCCTTCTCAGGAAGATGCGCGTGAAGCTCACGCAGCACAATGGGAACTGAACTACGTTGCATTAGACGGCAACGTTGGTTGTATGGTTAACGGTGCGGGTCTGGCCATGGGTACCATGGATATCGTGAACCTGCATGGTGGTAAACCAGCTAACTTTCTGGATGTTGGTGGTGGTGCAACTAAAGAACGCGTAGCTGAAGCATTCAAAATCATCTTATCTGATGACAATGTAAAAGCCGTATTGGTTAACATCTTCGGCGGTATTGTACGTTGTGACATGATCGCCGAAGGTATTATCGGTGCAGTTAAAGAAGTGGGCGTAAATGTTCCTGTTGTTGTACGCCTTGAAGGTACCAACGCTGAACTAGGCCGTGAAGTTCTGGCTAATTCTGGTCTGGATATCATTGCTGCTGAGTCTTTAACTGATGCAGCGCAAAAAGTTGTTGCAGCAGCGGAGGGCAAATAATGTCAGTTTTAATTAATAAAGACACTAAGGTTATCTGTCAGGGTTTCACCGGTGGTCAGGGAACTTTCCACTCTGAACAAGCGATTGCCTACGGCACTCAAATGGTTGGCGGTGTTACCCCTGGTAAAGGTGGAACTGAGCATTTAGGTTTGCCTGTATTTAATACTGTACGTGAAGCAGTCGAAGCCACTGGTGCAACGGCAACCGTTATCTATGTTCCTGCGCCTTTCTGTAAAGATTCTATCGTTGAAGCGGCGGATGCGGGTATCGAATTGATCGTTTGTATCACTGAAGGCATCCCAACCATCGATATGCTTTACGTGAAAGAATACGTTAACCGTAAAGGTGTGCGTATGATCGGTCCAAACTGCCCGGGTGTTATCACTCCGGGTGAATGTAAAATCGGTATCATGCCTGGTCATATCCACAAGCCAGGTAAAGTCGGTATCGTTTCACGTTCTGGTACCTTAACTTATGAAGCTGTTAAGCAAACCACAGACGAAGGTTTCGGGCAGTCTACCTGTGTAGGTATCGGTGGTGACCCAATTCCGGGTTCAAACTTCATCGACATCCTGGAAATGTTCCAGAATGATCCACAGACTGAAGCTATCGTAATGATCGGTGAAATCGGTGGTACCGCAGAAGAAGAAGCGGCAGCGTTTATCAAAGAAAACGTCACTAAGCCTGTAGTATCTTACATTGCAGGTGTCACTGCTCCTCCAGGTAAGCGTATGGGTCATGCTGGTGCAATTATCGCTGGTGGTAAAGGTACTGCAGACGATAAATTTAAAGCTCTGGAAGCAGCAGGTGTTAAAACTGTTCGCTCACTGGCTGATATTGGTAAGGCGTTACGCGAAATTACCGGTTGGTAAAAATTTACAAGCACTTTTAGTTACTGACAAAGTGCTTGGCAAATTCAATACAACGGCGATTGCTCTGCTAAAGGACAAGTTAAGTGTGTCGAAATTGCTCATTTATAAATTATAAACTGCGCATTTCTTCTGCTTATTTCGCCCTTTAGCTTCACAATCACCCGCTGTAGTCGCTAAAATAGTTTTTTAAACCCGCTTCGGCGGGTTTGTTTATTTTTATTGCTTATAAAAGCCATAGGATTTCAACAGATTGGCCTTTATAATGCGGGCTAATTGAAAAATATAATCTAAACATTTAAGGGGTTGTCTTTATGGCCGAGACTGAAAATCGTCCGACCAACTTTATCCGTCAAATCATTGATAAGGATTTAGCCAGTGGGTTGCACAAAAGTGTTCACACCCGCTTTCCGCCTGAGCCAAATGGCTATCTTCATATAGGCCATGCTAAATCCATCTGTCTTAACTTTGGACTGGCACAGGATTATCAAGGCCAGTGTAATCTCCGTTTTGACGATACTAACCCTGAAAAAGAAGACATCGACTACGTTAATTCAATAAAAAATGATGTGAAGTGGTTAGGCTTCAACTGGGATGGGGAAATCTGTTATTCCTCTAATTACTTTGACCAGTTATTTGATTTTGCTGTTGAATTAATTAGCAAAGGTTTAGCTTATGTGGATTTCTCTGCGCAGGAACAGATGCGAGAAATGCGCGGCACGCTTAAAACGCCAGGGCAAAACAGCCCTTATCGCGATACCAGCGCCGAAGAAAATTTAAACCTGTTCAACAAAATGAAGAACGGTGAGTTTAAGGAAGGCGAGTGCTGTTTGCGTGCCAAAATCGATATGGCATCACCTTTTATGTGTATGCGAGATCCGGTACTTTATCGGGTTAAATTCGCACATCACCACCAAACCGGCGATAAATGGTGCATCTACCCAATGTACGATTTTACTCACTGTATTTCGGATGCATTGGAAGGTATTACTCATTCACTGTGTACACTGGAATTTCAGGACAATCGCCGTCTTTATGACTGGGTGTTGGATAATATTACGATTGATTGCCAGCCACGTCAGTACGAGTTTTCGCGATTGAACCTCGAATATACGGTATTGAGTAAACGTAAGTTAATTCAGCTCGTTACCGAAAACCACGTGGAAGGCTGGGATGATCCTCGCATGCCAACTGTGGCAGGTTTACGTCGTCGTGGTTATACACCCGCTTCAATTCGCGAGTTCTGTAAGCGCATTGGTGTAACTAAAATGGATAACATGGTTGAAATGGGTATGCTTGAGGCGTGTATCCGTGACGATCTGAATGAGAACGCTGCGCGTGCTATGGCGGTTCTTGATCCAGTTAAAATTGTGATTGAGAACTATCCGGAAGATAAAGTGGAAATGTTAACCGCCCCTAATCATCCTAATGATGAATCAATGGGGTCACGAGAAATACCATTTACCCGCGAAATTTATATTGAGCGTGAGGATTTCCGTGAAGAAGCCAATAAAAAGTTCAAGCGACTCGTATTAAATAAAGAAGTCCGCTTACGCAATGCTTACTATGTTAAAGCCGTGCGCATTGAACGCGATGATCAAGGTGACATTCAAACTATATATTGTGAGTATGATCCTGATACCTTAGGTAAAGATCCGGCAGATGGACGTAAAGCCAAAGGGGTTATTCACTGGGTTAGCGCAACTGAATCCGTGCCTGCTGAGATTCGTTTGTATGACAGACTATTTCAGGTAGCAAATCCTGCTGCAGAAGATGACTTTGTCGCCGCTATTAACCCTGAGTCATTAGAGATCAAACAAGGCTTTATCGAACCCTCGTTAGTGAGTCTTGCAGAAAATACCGGAGTACAGTTTGAGCGAACAGGGTATTTCTGTAAGGATAAGTTGTCCTCAGATGGCAACTTGATATTTAACCGCACTGTTGGTTTACGCGATACTTGGTCAGACAACCAGTAAACAATAATAAAAAGCCGGTTTAAAACCGGCTTTTTATTTACACCATCTGTCTTGTCCTGAAATGTGTTTACACATTTAGGATTTATTATGACAACAGCAGATAAACAACGAGTTAAACGTACAC
>NZ_JACNEP010000023.1 GCF_014270035.1 Neptunicella marina | reverse complement strand
TCAAGTGCACAATGAAAAAAGCCAGTAGAAAATCTACTGGCCTTTGAAAAACCGTCAACCTATTTCAGGACGACACAGGCACGACTAAGTAACTGCGCCATTGCCTTATTAAATATTTTCATCCATTTGTCACAAAACTGACCTTTTGCGACTTTATTTATTTCTATGACGGCATGCTTTTTAGGACGACTTAGGTGAGTTTGATAGGCTCGTTTATGGGTTAATGCATCAAAGGTGTCAACAATCGCTAATAACTTAGCACCTTCGCAAATTTCTTCACTTTTCAGGCCCATTGGATAGCCGCTACCATCTATGCGTTCATGATGCTGTATAATGATTTTGCGTGCTTCGTTCCAGTGCTCCAGATGTTCAAGCAACTTAGCACTTTTAAACACGTGTGAACGCAACAGATTGAATTGGGATTGATCGAGAGTTTCTTCCTGATGTAATAACGCCAGCGGCATAAATGCCATGCCAAAGTCATGCACATAACAGGCAACAACTAATTGTTTTTCATCAATTGGATTACCCGCTTGTTTATTTAAGAATAACGCCAGTTTAGCTATGCGATCACAACGCCCCTGCCAGTATCTGGAGCGCTTTTCGACTGGAACCATTAACTCACGGAAAAACTGAATTTCATCCTGTTGTTCATCGTCAAATCCGTCGGTCATGTCCAACTCTTTGAGTGCCTGATCCTGTGGTTGATTCTTCACCTTTTTACCTTCAGGCACCACATCCAGCGACGGGTCAAGCAACAAAACAGATTCCGCCAGGAGTTGTTCATGTTGTGCATTATTCTGCGGGGTGATTCTACCTATATGGGTACAAAGTTGATTGTATAAATTTTCATCGTAAACAGCCTGACCATCTTTGATACAGGACTGCACAAACATTTTTACCCGATCCATGGTTAATAACACCAAATCGCTCATAGTACTGGTGTAATGTATTTGTCCTTTACGCAAAAAATCGAGTAAATCCTCCACACGTTGCAACAAAGGCAGCATTGGTGTGAAGTTAACTAACCCTAAATCACCTTTAATGGTATGAATAGAGCGGAAAAGGGCGCGCTGCAATTCGTTGTCTTCGGGTTCGACTTCCAGGTCAATCAGAGTTTGTTCGCTTGCTTCATAGAGTTCATTAATCTCTTCAAGCAACTCGTCCAGTACATCTTCATCCAGTTCATCATGTCGAAATGTTTGCATTTACTTCATTACCCGTTTCAGTCTTGAAAAAATAATCAGCATCCTCAAATCTATTGTAAAAAATACTGTTTGCCATGTTATGACAGATCAGACATGTAATAGATTCAAAAAAACGTATAATCACCCGCGAATTTAATTATAGAGTTTAGTTGTGGTTGCCTTAATAAGAATCCCTGTTATTGCCGTTTATTTTATTTTGATTAACATCTTTTTAATTTTCATGTGCCTGGTCAGACCATTTCATCGCAACAATGTTTGCACTGCTGGTCGCTTATATAGCACAACGGCACGCCTGTTTGGTTTAAAACTTGAATTTCGCATCCCGGATGACGTTAAACAGCAGGGCCCATTTGTATTTATCGGCAACCATCAGAATTCATTCGATATTTTTACTGTTTGTGGTGCGGCACAACCCGGAACGGTAACTATAGGCAAAAAAAGTTTAAAATGGATCCCCATCTTTGGCTGGGTTTACTGGCTATCAGGCAATATTCTGATTGATCGTAAAAACTCAAATAAAGCCCGCGGAACCATTGATATTGCCGCCCAAAAAATCAAACAGAAAAAGCTGTCAGTATGGATGTTTCCCGAAGGTACGCGCAGTTATGGCCGAGGTTTACTGCCATTTAAAACTGGCGCATTTAAATTAGCTAAATTAACTAATGCGCCCGTAGTGAGTATTTGTGCCAGCAATCTTCATAATAAAGTAAAATTAAATCGCTGGGATAATGGTACGCTGATTATTGATATGGCCAAACCCGTCATAATGGATGATTCCAAATCTTTAAAGGAATGGAGTCAGTATTTTCACGATACGATGCAACAGAAAATAGAGCAGCTTGATCGGGAAGTGACCACAAAAAAACAGGCTTAAAAACACATCACGCTTAGGACATCACTATGAGCTCAGAACTGGCCGAATGGCAGGTATTTAATCAGGAAACCATTGATGCATTGCTGGAAGATGGCAGTCAACCAGACGCGATTTATCAAATTGAATATCACTTTGCCTGTGACGATTTTGATCGTTTGGAAAAAGCAGCTGTAGACGCTTTTAAAGCAGGCTACGAAGTGGGTGATGCGGAAGAGCTTATATTAGATGATGGCGGTACAATCTTGTGTTTTGATGCTACTGTTGACCGCCCTCTGGACGTTAACAAAATAAACGAAGATACCGAAAAACTGTTAACCATCGCCACCAAACACAAGGTATTTTACGATGGTTGGGGTACGCATTTTATCGAATAATACTTAATTCGATTAAATAAGAAGGCATGGTATTCCATGCCTTTTTATTATCTAAAGCAAATGCTGTGGCTGACCTCTCAGCTTATATACCACGCCATTTTTCATCACAAAGTCCACCTTAGATAGTTGTTTAATATCATTGAGTGGGTTGCCTTTAACTGCAACTAAATCAGCCAACATCGTTGCCTTAATTTGACCAACTTTATTATCGATTTTAAATGCTTTGGCATTCCCCATAGTTAATGCATGCAACACAGATTTTTCGTTCATTCCATATTCGACCAACAATTGCGGCTCGATTGCATTGTCGCCATGAGTAAATACGCCAACATCACTGCCATTACAGATAATTACACCTGTATTAAGCGCCAGTTTAAAAGATGAATGTTGGTGCTGGATTTCCTCAGGTATGGGATCCTGACCTTTTTTCCAGCCACGATAGGCATTAATTGACTCTGTCGCAGCAAGCGTGGGACATAATGCGATTTGCTGCTTTACCATCATTTTATAAAGTTTTTCATTTCCGCCGTGCAGGCCATGCTCAATTGTATCAACACCCGCCACAATAGCCCGGCGCATACCTTCTGTACTGTGCGCATGAGCGGCGACAATTCGGCCACTGGTATGTGCGGTTTCCACCAACATATTTAACTCCTGTTGAGTAAAGGTTGGTTGCAAGCTGTGCTCTGGCCCCCAACTCGCATCGACATACACTTTAATTACGTCAGCACCATGTTTAATTTGATCGCGTACCACGTGAATAATATTATCGCCATCCGCTTCCTGCGCCCCCAGTGGCACATCAAAATTGGGATCAAAGCCTTTAGGTCCGTAACTGCCGGTTGCCACAATTGCCCGTCCGGCAACCTGCAATCCGGGGCCCACAATAATGCCTTGGTCAACAGCCTGTTTAATCCCTGCATCAGCATAAGCTGCTCCCTCACTTCCCAAATCCCGCATAAAAGTAAAACCAGCTAACAGCGTTCTGCGCAGATTTACGGTGGCTCTGGCAACACGTAAAGAACGAGCTTCATTTAACACTTGCTGATTCCAGTCTGCCTCATCATAAGGATGCAGAAAAATATGTGAATGACCTTCTATCATGCCAGGCATAAGTGTGTGCTCGGGCAAATCAATGCGCGTAGCATCTTTTGGAATTGACACTTTTTTCACATTACCTGCACTTATAATCTTGTTGTCGTTAACCACAACCCGCCAGTTTTGGTGCATCTCATAGCCATCAAACAAGTATTTAGGCGTTAAAACAAACTGTTCTGCTCTTAGGTGCAGACTGACTGCCAAAAGCGTGAAAACAGACCACATAGTCCGTTTAAAAACGTGATTATTCATATGATTCCTTTGTTATTATTTTTCGATAATTTTCAATCTAAAGGTTTGTTGTATATTGTTTTTTTACAGGACAGGATGCAAGCCGGGTTACAAAATATTCAGTACGGAGAAGTTTACATGTACCAACTTATTGAAGAGTGCGTTGATGTCGATACCTTCTTATTTTTGCGCCAGGTATCAGGGTTATCCCCCAGACCTCGCGCTGGAGCAGAGATCGGGTTGGCAAATTCGCTCTACGCTGTGCATATTTGTTACGAAGGCACACCCGTTGGTATGGGGCGTATCGTTGGGGATGGTGGTTTGAATTTTGACATTGTCGATATTGCAGTGCATCCCGACCATCAGGGAAAAGGCCTTGGGCGTAAAATAATGCAGGCCATTATGGATTATCTTGAGAAAAATACGTTAAAAGGGGCCTATATTACCTTAATGGCTGACGTTCCGGCGTTATATGAAAAATTCGGTTTCACTTATACTCGACCTGAAAGTGAGGGCATGGTGTTGGTCCGTTAATTCGCCTCACCAGAAATAACGGTTAAACCCGTTTTAATTCAAAACTAAAACAAGTGCCTTCGCCTAACTCACTTTGCACTTTTAAATCTGAATCCAGCAACAACATTAATTTACGACTAATCGCTAAACCCAGGCCCGCATGTAAGTTTTTATCTGTTTTAGATGTGGATGCCTGATAACGTGCGTCAAAAATAAATGCTAACTCAGATTCACTGATGCCAACGCCCGTGTCTCTTAAATCGATCCGTAATTTCTGCTCGTCGGTTTCCGACACCCGGATATCAATCGCCCCACCTTCTGGTGTATGGCGAATAGCGTTATCAATCAGATTACTGAGTACACGTTCAAGCTTGCCGATATCAGCAAATACCAGATATTCAAACTGGCTTGGATTAAGACTCAATGTAATAGACTTATCATCGGCTTTTAACGCAAATTTAGCCAAAACGTCATGCAATAACTCACCTAATGGGAACGATTCCTGGTTTAACGTGACTTGTCCCCCTTCCAGATAAGCCAACTCAAAAATCTGGTCAATTAAGTGTTTGAGATTTTGTGCATTTTTCAGTGAAATCTGGGTAAAGCGTTGTCTATCCTGTTCACTCAAAGAGTCAGGGTTAAGCGCTAATGTTTCAATATACCCCTGTAAACTGGCTAACGGTGTACGCAAATCGTGAGATAAGTCGGCTAACAATACTCGACGCTGCTGATCAATTTGTTGCAACTGTTCATATTGTTGCTGCAAACGCATTAACATTTGTGAAAAGGCACTTGAAAGCTGCTCAATTTCGTTTGAACTATCTGAGTTTGCCGTCGATAACACACCCAATGAGCCCTGATATCCGGCCTGCTGAATACTCTTAATCCCCGAGGTTAACTTATAGAGTGGCGCGGTAAAATACCGGAACAGAATCAGCAAACAGATCATCAGAAATAACATACTGGCTGTAACCAGCAAAGCCATGTTTTTAATCGTTTGATTCTGCTGAATGTTAGCCAGAATATTATCGTAAATTTGACTGCCAATTATCATGTACAAGTAACCCTGTAACTCTTGTTCTTTATAAACAGGGGCGACAGAGAATATTTTTTGTAATCCTAAATTACGCGGGTCATCACCAACCACTGGCAAATCCAGGTCAGATTGCAGCAAATGTTTTACCGGTGTTAAATCAATACGTGTTCTTTTTACTTCGCCAGGCTTTGCTGAATAAGACAGGATATTGCCATTTGGATCGATATAGTAAAATTCAAAGCTTGGACCCAGTAGCATGAGGGTATGGAACAGATTTTCCAGTGCATCGTGATCATAGCTACCTTCTGCTAATAAAGGGTTGTCTTGCACTAAATGCTCAGCTAAACCAAGATGTAAACGTTGCTCCGCAGCCAATCGAGTCGTTCGATGCAAGTATTCACTGCCCCATAACATCAGACTCAGTAAGATTAGAAAGACCAGTACCAGACTGATTGCTAAACGTTGATATAAACTCATCGCCATAACAACCTCCTTACAATACGCCTGATGGATTAAATTTGTATCCAACACCCCAAACGGTTTGCACAATCTGCGGTTCCGTAACATTTTTCTCTATTTTGGCGCGTAAGCGATTAATATGAGAATTGACTGTGTGCTCATACCCACTGTGATGATATCCCCAAACGGATTCAAGCAACTGGGCACGTGAAAACACCTGATTGGGATGGCGAGCAAGAAAGTGAAGTAAATCAAACTCAGTTGATGTTAAGTCCAAAGGCTTTAACCGCAAACTTGCCTGATGAGTCGAACCATCAATGATGAGCTGATTTACTTCTGTGCGGTTGTGTTGTTCAACGGTTGCTTCATGAGTGAGTTGTTTCATCATACGTGCACGACGTAAATGAGAACGCACTCTGGCTTGCAACTCTCTAACACTAAAGGGTTTGGTCATATAATCATCAGCGCCTAATTCCAACCCCAACACACGGTCAGTCTCAGAATTTTTGGCAGTGAGCATTAATATTGCCTGCTCAGGCTTGGTTTCCCGCACCTTGCGGCAGATGTCCAGCCCACTCATACCCGGTAACATCACGTCAAGCAGTAACAAATCCCATGGCTGAGTGAGTGCTTGTTCACACGCTTTATCACCACGAGCAAGATGGGTAATGGCTAATCCCAGTTCAGCTAAATTAACCCGGATCAAATCAGCAATATCTGCATCATCTTCAACCACCATTACCTTTTCTTGCATGTGATTTTTCCTAAATTACATCTGTTTATTGCATTCTGGTGACTATAATTTTAGCCACTGGGTTATCGAAACGATGATGAGAAGTCAGTACTGATTCCATTAATCCATCATCTTTAGTCACAACCCCGGGATGCATAGCAACAAAGTCAACATCATCGCGCGCAGCATCAAAACCGTTACCACCCGCGGCCGGCCCAGGTATGGTCGACTGAAGTTCGCTATTTGCTTCGGTACCCGCATCATAAGCCATTGACATGGTCGACCAGCTTGCGCCTACTTCAAGCTCAGCCAAATCCACACTATCCAGACCGGTGAACGCATCATTTGTATTCACTAACATAGTAGCAACAGATAAATTAGCGTCAGCAACATCCTCAATTGATACTGTGATAGTATCCGAATGTCCCGGCCCCACTGGCGCTTCTCCCGAAGCAGACGCCATCACATTTTCCATTGCCAGTATTTCGCTGTTATCACCACCTTCGGCCATAAGCTCCAGAGCTTCAGACGCAGACTCACCAACAGTCCATAGATGACCTTCCTGATGTAATACCACAGCAACTGGAGACAGTGGCTGCCCGTTGGTTAAATTCACCACTGTAACTTCATAACTATAAGTTACAGGGGCTGGCGGCGGGGGCGGTTGTACTACAGGAGTGTGATCATTATTACTGCTTCCCCCACAGGCTGCTAAAACAAACGCAGCTAGAGCAGGTAAAACAAATCGACAGGATTTATGCATAACCATAATCATTGTCCCCTTAGTTTACTGTTACAGTCACTTTAGCTACCGGATTTAACCAGCGATGCACGCGGCTATCGACATCAGATTTACCACCATCAATCATGTCATCACCGATATTACCTGGATGAATGTGAATCACTTCAGAGCCATTCATATCTGTTACACCAGTACCATTGGTGCCACCATTACCACCGGGAGCGGCTGGAATGCCAGGTACGCCAGGTGCACCACCGCCGGTAATTAATTCGTCATTTGCTTCAGTACCTGCGTCATAACCATTTAAATAAATCGTGTAGGTACCGGCTTCGCTTGGAATGTGCCAACTATCCAATCCAACAAATCCATCGTTAGTAGGCAACAACATACCGACAATTGATAGTCGTGTATTATCAGCAGAGGTTGACAACATCGTCATGGTTGATGCGCCGGGAGCTAACAAACCACCAGCGGGATTAGCACTACTATTTGCGGAAACACCATCAGCAATCGACTCCAGACCTGAAATATCAGCGCCTTCAGCCATTGCCTGTAATTCACCAGAGGCAGCTTCACCCACGTGGAACAATGCCGCTTCATCTGAATGAGCTGTAACTAATAACGGGGTAAAGTAGATTCCCTGAGTCAGGTTTTGAATATGGATGTCGATATCAGCAGCCTGAGTTGACATCGTCGTTGTTGCAAGTGCACTTAGAATTAATGCAGAAGTTTTTTTCATTTTCCTTGTCCTATTAAAGTATTCGGGTCAGGAAAATGATGGAAGGGATTTATCGCAAAAGTATCACAGACAAATCACAAATTTATATCAATTTAACACTAAAAAAATGCCACCGACAGGTGGCATTTATAATACTGAGTATGGTGTTAAGTTAGTACAATAATGAGTATATTTTGCGACGATACGCACCTGCCAGAGGGTCACCTGCCGGTAAACCATTAATAATATCCAGGGCAAATTTCCTGGCCTCACCAAAATTAAGATCTTGCTTTAAAACATCAAATAACAAACTTAACGCTTCTTCATTGCGTTTGGCTTGCTGCAACTGAACCGCCAGTTGTATTTTAATTTCATTGTTATCCGGCGAAGACTGTAATTGCTGTTGTAATGCCTGAATTTCAGGTGTATCAGCCGCTTGCTCGGCCAACTCGATGAGTCCCAGCAACCGTTGATAATTATGGTCCTGATCGACCATTGTAATGGTACTCAATAAAGCTTTAGCCGGTTCGATATGACCCAACTGAATATAAATATCAGCTAATAACAGTTTAATCGGTGCATGCTCACTATTAATATCATAGGCCTGTTTCGCTAACTGAGCAGCTTGTTCCAAATCTCCCTGTTCCATCGTTGCTGAAGCCTGTTCTAATAAAAGCTCTTCGGGTTTAGGCAGATGTTTACACAATAATTCGCGCAAATCGGCTTCTGACTGCGGACCAACCGCACCATCAATCGGCTGACCATTTTTAACCAACATCACTGTCGGTAAACTGCGTACACCAAATTGCATCACAACTTGCTGTTGCTCATCACAATTGACTCTGGCCAGAATCACACTTTGTGCATATTCAGCAGCAAGATTTGCTAACAGCGGAGCCATTTGCTCACAAGGCTCAACGCCTGCCTGCCAGAACTCAACCAGAATCAGTTTATGTTGTGAATCTTCCAGCATAACTTGCTGAAAGTTATCTAAGGTAATATCAACAATATTGTTTTGCATAAGTTTTCTAAGTATGAAATTTTCCAAATAACTGGGGGCATAATATCGAAATACAAGCTTTAGTTGTTAAATTGCACAGGAATCAAGCAACAGCTAAAAAATTTATCATTTTTTTTAACTTAGGGCTTTTCAATTCTTATTGAAGCATATATTATCGCGCCCTCTTGCAGATGTGGTGGAATTGGTAGACACGCTAGCTTCAGGTGCTAGTGGCCTCACGGCCGTGGGAGTTCAAGTCTCCCCATCTGCACCAATTTCTTGGTTCCTTATTTTCCCCAGCTTTCTTTTATTACTTTGGTAACGGTCTTCGCCATATCCAAATCGCTACTATCAACATTAATAACACTAATAGCACTTTTTTATAGGTCTCATGATCAGTTAAGGCAAAAATAACCGCACTAACGCTCATCATGCCGGATGATAAATATTTGGCTTTTAACGGAATGGCTCCCTGCTCACGCCATTGACGAATAGTAGAGCCATACTTAGGGTGATTTATCAGAAAAGACTCCAACCTGGGCCAACCTTTACTCGCCGCCCAGGCCGACAATAATAAAAAAGGAACGGTTGGCAAACCTGGCAATGGAATACCGATAAATCCCAGTATCAGTGCGATTATCGCTATCCCTCGCCAAAACCAGATTACAACAAATTTCATTCAATCCTGATCGTTAATACACAACATTTGTTTCAGATATGGTGTAGTAGATATCAGTCACTGCGGCAGGTGTCACCGTACCAATAGTTTCAACATATTCAGCTTTTATAAATCCCAACCCCGGATATAACCAGAAAGTTCCTATTTGGGAGTCTGTCTGAGAATTGGGATCACTTTCTGAATATTCATATTGCATTCGAAAGGCTTCAAAATTACCAAAAGGCGTTTTGATTACTTCAATTCGATCAATATTCATTATCTGATGAACGCTAAAGGTCGCCGAGTTATCACCTGCTTGATCGGGGTCGTCATACAAGTGATTTTCAAAATTCACGTCACTATTAAACCCAACGGCAGGCTCTCCAGGGATAAGCAACATTCCTTTGCTACTGTTGTTTTGGAAGTTTAAGCCAAAAATATCACCGGTACGACGTTCTAAAAACCCAATCTCACTAGTTGAAGTATTAGAACTTTCAGAAAACTGAATAACCTCCTGATTAAGCGACGAAATAACTTTGTTTGCAACTATGACCTGATACGTTTTTTTTAAGGTTTTATTACCGTCGGAAAAGGTAACTGGGTCATCAGAAGTGACATAACTTACATTGTATTGTCCACGCTGATGGCTGGCAGGTGCATTTGAATTGCCCCGGAAATCGAGATCCAGTTTGTAATTCAAATAGTCTCCGTCAGCAAAGCGCACTAAAGTTGGATCATTTGTATCAATAAAATAGTCGGCAACAAGCAATGCAAGACTGACATTAACTTCATCAGTAGCTGTCGCACCTTCCAGATCGGTTACCGTCACTTTAAAGGTTAAGGTTTCTGTCGTTTCAATATTCGGTGCAGTGAACTCCAGCTTAGCCTGATCTGTTGTATACAATCTTACAGACGTACCTGAGATCTGTTCCCACTGATAGGACGCAATAGAACCATCCGAATCCTCAGCCACTGCCGTTAACGTTATGTCACTTTGTTCTTCTACATTAATATCATCGCCAGCTGATACGGTAGGTAAGACATTTGGGAATCTTTTCAGTGAAATAGTCACCGAATCGCTTGTTTCGGCACCTTTATCATCTTGCACCGTTAAACTAAAAACCAGTATTTCATCCTGAATTATGTCTGGTGCAGTAAATGTTGCAATTGCCGAGGTTGCGTCATTTAGCGTAACCGGAATGCCTGATGTTTGAGTCCACTGGTAACTGACAATTTGACCATCTGAATCCTCAGCGCTGCCTGTCAACGTGACAACAGATTGCTCATCAAGGGTTTGGTCATCACCTGCATCCACGGTAGGAGCTATATTAGGATCAAGGATCTGAACGGTAACATTAACACTCGCTCTGGCGCTGGCACCATCGTTATCTGTGACGGTTATGGTAAACGAATAGGTTGTTTCAACGTCAACCTCAGGCGCAGTGAAACTTAAACTTACGCTATCAGCTCCATTCAATGAAATAGCAGCACCAGTAGTTTGAGTCCAGCTATAGGAAGAAATAGACCCATCCGGATCGGATGCACTTGCGGTAAGTGTGACAACATCGCCTTCTGTCACAATTTGATTAGTACCTGCAATGACAATAGGAGCTTTATTGGCAGGAGGAGGATTTCCACCTCCAGAAGAACCACCTCCTCCGGATGAACCGCCCCCACAAGCAGCCAAACCTAGAAGAAATAGCTGAATTAATGCTAAACGAAAAAAAGGCATTAGAAACTCTCCATGTTAAGACACGTTATGAAGGCTTGGTGTCTTCATAAATTGAGTTTCCATTATGCGCGTTTTGTATTAAAAGTCTTCAAACTTAGCAGGCCGATTACAAATAATAACAAGATGGAAGATTCTGGAACCGGATTAGGGTTAGGTTCAGTATTAATATCACCATCAATTCTCACACCTGGCAAAAATGCATTATTGTAGGGCACTAAACTAGGCGACCAACCGTCTTCATAACCAACAATATATTCATCCATGGTACCGCGTGCCGAGGTTGGTAACAGGCCGTGCACAGACTGGTTTGCACCAGCGTCCATCAACTTAGGTACAAAAGATACCCAGTAGTCGCCGGCAGTTAACAACCAATCTAACCCAGTAATGCCATACCACCCCATCGATGCATTAGCAGCCAATGACACTACGCCGGAAAACAAGGTTTCCCCGGGATAGAAAAAATCATCACTTAAAATCGATACAACAACATCACCAGTAAAACCGGAATTATTTGAGAAAAAACCCTCAATTGAATTCAGTAAATAATCTTCTTCAATGCCAAACATACCGGCAAAGTACTGGCCATAATAAAAGTTGTAAGAGTCATTGTTATAGGTAGGTTGCGACGCACCAACGTCATCAGGCACTGGTTCGCCTGTATCTACAATTAAGGTCGCATTGGCATTTATTGCCAAAAACAGGCACACAACTGGCAATAACTTCTTTAACATCTTTATTCATCCTGTTAAAAATTTAAAAGCTAGCAGCCAAGTACAACCATAAATGGCAAAAATATTTTTACAACAACAGGTTATACTGCATCGCTTGGTACTTCGCATCTAACAATGAGATGCACTTATGTATGTTATTTTACACCCAGTTATATCAGTTGATAAGTATTTCTGATTATTTTTTAACTAGTTTAATCTTTGGTAGGCATGTTTATGGACAATCTTGACAAACAAATTCTGCAAACGCTGCAAACCGACGCAAGTCTGTCGGTAGCTGAAGTCGCTGAGAAAGTAGGCTTGTCCAAAACGGCTTGCTGGCGTCGTATGCAAAAACTGGAAGAAGATGGTTATGTGCTTGGTACCGTTACATTACTCAATAAAGATAAACTCAATTTAGGTTTACCGGTTTTTATCTCAATTAAAACAAATCAACACAATAATGACTGGTATGAGAAATTTTGTTCCATTGTCACCGACATTGCTGAAGTGATCGGTGTGTACCGAATGAGTGGCGAGCTGGATTACTTATTACATGCTGTTGTGCCTGATATGCAGGGTTATGATGCGCTTTATAAAAAACTGATCGAAGCTGATTTAAATGATGTAAGCGCCAGCTTCGTCATGGAAACCATTAAGTCAACCACCCAACTTCCTCTAACTCATATGTAGCATAAAAACACAAAAATCAGGAATTTAATTCCACAACAATATACATATTAGAAATATTATTTTATCATATCGCCGTTTTAATGAACGAGGCGGCGTTATGAGTATATATGAGTATTTTTTACCTTTCAGACAACACATAGTAGGCGATCAACTTACACATAAGCTTCAAACTCATAAGCAAAAAATTATTTATGCGGACTGGACCGCCAGTGGTCGCCTGTATCAACCAATAGAAGAATTCATCAGTCAGCAGCTCGGGCCTTATGTTGCCAATACACATACAGAAACCAACCTGACCGGCACCACCATGACTCAGGCGTATCATGATGCGCAAAAAATAATTAAGCAGCATGTAAATGCGAATGCCAATGATGTATTGATTTGTGCGGGATCAGGCATGACAACCGTTATCAATAAGCTGCAACGCATGTTGGGATTACGCTCCAGTGAAAAATGGCAGGATAGAATTCAACTGAACGAACAGGAAAAGCCGGTTGTTTTTATTACCCATATGGAGCATCACTCCAATCAGACAACCTGGAATACCTGTGATGTGACGGTTGAGGTGGTCCGCCCAAACGAACAAGGATTGCCTTGCACCCATCACTTGCAGTCGTTATTAAAACAATACGAACAGCGCCCGTTAAAAATTGGATCTTTTACTGCTTGTAGTAACGTTACCGGAATAAAAACCGATTACCATCAACTTGCTGCGATTATGCATCAGCATAACGGCTTATGTTTTGTCGATTTTGCCTGTTCCGCGCCTTATGTTGACATCGATATGCATCCACAGGATCCACTTCAACACCTGGACGCCATATTCTTCTCACCACACAAGTTTTTAGGTGGGCCAGGTAGCAGTGGTGTGATGTTGTTTAACCGCAACCTGTATACCAATAAAATTCCGGATCAACCGGGTGGCGGCACAGTTAGCTGGACTAACCCATGGGGTGGCCAGGGATTTATTGATGATATTGAGGTACGAGAAGACGGCGGCACGCCGCCGTTTTTACAAACCATTAAGGCCGCGTTAGCTATCAAGCTAAAAGAGCAGATGGGAACTGAGAAAATTGCTGCGCGTGAACAACAGTTAGTGAAAATACTGATGTCGGGTCTGGATACAATCCCCCAGGTGGTTATGCTTGAACCAACTAAACGTGAGCGCCTGTGTGTAGTGTCATTTTATATCCCCAACGTACACTACAATCTGATTGTGCGTTTACTGAACGACAAATTTGGCATTCAAAGTCGTGGCGGCTGTTCCTGTGCCGGCACCTATGGTCATATTCTGCTGAATGTGGATCAAAATAAATCCCAATCCATAACCAGTAAAATCGACTCTGGTGATTTAACAGAAAAACCCGGCTGGGTAAGATTATCTCTCCACCCCACCAGCAGTGATGAAGAGGCGCATTACATAGTCAATGCGGTACGCCAGATTGCCGGTAATATTGGGCAGTGGCAGCAGGATTATCGTTTTGATCCCTGTTGTGGAGACTTTGTATCCGAGATTTGCCAAACAGATCTCACAACCTTAAGCCAGTTTAATCCGTTGCCAGTGAAAAAACGCAAAGGATTGAGTGCTTTATTTGCTAGCATCAGGCGATGAACTTTGCTTGAATACTCCCCTGTTTGACGCATTTTGCATTGCAGGGGAATTGTCATCATGCAAAAAACCATTGCGCTGGTCGCACATGATCATAAAAAACAAGAACTAATCGACTGGGCAACCACACATAAAGCCTTACTTGAACCGCATAAACTGGTTGCTACGGGCACAACAGGTGGTTTAGTGGAGAATGCGCTAAACCAACCCGTGCATAAATTTAAAAGTGGTCCGCTAGGTGGTGATCAGCAAATCGGTGCGCTGATTTCTGAAGGCAAATTAGATGCGCTGGTATTTTTCTGGGATCCGCTTAATCCAGCCCCACATGATCCCGACGTCAAAGCTTTATTGCGATTATGCTCGGTATGGAATATTCCGGTAGCCTGTAATCGTGCCAGTGCCGATTTAATGTTTGGCATTCAGTCTCTTGAGCATATGCATTACAAACGGGAAATACCTACTTATTAAGCAGGTATTTCCATTACCTCGCTACAGCGCTTTATTATACTGCTGCTTACCTGCGACCCAGGTTTGCAATACTTGTACTTTCCATAAATCCTGTTCAGGAATGGCAAAAATATCACGATCAATTACCACAAAATCAGCCCACTGATTTTTGGACAATCCGCCGATGACTTTTTCCTGATAGCCCGCATAAGCCGCGTCAATGGTAAAAGCGCGTAGTGCTTGTTCCAACGTCATCTTTTCTTGCGGTCGCCAGCCCCCTGGCGGCTGATTATCACGATCCTGGCGGGTTACCGCAGCGTGAATGCCATAAAACGGATTAGCTAACTCAACTGGAAAATCCGACCCTGCAGCTATCAAAGTGCCTTGCTTTAACAAGGTCTGCCACGCATACGCGCCAGCTAAACGTTGTTCGCCAATACGATCACCTGCCATGTTTTTATCGCTGGTGGCGTGGGTGGGTTGCATAGACGCTATGATATCCAGTGATTTAAAACGCGGAATATCCTCCAGTGCAATAATTTGCGCATGCTCAATACGATGCCGTAAGTGCCTGGCTTTTGATACGTCGCGCACCGCAGCAAACTGATTTAACGCCACATGGTTAGCCTTGTCACCAATCGCATGAATATTGACCTGGTAGTCACGTTTAACCAATTCAGGTAACAATTCACTTAGTTGCTTTTCACTGGTAACCATTAATCCATTATTGTGTGGATCATCGTCATAGGGTTTAAGCAATGCTGCGCCACGACTACCCAACGCGCCATCCGCAACCAGTTTGACACTACGAATAGATAACATATCTTCGGGATCAGTAATAAACCCCTTGTCCAGCATACTTTTAAACTGAGCATCCCAGCCTGCCAGCATGGCATAAATTCGCATTTTAAATTTGCGCTGCTCAAGTGCATCAAGATAGAAGTCATAGGCTGCCTTTTCAGTACCCGCATCATGCATTGAGGTAATGCCCAACTCAAGAAGGTGTTGCTGTGCAGCGTCAAACTGCTGCTGCAACTGTTGCGGCGTGTCGGCCGGCATATGCTCGCGTAATATATCCATGGCATTATCGATGAGTACCCCGGTGGGCTCACCACTGGCATCACGCAGTAATTGCCCACCGGGAGGGTCGAGCGTATCTTTGCTGATTCCTGCCTTTTTCAAGGCCAGACTATTTGCCCAAACTGCATGCCCGTCGATACGCTCCAGTACCACAGGACGGTTACTAATAAACTCATCCAGACTGGTTTTGCTGGGAAACTGTTTATCCGGCCACAGAACCTGATTCCAGCCCCGGCCTGTCACCCATTCCAATTCAGGATGTACCTCTGCAAATTGAAGGGTTTTGGCCACTGTTTGTTGTTCTGATCTAATATCCCGCACATCAACCGCCAGTAAACTTTGCCCCAGCCCCATAAAATGGCCATGAGCATCAATTAATCCCGGCAGAATTGTTTTACCCTGCATGTCTTGACGGCTGGCATCCGGATATTTTTTGAGTAAGTCTGCGTTGCCCCGGTCCAGCACTTTGCCGTTTTCCACCAGCATAGTGTTAAACGAAACCAGCGAACGGTCAGGTTCAAATCCATAGCCTTTAAAGTTATATATTAAGTCTGCGGCCATTGCTTGAGGCGCTGCCGACAGTAACGCCGCCCCAATCGCCAAAACAGTGTTAAATTTTTTCATTATTAGTCCTAGTGTTTTGCAGATTTCATGTAATCAAGGGTTAAGTTTGTCAGTAATTCCACACCTAACTGCATACCCGACTCATCGATAACAAAATAAGGCGTGTGGTGATCAGGCGCTTTTTCTCGTGGCATATCCAAGGCTTTACCGCCCACAAATAAATATAAGCCTGGAACTTGTTGTTGGAAAAAAGAAAAGTCTTCAGCACCGGTTACAGCCTGCGTATACAAAGTATGTTCCTCACCAGCTGTGCGTTTTAATGTAGGTAACATTTTTGACATCAAAGCAGGATCGTTATACGTGATGGGATAGCTCTGCTCTAACGGCAAAGTTACTTCAGCCTCAGCGCCCATACTGGCAGCAATATGCTCAACTTTATTTGGCAGGCTTTGATAAACCTTGTTACGTGCTACAGGATTTAAAGTACGAATGGTACCCAGCATTTCGACCTTATCCGGAATAATGTTGCTGCGTACGCCACCATGGATGGAACCGACAGTTACAACCGCGGCGTTGTCTAACAACTTGATTTCGCGACTAACAATAGTTTGCAACCCCATAATCACCTGCGCAGACGTCACGATAGGGTCGACACTTTGCCAGGGATAAGCACCGTGTGATTGTTTGCCTTTAATCACAATTTTAAAAGGGTCAACACCGGCCATAATGCCGCCATCTCGGTATTCAACCGACCCTACATCTAAATCAGAGCTAATGTGCAAACCAAACACCACATCTACCCCCTGCATCACGCCCTGCTCCACCATCAATTCGGCACCGCCACGTTCACCGGCTGGCACGCCCTCTTCGGCGGGTTGGAACACAAATTTAACCTTACCCTGCAAACTGCTTTTGTTTTCACTCAATATAGTGGCCGCGCCCATTAACATTGCGATATGCGTATCGTGACCACAAGCGTGCATCACAGGCACGCTTTTTCCGTTGTATCCACCCATAGCTTGCGAACGAAATGGCAGCTCGTTCATTTCTTTAACTGGCAGTGCATCCATATCGGCACGCAACGCCACAGTGGGCCCAGGATTTCCAGAATCCAGCACAGCGACCACACCTGTATGGGCGACACCGGTTTTGACCTCTAAACCAAGCTTTTTAAGATAATTCGCCACGTATTTAGCTGTGGCAAATTCACGATTGGATAATTCGGGGTGTTGATGAAAATGACGTCGCCATTTCACCACTTGATCTTGCAATTTTGCTGCTGCATCACGAACGTCTTGCGCACTTGCAGTCATGCAGCAAAGCAATAAAGGGTAAGCCAGCCACTTTTTCATTTATCAGTCCTTTTGTTTTTATTGGGCAACTTCATTCGTTTATACAATAGCTTAGGGCAATACAACAGGGTAAGCTCTAATAATCTTTTCTATCACAGCAGGATTTTAGTGTGAAAAAACTAACCTTAACTCTTACCACCAGTTGTTTGCTGACTCTGGCTAGCTTGTCTCAGGCGTTTGCCACCACTCACATTACCATGACCACCAATATGGGGGCGGTTGAACTGAACCTATATGAAGATAAAGCCCCTAAAACCGTGGCAAATTTTATTAAATATATTGAAGCCGGGGCATTTAATCAGGGACAAATATATCGTGTTGTACGTAAAGATAATGACAATGGCTCCCCGAAAATAGAAGTGATCCAAGGTGGCGCCAACCCTGAATTTAAAGACTTTGAACCGGTAGAACTGGAAACCACGCAACAAACAGGCCTTAGACACTTAGACGGCACCATTTCTATGGCACGCGATACCCCCAACACCGCAACCTCTGCATTTTTTATCTGTATAGGTAATCAACCATCGTTAGATTTCGCGGGGCAACGTAACAAAGACGGTCAGGGATTTGCAGCCTTTGGCCAGGTAACAAAAGGCATGAGCGTGATTAAAAAGATTCATCAAATTACTGCAACTGAAAAAAGTGAAGACGCCTATACGGCGGGTCAGATTTTAGCTGAGCCAGTAGTAATTGAGTCCATCACTATCAGTCAGTAAAGCACCTGCTTTACTAAATTAAAAAGCCGGAACTGAGTCCGGCTTTTTAAGTTCTGTTTTGATATTAGTCTTTCAATTTACTACCCGAAAATCCGTACCAGGCAATGTAAATATAACAAAGTACCGGCAAAATGAAGCTGAATTGAATACCGTGAAGGTCTGCTATCAACCCCTGAATTGGTGGAATAACCGCACCACCAAAAATTGCCACACATAACAAACCTGACCCCACACTCGCCAACGGACCTAAACGCTCAATCGCCAAACTAAAAATGGTTGGGAACATAATAGAATTAAATAAACCCACAGCCAAAATTGCCCACATAGCAGTAGAACCAGATGTATTCATCGCGGTTAGTACTAAAACTACAACTGCCAATGCATTGAAGGTTAAAACTGCGCGGGGAGATACTTTGGTCATTACTGCCGCGCCAACAAAACGGCCAACCATAGCGCCGCCCCAGTAATAACTTACCAATGCAGATGCCTCTTTTTCCGCTAATCCGGCAATGCTTGGCTCAGCAAAGAAATTTACTAATAGACTCCCAATGGTAACTTCACCACCAACATAAACAAAAATACCAATCACCCCAAATAATAAATGTGAGTGTTTAAGTGCGGCTTTAAAGCCACCTTTCGCTAATTCAGGATCATGTTGTTCTTCTTCAATAACGGGCAAATTTAAACGTGAAAATATAATCGCCAGCACAAATAAAGCCGTCGCTAAAATAATGTAAGGTAATTGCACAGATGCTGCTTGTGACGCTTTATAAGCTTCCACACTTTCTGCCGACATCGTTGCTAACTCAGCGGATGCAACAGTTGCTACTGAAAAAATAAACGCTGCACCAAAAAATGGCGCCAATGTGGTGCCCAAAGAATTAAAAGCCTGGGTTAAGGTTAAACGGCTTGATGCGGTACGCACAGGGCCTAAGCGCGTAACGTATGGGTTAGCCGATACCTGTAAAACAGTGATACCAGCTGCCAAAACAAACAACGATAATAAAAACAATCCAAAGACTTGAGTCGAAGCGGCAGGATAGAACATCAGACAACCAACACCAGCAATGGTTAAGCCTGTTACAATACCGCGCTGATAACCGACCTTTTTAACATAGGCACCTGCAGGGTAAGAGACAATGGCATAGGCACCAAAAAATGCCGTATTTACAGTCATCGCCTGAAAGTAACTAAGTTCAAAAACCGCTTTTAAATGTGGGATCAGAATATCGTTTAAACAGGTAATGAAACCCCACATAAAAAACAAACTGGTTAAAATAGCCAATGGCAGTTGATACTGTTTTTGATCAGTATGAGCTGCGGTGTTAGCGACATTTTCCATAATCAACTCTTCTTGTTGTCATTAAAATAAATGTAACCGCTTACATTGCGGTAGTTATCTTCAGGCCGCGAGTAGCCTGCTAAGCCACCGCGATACAATCTGTTCAGCGGATAGCAATATTTGCTTTGGGGACAGCGCAATATCAATTTGTTTTACATCACCCTCATCATCAGGCTGTTGCAAACTCTGGTACTGACTATCTAATAAAGCGGATGGCATAAAATGCCCGTTACGCTGCTGCATGCGCGGTAAAATAACGTCTGCGGCACCATGTAAAAATAAAAAGATTGTTGCAAAGGGTAATTGCCGGAACGCCTCTCTGTGCGCTTTACGTAAACCTGAATAAGCCAGAACACAATGCTGACGTTGCGCAGCTTTTTCCCGCAAAAAGTCACACATATGATCTATCCAGGGCTGGCGGTCAGCATCTGTTAACGCAATACCTGCTGCCATTTTTTGCTTATTTTGCTCCGAATGAAAATCATCCGCTTCCACAAAACTAAGTTCGTAATGATCAGCGAGTTGTTGCGCCAGAGTCGATTTACCACATCCGGACACACCCATTACGATAATTAACACAGGCCTGTCCAACCGGCGCAACGACGATAGCAAATTCATGCACGAGTTCCAATGTTAAATTTGTTAAAAAAGTGTCACCACATTATAACTATGCTAACCTCGCTGCAACCGTTTACAGCCTTGCTGTGCTTGATTTTTAGTGGAATTAACTAAGCGCTGACGATTAATTTATAAAAGTTAAGGAAAATATAATGAAAGGCCTCTCCCCTGTTGTTTGTTCAGTATTTATGCTGTTGTTAAGTGTTAATAGCCAACCAATATTTGCACAAGAACAAGCTGCCACTACTATCGAACAAAAAGTCGAATTATTGCTGGCAAAAATGACCTTGCAGGAAAAAATTGGTCAAACCAACCTGCGTGGTCGTTCCAGTCGCGCCAAAGGGCCTTTACCAGACAATCTGAAAGCCACAGTGCGTGACGGTAATGTTGGCGCTTTTTTAAATGTCATGAAACCCGAAGAACGTGATGAGTTACAACGTATCGCGGTGGAGGAATCTCGCTTAGGTATTCCGCTGTTATTCGGACGCGATGTCATCCACGGCTTTAAAACCATATTCCCGATTCCCCTTGGTTTAGCGGCCAGCTGGGATCCCGAGCAGGCAAAAACCGCAGCACGCGTATCGGCCGTGGAAGCCAGCGAATACGGTGTAAACTGGACCTTTGCCCCTATGATGGATATCGCCCGCGATCCTCGTTGGGGTCGTATTGCAGAATCCTTTGGTGAAGATACCCTGATGGCAGAACGCTTTGCAGTTGCTATGGTAAAGGGTTTTCAGACCGACGATTTATCCGCACCAACAGCTATGGCAGCAACCGCCAAGCATTTGGTAGGGTATGGCGCAGCCGAAGGTGGACGTGATTACAACACAACCCTTATTCCACAAAACGAATTGCGCGATGTGTATTTGCCGCCATTTAAGGCAGCGGCTGATGCAGGTGTAGCTTCAATGATGACCTCATTTAACGATATCAATGGTGTACCGGCTACAGGTAACCGCTTTATTTTAAAAGATATTTTACGGGATGAATGGCATTACACTGGCATGGTAGTCAGTGACTGGAATTCAGTAACAGAGATGATTGCACACGGTTATGCTGCCGATAAAAAACAGGCTGCACAGAGAGCCGCCAATGCCGGACTGGATATGGAAATGACCAGCGATGCCTACGAACAACACTTAGCGGAATTAATCGAACAAGGGCAAGTCGACCAACAGCAACTGGACGATATGGTACGTCATATTTTGACCATGAAATTTCGCCTGAATTTATTTGAACATCCGGGGCGTTATCAAAATATTCGCAGCAGCATATTATCGGCAGAACATAAACAGCAAGCCAGACAAGCAGCTATCGACTCCGCTATTTTACTTAAAAATCAACAAGCTTTGCCCTTTGATACCAATACCTCAATCGCCCTAATAGGTCCGTTAGCCGATGCAGGACACGAACAAATGGGTACCTGGGTATTTGATGGTCGTGGTGAGAACAGCATTACGGTTAAACAAGCCATGCAAGCCACATTGGGTGCTGATAAGGTACATTTTGCCTCTGGGTTAACATACAGCCGCATGAAAACCACCGAAGGGTTTACCGCCGCCATCAACGCTGCTAAACAGGCAGATAAAATCGTTTTTGTAGGTGGTGAAGAATCGATTTTGTCGGGTGAAGCCCACAGTCGCGCCAGTCTGCGTTTGCCCGGAGCACAGGAACAACTTATCACTGAACTGGCAAAATTAGATAAACCGCTCATTTTAGTGGTTATGGCCGGACGCCCGATTAATCTATTACCCATTATTGATAAGGTGGATGCCGTATTATTTAACTTCCATCCCGGTACCATGGGCGGCCCTGCAATTACCGATTTGCTTACCGGCGTGGTATCGCCATCTGGTCGATTACCCGTTACCTGGCCAAAAGCCGGCGCGCAAGCTCCGATTTATTACAATCACCGCAATACCGGCCGTCCGGCCAGCGATGAAAATTTTGTCGCAATTGATGATATTCCAGTACAGGCCTGGCAGAGCTCCCTGGGTAACAACTCTCATTATTTAGATTTAGGATTCCGTCCAGCTTTCCCATTTGGTTATGGCTTAACCTATAGCCGCTTTAGTTACAGCAATATTCAACTAAGTTCACCTACAATGACTCGCGATGGCAGTATTGCAGTCAGTGCTGATATCCAAAATATTGGTAGTCGACAAGCGGCCGAAGTGGTGCAACTTTATGTTCGGGATAAAGTCGCGGATGTCGTGCGTCCGATTCGGGAGCTTAAAGACTGGCAAAAAATCACCTTAAAACCCGGTGAGTCACAACGTGTCAGCTTCACTCTAACGCCTGCACAGTTGGCTTTTTACAATCAGCAAATGCAACAGGTTACCGAAGCGGGTGAATTTGATGTGTGGATTGCGCCAGACGCGGCTGGTGGATTACATGCCAGTTTTTCACTAACAGAACAGCATTAAGACATGTTCATCACTGGCAGAATACCAGCTGTCAGTGATGACAATCTCCTCACATCTGTCAAACCCAATAAAAAGAAAAATATCCCAAATTGAGTTCAACGAGAGTGTGTTGTTTTTGCCATTTTAAAATGACCAGTTAGTGGTCACCCACTGCAGTCTTGCTACTGTTTTTTACTGATTTATTTAACGTCAGTAACTCTTGTTCAGTGACGTTACGCCACTGCCCCGGCTTCAGTGGCCCTAATTCAAAATGCATAATGCGAATGCGTTTTAATTTAGTCACCTCATACCCTAAAAATTCACACATACGACGAATTTGACGGTTTAAGCCCTGAGTCAGGATAATAGTAAACTGATACTTACCACGTGCTTTGACTTTGCAGGGTTTGGTGACAGTCCCAAGAATCGGTACACCTTTGGCCATTTTTTGCAAAAAACGTTCGCTGATTGGCTGATTCACCGTGACCTGATATTCCTTGTCGTGTGCATTCTCAGCACGAAGGATCTTGTTCACAATGTCGCCATCACTGGTTAAAAGGATCAGACCTTCCGATGGTTTATCTAAGCGACCAATGGGGAAGATACGTTGTTTGTGGCCAATCGCATCAATGATATTGCCTTTTACATGACGCTCAGTGGTACAAGTGATACCAACCGGTTTGTTGTACACCAGATACACGCGATCGGACTTATCGTCAGCCACAGGTTTTACAGGTTTACCATCTAAGGTCACCACGTCTCCTTCTGTCACTTTGGTGCCTAATTCAGGTAATTTTCCGTTAATTTTTATACGCTGTTGCTCAATGAATTTATCGGCTTCACGTCTGGAACACAGCCCGGTATCGCTAAGATATTTATTCAGGCGTTTGCTCAATTCTGTGCTCATAAATGCGACCTTAAATTATTGTGACTGGACGGCGGTGGATAAGGGTCGCTATTTTAAAGAAAGTTAGCGCAATAAGCCAAATCAACTAAATTTCGTTTTAAGTTATTGAGATTTTTTTGCCAGTTGCTCACGTTTACGCTGCTTGTAAACCTGTAAAACGCAGTAACAGGCAACGAATAAATGGGTAAAAAAGCTAAGATAAAATAGAGTCGGTTGATCTTTTTGTGACAAGTCAGCGCCGCGCGCACCATTTATTTCACCCACATACAAAGCGTAAATAGCGGCCGACAAAAAAATCACAGCCATCAGGCTCAAAAAGATCTGCGCACCTAAACCTAATTCCTTGCTTTTGGGTTTTGTGACTGGTGGAGTGCGAGTCTCAACAGGTGTATTCGCTGCGCGTTGTTGTATTTCAGATTTAATGTTTTCGGTTCTTTGCGGATAAGCATGTTGATCAATAGAGCCCAAGGCTTCGTATAACTCATCAACCGTGTATTTGCTGTAATCAGGTTGCATATATTGGCATCTGCTAAACGAGGGTATTCACTTGATATTGTTAAATATTCTATAGTTTTACCTTGGCATTTAAAATAAAAAAGGGGAGCTTGTGCCCCCTTTGACTCTCCAGTTTTTACTTCAGATTGAGATTAACAATCTTTATCTTTGGCATCCACGCCTTCTTTTACTTCTTCACAGGCATCTTCAACGGCATTGCCAGCATCGGTTACCATCTCATCCACTTTTTCACCTGCTTTTTCTGCTTCACCATCACCACAAGCGGTTAACGCCGTAGCAGAAACTGTAATAAACATCATAGCAATAAATTTTTTAAACATAGTCATATCCATTCTCCTGTTTGTTGATTTTTAAGTCGGTTTGGTTATCAAATGACGCTTAAGCACGAGGCGGACGACCACGCAGAGCGTTTGCCAGTAATGAAATCAATAATAAAACAGCAAATACCACAAAAATAATTTTAGCAATTCCGGCAGCTGCACCGGCAATACCACCGAAACCTAATACAGCAGCAACTAGCGCAATAATTAAAAAAGTCAGTGCCCAACCTAACATAGTTATCTCCTTGTCTTTTTTTACCCAGTTAAAGGAATTTCAGTTTGAAACTGTTAAAAGCATCAATGTGAAATTCTGTTTTGTTTCAGTTTCACTAATGCTCAATGTGTGCCAACTACGGATAATATTTTTAACTATTTGTTTTTAAACAATTAAAATAATGTGTGATGCAAATCGGAGACAGTAATCAATTTGTTAGGATGTGCAATTTTTACAGGAAAAAAACGGCCTAAATGTAAAAGCTACCCATAAAACTGACCATGATTTTATTTAAAAATATCGCTTAAGATCAAAATGAGTGGGTTGATTAAAAAATTGACAAACTGACAAGTATCACTATAAAAAAGGAGCCTGTTTTTGTTTTGGCTGTATACGGCCAGGGATCGTCAAAATGCAAGTAGATCAAATAGTTGAACTGATCTTTAGTTACCAGTTCGCCATCATAATTCTCGCCATTGTTTTACTTAAAACTTCGGTTAAGTTTGTGTCGCAAAACCGCGCACTAATTATTGAGCGGTTTGGCAAGTACAATCGCACTTTGGAAGCCGGTTTAAATTTTATTATGCCGATTATCGATCAGGTTGCTTATGACCGTTCGTTAAAAGAACAGGCAATTGATGTTCCTAGTCAGGGAGCCATTACCAAAGACAATATTTCACTGACAGTTGATGGCGTACTCTACTTAAAAGTGCTGGATCCCTATAAAGCGTCTTACGGCGTTGACGATTATCGTTTTGCCGTAACCCAATTGGCACAAACCACCATGCGTAGCGAAATAGGTAAAATGGAGCTGGATAAAACCTTTGAAGAACGCGACAGCCTCAACGTAAATATTGTAAACGCAATTAATGAAGCTGCTATGCCCTGGGGTGTACAGGTTTTGCGTTACGAAATTAAAGATATAGTGCCGCCCCAATCTGTGATGGAAGCCATGGAACGTCAAATGAAGGCGGAACGTGAAAAGCGGGCGAAAATTCTGGAATCAGAAGGTGACCGTCAGGCTGCAGTGAACGTCGCTGAAGGACAAAAACAAGCAATCGTGTTAGCAGCCCAGGCTGATAAAGAACAACAGATTTTAAATGCCGAAGGTGAGGCTTCAGCCATTATTCGGGTTGCAGAAGCCAAGGCCAACGCGCTGGAGCAAGTCGGCCAGGTGGCGCGCACTGCACACGGGCAAAAAGCAATAGAGCTGGATTTAGCAACACTGGCCATTCAGGCTAAACAAGCCATCGCAAAAGAATCTTCTGTGGTGTTACTGCCCGATTCTGCCACAGACGTAAGTTCGGTGGTGGCGCAGGCCACCACCATTTTACAAGCGCTCAAAAGCAAAGAACAATTATAAAGGCATATCTATGGATTTCTTTAGCCAGCATCTGCCCGAAAGCTTAATTGCATTGGGCATCATTTTAGTTGCAATAGAGGTGGGTATTCTTGGGTTTGCCACTTTGTTTTTAATTTTTATTGGCGGAGCCAGTTTATTAACAGGCCTGGCAATGAAAGCTGAGTGGATAGAAGTTACGATTAATAATGCACTCATTTTTACCGGATTATTATCAGTGATGCTGGCGATAATAGCCTGGCAACCCATGAAAAAACTTCAGAGCCAGAGCAGCAAACAGGGTCAGACATCTGATTTTGTTGGTATGTGTTTTGAGTTAACCAGCGAATTATCTTCGACACAGCTTTCCAGCTATCGTTTTAGCGGCATTCTATGGACGGTAAAACCCGGTGAAAAACTTGACGGACCACTCGCTCCCGGAACACAAGTTACGGTAACCGCTGTAGAAGTGGGTACATTATATGTTGCTCCGGTTCAGGATAACCCCAGTTAACTGATCCGATCTGCCACTATAATTAGAAAAATCTGTGATTTTCAGCAAGATAGTGCTGCCAGTCGATATAGAAACTGGCAGAATAGCGCTTGTGCCACTTTATGAACTTCTGTGCCCTACAGCACCTGCAAAAACGGATCAATCTAATGACAGACAAACAGACCAAGCGCCCTCTTTATATTCATCATGCTGGTCCTGCCCTACTCGAAACTCCCCTGCTGAACAAAGGTACTGCTTTTAGCAAGCAGGAACGTTCGTCTTTTAACCTGACCGGGTTAATTCCGCCACGTTACGAAAATATCGACGAGCAGGTTGAACGTGCTTATATGCAATATTCCAGTTTCCGCGCCCCCATTAATAAACATATTTATCTGCGCAATATCCAGGACAGCAACGAAACCCTGTTCCATCGTTTAGTACAGGAAAATCTCGAAGAAATGATGCCAATCATCTACACCCCAACAGTAGGTGATGCCTGTGAGCAATTCTCTGATATTTACCGCAGCAACCGTGGTTTATTTATTTCCTGGTCTGACCGCGACCAAATCGATGACATATTGCACAATGCCACCAAACAAAAAGTAAAAGTCATCGTAGTAACTGATGGTGAACGTATTTTGGGCTTAGGTGACCAGGGTATTGGTGGCATGGGTATTCCCATCGGAAAACTAAGCCTGTACACCGCTTGTGGAGGCATTAGCCCGGCTTACACCATGCCAATTATGTTGGATGTGGGTACCAACAATGAAAAACTGCTCAATGACCCAATGTATATGGGGGCACGTCACAAACGTATTGGTCAGCAGGATTATGATGAATTTATCGAAAAGTTCATTAATGCAGTAAAACGCCGCTGGCCACAAGCCATGCTGCAATTTGAAGATTTTGCCCAACCGAACGCAATGCCGATTCTGGAAAAATACCGCGATCAAATTTGCTGCTTTAATGATGATATTCAGGGCACCGCGTCAGTAACGGTTGGAACATTATTAGCGGCATGTTTGCATAAAAAACAAAAATTATCCGAGCAAAACGTGGTATTTGTTGGAGCAGGTTCGGCGGGCTGTGGTATTGCTGAACAAATTATTTGTCAGATGATGGCCGAAGGTTTAAGCGAAAACGAAGCGCGTTCACGTTTGTTTATGATCGACCGCTACGGATTGTTATCGGAAGATATGGAAGGTTTACGCGACTTCCAGCAAAAATTAACCCAACCAAACAGTGTGACCAGCAACTGGCAGTTTTCAGGTGATTACCCAAGCTTGCTGGATGTAATGCATAACGCGAAGCCCGGTATTCTGATTGGTGTTTCCGGACAGTATGGTTTATTTACTGAAGACGCCATCAAAGCCATGCATCAGCACTGCGCTCAGCCGATTATTTTTCCACTGAGTAACCCGATTAAACAAATCGAAGCTCACCCGGAAGATGTGATTAACTGGACTGATGGTGAAGCCATTGTGGCTACCGGCAGTCCATTTAAACCGATTGAGTATAAAGGTAAAACTTACCCTATTGCTCAGTGCAACAACGCTTATATATTCCCGGGTATTGGATTAGGCGTTCTAGCAGGTGGCATCCGCCGTATTACCAATGAAATGCTAATGGTAGCCAGCGAGACATTGGCAGAATCATCCCCCATTTCAACATCTGGCGAATTACTGCCTCCGTTGACGCAGGTTGCAGAATTGAGCAAGAAAATTGCGTTTGCGATTAACAAGGTGGCCCAGGCTCAAAATCTGGCGTTGGAAATTACCGACGAGGTATTACTTAGCAAAATCGAGAAGAACTTCTGGAAACCAGCTTATCGTGAATACCGTCGCGTAAGCTGGTAATTAACAGGTAGTCCCGGACACGTTAGGCCGTTTTGTTTTTAGCAAAGCGGCCTAATAATGCGGGTAACAGAGTTAAATCAGTTACCAACGCCACCACCATTGCCAGCCCCGTCAATAATCCAAACATCACACTGGGTATAAAATCTGAAAAGCCCAACATGCCAAAGCCTAAGGCGATAATCAGCGATGTAAACAACATGGCAAAACCAACACTCTGATAGGCTTTATGCAATGCTTTTTGATGATCCTGTTGTTGGTTATCCGACAAATAGTGATGCACAAAGTGAATGGTATCGTCCACTGCAATCCCCATAGCTATCGCCGCTATGGTAATGGTCATTAAATCCAGTGAAATACCAGCCAGCCCCATAACACCCAATATTACCAGTGTGGATAATATGTTGGGGAGCACCGCAATCATTGCGACTTTAACTGAACGGAATATTGCAAATAGCACTAATGTTAACGCAACATAAACCAAGCCCAGTGTGCTGATTTGAGAGTCAAACAATCGCTGTAAAATATCCTGATACAACACAAATAAATTGGTCAGCTGAATATCTTGTTTAGCCACTCCTTGTTGTTGCAAATCTGATTGCAGCTGCTGAATAAATTCAGCACGATTAAAACCATCGGTCGCATCTTTGATTCTGGTATTAATACGTAACTCATGATGCTCCTTGTCAAAATACGCCCCCAGTAAACGCTCTGTCAGGTTTTTATCCAGCATATGATAAACCGCGGTTAGCTCATATTCGGTTAACGGTTTATTGTTATTAATTTTGCTGGCCAATTCAGTGAAGTTAACCACCGACATTTCTTTACCCACAACCGGGTATTGTCTTAACACCTGCTGTAATTTTTGTAATGTTTGTACTGTTTGCGCGCTTAATACCAGATCCTGCAGTTTTTGTGTGTCCGGCACTTTAAACACCACATCCAGCGCAGTGGTACCACCAAACTTCTGGTCAATAAATTCAAGTTCAGTACGAACTTTGGTATCTTCACTAAAATAGTGAATAAAACTGTTTTCAACATTTAAACGCAGAATACCCAAGACACTGACCATCAAGACCAGTAAACCAGCAACAAAAACTTTGCCTTTATTCGCCAGCACAGTATTTGCCAGCGCTTCCATCGTAGCTTCAACCCGACGGCTAACATGAGACTGTGGCTTTTTAGATAACAGGCTAAGCACTGCCGGGAATAGTAGTAGTGCAACAAGGGTAGACACCAGCATAGCTACAATCATCATCCAGCCAAAACTGATGACCGGTTGAATGTTGCTGAATATCAGCGATGCAAAACCAACCGAGGTGGTTAACGCAGCATAAAAACAAGGTTTTGCTTTGGCTTTGATGGTATCGGTCACCAACTGATACTGAGAATGTTCAGGATTGGCTTGTGCACTTTGCCGAAACTGCACGATAAGGTGTATCACGATCGCCAGGGTTAAAATAAGTTGCAACGCAATAAAGTTGGATGAAATCACAGTAGTGCGTAAATCCAGCATACCAAATAATCCCACTGTCATTATCACGCTTACACCACAACATAATAACGGCAGTACCACCCAACGCAGCTGACGGAACAATATAAATAGCAGGATACAAATCACAGCTGCAATTGCACTTCCAAACAACATTAAATCGCTCTGGATAATTTTAATTAGCTGGTACGCCAAAACGTGACCGCCACCTAAATAAACATGTGCATGGTCTTTAACCTCTTTGGCTATTGCGTAAATTTGGTCAATTTCTTTACGACGCTGTTTATCCAGCTGTTGTTTAATCGGGTCAATTAATTGATTCAGCTGCTCTATACGCTGCTGTTGTTGCTCAGATAGCTCACCATTAAGCAGAGTTTGCTGAATATCTGTTTTTTCATCTTCAAATTTTTTTAACTGAGGATCAGGTTTGAAAACAATTTGAATAGCGGTTGCTGTTTGCTGTTTATTAACCAATAAGTCGGAATAAATAGGGTGATCAGTAAACACCTTCTGCATTTGAGCAGAACTGTAGTGCTGTTTTTCCCATGTCCAACTATCCGCATCTACATCAGTATTCAAACCCTGCATAAACGACAACAAAGGTACGTTTAACATTGAGGTAACCGACTGTACCCGGGGCATGGCGCTAAATTTTTTACTTAGCGCCTGAATATCATCAAATGTTTGCTGACTAAAAAGCTCACCTTTTGTTGGCTGATAGGCTACTAAAATAAACTCTTGTGGCGAAAAACGTTTATTCATCACCTGGGTTTGAATAAACAATTTATTGTCTTTTACCAGCAAAGTGTCGGCCGATGCATCAATACGAAATTGCTGGGTAAAATATCCCAGCACCACAACCATAACGGCAAATACCAGTAAAATAATTTTATTAAGTTTCACTAGTTTACTGCTCATCTAATTGCTCCGGCTTATCCATCGCTGCATCAGGCACGGGATTTGGCGTGTCCTGATATTGTTGGTCGCGGAGTAACCCTTCTAAATACAGGTTACGGAAAAATAGATAATCGTCTTCAGCCTTTTCCGACAACTTTTCATAGGTCTCAGCACGAGGTGTAAAGCTATGGAATCCGCTATATACCTTAAAATAGGTTGTCTGGGGGTCGTCGGTTACGTAATTGATTGGATGAACAAAGCTTTCCACAATACTGGAAAAACCACTGCGCGTATCAGTTGGTCCAAGCACTGGCATCACCAAAAACGCACCATAATCGACACCATAAAAGCGTAACGTGTCACCCAGGGTTGATTTGTGTTTTTCAATATCAAACCAGGCTTTGGCAGGATCAAATAGTCCCAAAATCCCAATGGTTGAGTTAATTAAAAAGCGTAAAATACTTGAGCCCATTTTATTGCCTTCGCCTTGTGCTAAATGGTTGATCGCATTTAGCGGTTCACGAAGGTTAGAAAAAAAACGGCTCACTGCCTCTTCCGCGGGATCAGGCATAATGGCTTTATAGCCTTTAGCAGCCGGGATCAGTGCATAGGTATAGAGAAAATCATTAAAGGCAAAAACAGGACGGTTAAAAGACTCCAGCGGATCATCAAATTGTTTTGGCTGATAACCGACAACGGTGGGCTGGATAACCTCGGTACCTTTGGAGCTTTCTACAACAAGAGGTTTGGCCTGGGGAGATTGAAATTGTTGTTGGTCTGCCTGTTGTGTCGCGCTATTTTTGCTCGCACAAGCGGATAAAGCGAAAGTCAGAAAGATGAAAATTAAACGACTCCATGTGGAAATAACACTCTGGCTGACGTCTGGCATAATATTCCTTTTAAAGCGGGATCGCAGTCATCCTAACATAGTCCGATTCGGTTTAAAGCTAAAGACATAAAGTTCAACAAATCGTAACCCACTGTCTTAACTAAATTTTTCATAAAAAAAGGGGCTCAAAGCCCCTTTCGTAGAAATGCAATCACTCGTTTTACAATACGTCTTCCGACACTGGCTCAGCATCATCTTTAACAGTTTTTGCTAATAGCAGTTTCTCACGCAGTTTTTTCTCAATATCCTGCGCCATCTCCACATTTTCCTGCAGGTATTTAACAGAGTTTGCTTTACCTTGTCCAATACGCTCACCATTGCAGCTGTACCAGGCTCCGGCTTTTTCAACAAATTTGTGTGCCACACCCAAATCAATCAATTCGGCTTCTTTACAAATACCACTGCCATACATAATCTGGAATTCAGCTTGTTTAAACGGCGGTGCGACTTTGTTTTTAACCACCTTCACCCGGGTTTCGTTGCCCACAACTTCATCGCCTTCTTTAACGGCACCAATGCGGCGGATATCCAAACGTACAGATGCGTAGAATTTAAGTGCGTTACCACCGGTTGTGGTTTCAGGTGAACCAAACATCACACCAATCTTCATACGAATTTGGTTGATGAAAATACACAAAGTATTAGAGCGTTTAATATTGGCAGTTAGCTTACGTAGTGCTTGTGACATCAAACGCGCCTGTAAGCCAACGTGAGAATCCCCCATGTCGCCTTCGATTTCCGCTTTAGGCGTTAAGGCTGCCACCGAGTCAACAATCACCACATCGACCGCACCTGAACGAACTAACATGTCGCAAATTTCCAGTGCTTGTTCACCAGTATCAGGTTGTGATACCAGCAAGTCGTCAACATTCACCCCTAATTTTTCCGCGTATACGGGGTCAAGTGCGTGTTCGGCATCGATGAAAGCGCAGGTTTTGCCTTTTTTCTGAGCTTCTGCAATAACTTGCAATGTTAGCGTGGTTTTACCAGAAGATTCCGGACCATAAATTTCAACAATACGGCCACAAGGTAAACCACCTATACCTAAAGCAATATCAATACTTAACGAGCCAGTAGAGACAGATTCAATATCCAACGCCTGGCTGTCACCAAGGCGCATAATTGTGCCTTTACCAAATTGTTTTTCGATTTGACCTAATGCAGCAGACAGTGCGCGGTTTTTATTCTCATCCATTTTACTGCTCCTTAAAGTTGAGCGTTATACAGTAGTTATAGGCAAGTATACTGTACAACCATACAGTTACAACCCTCACCTACAATTTATTTTATATCCACTTGTTTTTAATAAAATTTTTATTATTTAACCGTTCTTTTAGCAAAAATTTAAGATTGTTTAATTTATAGACTGCAACATTTTTATACAGTAGTTTAGGGCAAAATGAACAGCCTGTTCACGCACCTGATGCCGATTCCCCTGAAACAATTGTTTTTCACTTTGAGTATGTGAGTTTAATGTCAAACCAAACCATACTGTGCCAACCGGTTTTTCTTCACTTCCGCCATCAGGCCCAGCAATACCACTGATCGAAATCGCTAACTCAGCGTTGGCTTGTTTGGCGGCGCCTTGTGCCATTTGTTCGACAACTTGCTGGGAAACCGCACCATATTGTTTAAGTGTGGCAGGATCCACCCCTACTAAGTCGGTTTTAGCCTGATTGGAATAGGTGATAAATCCACGTTCAAACCATTGTGAACTGCCCGCAATACTGGTTATTGCCACAGCTACGCCACCACCAGTACAGGATTCTGCGCAAGTAATGGTCCAGTCATTAGCGACTAATAATTTCGCCAGTTCTTCTGCCAGAATGACACTCAATTCCGGTAAGATCATCATCCGTCTCCATGAAAAAAGTCACTTAAGGATAGCCACCTCATATGACAGTGCTGCGCTTTTTTATCATAAAATCCAGAAGACTTTGTAAGTAAATTGGTCTAATGCTCAATTGCTATGGTGAATGGCAATTTGATACTCTTACCCCTTCATAAATTGGCCGAAAGTATTTGTCGGTAAAATTCCCCGTTTAACCATCACAAAAAGAATTATTAATGAGCTCAGCAACGTCACAACATACCCCAATGATGCAGCAATATCTTGGCATTAAGGCAGAACATCCGGATATTTTATTGTTCTACCGCATGGGTGATTTTTACGAACTGTTTTATGACGATGCCAAACGCGCTGCTGAGTTGTTAGATATATCCTTAACTGCACGCGGAAAATCCGGCGGTAATGCGATTCCGATGGCTGGCGTGCCTTATCACGCCGTAGATAACTATTTAGCTAAATTAGTAAAACTGGGGCAGTCGGTTGCGATTTGCGAACAAATTGGCGATCCGGCGACCAGCAAAGGCCCGGTAGAACGTAAAGTCGTGCGCATAGTCACCCCCGGCACCATTACCGAAGAATCCTTATTAGACGATAAACAAGATAACGTACTGGCCGCAGTGGTGAGTCACAAAGGCCAGTTTGGATTTGCCACGCTGGATATCAGCAGTGGCCGGTTTGCCATAAGTGAACCAAAAGACAGCGAAGCACTACAGGCAGAAATTCAGCGCACCCAACCGGCTGAATTACTTTACCCCGATGATTTTGATGCCTTGCATTTAATTGATAACCGCAACGGCCTGCGCCGCCGTCCAGAATGGGAATTTGAACAAGACACTGCCATTAGCCAGTTAAATCAGCAATTTGGCACACTGGAATTAAACGGTTTTGGTGTGGAAAAAGCTGTGCTCGGCTTACGTGCCGCTGGCTGCATTATTCAGTACGTAAAAGATACCCAGCGCGCGGCGCTACCTCATATCAAACGGATCCAGCTGGAAAACATTAACGACAGTGTATTAATGGATGCAGCCACCCGTCGTAACTTAGAGCTCACCCAAAACCTCAGCGGTGGCACCGACAACACCTTATTATCGGTATTAGATAAAACGGCCACGCCTATGGGTAGCCGTTTATTGCAACGCTGGTTACATCGCCCACTGACCAATACCGATATATTAACCACGCGCCAGCAGGCAATTGGCGCCTTACAGGACAGCGACTTTACCGAACTTGCGCAATACCTAAAACCCATTGGTGATATGGAGCGCATTTTAGGCCGTTTGGCGCTGCGCTCTGCCCGGCCGCGTGATTTTGCGCGTCTGCGTCAGGCCTTTGGCCAGCTATCCAGCATTCAGGCATTTTTAGCCACTATCGATGCCGGTTTGTTATCGTCTTTGGCGGGCGAAGTGTCGGAATTCCCGGAATTTCTTGAATTGCTCGAGCGCGCGATTATCGACAACCCTCCAGTGCTTATTCGTGACGGTGGTGTGATTGCCGAAGGTTATAGTGCGGAACTGGATGAACTGCGTGACTTAGCCCAGGGCGCAACCCAGTATGTTGAACAACTGGAAGCGCGCGAGCGTGAACGTACCGGCATTCCAACCCTTAAAGTGGGTTACAACAAGGTGCACGGCTTTTTTATCGATATTAGTCGCAGCTATTCTGATCAGGTTCCGGCTGAATACATCCGCCGCCAAACCCTTAAAAATAACGAGCGTTACATCATTGCTGAATTAAAAGAGCATGAAGATAAAGTGCTTACCAGTCAAAGCCGTGCACTGGCATTGGAAAAACGTTTATACGAAGGTTTGTTTGATACTTTGCTGCAAAAGCTGGCGGAACTTTTCAGCAGTGCCAATGCACTGGCCGAACTGGATGTGCTGTGCAATCTGGCCGAGCGTGCCGAAACGCTCAATTATCACAAACCGGAATTTAACCAGCAAAGCGGTATCCGTTACGACAGAGGTCGCCATCCGGTAGTTGAGCAGGTGATGCAATCGCCCTTTATTGCCAATCCACTTAATATCGATACCAGCACCCGCATGCTGATCATTACCGGACCCAATATGGGCGGTAAATCGACTTATATGCGCCAGACGGCGCTGATTGTATTGCTGGCTTATATTGGCAGTTATGTACCGGCGGAAAATACTCAGGTCGGGCAGATTGATCGCATCTTCACCCGTATTGGTGCGTCCGATGATCTGGCCTCTGGCCGCTCAACCTTTATGGTGGAAATGACTGAAACTGCCAATATTTTAAATAACGCCACCGCCAACAGTCTGGTATTAATGGACGAAATTGGCCGCGGCACCAGTACTTACGATGGTCTGTCACTGGCCTGGTCATGCGCAGAATATCTGGCACGCAATATCAGCGCTTATACCTTATTTGCCACTCACTATTTTGAGCTGACTCAGCTAGCCGATAATATGAACGAGCTGGCCAATGTGCATTTAGATGCAGTGGAACACGGCGATACCATCAGCTTTATGCATGCAGTACAAAGCGGCGCGGCAAACCGCAGTTTTGGTTTACAGGTTGCGCAATTAGCCGGGGTGCCCAAAGCGGTAATCCAGGCCGCCAAAGTTAAATTACACGAACTGGAAAGCGGTGAAACCAGCGCGGTCCCTGTCAGTGAGCGCACTGAAACGCAACTGGATTTACTGGGTATGCCAAACCCTGTGACTGATGCATTGCATAATATTGATCCCGATAACCTCACGCCCAAACAAGCGCTGGAAGCCTTGTATCAGCTAAAAAAACTGGCGGATAAATAGGGTAGTTACATGGCAAAAGGTAAAAAACTCAATAAAGGCTCAGCGGGTCAAAACCGTAAAGCCAGTGAGGCGTATCTGGAAAAATACCAGCGTAAAGAAGGTGTAATGACTACCGACAGCGGCCTGATGTATCGGGTGATTGAACAAACCGATGGCATGCTACCGACCATTGATGGCACTGTGGTAGTCAACCAACGCATTTTAAATGTGGATGGCAGCGTAATTGCTGATACTTACAAAACCGGATTTGCCTGAGAGAAGCCCTGCCCGGTTTACGCGAAGGTTTGTTGATGATGCCTGTAGGCTCACGCTTTGAGTTTGTGATCCCACCGGAACTAGCATGGGGCAAAAAGGGTGTCGGCAATAAAATTGGGCCCAATGCCGTGTTGTTTTTTGATGTAAGGTTGATTGAAGTAGAGTTTTAGATATCAATTAACTCTCTAATTTAAATGGAATTAAATTAATGAGATGCAACATTCTGCGTAACCTTTACATCAAATCAAATGGCGATATCAGATGTGATGACGACTACGGCGAACGAGTATTACTTGGTCGGCTAAATGAAGACTCCACCTTTTCTCCTTCCTTGTTTTTCAACAATGGTAAGTTTCAGAAAATCCGCCATGACTTTGAAAACAACCAATTGCCATGGGGAAATACCTGTCAAAACTGTGCTTTCTTAACTAACGGAGAAATAGAAGATAGTTTTGCACAAAAAAATATTAACAAAATCCAGTTAGAAACCAGCTTACTGTGTGCCTTAAAATGTCCAGCTTGCTCCAGAGAAAAACAAATTAAGCTTGGTCGCAAACCACTCATTCTGTCATTAACTAAATTGGAGAATTTACTCAAAGGTTTGGTGAGTGAAAAATTTAGTGTGAAGCAGTTCGAATTTTGTGGGCAGGGAGAGCCACTTAATCATCCAGAATTTTCAACACTGTTTCATCTCATAAAAAAATACTATCCCAATGCAAACACATCTCTGGTCACCAATGGCAATTTTGACTATCTACAAAAACTATCCGGGTGTTCATTGACTGAAATTATTGTTTCGGTAGATGGCTCTAACCAAAGCAATTACCAGACATATCGGGTTGGCGGTACTTTTGAAAAATGCGTTCAATTTATGCGGGATATTAAAAAGTTTGCTCCTGCATGTAGCCTAGTTTGGAAGTATATCCTGTTTAATCACAATGACAGTGATAACGATATTTTAGCTGCACAGGCGATTGCCAACGAATTAGAAGTTGATGAGCTGAGGTTTGTTGGCACCAACTATGGCCCTGCATCAAATCGTTTATCAACTAACTTATCATTCCCTATCACATACCAAGCTACCAGCATTGCATTTCATCCCTACATCAAAGGAACGTTAGCCACCTTAAAACTCGAACAGACTAAATTAGCTACGCTCAAAAAATTTATTCCTTGGCGCTCAGAAAATATCATGCACCACTTGGATAGAGCGGTATTAGCACAACAAAATGGTGAGCTTTTACTTTTTATCGATGGCTGGTTAGTGGCAAATGACCAATCAAATAATGCTTATCTTTGCCTAGGGAAAAGCAAGAAAAAGATCGTACCTATCTTCGCAAGACCAGATGTAGCAAAAATACATCAATGCAAAAAAACAACGGGCTTTAGAGTCGCGTTACAAGTTACTCGGGATCACATTGGCCAGGAAATAGAACTGCGTTTTATTGCGCAAGGTTATCTACAACAATATGTACAAGCTTATCAAATCAAAGTGCCATCATTAGAAACTTTGAATGTCCTGCCTGACTCTGCTTAACTGATTTCGCCACCACGATGGACAAATAGAAAACTCCGGTGACAATTCATTATCACTAATTATCTCCCCTCTCACTAAGGCGAGACCCAGCTTTCCCGTTCGCACAAGTTTCACCTGCACAAGGCAAATTGGAGTCGCAGTTAGCCAGACGAAGCAGGGATGCTGAGTCAGTAGCGACAGATGGGATCTGGACTTGCAACGTTGGCAGTTTGCTTGAAAGCTGTTATTAATAAGGTTAGGAATGAAGTTTACACTGACCCCAGTTATTGAAAAACAGCGCGGGTTCTATATCGCCTCCCGCCATTAGGTCGCTGTCTGAGGTACAAAAAAATCACGCACATGATCAAGCGCCATATTAACATTAGCAAGCCCGTGGATAATATCGATAGAGTCCAGTCGGTAAGCGCGTAAGTCTTTGGCGTTTTGTCCTGCAGCATCCATGTTTGCATCCCTTTTAATTAGGTCGTCAACACTACAGAGACGAATTGAGTATATTTTTCGTACAACCAATCTACCGAATTACTTCTCCTATGTCTCTAAAAAATTAATGTAAAGCACGAACGCTTCTCATACTCTCAATACACCAGCACTTTGCCCATGGCCACAGATTTTGTGCTTTTCATTAAACATGAAAATCACCGGCACTAAAGCCATAGGACGTTGATTGAGTAACCAATAAGGATAGATTAACTGACGTTATCTCTGTATTTATCAGTTTGATTCAACAATAACCAAGCATAAATCGTTCTATTCCTGAAAAAACCAATAGATAACAAAAATATCAGATATAAAACTGAAAGAGCTCCACCTGAAGATGAGCTTTCTGTTTTACCACTCACAATGACGCGCAATGTAGCTGGAATTTTATAATTTTTTGCTACGTCACCTTCACGTTTGCTCGTATAAAGCGACGTATTTGGATGGTCTACCACAATTAACTTTATGTCAGCAGTTTTATCTAAGGTCCCCTTAATATAATTCCCCTCCAACACTAACGAATCTGGCATTTTATCTACAATATATGTTAATACTGCATCTTCAGGATCATAAAAGAAATCATTCAAGTCTATCGAAACACTTTCGCCTTCAGTGATATTTATACTAGTAGATTTACCCTCTTTAACCGAAGGTGGATCATCCACATCTTCAACATTGATATCTATTTTACTAATACTAAACTTGAAAAAATCATTTTCTGCCAAGTAATAATTTAATGGTATTGGAAATTCATCTTTTGTGTATTCATTTTTAATCAAAATATCTAACGTGCCTTCTTCGTTTATTTTAAATTCTTTAAAATAAGGGCGATGATATTCACGTGGCGAATCTGAGTATTTTTCAATCCCGCCAAAAAGAGATTTAAATTCAAAATGAAAATTATCGCCCTGCCATACATCATTGACTTTTGTGAAATTTCCATCTTTGGCATAAGGATAAATTACATCTTCATTTTCTGAATACAATAGATAACTTCCATTATCTAAACCCTCTCTCACTAAATAATCTGTTCCAGCAACATTAAACCCACTTATGGAAACTATAGACGGCGGGGATTTTGGCTCCACATATAAAGCATTTTTCCCATTAAATGAATAGCAACTCTCAAAATCCATATTGCAAACCATATTTCCATGATCAAGAGTAAATCCTTGCTTTCCTATAGAATAAAAACCAGGTGAATTAACTACATTAAAAACATCAAATCCAATTACATCACCATCATTTTCAATATTTAATATTCCTGTTTTTTTGTATCCATGAGCAACTTATTTTCTAATCTAGTTAGAACAGCATAAATGTATTCTTTAGGAACAGTGTATGTCCAAGGTCTCCAAATATTTTTGCTATCAAAAAATAGGCCTATAGTACTGTGTGAATAATTGCTAAATAAGGCATAAAGATAATTATTAAAAGAAGTGAATGTGAAGTAATCGCTTGCGCCTTCTGGCACTGGCGGTGTATTATCATAGCAAGCTGTTAAATCAATATCACATAGCCAAACACTTTGTCCCCCATAAACCAACACCATATCTCGAAATTTTTCAATATGACTTTGTTCTAAATGCGGATAGCTTATTAAGTTTTGAGATTCGAGATGACCATTAATATTAAATTTTTTAATAGTCCCATCTTCTTGTAGAAGATATATATCACTATCAATTTTAGTTCCTGTAACAATTCCTTTATTATCTAATTGCATTTGCGCAACCACATTCCATGCATAATTATCAACGTCTGATAATTTAAGTAACTCGATAGATTGATTTATCCTAACTGCATACAAATCACCTTTAAACGTCTCATCACCATTTGATAAAAATATAAATTGTTGATCAAATCCTAGTCCCAAGTAATTAATAGATTTAATTCTCCATGCATCATCAACCAATTCGAAACTATCATATAGATCAATTATATTACCATTAGTTGTGACTCTATAAACGTTACCCCAGCTTTTGTCACCAATTATTTCTTTAATTAACACTTCACCATCAACCAATGTTAACTTAAAAACATTAATTATTCCGCCATCGCCAGTAAGCTCCAGAATCCCATCATCATATATCCGATAAGAGTTACTATTATTTATCCCTAGGGATTCTGGCTTAACAGAATCTAGAATTTCAAATGAGAATGAATCATCTAATGAAGAAAATTTATTTAAAATTGAATTACCACTATAGTCCTTTGTTATAAAAGTATCATTAGACAAAAAAACAGGCTCGATGGAATTCAGATCTCCAAAATCATTCCAAATAAATTCCGCCTGATCATTTGCAACAATGCCACCGATTTCATACATGCCTGCACCGGGAGTACTATATAAAAATAGGAATTTTGCATCTGGGGATAATGCTGCTTCAAATTTTGCTGATGGAAATGTAATAGATTTAGTAATATTGAAATTTTTATTTTCATCTAACTCAACAAGTTTACCCTCCTCCTCTGGCTTACCCAGAATCACATAAATCTTTGAATTGAATATTCCAATTACATTATTTACTTTATCCTTGCCAAAGGCAGGACTACTCTTTAAATGCAAAATTTTTCCGTCTATTAATTTGTATTTATCAAACGTCCTAAAAGTGTCATTTTCTTGATAATCAATATTAACAATCCATATTTCATCGGTGCTTCTATCATAGAAAACATCAATATCATCAACTCCATCATGTTGAACCAATGAAGCAACAATCTCATTCTGCATACCGAACTCATCATATGTCCGAATAGCCACTTGGGATTTGTTATACTCAACGTATTGACCTAGTAAATTTGTTTTTAGCGAAGGTCTAGTTTGGAAGCTTTTAAGAGTATATTCATTTCTGTATTTAATAATGTCGCCACCATACGAGACATTAATTACGATAAAGAATAGAAAAAAAGAGAATATTAACTTTTTCACAATCACACCTTCCTTGGTTATGCCAATAGATATAAAAAATACAGCCCAACAAATGAATTATAGGAAAATATAATAAAATAAAAAGATATTTTATATGTTAGTTTAAGTCTGATCTATGCCCAAGATAAATTAGGTAAATCAGTAAGATATTAAAAAGAAGGCAACATTCATAGCATTTGGTGATTAGATCTATCACCAAACAAATCAAAGCAAGAAACGCCATAAATGCCCGCAATTGACGGCACTGTGGTAGTCAATCAACGCATTTTAAATGTGGATGGCAGCGTAATTACTGATACTTACAAAACCGGATTTGCTGATCGTTTTAGTATGAGAGAAGCCCTGCCCGGTTTACGCGAAGGTTTGTTGATGATGCCTGTAGACTCACGCTTTGAGTTTGTGATCCCACCGGAACTAGCATGGGGCAAAAAGGGTGTCGGCAATAAAATGGGTCCCAATGCCTTGTTGTTTTTTGATGTAAGGTTGATTGAAGTAGAGTTTTGAATATCACAAAGCGGTGATGCGCTTATTTAGCTATCCATGGCTCTATTCTCCCCGCATCCTTGTGGGGCGAGCGCCTTAATATAATGAGAGACTGCTACATGGTGCAAAGTACATTATTTTACGCAGAGTCTGAGAAATAGTTTTCACACCCCTGCGGGGCGCGAGCCTATTTGGACAGACCCAAATAGGCGAAAGGTCTTTCACTCCGCCGACTTTCTTTACGCCAAAACCAAACTGCCTTTATTTCGAATCGACCAAAGGCAGCAATCCCTGCAAAGCGTTGGCCTCGGCTAAACTTCCTGTTTAGCCATTCGAAAGCCAGCTTGGTTTTGTCTAAAAGTCAGAGTCGCAGTTAGCCAAACTCCGTTTGGCCGCTGTCGCGGTGAAGTCTGATATTTTGGTTTTACCTAGTCAGCCAGCGGCTGACTTATTTCCCCATTTACTGTGGCCAATTTTCAATTCAGATTAGCGCACTGCCAGACGAAGCATGGATACTGAGGCATGAGTATATAATTATCCTCGACAAAGATTTATACCAATGTTAGCCGTGAAAAGCTCATCAAGGTATACCAACAGTCGCACCCATCTTCTTTTTCAGGAAGCAGCTTATTTATCCAGAAATAACAGTACCCTACTTTTTTGAGTATTTTCCAGAAAATCATGTATTTCGAATATTTTGTTTGTTTCGATTATTTCGATTACTATACTTAACAAGTCATCAATGTGACCTTTTTAGAAGGGTCACCTTAGTGATTCTATTTATTAAGGAGAAAACCATGGTTGCCACAGCACGTTATGACAGTATTTATAGTCCATCGGAGCACGATGTCGACTTAGCTCGTACAAGTGCGCCAGTTTTATCACAAATTTTAGGTCGCCATAGAAAAGAAGCTTCTTTTGATGAGCGAGTTCAATTTCTGGATGAGAAAGGTGAGCAAGTTGTTTTACCGGCTGCTGCTCTGGAATTGTTAAAAAACATCTTAGTACAGATGGCACAAGGTAATGCTATTACTTTAGTGCCTGTACATGCAGAGCTTACAACACAACAAGCAGCAGAAATGCTTAATATGTCTCGCCCATTTTTCGTTAAGCTGCTTGAAAGTGGTGAAATACCTTTCAGCAAAAAAGGGACACATAGACGAGTATTATTCAGTGATGTTCAAACATATAAACAACGCATTGATGAAGAACGGATGAAAGCATTGGATGCTTTAGCAGCCCAAGCTCAAGAGTTAGATATGGGGTACTAATGAGATTTATAGCTGTATTGGATGCCAACGTACTATATCCAGCCCCTCTCAGAGACTTGTTAATGCGTTTGGCTGTCGCGGATGTGTTTGCTGCTCGTTGGAGTGAGCGCATCCACGACGAATGGATTCGAAATGTTTTGAAGAAAAGAGAAGATTTAACTCTGGAGCAACTAACTAAAACTAAAAAGCTAATGGATAGCCATGTTCGTGACTGCTTAGTGTATGGCTATGAGCAGTTAGAACAAGGGATTGAGCTACCTGATGAAGATGATAGACATGTACTAGCCGCAGCAATTAAGTCTAATGCTCAGGCTATCGTTACTTTTAACTTAAAAGACTTTCCTGAAAAAGAGTTAGATAAATATGGTGTTGAAGCCATACATCCAGATCTATTCATTCAACATCAAATTGACTTAAATCCAGGTTTGGTTTGCCATGTTGTCAAATTACACCGAGCTGCGCTCAAAAATCCACCGAAAACAATAGCAGATTATTTAAGCACATTAGAGTCATGTGGTTTGGTCGTCACCGCTGACATTCTAAGAGGATTTGCTGAAAATTTATAACGGTAACGAATCGTCAGAGACATAATGACTACATTACTTTTAATCAGGCAATTATTGAAATTTAGACCTTCATAAAATAAGTTTTTTTCAGAGTGAAGCAGGCTTTCCCTGCTGTTTGATTCATTGATTATCTGCCCAAAAAGGAATTTTCTATATGGCTGATGTAATGCCAAAAATAAGTGATATTAAAAATTTAAAAGATCTTAGTAAGGTTATTGTATTACCACTACTTTGTGCTTGTTATCTTTTGCAGTCAGATTTCAATATTCATGTTGGTGATTTTTTGTTTATGGTGTCTAAAAATGCAACTCTAAATATTCAAATCACTCAGGTAGTAATTGTTTTTACATGCAAAGCATTGTGGGCAGCAATCATTAGTATATCAGCTTACCTTGCTGTTATTTATGCCAACATTTTCATTCATCGTTTAATTTTGCCAACAATTGTATTGTTGTTATTAACATTAGGATTTTCTGGTATTTTTTCACCGGAGAAAATACCTTTATTATTAAATTTAGGCTCTGTTTGGTTTTACGCTTCCTTTGTAGTTGCTTTTTTCCTTCTAGCGATGCAGGACGAAATAGATAATGTGGGCTTAATATAAGACTCTTCAGGTTGATATTATCCAACAGTTTTATAGAAAAGGAACTTTTGTGAATACTCCCGTTGTTATTCAATTACAAGAATTAGCATCAGATAGTCAAAATCATCTTCCTGATGTATTACGGAAAGCGTTGCTTATTGCATCAAAACTTGGGCTAAATGATTTTAAAGCATGGGTTCTTTCTGAATTGAATGGCTACAATACTGAAGTTGAACTCCCAGAATATCGGATTATTAGCTCCGAGCTAAAGGTTTTTAATCCTTACCGCGGTTACCAACCACTCATAATTGAAGATGGTGACATGGCAAGGATGGTTAGCGAGGTGAAAATTTGTGAATCAATAGAATCTCTTCAACATTTGTTATCTAAATCAAATAGCAAAGAGAGATTAACGTTTCCTTTCCCTGCTGAGCAGAAAGCTTTCTTGATGAGAATGATAAGAGGATCTGCTCAGTTAGAACCAACTCGTTTTATTGGAAGTAATCAAGTTAAGAGTGTAATGGAACAAGTTAGGACTCGATTGCTTAATTGGGCGTTAGATTTGGAGTCTCAAGGCGTTCTTGGAGATGGATTATCTTTTTCGCAGAAAGAAAAATCTATTGCTAACGAAAATAAGTCAGCTATTAACATTCAACATTTCCAGGGTGTAATGGGGAATGTTTCTGGGGGAAATGTTAGCCAAACTATGTCAATGACAATAACGCCAGGTAACTTTGAGTCGTTAGCTAATTATTTTAAGCAGCAAGATATAAATGACGAGGATATAGGTTCACTTCAAAAAGCGATATCTAGTGACCCTGAAGCCAGCGAAAAGGGAACATTTGGACCTAAGGTTAGTAGTTGGATTGGAAAAATGACTGAGAAAGCTGCTGAAGGAAGCTGGGGGATTGGCATAGGCGCAGCAGGTAATCTTTTAGCTACAGCAATAGCTAAATTTTACGGTTTGTAAAGTTAGTTAAAGTCGTTGTCTAAGTTACCGATACTGGACACTAAATAACAACCGTTTACTCCCTAATGCCGATCAGTTAAGAAGTTGACATTCGGCATAAGAGGATCAAAATCCGATGATCGTAAGGTCATCGGATTTTT
>NZ_JACNEP010000022.1 GCF_014270035.1 Neptunicella marina | reverse complement strand
CTAGCGAGGGTTGCTGTGCGAACACCGCCTATGCCATATCGTCTATTGAGACTGGCTGATGTTTGTGGGTAATCAGGTATGTTTTTGCAAAATAGTCGCAACAAGCTCCTTATTACTTATGAGAATATCTTCCAGTTTTGCCCTGACATTTGTAAATTTCGTGAAAAATAACTTGTTATTTTGCAGCAACTTTTCATTAAACAGCTTTACTGCACCTAAAAACATTGCACTAGAATGACGACCAGTTGGACCATAAAAATATATTGCAGGATGAAGGCCAAGACTGCCACGATCATTACCCGTAATTCTTGATGCTAAAGCTATAGTTTTTTTCAGAACCTCTAAAGTACCTTCACCAGAAATATCATCAGCAAATTTTTCTAATTTCATAATTCCAAATTGCTGATTCGCATTTGCTATTAGAATGAATTCAATCAAAATTTGGATAGCTGCTCTGATGCCCTTAGAGCCACTTAACGGCAAATCCAATGTTTTAATAGGTTTTTTAATTTCAGGGTCGAACAACAAACGATGTAATTTAAGTGACTGAGCTTCAATTATTTCAGCTTTTTCTTTTTCAAATGACGACCAATAACGATGTCCTTTACCTGCTCTAATTATCGCTCTTGCAGCAATTGGTACTGGCTTTTTCCTATTCTTTAATAACAATTCTTCAAGTTGATCTAGCGGGGTACCCTTCATATTAATATTAAAAAAAGAAGTCTCTGCTTTATCTGTATCTCCTTTTACCCACTGAACGGGTAAACCTCGTGCAGTTAAAGTACTTAGCTTTTTCCTTTGCTCTGGGGTCATATCGCTAGTGTCGTTGTCATTTAGAAGATTTTGGTAATAACTCCATGAACCAATTTTCTCATTAACGAGTTTGCGTGTTTTCGCGGCTGCTTTTTTCTGTTCAGTTGATATTTCATGACCAAATAATTTATGAGAGATTTGGCCATCACCGTAATCATCCTCCATCCAGGCACGAATAACACTTAGTCGATGTCCTCCATCAATAACAAATAAATACGAAGGAGACATCCATAGAATTACAGAAGGAATGAGATCCCCGTTGATATAACATTCGAGCAAAGACAATACTTGATCAGGCGTCCAATGATTTGTTTCTCGTTGAAAATCCGGCTTTCTCAATAATGCTACAATTGGGCTACCAGAAGCCAACTCTCGGGCAGGAATACTGTTAAAAGTTTCAAAAGTCGGGTTTTCTTCTTGTTTGTGTGCAAAATCAGCTCTTTTGATCATTGCATCAAGGTTTACTAGGTTGGATTTCGCAGCCATGTTAGTTCCTTTTTAAATTTATTTTTCCAAGTGAAAGCTATTGCTTACGACAACTCTCGAATTAGGCTGTCTGAATAATCATTTGCACCTCTTACCTATTTCCTTATTAGTAACAAATTCAACAACTAATAGCGAATAGTTAGCCCAATGTTAAGTCAGGCTTTAGCCTGACTAGGTTTAAAACCAAACCTTCACATTTCTTAGCGACAGCGGGCAAGCGGAGCTTGGCTAATCGCGACTCCAACTTGCCTTGTGGAGGTGAGCTTGTTCGAACGGGAAAACAGGACGTTTTCCCGAGGCGCGTGTTTTGCACGGATTGCTGCCTCGCGCCGGTTCGATTAAACAAGTGAAACCGGAACAAGATTAGCAAGTTGGCGGAGTTATGCACTTTTCCCCTGTTTTGGTGCGTCAAAACAGGGTCGCGCCCCGGGAAGGGCGTGAAAAAATCATGGATGATTTCGCCAATTCAGTCCCCACTTCAATCAGGGATTTTTACTTCGGACTTCCTGTCCTTCGCCTTTCAGGCCGCACTGAAGTGCGTTTAAATTTGTTCCCGACAAATTTATCACCTCTTTCTTATCCCTAAGAAAGGGGCTCGCCCTGCATGAATGCAGGGAGAATAAAGCTAGGGATAGCGATGAATTTCAACTTTATTAAAGTACCGCTGTCGCCAGCGCGACGCCCAAACTATTAACCTATAACCAAGCCAATTTGCGCAGCAATTAATACAAAGCTTAAAATTAACCGCGCCCAAAGTTCACGACTAAAGTCGCTCCTACTAAAAAGAGCGCAAAGCGCTCTTCAAAAACAAAAAACGCCGCTTAATCAGCGGCGTTTTTAAACAATCAACGGCTACAGGCTACTTAACCTTTGGCACGCTTCTCAAGCATTGCTACTGCAGGTAATACCTTACCTTCAACAAACTCAAGGAACGCGCCACCACCGGTGGAAATGTACGAAATTTTATCTTCCAAACCGTATTTATCAATCGCAGCTAACGTATCGCCACCGCCAGCAATTGAGAATGCATCACTCTCGGCAATCGCGCGTGCGACCACTTCAGTACCTTTGGAGAAGTTATCAAACTCAAATACCCCACAAGGGCCGTTCCATAAAATGGTTTTGGCGCCTTTTAAAATCTCGGCGGCGGCTTCTGCGGTTTGTGGGCCGTAGTCCATGATTTCTTCGTTATCTGCTACCTGATCAACCGATTTGATGGTTGCCACAGCAGTATCAGAGAACTCGGTACCTACGCGCACATCGATGGTTTCAGGAATATCCAGCGTATCCATTAAGCGTTTGGCTTCCGGGATTAAGTCTTTTTCGTGTAACGACTTACCAACATTGTGGCCACGAGCTGCAACAAAAGTATTGGAGATACCACCGCCCACCACTAACTGGTCAACGATTTTAGATAAGGCATCCAGCACGGTTAACTTGGTCGAGACTTTAGAGCCACCTACTACTGCCACCATAGGGCGTGCCGGGTTATCCAGTGCTTTACCTAACGCCTCCAGCTCTGCCGCCAACAAAGGGCCAGCACAAGCAACCGGTGCATATAAACCTGCGCCATGAGTAGAAGCTTGAGCGCGGTGCGCGGTGCCAAAGGCATCCATTACATACACATCACATAGTGCGGCATATTGTTTGGATAAAGCTTCATCGTCAGATTTTTCGCCCGGATTAAAACGCACGTTTTCCAGTACCACCAGTTCACCGGCATTTGCATCCAGACCGTTTAAATAGTCACTGGCCAAACGCACCGGGAAGTCCACCTGCGCGGCGATGTAATCCACTACCGGTTGCAGTGAAAATTCTGCTTCAAACTGGCCTTCAGCGGGTCGACCTAAGTGCGACATCACCATCACTTTAGCGCCGGCATCAATTGCTGCTTTGATGGTAGGTAAAGACGCGCGAATACGCGCATCGGACGTGACTTTGCCATCCTGCACCGGCACGTTTAAATCCTGACGGATCAATACACGTTTACCGGCTAAATCAAGATCAGACATTTTAATTACTGACATGAGAGTTCCTTCAATTTTGTTGTTTCAAATTTAAATGATGATTCGTTATTGCGGCCGATTGCTGCGTTGCAACAGCCGCTATTTATTCCATTTATCGTGCGTAACCTAACTGGTGCATCACATTGGCGGTATCCAGCATGCGATTAGCAAAGCCCCATTCGTTGTCACACCATACCAGTGTTTTTACCAGCTGTTTATGACTGACGCGTGTCTGGCTGCCATCCACAATGCACGAATGCGGGTCGTGATTAAAATCACAGGATACCAGCGGCTCTTCAGTATATCCGAGCAAACCTTGCAAACGCCCCTGCCCCGCTTGTTTCAGCACCTGATTTACATCGCTAATGCACACTTTGCTATCCAGCGTGACACTTAAATCCATTGCGGTAACATTGATGGTCGGCACCCGCACCGCAATGGCTTCAAACTTACCGGCAAATTTCGGCAGAATCCGTTCAATACCCAGTGCCAGTTTAGTATCCACCGGAATAATCGACTGGCTGGCTGCGCGGGTACGGCGTAAATCCGGGTGATAAGCATCAATCACCTGCTGGTCGTGCATGGAGGCATGGATTGTAGTAATGGTGCCGCTGGTCACGCCAAAAGCGTTATCCAGTGTTTCAATTACAGGCACAATACAGTTAGTGGTACAGGAGCCGTTGGAGACAATCGCATCGCTGGCGCTAAGTACATCGTCATTAATGCCAAAAATTACGGTGGCATCTAAATCGTGGCTGCCCGGCTGTGCAAACAACACTTTTTTCGCACCTTGTTTTATATGGGCTAATCCGGCTTCGCGGTCGCCATACACACCTGTACATTCAAGCACGATATCCACATCATGTTGCTGCCAGTTAATATCGCTAATCTGCTCATGGCATAACAAACTAATGGGATTGCCTGCCACTAACAGCGTTTTGCCATCCAGCGCCACATCAAAGCCAAAACGCCCGTGTGAGGTATCGTATTTAAGCAAATGTGCAATGCCTTTGGGCTCGGCAAGTTCGTTGATGGCTACCACCTGAATGTGCTGATCACGGCCGGTTTCATACAAAGCGCGCAATACGTTGCGACCAATACGACCAAAACCATTAATTGCCACTCGCAACATAATGCTTATTTACCCCAGAAAATGAAAAATGGCTAAAACCCGAAATTTAAAAATAAAAAGGGCGCTGAAAAGCGCCCTAGTGTACCCGTTCAACTTACGACTGAACAGCCGTCAGTTACAGTTTGCTGGCCGCTTGTGCTACCGCTTCGGCAGTAAAACCAAAGTGTTTCATCAACGCGCCACCCGGTGCCGATTCACCGTAGGTTGTCATACCAACCACAGCACCATCAAAACCGACATATTTGTACCAGAAGTCCTGATGCGCCGCTTCTACCGCCACGCGTTTAGTCACCGCTTTTGGCAGAACAGATTCTTTATAATCCGCATCCTGCTGGTCAAATACGCTAGTGCTTGGCATAGATACCACACGAACCGCTTTGCCTTGTTCGCTCAGTAGTTTAGCGGCATCAACTGTAATGCCTACTTCAGAACCGGTAGCGATTAAGATCACATCGGGTGTGCCAGCACAATCCACTAATACGTAACCACCTTTGGCGATATTTGCCAGCGTTGCTGCATCACGGCTTTGCGCAGGTAAACCCTGACGGCTAAATACCAATGATGTTGGGCCAGAAGTGCGTTGCAACGCCGATTTCCATGCTACTGCGGTTTCTGCCGCATCACACGGACGCCAGGTATCCATATTCGGGGTTAAACGCAGGTTAGCCACTTGCTCAACCGGTTGGTGAGTTGGGCCATCTTCGCCCTGACCAATTGAATCGTGCGTGAAAACATAAATGTTTGGAATGCCCATTAGTGCCGACATACGTACCGCATTACGCGCATATTCCATAAACATCAGGAAGGTTGCGCCATACGGGCGGAAACCACCGTGCAAACCCAGACCGTTCATAATACCGGCCATACCAAATTCACGTACACCATAATAGATGTAGTTACCGCTGGCATCATCTGCCGTTAAGCCTTTAGAGCCAGACCATAAGGTCAGGTTAGAGCCGGCTAAATCGGCAGATCCACCTAAAATTTCCGGCATGAAAGAAGCAAAAGCACCGATAGAGTTTTGTGATGCTTTACGACTGGCTACGTTTTCTGCTTTATCCTGGGATTCCTGAATAAAGGCCGCCGCTTTTTGCTCAAAATCGGCTGGCAATTCACCGGCTAAACGGCGCTCGTATTCAGCGGCCAGCTCTGGATGCGATGATTTGTATGCTTCGAATTTTGCATTCCAGCTGGCTTCACGCTCAGCGCCAGCCGATTTTGCATCCCAACCTGCGTATACATCGGCAGGCACTTCAAACGGTGCATGTGGCCAGTTAAGGAATTCACGTGCTGCGGCAATTTCGTCATTACCTAATGGTGCACCGTGACAATCATGGCTACCCGATTTATTCGGAGAACCAAAACCGATAATAGTTTTGCAGCAAATTAAAGTGGGTTTTGAGGTTTCAGCTTTAGCCGCTTCAATCGCCGCTTTGATTGCATCTGGGTTATGCCCATCTACATCTGCGATAACGTGCCAGCCGTAGGCTTCAAATCGTGCTGGGGTGTTATCGGTAAACCAGCCTTCCACATGACCATCGATAGAAATACCGTTGTCATCCCAGAATGCAACCAGTTTGCCTAAGCCTAACGTGCCGGCCAGTGAACATACCTCGTGTGAGATACCTTCCATCAGACAACCGTCACCTAAGAAACAGTAAGTGAAGTGATCAACAATATCATGACCTTCACGGTTAAATTGCGCAGCTAAGGTTTTCTCAGCAATCGCCATACCGACCGCATTACTGATGCCCTGACCTAACGGGCCAGTGGTGGTTTCTACGCCTTCGGTATAACCGTACTCCGGGTGACCCGGGGTTTTAGAATGCAGCTGACGGAAGTTTTTCAACTCTTCAATTGGTAATGCATAGCCACTTAAATGCAGCAGTGAATAAATCAGCATGGAGCCGTGGCCGTTTGATAATACAAAGCGATCACGGTTGGCCCATTTCGGATTAGCCGGGTTATGTTGTAAAAAATCGCTCCACAACACCTGTGCGATATCGGCCATGCCCATTGGGGCGCCGGGGTGACCAGAATTGGCCTGTTGTACCGCATCCATACTCAGGGCACGGATCGCATTAGCTAGTTCTCGACGTGAGGCCATAGCATCTCCTATATAAATGGTTTACCACCTCAACTGTGGTATCTAATCTCAAATGGGTTGCCATTCTGGCTTAGCTGCCAGCTAACTGCAAACACAAGTGAAATAACATAAGAATATATAAAAAAATATTTAACACAGACAAAATGTAACAATCTAAACCGGCTGATATTTCATCAATCACTTAAGTTTTTTGTTTGTGGAACGATAACTTAACAAACAGCCATTTAGACGTCTAGATGTAAATACTGACAAACTAAATTTTTCAGGCTAGAATTACGCCCATTGTGCCGGTCTCACCGGAAAATTGTAGTAAAGGATACCCTATTATCATGGCTAAACAGCTTTTTACCTCTGAATCTGTGTCTGAAGGACATCCGGATAAAATTGCCGACCAAATCTCTGATGCCGTATTAGACGCCATTTTAGAACAAGACCCTAAAGCGCGCGTAGCGTGCGAATCGTTTGTTAAAACCGGTATGGTACTGGTGGGCGGTGAAATCAATACCACTGCCTGGGTCGATATTGAAGAACTAACCCGTAAAACCGTGCGTGAAATTGGTTACACCCATTCGGATATGGGTTTTGATGCCGATTCCTGTGCGGTATTAAACGCTATTGGTAAACAGTCCCCCGATATTAATCAGGGTGTTGACCGCAGCCGTCCTGAAGATCAGGGCGCAGGCGATCAGGGCCTGATGTTCGGTTATGCCTCTAACGAAACCGATGTATTAATGCCGGCACCGATTACTTATTCGCACCGTTTGGTGAAACGCCAGGCCGAAGTGCGTAAAAACGGTACCCTGCCATGGTTACGCCCCGATGCCAAAAGTCAGGTGACTTTTGCCTATGAGAATGGCAAACCAGTGGGCATTGAAGCGGTAGTTTTATCTACTCAGCATTGCGACAGCATCAGCACGGAAGACTTGCGTGAAGCAGTGATGGAAGAAGTCATTAAACCGGTACTGCCTTCTGAATGGCTTAACGCCAACACCCAGTATTTTATTAACCCAACCGGCCGTTTTGTTATCGGCGGACCAATGGGTGACTGTGGTTTAACCGGCCGTAAAATTATCGTTGATACCTACGGTGGTATGGCACGTCACGGTGGTGGTGCATTCTCAGGTAAAGATCCATCCAAAGTTGACCGTTCAGCTGCCTATGCCGGGCGTTATGTTGCCAAAAACATCGTGGCAGCTGGTTTAGCAGAGCGCTGTGAAATTCAGGTGTCTTACGCCATTGGTGTGGCAGAACCAACCTCAATCAGTGTAGATACTTTTGGCACCGGCAAAGTCGACAACTTAACCCTGGTTGAGCTGGTACGTCGTCACTTTGATTTACGTCCGTACGGCTTACTTAAAATGCTTGATCTGGAGCGTCCGATTTATCAGGCAACTGCGGCCTATGGTCACTTTGGCCGTGATGAATTCCCTTGGGAAGCCACCAATAAAGCCGACGATTTACGCGCGGATGCCGGTTTGTAAATCATAAAATAATGCAAAGCCCCGACGGTTAACACTCTCGGGGCTTTTTTGTCGCTACTGATTGTGGCAAATTGACGTACTAATAATTTTCCCTGATTGAAACGGAGTTTTATATGTTAAAAACATTGTTATGGAGCGCAGTATTACTAACACTGACCAGCTGTAGTACCTCTCCTACGGGACGTAAACAACTCAAACTCTATTCTTCAACTCAAATGCAACAAATGGGTGTGCAGAGTTTTGACAATATCAAAAAAGAAACCAGTGTATCCAGGCAACAAGTGGCTAACGAATTTGTGCAATGTGTTGCCACGCAAATTACCTCACATTTGCCGGAAAACGTATTTCAGGGAAAATGGGAAGTGGTGGTTTTTGATGACAAACAGGTAAACGCCTTTGCCTTGCCAGGCGGAAAAATTGGTGTTTATACCGGCTTGCTTGAAGTCACTGAGAATCAGGATCAACTGGCCGCAGTCATCGGTCATGAAATTGGCCATGTAATAGCCGATCACGGTAATGAACGTTTGTCGACCAGCAGTCTGGTTGGTTTAGGCTTACAGGGTGCGGACATTGCACTAAAAGCAGGTAATGTAGAACACGCAGGTACCATTATGCAGGCCATTGGTGCAGGCTCCCAGGTATTAATTCAGTTACCTTTTAGTCGTATTCAGGAAAGTGAAGCCGATGAAATTGGTTTGCAACTGATGGCGAAATCCGGCTTTGATCCCAGTCAGGCGGTTAATCTGTGGCATAACATGGAAAAAGCTGGCGGGGGCCGCCAACCGGAATTACTCTCCACTCACCCTTCGCCACAAACCCGTATTCAGGATTTGCAAAGTCAAATGGCCCAGGCGCAGCAATTAAGAGCGCAGAGCACTAATCACCCTAATTGCCAAAAGAGTTAACATGCAGTCTATGATCGGGCAACTTGAAAATGCAGGTTACCGCCTGAGCATGGAGAAAGACGAATTACAGTTCGACGTTATCCATGGCTTTTTAAAAGATGCCTATTGGTGTAAAAATATTCCATTTGAGGTGGTGCAACGGGCTGCACAAAACGCACTGACTTTTGCTATTTTCCAGCATGATAAACAGGTGGCCTATTGCCGGATAGTAAGCGACTTCGCCATATTCGCGCATTTAGCCGACGTATTTGTGCTGGATGAGCATCGTGGTAAAGGCCTTTCCAAATGGTTGGTGCATGCGGTAAAACAGCATCCGCAACTGCAAGGATTGCGCAAATGGACACTCGCTACATCTGACGCGCATGAGTTATATCGTCAGTTTGGCTTTAGTGAGCCAACCAGTCCACATACCTTAATGGAAATAAGTAATAACCAAATATACATGGCTTAAATCAGAGCGTGTTGAAATAAACGCTGATGTTGACGGGTCATGGGCTACATACAATTTTTGGAGATTTTTTATGCATATAGTCTGTGCGGCCTGTGGCGCCATTAACAATATTCCTGATGACAAATCGCATCTCGATGCGAAATGCGGCAAATGCCAGTCAGCATTACACACTCATCATCCCGTTGAACTGAATGATGCAACCTTTTATCGCTACATTGAGAAAAATGACTTACCTGTATTAGTTGATTACTGGGCAGAATGGTGTGGCCCATGCAAAATGATGGGGCCGGTTTTTGCCAGCGTCGCCGCGCAAACCGAGTCGATTTTATTTGCCAAGGTTGATACTGAAAATGCGCAACAAGTGAGCGCCGATGCCGGTATTCGTAGCATTCCAACCCTGATTTTGTTCGCTGGCGGTAAAGAGATTGAACGTGTTAGTGGTGCGTTATCGGAATCCCAGCTTAAAAGCTGGCTAGCGCAAACCGTTCAGAGCCATTTTAGTCGTTAGTCAAACTGACAACTCAGAAACACAAAAAAGGCGCTAACTAAACGTAAGCGCCTTTTTTCATTTTGATGAGCCGTCCTAAATAAAGTTAACGCCCGTCACCTTCCCAGCGGAATAACCAGGCACCTAACCCTAAAAATACCACTATCATCGCCAGTAAAATACTGACCTGGTGCTGTAAATCGATCAAGGTTGCTCCGTCTGTCATAATCGCCCGGGCAGCGCTGACTAATTGCGTTAATGGCAGAAATTCAGCGAAAGTTTGCAACGCTTTAGGTGCACCTTCCATCGAAAACCACACACCGGACAGCATCATCATTGGCCAGCTCACCAGATTCAGCAGCCCACCGGCCAGTTCCTCACTGTTACTTCGCGCTGCCATCAATAATCCCAGCGCTATCATCGCCATTGCACCTAGCGCCGCTATTACCAGTAAACTGAAATAACTGCCTAACATGTAAAAATCGAACATTAAATCGCAGGCAGTAAATACCCCGCCGGTAATCACCAACACAATAAACAAGCGTGAAAATATCTGCGCCAGTAAAAACTCGGCGGCATGTAATGGCGTGGCTTTCAGGCGTTTGAGTACCGAGCTTTTGCGGTAACGCACAATTACATAACCCACGCCAAACAAACAACTGAACATCATATTCATACCTAAAATGCCCGGCAGAACCCAGTCGATATAACGTATTTCACGCCCTTCCAGCACCTGTTTGTGATAATCAGGCAGACTGCCCTGAATTAATCGTTCAGTAAAATAGCCTTTAGGTGAGCTGGAGTTGATCCAGTATGTTTGACTTGAAGGCTCGACCAGCAAATCCAGTCCGTGTTGCTGCAATTTACGTTTAGCGACCTCAATATCCGAATAATCCACATATTGCACATGTTGCATGCTATAAAAGCTGTTGTCGGAACTGTGTTCACCCAATACACCAATTTTGTATTCAGGACGTCCGTCACCACTGAAGATAAAGGCAAAGCCCACCACCAGCAATAATGGGAAAATCAGGTTCCACCCCAGTGAAGACCGATCGCGGAAAAATTCCAGATTACGTGCTTTAAATACCGCCCAGAAACGACTTATCATGCGACTTCTCCTGCACTTTGTGGCTCAACTTCCATAGGACGCTCGGCAGTTAATCCATGCCCGGTGAGTTTCAAAAATAAATCGTCCAGATTAGCCGATTTTACATGCAACCCTTCCAATACCACCGATTCTTCCACCAGCAGTTTTAAGGTCTGCTCAACCTTGTCAGTATTGATATACCAGTAATTTTGTTCGTGACTGGGCAGACACTCACTCATTACCTTGTCACTAAGCTGCTGATGCTGCAATCGGATCAACACACCTTTAAAGTGTTCGCTTAACAAGGCTTTAGGTGCACCGCGAGCGATGATTTTGCCTTTATCCATAATGGCAATGTCATCACACAATTGCTCGGCTTCATCCATATAATGGGTGGTCAGAATAATGGTTTTGCCCAGTGTTTTAATTTTATTAACCAGATCCCAGAAATTGCGTCTGGCGTGCGGATCTAATCCGGTGGTGGGTTCATCTAAAAACAACACTTGTGGATCATTGACCAATGCCAGCGCCAGCAATAGTCGCTGTTTCTGTCCACCGGATAATTTGCGGTGTTCGGTATTGGCAAATTCATGCAAGTCGCACATATCCATCAGCGTATGTTCGTCTACCCCGTGATCGTAAAACTTGCGGAACAGGCTTAAACATTCGCGGGTAGTTAAATAATCCTGCAACGCAGTATGCTGAAACTGAATCCCAATTTGCGGTGCAACTTTACGGGTTAATGGCTCACCGTTAAACAAAATAGTACCACTGTCAGGTTTGGCGATACCTTCCATCATTTCGATGGTGGTGGTTTTACCGGCCCCATTGGGGCCGAGCAAACCAAAACAAATCCCCTTCGGTACTGAAAAACTCAGGTTATCCACTGCTTTCACGCCTTTAAATGCACGATTAAGTCCCTGCACCTCAATCATGGCAGGCGTGTTGTTATGCACCATCTTTGCACTCCACCTTGTTATTTCACACTATGGTTTTTATTTGCCTCACTTTATCTGGCTGATACCATTAACACCATTATTAAATGTAAGTGGTTATTTTAGCGTGCGAATTCCCCGTATTTACCATTCCGGTATTGTAAAAGTAGATAGTGAGATTGAACTGGAAGCAGACACGGTCAACCATCTGGCGAATGTACTCAGAGTCAAAACCGGCCAGCCGGTAGTGATATTTAATGGCGACGGAAATGACTATCCAGCTGAATTAATCGATGTGGCTAAGCGCCGTATTGTGGCGCGTATTGATGCCAAAATCGGTTTAAGCCCGGAGTCACCATTACCGATTCATTTAGGCCAGGGGGTCTCCAAAGGTGATCGCATGGATTTTGTATTACAAAAATCCGTAGAACTGGGTGTCACAGACATCACACCGCTAATAACCGAACGTTGCAATGTAAAACTCAACGATGACCGCTGGCTGAAAAAACACCAGCAATGGCAAAAAATTATCATTGGCGCCTGTGAACAAAGTGGCCGCAATATTGTGCCTAAACTGCACCTACCCATTAGTTTGCATGAATGGTGTGCCCAGTCCACCGAACAACTGCGCTTAACCCTGCACCCTAAAGCCGAAAAACGCATGGCAGATTTAAAAGTGCCAAAGGCAGGTGTGCGATTACTGATTGGCCCTGAAGGCGGATTAAGCGAGCAGGAAATTTACCAGTGCGAAGAAATGGGCTTTGATAGCGTATTGCTTGGCCCACGGATTTTACGTACCGAAACCGCCGCATTAACCTCAATCAGTATTTTGCAAAGTCATTTTGGTGATTTGTAATAATCAGAGCGTGCTGATCTTTGCGGTATGAATTTTGTTCTAACTAAACGTTTTTTAATCGCGACGCTTATTTGCAGGCCTAATGGATTAAGTCAAAAATAAGCAAAAAAGAGTAAAAAGGGTTTAGAACGAACCCTTTGGGCAACGTTTGCTTGGTATTTCTACTGCCTCAGCACTCATTTATGTAGAACAACTACACCACATTCGCGCTTCATTGTATAAATACCAAGCAACTCGTTGCAAAAATATACCGCAAAGATCAACACGCTCTAAATCCTTGGTAAGTATCTGGTCGATTATTCGGTCGTAGACATTGTTAAACGCTTGAAAATTCAGATATCTGACACCATTTATCTGCAAACAGCCTTAAAGAGGAAATCGCCTTGAGTATCAAACTCGGTATCGTGATGGACCCTATTCAGTCCATCAATATTAAAAAGGACACCAGCTTTGCGTTTTTGCTCGAAGCGCAGTCCCGTGGTTACGAACTTTATTACATGGAAATGGCTGATTTATACCTGAATCAGGGCGAACCGATGGCGCGTATGCAAACGCTACAGGTAGCGGAAAACCCCACTGATTGGTTTAACTTATCCAGCGAAGTGCATCAAAGCCTGACCGAGCTGGACGTGATTTTAATGCGTAAAGATCCTCCGGTGGATAACGAGTTTATCTACGCCACGCATATGTTTGAACTGGCAGAGCAAAGCGGTACGCTGATTGTTAACAAAGCGCAAAGCCTGCGTGATTTTAACGAAAAATTATTCACCGCCTGGTTTAGCGATTTAACCCCGCCCACACTGGTTACCCGCAATGCCACGCTTATCCGTGAGTTCCACCAGGAGCACAGTGATATTATTTGTAAACCATTAGATGGCATGGGCGGCGCGTCTATTTTCCGGGTTAAAGATGACGGTAACAATTTAGGTGTCATAATCGAAACCCTGACCGAAAAAGGTCAGCGTTTTGCTATGTTCCAAAAATTTGAACCGGCCATTAAAGACGGTGATAAACGTGTATTAATTGTAGATGGTGAAGTCATGCCTTATGCATTAGCACGCCTGCCAACCAAAGGCGAAAACCGTGGTAATTTGGCAGCTGGCGGCAGTGGTCGCCCACAACCAATTAGCGATTCTGACCGCGCCATTGCACAAGCGATTGCACCGACTCTGGTTGAAAAAGGTTTATTATTTGTTGGATTGGATATCATCGGCGACAAAGTCACCGAAATTAACGTCACCAGTCCAACCTGTGTTCGTGAAATCGAAGCTGCGTACGATATCAATATATGCGCTAAGCTGTTTGATGCAATTGAACGCCGCGTAAAACATTAATTTGAGACCAATACATAACCCTAAGGTAGTAGGAGTTAAATGCAAAACAGTTTTGAGAATCATTTTTTAATTGCGATGCCGGATTTACAGGATCCCAATTTTAGCCGTTCACTCACTTATATTTGTGAGCATAACGAACATGGCGCCATGGGAATTGTAATTAATCAGCCTGCGGGTATGACGGTTAAAGAACTGTTGAAAATGGTCAATATCGATAAAGACATCGACCAGAAAAAAGGTGAGCATATCGTGGTTGCCGGTGGCCCGGTAAGCCGCGATCGTGGATTTATTCTGCACACACCACAGCCGGGTTACAGCTCAAGTCTTGAAATTACCTCCGATATTATGGTGACGACCTCCAAAGATATTTTGGAAAATATCGCGGGTGACGCAGCACCACAAAAGTCGATCGTTGCACTGGGTTATGCAGGCTGGGGAGCGGGTCAGCTGGAAGAAGAAATTCAGCAAAACTCATGGCTGGTGATCGAATCAGATCCAGAGCTGTTATTTGATGTGCCCATTCACCGAAAATGGGAAACCGCAGTGCAAAAACTAGGGATTGATGTTTGGCAACTGGCACCCGGAACAGGTCACGCATAAGGAACTAAAATGAAAACCTACCTTGGGTTCGACTATGGTAGTCGCAGTATAGGCGTCGCAGTAGGCCAGGAAATTACCGGCACAGCAGCCCCGCTTAACGCCTTAAAAGCCGATGAAGGTGTGCCTGACTGGAACCTGATAGAAAAACTAATTGAAGAATGGCAGCCCCATGCCTTAGTTGTTGGTTTACCACTCAATATGGATGGTACCGAACAAAACACCACAGTGGCGGCACAGAAGTTTGCCAACCGCCTAAATGGACGTTTTAAGTTAAAAGTACATGGTTGTGATGAAAGATTGACCACCGCCGATGCCAAAGCCCGGCTTTTTGAGCTGGGCGGTTTTAAAAAACTCACTAAAGGAAAAGTCGACAGTGTCTCAGCGTGTTTAATCCTCGAAAGCTGGATGGAGAGCCAATACTGATCCAAATCAGACATAATGAAAATTTTATATAAAATTACATATTGTATCTTGACCTTGCAGCGCTTTATTACAACACTTTGCCTTTCAGTTTCATTGAATTTAACTCCCATTCTCTGAGTAGCACATGTTAAAAAATATCACGATAGAGGAATTGGTACCGGGTATGTATGTCACTCAGGTACTCAAACAAACCGCTAAGATAAAAGTCAAATCACAGGGATTAGTTAAAACCAAAAAAGTCATTCAACAACTGCGTACTAAAGGTATTCAGGAACTGGAAATTGACTTGTCACGCAGCACTCATCTGGCCCCAACCAATGCACTGGAAGTCGAAAATGATGTAACACATGACAAGTCTAATTTTGGTGCGCATTTAAAACAGTCCATGGTGTTATACAATCAGGCCAAACAGATACATGGCCAGTTACTTAACCGTGTTAGCCGCGGGAAAGTCCAGCATTTAAGCGAAGTTCAGGGCATTTCTCAGCGGGTACTGGATATGGTGTTTGATTGCAGCGAAGCTGTAAACGCCATCACCCAAATTAAGCAGGCCGACGAATACCTGCTCGAACACAGTCTCAACTGCGCAATATTAATGACGCTATTTGGTCATTACCTGAATTTAGATCGCGATGTGATTCAGGATATCGGTATTGGTGCACTTTTGATGGATGCTGGCATGGTTAAACTACCCTTGTTGCTCACACAAAAGTCTTCAGAATTGTCCGACAAAGAATTGCAGAAAATGCAAAAGCACGTGCAGTTTGCACTGGATCTGGTGAGCAACATTGAAGGCTTCCATGACTCGACACTGCAAGTAATACGCCACCACCATGAACGACTGGATGGCTCTGGCTACCCCGCTGGTTTGACAGGCGATCAAATTTCTTTGTATGGTAGAATGGCTGCAATCGTGGATACCTACGATTCACTTACCGCAGAGCGGCCGTATCGACAAGCTATGACGCCTGCCGATGCCCTGCAGATGATGAAAGAAAGCAATAACAATAAATTGGATTTAGAGCTAATGGAAAAGTTTTCATCCTGTTTAGGCCTGTACCCAATAGGGTCAGTGGTTAAACTCAAAAGTGGTAAACTGGCGATGGTTATTCGCCTCAATGACGAGCATCCGCTCTCACCTGTGGTAATGAGTTTTTATGATATTGCCACCAATAACCATGAAACAGTGCAACAGATTGATCTTGCGGAAGACGAAGATGCAGTTGAGTCGAGCATATTGCCGGAAGATTTTGATATCAGCATGCTGAGTTTCCTCAGACAAGCCTTCTAGACAACCTATTATCGCCAGCTGGACTGGCGATAATAAATTACCAGTCTGCCAGTGCATTCAGGCTGAATTGTTGCCCCTTGTAATTAAGTATGACCTTTTGTGGAGTAATCCTGACCAATTGTAAATTGGGATTAATCCAGTCGCCTTCCTGTAATTTAACCCCGTTCAAGGTAACCCATCGCTCTTGCTGATCCGAGGCATACATATGTGCAGAAAACGACATTTTGGGTAAAGCATCACGCACCCATTGTGGTACCTGATCAATTCTCGGTACGCCAGCTGCATCTTCGCTAATGGGTGGCGCGACAGGCTCAGCCTGTGGTTCGTTTAGATCTCCGCCAATTTCAGCCACAGCCTGATTAAATTTTTTCAATAATTCAGGTGATACTTCGGACGCTTCATCTTTGCTTTTTGTGGGCAATGAAGCACCTTGATCAGCGATATCAACGGGATTATTTTGCACCTGACTGCCACTATCTACTGTAGCTTGTGAGTCGTCATTTTTTATCTCAGCGTTTTCAGCACTCAGTTGTGTATGTTCGCTTTGTGTCTCTTGCTCACCCTCAGTTTTTTGCTCATCAACAGGCTGTGCAGCATTGCTTTCAACTGCACTTGGGCTGGGTTTATTGATTTTTGACTCAACAGCAACCGTTTCACTTTTAGCTTGCTTAAGCCAGGCTTCAAAAGCAGCACCAGACCATCCAACAGTTAACCCTGCAGCCATCATAACAGCGACCCAAACAAAACGTTTTCCATAGTATTGCCACATGGAGGGAATGCCCGACACGGATGGCAAAAACAAGCTGCGGTTAAACTGATCAGATATTGCATTGTCATGCCCCTGAGAAGCAGAGCTTTGCAATAACATGCCCTGTACCGAAGAGGTCACCGTTTGTGGGGAGTCGATTTCGACAGTTTGGCTGGGGTCAATTTCCAACTGTAAGACCCCCATTTCCTGCAAGCCAAGCACCATTTCAGTACTGGTGACCAATCCCGATTTACGAATTCGCACCGGCCCGTTTTGCTCGGTAATTTGCACAATCACCATGCCGGGTTTAAGGTCACTAATAGCAACGATACTCATAGCGCACCTCCCAATCCGTAACCCAGGGCGGTGGAAAGAATAAACACCGCAACCAGTATCCAGCGCCACTGACGATTCTGGCGCTGACTGACCACATCTTCACCGAGAATTTGCTGGGCTGCAGCTAAGAAAATATGACGTTTTACCTGTGCATCCTGCCTGGTAAAACTCAGGGTCAATGCGCGGTCGCACAGCAAATTAATTACCCGTGGAATACCGCCGGTAACGTTAAACACCGCTTTTAAACTTGATGGACTGAATATACTGATGTCGCCACCGGCCACACTCAGGCGGTGCGCGATATAGGATTTCACCTCGCCCGGGGATAAGGGCAATAAGTGATAACGTGCGGTAATACGCTGTGCTAATTGACGTAACTCATTACGTTTTAATAACTGTTGCAATTCGGGCTGGCCAATTAACACCACTTTAAGTAATTTTTCGCGATTGGTTTCCAAATTGGTCAGCAGGCGTAATTGCTCTAACACCTCGGGTAGCAGATGCTGTGCTTCATCAATAATCAGCACCGTATTAATCCCGGCTTTATGATTATTCAGCAGTTTATTGAGAATTAAATCGGTGAAATATTTAAGGCTGGCTTTGGTATTTTGATACTCAATGCCTAACTCGTCACAGACCGTTGCTAGCAACTCAATTGCGGATAAGGTTGGATTTAAGATCATCGCAACCTGAGTTTTATCGGGTAATTGCTGTAACAACTTACGCGATACCGTGGTTTTACCTGTGCCCACTTCGCCGGTTAACATCACAAAACCGCCACTTTCACGTAGCCCAAAGGTTAAATGCGCCAGTGCTTCTTTATGGCGCGGGCTCATATAGAGATAATCAGGGTTAGGTGCTATCGAAAATGGATTGTCCGATAATCCGAAATAATTCAGGTACATATAATAAAAGGTGAGCTAAATAAGCTAAGTAGTGTGACAAACTAACCATTAACGTCACGCAAGTCAAAAGCATAAATGTAAAACAGCTTTGCTTGCGGCATAATGACCACGAAACTCACAGAATACAGTACAAATATGAAGGTTTTTTTAGTGGGTGGCGCTGTACGCGACGCCCTTTTAGGTCATCCGGTTAAAGATAAAGATTACGTCGTTGTTGGTGCGAGTGTGGCGCAAATGCTTGAACAAGGCTATCAGCAAGTTGGACGTGATTTCCCGGTGTTTTTACACCCAAAAACGCAGCAGGAATATGCACTGGCGCGTCAGGAGCGCAAAGCCGGACGAGGCTACAGCGGATTCGAAGTCGATGCTTCCAGCAATGTGACACTGGAGCAGGATTTGCTGCGTCGTGACCTTACCATTAACGCTATGGCCATGGACGAAGACGGTTCCATAATCGATCCTTACCATGGTCAGCAAGATTTAGAAAATCGTCTGTTACGCCATGTCTCCGATGCCTTCGTGGAAGATCCGCTGCGTGTATTGCGCGTGGCACGTTTTGCCGCGCGTTATCATCAATATGGATTTTGCGTTGCGGATGAGACCCTAGAGTTAATGCAGCGTATTGCTGAATCCGGTGAACTAAAACATTTAACTGCAGAGCGAGTATGGCAGGAAACCGCGCGCGCGTTGATGGAACCCAACCCTGAGGTTTATTTTCAGATTTTAAAACAGGTGAACGCATTATCATTTTGGTTTGCCGAACTGGACGTACTGTGGGGCATTCCCAATCCAGCCAAATGGCATCCGGAAATTGATACGGGAATTCACACTTTAATGGTGTTGCAACAAGCAGTGGCTCTGTCGGGTGATCTCGCAGTGCGCTTTGCCGCGCTGACCCATGATTTAGGCAAAGGCAAAACACCACCCGATAACTGGCCCGCGCATCATGGTCATGAAACTCTGGGATTAGCGCCCATCAATGCTTTATGTGATCGTATAAAAGCGCCTAATGAATGCCGTGAATTAGCCTTAATGGCCTCACAATTTCATACCCACGTGCATAAAGCGTTTGAGTTAAAACCGGCAACCTTGCTTAAAGTATTTAACCGGTGTGACGGCTGGCGCAAACCACAACGTTTTGCCGAATTTCTCAATGTTTGCCGCGCAGATGCCAAAGGTCGCACTGGCTTTGAAAATAGCGACTATCCACAGGCCGATTATGTTTGGCAGGCGTTAGAAGTCGCCAGCAACGTGGATGTAAAACAAATTATTGAACAAGGATTTCAGGGGGCACAAATCAAACAACAACTGGAGCAGGCTCGCGTTGCAGCGTTAAGCGATTTTAAAACGCGTTATCCCATACCCCATTAATTTATTAATGGGGTGAGCGAGAGCAGCAAGTGAAACTTAAATTTTCAAAATAACGCTGCTCACCCCATATCCGGCAAGATGTGTACATTTCAAGGGTAATAATCATCACAATTTCTGATTACACCTATAAAGAAAAAAAATACAAAAACCAATAGAAATAAGGCCTGCAGCCCATACCTAAGTAACTCTGCCTTACTAAACCTGGAGCTACTTAACTAATGAACAAACTTGCAGTCATTTGGGTTGCATTATTACTTCACTTTTTACCGGCACATGCCGCCAATCTTAATCAGGGCATTGCAATTGACTATCTGGATGGAGAGTCCAGATTATCCGGATTGCGACTCGCTTATCGACCTTATTACGGCACCTTTAGCCAAATCAAACAGTTAGGCGAACTCGATGTATATTGGGAAATGAGTGTTAATTTGTGGGAGTTTGGTGAAAACAATCATCACGATACCAATCTGGCGATTGCTATTTCGCCTGTTTTTTCATCTCAATTCACCACTGTAGCCAACAAATATCCACTTAAATGGGAATTTGGTATTGGTGTATCGCTCATTGATGACACCCAATTTGCCGGTAAAGATATTGGCTCCCACTACCAGTTTGAAGACAGATTAGGATTGGTAATGCTGTTAGACGAGCAACAAAGTGTGTCCATGCGATACATGCATTATTCCAATGGCGGCCTCAATAGTAAAAATCCGGGGCTGGATTTTTTTAACCTGTCTTATGGTTACCGTTTCTAATGCAAAAAAGGTGTTGTGCAACAACACAACACCTGTGTTTATTTAGAGCGTATTGATCTTTGCTGTATATTTTTGCAACGAGTTGCGCGGTATTTAAACCATGAAGCACGAATGTAGTGTAGTTGTTCTACATAAATGAGTGCTGAAGCAGTAGAAATGCCGCGCAAACGTTGCCCGAAGGGTTCGTCCTAAACACTTTTCACTCATTGTTGCTTATTTTTGACTTAATCCATTAGGCCTGCAAATAAGCGTCGCGATTAAAAAGCGTTTAGTTAGAACAAAATTCATACAGCAAAGATCAACACGCTCTAATCTTTTTATTTTAAGCCAAACAGCACACGGGTTATCCATAACCGGCGCACCAGTTCATAACCAATGGCGCACCCTGCCACTGTGGCTGCAGTTAATAAGACGAATTCGAGTCCATCGTTTAGCGCTAACGGGCGCAGCCACATGGCGAATACCACGATTAAAGTCTGATGAAAGATATACCAGGGCAATACCGCATCATTGGCATATTTTAGTGCTGGCGTGGAACGATTTAGGTAATGCCCCCCCAAACCTATTACCGCAAACAACCAGGCATAACGATTAATAAAATAAGCCACTGAATATGCGCCTTGCATCAAATCGGGATAGGCAGAACCTTCCACACTCGGCATAAAGCCATGGTTATCAAAGAAAATAAAAATGTAACCACACACAGCAATACCCAGTAGTACAAGGCGTTTATCTATGCACTGTTGCCACCAGTTTTTATGCATCACCAGCATGTAACCCACACTAAAGGCAAGCAGGTACTTACTATGTGCATACCAATCGGTAACCAGGTCATGCGTTTCCGGATAGTTACGGCCGTAACCCATCCAGATGGCAGTTTGCACCACCACTAACACAGCAAACACATGCCAAAGATTTAATTTGCTCGCCAGTGTCGATTGAGCCAGCTTTTTTAATGCGTCACCAATAGCCAGCATGATAATGCTGTAAACCCATAAATAAGGTAAATACCACAGATGATTCCAGGTTAATAAACCAATCACGCTTTGCATTTCGGGGAAAAAATCTGCGGGTGCATTGATATATTGCAGCCAGAAAGTCAGGTAATCCTGTTGATAACCATTATTCAGTTGCAACTGATAAAACAGCTGCGGCGCCACTATTACATACATGGAAAAAATCAGCGGTATCATCAGGCGTTTGCTGCGTAACCAAATTAAACTGCCCGCGCTATATTTGCCTTTTATTAATGCCAGTGCCATACCACTTAAAATAAACAACAAACACATTCGCCACTGGTTTACCAGCAACATCAAATCCTGTAACCAGCTATAGGTATCGGGACTTTTTACATGCCATCCCCAATCCTGAACGTAATACATGCCAATGTGATACAAAATCAACAGCATAAATGCCAAAACCCGCAGCGCATCAATATCATAACGACGACCATTTTGTATTTGAGTCATACCTGTTCCTCACGGTAAAGTTAGGGCATTAGAGTGCGCAACTTTTTCACCCCAACCAATAGCCAGATGCCAGTCGGTAAGGCCTGAGGGATAAGTGGTGGATATTAGGGATATCCATTTTTCATTTATGACACTGTTTGAACGATACGATAAAAACAAAACATTGTGGCTAACACTGCTGTTTGCTTTGTACCTGCTGATCCCCAACACCATCAACGCCTTATCGGTATGGACTGAACATAACCGAAACGGCGCGCCGGATATCGCACTGTGGGAACCATTCACCTGGGAATACACCAGTGCTCTGGCAGTGTTGTTATTGATCCCTGTGGTGCTTTACTGGTTTAAATTTGTACCGCCCAAATTCACTGGTATTGGCAAACAGATAGTGCTGCATATCGGCGCATCCATCGTATTTTCACTGGCGCATGTTTTGTTAATGGTGTGGTTTCGTGATCTGGTATACCAATGGCACGGATGGGAATATCAGTTTGGTAATTTCTGGTCGGAATTTGTTTATGAATATCGCAAAGATGTGTTGGGTTACCTCAACTTTTTTGTCATGTTGCAGATTTATCACTTCATCTATAGCCGACTAAAAGGCGAGGCCAATTTAATCTCAAATGAATTGTCAGAAAACGATGTCACGCCATCAAGTAATATAAAAGTACCGGAGCACTTACTGGTTAAAAAACTGGATAAAGAGTTTTTGGTTAAAGTGAGCGATATTGAGTGGATGGAATCGGCTGGAAACTACGTTAATTTGCATAGTGGGGGGCGAATTTATCCGCTGCGTGCCACGCTGGCCAATACCATAGAAAAACTACAAACAGCCGGTTTCAGCCGCATTCATCGTAGTTACGCGGTTAAACATCTGGCGATTGACAATATTAGTTACGCCCCCAGTGGTGATGGCGAAATCACGCTTAAAAGCGGACACAAATTAACATTATCCCGTCGTTATAAAGATGCATTTAAACAACAATTTAGCTGAACCTTGGTTTATCAAAAAGGAATAAATGGTGAATAAAGTCAGGTGGGGAATTATCGGCGTTGGCGATGTATGTGAAGTAAAAAGCGCACCGGCCATGCAGTTAGTTGAAAACAGCGAGCTGGTTGCCGTTATGCGCCGCAGCGGCCATTTAGCCGAGGATTACGCCAGACGCCATAATGTACCCAGGTGGTACGACGATGCGGATGCACTGATTAACGATCCTGATATCAACGCCATTTATATTGCTACGCCTCCCGATGGCCATTTGCCTTATACCCTAAAAGCCGCGGCAGCAGGCAAACCTGTGTACGTAGAAAAACCGATGGCACGCACTTATAACGAATGCCAGCAAATGATCGCGGCCTGCGAACATGCCAAAGTACCGCTGTTAGTGGCTTATTATCGACGTTACCTGCCAAATTTTTTACAGGTAAAACAATGGCTTGAACAAAAGAAAATTGGAGACGTACGTCAGGTAAATGTGCGTTTAGTTCAGGCAGCCAATCCGCAGGTGTTACACAACATTGATAAACCCTGGCGGGTTGATCCACAAATTGCAGGTGGTGGTTATTTTTATGATCTGGCTTCGCACCAGTTAGATCTGCTCGATTTTCTTATTGGCCCAATTATTAATGTGAGTGGCTTTCGTGCTAACCAGGCCGGTTTATATCAAGCTGAAGACAGCGTGGTTGCCAGCTGGCAGTTCAAAAATGGCGTATTGGGTAGCGGTAACTGGTGTTTTTGCGCGGCTCAAAGCGAAGAGCGCGACCTGATTCAAATTATCGGCAGTGAAGGCCAGATAGAGTTCCCAGTTTTTGGCAGCGGCCAGGTCACCTTAAAACAGCTTAAGCATAAACCACAACTCGTTGAATTTGATTTACCCAAACATATTCAACAACCATTAATCGATGCCGTCGTAAAACAATTACTGACCGGCAGCGCATGCAATTCAACTGGCGATTCCGCGGCACGCACCAATTGGGTCATGCAGCAGATTGTTTAGTATTCGGTCGGTGCAACCTGCAATAAATGATCGATTAATAAACGCAAGCGCAATGGCTGATTTTGGCGATCACGGTACAAAAGATAAGTGCGTCGCTGTGGCCCTAACCAATCCGGAGCGATATTAATCAGTGATTTTTCACGCATTTGTTCGCACACCACCCGTTTAGGCAAATAACCAATCCCCACACCGGCTTCAACGGCTTTCATGGCGATATTCATATCATCTACCGATAAACGCACGTTGCCCTGAGGGTGATATTCAACCGATTCACGACTGGTTTTATGCTCAAAGTGCCAGGGACTAACAGGAAAACTGACCACCAGCGGATGTCTGGCTAAATCATTGGGGTGCGCAATATTATGCCATTGTGTCGCGTTTTTACTGGCACACAAAATAAATTGTACTCCGGTTAGCGGACGTGCAATCCAGCCCATTAAACTGGGCTCCCCTACCCGTATCGCTAAATCAATCGCATGTTCACCCATATCAATATTCCAGTTAGACATGCGTACTTCTAAATCAATTTTTGGATAACGTAACTGAAATTCGTTAAGTGCATCTGCCAACCAGCGATAAGTGGTATTCACCGGCACCGCCATACGTAACAACCCAGCAGGTTCATGTTTTTCGGCGTTGAGTTCGCCGGAAATATCATTCAGCTCCCTGAACAACGGCCCGCAACGTTCTAAGTATTGCTGTCCCGTGCCTGTCAGATTAATCCGGTGCGCATCACGATGCAGCAAGCGCAGGCCCAGAGCACTTTCTAATGCGCTGATACGCCGGCTCAGGGTTGATGGCGGCATCTCCAGCTGTTTAGCTGCCACACGAAAACTCCCACTTTTGGCCACCACCCAAAACAAACGCATGTCATCGAGCGAATAATTAAGTTTCATATTTGACATTTAATGGTTCAAAAACACCTATTTATTTTATATATGAAACTTATACACTTAACCCAGTTTTTCATCAACCGCAAAAAACATGAACCGACAGTCCACCACGTCCACTTTGATTTTGCTACTTATCAGCGTATTTTGCTGGGGCAGTGTATTCCCATTTTCAAAACCCGTGCTCGAGAGTATGTCGCAGCAGTCTCTGGTGATCTGGCGTTTTAGCATCGCATCCTTGTGTTTAATTATTTATCTGCTGGTCAAACGTCAGCCCTGGCCACACTTACGTTTTGGACAATATCTGTGGTTAGCCTTTATTAGCGTGCTTGGCGTAGGGGGTTTTAATTTACTGCTGTTTACCGGCATTAAACATACCGCGGCAACCAATGGTGCATTGGTGATGGCACTCAGCCCGCTGGTAACCGCGTTAATGGTGGCGGGGTTGGCGCGCAAATGGATTAGCCGCGCCCAAAGTTTTAGCCTGTTAGTAGGATTATTTGGTGTCTTGCTGGTGATCACCAACGGCAGTTGGCAACGCCTGATGCAATTTCAATTTAATCAGGGAGACATTACCGTTATCGCCGCTATGTTACTGTGGTCGGCTTACACCACAGCCTCGCAAAAGGTAACGAGCTGGCTTCCGGTTATTCCCTTTACGTTAATCAGTTTGCTTACCGGTGATATTTTTATACTTATCGCCAGCGCTATTCAGGGTGACATTCATCCAATACAGGAGCTGATTAATTTATCGGGCGGTGGCATCGTCTCAGTGGTTTACATTGGCATTTTTGGCACTGTGGTGGGTTATTTGTTTTTCTTAAATGGTGTGCAAAAACTCGGTTCCGCGACCGCCTCATTGTTTTTTAACTTTATTCCTGTATTTGCCGCACTCACCGCCATGATGATGGGTCAAAGCGTTACTCCCATTCAGCTAAGTGGTATGGCGATTGTTTTGATTGGTTTATCCTTACCTCCACTATTGCGCACAATGAAGCAACGTAGAACCAATCGTTTGTGTGAAGTGAATTAACTCCTCTCCAAATGTTTTGTACTTCCATGTTCTGCGGCCATCGAAATTCTGCTTTGGCCGCATTTTTTATTTAATAGGTTGTGTCCGCTCTGGTGTGGATTATTTAATAAGCGTTTTTGCTTACAAATCCTTTAAATGCAGTGCTGAATATAATTTTGATATCCAACCACACAGACCAGCGGTGAATATAGTCGAGATCGTATTCCACCCGTTTAACCATTTTATTGATGGTTTCTGTTTCGCCGCGATAGCCATTTATCTGAGCCCAGCCAGTGATACCGGGGCGCACTTTGTGACGCAGCATATAACCCTCAATCAATTTACGATATTCCTCGTTGTGCGCCACTGCATGTGGCCTTGGCCCCACAATCGACATTCGCCCTTGCAACACATTAATAAACTGCGGTAATTCATCTAACGAGGTACGGCGAATAAAAGCACCTAACCGGGTGATACGCGGGTCATTTTTCTGAGCTTGTTTAACCTGTTTGCCATTATCCTGCGTCGACATAGAGCGAAACTTATAAATGGTAATCGGTTTGCCATCCAAACCATAACGGGTTTGTTTAAAAATAGCGGGACCGGGTGAAGTTATTTTAACCGCCGCTGCAATCAGCAACATTGGCAGCGCAATCACAGACAAAATCAAACTAGATAACACTATGTCTTCAATTCGTTTTAATACGTCACTTCCACCCTGGAACGGCGTATCAAACACACTTAACGTTTGGATAGAGCCAATATTCTGCCATCGTGCATGAATCAGGTTATAGATAAAAAAGTTAGGGATGATATAAACCGTGGCGGTGGTATCACTGCATAAATTAAGAATGCTCATAATGCGCTTTTCTGCGCTCATTGGCATCGATAAATAAATGTAATCAACCTTGTTTTCTTTGGCTAACTGAATCACGTCATCGACGTTACCTTTAATACTGTAACGCATTTCGTGGGGAATGCGTTCATCACAGCGGTCGTCATAAAACCCTTTAAAATTAATGCCTAAATATTCGTTGTCTGAGATCTGCTCGGCCAGACTATAACCAGAGGCAGTTGCACCAATAATCACAGCATTGCGACTGTTATGCCCCTTTTTACGCTGAATGTATAACACTTCCCTGAAGACAATACGCCATCCCAGTAAACAAAAACCCGCCGCCACCAGCCAGTAAGAAAGTACAAAGGTTTTATAGGGAACGAGCCAATGCAAAAAGTACGCAAAGACAACTGTGGCGCACACTGTCAGCAACCACACAGCCAGTACACTTTTAATCATCATTAATGATGGTGATGTGCGCCATGAACGATAAATGTCGCTCGATTCTGCACACAACATAAAACTGATAATACACACAAACAGCACCACCAGGCTTGCCGCATTTACTGCAAGTCCGTTAGCAAATAACACATAAAAATAAATGGCGGTGATGACAACCAAGTCAGCCAACCGATATAGTGTAGAAAAACTGCTTTGATTAGACTGAATAATTCCTTTGCGCATTTTTTGCGAAACACTCTTTTGCGAAACAATGTGACTGGCCATTTTCATCCGTTCCTCTGTGAATATGTTTGTTCGCCATTCGGCGGCTGTGCCCATTCGTTAACCACCCGAAGCTGAGCGCTAAATCCAATCCCCTTGTTTTTCGCGAAATTCGCGCTTTGTTGCCAATTTGCAACAAAGACCGTTTTTCCGCATTTTTACTACTAGCTCTAATACTAAAACTTAAATTAAATCAGTGACTAACCGCTTTATCCCTGGTCACTTCTTCTGTTTTTATTGTTATTAATGCTGTTGTGATGTCCCCGATTGGCAACAATCACAGTACTTTTGCGCTCCGCGTTCCTGCTAATAGGCTCACTGACCAAGCCCTTATTCAGTAAGGGGTTAACGACCATACCTACGCTTTTATACACGCTCAAAAACGCGCATTTACACCTAAAAATTGCAAATAAAGTGCCATTCATTAACTGTTAAAAATATGTAAATACACACGACTTCCAGCGAGGACAAAAACTGATATAAAAAAGGGTTAAAGACTAAAAACCGAAAATTGTTCAATAAACATACAATTCACGTAATAAATACACCCCGTACACAATTGGCTGTAAAACCCAAATTTGGCTCCAGCCCAATAAACTCGGGTGTTGCCAAACAGCAACAGATCAGCAAATTATCTGCCGCATATAAAACCAATAAGTCGTAAGATTATTTTTAGCAACGCTGAAAGTCAGGTGTTAACCGCGTTGTAAATGCATGGCATGCAAATCGCATTACTGATCAAATTCATGACCGGATAGATTACTGGCTACTTAGATTTTGTAGCCGTTGTTCAAGGGATAGGAATTTAATGCGTGATGCAAAAAAGTTGCTTGCGACAACTGTCACACTAATTTGTGCTTCATCATATGCTGCTGATCAGGAGCAAAAAGGCAGCGTAAATTTAGGTGCTTTTCTACTTACACCTCAGTTCAAACTGCAACAAAGCTACGACGACAATGTTTTACATCAGGCAAACAACGAAAGGGACAGCTGGAAAACGCTAATTAGCCCTTCCATCAACATACGCAATAATTTTGGCCCAAATGATTATCGCTTTGGTTATCAGCTTATTCGTGGAGAATATGCGAAGAGTCAGGCCGATAACTACACTGATCAGCAGGTGTGGACTCAACTGAAATATCGTGTGCACGAGCGCCATCAATTGCTGCTGGATGCAGATTTTCAGTCGAGTCACGATGCCCGAGGCACACGTTATTCGATTGGTCGCGGCGACCAATTAGCTCATCCGGATAAATTCAAACAATCAAACGCAGAGGTCACTTATCGTTATGGCGGATATGGAGCTACTGGCCAGCTTGATTTACGTTATCAATACAAGGATGTCGATTATAAAGGTGATGAGCCTGACTACCGCGCACGCGACCGCCACACCAATCTATTAGGGAGTACCTTTTACTACAAGGTTGCGCCCAATACCGATGTATTGCTTGATGTATCGGTAGCAGATATTACATACGATTATTCATTAAACGAACGAAACCGTCTCGACAGTAAGGAAAAAAAAGCGTTAGCCGGTATCAGGTGGCAGTCTAGTGAAGCCACCACCGGCTTTGCTAAAGCCGGGGTTCGACGTAAAGATTTCGACTCGGCTGAACGTGACAGTTTTAATGGTTTTGACTGGGAAGTGGGTGTTCAGTGGCAACCAGTTAACTATAGTCATTTTGAACTATCGACCCAAAGCGACATAAAAGAAACTGACGCTCAGGGTAATTTTATCGAAAAACGCGACTACCAAATAAACTGGCAACACGACTGGAATGAACGGTTTAACTCCAGTGCCGAATTACATTATCAAGATGCCTTATACGTGCGTAATAGTGGTGTGGCTAATCCACAAGATCCGGATCGCCAGGACGATATCTGGGCTAGCCAGTTAACGCTCAATTATCAGTTCCGTCGCTGGTTAATCTTCAGTCTTTCTTACCAGTTTGAACAGCGTGACAGTAATTTCACTAATCTCGAATTTAACCGCAACCAGTATGGGTTATCCATGAATGCGAGCCTTTAATTATGAAAAAATCTCTTTTTATTCTTTTAACCTTGTTAACCAGCCTATGCCTCAGCCATCCAGCGTTAAGTCAAGCGAGCAGCGACCTGGCACATTACCGACTGGGTTCGGGAGACAGTATAAAAATCAGCGTTTATGGACAAAGTGATTTATCGATTGAAACGCGTTTGCCCGATACAGGCAATATCAACTACCCCTTTTTAGGTGATATTCAAGCCGTTGGGTTAACCACAGCTCAATTAGAGCAGCACATTTACCAAGGCCTGAAAGGTGACTATTTAGTCTCGCCTTCGGTATCGGTCACTATCACCCAATATCGTCCCTTTTTTATTGATGGCGAAGTCAAAAAACCCGGTGGTTATCCTTATCAACCAGGGTTATCTATAGACAAAGCCGCGGCGCTGGCGGGAGGTTATACCCAGCGCGCGGCCAAAGATGAAATTATTATATTGCGCGACATCAGTGGTACTCAGCAACAAGTAACGGCTAAGACATCTGATACCGTGCAGCCGGGCGACATAGTGCGAATACAACAGAGCTTTTTTTAGGCAAGGAGAGCGCAGATGAATCCATCTAATCAAATGGCAAAACAACTCGATGCCCATATTTTTAAAGGCTCAACCTCCATGTCTCAAAATGATGCCAGCGCAACCGAAACGCTCGATGTTGGCCGATACTGGCGTGCGATTTTGGCCGCAAAATGGCGCATCATAGGCTTTGCGCTACTGATGACGATAGTGGCTGGTTTGTACGTAATGCCAATGCCCGCCCGTTATGTGGCTACCTCCTCTTTGTTGATTGATGCAGAGCATGCAAAAGTACTATCAATACAAGAGGTGTATGGTCTCAACTCTAACAGCAAGGAATACCTGCAAACTCAATTTGAGGTTCTAAAGTCGAGAAAAATAGCGCAGCGAGTCATCGAAAAGCTTAATCTGGTAAATCATCCCCTGTTTAACCCGCCTGCGCAGACTGGCCCAGTGCAGTGGTTGCGAGAACTCAAAAGCGATGTTACCCATTATCTGCGTGATGCCATGCCAGCTCTTGCTAACACCACCGAAACGGATGCCATTAACAATCAAAACAATACCGCAACACAAAGTTACGACAGTAAACTCGATCGGGTTATCCGCCATTTTTCACAGAATTTAACCATCTCGCCGGTTAAAAACACTCAAGTGGTAAATATCAGTTTTGAAAGTGAGTCGCCTCAGCTCTCAGCCACCATAGCCAATACCGTAGCTGAGGTGTATATCGAGAATTACCTGCAATCAAAACTGGATGTAACCACTCAGGCCACCACTTGGCTAAACGGTAGCCTGGAAGGGTTACGTCAAAAACTCACTGCTTCTGAGCAACGTTTATCGGATTTTTATGAACGTGAAAAACTGGTGAATATTGATGGCGTCGAGGGACTAACCACAGACGAAATCCAGGGCCTGAGTAAACAATTACTCACTGCGCAAAACAATGTTAAACAACAAAAAGCCATTTACGACAAAATCCGCGATAAAAGCGGTGATATCAATGGCTTGCGGCAACTGCCCGAAGTAATGAATAACACGTCAGTGCAAAATGTTGACCGTGAATTAATCCGTGCACGCAGCAAAGTTTCTGAACTTAGCCGTATTTACGGCCCCAAACATCCTAAAATGATCGCAGCACAAGCTGAGATTACCAGCATAGAGCAGGCACGAAATAATCAGATTGCCACATTAATTGATAGCATTAGCGCCGATTATCTCGCAGCCTATCGCTCGGCTCTCACTAAAGTCAGCGAACTAAAACAGGAATTGGAAGACGCCAAGGCTCGTTATCGCCATCTTTCAACACTGGAAACCCAGCGGGTATCGTTACAGCGCGAAGTGGATATTAATCAGCAATTGTACAATTCGTTTTTTACCCGCTTAAAAGAAACCAGCGAACTGGATGGTTTTAAAACCCCTAATGCCAGATTATTGGATGAAGCGTCCGCACCTTTAACTGCCACCAAACCGAAAAAGGCCCTGTTAGTATTGGCTGCGGCATTTGCCAGTGTGATCTTTGGTATCATGGTCGCGGTATTTTCCGATGCCTTTAATCGCGGTATTCGCTCAGTTGAAGACGTAGAAAATACGCTCGGACAACGCTTGCTTGGCTTAATCCCCCTGCAAAAATATCGCCGCAGCAAAAACTTGCCAATACGCCGTTTTTTCGAGAAAAAACATTATCAATTCAGTGAAGCCATACGCACGTTACGCACCAGCATAATGTTACTGAGAGCCGATAAACCCAACAAAGTCATACTGGTCACATCCAGTGTGCCACGTGAAGGTAAAACCACAGTGGCAATTAATCTCGCCTTTGGCATGGGTTGTATGGGTAAAGTGTTACTGGTTGAAGCCGACCTCCGTCGCCCGGAACTGGCCAGCCAGTTTGGATTGCCGGGTTTTCATCCGGGGCTGACTAACATTATCGCCGGCACTCACAGTGAAGATGAATGCATTGTTACCGATGAAGTATCTGGTATCGATTTGCTGGTTGCAGGCTCAGCGACCAGTAATCCTCAGGAATTGTTAAGCTCGGTAAGTTTTAAAAAACTCATTGCTCTTCTCAGTCAGCAATACGACCACATCATATTGGATACAGCCCCCACTCAGGCTGTCAGTGACGCCATGATAGCGTCCAGTGTCTGTGACTCATTAATTTATGTGGTTAAAGCTGACAGCACCAGTGACAAGGTGATCCGCTCCGGATTAAGTCGTTTTCTGCAATTGGGACGCCGAATTGATGGCGTGGTACTGAATAAAGTTGATTTAAAAAAGGCCACAAAAATGGGCGTTTTCAGCGGTTTTTATGATCAATATGGTTATCAGGCTGCTAGCTATCAGATGCCACCAGCCGAAGCCGACAGTTTGCCACAAACCAAAGCGGGTTAAATGACCCGCTTTGGTTTAAAAAATGGATAAACTCATGAGAAAGTCACTTTAAACCAGTCCCAAATCCCCAGAGAAAAGTGTTCAAATAAATTGATGCCTAAGGCAGATTTAATTAAATACAAACACAACAAACCAAACAAACAGCTGAATAACATAAACGCACTCATCAACGCGGCTTTAAGCATATTCGATACTCGCTGCTCTCTATCACTTAACTGACGGCGGTTTTTACCAGCCAGAAACACATAGTAATATCGGTATTTAAACCAGGGCACGGTGCCACGAATATCAATATTATGATGTCCCCACTGGCGCGAGGCTAAAGCCGCTTTTAAGCTACTTAACTGACTCTCAGAAAATGAATTACTAATGTCTTCAGGCATGCGTTGTAATAAGTTCCTGATTTCCGGATCATCCCTGACAGGGCTTTTTAGTATCTTTCTCACACCACTACTCCCATTAGCGCTGTTGCCATTCGATTACATTTTTATCCAGCACAAATGCTTAGTCTACGCCCCTAACCATACGAATTTTTAGTTGATTTACCCAACAGTAAACCAGCAAACGCCTGCGTCAGCTGTTCAATAAATCACCCATTAGTTCAAACTGTTGCCAATTAGCGACAAATTTGCAGATAAAATTACGCTTTAGTTAGAGACAAACTGGATAACCCCAGTTATCAGCCACATTCGCTAAACGCACTGCATAAATTACACCTAATTGCCAAGCCTTGTCACGCACGGGCTTGCTGCATACCCGATAAAAACATCACCTTCTCTAGCATGCAAAAACGGGTAACCACACCAAGTTTACTCATCGGCTGGTACAGAAGTTGCCTTTACCCTTAAAACGGCGTTGCCAGACGCTTACCAATAACAGCAACAGGGATGCATCATGACTCTCGCAGATATCGTTTTTACTCAGGTTGGTGGATTGCGCACCGCATGTGTCACACGTAAACAACTGGTAGAGTTGATCACAGCTCACGCTACAAGAAATCACACCAGCGCAGCGTCAATTGATCCTATGCTGATTTTTTCCACCAATGGTCACAGCATTTCCATTGCCAACCGCGACAAAACCATGGGCGCGTTGCTGAATCAAGCCGATTTACTGCACGCAGATGGCCAAAGCGTGGTGCTGTTTTCACGTTATTTTAGCGAACATCCCATACCTGAACGCAGCGCCACCACCGACATGATCCATGATGTGCCGCAAATGAGTCCTCTGCGCTTACGTCACTTTTTACTTGGCGCTAAACAATCTACCGTCGAAAAATGCGCCGATACTCTGGCCGACATGCATAGCAACTTTGTTATCGCTGGCACCCATCACGGCTACTTTTCTCAGCAACAGGAAGACGAACTGATTGAAAAAATCAATCAGGTGCGCCCAGATGTCCTTTGGGTTGGTCTGGGTAAACCCAAAGAGCAGCTGTTTGCCCTACGTCACAAACATCACTTGAAAGTGCCTGTGGTCATTAGCTGCGGCGGCTGTTTTAACTTTGTTACCGGTGAATACAAACGTGCACCACAAGCCATGCAGGAAATGGGACTGGAATGGTTACACCGGGCGGTAACCGAGCCCAGAAAGTTGTTATGGCGTTACCTTACCACCAATCCGCACGCTGTGTTTTGTGCAGTAAAACATCGTCATCGCCAGTCCTTACGTTAACCTATTTTTGAAGAGGCCTGTCCAATGGAAAGATATCAAGTTTTGTTTTTGCATAAATGGTTTTCACTGTCGGGCGGCGTGGAGAGGGTACATAAAAACCTCTCTATTGCCTTGGCGGAACAAGGCGTTACATCCTCATTTTATGTGTATAAAGTGTCGGGGGATAAATACCCGGGGTATAAAAAATTATGTGAGCAATTCCAGGCGGCTTGCCCACCAGCTGGTTCGGGCTTTCGTGCGCGTTTACGCCACCTGTTTGAGCATATCCGTCAGCACAATATCAATGTGCTGATTTCGGCCACCGAAACCGCCAACATGCTTGCGCTTTGCTGTTCGCTGGCATTTCCCGAACTCAAAGTCATTTACACCCGCCACTGCGCACTGGATGTCAGCGACCAAAAATTACCGCCCTGGTTAATCAAGGGCTTATACAACCTCTACAGCTTGAGCAACCAGAGCATAGTCACGGTATCACGCCATTTACAGGGCGAGCTCAGCAGCATCATCAAAGTAGGCAAAAGCTCAGTGCGCTTTATTCCCAATGCCGTAGTCAGTGACAGGGTTAAACAACTGGCCAATTCCAATACCGATGACTTCCAGTCAGAGCGTTATTTTTGTGCAGTCGGCCGTTTGGTGGAGCAAAAAGGCTTTGATTTGTTGATCCGCGCCTATGCGATTGCCAAACAACGCAATCCTGAATTACCCATTCTTGTGATTGTCGGTATCGGCATTGCGCGCGAACAATTGCAACAACTTGCCGCACAGTTAGACGTGGGTGAACAGGTGATTTTTACCGGTTTTACCGACAACCCCTACTACATCATCAATGGTGCGGTGGCGTTCATTTTATCTTCGCGCCACGAGGGTATGCCCACTGCGTTGATTGAAGCCATGTATTTAAATACGCCTGTGATTGCCTTCGACTGCCCCACTGGCCCGGCTGAACTCATCCGTAACGGCGAAAACGGCTTTTTAGTGCCTTATATGGATGTCGATGCCATGGCGCAGGCCATTGGTAATTATGCCTCGTTATTGGGTAAATCTATCACCCAGGATGTAGAAGATTTTCACTATCAGAACGTGGCGCAAGCATATATGAGCCAGTTTTTATAATGAAAAGCATAGTCATAGTGATCCACGACCTGCGCGGCGGTGGCGCAGAAAAAATGATGGTCAGGCTTGCTAATCAACTGGCCGCTGGCGGCGATGCGGTCACCTTGCTGTTACTGGCGCAAGGTGGCAGCAACAAAGCCTATTTAAGCCCTGCTGTAAAGCTGGTTGAGCTGGGTTGCGATCGTACCTTGCGCGCATTTATGCCGCTGCGGCGTTATTTGCAGCAGCACCAGCCCGACGCCATTCTCTCAGCATTAACCCATGTGAATGTGATTAGCGCTCTGTGCTGTTTTAGTCTGGGTATTAGCTCGCGTCTTAGTGTCAGTGAACGCAATACCTTTTCGCTGGATAAAAACAACAACCGCAGCGTGGTAATGCGCCTCACCTATGCGCTGGCACCCTGGCTATATCGTTGGTTACCTAATCCGGTAATTGCGGTATCTCGCGGGGTCGCCGACGATTTAATCACATCTACCGTGGTGCGCCCGCAGGATGTGATCACCGCACCCAATCCAGTCATTAACGAAGAAACCCAACAGGCTGCCTGTCAACCGGCACGTCACCGCTGGTTAGTTGAACGCCCGGGCAAGGTAATTGTTGCAGTGGGACGCCTCAGCGCCCAAAAAGGCTTTGACTTGCTGCTGCAAGCCTTCAGCCAATTGGATAACGACTGTTATCTCATCATTTTTGGTGAAGGTGAATTACGCAGTGCACTGCAACAACAAATATCCCAAGCCGGACTGGATGCCAGAGTGGAGCTGGCAGGTTACTGCGACAACCCGATTGCCGAAATTCAGCAGGCCGACTTGTTTGTGCTCTCCTCCCGTTTTGAAGGCAGCCCAAATGGGTTGGTGGAAGCCATGTCGGTGGGTACACCCGTAGTGGCTTTTGACTGCCCGCATGGCCCCAAAGAAATTATGCAAAACGGCCAGGGCACCTTGGTTGAATACCTCAACGTGAATGCGCTGGCGCATGCTATGGCAGATAGCCTGCAACGCAGCCATTGCAGCACACTCAGGCAACAAATTATCAATTCGGTACAAGGTTTTCAGGCTTCGGTGGCGGCTGCCGTGTACCGCAAAAATATGTTAGTGCCGAGCAAGCACGAGGAAAGCTTATGCAAATAAGCATCGAGCGCATCAAACGCCTCTATTTGCTGCTGGCGCTGCTGTATTATCTGGGCTTTGTGAATTTTATTAATCAGCTCATCAGTAGCAACCATCAGGGCGATGAATTTGCCCAGAACGTGGCTGGCAGCGGTTTAAAACAGGTTGTTGGAATTGTATTGCTGGCAATGGGGCTTTACCTGATTGCGCGATTGCCAATTAAACAAATCTGGCAAGGCATCAAACATAATGCGCTGTGGATTTTGCTGGTCGCCTATTTTGCCCTGTCTGTGAGCTGGTCGCCGGTACCTGCCATTAGTTTTCGCCGCGTTATCGCCTTTGTCACCTTGCTGGTGGTGGCTTACTGTTTGGTTGAACTGTTCGAGCCGGTATCGCTACTCAAACTGGTGGCGCGCACCATTGCCGTGGCCGCCGCGCTGGGGCTGTTATATTTTATTATCAGTCCCGAAAACGCCTCCATTCGCCAAAGTGACATTCGTGCCAATGCCTTTTTGGGCATTATGGCGGACAAAAACACCGGCGCTCGTTTGTATGCTTACGCGTTGCTGATCATGTGGGGATTAAAACTGTACCAACGCAAATGGGATATCGCCGCCTGTTTGGTATTGTTGGTGTGTATTTTACTGGCACAATCGGCCACCGCGGTGGTGATGACCACCGCTGGCATTGGCGTTATCACGCTGCTGCGTTTGTTACGTAGCCCTCGCCCTCAACACAACCTTAATCGCATTTTGCTGTTTTGCCTGTTATTGGCTGGCGGTTCACTGTTAATCAGTTATTTCTACGAAGACCTACTGGCGTTACTGGGGCGCGATCCAACCCTGACTAATCGGGTAATTATTTGGCAGTTAATGGATACCTATGTCGCCCAACATCAATGGCTGGGATATGGCTTTGGCGCATTTTGGGCCAGTGATGCCGTAGACGGTTTTGTGGATAGTTGGGGCTATATTGGCAATGCTCACAGCGGTTATTACGAAGCCTTGTTAAATGGTGGCATGGTCTGCCTAATTATCGTTTGCCTGTTATTTATTAAAACCCTGGCCGATTTGGTTAAGCGCTACATTAGCCGCCCAGACGGGCATTTTTATGCGGTGTTGATTCCGATAATACTGCTGCAGGTTGTGGTCAACTACGTGGCTTTTATCATCATTAACCACAACTGTTACGACATGTTTATTTTTGCCTTGGTGAGCTTTATGGGCTGTTATCCCGCCGCCCAATACCAATTGCAGCCCAGACCGCACGTGGGTCATTTTAACCGTGCGCTGCAACTAACATGTGGGCAGCCGCATGAGTAAACAGGCGAACCAAAACATGGCGTTTAAATCAGGCAACCAAAAGCTGGCCAACCTGCTGTGGATATTCTCGGGCAATTACGGCAACGTACTGTTTTCAGTTTTTTCTTTTTTCACTTACGCCTACTTCCTCACTCCTGAGCAATTTGGGGTGGGCATATTTTGTATCGCGATTGTGGAGTCGGTTGGCGTGATGTATGGCGGCGCGGTGGAAGACCCTCTGGTACGTCGCCCCGAGATCAAGCCCTCGGAAATTAGCACCACCTTTTGGATGGGTGCATTAATTAGCATCATCAGTGCCTTTATTGCACTGGCGGTGGCGTGGCAACTTGATTACCCCTTTGTGTTATTACTCGGATATTGTTTTAGCAAACTGACCTTATCCATGGCCTGTCGCCCTATGGTGGCAATCTGCCGTAAAAAACGTCAGTTTAAATTGCTGTCGTTACGTACCCTGGTCGCACGCTTTTTAGGCACAGTGGCAGGCATTGTGGTGGCCTTTCAAGGTGGTGGCGAATGGGCAATCGTTAGCCAAGCGGTGTTTATCGAGGTTTTCTCGCTGCTATTTTTGCTGAATCTGGCGCGCCAATATCTGGGTGCGCCGATGGATATGCGCGCATTTGTGGAATTGCTCAAAGAGGGCTTGCCGATTGGCTTAAAAGCTACCTTTTGGAGCCTGCTCACCCGCGGCACGATTATTGTTTTGGGGTTAGTGAGTAATCCCACCGTGTTGGGTTATTTTGGTTTTGCTAACCGCTTGGTGCGCTTACCCCTAACCGCCTCCACCAACAGTTTAAATAGCTACGCGCTGCCGGTTATCGCCAACAAAATTAATCATCAGCATGATGTGGCCGACTTTTTTAACCGCATTACGCTGGCCACCACCGCAGTGTTCACGCCAATATTTTTACTTGGCTGCGCACTAGCACCGGCCTTTATTCCGCTCATTTTTGGCAACAAATGGCAACAATCGGTTGAGTTATTCCAATACCTAAGCCTGATCTTTGGGCTTAAATTCTGCGTGTTGTATAACTCGCGCGTGCTCACCGCGTATGGCCGCGCCAAGTTAGGGCTGGGGCGAGAATTTATCAATCTGTGCCTGTTTTTTATCGTGCTGGTGGCACTGGCACCTATCTATGGCGGCATGGCGGCGGTCATTGCTCTGGCCATTCACGCGCTGCTCGATTTAGCGATTAAACATGCCTCGCTGGCCAAGCTTGTAAGGCTTAATTACGCCGAACTGGTTGCGGGTTTGTGCCGCATCTTGCTTTGCTGTGTGCTGATGATGTTAGTCGCCGACCAAATTTGGAAGTGGGCAAGCCAGACTTTGCAACTGAGTCCGGTATCGGCACTGGCGCTGGCTTTGATGGCCGCCAGTTTCACCTATTTGTTTTCGTTATGGCTGATTTTTCCGCGTAGCCTGCGCCAGATAAAGGAGTTACTGAGCAAATGACAAGTGTGAATTCGCATCCGTCACCATCGGGCGTTGCCCCAATCAGCCAGCTCACAGGGAGAGGATTATGAGCTATTCGCGTTTTTTCTGGCTACATATTAAAAAATCGGCCGGCATCTCCACACGCCAACTATTGCAACCCTATTATCAGGAAGTCGACCGTACTCACTGGCCGGTGAACTTTATACAATCGGCTCCCGAGTTACACAACGATATTCTGAATAATTACCGCATGTTACTCGGTGAATACCAGTTTAAACGCGGCCTGTTTGCCAGCGAGGTGTTGTACCCACAAAAGTGGCACTCGATGCTGTCATTTGCTTTTTGCCGCGAACCCACCGACCGCTGCATCAGCATGTTTTATTACCTGTATTGGCAAGGCGGTAATTGGAAAAAGTGGCTAAAAAGCTGCGTACGCAAAACCGTTAAGACCGGCCGTTTGCACCACAGTACTGCCAGCGCTTTCGATTACTTTTTAGGTTTTATTGAGCAGGCACAGCAAGCTGACTCAATCTATCAGCCACTCGGCAGTCATTTTTCAACCCACACCAACAGTATGTGGCGAGATGTGACCAACCATCACAACCAGATTTTATTAACCCGAATTTACCGACTGGAATCGCTGCTGCCGGCACTTAATCAGGTATTTGCCGATTGCGGATTAGACAAACGACTGCAAACCGATCAGCGCAGCAATACCACCCATTTTAAGGGCCAATATCGCCCGTCTGGCGCACAGCGTAACAAAATAGAGCAATTGTTTGCCGAGGATTTTGAATTGTATGAGTCGGCCATTGTTTGTTAATCATCAGGCTATGCGCCACTGGCAACAACAAGGAGTAAAGCATGACAACTAAACCCGTTTTCTCAGCCGCGTTTATGGCCAGGCAACAGGCACCACTGAAAACCTCATTATATGCACTGTTGCCGTGCAAAGTGGGCCTGACTCTTCGTTGGAATGCCAATCGTTTACTTCGGCAAAGCAGTTATACTGAATCGCAATATTTACGTCTGCGTCGATGTCATGGTGATAGTTATTCACTGCGTCCTTTTGATCAAACCCAATCAATATTTGTCCACATTCCCAAATGTGCCGGTATTTCGGTTAATAAAGCCTTATACGGTAATTTAGCCGGTGGACATAAAACCTTTAACCAGTACCTGACCATTTTTGAGCCCAAGCTGATTCTAAATTATTTTAAATTCACCATAGTGCGTAACCCGTGGGACAGACTAGTATCGGCCTACCATTTTTTGCAAAAAGGCGGAGCCAATTCAACTGATTTGCAATGGGCAAATCGACATATTGCTGACTACTCCTCATTTGAACAATTTGTAAAACAATGGCTTACCCCGGAAAACGCCCGCAGCTGGTATCACTTTCGTCCACAGAGCGATTTTATTATTGATAGCAGCGCGCAAATCAGCCTTGATTACATTGGTTATTTCGAAACGCTGGAGCAAGATTTTGCTTACATTGCTTCGCGGTTAAACAAAGATGTGCAACTGGCTAAAACCAATAAAAGCCAGCATGTGGACTACCGCAGTTATTACAACGATGAAACCCGCGCCATTGTGGCCGACGTATACGCCAAAGACATCGCGCTGCTCGGTTATAACTTTGATAACAGCCAAATCGTGCGGGCCAGCGCCGCGCCAATAACAGGAGGCACAGCCCATGTATAAGGTTTTTCCCAGCCATCAGCCTAAGTTGTCGTTTTGTATTCCGGTCAAAAACCGCCTGTCGGACATTCAGGCCACCTTGCGCCAGAATTTGGAAGACAACCGCCCCGATCAAGCCGATATCGAATTTATTGTAATCTGTTTTGATGACATCAATTTAACTGATGGCCAAACTGAACAGCATTTACAGCGCTGGATTGAACTGAATTTTGCCGACGACTTACGCTGTGGTTACCTGCGTTTTTATCATCTGAACAACCTGCCCAACTGGCACTTTGGCAAAGCCAAAAATGCCTTTAAGCCCTATATCAAGGGCAAAATATACGCCAGTTTGGATGGCGACAACTTTACCGGAAAACGTGGCGGCCGCCACATTATCGATGTGTTTGAGCAACACCAGTATCAATGTGTATTACACCAATTTCAGGGCGGTTATGGGGATGGCACCTGCGGACGTATTGCGCTTAACAAAGAGCACTATCTGCAAAACGGTTATGATGATGATTTCCTGCCGCGCCAATGGGATGAGCTTGATGCCATATTAACCACACTGGTGCATCAGCCACAGGTAACCTTTATTCATTATCCGGGCGCCCAGCGTGATATTTTGCAGCGCAGTTACCCGATTCGGCGCTTTTTAAAAGAACATAACCTCAAGGTAAAACAAAAGGTGATTGCTGAACCGGGTTTGTTTAGCAGCGATGCTTCCAACAAACAGCCAGTTGCGGCGGTGGGTCAACACGACTCAGACTATGTTAGTCAGGATCAATATTTACGCCTCGCGTCCATTTACAATCACCATTTATCGCTGATTAAAAATGCCAGTGTCACGCGGCTTAAAAATCGTTATCAGCAAGAACTGCTCGACTGTTTAGAACGCATGTTAGCCACACTTGAGCCAGCGAAATTGGCCAACTGGTTTTTAACTTCAGCGATTACACCAATCAGAGTCGGTCAGAATGAATCAAGCCACGCCACTAGCCTTTCAGCCAATACGCTGTTATTTGCGCCACTGCATACAGGCTTGCTGGACAATCAGCAGTTTCAACGCTGGTATCAATATCACAGTAGCTTGGGAGTCGAGCAATTCTACTTGTTGGCCGAACCGCAACTGCCGATTCATCGACTGGATTTAAGCCACTGCCCCAATGTGCAGATTTTAACCCCCGCTGCGAGTTTGCCCTGTGCAAGCGACCAACAACAACGCTATTTGCTGGAAATCATGTTAAAAGCCTATGGCAATGGCAAACAGTGTTACCTGCTAACCGATAACAGCTGGGTTCCGATGGATATCAGCAAACTGCAACTAAGTGCGCTGAGTAATATTTACCCTGCCAACAACATCAAGCGCGCTAACATGAATCTGCCAATTCATCGCGCCAATAACCCAGCGTGTGAATACTTGCAAACAGGCAAAAGCAGTCAGGTTGCGCCATCTAATCGTTTGGTGGCTAAGCTACGTCATTTCTGGCAGCGCTATCGTAATGCGTTTGCTCGTAGTAACCAAAACAAAGTAACGCCAATGCCTTTGTTCAACGCCCGCGATTCGTTATTACTGAACTGGCAATCAGATATGCAGCTTGCTTACAAACATGGCCGTATGTGGGTCAACGCCAAGCGCCAAAGCTACCCATATGTGCGTTTTCACGGACAAACCCAATGACATTATCGAATTTGCCAAGAATTGCGATTATCCACCCCGAAGCGGGGGTGTCATCGAACGGCGGTTCACAGCTAAGTGCGCTTGAGCTGACGCGTCATCTGCGACCTTATTGTCAGGTGGAATTACTCTGTAGCGCCAACAACATAGAGGCGATGGGTGACGATGCACACCAGTTCGTCACGCGTTTACCGGCAATTCCACGCGGTCGCATCAAGCCCTGGTTGCAACATCCCGTGGCCGGCCCTTTACTCAGACCCTTTAGCCATAACCCTGAGATATTTTTTGAACTGTTAACCAGTTTTATTCCCTATTTTTTGTATTTAATTCGCCACCCGTTTGACTTGCTGTACCCCAATAATGGTTACGCCGGTTTAATGTTAGCCACCCGCGTTCGCGCTTTGAATGGTGTGCCATTGTTGTATACAGAACGCGCCGGATTGTTAGCCAACGGCAAAATATTACGCAAAGATTTAGCTTATAAACCCGACCACTTGGTGGTGTTTGACCAACACACCCAAGACAAAGTTAATCAATGGCGGCCGCAGCAAGCCTGTTCGGTTTTACCCAATGGAGTTGATTTATCGCGCTTTGCCAGTGAGGGCGAACGCCTGAATCTTGGCCTACCCGGTAAAGTGGTATTGTGTGTGGGGTCGCTGGCGCGCTCTAACCACAAACGCATTGAGCTAACCATTGCTGCCATGGCCACCTTAACCAAGTTTACTGATTGCAGCTTGCTAATTTGCGGTGATGGCCCCGACAAAGCTTATTTTGCTGATTTAGCCGCCCAGCAGTTGGCACCACAGCGCTACCGCATTGCTTCCTTTGGTTTTGAGCAAATGCCGCAGGTATACCGAAGCTGTGATTTATTTACCTTGGCATCGGCCAATGAGCCCTTTGGCCGTGTGTATCTTGAAGCACTCGCCAGTGGTTTACCTGTGGTCGCGCCCGATGACGCTATGCGCCGCAGCATTTTGGCGGAGGCGGGCAGATTCTGTGATGTGAGCGATATTGAGGCCTATGCCAATTGCCTGGCTGCAGCACTACCATTAAAACAACAAACCGATTGGCAGCAATTGGCCAAACAACAGGCCGAACGTTTTAGCTGGCACAACATCGCCAGACAATACGCCAGTGTGATTTATCAAATGACAGGTCATCAGCATCACTTGCAACAACGGCACAGCGCATGAGTCAACGAATTTTTTATTTTCCCTATCATCATGTAAACCGTTACGTTGAGCTAAATCGCCAGACGCTGCAGCAAACCGGCGCTGAAGTACACAGTTATCGCCAGCTTTATAGCCTACATAACCTGCGCCAGCGTAATAACAATACTGTGGTATTAAACTGGTTTGAAGACAGACCCTATCGGCGCAGTTTTTCTAAACCCAAACGCTGGCTTGAGCTGCTACGAACCATCGGTGCTTTACTGGTTATGCGGCGATTTTGTCAAAAGGTGATTTGGGTACGGCACAATCACCGACCACACAATGTGAATAATGCAGCCAAAAGTCTGCACAACAATGTGCCGGTATCGCACCTCGTAAACTGTTGGCTACTCAACGCGATTGCCGACCATGTGGTGACCATGGAGCCGACTGCTTTTGCATCCGAGCAAATCCCCCACCCTTTGTATCGTAGCGACCAGCAATTACAAACCGCAAACAGTGAAAATAAACAGCACAACTCACATTCTAGTTTCCTGTTTTTCGGCACCATTAAACCCTACAAACAGCTAGAGCAATTGCTGCAACATTGGCCTGCGGATATCACCCTAACCATTCTCGGTTATTGCGCCGATCCGCACTATTACACTGAACTAAACAATCTGATTAATCAGCGTCGGCTAAAGGTGAATTGGCACAATGCCTATGTGGATGAAAAACAGCTAAACCACACACTAGCAGATTGCCGTTATGTGATTATGCCGCACAGCGACGAGAGCATGATTTCATCCGGCACCTTTTACCATGCCGCCAGCTATGGCACTAATTTTGTCTGTTTCGACAGCGAATTTGCACGCAGCAAAGCAGCCCGTCACAACTTTGTGCATCTGGTGGATAAGGAGCGCCTCACTGAGCAATTAAAAAAGCTGCCCTATATTGAGCGCCAGGAGGTCATTACGCAGTGCTTACGTGACTATGGTGAAAGCGCCCGTTTGCAGGCGTGGCAACGCCTGCTTTAACACTTCAAACTAAACTTTAGGTTGAAATCACACTATACGGCCGGACGACTCTTAACTCTCAACCCACGCTTTACGCTCAAATAACACTGCCACTTTAGTCTGTCTAGCCAACTTGCTGGCCACATAGCCCACCATTACCGCCAGGATCACCGCACATAACATGGTGAGTGCGTGGGAATAAATGCCCAGCTTTAACAGCAGCATGCGGGTTGCGGCCGGAAATGGAAAATGGGTTAGATAAATAAACAAACTGATTTGGCCAATAAAAATCAATAACTTAACCACACTAGTTTGGCCTGCCAGTTGCACCAAACTAATACAGCATTTGAGATACAACAACACAGTCGCGAACGATAAAAACGGCAGTAAGTAGGGAGCTAAATAGGGTTTGATAAACGCCACAATCGGGCTAAGGGCAACAAACAACAGCAGTGCCAAATAAGGCGGCGTTGGGCGTAATAACCAGCTTTTTAGTGCCTCGGCATAATAAAAGCCAAAGGCATAAAACACATAAATCCAGGCCAGTCGTTCAAAAATAGAACCTTCGAACCAGCCATACCACATACCATTTAGCATATTTATCAGCAGTGCAACGCCGACCATTAACGCAGCCGCGCAGTGCCTTAATAAAGCGGTTAAAACAAAACTCAGCAGTAAACAATAAATAAACCAGATAGTGGGCACCGGATCCCATAAAATATAAAGAATCTCATCGGCCGCCATATGAGTATTGGTAAAGCTGTTGGATAGCAGGCGCGTCAGGTAAATAATCAGGCTCCAAACCACATACAAATATACCCAATCAAGTGCTTTGGCGTAGAGTTTTTCCGGGCTGCCGAACAAAATGGTGCGCCGTACTAACATGCCGGACACCATAAAAAACATCGGCATCAGCCATACTCGGAAATAATTGGCCAAGCCCACCACCCAATCACCGGCATGGGCAAAACTATTTAGCGTGCCTTCGGTGGTGTGATACACCACTACCAAACAAATACCTGCACCTTTGGCTACATCCAACCAATCCGCTCGTTCAGCCATATTATTTTTCTCCCCAGCCACTATTCAAACTGATATCCAAACAGGGCGATTTCATCACGGTAATACTGAGCAATTAATTCAATTGATTCAGTATCAAAGGCTAGCCTCGGATCCGTTTTTTGCCCTTCGATTTTATGTGGTAGTGGCATCTCATCTAGCTGTAATTGCTGACGAATATAGTCAAAGTCTTGATGTAAATGCTCAAAACGCGCCACATAATCCATGCACATATCGCCCGCAAAGTTGTTTAACCAGTAGGTTTGTGGCCGCAGGAAGCCCTTACCAACAAACTGACGCAAAAACAGATTAAATGACATGCCCGCAGCAATGCCATAATTGCGCTGATGGATGGGGTCGCGCATCGCATTCTGATACCAGGAATAGGCACGAAACCAAGGGTTACGCACCACAGCGAATTTGAAATAACGCTGATACTGCAACCGATCAACCACCAGACGGTTATTGGGGTTAGCGGCCGGTCTGAATTTATGCCGTAACCTGCGCGCCACATCTTTTAGATTGTCGAGATTACGAAAGGTATGGCGTTCCAGCATCGGCGCCTGCAACATACGAATGCTGCGATGATCTTGCCCCGCTCGCCCCTGATGTCCTTTAAAATGGCCAAGTGCATGTTCAATACTGGTACCGGCGCATTTGGGAATATGAATAAAAATGCACTGATGCTGATGCGAAATCATGGGGTGTTATCTCCTTGAGCTGGAATGCCGACCACACTGCGCCCCGCATCCGTCGCTGGCGCAAAATTATCAATTGCAAACGGGCCAACCGGTAAATGGGTAAAGGCTGGCTGCTGTTGGTTTAATTGTTTGGCAAAATCCGCTGGCAGCTGTGTTTCAAACTGATAGGGCACATCAATTTGGCCTTGTACTCTGGGCTGCTCAGCCTGCAAATTAACCATCAGGTTATTGGCGAAATAACCAAATCCGACGTTATCAATAACCGCATAACCTTTGTTTTGCCAAAACGCCTGATTAATAAAAATATTGTTTTGTACCCAGCTCCAGTACGTGTAATCCTGCGCAAAGTTAGATGCCCCTACACCGTTAGCACTTTGATCGAGCACAAGATTATTAAAGATCAGCGTACGCCCTGCTGGCGCGGCATATAACCCACCTAGCTTAAACGCTGCCCAACTGCGACCCCGCTCATCGCCCAGATGATGAATAGTATTGTTGAAGATATAACTTGGCCCTAATTGATTGGGGATGGCGCTAATGCCGCAATAACCTTGCTCAAGCTCATTACGGTAAAACAATATATTGCTTTGGCCACCATCCAGCTCCACCACATCATCATTGGCGTACGCAAAATAGTTGTCGTAAATCGCCGAATCACGCACAAAACCGCCCCACATGCGCACGTTCGACTCACCTTCAATTACGTCATTTAAGCGGTGTTGCTCACTGCCATAAAATCGATTGTGACGCAGCACAATCTGGCCTTTAAAATCAGGATCAGGATGGTTGGCCGAGGCCAGAAATGCATTGGGGCCTTTGGGGTGGCCGAATTCCCAGCTATTGGCTTTGGCACGTGGCGAGTGCACATGACAGTGCTCCACCACCACCACACCGGTGCGCCTAAGCGCAAAGGCTGAATCGTAATTACTCGGTTCCTGGTCTTCTACCGATTCATAATATTGGCCGTTTTTGACTATGTTAGGAGCACGACCCCAACCGGAAATATCGCAGCCGTTAAACCAAAGATGATGGGCTTTATAACTGGAAATGGCGTTTAATCTGCCGCCCACCACGGTAATGTTTTCAAACAGGATATAACTGTTATCACCAATACCAATCGCGGCATTATCGCCCTCCCCCGCAACAATCGGCGTATCGGGTGAGCCTATAATCTTGGCCCAGCCGTTGGCGCTGCCCTGAATATGTAACGCGTTTAAATCGAGCTTGCCGCCTTGATAAATGTCGGCCAAGTGATACACCTTGTTTGGATCAATTGGTGGACTATTCGCCCGGGTCGAAAAGCTCTGCTGAATTTGCTCGGCGGCCTGACCTGGCTTAAAGAGCGTAATCTCAACCTCGTAGCTGGTTGCTGGTTGTAAATGCACTATGCTGCCAGATAGCGCACCGCGCACCGGTTCCCATTGCAAATCCAACCCTATTTGCCACTGCTGGCTACCCAGTGGCCGAAAACGCACATTAGCTTGCTCGTTGGGCTGACGTTCAAACAGGGTAACGCTGGCTGAGTGAAACAAAGGCTGTATCTTTATTGCCGCAGTTGGAGCTGTATTGAGAATGAACTGCCAACCTTGATCCAGCTCGTTTCTTTGTGCTGCTTGCTCAAGAACTGCAACCGGAAATTGCTTACTACGCCGTAACTGATTGAGTAACCGATAACTATCGAGTGGATATAACCACAGCGCAACTTGCACATAGCGTACTAGCTCTTCGCTGTCAGACTGGGCCAGATTAATTAACAGCGTCGATAAATTTTGTCCCTGTAACTGGCCGAGCACTAAATAACTTACTTCGGTGACGAGGGGCTGTAGCTGCCCTGCGACATAAATATTCACCTCAGAGCCAGTTAATATGTCGCCAATTTGCGCCACTTTTTGAGATGGAGCTAGCTGATTAAAGTTCTCAAGTGAGTTAAGTTGTTGCAATAATTGCTCACCAGGTTGCTTTTTAAGGCCATGTACTGGTGCAGTTTGAACAGCATATCTCTCACTCTGAGCCTTTAATAACAAAGGCTGTAGCAACAACAACAGTAAAAAAATCCATTTTGTAGCTTCCGTCTTTATGCGCATAAACCTGCCTGTCTGTGCCTTTTGCTGTTCGCCATAACAAATAACTAAGCAATAGCCAGGCCAGACAAGCATAATCAAATTCAGGAAGTAAAATTATGAAAAAAGTGTTTTGTGCCAGAGAGTTAGGTAATTTATTGAGTATTTTTCGGATCTAGTATACAAGTATTTAACATTTAAGTGATTTGGCTGTTTAATTTTAATCCAGACTGTTTTAGGGTAATACCTGAAAACGCTTTCAGCCATTTAAATAAGACTTAGAGCACGGCAGCACGACTACAATTTGGCGACACTATACAAAACAAATTATGCAAAATTCCAAGGATACAAAAGTCTTCAAAATTGACTATGACCGCCCCACTTCACAACAGTTATTTGATCTGCTGCGTGATGAGATAGTGGCGATGGTCTTACCGCCGGGTGAAAAACTATCAGAAAATAGCTTATCTGACCGCTTTGGTGTGAGTCGTACGCCGGTGCGTGAGGCCATTGCTAAACTGGTCACACTGGGATTTGTCGAAGTTCGTCCACAACGCGGTACCTTTGTTTCCAAACTCAGCATGACGCAAATTCTTGAAGCTCGATTTATTCGTGAAGCACTGGAAGTCGCCATCACCGAACATGTGGCAGGACATGCTCCACCAGAGCTAGTTGCAGAATGTGAAGTGATTATTGATCGTCAACATGAAGCCGCCGAACAACAGGATGCTTTGCTGTTTCAGCACCTCGACGATGAATTTCATCAAAAACTGGCAGATTGCACCCATTTTGAACGTGCCGCAGGTTTAATCCAGTCTGAAAAAGCCCACATGGACAGAGTAAGAAACTTAAGCCTGCAGGAATTAGGTGGACAATACGAACGTGTACTGGAGCAGCACAGAGCCATACTGGAGGGCATTAAAGCAGCAAAACCAGATATATGTCGTGAAGCCATGCGCACGCATACCCGCGAAATCCTAACGATTCTGAGTAAAGTACAATCCATGCACCCCGATTACTTTGAACAGCACAGTGCCGACAGTGAAGTGACACCGCAATTTACCGGTTAATTAATCAAATACATAAAAAAGCCCCGTTATATAGCGGGGCTTTGTAGTTAATTGAGACTAAAAATTAGAACTTAGCACTGATCCCCAGATTATAAGTCGCGCCTGGGAAGTAAGCACGGAAGGTCTGACTGTCATTTTCCAGGTAAGTCGAAATCGGCTCATTGGTCAGATTATAGGCGTCAAAACTTACGGTCAGATCGTACTCTGTAGCGACAGGTAATACATAGCTGGCAGAAATATCGATCTGGCTGCGATCACGCGAGTACAAAGGCGTACCCCAGATATCACCGCTATCTGCGCCGTCCTGATGGTAATAGGTAATACGTGTCTGGAACGCGTCGTTCTCGTAGTACACAGTCAGGTTGTTAGAATCAGCAATACCGGTAATTTGTGTGCCTTCATCTGCATCCTGACTGATTTTGTTAGCACTGGCGTTAAAACCTAAACCTTCAACAATAAAGTCCAGTGGCTGTACCCAAATCACTTCCAGGCCGGTTAGCTTAACTGAACCTTTAATATTAACCGCTGCACTAACGTTGGTAATACATTGATCAGAGGTTGCACCACCGCAGTTAGCTAACTGCTCTTCCTGAATAGAACTCAGGTCAGTGATATCCACGCCCCATTCAGTTAAATCAGAAAACTGAACCAGATTACTTTCGGTGCGAGTGAAACCAGTAATGTCTTTTTGATAGTAGTTAACCCCAACGTAACCTAAATCACTGAAGTAATATTCACCACCAAAGTCAAAGTTAGTAGCTTCAAACGGTGCCAAAGCCGGGTTACCAGTATCAATGGTTTCGATCCCTGCCGATGTCCAGTTAGTGTTTGGATACATCTTGGACGGATTAGCACGGGTTAAACTGCGCGAGGCACTGGCACGGATTTTCACATCATCCGCCACATCATATACAGCACTGAAAGATGGTAATAAACGGCTGTAATCGGTATTTGTAGCACCGTTTAACGTGGTGATATCCTGCTTGGTATCCACATAACGTACACCACTGTTGGTACGCAAATTACGTCCCGCAATCTCGGTTTCGGTATTGATTTCAAAATAAAGTGAATTAACCGTTTCAGTAATATTACCTACGCTGCCACCAAACTGATTACCAGTGCTGGGCTGAGGTTCAAAACCATCATAGTTGATATCGTTTTTAAATTTATCCCAGTCCAGACCAACAATACCGTTTAAGCCCTGATATCCATCAATGTTTTTACCTAAATCGGTAACACTCGCATCTACCAGATACTGACTAAAGTTTTGCGCAATATCAGGCTGATTAGACAAGATGTAATCACCGTAACCTGTGCCACTATATCCCTGAGAGTTGTTTTCGTTTTTGTCATAGGCAAAACCGAACAGGATACCGTTATGCTCAGGATCCGCTCCCCAACCAAAATCAGCGTGGAAACCTGTTGTGGTAATTTGGCGTGAACCACGGGCAAAACGTAAATCCATTGATTGAACGTCACCAGCTGCACCCGGTCCGGCTACCAAACTCCAGTCATCACTGGCAGTCGTTAGATCACCGCTGTAATCCATGGTAGGAACGATGCTACCGTTACCGTATGCGAAGTTCACCGTGCCTTTAGGTGCAAAGTACAATACGTAAGGCTCATCACGGGTAAATTCAGATTTAGTGCGGCTGGCAGAAATATCCATTTTGAATTCATCATTTACATACCAGCTAAAGCTCGGCATAACGCTGTAAAAAGATAAATCTTCGTCATACTGACGGGTACCAACCCAGGGGCGGGAACCATAGAAAGTACCACTAACAATACGTTCGCCTTCACCACGATCTACTGACTGAATGTTTTCCGGCAACCAGGCCAGATCATATTGCAGGTAGTTATTACGATAAATCAGCATGGCTTCAGTACGTTCAGCGGTATAATCAGAGTCCGCTTTAATAATATCCAGCGCCATGTTCATGTCTTCATTGGGCTTATATTCAAATGATGCCAAAGCAGATACATAATCTTTGGTGCCGCCCATAGTCATCATACGGGCAATACGTGGCATGCCCAGATTATCCAGTTGCTCGTTGCTTAAACCAGATACCTGATTGATGTCCAGCATATCACCGGCATTCACACCAGAGTGGCTTGCTGCATAATCAGCAGACGCAATATTGGTATACTGGAAATTGTTCCAGCCAGTACTGCCTTCAATACAGCCTGCGGTACCATTACTCCACTCAGCCACACAACCGTTCTGGAAGTTGGCATCCTGTTCAAAACCATCAACCCGGGTTTTCGCGCGTTTACCTACAATGGTAAATAAAGCACCAAACTTGTCGGTCGCATAGCTGTAGGTAAATGCAGCTTTAGGGCTTACGCCACCTTGTGTTTCCTTGTACGCACCTTCCATTGAAAAACGCACGTGCTGGCCTTCGCCCATTTCTGATGCACGCGCCGTACGCATGTTTACATAACCTGACACACCACCTTCAATTTGTTGTGCAGTGGCGGTTTTATCTACTGATAAGCTGCTGAATAATTCAACCGGGAATAAATCCAAATCAACCTGACGGTCACTGTTACCCGCATCCAGACTTCCGGTCGAAGCCACCGACATTGAATTACCGTTTAATACAATTTTAGTAAAGCCCGGACCTAAACCACGTACCGCAATTTGCTGACCTTCACCGCTCACATCACGGTTAATTTTAACACCTGGGATACGTGCCAGAGATTCAGCCAGATTAAGACTTGGCATTTTACCAATATCATCAGCAAAAATTTCATCGCTAAAGCCATTAGAATCACGCTTTGCATTGGTAGAGTTAAGTAAGCTACCACGGTAACCCTTAACCTCGATCACTTCCTGATCATCATCTGAGTTTTGTGGGGCGTCCTGAGCTACTGCACCGGCGCTTGCCGCGGCAATACTCAGCAGTAACAGACCTTTTTTGCTTAATTTAAAAGGAGTTGAGTTTTTCATCATTCACCTGTTGTGTATTAGTAGTGTGTATTCTCGAACTGAGAGGTTGTACAACGTTGTTCAATGGAACAAAAACAAACTTGTATACAAGTATTCAGGAAAGGTATCCGATTGAATTAAAAAGATCTATGCGAATGTAATGCGTTTGTTATTTTTGCGTTTACGTTAATTAACAATCCACCAACAAAGCTGTAAATTGTGCGTAAAACGCTGATTCCGGGGGCTTATTTAAGCTATTTATGCCGCTTGCCTGTATTTAGGGTTATAATCGCCTTAACTTTATTTTTGTTTGTGGTATTACATGTTTTCCGATTTGGATCTTGACGATAAACTTTGTCGAGCAACAGCAGATTTAGGCTTTAAAACTCCCACCAGTATTCAGCAACTGGTTATTCCGGAGGCAATGGATGGTCGCGACATTCTGGCCTCGGCTCCAACTGGTACCGGCAAAACGGCTGCCTTTTTATTACCTGCGCTGCAATTTATCCTGGATTACCCTCGTCGTGATCCGGGTTCAACACGTGTACTTATTCTTGAACCCACCCGTGAGCTGGCATTACAGGTGTTTGAACAGGCACAGGCGTTAACCAGGTATACTCAAATTAGCTGTGGTTGTATTACCGGCGGTATTAATTACGGTAGTGACCGCGATTTACTGCAAGCAAACTTAGATATTCTGGTCGCAACGCCCGGCCGCTTGTTTGAGCATATTGAAAAAGAAAGCTTTGATTGCCGCGATATCGAAATTTTAATTCTGGATGAAGCTGACCGTATGCTGGATATGGGGTTCTCGACGGTAGTAAATCAGATTTCAACGGAAGCCCGCTGGCGTAAACAAAGCATGCTGTTTTCTGCCACGTTAGAAGGCGGTGGTGTCGCCAAATTCTCACGTGAAATTCTAAAAAACCCCGTCACACTGGAAGCGCAATCCTCTCGTAAAGAGCACGCCAAAATACATCAGTGGATTCATCTGGCTGATGATTTAAATCATAAATACCAGTTATTGCTACATATTTTAAAAGAGCAGACTGAATCCGCGGTTATCTTTGTGCGCACCCGTGAACGGCTGATGATGCTCAAAGACAAATTGTTATCTGACGGTATTGAAAACTGCTACTTGCAGGGAGAAATGCCACAGGATAAACGCAATATGGCGTTAGCGCGCTTTAAGTCAGGCGAGGTAAAAGTACTAATCGCGACCGATGTAGCAGCTCGTGGAATCGACGTGCCTGATGTCAGTCACGTTATTAACTTTGATTTACCATACAAAGCAGATGTTTATGTGCATCGCATTGGGCGCACTGGACGCGCGGGTAAAAAAGGCACCGCCATCTCACTGGTTGAAGCGCATGATATGGATATTGTTCGCAAAGTTGAGCGTTACACTGAACAACAATTGCGCCGCCGTATTATTGAACAGTTACGTCCGAAACATAAAGAATCGCGTCCGGCAAAAGCCAAAAAGAAATCTAAGGCAGCAAAAGTAAGCAAAAAGAAAACGACCTTGAAGAAAAAAGGGGCCCGCCCAGCAAGGCCAAAAGCACCAGCGAAGAAAGATTAAAAAAGCGGCTTTAAGCCTAATGCCGATCAGTTAAGAAGTTGACATTCGGCATAAGAGGATCAAAATCCGATGATCGTAAGGTCATCGGATTTTT
>NZ_JACNEP010000021.1 GCF_014270035.1 Neptunicella marina | reverse complement strand
CTTATCCAAGATGGGTAAAACCGAAAACAAATCGATATCCCCATAAAAAGAAAAATGCCAGTCAGCTTAACTGACTGGCATTAGCCTTTTCAGGCTCTTTTTTATTTTTGCAAACAAACTGTTATGCAAAGCCCTCCGCCTGATTTTAAGTCGGCGGAGATTGAGCCATTCATCGATTCAATCGCTCGTTGACTTATCGCCAAGCCCAGGCCTACCCCACCTGAATCACGACTGCGGGAAGAGGCCGTTCGGTAAAACGGCCTAAATATATTGTCCAGTTCATGTTCAGACACGCCCGGACCATCGTCACAAATTTGAATCTGCAGATTGTGGTTATTTACTTTGATATCAACATTAACCTTATGCCTGGCATATTTAATGGCATTGCGTAAAAGATTCTCTATTGCGCTACAAAATAAGTTACTGTCTACCTTAATTTCTATATCTGCAATCGGCGACACCTCTAACTCTTTATTGTGCGCAGAGGCTTCAAAATCAGCGTCTTCAATCAGATTATCCAAAAGGTCAGCTAAGTTGACTGTTTGCAGCTTTAACTCTGCCTGAGCACTGTCGAGTCGCGATAAAGTAAGTATTTGCGCCAGCATCGATTCTATCCTTTGAGCTTCAGTTTCGATGCGAGTGAGAACGGTACTTTCCTGTTGTTGTTGCGCAATGCCAATGGCCACTTGCAAACGGGCGAGGGGTGAGCGCAATTCGTGAGAAATATCGGCCAACATGCGTTTTTGGCCTGCAATCAGGTTTTCTAAATGGCCTGCCATGGCATCAAATTCATGGGCAAGCTGGCCTATCTCATCCTGACGGTTTGCCGATTCGCCACTGCGGCTGCTTAAATCCCCTTTGCTCATCTTATTAGCGGCGCTCTTTAATCGGCGCAAAGGGGTAACCAGAGACCAACTCAATAACAAACACAGCAGTCCACTAAGAATGACAGCTATGCTAATTAAAAAATAAGGCGGCTGATGACGTATATCGCGCAGTAAATTAGGTGGTTCACGTTTGCCTACGAACAATACATAGTCAGTGCCAATGAGTGTGATATGTTCCGGGCCGGCAAAACGCCAGCCAGGCAGCCGAATACTAAAGGAAGAAGGCTGGTCCACCAAATCGAGGAAAATCTGTTGCATGGGTAACTCGCGCGGCATAAAACCAGACACAATGTCTTTATTTTCCACATTGATGAGTAACAGATCTGAGTGAGAACGCTGTCCCATTCGCATTAAAATTTTGCGGAGATCATCGGGAGTCAGGTTATTTGAATTATTCAGTTGGCTGAGTCTCTTACTATGCATTATGAGAGAGCGTTGATCTTTGTCATTTAATGGCTGAAGTGAACGTTCCAAAAAAGCTTGTCGCGCAACCCAGGCGGTGGTGATGATGATTAACAGCATCGCCAGCCAGAACCACAGGAAAATTCGGCCAAACAGACTATTCAGTGGGTTGAGTTTTTTAATCATTTTCATTGCATTGCTTCAGTAAAAATGTAGCCGGAACCACGTATGGTTTTAATTTTATCCTGTTGACTTGCCTGGCCCAGTTTCTTGCGAATATTGCTTACATGCATATCAATACTGCGATCAAATGCGACCAGTTTTCTGCCCAACACTTGTTCACTTAATTGTTGTTTAGTGACTAAGTTGCCTGATTGTTGCATCAGTAATTGCAAAATGCCGAACTCGGTACCAGTCAACTCTACAGGGTGGGCATTACAGATAACTGTCTGATTCGCTGGATTAAGTGTCACTTCGGCTGAGCTCAGGGACATGTGTTGATGGGCATTGCCGATATGTTCAATCCGTCTGACAATTGCTTTTATACGAGCAGATAGTTCACGAGGATTAAAGGGTTTGGGCAGGTAATCATCTGCGCCTAATTCCAAACCGAAAATGCGGTCGAAATCGTCGCCTTTTGCAGTGAGCATTAAAACAGGAGTTAGTGAGCTTTGACGCAGCTTTTTAAGTACTTCAAAGCCATCCATTACCGGCAACATAACGTCTAACAGAATGAGGTCATAGTTGCCTTTTGTGGCCATATTAAGGCCGGTTAAACCGTCATGTGCAGTATCAATACTGTATTCCTGCGGCGATAAATATTCTCTGATCAGGTCAGTTAGCTCTAAGTCATCATCTATTAGTAACAGGGATTTTGCTTGCATACCGCAGCCCTCGTAACAATCATGGGTTAATGCTACCCCGCCTTAATTTGATGCAAAAGTAAAACTGACAGTCTTTACATAAGATTTACAGAGCCTTTGCGTTACTTTGCATTGCAAGCGCTAAGCTTTTCCACAAGCTGTTAAATGAGGACAAGCGAATGAAAAAGTTAATGTTAAACAAAATCACCAGGTCATTAGGTTTAGTGTTGTTAACCATTGTGTTAGTGGCGCCAGTCAGTGCAAATTGGCGTGGCGAGCATCCACAGGTTGCAGCCATGTTCCATCAGTTAGATTTAAGTCGTGAACAGAAAATGCAAATTCGCAGTTTGCTTAAAGAGCAACGCCAGCAACATAAAAGAGAAGGTCGTGAGCAAGCGCACCGTCAATTAAAAGCTTTAATTGACGGTGATAATTACGATAGTGCTACGGCGCTGCAACTTGCTACGCAACAAGTGCAAAAAAAATCTGAAAAAGGGTTAGAGCAGGCTCAGCTGAAACATCAGTTATGGCAAGTGCTTACTGCTGAGCAACAAACCCAGTGGCAGGAGTTACAAACTGAACGCGCACAGCGAGAGCGTCCTGAACCTAAGGATCGCCCGATGCCATTTGATTTACTAAGCCTCAGCGATGAACAACAACAGCAGTTAGATGTACTTAAACAAAACGCCGAGCAAAATCATCAAGCTCATAAAACACTGATGAAACAAATTCGTAGTGAAATCAAAGCGGTTGTACAAAGCGCTGATTATTCTGATGAGCAAGTGACACAGATTTATGCGTCATATCAACCTCAACTCATCGAGTTAGCTAAAGCCGAGGTGAAGTTCCGTTACGATAGCTGGCACTTGTTGACGCAAGAGCAACAAGAGGAATTAAAAAGTTTATGTCGTGAGTTTAAGCAAGATAAACGAGATGGATTTAAACACCAGTCTAAGTTTCAGCGTGGAGGTATCTGACGAATCGTCAGGCCATAAAAAAGGCGCCTAGTGCGCCTTTTTCTTTGTCGCTCTAGCTTAAACCGCACCTTTAAACCCCAGTTGTCGCCAGGATTCATAGACAAAAACCGCCACCGCGTTGGATAAATTCATGCTGCGGCTTTCCGGCACCATAGGAATACGAAGACGCTGCTCTGGCGGCAGCGATTCGATTATATCAGCGGGTAAACCTCGGGTCTCAGGACCAAACAATAAGGCATCGCCTTGTTCAAAGTCGGCTTCGGCAAAATTAGCTTTACCTTTTGTAGTACAGGCAAAAACACGTTTAGGCTGACATTGGTTTAAATAAGTTTCTAAATTTGGGTGGCGGGCAACATGGCTGAATTCGTGGTAATCCAATCCCGCACGTCTCACTTTTTTATCATCCCAATCAAAACCGAGAGGTTCGATTAAATGCAATGCATATCCCGTGTTAGCGCATAATCGGATGATGTTACCTGTATTGGGAGGAATTTCAGGTTGGTATAAAACAATATCAAGCATGACGTGTTGTAGCCTTAGTCAAATTTGGCGCCAGCATAGAGAAAAAGTCTGGTAGAGTAAAATTTAATTCTGTTGCTTTTAGCGCTTCAAAACTCAGCCTTTAGCCACATTGGCGATTTTCTTAAACAGGCTTTCCAGCTCACCGTTATCTGCGTAATCCAGATTATATTTTCCGTGAAAATATAAGGTTAGCGTTGCCTGATTAAACTTTAGGTAACAGGTGTAACCATCGAAATCGTGCCAGGCTTCAAGGCCTTGATAAAAATAATGTTCATCGCGTTTTTCACCTTTTTCGCACACCAGATTAAACACTTTAAGTGCCTGTTTTGTATCAAGTTCGTTTTGCAAATTATTCTCCTTGTTTGTCGCTGCTGGGTTTCGCGCACCGTATCTGGTTATACTAGATGTCTTTCCATAAGCGACATTGAAATTGGGTCTGACCATTGAATATGCAATCAAATCAGCATGCTGAACAATACGGTTTTTGGGTAAAACTGGCAACCACACTGGCCTTGGTTGTGGCAGGTAGTATGATTTTTGTGAAAGTATACGCTTGGTACCGCACAGATTCGGCCTCCATGTTAGCCTCGTTGTCCGATTCAATCTTTGATGTTGCGGCATCTATGATTAACTTTTTTGTGATCCGTTACGCCATTATGCCGGCGGATGATGATCATCGTTTTGGTCATGGTAAAGCTGAATCTTTAGCCGGATTAGCCCAGGCTGCATTTATTACCGGTTCTGCCATGTTGCTGATATTCCATAGTGTTGATCGCATCAAAGATCCTCATGCGTTACATCAACCGCAGCTAGCCATTTATGCCACCTTATTTAGTGTAGTGATGACACTGCTGCTCGTGGTAGTGCAGCGCATCGCGATTCAACGTACAAATTCGGTGGCGATTAAAGCTGATTCTATGCATTACCAGTCAGATCTATTAATGAATCTGGCGGTGTTGCTGGCTATTTGGTTAAGTACCAGCGGTTATCCACAGTTAGATGGCTGGTTTGCGATTGGTATTGCAGTGTATTTAATATGGGGGGCGAAGAGCATCGCACTGGAATCATCTCAGGCGTTAATGGACAAACAGTTACCTGATGCATTTACTCAGCAAGTCGAGCGTATTATTCGCAGTCATCCCGCTGTTTTAGGTGTACATGATATTCGTAGTCGTCAATCGGGCATGATGACCTTTGTGCAGTTTCATTTAGAACTGCAAGATGATTTGAGCTTGTTTGATGCGCATGCCATTAGCGAAAATATCGAAGAGAGTATTAGCGCTCAGTTTGAAAACATTGAAGTGTTGATACACAAAGATCCAGTATCCGTAGTGAAACGCTGATGTTTACTAGAGCGTGTTGATCTTTGCTGTATAGTTTTGCAACGAGTTGCGCGGTATTTAAACCATGAAGCACGAATGTGGTGTAGTTGTTCTACATAAATGAGTGATGAAGCAGTAGAAATGCCGCGCAAACGTTGCCCGAAGGGTTCGTCCTAAACACATTTTACTCTTTGTTACTTATTTTTGACTTAATCCATTAGGCCTGCAAATAAGCGTCGCGATTAAAAAGTGTTTAGTTAGAACAAAATTCATACCGCAAAGATCAACACGCTCTAATCAGCGCTATTTAGATGGTATTAATTCGCAGCAAAAAAGGTTAATACATGATTGAGTGCCGGTGTGCGGTACTGGTCCTGCTCCATCAACAACTCGTGTTTAGCGCCATCAATTTTCTGCACACTGCAATTTGGCAGTTTGTTGCACACTTCATCCTGCGCTTTGTTTTCCACCACCATATCGCCGCCTGATTGCATCACTAAAACAGGTAGCTCAATTTTGTCCGCACTATTTGCAATATGTTCCATGGCGATAAAAGCGCTTTTTAGCCAGCGCAAGGTCACACCGCCTAATTTTGCTTGTGGTTTTTGCTCATATTCATCCCGGAAAATCTGATAACGTAATTTGCTGTGGGTAATGGTATTCATGGCAAAAGGCACGGCAATATAATCGGTTTGTCCGATAAAGTACCAGGCCTTATTGGAGAAGGTCGCGTTTAAACCTAAACCCGCGTTTATAATCGGTAAGGCTGCCCAGTCAGGAATAGGTGACTTAATACCAAACATGGGCGACGAAAAGACAACTGAAGAAAAATCGTCCGGATGTTTTAACAGATATAACGCACCAATGGCACCGCCCATAGAATGGCAAAGCAATTTAGGTTTATGGGGGCTATTTGGTTTGACGATGGTTTGATAAAACTGCTGCATATCTGCCACAAAGTTATCAAAATTCTCCACATAGCCCCGTTGTTTTTGCGGTAACATTCTACCTGACAGGCCTTGTCCACGATGATCCCAAATAAACACTGAGTAGCCGTTTTGGTATAAATCAAACAGTAACTCTTTGTATTTGATCAGGGATTCGATGCGTCCGGAGGAAATCACAATACTGCCAATCTCATCTGGATGAATCACGTAGGCATAAGCGATCTCATTATTATTTACCCCACTGAATGTGCCTTGCACCACTCGATCTGCAAAAAACGGCAGGACTTTTTGCTTGTAATCGGTACTTAAGTCGGTTTCAGAAGTCAGTAAAAAAGGTTGGGACATAGATTGGGCAACCGCATGGGTCACTGATAAGCAGCTTACAAGCAGCATCAGTAACAGGTGGAAACGAGTTCGCATAATAATGCCTGAGTCATAAAGTGAAGTTAAGTATGCCACAGGCATTTGGTGGAAAAAGTGACAATAAAAAGAAATCTTTTTAAATCAGTCATTTTTCCACATCGTTCAACACTGCATACGCTTATATAATCCGAATTAAAAACACACCTTTTTAATGGTTTGTTGTAACAGGTTCACGGTTGGATTGACGTAATCCAGCGAGATAAATTCATCTGGTTGATGAGCCTGATTAATACTGCCCGGACCAAGCACTAACGTATCGCAACCTAACTGGCTGATAAACGGTGCTTCGGTGCAATAGTTAGCACTTTCGATTTTATTGCCGGTAAGTTGTTGAGTCAGCTGGATGATGTCTGCTTCTTCCCTACAGGAAAACGAAGGTACGGTGGCGTACATTAATTCACGGCTAATTCTGCCCGGCCACTTTTGCATAAGTGGATGCAAAGCTTTATCAATTTGCTGAATGACATCTTCATCCTGCATCGAGGGGATTAACCTCACATCAAAGTTCATCTGGCAATGACCACAGATACGATTTTCGCCATCGCCGCCATGAATATGACCAAAGTTCATGGTGGCTTGTGGTACGGCAAAGCTGCTGTCAGTTTGTTGGGTAATTTGTTGTTTTAACGTCATTAACTGACCAATAGCGTCGTACATAATTTCAATAGCATTAACGCCTTTGGCTGGATCGCTCGAGTGACCGGCCTTACCCTGAATATTCAGGCTATGTGCCATATGTCCCTTATGTTTGTATATCGGTTTTAATTCGGTAGGTTCACCGATTAGAGCGACATCGGGTTTATATAATTGTTGCTCAGCAAAAAAGCGTGCACCCGCCATCGAGGTTTCTTCGTCTGCACTGGCCAGAATGTACAAAGGTTTTTGTAGTTTATCTAAAGGCACGTCTTTTAGTGCTTCGAGAATAAAAGCAAAGAAGCCCTTCATATCACAGGTGCCAAGACCAAATAACTTGTTGTCTTTATTGAGAATGGAAAATGGATCTGAATTCCAGCGCCCTTCATCAAAAGGGACAGTATCTGAGTGACCGGCGAGTAACAATCCGCCTTCACCACTGCCTATTTTGGCCAGCAAATTGTATTTATTTCGTGTATCAGGCACCGGATGGATACTGATTGAAAAGCCAAGCTCTGAAAAATGCTCTGCCAAATAATTAATCAAAGGCAGATTGGTTTGGTCGAGCTGGGCATCAAACGCACTAATGGTAGGAATAGCAATGATATTCTGATAGTGCTGGAGGAAGTTCATAATGGGTTCCTGTTAAATAAATATGCAAAATAGTTGAATAATTATATAAATAATGGCAAGCTTCAAGCTGATTTAATTTAACCTGATATTTAAAGCAAATGAAATATTTCAATGTCACCCTAAGGAATGGGTCATTCTCCCAATTGCAGCGACGATGCGAGTTAACGGAATAGCTTAATCACGCTGTCTTTTTTGTTTTACCTATACTCATTAACCTGTTAACGAATTATTTTTGCTATGACATTGAAAACCTGTGTATTTGGCGCCAGCGGTTATGCTGGTATCGAACTTATTTCTATGCTGCAACAGCACCCTCAATTTTCATTGTGCGCGGCCTATGTGTCACAACATAGTGCCGACGATGGTGTTTTGTTGCGTGACCTTTACCCACGTTATCCTTACCTTGATGATTTAACGCTTCAAGCCGCTGGCCCTGAGCAGATTGCTGATGCAGCCCAAAACATGGATGTGATTTTTTTAGCGACGCCCCACGAATTCAGCCACGACGTCATACCGCAGTTGTTAGCGGGTAAAGCTAAAGTGATGGATTTATCCGGTGCGTTCCGCATAAAAAATGCGACTGTCTTTGAACAGTTTTATGGTTTCCCACACTTACATGCCGGGTTGCTCGAACAAGCCGTGTATGGTTTGACTGACTGGCACCAGGACGCAATTGCTCAGGCAAATTTAGTAGCTGTGCCGGGCTGTTATCCTACCGCTTCTTTGCTGGCGCTTAAGCCTGTCGTGAATATGTTAGATAGCTCGGTGCGTCCGGTGATTAATGCGACATCGGGTGTTAGTGGCGCTGGTCGCAAAGCCGCGCTTAAAACCAGTTTATGTGAAGTCAGTTTGCAGGCGTATGGCGTGTTGGGGCACAGACATCTGCCAGAAATCGAAAGCTGGTTAGGCGCAGAGGTGATTTTCACCCCTCATCTGGGCAATTTTAAACGTGGCATTCTGGCGACCGTGACAGCTAAGTTGAAATCTGGTGTGAGCGAATCGGATGTACAGCAAGCTTTTGAGCAAGCCTATGCGGCTAATACACAAGTCAGATTAAGCAAAGATTTCCCGAAAGTGGATGATGTTGCACACACCGCACGCTGTGATATTGCATGGAAATATCAGGTTAGTAGCGGTTATATCGTCATTTCTTCAGCCATTGATAACTTATTAAAAGGTGCGGCAGCGCAGGCATTGCAATGTGCCAATTTAGCCTGTGGACTGGATAAAAACTCAGGGTTGCCATTATGAGTTCGTTAAGTCCGATTGTAATTAAAGTGGGCGGTGCGCTGCTTGAAAGCCCGGCACACATGCAAAAATTATTTGAGGTGGCAGCGACCATCGCGGCTGAGCGTTCGCTGGTATTTGTGCATGGCGGTGGCAGTTTAGTGGAAAACTGGTTGCAAGCGCTGGGCAAAACTTCTCAAAAACATAATGGTCTGCGGGTTACACCTGCTGATCAAATTGAGTTTGTAGCTGGTGCATTGGCCGGTGCTGCAAACAAAAAATTAGTCGCACAAGCCAAAATGCAGCAACTAAACGCGGTAGGTTTGAGCTTAGCGGATGGCGATATGGTGTCTTGCACAGTGATGTCTGCAGAATTAGGTTTAGTTGGGCAGGCGAGTCCTGCGCAAGGCAAGGTTTTGTTGGCGCTTATGCAACAAGGTTTTGTGCCTGTGATTAGTTCCATCGGTTGTGATGAAACTGGCGAATTATTGAATGTGAATGCTGATCAAGCTGCTGAAGCGGTCGCGCAATCAATTGGCGCAGAATTGTTGTTATTGTCTGATGTGCCTGGCGTGCTGGATGCAGGTAAAAACCTTATTAGCAGCCTGAATGCAAAACAGATAGACAACTTGATCGAGCAGGGCATTATCCGCGATGGCATGGCGGTTAAGGTCAAATCAGCGCTACAAACCGCCACTCAGATTGGCAAACCTGTGATTATCGCTGGCTGGAAAAATCCCGAATATTTAGCTGACCTGACTCAGGAACAGGCAGTTGGTACCACTATTTACCCGCAGTCTTGATGAACCTGGCTGTATCAATAAAGGAGTTAAAACTCATGCAACAAGGGTTACTGACATTTGCTGAGCATAGTGCTGAACAGGTGAATGCATTATTGGATTTAGCGGCAGATTTTAAAGCCGATCCTTATAAATACCGTCAGGCACTGGCTGGTAAGTCAATTGTGGGGTTATTTGAAAAACCGTCACTTCGAACCCGCGTGAGTTTTGATATTGGTATTAATAAGTTAGGCGGGCACTTTTTATATCTGGATTGTCAGGATGGGCAGCTTTCAGGGCGTGAGACGCTGGAAGATATTGGCGCTAATTTGGGCTGTTGGGCTGATGGTATTGTTGCACGTGTATTTAAACACCAAACCTTAATTGAACTAGGTAAAGGCAATGATGTGCCCGTGGTGAATGCACTTTGTGATTTGTATCATCCTTGTCAGGGATTAGCGGACTATCTCACCCTCAAACAAGCATTTGGGGATCTTAAAGGTTTAAAAGTGGCTTACATTGGCGATGGCAACAATGTCACCCATTCGTTAATGATCCTCGGCGCTATTTTAGGCGTGCATGTTACCGCGGTATGCCCTAAAGGTTATGAGCCCCATGCACCAACCGTAGCAAAAGCGGTTGCTCTGGCTGCTGAATCTGGCGTGACCATTTCAGTCACAGATGATATTAATGCATTACAGGACATGGACGTATTGTATACCGATACCTGGATTTCCATGGGCGATAACACCAAGTTTGAACAGATCGAACAAACGTTTATGCCTTATCAGTTAACAATGGATTTATTTAAACAAACAGGCGCAAAATATGTTTTACATTGTCAGCCAGCACACCGTGAGCAGGAAATTACCAGTGAGCTGATGGACAGTCCTTATTCATTATTATTGCAGCAGGCGGAAAACCGCATGCATGCACAAAATGCGATTTTAATTGACCTATTTAAGTAAGAGAGTACTGACGTGACTAAGCAAAATATTAAAAAAGTAGTGCTGGCCTATTCTGGTGGTTTGGATACGTCGGCCATTATTCCGTGGCTAAAAGAAAACTATGATTGTGAAGTTATTGCCTTTGCTGCAGACGTAGGTCAGGGCGATGAAGAGCTGCAAGGTTTGCATGAAAAAGCCATCGCAACCGGTGCCAGCGAATGTCACATCGTTGATTTGAAAGAAGAATTTGTACGCGATTATATCTATCCCACCATTACCACAGGTGCGGTATACGAAGGTCAGTACTTGTTAGGTACCTCGATGGCGCGTCCTGTTATTGCCAAAGCTCAGGTGGAAATTGCGCGTAAAGTTGGCGCCGATGCACTGTGCCACGGTTGTACGGGTAAAGGTAACGACCAGGTACGTTTTGAAGGTGCGTTTGCCGCTCTTGCTCCGGATTTACAAGTGATCGCACCCTGGCGTGAGTGGGATATGCATTCGCGTGAAGATTTGCTCGATTATTTAGCTAAACGCAATATCAAAACTTCAGCCTCTGCGACCAAAATTTACAGCCGTGATGCTAATGCGTGGCACATCTCTCACGAAGGTGGTGAGCTGGAAGATCCCTGGTGTGAGCCGAGCAAACAAGTGTGGACCATGACGGTTGACCCGGAAGATGCACCTAACACGCCAGAGCGTATTCAGTTGTCCTTCGAACAAGGTAAATTGGTTGCGGTTAATGATGAAAAACTCAGCCCGTATCAGGCGTTGATTAAACTCAATACCTTGGCTGCCGCTCACGGCGTTGGTCGTATTGATATAGTTGAAAACCGTCTGGTGGGTATGAAGTCCCGTGGTTGTTATGAAACCCCGGGAGGCACAGTATTAATGGCTGCCTATAAAGCACTGGAATTGTTAGTGCTGGATAAACGCTCCATGCAATATCGCGAGCAACAAGCGATTGAATTCTCACACTTAGTATATGACGGTCGTTGGTTTACCCCTTTGTGTAATGCGATTCTGGCCAGTGCCGCTGAGTTCTCACAAAAGCTCACCGGTGACATCGTAGTTAAGCTTTATAAAGGTCAGGCTACTGTGGTGCAACGCCGTTCACCGAACAGCTTGTATTCTGAAGATTTTGCAACCTTTAGCAAAGATGAAGTGTATGACCAGAAACACGCCGAAGGTTTCATCCGTTTATTCAGCTTGTCCAGTCGTATTCAGGCGCTGAAAAACCAGAACGGTAAAGTCTGATGGCCTTGTGGGGAGGCCGTTTTCAGGGCGGCAGCAGTGATATGTTCCGGCAGGTGAATGACTCCCTGTCGTTCGACCAAATCATGGCAGCACAGGATATTCGTGGTTCTATTATCTGGTCGCGCGCGATCGCATCGACGGGCGTTTTAAGTACCGATGAACAGCAACAACTGGAAGCAGCGCTTAACGAATTACTGGTGAAAGCCGAAGCAGGCGAGCTCGACTTTGCTGCCAGTGAAGAAGAAGATATCCACGCCTTTGTTGAAGCCGCATTGACTGAAAAGTTGGGTGATATTGGGCGTAAATTGCATACAGGCCGCAGCCGTAACGATCAGGTTGCCACCGATTTCCGACTGTGGGTGCGTGAACATTGTGAGCAGCTGCTGGGTGATTTATGGAATGTACGAGCATCACTGTCTTCAGTTGCTGAACGTTTTAAAACTGTCATTTTACCGGGGTATACTCATTTGCAACGTGCACAGCCGGTGCGTTTCCCGCACTGGTGTCTGGCTTATGTGGAAATGTTTAAGCGTGATATCAGTCGCTTAGAGGATTTGATTGCCAGAATGAATCAATGTCCGCTGGGTAGTGGGGCACTGGCAGGTACGGTTTATCCGGTTGACCGTCAACACATAGCCGAGCAGCTAGGATTTATTAGCCCCTGTTTGAACAGTCTGGATGCGGTATCCGACCGTGATTATGTGCTCGAGTTATTGTTCTGCGCCAGTACCAGCATGATGCATTTGTCACGCATGGCTGAAGATATGATTTTCTTCAATTCAGGTGAGGCTGGCTTTATTCGTTTGGGTGATAACGTCACTTCTGGTTCATCACTGATGCCACAAAAGAAAAACCCGGATGCACTGGAACTGATGCGCGGTAAATGTGGCAGGGTCTTTGGTAGCTTGCAGGCTTTATTAGTCACTATGAAAGGGTTACCTCTGGCCTACAACAAAGATATGCAGGAAGACAAAGAAGGTGCATTTGATGCAGTCAATCAGTGGCATATCTGTTTGAGCATTGCCTGTGAAGTGATCGACAGTGTGCAAATGGATGCTGAACGTTGCGCAAAAGCCGCTAAAGAAGGTTATGCCAATGCTACCGAGCTGGCAGATTATCTGGTCGCAAAAGGTATACCTTTTAGAACCGCCCATGATATTTCCGGTCAGGTGGTACTAGCTGCATTAGAGCAGAAAAAGCCGATTGAGGATTTATCGCTGCAAGAACTTAAGCAATTTAGCAGTGATATTGAAGATGATGTGTATGAAGTATTGCAACTTGAGTATCTGGTTGATAAACGTAACGTGCTGGGTGGAACTGGTATATCGCCGGTAACAGCGGCGTTGCAAAATGAAATATCGGCAGTGGAAGCCTGGAAGCAAGGACAATAATTGTGGCAGTGTCACATCTGGACAGCGTTAAAATTTTTCGCCATTCGGCACCTTATATTAATTCGCATCGTGGCAAAACATTTGTATTGATGTTTGGTGGTGAGGCGGTTGAACATGTTAATTTCGCTAACATCATCCACGACATTGCACTGTTAAACAGTTTAGGGGTGCGTTTGGTGCTGGTGCATGGCGCACGTCCACAAATTGACCAGCGTGTGGCTTTACGTAATATGCCACTGCGTTTTCACGATGATGTGCGTCTGACCGACAAACAAACCATCGAATGTGTCAAAGATGCAGCTGGCTCGGTGCGTTCACAGGTTGAAGCCTTACTAACCATGGGGCTGGCTAATTCACCTATGCATGGCTCACAAATTCGGGTTTGCTCAGGCAATCTGGTGGTCGCCATGCCGATTGGCGTTAAAGACGGTATTGATTTTGAGCATACCGGTTTAGTGCGCCGGATTGATGTGGATGGCATTAACGATCATCTGAATGATGGCTCAATCGTGCTATTAGGCCCAATGGGTTATTCACCTACTGGCGAAGTCTTTAATCTGTCTCATGTGGATGTGGCCACTCAAGCCGCGGTGTCTTTAAATGCGGATAAGCTGATTGTATTTTCTGAACAGGAAGGAGTGATCAGCACCGAAGGCAAGTTGCTGCGCAATATTGAAGGCCGTCAGTTACAGGCGATGATCGACTCGCCGCAATACCAAAGTCAGCGCGCTATCTTACAGGCGTTTTCTGCCAGTTTGCAGGCCGGCGTGCGCCGCTGTCATTGTGTCAGTTATCAGGATGATGGCGCCATGTTGCAGGAATTGTTTACCCGCGATGGTGCCGGCTCATTGATTTCGCAAAATTATTACGAGCAACTCCGAAGCGCTACCATCGAAGATGTGGGCGGTATTCTCAAATTAATTAAGCCTCTGGAAGAAAAAGGTATTCTGGTTAAACGCTCGCGTGAATTGCTGGAAAATGAAATCGAACAATTTAATGTGATTGAACGTGACGGCACTATTATTTCCTGCGCAGCACTATACCCCTATCCGGATGACAAATGTGCCGAGCTGGCATGTGTGGCAACACATGTTGATTACCGGGGTGCAAATCGTGGTGAAAGGCTGATGGATGCTATCTGTGTGCGTGCACGTGAAATGGGACTGGAAAAGATCTTTGTCTTAACTACTGTTACGGGTCACTGGTTTCGTGAATATGGCTTTATGCCTGCCACTGTGGATGAATTGCCGGATAAAAAGAAACAGCTTTATAACTATCAGCGCAATTCTAAAGTGCTGATGTTGACATTGAACTAACAAGAGGTGCATAAGCACCTCTTCTTTATTCTGGCTAATTAAAAAATATCCTCTGGCTCTGACTGCGGCTGACCTTCATCCTCGATATATGGGTCATACACTTCATCAGGGCGCACATACTGAGTAGGTTCCGTTCCTTTCTTAAAGTACTCAAACAGTGATGTATGATCTGTTCGTTGAGTGAGTTTGCCTGTGGTTCTGTCCACCCGCACGGTAATAATATTGTCAGGTATAAAAAAAGGTTTTTCCGGCACGCCATCCAGTGCTTTTTGCATAAAGCGTATCCAGGCTGGTTGTGCTGCGCGGGCGCCGTCTTCTCCGCCAACCATAGCGTTACCTATCCAGTTGTATTTTTGTGGGTTTTTATTCAGTAAATACTGGTTGGCACTGGTGCGACCCAGTGAGCGGCTCATATTATCGAAGCCAACCCAGGAGGTTGCCACTAAATCCGGAGAAAACCCGCTAAACCAGGTATCTTTAGCATCATTAGTTGTACCGGTTTTACCTGCTAAATCTTCACGATGTAACAGGTTTCTTGCTCGCCAGCCCGTGCCTTGCCAATAGGTTTTATATGTCCAGCTTCCATTGGCTCGTAAACCTGTGCGCATCATTTCAGTGACTAAAAATGCGTTTTGTGGATCCAGAACCCGTGGCGCCAATTTTACGTGGCTGTTGTTATCTGTTTCTGAATTGTCAGCCTTTTCATCAGTGCTGTTACTTTCACATTTATGGCAGGCTATTTCAGGTTCCGCCTGCCAGACAATCTGATTATCGATATCTTCGATACGTTCGATTAAATAGGGAGTTACAGCAAATCCACCATTATTGATGATGGCAAAACCGGTTGCGACTTCCATTGGGGTTAACGACGCAGAACCGATCGCCAGCGTTTCATCGTGTGGCAATTCTTTGGGATTAAATCCAAACCGACTTAAATGACTGATAATGTTATCCAGCCCTACACCACGTAACAACCGGATTGATACCATGTTTTTTGATTTACCCAGCCCAACACGCATTCTAATCGGGCCATCATATTTGCCATCAGAATTTTTAGGGCGCCAGGCAATACCTGATTCGCGGTCAGACTGGTTGATTGGTGCGTCGTTAATAATACTGGCTAACGTATAACCCGAGTCAAGTGCCGCTGAATAGATGAACGGTTTTATATTGGAACCAACCTGCCGCTTGGCCTGAGTTGCACGGTTAAACTGGCTTTGATAGAAACTGTAACCACCTACTAATGCCTGAATCGCCCCGTTTTTGGGATTGAGTGATACAAAAGCACTGCTGACATCCGGAAACTGACTTAACTGCCAAAGTGACGGATCATCATCACGTTTACGAATGTATATCAGTGCTCCCTCGGTTACTATATCTGTAGCAATTTCCGGGTCCGGTCCCTGTCTGGCATCGTTTATAAAAGGTCTGGCCCAGGCAAGCCCATCCCAGTCAATTTCGATATGCTGACCCCGTTGACTGAATACTTTTATGCTCTGTTGGGCGGTTTCTGTGACAACCGCAGGAACTAACGGTCCATAAGTCTGGATGTCATCCAGTGCCGCTTGCATTTGCTGTTCATTCCAGCGGTAACTGGTGTCGATAACATCAGGTACAAATGATTGTTCAGTTGAAGTCGTTTCGCTCTCGAATGAGCTATCTTGTGTTTTGCTGGTTTCAATTGCGTTGACTTTTGGGGCTTCCCACAATTGTTTTAAAGGTCCACGGTAGCCGTGGCGCTCATCGTAATCGTGAATATTTCTGACGACGGCCTGTTGAGCATATTGCTGCATGTTGGATGGTGTGGTGAGATAAACGCTATAACCACGGGTTTCCGCTTCTTCTTTGCCATAGCGGTCGATCATTTCATGGTAAGCCATATCCGCAATGTAGGGAGCGGAAAGTTCAATTTCAGCACCATGTAATTTAGCGGTAACAGGCGCACTAACCGCTTGTTCGTATTGCTCGCGAGTGATGTAGTTTTCGTCCAGCATACGTAACAATACAATTCTGCGACGGGCAACTGAACGTTGTGGATGGCTGATGGGATTTAAAATGGATGGTGCCTGATGCAAACCTGCAATTGTCGCCATTTCTGCCAGAGTTAAATCCTGTACATTTTTACCATAATACACCTGTGCCGCGGCACCGACACCAAATGCGCGGTGACCCAGTTCATTTTTATTGAGGTACAGTGCCAGGATTTCATCTTTTGTTAGTACCTGTTCCATATGCCAGGCAATAAAAATTTCTTTAATTTTGCGGATATACGCTTTTTCACGGGTAAGGAAAAAGCCTCTGGCCAGTTGCATGGTCAGGGTACTGGCGCCCTGACCCTTTTCCCCAGTCACAATCAAATTCACGGCTGCACGCATCACGCCGATAATATCTATACCGGGGTGTTCGTAAAAGCGGCTGTCTTCTGTGGCTAATACGGCATCAATTAACTGTTGTGGTATTTGATCCAGTGTCAGCGGGATACGGCGCTTAACGCCAAACTGAGAAATCAGTTTGCCGTCATGTGAATATATTTTCATCGGCGTTTGCAGATGCACGTCCTTAAGCACCTCTACACTGGGTAGTTGTGGTTTAAGGTAAATATAAAAGCCTGCAATAGTGGCAATGCCCAATACTACTGAGACAAGAAACGCGATAAATAGGGGTTTGAAGTACTTCACAAAATCGTTGTTTAAACAGCAAATCCGTTGAAATGATTTATATTTTATACCTATGTACCTTTATTAGAACCCTTTTTAAAGGAAAATTAGTTAATAATGGTAACAAGTTAAGTTATCTGGCGACGAGAAATAGCAGTGTTGAAAAAATTATTGCAAAAAAAAGCCCCGCAAATTTTGGGGCTTGATATTGGCACTCGCTACGTTAAGGCGGTGTTGCTCACTAAGACTGCTCAGTCTTGTGAGGTGGATGCTGTTGCCTGTGAGCCGATAGCAGGGAATGCTTTTGCGGATCGTGATATTAAAGATTTTGATGCAGTCAGCAATGCCATTAAAAAAGTCAAAATGGCACTCAAAATAAAATCAAAAGATGTGGCGGTGGCGGTGTCGGGGTCAACGGTGATTTCAAAGATTGTCTATATGGACCCTAATCTTTCCGATTTAGATCTTGAAAGTCAGATTGAGATTGAAGCTGATAGCCTAATTCCGTATCCCCTTGACGAGGTCTATGTCGATTTTGAACAGTTAGGGCAGAGCCAGGCTCATGAAGAAAAAGTAGATGTACTGTTAAGTGCCGCACACAAGGATATGGTTGATTCCCGTGTTACTTTATTACGTGAAGTGACGTTCGAACCTAAGGTGGTAGATATTGAAGGGTTCGCTCTGGGTAATGCCATTAAAGAGTTTGCCGCTCCTGAACTTGTCATGGCTGAAGATGCAAAACCGATGGTTTGTATCAATATTGGTGCATCGCAACTATTAGTGACCGTTTTTCATCAGCAACGTGTGGCTTACACCAAAGAACATACCTTTGGTATGGAAGCATTGTTGCAGGATTTAGCCATTATCCTTTCCATGGATAAGCAGGAAGCCGAATCGCAGTTGTTAAAAGAAGAACTCCCCACAACATGGCGCGAACAGGTTTTACCGGCATTTGTCAGTAATCTCGCGCAACAAATTGGTCGTGCGTTGCAGGTATATATCTCTACAACACGACATGAACGTCCGCAAACCATCCATATCTGTGGAGGTGGTGCAGTTCTTAGCGGTATTTGCGAAGAACTGGCGAGTGAACTGGCCGTTGATGTGGCTTTATTTAATCCTTTTGGGCAAATGCAACTGAGTGAAGTTGCTGTTAAGCAGGGTGCCGATAAATTAGCGCCACAATTGGCGATTGCAGCAGGGTTAGCCAGTCGGGGGTTTTATTCATGGCATATGTAAATTTATTGCCCTGGCGTGAAGGGCAACGTCAACGTCAGAAAAAAGAATATTTGTCTATTCTTGGATTGGTCGCGCTATTGGTTTTGGCTGTCTTCTGGCTAATTGGTGCCGGGGTGGATCGCCTGATCGAAAATCAACGCTTCCGTAATGCTTATTTGCAAAAAGAAATTGCTGTACTGGATAACCAGATCGACAAAATAAAAGACATCAAAGCGCAAAAAAATGCTATCGAGCAACAAATCGCCCTGATAGAGCAACTGCAATCCAGTCGAAATGTCGCACCTCATGTGCTAAACGAACTGGCAATGTTAGTTCCTGCCGGGGTGTCATTTAAGTCGCTCGAGCGTACGGGGAATCGTTTGGTTCTGGAAGGCCAAAGCGAATCGAATAATCGTCTGGCCGAGTTTATGCGTCAGTTGCAAAACTCTGAGGTTTTTCATCGTGAAGATTTATCATCGATTATTGCTAACTCTAATAATTCTGGTGCCATCAGTGATTTCAAACTGACGTTTTATATTTCCCCCAGTATTTCTCCGGAAATCAATGTGACGGAGGAGTCTAAAAAATGAAATTTGATGTCAGTAAATTAAAGGAAATGAATGAACTGGACTTTGAGCAGGTTGCTAACTGGCCGTTTGAAGTCAAGATTGTGGTCGCTGTCATTGAAGCCATCGCCATTGGTATTCTGGCGTTTTATTTACTGGTGAACGACAAATTACCCCAGTTGCAGCTTGAACAGGAAAACGAAGCTAAGCTGGCTGCCAGTTATCAGGCTAAGTATCGTATCGCAGCTAATTTAGCGGCATATGAGGAGCAACTCACTCGTTTGCAAGCTGATTTCTCAAGTATGTTGCGTTCATTGCCGACGGATGATGAAACGCCCGGATTATTAGATGACATTACTTATGTCGGTACTTCGGCTGGATTGAAATTCCGTATGTTGAGCTGGTTACCCGAAGTACCCAAAGAGTTTTATACCGAGCTGCCCATTCAAATGGAGGTGGAAGGCAATTATCACAATTTTGGGCAGTTTGTGTCTAACGTGGCGGCGCTTCCGAGAATTGTGACGGTGCATAACTTTTCAATTAAACAGGATGGCGATGTACTTAAGTTGGCAATGCATGCAAAAACTTATCGTACCAATGCGTCTGCTAACAGCACTGCGGGAGTGACACCATGAAACGGTTTGTTGCCCTTTGTTGTTGTGTTTTGCTAATGGGCTGTCAGCCTGATATTGCTGATATTCAGCTTCAAATTGACCAAATTAAAGCGACCACCAGCGTATCGATAGAGCCTTACCCAGAATTTAAACGCATGCCTGTATTTGAGTACCAGGCTCAGGATAAGCGCAGCCCTTTTCAGCGATTAAGTGCTGGCATATCTGAAGCGCCAGTTGTTACTCAAAAGAATTGCTTACAGCCAGATTTTAAACGCAAAAAGCAACCATTAGAACGCTATGGCATTGATGCCTTGGAAGTTAAGGGGTCGTTCACAGCTAAAGGTAACAAGTGGGCGCTTATCCAGTCTACGGATGGTGGTTTATACAAAGTTAAACAAGGTGATTACCTTGGGCTATTTTTTGGTCAGGTCACGGCCATCAACAACAATACTGTCGAGATTACCGAGATGCTCCCCGATGGCACTGGTTGCTGGCAGAGAAAACAAGCGAAATTAACCCGGGCCTCAAAGGCGGGAGAGCAGAACAATGTCTGAGCGGTACATTTTTAATAAAAAGCTGAATAAACCCAATCGTGCATGGGGTTGGCTATCGATATTAGTGCTGTCTATGCTCGCTTATAAAGTTGTAGCGCAGGAATCACAGTTGCCCGATTTGGTTGACCCGGATGCGAAAACCACTGAAATCTTAACTACCCGTTTGCAAAACGTTGACTTTCACCGCACCGAAGCCGGGGGAGGGAGTATTGCAATTACGTTTGATAAAGAGGAATTTGCTGCTGAGATCGACAAAGGTAAAAACACCTTAATTGTGACCTTGCCTGGCGTTGAAGTGGATAAAGAACAGTTATATAAGCTCGACTTAGCTGACTTTGCCGCTAATGTCACCATGTTGGAGACCTTTCAGGATCCTGATGGTGCTCGTATCGAAATCAAAGTTGAGGGAAATTACGCCGTACTGCAGCAAAAAACGCAGAAAAATCTGATGCTGGAAATTGAACCCGTCGCAGAAACAGCAAATCAGGACTCAGTTGAATCAGCCTATGAGGGCGCCCCTATTTCTCTGGATTTTCAGGATGTTCCAGTACGTCAGGTCTTACAGATTATCGCGCAGGTAAACGGATTTAATCTGGTAACCACTGATTCGGTTAACGGCAATGTCACTATCAGTTTGGCAGGGGTTCCCTGGGATCAGGCATTAAGTATGATCATGAAGATCAAAGGCTTAGACAAAAGACTGGAAGGTAATATTCTCTTAATTGCTCCTGCCGAGGAACTGGCCTCGCGTGAAGCTCAGCAATTACAGTCCAAACAGCAGGTGGCTGAGTTAGCGCCTTTATCGTCGGCAAACGTACAAATCAATTACGCGAAAGCTGCGGATATGGCTGAAATTCTTAAGTCGAATGAAGGTGGAATCTTAAGTCCCAGAGGTTCAGTCTCGGTAGACAATCGTACTAATATTTTATTGATTAAAGATACAGATGAATCCATTGCACAGGCGCGTGCGATGATCAATGCACTGGATATCCCGGTTAAGCAAGTTCTGATTGAATCACGTATGGTCACGGTACGCGACAATATTACCGATGAATTAGGAGTGCGTTGGGGCTTCAGTGATCAGCAGGATTCAGATGGTATATCCGGATCGCTTGAGGGTGCGAATGCGATTGCCAGCGGGAATATTCCATCACTTTCAGACAGGTTAAATGTTAATTTGCCAGTTAGTGGCGCTGCAGGCCGTTTTGGATTAAATATTGCGCGCTTGGCCGACGGGACCATCCTTGATTTGGAATTATCTGCCATGGAACAGGAGAATAAAGGTGAAATTATTGCCAGCCCGCGTTTAACGGTTGCCAACCAGCATGATGCTTATATTGAACAGGGGACAGAGATCCCATATGTTCAGGCTACATCCAGTGGTGCGACATCAGTAGAGTTTAAAAAAGCGGTTTTGAGTTTGAAAGTGACACCGCATATCACGCCGGATAATCGTATTATTCTGGATTTGGTGATTACACAAGATACCCGTGGTGATACGGTACAAACCTCTACAGGGCCTGCCGTTGCGATTGATACGCAGGAAATCGCAACGCAAGTGTTGGTGGAAAATGGTGAAACAATCGTTTTGGGTGGTATTTTTCAGCAAAACGCAACAAACGCAAATACGCAGGTTCCGGTGTTGGGGGATATTCCACTTTTAGGCCATCTTTTCCGCAATAAAAGAGAATTTAATGAAAAACGCGAGTTGTTAATTTTCGTTACACCAAAAATCATTAATCAATCACTATAATACCCTGCATGAAACAGAATGTTGTTTATTAATTGGACAACATTCTGTTTAATTTATACTTTCCTGTTCAGCGGACTCATCAAAGCTTGCAAAAATCCTGTTTTAGCTGAGATAATCCCGCTCCTGAAATCGACTTGGGTTTGGATTATCACTAATTAATTAGAGTTGTGTACATAAACGAATATGGCCGAAAAACGTAATATCTTTTTAGTCGGGCCGATGGGTGCAGGTAAAAGTACCATTGGCAGACACCTCGCAGACGAACTTCATCTGGAATTTTATGACTCTGATCAGGAAATCGAGCGCCGTACTGGTGCTGATATTGCCTGGGTCTTCGATCTGGAAGGTGAAGAGGGCTTCCGTAAAAGAGAGGAAGACGTCATCACCGATCTGACTGACAAACAGGGTATCGTACTGGCGACGGGCGGCGGCTCTATCATCAGTAAGAATATTCGTAATCGTTTGTCTGCTCGTGGAATAGTGGTGTATTTACAAACTACTATCGAAAAGCAGGTTGCACGTACTCAGCGTGATAAACGCAGACCACTGTTGCAAACTGACGATCCGGAAAAGGTACTGATTGAATTATCAGAACAACGCAATCCACTTTATGAAGAAGTGGCTGATTATGTTGTACAAACTGATGATCAAAGTGCCCGTGCGGTGGCTAATCAAATTATTGATAAAATTAATCAGTAAAACTTCCTAATAAAGAGGTGCTGCGCTCATGACTATTTTAACGGTAGATTTGGGTGAGCGTAGCTACCCTATTCATATTGCTGCCGATTTATTTGAGCAGAAAAATCTAATTCAATCTTCGATCTGTGGACAAACTGTAGTGGTGGTAACCAACCCTACTGTTGAAGCTTTGTATCGCCAAAAAATTGAATCCCTACTCGAAGCGTATCGTGTACATTGGGTATTAGTGCCGGATGGTGAGCAGTACAAAACCTTAAGTAGTTTCGAAAACGTCATGACTGAATTGCTGACGATTGGCGCTGCCCGCGATACCACCATGATCGCCTTAGGTGGAGGTGTGATCGGTGACCTGACTGGATTTGTTGCGGCTTGTTACCAACGCGGTATACCCTTTATTCAAGTACCAACCACCTTATTGTCGCAAGTCGATTCATCGGTTGGTGGTAAAACAGCGGTTAATCACCCTCTGGGTAAAAACATGATAGGCGCGTTTTACCAGCCACAAGCGGTATATATTGATATCAATACGTTAGCAACCTTACCTGCACGAGAGTTCGCGGCCGGCATGGCGGAGGTGATTAAATACGGCATTATTTATGATGCGGATTTTTTTAGCTGGCTCGAACAGAATGTTGAATCATTGAAAAACAAAGAGACGACGGCTTTAGCCTATGCCATTGAACGTAGCTGTGCGATCAAAGCAGAAATCGTAGCGCAAGATGAAAAAGAGCACGGACTCAGAGCCTTGCTAAACTTAGGTCATACTTTTGGTCACGCTATAGAAGCAGAGCAGGGGTATGGCAACTGGTTGCATGGAGAAGCTGTGGCTACTGGTATGAATCTTGCTGCATTGGCTGCAAAATGTTCAGACTGGTTGTCAGAGTCAGAAGTTTGTCGCATTCAGGCGTTAATCAAACAATTTGATCTACCTCTTGATGCGCCACAAGCAATGAATTTTGATAGCTTTATGGCCCATATGCAGCGGGATAAAAAAGTTAAAGCAGGTAAAATCCGCTTTGTTATTCCAAAGCAAATTGGTAAAGCGGTAGTGACTGAGTTATCTGAAGAAACACTGCGGGCTGTGCTGAATTAAACCTAACTTTGCCCAACTAATGTGATGTGAATGCAGGAACATATTGATTTAGCCGGATACACCGACTTACACAATCGTCTTGACCATTTGGTGACTTATTCATCACAGCTGATTTTTGTCAGTGGTGAAGGTCTTAATGTCGAAAGCGAGTTTGTTGAGCGTTATCTGGCGAAAAAAAGTGATGTGGCAAATATCGCTTATCTGGGTGCCGCAAACCGACTTAGTCAGTCACAATATCGTCAGCGTATTGTTGAGCAGCTTGTGGGCAAGGTGCGTCTTGATTATTCCAGACCGCTTACTGAGATTTTGCCACGTATATTAGGCAATGAAGAGCAATTTATCCTGATTGCGGTAACCAGCGCAGATAATCTAAGTCAGTCGATGTTGTCCGAGCTTTGGGATGTGGTTTTACAAAACCGTTTTGCTCGTCAGCGCCATCATCTTAATATTTTACTTTTCGGTCAGCATCAATGGGCAGAGCAGGCTAAATCCTGGTTGCCCACTAATCACAGTGATCAGCCTGTGTTGTTAAGCCATCATTCCCTGCCGGCGACTCAATCTACAGACCTTACGCATAGTGAAACTGAACTGGAGGCACTAATTCGTGAAAAGCGTCAGCAGTTTGATTTAAGGCTTCAGCAACGTAATAAAACCATTTATCGTGAGCCCGTATTGTCAAAATGGTGGGCTAAGTTATTAATAACGTTAGTTTTTGTAATCAGTTTTATTGGCATTATGCAATGGCAGTATTATGAGCAAAGTAAGGCGTTGTTTAACGACGTTTATGCGATGTTTTTAGGACCTGCGCCGCAGCCCGTTGCGATTAAAGCGGTCGATGAAGAAAACGCAGAGTCCAATGTTACAACTAACAGCACAGAATACACTACTGAAGTGGGGCCGGTTCAGCAAAACACTTCTCTCGACTTAACCAATGATGTTGCTCCCCAGCAAGATGCATCTTTAATTAGTGATTGGGAAAATGCGTCTACAAAAGCGGATGAACGGGCACAACACATTCGTGGAACAGAGTCCGCGCTTAAAAAAGTCACGCTTGATGCAGCAGATCCGAATAAGCTGGATGACAACACTGATAATATAAATAACGAAGAATCAAATCAGGATATCCTGTCAGATGACGGTTTTTCTGATGAGAATATTCTGGAGCCAGTAACCAATGGACACGAGAATGATGTCGTTGACTATCAGGTTGAAGACATAACCCGCGTTGAGCAAATTGAAGACCCGCAATTACCCGATGATATTCGTCCGCAACAATATGCTTATGACGGTGCAATACTGCTATCTCATGATATTAGCGGTTTTTACCTGCAGTTATCGGGTATGAGCAGTGAATATGTGTTATCTGAGTTTTTGAAGGATAATAAATTAGAGGATAAAGTCTGGATTTATCGTACGCAGCGCTACGGTGGTAACTGGTATGTGGTGCTGTTAAGGCAGTATTTTGGAACACTGGAGGATGCAAGAAAGGCGGTTTCAACTTTGTCAGCTTCTCTGGTTGCAGAAGAGCCATTTGCTAAACCTGCATCGCAGGTAGATCAGGAAATAACTCAGGGTAAGATTAATTAGTTAATTTCAGTTGGTAGATTAGGGTACAATCTCGACTATTGTGCGCGTGTTTCTGTAGTTTTTAATGAAGAATAATAATAGCCGCTCATTCCTAAAGTGGGCAGGCGGAAAATATGCATTAATGGACTCCATCCGGAGTTTATTACCTGAAGGAAATAGTCTGATAGAACCCTTTGTTGGGGCCGGGTCAGTATTCCTGAATACTGCATATGATAAGTACGTGCTTAACGATATTAATCCTGACTTAATTAATCTGTACCAGCACCTGAAAAAAACGCCTGAAAAACTAATTCACGATGCACAAACATATTTTATTTCTGCCAATAATGATGCGGCGAAATACTATGCCATCCGTGCCGAATTTAACCAAAGCAAAGACAGTTACTATCGCTCTGTCTTGTTTTTATATTTGAATCGTCACTGTTATAACGGGTTGTGTCGCTACAACTTATCGGGTGGATTTAACGTTCCGTTTGGTCGTTATAAAAAACCTTACTTTCCAGAAAAAGAAATGCTGTTCTTTGCAGAGAAAGCGCAAAAAGCGGTATTTAGCTGTCAGTCTTACGACACTGTGATCAACAAAGCAAAAAAAGGATCGGTCATTTATTGTGATCCGCCTTATGCACCGATTAATCAAACTTCAAATTTCACCAGTTATTCGGCATTTGCATTTGGCATTCCCGAACAGCGCAATTTGGCTGAACTTTGTTATCAGGTCGCAAAGCGTAAAGGTATTAGCATTCTACTTAGTAATCATGATACAGAGCTTACTCGCCAGCTTTATCAGCATGCAGCGATAACGCCACTACTGGTGTCACGCAGTATTAGTCAAAAAGGGCATAAAAGGCAGAAAGTGGGAGAACTGCTGGCGATGTATCAGTTAACCCAAGGTTAACTTGCCACCAGTTTAACAATTGTTATCAGGCTAATAATAAAAAGCACTAAGAATAAGACGCCGACCACCAGATAAGGCACGATGGAGTTCTGCTGGAAGTCGTGTTGTCGATTGGCTTCACTCTGCACACCGAGTGCACTGGCTGCTACGCTTTTAACGACTCGCCACCAGTTTTTCACGAGCGGCCTGCGGCTCTCTCGGGAAGTTCAGAAGAGCTACGGGATAACAACTCAAGTAAATCTAAATAATGGAACTGTCGTGAGTGACCACCGCCAAATAACCAGGAACTCCAGCTTACTTCAGGCTGATGTAAACTAGCACAGCGGTTAACTGGATGGCTTTGAGGAAGCGCGTTATTGAACTCAACTTTGTCATTACATATGCAGGAAAGATCAGTTTTATCAGCTGATACACCTGTTACAGTCAGACTAACTGCAAGTATCGAGGCACCGATAAAGCTTGAAATTTTAAGTGAATTTTTCATGATAACCCTTCCCTGCATAAAATGCGTAAAGGGATTATACCTCAGTTCAATTAATCAACAAACTGCATTTGTCGTTAATACAATCCAGTTTGTCTTATTTTTGAGCAGGAAGAGCAAGGAAAAGGTCAACTCAGCTTGTTATTGGTTTTATTGAGCTGACCATCACTGTACAAAAAGGTGTGCTTATTCACTTCAGCCTGAAATGTATTTATTAGCAGGTCATCCTGACCCGGGCACTATTTATTTTCCCTGAAAAATAAAATTTAGAAACTGGTACCCCAGCTAACCAACAGTTTAAGATCATCGTCGCCGGAATCTTCAGTTGCTTTTGATACGCTGAAAGTGAAATCGCCTTTGCCTAAATCCAGTTGAACATGGCTGTAATCAACATCACCCGAGTTTGGCACATCAAATGAGTAATGACCTAGTGTGACACCTAAAGTGTAATCATTGACCAGATCTGCTGTATAGCTAACACTGTAATACAGATCGCCTTTACCGAATACTGCATCATCGTCGGCATCACTATTGACAGTGTATGCAACACCAAAACCAAAAGCACCTACACTACCGTTGAAGTAAAGCTCGCCAAAGTTAGAGTCATCGTATTCAGTTTCAGGATAAGCATAATAAATGTAGCCTACGTCATAACCAAAACCATCGGTTTCACCACTGTAACCAATGTAGTAGTCATTTTCATAACCACCGCCCTGACCCCAATCAATGGTACCAATCCAGGTACCGGCATAAACACCCGATTCGCTACTTACATCAAGCCCACCTGAAACGGATGCTTTATCAGCACTTTGGGTGACACCACGCCAAAGGTAGTTACTGGTTACACCAAAGTTGGTCGAAAATTCCGCCTGTGCCATTCCGGATACAGCCAGAAAAGGGGTTGCTGCGAGTATTAGTTTTAGCTTGTTCATGTTGTTGTCTCCTTTTTGTTATTGCTTGATATATGAGCAATTTCGATACCCACTTAATAATTATCGATTACTGAGGCTCCTTAGAATTTATAACGTATTGAAAATAAAGCAATTTTATAGAATGTTATGGCGAGTTGAATTTTGTTACCTGTTAAAACATATCATCTTGACTTTACCTTGATTGCACCAGTTTGATCCCGCTGCAACCTGTTGGTGCATTTGAACCTAACTTTGTCTCCGCCGGGATTTGAGGTAAAGTAAGCCTTTAATTTTATGGTGAGTTTTATGTCGGATTTTTTAATCGCTCCTTCGATTCTTTCTGCTGACTTCGCTCGTTTGGGGCAGGAAGTTGAGCTGGTATTGGAAGCTGGGGCAGATATAGTGCATTTTGATGTGATGGATAATCATTATGTGCCAAATCTCACCTTCGGTTCTTCTATTTGCAAGGCGCTGCGCAATTATGGTGTTGAAGCGATAATTGATGTGCATCTTATGGTGCAGCCAGTGGATAGTATGATTGAATCGTTTGCCAAAGCTGGCGCGAATTGGATCAGTTTTCATCCGGAAGCTTCATTGCATGTTGACCGCAGTTTACAGCTAATTAAGAGTTTTGGTTGTCAGGCAGGGTTAGCCATCAATCCTGCTACACCACTAAGCTGTTTAGACCACGTTATGCATTTGCTTGACCATATCCTTGTTATGTCAGTTAATCCTGGGTTTGGTGGGCAACAATTTATTCCTCAAACTCTGGATAAGCTGGCGGCGATTAAACAGAAAATTGCCTCCAGTGGCCGCCAAATCAGATTAGAAATTGACGGGGGCGTAAAAGTCGATAATATTCGCGCCATAGCACAGGCGGGAGCGAATACCTTTGTCGCAGGATCGGCTATCTTTGGGCAACCTGATTACAAGCAGGTCATTAAAGATATGCGGACTGAACTGGCTGAAGTTAAAACCGTAACCCCACTCTAGATTTACATTCTCATAAGAAGCATAGAATCATGACAAAACCCATTGTATTAAGCGGCTGTCAGCCATCAGGTCAACTAACTATTGGTAACTACATGGGGGCGCTGAAGCAATGGGTGTCCATGCAATCAGAATATGATTGTCTGTATATGCTGGTTGATTTGCATGCGATTACTGTTCGACAGGATCCCCAGGCATTGCGTAATGCGTGCCTGGACGGACTGGCCCTGTATATCGCATGTGGAATTGACCCAACGCAAAGTACCATTTTTATGCAGTCACATGTGCCGGAACATGCTCAACTGGCATGGGTGTTAAATTGTTACACCCAGATGGGTGAACTCAATCGTATGACACAGTTTAAAGACAAATCAGCACGTAATGTAACTAATATCAATGCCGGTTTGTTTACCTATCCAACGCTAATGGCAGCGGATATTTTACTGTATCAGGCGCAGCAAGTGCCGGTAGGCGATGACCAAAAACAGCATCTCGAACTAAGTCGTGATGTTGCGAACCGGTTTAATAATCAGTACGGCGATACTTTTACCATTCCTGAGCCATATATCCCGGAATTTGGTGCACGTATTATGAGTTTGCAGGATCCTGCAAAGAAAATGTCCAAATCTGACGATAACGTGAATAACTTTATCGGATTGTTGGAAGAACCTAAAAAAATCGCTAAAAAAATTAAACGGGCGGTGACAGATTCAGATGAACAGGCACGCATTTATTTTGACCCTAAAGAAAAAGCGGGTGTATCCAATTTATTAACACTGTTGTCAGGTGCAACCGGTGAGACAATCGAATCATTGGTACCCAAATATGAAGATAAAATGTACGGCCATTTGAAAGCGGATGTGGCTGATGCAGTGGTGGCATTGATTGAACCGATTCAGACTCGATTTGAGGCGTTACGTAATGACCGTGCTGAATTGGACCGTATCATGCGTGAAGGCTCAGAAAAAGCCAGTGCCAGAGCGGCACAAACTCTGGCCAGGGTTTATGAAGCCGTAGGTTTTATTCCACGCCCTTAATATGTTGTTGCTGATTGATAATTACGATTCTTTCAGTCACAACCTCAGCCGTTACTTTCGCGAACTGGGACAGGATGTCAGGGTTATTCGTAACGATGAGTGCGATTTGAATGAGATCGAACGACTTGCACCTGATTTTCTGGTGATATCACCGGGGCCTTGTACGCCTAATGAGGCTGGCATTAGTTTGCAGGCTATCCGGTACTTTGCGGGTAAAATACCTATTTTAGGTGTTTGCCTGGGTCATCAGGCTATTGGGCAGGTATTTGGTGCCAGTGTGGTACGGGCCGATAAAGTCAGACACGGTAAAACCTCTGAGCTTATAGTCAGCGGTGATAAATTATTTAAAGATCTAAGCACGCCTTTTGTTGCAACAAGGTATCATTCTCTGGTGCTAAAGGAACAATCCATTAGTGACGAATTCATTATCAGCGCCAGAAGTACCTATCCTGATGGCAGTATCGAGGCGGTTATGGCAATTGAACATAAGACGTTGCCAATCTGTGGTGTACAGTTTCATCCGGAATCTGTGATGACAGAGCAGGGGCATCAGGTTTTGCGTAATTTTCTTCACTATTACGCACTTAACACAAGTGCTGCATAAAAGTTAGCAGAGCAATTGTGTATTTTTATTGTAAAAACGCGCAGTTAGACCGATACAGAACAAGAATAAGAAACGAATTTATTATATGACAACTGCCATCATCACCGACATTAACACCCGCATCCATACTCTGATGATGGATTTAGGTCAGGCCAAAGATATTGTTGGTACCAGTCCGGATATCTCACCTGCAACCAATGAAGCTGCACGTGAGTTATTGCGCGTAGAAAAGCTTGCCGTGCGCGACCGGCAATTAAACGATAAATCCTGGCAAACAACCAAACAGACAATTTTAACTCAGTTGCATCATGAGATATTAGCCCGCTTTAAGCAGGAACTGGAAGACACAGATACCCTCTATAGCAAAGTTTTGGGGATCAATGAAAGTATGCCTGATGCGCTGGATATTCTAAATGTCAGAGCATCGTCTATTGGCAGAATTGAACCAGTGATTGCAACCATGCCCTGGTTGGTTAAAGACCTGATTAAAATGGTGAATATGCCCAAATACCGCAGGTTTGATAAGCGCGGTAAAGGGATCGCAGTCGATAATTTGCGAATGGCTTTGAGTTTTATTGGGATTGAAAATCTAAAAATGGTGGTGCCTTCAATGGCAATGCGACGATGGTTGCCACAAATCACCGATCCCTATCCCTCAATTAAATCGCGCTTGTGGGCTAATTCCATTGGCACTGCAATCTGTTGCCGTAAGCTGGCTCAGTTAAAGGGGCAGGATGAAGGCATGTTATTTACACTCGGTATGCTGCATAACATTGGTTATATTGCAGTTATACGTTTGTATTTTCGCTTGTTCGATCAGGTATTGCAGGAAGCGCTAAAAGAAGCTCAGGATGGCCAGTTAAAATCTGAATATGACGCGCTACGGGAATTGCAGCCGGATGCCGACTTCCTGCGCGATTTAATGATGCAATATGGTGCAGCTCTTTCAGTAAAAATTATAGAACGCATGGATATGCGACGTGTGTACATAAATCATGCAATGTCAGAATTTGCCAAAGATATGCCGATGACAAAAATGACACCAATGGCAAAAATTTTAACTCAATCTGTTGCCTACACCCGCTTCCGTTTATTACGTGACAGTAAGCTAATTACGACAGACGAGGCAAAGCAATATTTACAGCATTTCCACATGCCTAAGGGCTCGCTTGCGATACTAAAAAGCACCAATTTAGGTAAGCTCGATTTATCTATGACAACCAATACATCTGACGAAAATTAAACAATTCTGTCGCTTTCTTCTTTCGTTTTATTTATTCTCACTGTTTGCTTTATTTTAGAATAAAAAATTATTAAATAGTTATTCAAAAAATCTGCAATTGTAGCTCAATCCCTTTATTCTTAAGCGATTGCTATGCGTAACTTTTGCAGACAAACAGACTTTGTTCTGGAATAATGTCGACAATTTTTTTAATCCACTCTGGATAACCCGACCGATTGAGGTAGTAAAATGAATGTGACTCGTGAATTGTTTAATGACGTAATGGTACCTAACTATAACCCGGCAGCTATGATCCCTGTGCGTGGCAGCGGTTCACGAGTCTGGGATCAGGAAAATAATGAGTATGTCGATTTTGCTGGTGGCATTGCAGTAAATGTATTGGGTCATTGTCATCCCGCATTGGTAAATGCGTTGAAAGAACAAGGTGACAAGTTATGGCATTTAAGTAATGTTTTCACCAATGAACCAGCATTACGTTTAGCTAAGAAGCTAACTGATGCGACTTTTGCTGATCAGGTTTATTTCGCTAACTCAGGCGGTGAAGCTAACGAAGCGGCTTTAAAACTAGCTCGTCGCTGGGCGTTAGATCACCATGGCGAAGAGAAGAACCAGATCATCTCTTTTAAACAAGGCTTCCATGGTCGTACTTTCTTCACTGTGACTGTAGGTGGACAGCCAGCCTATTCTGACGGTTTTGGTCCTAAACCAGGTGCTATCGATCACGCAACTTATAATGATTTGGATAGCGTTAAAGCGCTCATTTCTGACAAAACCTGTGCTGTAATGATGGAACCACTGCAAGGTGAAGGTGGCATTATTAGTCCAACAGATGAATTTGTTAAAGGTGTGCGTGAATTGTGTGATAAGCACAACGCTTTACTCATTTTTGATGAAGTGCAATCAGGCGTGGGTCGTACTGGTGAGTTATATGCATACATGGGTTTAGGTGTAACGCCTGATATTTTAACCACAGCTAAGGCGTTAGGCGGTGGTTTCCCAATTGGTGCCATGATCACCACTAAAGAAATTGGTGCAAGCCTGAAAGTCGGTACTCACGGTAGTACTTATGGCGGTAACCCATTGGCCTGTGCTGTTGCTGAAGCGGCCTTTGATATCGTTAATGACAGAGCATTACTTGATAATGTTAAACGCAAAGAGCAGTTATTCCGTGATGGTCTGGCTGCCATTAATGCTAAATACCATGTTTTCTCTGAGGTTCGCGGTAAAGGCTTATTGTTAGGTGGCGTTTTAACGGAAGAATATCAGGGACGTGCACGTGATTTTCTGGTGGCATCAACAGAACAAAAACTAATGTGTTTGGTGGCCGGTGCTAATGTGGTGCGTTTTGCGCCTTCTTTAATTATTCCTGATGAAGATATTAAAGACGGTTTAGCTCGTTTTGAGCAGGCTGTTGCCAACGTCGTTAACGCGGCATAACTGATTCACATCGGAGCATATTGCTATGATGATAATCAGACCTATACAACAGGATGACTTTGCTGCGCTTAGCCAATGCGCAGTGGAGTCTGGTGTTGGATTCACCTCGCTTCCGGTTAATGATGAATTGCTGAATAAAAAAATATCGCAGTCAATTCATTCGTTTAAACAAGATGTGATTAAGCCCGGGCCGGAAAGTTACCTGTTTGTGATGGAAAACACTGACACCGGTGAAGTAGTGGGGACCAGCGGCATTCAGGCGGCAGTAGGCCTGGATGATGCGTTTTACCACTACCATATGGGTAAAGTGGTTCATGCTTCTCGCGAGCTTAACGTTTATAACCCGATTGATATTTTGACCTGCTGTAATGATTACACAGGTGTGTCGGAAATCTGCACTTTGTTTTTACGTGAGCAAGCGCGTGAAGGTTATAACGGTAGATTCCTGTCTAAATTCCGCTTCCTGTTTATTGCTGAGCATGCTCATCGCTTTTCTGAACGAGTGATTGCTGAAATGCGTGGCGTTTCGGACGAAAATGGTAATTCACCTTTCTGGAAGTGGCTGGAAGAGCACTTTTTCTCAATGGACTTCCCAACTGTGGATTACCTGACCGGTATCGGTCAAAAGGGCTTTATCGCTGAATTGATGCCTAAGTATCCGATTTATGTCAGCTTGCTTAGCAAAGAAGCGCAAGCTGTGATTGGCCAGGTGCATGAAAAAACACGTCCTGCGCTGCGCTTGTTGCATTCAGAAGGCTTTAGCTGCCGCGGATATGTGGATATTTTTGATGCTGGCCCAACAGTGGAAGCTAATGTTCAGCATATTCGAACTGTGCAAGCCAGTGAGCGTGCAGCGGTGAAAATTGCTCAGCCACAAAAAACCGTTACACACATTATTATCAATACCAAAGTAGAAAATTTCCGTGGTGTCGCGGCTGAATCTACCTTTGAAGATGAGCATTTGGTGATGTCTGCACAAACAGCGGCAGCACTGGATGTTCAGGACGGTGAGATGGTTCGGTTCTCACCGATTAAATTGTAAGGAATCCCTATGAGTACAAATTATATCGGTGGCCAGTGGGTTGCCGGACAAGGTCAACAGATGCAGTCTGTTGATCCTGCACGCAACCAGGTTATCTGGACCGCCAATACCGCATCTGCCGAACAGGTTAACCAGGCTATTGATGCCGCTCGTGCTGCGTTTGTAGCCTGGAGTGAATTTAGTTTTGATGAACGTTTAGTGTTCGTCAAAAAATTCGCTGAATTACTGGCTGCAAATAAAGACGATTTAGCGCTGACGATTGCGCAGGAAACCGGCAAGCCTTTGTGGGAAACCCAGACCGAAGTGGCTGCGATGATTGGCAAAGTGGGTATTTCTGAGCGCGCTTATCAGGAGCGCACCGGAACCGTCGAAAACCCGATGCCCCAAGGCAAAGCATTTATTCGCCACAAACCTCATGGTGTGGTTGCGGTTTTTGGCCCTTATAACTTCCCTGGGCATTTACCTAACGGTCACATCGTTCCTGCATTGTTGGCGGGTAATACTGTGGTATTTAAACCAAGTGATTTAACGCCAGTCGTCGCAGAAAAAACTGTTAAATTGTGGCAGCAAGCTGGCTTGCCTGATGGTGTATTGAACTTAGTTCAGGGCGAAGTGGAGACAGGTAAAGCGCTGGCTTCAAACAACGGCATTGACGGATTGTTCTTCACCGGTAGTTCACGCACCGGTAAAATTTTACATGAGCAATTTGCTGGTCATCCGGGAAAAATTTTAGCACTGGAAATGGGTGGTAATAATCCACTTATCGTGAAAGGTGTGGCTGATATCGACGCTGCCGTGCATGATATTGTTCAATCTGCTTTTGTTACTTCAGGTCAGCGTTGTACCTGTTCTCGTCGTTTATTTATCGAGGAAGGTGCAGAAGGTGATGCTATCTTAGCCCGTTTGTTGGAGGTGGCAGCAGCCATTCAGGTTGGCGATTATCAAGCCGAAGAACAGCCATTTATGGGTGCGATGATTTCAGCTCATGCAGCCGCACAAATGGTAGCCGCTCAGCAGCAGTTGCTTGACCTGGGTGGTGTGTCCTTGCTGAAAATGCAGCATCTGGATACCAATACTGGTTTCGTTACCCCAGGTATCGTAGATGTAACCGCTATGTTAGATAAATTGCCGGATGAAGAACACTTTGGTCCATTACTTAAAGTGATCCGTTACAGTGATTTTGATGCGGCGATTAAAGAAGCCAATAATACCAGCTTTGGTTTATCTGCTGGTTTATTGTCTGACAGCGAAGAGGATTATCAATATTTCTTTGCGCGCATTCGTGCCGGTATCGTTAACTGGAATCGTCCAATAACCGGCGCTAGCAGCGCTGCACCTTTCGGTGGTATCGGTGATAGCGGCAACCACAGAGCCAGCGCCTATTATGCGGCTGACTATTGTGCGTACCCGGTTGCCTCGGTAGAGCTGGATAAAGTGGCGATGCCAGCCAGTTTAAATCCAGGTTTGAAATTTTAAGCTTGATTGCGCCAAATCAATATTGGTTTGGTGCATTGCCGTATGATGTAAGTAACTGATAATCGTGTTTGTGACTATTTGAGAGATCCCATGCATAACAACATTGACACCCTATTTACTCACCTGTGGCAGGATTATATTGCCATTACCCCGTCGGCAGAAAAAGTACATCAGCTACTGGGCAAAGGTGACGACATTATTAATGATCACATTGCACTGCGTACCTTTAATCTGGAAAAAGTTGCATTGGATAAACTGGCGGCACACTTCTTAGCATTGGGTTATGAAGAAAAAGGTCAGTACAACTTTGAGCAGAAAAAACTCAAAGCCAAGCATTTTGAGCATCCTGATGACACTAAACCCAAAGTGTTTATCAGTGAGTTGTTAGTTGAGGAATTTTCACCGGAACTACAAGCCATCGTGAAAAACATGGTTGAGCAAGTAGAAGAAGATGCAGTCACTGCAGATAACTTCCTGTACTCAGGTACGCACTGGCAGGTGTCCAGTGAAGATTACCAAACGCTGTTAGCCGAGTCTGAATACGCGGCCTGGATGTCGGCGTGGGGATATCGTGCTAACCACTTCACAGTGAGCGTAAATTACCTGACGGGTTACTCAGAGTTATCTGAGGTTAACGATGCACTTAAAAACGCAGGTTTTGTGTTGAACACCTCTGGTGGTGAAATTAAAGGCGGTGAAGATGTATGTTTAGCACAATCATCAACCATGGCCGATAAAATGGATGTGCAGTTCAGTGATAAAAAGGTTGCCATTCCAAGCTGTTTCTATGAATTCGCGCAACGTTACAAAATGGCAGACGGTAAAATTTATACCGGTTTTGTTGCCGCATCTGCTGACAAAATTTTTGAAAGCACCAATGCGATGTAACTCAAGTTACTAAAGCATAATAAAAAAGCCCCGACAGGGGCTTTTTATTGCGTGCGATGCAGATTAAATTGGTGATGCTGGCGATGGGAATGCCTTAAACTTATCGTCGCACGAATAAGGAGCCTGTCCGGTCAGAGAAGGATCGCGTAAATCGGTCACTGAATTGGTATCGGTACCTAACAGTGGAAAGTTCACAACCTGCCCTTTACCCAGGGTGAAATGGATATTATGGTGATGCTTATCACGTACTCTGGGCTGACGTGGGAATACCACGTTATCCAGCGTTAAACCCAACGGGTTAATCAGTTTATCTGTTTTGTAACCGCTTAAATTAATCACCGTTTTATTGTATTTCGCTTTGGGGTAATCCACATAATTGAAATTGCGCACTGTTATGTTTTGCATACTGGGCGGCAGTTTGGTGGATTTGGTTGAGCTGTAATAAGGACTGAAAACCAAAGGCTCTTTCACACGGCGCATGCATACGCCGTCATAGGTCACATTTGTTACGTTACCGCCACGTTTACCATCAGACTTTATGCGCAAGCCAACCCCATGGCCGCTGTCATTGCCATCTACTACCAAATCCCAAATTTTGATGTCATGCACGCCCGCATCGGTTTCACTGCCAATCGACATACCGTGTCCGTAATAAAAATGATTGTGTGCGTAGAGATGATGGCGGCTTGCGGGGCTTTGTTTGTTCTTTCCGCCAGATTTTATCGCAACGTTATCATCGCCGGTAGTGATAAAGGAATAAGCAAGAGTGACATTCGTGCTGGTGCCGGGATCGATGCCATCGGTATTTTTAACCAGTTCAGGGATAAAACAACGGCTGGGTTGGTCAAGTTTACCGGGGCGCGGTAAATCGTTCTCATCACACTGATAATCCGGGTTTGCGTAGGCGAGCGAAGGTGTGACCAGCTTGATGCCCCAAACGGTTATACCGTCTACATCATTACTGCCAAAATGGAATTTAGGTGAGTTGAACAGACTGATTTTATACAGGGTAAAGTTTTTGCCACCATCCACGTGCAACATACGTGGATTGTTTTGCTCAAGTTTTACTTTGGCTTTGCTTTGCATGGATAGATCCCACCATGTACTTTTAAATGCACGTTTACCTGATGTAAGAACACTTCCACCACGTCCATCTAATGCGCCTTCCCCCACTATGCCGCTGTTAACTGTGTCAGTGGCAGTGATCCAGGTTTGACAACGATTTTTAATTTTAGGCAGTGCATCACCACAAATTCCATCACCCAAATCGTAATCAGCTGGACTACGCGAGGCGAACAGGGTGACATTTTTATCTACCCACAATGTAACGCCTGAAGGAATAGACAAAGGACCACTCAGAAAGGCGTTATTTTTTTCATTAGTAACTAATTTCACCGCGCTGCCTGCAGCGCAGTTATCTAATGCTGTTTGAATGCGCTGCGAATCGGGGCTGGAGTTTTTAGGATCGTTATCAATTTCATCTGCTAACCGCCAGTTATGTGCAACAAGGTTTGCACTTAATTGTTCACATACATTTTTCGGGAGTTTAGGTTCGGTGGGTAACAAACTGTCTAAATGCTCAAAATCAGGGGTTTCTGCAGCGAAAGCTAATGATGAGTTCAGCAGTATAAATAAAGATAACAGTATGCAAAGATTCATTCGTTGTTTCATTTTTATCTCTGAGCCATTGCGTGTAAAAGTGGATAGTAACACTGTCAATCTTTGACCGTTGGGCTTGTTGCAGAAAGTTTACTATGTGAATTTTTTGCGCAGAAATATGGAATTACGAAATAGGAACTCTATGATTTTTATTCGCTGCCGATAACGTTAACGAACATTCAGGATACCCATATTATGCGTAATTTGTTTTGCATCATTTTTGTTTTTATCACAGCAACGGTTAATGTCTTCGCACAACAGAGCGACGACATAAAAGCCGTACAGTTGTATTCACAGGATGAGCTAATTGATCTCATTAACAAAAATGAACATCTGCAACGTGTCAAAGCGGATCGGTGCCAGCTGGTGCAGGATATTCAGGCACGTGCTGAGAAACTTAAAGTACCGGCTTATCAGTTTTTGTGGGGAGACATGTTAGCCTGGGGCGTTTGTGTGGATAAAGATCCTGAATTAGGCATTTATTTTATGCGCCAGGCGTCTGACCAGGGTATGCCTGCGGCACTGGAGCAGCTGGGACGTTATTACGCGACTGGTACACTGGTACAACAGGACAAAGAGCAAGCGGTTGTATTTTTACGCGAATCTGCGTCGTTAGGTAATTTAAAGGCGCAAATTCAGCTCGCGGAACTATTTATTGAAGGCTATGGCAGCCCGTATGATTTTGAGGATGCCTACCACTGGTTATATAACGCCATTACTGACGACAAAGCTACCCACAAAAAAATTGCCAACTGCTTAGCTGAACTTGCTGAACTAATGCATCCCAAAGCTGTTCGTAAAGCGAAAAGGCCGTTGGATGAGTAAGTGAATTTTTAGCTCATAACGGTTATTGAACGCAATGTCGGAGAATATTTAGCCACATTACGGGTAAATGCGTTATACTCGTGTCAAATTTTCGCAGCGGCAACATTCTATTATTCCTGCCTTCTCATCATTAAATCTTGCTCGTCTGCACAATACAAGGTGGCCACTGGTTGCCAGTTTCGAATTATTATCAAGTTGGATTTCTCTAAGTCATGCATGACGACCCTTATTACAAACGTGAACAACAAAAATATGACAATCCGGTAGCGAGCCGCGAGTACCTGTTGCAGCTATTGGTAGAGCATAAAAAGCCTCTGTCCTTAATGGAATTCTGGGACATTCTCAATCTCAAAGATGAAGACAGCCGTATCGGCATTCAGCGTCGATTGCGCGCCATGGAGCGTGAAGGACAGGTTTTATTTAATCGCCAGAAAAAATACTGTCTGGTGGAAAAAATGGATTTAATTAAAGGCAAAGTTATTGGCCATCGTGATGGTTTTGGCTTTTTAAAACGTGAAGATGGTAAGTCTGATCTGTTTATTGCCAATTCAGAAATGGCCAGTCTGATGCACGGTGACGAGATTCTGGTAAAAGAATCCACCTCGAGCTTTAAAGGCAAGCGTGAAGCTCGCGTGGTACGAGTGATAGCCAGCCGCAGTGATCCAATCGTAGGCCGTTATTTCTTTGAAAATGGTTTTGGGGTGGTGATCCCCGATGACAGCCGCATTTGTCAGGAAATTATGATCCCACCCGATTTAACCATGGGCGCACGTCAGGGTCACGTTGTGGTAGTAGAAATTACCCAACGTCCGCGTAAACGCTTAAGTGCTGTCGGTAAAATTGTTGAAGTGCTGGGTGAGCATATGGCGCCGGGCATGGAAATCGAAATGGCGCTGCGTACTCACGATATACCCCATGAATGGCCAGCAGCCGTTATCAGTCAGGTAAGTAAGTTAGCCGAAGAAGTGACCGAGCAGGCTAAAAAAGGCCGTGTTGATTTACGTGCTATGCCACTGGTTACCATTGATGGTGAAGATGCGCGTGACTTCGATGACGCCGTTTATTGTGAACCGAATGAAAACGGCGGCTGGACTTTATGGGTTGCCATTGCTGATGTCAGTTATTATGTGCGTCACGGCACTGCATTGGATGATGAAGCGCAGCAGCGCGGAAACTCGGTGTATTTCCCGGAACAAGTTGTGCCTATGCTGCCAGAGGTTTTATCCAACGGTTTATGTTCACTCAATCCGCAGGTAGATCGCCTGTGTATGGTGTGTGAAATGACGGTCAGTGCCGCCGGCGAACTGCTTGAGTATGATTTCTACGAAGCAGTGATGAAATCCAAAGCACGCCTGACGTACACCAAGGTGTGGGATTTACTGCAAGGCGATAAAGAGCTTTATCAGAAATACGTTGATTTAGTACCTCATATCCGTGACTTACACGATTTATATCGTCAGCTTAAAAAAGCCCGCCAGCAGCGCGGCGCGATTGAGTTTGAAACGCAGGAAAATAAATTCATCTTCAACGCTGAGCGTAAAATAGACCATATCGTCACCGTTACCCGTAACGATGCACATAAGTTAATTGAAGAATGCATGATTTTGGCTAACGTGGCAGCCGCCAAAATGCTGGAAAAATATAAGGCCGAAGCACTGTATCGTAACCACGATGAACCCGATGCTGACAGGTTAAGTGCCTTTACCGCTTATCTGGCCGAAGTAGGCATTGAACATAAACTTGGTGAAAAAGCCTCTCCGCGAGATTTCACCAAAGTCGTAGATAAAATTGCAGGTCGTCCGGATCAGGAACTGATCCAGACCATGTTATTACGTTCGATGAAACAAGCTGTTTATGAACATGACAATATCGGACATTTTGGTTTGGCACTCGATGCCTATGCGCACTTTACCTCGCCTATTCGTCGGTATCCCGATTTGGTGGTGCATCGCGCATTAAAAGCGATAGTCGATAAACGCAAAGGGCGTAAGCATAGAAGTGGCGGATATGCGTATCAGCCCGATGAGGTGATGGCGCTGGGTGAGCAGTGTTCCATGACTGAGCGTCGCGCCGACGATGCCACGCGCAGTGTAGCGGATTGGCTGAAATGTGAATTTATGCAGGACCATGTGGGTGACTGTTTTGACGGTGTGATTGCCTCTGTGACCAGTTTTGGCTTTTTTGTGCGCTTAACCGAGTTTGGCATTGATGGACTGGTACATATCACCGCGCTGGAAAACGACTATTATCACTTTGATGAAGTGAAGTTACATTTAATAGGTGAAAACACCCGTATGACCTATCGCTTGGGTGATGCGATTCGTGTGCGAGTGGCAGCGGTGAATCTGGATGAACGCAATATTGATTTTGTACTGGAAGACTCGCCTCTCATTGCCAGCAAGGCAGGCGTGACAAAAACCAGAAACACTGGTAAAAAAGCGCCCCCTAAATCCAAATCGGGCAAACGGAAAGGGCGTTCTGGTAGCAAAACCGCTCGCAGTACCGAAAATAAAACCCTAAAGAGTAGCAAAAAATCAACGGGCAAAAAGTCCAAAAGGAAAAAGTAAATGGCGCAACAAGAATGGTTGTTTGGTTTACATGCTTTGCAGGCAGTCATTGAGCGTGAGCCCGAGCGATTAATTGAGCTTTATGTTTTAAAAGGGCGTGATGATGAGCGCTTAAATAGCCTGGTTAATCAGGCACGTCGTTTTGGTATCGCGGTGCAATTTTGTCAACGCAAAACGCTGGATGACAAAGTCGCTGGTGAGCAACATCAGGGCATAGTGGCACGCGCTAAACCGGGCCGCCAATATAACGAAGCAGACTTAGCACAGATTATTGAACAACACGATATGCCGTTTTTATTGGTGCTGGATGGGGTTACCGATCCACATAATCTAGGTGCCTGTTTGCGCACAGCCGATGCGGCCGGTGTGCATGCGGTTGTTGTGCCTAAAGACAAATCCGCCAGGATCACAGGCACAGTGAGCAAAGTCGCATGTGGCGCGGCTGAAGTGATCCCGCTGGTACAAGTTACCAATCTGGCGCGTACCTTAAAAGATATGCAACAAGCCGGTGTGTGGATAATCGGCACCGCAGGTGAAGCCGAGCAAAATATTTACCAGACCAAACTGACCGGTCCTATGGCACTCGTGATGGGGGCTGAAGGTAAAGGCATGCGTCGTCTTACCCGCGAGCATTGTGATGAGCTGGTAAAACTACCCATGGCGGGCACAGTGTCCAGCCTCAACGTTTCGGTCGCAACCGGTGTGTGTTTGTACGAAATCGTGCGTCAACGCAGCATTTAAATCACTGCCTGACACTATTGCGTAACATATTGGCACTGTTGGCTAAACTGCCGAGAGTGCCAAGTAATCCCATTACTGACGCCACTATCATATAAATTGAGTTGCCCGATGTTAGCGCAATAGCACCTATCACCAGTACGATTAGCAACGTAATTGGCATTCGGTAACGTTGCCACTGGCCAATATCGCCTTTACCCACCAGATTTTTCAGGGTGTCAGTATCTTCAGCGTGCCGAACAAAATAGGCAAAACTCTGATTGACGATACGAATACGTCCGCGTTTTACCTGGATGAGACCATTTAGCGCCAGGTGTTCATACATTTGTGTATTGGCCGGATTGATGCGTTTGTATTGCACTAAATAATATAACGCCAGTTTTTCTGCAGCGGAGCAGGACTCCCATTTGTATCGATAGATGGCTTCTGCTTTCATCAGGATAAAATTAATGGTTGCCCATTCTTTGTGAGTTTTTTGCCAATCACGCAAATTTAACCAACGTAAAAAAGCGAATGTATTGGTTTTTGACATTCTATCGTTAGCTTTTTTAATAAACGCCAGCATGGGAAACGCTGCAATTTCGTTTTGTAAAAACGCTTGATCAAGATTGGTGCTTAAATGGGAAGGAACGTTTACATCAAAATCCATTAAGCATTCAGCCCAGGCGAAGTATTCCGTTGACTGCATAGGGTTAGTCGATAGTGTTTCCTGTGCAAGCATATTGTCTTTTACACATAAACGCTGCAGTGCATGGAACCCACCATATAATGTCACTTCTACCAGTTGTGCAATATGCACCAGTGATTTGCAATGATTGAGCAGCCTTAGCAATATTTGTCGTTGCAGCTGATGTTGTAAACTTATCTCGATATCCCACATTTTTAAGTGGAGTTGTCCTTCTGTTTTTTCCAGCAGAATTTTCATATTAGGTAAAAATTCTGTTTGAGACTGGTGCTGCGCATTGGCGATTTCTTTAAAAAGAGGGCTGCTGTTAAACCATTGCTGATAATGAGCGGGTAAATTTTCAGTTGGTGTTGCATCGTTTAGATATTGCTGCAGTAGCAACGAGAAGCTATAACCATGGTCGGGCGATTCAGTTAACTCTATTTTTAGGGCATGGTTGGTTTCGAATTGATTTAACGCTTTGTGTGAGCGGCTAATCTGATAAATATGCCGTAAATACTGGGTTGAGCCATACAGCCTTACGGCTAGTATGCGCCGATTAAATCTTACCCAGCAAAAGTTTAATATTATAAGTAATACTAATGATAAAAACGTTCGGCTTGCAGATAGGGATTTTCTCTTGTAGTTGGCGCTCGCTTCACCTAACAAATAGCGTTCAACCCAATCTGTTGCTCCGGTGGTATTAACAAGTTTACTGAAATGCTGAACGTCAGTGGGCGACACATAGCCTTTTCGTTGCTGATCATTGAGCTGTTGTTTCCATCGACTACTAATTGGTAGCAGGGACAAAGCATCAATTTGATGGTGTGTGATGGTATTTGGGAAACGACTTAACGCTATTCGATTAAGTTCAACCAGCTCCTGATTTAACCGGGCAGGGTAGACATTTTTTTGATAGTACCACTGCAATGAACCTGCTGGGATACTGGCAACTTTTGTCAGATAACAGTAAACCAACCCCGAAAAGAAGATATAAAACAGACAAAGTAACTGTGCCCCGGTTTTAAGTTCAACCGGATTTTGCTGGCGTTGACGTGAGTGGTGATAAAATTCTTTGTATTCCGCATACCCCCATATTAAACATGACAAGACTGCAGTGATAACTAACCAAAAACTAAAACTATGCAGCATATAGGTCGGAAATTCGGAACTATTACGATCTATTGCTAAACCTATCCAGTAGCTCATATAAATACTGGCCAGCAATACCGAGCTGAATACCATTATTTTACGTAAGTCGATAACCAAAGGAATCGATAAAGCCTGCTTTAGCGGATAAGACAGTTGAGCCTGCCTTATAACCAGAATGATAAAGAAAAGTACAAATAAGAATCCACTAATGCTTAAAACATTGAGCAGGAATATATTGGTCATATAAATATCCAGACTCTCGTCCGGCATAAAGATCACCAACGCCCATTGGTCAACCACCAGCGGCTGGATTAAAAATTTTCCAGATGTTCCGTGGTAAAAACCCTCAATCCATCCGGCTCCACCATTAAGCCCGGTGCGTAATCGGTGAGCAATGTCTTTTGTTCCCTGACCAAACTGATAAAGATTTTCAATCAGGGAGCGATCTTCATCGATATGGAATAATACATCGCCACTGTCGCGATCAACGACCATGGTGGTGAAGTCTTTAAGAGTAAATGAGTTAAATTCGGTTAAATTAACCGAAGGTAATTCGACATCCGCTGCCAGAATAAAATTGCTGTTCTGGCTAACTTGGTTGAGGGGCAAGGCTATAGTCGTTCCGCGCGTACCATCTCCAATGTTGCGCAAGCGCTGTATATAGTAGTTGTTTATGCTGGTTGTATGTTTTGATTGATTTATCTGAGCAAATTCCGGATAAGAATGATGATAAGACGAGGAAGAGAATGCGGGACTGGCTTTGCTGGTGTCCCATGGCAGATTTATGTCCCAACCTTGTTGATCCCGTACCTTTTTGAAATAGTCGCGATGTTGCAAACTTTGCTGGGTCGGCGATTTGTTACTTTCTATTGTATAAAGCCTTGGAAAGCGCTGATAGCCGTCTGAATCCAGCAGCAACGTACTCAGCACCAGCGATGGTTTGAATCTTGAATCTGGCGAATACCACATATCGTACTGACGAGCATCTTGCTGCTGTTCAAAATGACACGGGAATACCGAGGCAGTATCAATTGTATCTTTGGTTTTAATATCGTCGGTGAGTTGGTTTGCCTGCAAAGTGAAGTAGGTGGAGCAGGGCTTTGCATTCTCATGGCTGCCAGTCTGCATATCAGGCAATTGCATTAATTTTTTATCTAAAGGTCGTTTGTCGTTCTCATTTAACATTGATGTATAAAAGGATTTATACGGCTTTAGTTGTAAATCAAGCGCCAGTAAGTCGAGCTTCAGGTTGTTTGCAATAGAAAAGCCTAGTTGACTTGCAACACGTTGTTTTTCTTCCTGCTGTATTTGCCTTTCGTTGTATGCCATAACAAAAGACATTAACAAGATAAAAAGCAGATAGCTGCATAACATGGTGCTTCGGAAAAACATTTCACCCACGGGTTGATGGTTCGATAACATAAACAGTCGAAGCATCATCCATACAAAAACCAGGCTAACCAGAATGATGGTTAGCGCACTGACATTCCAGCGAGCATTTTCTTGTGATGTCTGCAACTGCTTGGGTAAAACGCCCACTAAAAACATATCTGTGGCTTTTTCTTTTAATTGGTTAAGGCTACTGTCTGACAAGATGGGGTAAAAAAAGAACCGGTATTCCACAGCGCTAATTGTGGTATCGAAGTAGTGACTGTAGCCCGGAAGAGGCAGTGGTTTATCCTGCGCTGTTCTATCATTGCTTGAAAGTACGTTGCTCCAGTTAAGTGATTGCTCTTTGGCGATTAACTGACTGAGTTGTTTGACATTAGCGACAGATAAAACTGATTTATCGCCTACACTGCTGATGACTTTTAGCTCGTTATCCACATAAAAATGCAGCAAATATCCGCCTCTTGGGGCATCGAGTATCTCCGATATTTTAACGGTGGCTTGCCAGTTGTTGTTACTGGTTCTTTGGGGGGAATCTTTTACGTTACTGGAAGATTGAGAATCTTCGGTTTGAATTATCTTTTCTATCGTTACCAATTCACCATGAAGCGAGAAAGCTAACTTGCTTTGTTTATTAAATTTTCCATTGGCTGATTGTTTATAACTGGGGAATATTGAACGAATAGCAGATGCGGAATTGTTGTTTAAAATCAGCTCCTTTAGTTGATTGATATTTTCATGAGAACGGGTAGCTGATTCTGATAAAAGACGAAAATAATTGGCGTTACTAAAACGAGCTTCTCTCTCCCGGTATTGATAATACAAAAATGCAGTGACGCAGATTACAGCGGTAACGATCAAAACCCAAATTCTGGCCAAACGGGGAGGGCGGTAAGTGCTCTGCGAAGTGGTGTTGTCTGATGTGGCCATATCCCTGCCTAACAAGTATTCCAGTATTTTGAAATATTAATTTAGTTCAAAAATAAAACTAATTGTCGTTATTTGATGCTTTTTATTAACAAATGTAATGCGAGTGTCAGCAAAGTGTCAGCAGTGTAAAGGTTGGGTAAAAGCCAAAACATTATGTTGGTTCTGCATTCTAATGAAGCTTTGGACAACCTAAGGTTTTGAAATGAATGCGTTAAAAGTAGTGTTACCACTTTCTATGTTGTTATTAATTGGCTGTGGTGGCTCGGATGATGATGAAAGTGATTACGCTGAATCCTATATGCAGTTTTACAATGGCTCGGCGAACAGCGCCAATACTTATCTGACTGTTGACGATTCTCTATTAAGCAGTGCCAGTTATGGTGATGCCACTACGGTTTATACATTTGAACCAGATGATGTTGATATTGAATTTTCGCGCGTTGATTCAGATGGGCAATCTATCAGTTTGAAAGAACAAACGGTGAGCCTTAAGAAAGGTTATAAAAAATTGCTTGTGTTATCCGGTGACTATCAAAGTGGTGATGTCACTGAATATGATATTGAACGAAAAGACGATTATGATGATGAGTTCGATTTATATGCAACCAACATGGACAGTAATGGCCAGGGGTATGACCTATACATGGCTGAATCGGGTACACCCTTCTCTGATGCGCATTTAGTTGCCAGTACGACATATCAGTCTTTAACGCACGGTACATACTGGGATGCAGATTCTGACAGTTCTTACTGGGTTGAAGATGAATATGTTTTTTATATTACCTCTCCTGGAAGCGATGAAGTCTTGTTTCAAAGTCAGCCGATAAATATGACCTACTCTACTGAATATGTCGCAGTAATACGCCAGGGATCAGGACCAACCGGTAGCAATCTGGTTCTTGATTTAGTCAACAACTCCAGTTCAGTTGCCAGCTATACGGATATTCAGGCATCTTCGCAATTCCGTGTTTATAACAGTTTAAACAATAGTGATGCTTTGAAGGTAACGTTAGCGGGCAATGAAGACCAGTCTGAGTTACAGATTGAAGCAGATACTTTAACCGAGTTTTCTGAGGTGGATTATGGAGATTATCGCCTGACAGTCGATGCTGCTGATGGTACTAATTTACTTAAAAATAAATTAATAACCTTGAATCAGGGCGATAGTAAAACCATTTTGCTATTTAATGATGCTGATGGAAAAGCAAATGCGATTGCATTTTCTGAAAGCACCTTGCCACAAATCTATGATCATGATTTGAATGTGGCGAATTTGGTTGATGAGTACAGCAGTGTTGATTTTTACTTTGTTCGTCAGGATGAGACTATCGATACCGCCGAATATAAAATATCCAGCGTGCAATTTGCTGAAAACGACACGATATCTCTGCCTACGGGTTATTATGAGATCATCGCCGTATACGAAAAAAATTCGGATGATTTAACTCTGTTATACCGTTCAAGCTTACTGGATATTAGTGAGCAAAGTAGCTTTGTTGTTACACTTGAACCCGACCAAAATTCCGCCACAGGGTACAAAATTAATTTGCTGCATTAAAATGGCGTAAAACTAGGGAAAGCAGCGGCTTTCCTTAGTTTTTTATGATATTGTCCTACCACTCTGCGTTGCTGCAGAAATAATCAAATCTTTTTAAAATTTCACCTATCCACGCCTAATGTTTTCTGTTATTATTTCGCGCCCTTTTTATCGGGGTACAAGATAAATAACGTTCAATAAGCAATTTGCGGACGTTTTTAACAGCGAAAACTGATGTTCGTTTTTCTTAAGTAGTTAGCGAACGTCTTAACAAGCGGAGCACTTACATGATCCAAATGCAAACTAACCTGGATGTTGCCGATAACAGCGGCGCTCGCAGGGTTCAGTGTATTAAGGTTCTTGGTGGCTCGCATCGCCGTTATGCAGGTATCGGTGACATCATCAAAGTTACTGTTAAGGAAGCAATTCCTCGCGGTAAAGTTAAAAAAGGTGACGTACTGACTGCAGTGGTGGTGCGTACTAGAAAAGGCGTTCGTCGTCCTGATGGATCTTCGATCCGTTTCGACAACAACGCAGCCGTGTTGCTTAACAACAACAAGCAACCAATTGGTACGCGTATCTTTGGCCCGGTAACCCGTGAACTTCGTGGTGATAAATACATGAAGATTGTTTCACTGGCCCCAGAGGTACTATAAGGAGTCACGATTATGGCTAGAAAAATTCGTCGTGATGATGAAGTTGTCGTATTGGCCGGTAAAGATAAAGGTAAAACAGGTAAAGTCCTGAAAGTACTGGCATCTGACGACCGTCTGATCGTAGAAGGTGTGAATGTGGTGAAGAAGCACCAGAAGCCTAACCCGCAATTAAACATTGCTGGTGGCATCGTGGAGCAAGAAGCCTCTATTCATGTATCAAATGTTGCGATTGCTAACCGTGAAGGTAAAGCAGATCGCGTAGGTTTCCGTGTTGAAGACGGTAAGAAAGTACGTTTCTTCAAGTCTAACGGTGAACTGGTTTAATTTAATTGGAGTGAACGATGGCGAAACTGCATGATTTCTATAAAGAAAACGTTGTAGCTGAACTTGCGAAGCAGTTCGGATACAAAAGCGTCATGCAAGTCCCTCGGATTGAGAAAATCACCTTAAACATGGGTTTGGGTGAAGCTGTAGCGGATAAAAAGATTCTTGAGAATGCAACTGCTGATATGCAAGCAATTGCTGGTCAAAAACCTGTTGTTACCGTTGCACGTAAATCAGTAGCGGGTTTCAAAATCCGTGAAGGTTATCCGATTGGCTGTAAAGTAACCCTACGTGGCGAACGTATGTGGGAATTCTTAGAGCGTTTAATCTCTATTGCAATTCCACGTATCCGTGACTTCCGTGGTCTGAATGCAAAATCATTCGATGGCCGTGGTAACTATAGCATGGGCGTTCGAGAGCAAATTATCTTCCCAGAAATCGACTTTGATAAAGTTGATAAAGTTCGCGGTATGGATATTACTATCACTACCAGCGCTACTACTGATGAAGAAGGTCGTGCTCTTCTTGCTGCATTTAACTTCCCATTCAAGAAATAAGGTGTAGGGTTATGGCAAAAGAATCAATGAAAGCGCGCGAAGCGAAGCGTACTAAGCTGGTTGCTAAGTATGCTGAACAACGTGCTGCACTGAAAGCGACTATCAGCGATGTTAACGCCTCTGAAGAAGAGCGTTGGGCTGCTGTTCTTAAGCTGCAACAATTACCACGTGACTCAAGTCGCATCCGTCAACGTAACCGTTGTAATGTAACTGGTCGTCCACATGGTTATCTACGCAAATTTGGCCTGAGCCGCATTAAGCTGCGTGAAGCTGCTATGCGTGGTGAAGTCCCTGGCTTGAAAAAAGCTAGTTGGTAAGGAGTAGCAGATAATGAGCATGCAAGATCCTATCGCGGATATGTTTACCCGCATTCGTAACGGACAGTTAGCACAAAAAGTTGCTGTTGTTATGCCATCTTCTAAATTACGTGTTGCTTTGGCAAAAGTATTAAAAGAAGAAGGTTATATCACTGACTACGCTGTAAACGGTGACGTTAAGCCAGAATTAGAAGTAACTTTAAAGTACTTCCAGGGCAAAAAAGTTATCGAGAGCATCGAACGTGTCAGCCGTCCTGGCCTGCGCATCTATAAGAAAAAAGATGAGCTGCCAAAAGTAATGGGTGGTTTGGGTATCGCCATTGTGTCTACATCTAAAGGCGTGATGACTGACCGTGCTGCGCGTAAAGCGGGCATGGGTGGTGAAATCATCGGCTATGTAGCGTAACGGAGGGATATTCAATGTCACGTGTAGCAAAAGCACCCGTAGCTATCCCATCTGGCGTAGATGTTTCTATCGCTGGTCAGGAAGTTACAGTAAAAGGTAAAAATGGTTCACTGAACCGTGTATTTAATGACGCTGTTGAAGTAGTAAATGAAGAAGGTTCATTGTTAGCTAAGCCTCGTGAAGGTGCAGCTAATGCTTGGGCTCAGGCAGGTACTGCTCGCGCTTTATTAAACAGCATGGTTGTTGGTGTAACCAACGGTTTTGAGAAAAAATTACAGTTGTTAGGTGTTGGTTATCGTGCACAAGCACAAGGTGCCAAATTGAACCTGACTCTGGGTTTCTCACACCCTGTTGTATATGAAGTGCCGCAAGGTATTTCTATTGAAACTCCTAGCCAAACTGAAATCGTCGTAAAAGGCGCTGATAAGCAGTTGGTAGGTCAGGTTGCAGCTAACATCCGTGGATATCGTCCACCAGAGCCTTATAAAGGTAAAGGTGTTCGTTACGCTGATGAAGTTGTGCGTCGTAAAGAAGCTAAGAAAAAGTAGGTGGGTGAGATGGATAAAAAATCAGCTCGCTTGCGTCGCGCTACCCGCGCACGCAAAAAAATTAGTGAACTGGCAGTGCATCGTTTGACTGTAAATCGCACTCCGCGCCACATCTATGCTCAATTGATAGCACCTTGCGGTTCACAAGTATTGGCAGCAGCGTCTACCTTGGAAGCAGATCTTAACAAAGATCTGAAAAGCACAGGTAACGTTGAAGCTGCAACAGTAATTGGTAAAGCAATTGCAGAACGTGCGATGGAAAAAGGCATCAAAGATGTGGCTTTCGATCGTAGTGGATTCAAGTATCACGGTCGCGTAAAAGCTTTGGCTGACGCAGCTCGTGAAGCTGGCCTCAAGTTCTAGGAGTTCTCATGGCTAAACAAGAAGTTCAACAAAACGGCGAACTGTCAGAGAAGCTTATTGCTGTTAACCGTGTGTCAAAGGTTGTTAAAGGTGGTCGTATCTTTAGCTTCACCGCTTTGACTGTAGTAGGTGACGGTAATGGCCGTGTAGGTTTCGGTTATGGTAAAGCACGTGAAGTTCCTGCTGCTATTCAAAAAGCAATGGAAAAAGCACGTCGTAACTTAGTAACTGTAGACTTAAATGGTCACACTCTGCAGCACCCGATTAAAGGTCGTCACTCTGGCTCTAAAGTTTACATGCAGCCTGCATCTGAAGGTACCGGTATCATTGCTGGTGGTGCGATGCGTGCAGTATTGGAAGTAGCTGGAGTTCAGAACGTTCTTTCAAAATGTTACGGTTCAACCAACCCAATCAACGTTGTTCGTGCAACGATTAACGCACTGGTTGAAATGAAGTCTCCTGATCAAATCGCTGCTAAGCGTGGTTTGTCAGTTGACAATATTCTGGGGTAAGTAGTCATGGCTAAAACGATTAAAGTAAAGCAAACCAAAAGCTCTATTGGTCGTTTACCTAAACACAAAGCCACTTTGGTAGGTTTAGGTTTGCGTCGCATTGGCCATGTTCGTGAGCTGGAAGATACTCCAGCTGTACGAGGCATGGTTAATCGTGTCAACTACATGGTTGAGATTGTGGAGGAGTAACAGATGTATTTAAATACTATTTCTCCTGCACCAGGAGCAAAAAAATCAGCGAAACGTGTGGGTCGCGGTATTGGTTCAGGCCTGGGTAAAACCGGTGGTCGTGGTCACAAAGGTCAGAAGTCTCGTTCTGGCGGTAGTGTGCGTCCTGGTTTCGAAGGTGGACAAATGCCTATCCAGCGTCGTCTTCCTAAATTCGGTTTTACTTCACGTAAATCTCTGGTCAGTGATCAGGTTACGTTGACTGAAATCGCAAAAGTTGAAGGCGAAGTGGTATCTCTGGAAACATTAAAAGCAGCTGGTCTGGTTAAGAAAGACCGTCAGTTTGTTAAAATAATGTTGAGCGGTGAAATCACTCGTGCTGTTACTGTTAGTGGTTTAAAGGTAACTAAAGGCGCTCGCGAAGCTATCGAAGCAGCCGGCGGTAAAGTAGAGGAATAAGCTAAATGGCTAAACCAGGATTGGATTCATCCAGTGCAAAGGGTGGATTGACCGAACTTAAACAACGGTTGTTGTTCGTACTTGGTGCGATTATCGTATTGAGACTCGGCTCATTTGTACCACTTCCTGGAATTGATGCCGCTGTTTTAGCTCAATTATTTGAGCAACAAAAAGGCACCATCGTAGAGATGTTTAATATGTTCTCGGGTGGTGCATTACAGCGTGCTTCGGTTCTTGCTCTGGGGATCATGCCTTACATCTCAGCTTCAATCATTATGCAGTTGCTCACTGTTGTGCATCCTGCTATGGCTGAACTGAAAAAAGAAGGTGAGGCAGGACGTCGCAAGATCAGTCAGTACACCCGCTATTTTACGCTGGTGTTATCTGTATTTCAGGCGATAGCCATTGCTAAAACATTACCTAATATGGTTAATGGATTGGTCATTAATCCTGGCTTTGGTTTCTACTTTACAGCAGTCGTGAGTCTGGTCACCGGTACCATGTTTTTGATGTGGTTAGGTGAACAAATTACAGAAAGAGGTATCGGTAACGGTATCTCTATTCTGATCTTTACCGGTATTGTTGCAGGTTTACCTGCGGCATTAGGTAAAACCATTGAGCAAGCAAGACAGGGTGACCTGAATGTACTGTTATTGTTGCTGGTTGGTGTAATTATTGTCGCCGTAACTTACTTTGTAGTGTTTATGGAACGTGGTCAACGACGTATCGTGGTTAACTACGCAAAACGTCAGCAAGGTCGTAAGGTCTTTGCTGCACAAAGCACCCATTTACCACTTAAAGTAAACATGGCGGGCGTGATTCCACCTATCTTCGCTTCAAGTATCATTTTGTTTCCTGGTACAATTGCGAGTTGGTTTGGTCAGAATGAGTCAATGTCTTGGTTACAAGACGTGTCTTTAATGCTGTCTCCTGGACAGCCTCTGTATGTGATGTTGTATGCAACTGCGATTATCTTTTTCTGCTTTTTCTACACTGCGTTAGTATTTAACCCACGTGAAACAGCAGATAACTTGAAGAAGTCCGGCGCATTTGTTCCTGGTATTCGTCCTGGTGAGCAAACATCCCGATATATCGACAAAGTAATGACCCGTCTGACTTTGGCAGGCGCGCTGTATATTACCTTTATTTGTTTGGTTCCTGAATTCATGATGATTGCATGGAATGTGCAATTTTACTTCGGCGGTACGTCTCTATTGATTATCGTTGTTGTTATCATGGATTTTATGGCTCAGGTGCAGACTCATTTGATGTCAAATCAATATGAATCTGTTCTTAAAAAAGCCAATCTTAAAAGCTACGGCCGTTAAGATTGGTCATTGACGGAGTGATGTAATGAAAGTTCGTGCATCAGTTAAAAAGATTTGCCGCAACTGTAAAATCATTAAGCGCAACGGTGTTGTTCGAGTGATTTGCGTTGAGCCTAAGCACAAGCAAAGGCAAGGTTAATCAGGTAGCTTATTTTATAAGCTAATATTGCAATTAGGTCGCCAGGTAAGTATCCTATCGGGCTTTTTAGGCTGGCGACAAGAACATAGAGGAGTACTGTTAGTGGCCCGTATAGCTGGCATTAACATTCCAGAACACAAGCACACCGTGATAGCAATTACTTCTATCTACGGTATCGGTCCAACTCGTGCAAAATCAATTTGTGCCGAAGCTGGTGTTGCTGAAAACGCTAAAATCAAAGATCTTGATGAGGCACAATTAGATAAGTTACGTGATGCAGTAGCCAAGTTCACCGTTGAAGGTGACCTGCGTCGTGAAATTTCCATGAACATTAAGCGTTTGATGGACCTAGGTTGTTTCCGTGGTATTCGCCACCGCCGCAGCTTACCTCTACGTGGTCAGCGTACTAAAACTAATGCGCGCACCCGTAAAGGTCCTCGCAAGCCAATTAAGAAGTAAGCGGGGGGCATAATGGCTAAAACACCTATTAAGCGTAAACGCGCAAAACGTCAGGTCGCTGATGGAATGGCTCATATCCATGCATCTTTTAACAACACGATTGTGACAATTACTGACCGTCAGGGTAACGCTCTGGCTTGGGCTACTTCTGGTGGTTCTGGTTTCCGTGGTTCACGTAAATCGACTCCATTTGCTGCTCAGGTAGCTGCAGAACGCGCAGGCGTTGCTGCTCAAGAGTACGGTTTGAAAAATCTTGAAGTTTTCGTTAAAGGTCCAGGTCCAGGCCGTGAGTCTGCGATCCGCGCTTTAAACGCGACAGGTTATAAAATCACAAATATTACCGATGTGACACCAATCCCTCACAACGGTTGTCGTCCACCGAAAAAACGTCGCGTTTAATCGACGGACTGTTGGAGAAAGATCATGGCAAGATATTTGGGTCCAAAACTCAAACTTAGCCGCCGCGAAGGAACTGATTTATTCCTTAAAAGTGGCGTTCGAGCACTAGACTCGAAATGTAAAATTGATACAGCACCTGGTCAACATGGCGCCCGTCGCGGTCGTTTGTCTGACTACGGTGTTCAATTACGTGAAAAGCAAAAAGTACGTCGTATGTATGGCGTATTAGAGAAGCAGTTCCGTAACTACTATAAAGAAGCAGCTCGTCTTAAAGGCAACACTGGTGAAAACTTGTTACAGCTTTTAGAACAGCGTCTGGATAACGTAGTTTACCGTATGGGCTTCGCCAGTACACGTGCAGAAGCTCGTCAGTTAGTTAGCCACAAAGCTATCGTGGTTAATGACGGCGTTGTTAATGTACCTTCTTACAGTGTATCTGCAGAAGATGTTGTATCTGTTCGCGAAAAAGCCAAAAAGCAAGCTCGTATCGTGGCAGCTCTGGAACTAGCAGAACAACGTGAGAAACCAACTTGGATTGAAGTTGATAACAGCAAGATGCAAGGCGTTTTCAAACGTCTTCCAGAACGTGCTGATTTGTCAGCGGAAATTAACGAACAGTTGATCGTCGAACTTTACTCTAAGTAAAGTTTAAAGGATAAAGAGAGGAAACAATGTCAGGTTCTGTAACTGAATTCCTAAAACCAAGGTTAGTCGAAATTGAAAACGTATCTACAACGCGCGCAAAGGTTACTTTAGAGCCTCTTGAACGCGGTTTTGGACACACGCTTGGTAATGCATTACGCCGTATTCTTTTGTCATCTATGCCAGGTTGCGCAGTGACTGAAGTTGAAATTGATGGTGTGCTGCATGAATACAGCACAAAAGAAGGTGTCCAGGAAGATGTGATTGAAATTTTGCTGAACCTTAAGGGGTTAGCGGTTCGCTTGGAAGGCAAAAACGAAACGACCCTGACCTTGGTGAAAACAGGTTCAGGACCAGTCGTGGCTGGTGATATCCAGCACGACGGTGATGTAGAAATCGTTAACCCTGACCACGTGATTTGTACTTTAACTGGCGACGCTGAAATTAGCATGCGCATTAAAGTTGAAATGGGGCGTGGTTATGTTCCGGCTTCTGTTCGTCGTTCCTCTGAAGAAGATGATCGTCCAATTGGTCGTTTACTTGTTGACGCTTCTTTCAGCCCGGTAGACCGTATTGCATACAATGTAGAATCAGCGCGCGTTGAACAACGCACTGATTTAGATAAATTAATCATTGATATGGAAACAAACGGTACCATCGACCCTGAAGAAGCAATTCGTCGTGCGGCTACCATTCTGGCAGAGCAATTAGATGCATTCGTAGAGCTTAGAGATATCTCTGAGCCTGTGGAAAAAGAAGAAAAACCGGAGTTCGATCCGATTTTACTTCGTCCAGTGGATGATCTTGAACTGACTGTTCGCTCTGCTAACTGTCTGAAAGCCGAAGCTATCCAGTATATTGGTGACCTGGTACAGCGTACCGAAGTTGAGCTGTTAAAAACGCCTAACTTAGGTAAAAAATCTCTAACTGAGATTAAAGATGTACTGGCTTCTCGTGGATTGTCTTTAGGTATGCGTCTGGAAAACTGGCCACCTGAAAGCATTGCTGAGAAAGACTAATCAGGTCCGCGTAACTGATTTAATAAGAAGGAAAGTACTATGCGCCATCGTCATAGTGGTCGACAGTTAAATCGCAATAGTAGCCATCGTCAAGCGATGTTTCGCAATATGGCTGGCTCTTTGGTAAAGCATGAAATTATCAAAACGACTTTACCAAAAGCGAAAGAACTTCGTCGTGTAATTGAGCCTCTTATCACACTTGCCAAGCAAGATAGTGTTGCTAATCGTCGTTTGGCGTTTGCTCGCACTCGTGATAAAGAAGTTGTAGGTAAACTGTTCAACGATTTAGGTCCTCGCTACGTAGAACGCCCAGGTGGATATATTCGTATCCTGAAATGTGGCTTCCGTACTGGTGATAAAGCACCTATGGCTTATGTTGAGTTGGTTGACCGTCCTGTTACTGAAGCTACTGAAGTAGTTGAAGAAGCTTCTGCTGAGTAACAAAATAGAGTTATAAAAAAGCCGGGCATCAGCCCGGCTTTTTTATATATAAATTTAGTGTTATTGATTGATAACTTGAGCGACTTCTTCTTTAGATGCCCCGCCTTTTAACGCATACGCAGATAAATGTTCATTATCAATACCTGCATTCTTAGCCGTTTCTATTATTTTTATAACCTGCTCTCTTTGTGCTGAAGATTCCCGTACGGCTGTTGATACTACACTTTCTGCTTCATTTGGGAATGCAACTAACAGTGCATCCACTATATATTCCCCTACGAAAGGTACAGCACCAATAGCTGAACTGATAATATCGACTAACTTATTAGGGTGAGCTTTGGCGACTGTACTCACTATAGCATCAGCAGAGTCAGGCTCTGTTACCACAGCAATCCTAACTATTTCATCCAATTCTTCAGGTGTGGATTGAGCCGCTGCGTTAACGACAAAATCTACATAACTCGGCTCTGCTTTGATTGCAGTTAGAACCACATTGCTGCAACTTGTGATTCCTTTATTTATTGCAATCCTTACCACGTCTTCTGTTAAAGCGGGTTGTGCTGCAATCGCAGCATGAATTATTTCTTTATATTTTCCCGGGTAAAGATCTAATGCCGTACTGACAACTGTCTCCACTTCCTGAGGATAATGACCGACAACGCTTTTTATCGCTCTGCCAATAGACATGTTTTGTTGAACCTGTTGCTCCAGAAAGTCAGCCGTCAATTGGCTATTGTTTGATTCTTTTTCTGCACTTTGTGTTGCAACACTATTAAACGAGCAGGTTATTAGAAAGGATAACAGCAGCTTCTTCATTATTTGATAAACCTCATCGTCTTTATAGTAATTATTATTAATCGGTAAGAATGCTATTTAAGATATTGATTTGTCAAAATAGTTCAAATTAGTCGATTAATATACCGTTTTTGTTTGATATTTATCAAATCTGCCTAATATGTAGTCTGTCAGTAAAAAAGTTAAAAAAAAGGGTTGCGCGAATTTGTTAGATGCGTAGAATGCGCGCCACTTCGACGGGGAACGGCAACGGTCAGCGGCGAAGTTGAGATGACAAGAAA
>NZ_JACNEP010000020.1 GCF_014270035.1 Neptunicella marina | reverse complement strand
CTTTGCCATGATATGCACCCACCTTTAACTGTAATTATATACAGTGTAGCAGTGGCTGATCAAAGTGGGTAATCAGGAAAACATATTAGTCATCGGCGGGTAGATATCTTTAAAGAATTGTTAGACAAAATTGTTACTAAATTATCTGAAAACAATGAAGTAACAGAAAACGACCTTATTATTTTCGCTAGACTAGATGGTAAGCTGATTTCTGGCGATGTACAAAATGGTAGCTCTAAAATAAGTGATGAGCAGAAAAGCAAATTATTCATCAATGTGGCATTAAATAATGCAATAACATGTCCTATTTGTAAGGGGTATTTAGACGTCGATAAATCTGTTTCTTATGATCATATTCAAAGAGTAAGGGAAGGCGGTATCGGTGTTGCTGAAAATATTCAATTGAGCCATCCATATTGCAATCAATCAATAAAGCAATGATGCTTTAAAAAAATATTGGCGATAAAATTTAAGTTTGTACTCACTCATTGGGTTCCAAGCCGAGCAACATTCGGCTTTTTTGCGACTCCAACTTGCCTTGTGAAGGTGAACTTGTTCGAACGGGAAAACAGGATGTTTTCCCGAGGTGCGCGCTTTGCATGGACTGCTACCTCGCACCGGTTCGATTAAACAAGTGAAACCGTAACAAGAAAAGCAAGTTGGCGGAGTGCAGGATTCTTTTGCCTCTTTCTTATCCCTAAGAAAGGGGCTCGCCCTGCATGGATGCGGGGAGAATAAAGCTAGGGATGGCTAATCTGTATTTGGGCTGGCTTCAAGTAGCTATTAACCATTCGGCATCAAAGCTTAACTATCATCTTGCCGGTATTTTTACCTTCAAACAGCATATTCAATCCCTCCTGAGCGTTGGATAGTCCCTCAACAACATGGGCGCGGTATTTTATTTTGCCTGCTTTTACATAAGGTGTGAGTTTTTCTAGCAGTTGTGGAATTTCGTGCCAGTGATCGGGCATGGCGAATCCCTGAATGGTTATGCGTTTTTTGATTAGCGGGATCCAGTTTGGTCCGGGCGCTGGGTTGCTGGATTGATAATCTGCAATCATGCCACACACCACAATGCGGCCATGGGTGTTCATACGATTGAAAATCAGTTGCTGAATGGGGCCACCGGTGTTTTCAAAAAAGATGTCAATGCGATCTGGCGTCAGTGCTTTTAATTGTTCAGCTAAATTGTCTGATTTGTAATTAATGGCACCGTCGAAACCAAGTTCATTGACGATCCAGTCTGCTTTGTCGTCGCTGCCCACCACGCCAATCACACGCAGGCCGTCTGCTTTAGCCATTTGGCCTACAATCGAACCTACCGAGCCAGCGGCGCCGGTCACAATCAGCGTTTCACCCGCTTTGGGTTTACCAAAGTGATACAGGCCAGTGGTGGCGGTGAGCCCCGGCAGCGCAAATACGCACAGTGCCATTTCTTCGTTTACGCCGGGAGGGAGTTTATTGAAGCCTTTACCGTCGCTAAGTAGGTATTCGCGCCAACCTGTCATGCCCATGACTTTGTCGCCCACGGAAAAATCGGCATGATTCGATTCAATCACTTCACCCACGCCGCTTGAACGCATCACTTCCCCCAGTTCGACTGGCGGGATATAACTTCCTCTGTCCTCACTCATCCAGCCCAGCATTGCTGGATCTAACGACATATGAGTTTGTTTGATAAGGATTTCGCCCTCACCTGCTGTGGGAATGTTTTTTTGTTGTTCCTGAAAAAGATACGCGCCGATTTGGCCGTTTTTAGGACGGTTTACTAATACAATTTCTTTATAGGTAGACATAACAACATTCCTTTTACTTTGTAGAGCAATCATAGGGTAATGGTTTTATATGCTTTGCAGCCGCTCTTGAGCTAATAAACTGGACAGCTGTTTAAGCTTGTTTTCATTGAAATCTGTTTGGGATTTATATCCCTAAAGAGACTATGCCGCCACTTGGCAGAGTAATCAATTTTGATTGAATGGCCGGACTGAGCGTTCGGCCAGAATGAGTGAATTATTCGAATAGCTGCGGCTGTTAACTATTCATAGGAATATAAAGATAACTTCTGAATGCCAAAGCGCCCTTGTGGCAATCGTACATGTCTGCCCTGATGGGTTTGGTCGCCATTTAACTGGCGCACCGGGTGCCAGCTGCCTTGTTCAAATCGGCCTTCCTGCAGGCTTAAAATACCGGCATTGAGTTTGTCATCTTTTGCCACGGCAAAGTTAATCACAACGCCATTACCAGCAATAAAATATTCATTTTGTTTGGTTTGAATAACGATGACTGCCGCCATTGGCCAGCTGTCGTTTTTAGCATCGGGTGACCAGCCAAGGGTAAAATCGTGTTTTAGTTTAAAGATATAATCGCCAAACTGAATGTTTTGGCTCTGCTCGGTTTTATCAAACAATACTGCATCCACTTTTAGCACATTGGCATTGGTAAGCATCGGCTGTAGCTGTTTAATCAAGGCGTAGCTTTTGCCTAAATCCTCCAGCTCTGGTTTATCGGTCGATTCAATCGAAAAAGGCGAAAAGCCCAGCGCACGGTAATGGCCAATCGCGTATAAGGCTTTAGCCGCCACAGTCTCATCAAATTTATGTTCGGGGATGAACAGTGGGTTGTCTGCACGGCTGTATAAATCGTTCCAGTGCTTAAAGCGCGGGTTGTAAAAATCCGGCGAGAGGAAATCAAGTGCGGGCGCGGCGGCTTTCCAACAATTAATCACATGCGGCAGTGGGCCAGCACTTGGGTATTCACCGGGGGCTTTGCCCGGGCGATTTAACGCCGCATTCACGTACATTGGCAGGTTATAAACCGCCTTACCGGCAGCGGCCAGTTGCTGCACAAAGTCGGCGTAATACCAGGCCATAAACAATTCATCGGTTCGTTTGGATTTACCAAACATTTCTACCCAGTTACCTGAGGTTTTATTGCCTTGTTGCTGCCACGCATTTGTTAGTTCCGGCGCAAGTTTGGTCGGTGGATTTTTAAGATAGTTAATTAACTTAGCTGGCACTGGGGCATTGAACTTGGCATTGGCCAGCGGGTGATGATCACGTGCACTAGGTAACATGCCGATTTCATTTTCCACCTGTACCATAAGCACGGTGTTTTGCTGACTGTCGCTAGCCTTTAAGTGCTGCATTAAGGTGACAAATGCGGCTTTATCGGCTTTTAATACCTCGGTGGAAAAGGGTGTTAAAATTTCCTGGCTTTTTCCCTTTTCATCTTTAATGCGTGGGTAAGTTTTTTGATTGAGTTTTATCCAGCCTGGGGCATGGCTCGACATACTGTTTTTCCATGCGCCAAACCACAGCAATACCAGTTTTTGTTGCTGATTACGTGCCTCGCTAATCAACGCATCTAACGAACTGAAATCGAACTTACCCTGGGTTGGTTCAATCATTTCCCAGTACACGGGGGCTAGCACCGTATTGATATTCATTGCCTTGAGTTTGGGCCAGATGGGTTGCATGTATTCCATGCTGGTGGCGGAAGAGTTACCCAGTTCACCACCGAGCATAATAAAGGGCTGGCCTTTGACTAGTAACTGGCTGTGGCCGTTAACGGGTTTTAAATGCGGCAAAGAGTTTGCGGCACAAAGCGGTGAGATAACTAATAGTAACAGGCTGACAAACCTTTTAAAGCGCATAGATAGTTCCTTATTTGCAGATACAAAAAAGCCGGCGTGTTGCCGGCTTTTGTCCCGTTGAAGGGCTGAGTTACAGCACATCAACGGCATTTAAATCGCTAAATGCTTTTTCCAGTCGTTTAACCATGGATGACTGGCCTTCACGCAACCATACACGCGGATCATAGTATTTTTTGTTAGGTGCTTCATCGCCTGTAGGGTTACCAATTTGCCCTTGCAGGTAATCTTTTTTGGTTTCGTAGTAGTTTTTCACGCCTTCCCAGGTGGCCCACTGGGTATCGGTGTCGATGTTCATTTTGATCACGCCGTAACTAATGGATTCTTTGATTTCGGCTTCGGTCGAACCAGAGCCGCCGTGGAATACAAAGTTCAGCGAGTTTTGTGGCAGGTTAAATTTCTCAGACACATAGGCTTGGGAATTGCGCAGAATTTCCGGGGTTAACTTCACGTTACCCGGCTTATACACACCGTGCACATTGCCGAATGACGCAGCGATAGTGAAACGGTGGTTAACTGCAATCAACTCTTCATAAGCATAAGCCACGTCTTCTGGCTGGGTGTATAACAAGGATGAATCCATGCCGCTGTTATCCACGCCATCTTCTTCGCCGCCGGTGCAGCCTAATTCAATTTCCAGCGTCATGCCCATTTTGCTCATGCGTTCTAAATAGGCTTTGCAGGTAGCGATATTTTCTTCCAGTGGCTCTTCAGATAAATCAATCATATGGGAGCTAAACAGTGGTTTACCGGTTTCTGCGAAGTGTTTTTCCGAGGCATCTAATAAACCGTCAATCCACGGCAATAATTTACGTGCTGCGTGATCGGTATGCACAATCACCGGTACGCCATAACTTTCGGCCAGGGCATGAATATGTCTTGCGCCAGAGATGGAACCAATAATGGCGGCTTGCTGACCTTCCAGTTTTAGCCCTTTGCCTGCCATAAAGGCTCCGCCACCATTAGAAAACTGGATAATTACCGGAGCCCGTACCTTGGCAGCCGCTTCCATTACCGCATTAATCGAATCGGTACCCACAACATTAACGGCTGGCAGGGCAAAGTTGTGTTGTTTGGCAACCTCAAAAACCTTTTGTACGTCGTCTCCTGTGAGTACACCGGGTTTTACAAAATCAAAAATCTTAGACATGGTAGGGCCTTTTAGTAGTGTGTTTGAGTGTGGTTGTATTGTAATGGCGTTCCTGCGCGTAAATGTTATCCAATACATGGCTAAAAATACGGCAAAAAGACTGTTTTTATAAGAGTAAAATGATAAATAATATACAAAGTGCACACAATCATTGAGGCACAATTTATTCACAACTGAAATATTTGCTTAACATCTGTGCAGATATGGCGTAGTGATTAAACAATCAGAACAACTCTGCACAAGGAGTGTTGCAATGAAAAAGGGAATAGTACTGCTGCTGTTGGTTTTGCTGGTTGGGGTGTATGTAACACTCCCCGCCTTATTAGAGCCAAAATTCAATCGGGTCATTGACCATCCTCCCTATAAAATAAGTGACCAAGCAGCTCAACTTCACCAAAAACTGACCATTATGGACTGGCATGCGGATACGTTGTTGTGGGAGCGGGATTTAAATCAGTCAGTTGCGCGTGGACATGTGGATTTGGCGAGGCTGCAACAGGGCAATGTGGCGATTCAGATGTTTACTACTGTGACCAAATCTCCCTCCGGACAGAATTATCAGAAAAATGATGGCAATAGTGATCGCATTACTCTGCTTGCTGTGGCGCAGGGATGGCCTGTTTCCACATGGGGTAGTTTGTTGCAACGGGCGCTTTATCAGGCGCAGAAACTGGATGATGCTGTACAACAATCTAATGGTCAGTTGCGCTGGATTAAAAATCAGAAGGATTTAAATGCATTACTTGAAGCGCGCGGTGAGCAAGGAGATAAGCCACCAATTGGTGTCATGTTAGGCAGTGAAGGAGGTCACCCGCTGGAAGGTAATATCAGTAATCTCGATTTAATGTATCACCATGGTTTTCGCATGATGGGATTACAGCACTTTTTTGATAATCAGTTGGGCGGTTCGTTGCACGGTATCTCACAACAGGGATTAACCGCATTCGGTCGTCAGGTGGTTAAACATCTTAACGAACTGTCCATGATTATTGATGTTGCACATTCATCGGCTCAGGTAGTGGAGGATGTACTTGCAATATCCAGTCGGCCAATAGTGGTATCACATACCGGCTTGTATGGCGTGTGTCAGACGCCGCGTAACTTATCCGATGGTTTGATGCAAAAAATCGCGCAAAAGGGTGGTTTAATTGCGTTGGGGTACTGGGATGCCGCAGTCTGTGACATTTCTCCGCAAGGTATCGCCAAAATGATCCAGTACGGTATTAATTTAGTGGGCGAGGATCATATTGCGCTGGGATCTGACTTTGATGGTGCGGTTGAAACTCAGCTCGATACCAGTGAACTGGCGGCAATTACTCAGCATTTAGTGGATTTAGGTGTAAAAGAAACGCAAATTCAGAAGGTCATGGGTAAAAATTCTGTTAATTTTTTGCAAAATAACCTGCCAGAGTAACTGAATTTGTTATAAATATAGCGAAGTAGTTGGTGTCATAAAGTATTTATTTTACACTATGTAGTGCGCACGTAAGTTATTTTCAAATTTCAGTTTTAAAGGCCGGTTAATGTTTAAAAAACTTGTTATCTGCAGCTTCGCTTTGGTACCCATGGTTAGCATGGCGGACATCGACCTTATGTCGAAACTTTATATGGCGGAAAACAGCTCGTCACCTGATGGTGGTGAGAATGTTAAACCTTTTACAATGGATGGTGAGCTGGGTCTGATTAAAACCACAGGTAATACTGAAACCACCTCATTAAAAGCCACGTTAAGTGCGCATCAGGAAATGCAGGACTGGAGTAATGATTACGCTCTGGAAACTCTGTATAAGCAGGATGAGCTTGATACTGACGATGGCAAAGAAACCACTACCACAGCTCAAAAGTTGTTTGTATCTGGCCAGGGTAACTACAAGTTAACCGATCCCAATCACCGATTGTTCGCCTTTGCTTCTTATGAAGACGACAGATTCAGTGGTTACCAGTATCAGGGCACTGTCGCTGGCGGTTGGGGCCACCAAATGTGGAAAACTGATACCAGCAGTTTTAACTATTCAATCGGTCCGGGTTATGCGTTTGCCAAAACCGAAGACGGCGAAAGTGCGAATGGTTTCATTGTTCGTGGCGCGTTAGATTATAAGTGGAAAATTTCGCCTACAGCGACTTTCCGCCAGTTAATCAGTACGGAAGCCGGTTCCAACAACACCAAATCGAAATCCGAAACCTCACTGTCAGCCAAAATTAATGGTTCGCTGGCGATGAAAGTATCACTGCTGTTAAACCACAACTCAGATGTGGCCGAGGGCAATGAAAATCTCGATACACAAACCGCAGTGACTTTGGTTTATACCTTCTTCTAAATATGACAAGGCCAGATGCAATCTGGCCTTTTCTTTTGTCATTTAACGACTTTTCTTATGTGGTATCAAAAACACATTATCATTAGCGCCAAACCCCGCGGTTTTCATTTAATCACCGAGCAGATTATCAGTGCACTGCCACAAATCCGTTCGTTAGATGTGGGCTTGCTGAATCTGTTTATCACTCATACATCAGCCTCGCTGGCGATTAATGAAAATGCAGATCCCACTGTACGCAGTGATATGGAGGCCCACTTTAATGTGCTGGCACCGGAAAATGCGCCTTATTATCGCCACACCTACGAAGGGCCGGATGATATGCCTGCACATATTAAGTCGGTACTGCTAGGTGCCAGCCAGACGATTCCGATCAGTAAGGGTAAACTGGCGCTTGGTACCTGGCAGGGCATTTATTTGTGTGAGCACCGGGACCACGCCTCAGAGCGCACATTAATCGCTACGCTGCAAGGTGAGTAAAATTATCACTACAGTGCTTCAGGCGCCAATTTCTGTAACACGTCGGCGTTTTACATTTTTTTCACATCGTGTCATTTTAAATCCTCAACCTTCAAAATAATGTGAAAAACAAAACCAGCGGCACATAGGATAAAGCTGCTGGCAGGTGTTGCAGGTGTAAAATGAATCGTAAACTAAGTTGTTTGATGCTGGTATGGCTGGTTGTTTTAATCCGGCCGGTTTATGCACAAGCCGAATTTGATTTACCTGACTGGCTAAGTGTGTCGGTTAAGCTTCCTGACTCTTACGATAAAACGGAACGTGCTTATCCTGCGGTGTATGTATTGTCCGCTGCGCCTTTTTATTTGGGGGATTATCACAAAGAAGCTACAGATCTTATTAGTGGCTTGCACCGTTATGGTTATTTTCCCGAGGTACTGGTAGTCAATGTTCAGGTAAAGTCACTTTATGATTATGTTGCTAATCAACCAGAGGTATTGCGTGATACGTTAGTTAACCAGTTGGTGCCGAAAGTCCATGAACAATACCGCACAGGCATTTCGTCAACACTGGTTGGGTTTTCCTACTCAGCTGCATTTACCAGCATTTATGCACCTTCGCTAGCCAGCCAGTTTGAACAGATCATTAGTATTTCACCGGTGTTTTCGACTGCTAAATATTCAGCAGCAATTAACCAGCAAACCACTGCCACATTGCCTGAATTATATCTGGCTTATGGCAATGAAAGTTTGCGTGAGTTTCAAACAATCAAATCCCGGTTTAACCCGGACCATTTACAACAAGTTGTTTTTGCGCAGGAAAATCACCAGTCGGTTTTATTACCGGCACTACGTGGTGGATTGTTGTGGCATTTCCGTGATTATCGTAAACCCGGTTTCAATCAGACTGAGAGTGAACAATGGAATAGTGACAAAGTACGCGCTTTTTTGACCCGGCGTAATGCCAAATATCAGCTTCAGCAGGATGATACTGAATTTTCACAGTTGTGTACCGGGTTAGCGCAGGATTATATGGCACAGCATAAACTCGATGCTGCATTTGAATTGTGGAAACACAGCCAGTCGCGTTTTCGTAGTTATTTTTTACACCAGTATGCATTAGGACAGAGTCAGGCGGGCGAGTTGCAACGAGCCAGCAAAATCTATGTGCAAATGGCGATGTTAAGCCCGAAATATCCGCTACCGGATTATCAGAAATTAAAATTAACCGATGGTATGAGGCATGTGTCAGTAAACGATCTTAAGGCGATTTCTGACAAAGTCCGGATGATGACAACCGATGTGTCGGAACAGGAAATTAACGATTTTGCCTATGTCTTGCTGGAAGACAAACACAACAAGCTGGCAATACAGACGCTGGACAAAGGTATATCACTTTACCCGTCATCGTTAAATTTACTGGATAGTCTGGCCGATGCGTATGTGGCTGTGGATGATAAAACCAGCGCCAAAGTGACAATTAGCAAAGCATTAGCCCAGGCCGGTAATGACAGACAAAAAGCCCATTTTAATGCGCGTTTAATCGCCCTGAGTGAGTAAGTCATGAATAAACATAATAAACTGAGCATCTTACTGGTTGAGGATAACCAACGTATTGCCGAGTCGGTTATTCAACATTTCACCCAGAAAGGACATGTGGTGGATTATGCGTCCAGTGCAGAAACCGCGTTAAATTTACTCGAACAAAGTCGTTTTGATTTAATGATTCTGGATTTAATGCTGCCAGGCATGGATGGACTTACATTTTGCAAACAGGCGCGTGAGCAAAATAATTATGTGATCCCGGTGTTGATGTTAACCGCCAAAGATGCCATCGATGACATAGTACAAGGTTTCAATCATGGTGCGGATGATTATCTGACCAAACCATTTGCCATGCAGGAGTTGGAAGTGCGGGTAGTCGCATTATCACGTCGCCATATGCTTAATACTCAATATTTAATTGAACTTGGAGAGCTGCAAATAGACCGGCGGGCGTTAACGGTCAAACGGCAGGGCAGGATAGTTGAGTGTTCACGTATGGGGTACAACATTCTCAAATACCTGGCGGAGGCGTACCCCCGAGTGGTGACACGCTCCGAATTGATTCAAACGTTATGGGGCGACAATGAAACTGAATCAGATGCCTTACGCACCCATATGTATCAGTTGCGGTTATGTTTAGATAAACCTTTTACCAGTCCTATGTTAAAAACGGTACATAGTGTTGGGTTTACGTTGCAAAATATTGAATGAACCAGTTTCGACGACTACATAGCCTTTCACATCGCATTATTGTTTATTGCTGTTTATGCACCTTTTTGTGTGGCGTAGTGTTTAGCGGCTTTAATGTGGCATGGTTATATTGCCTGGAAAATACATACCTGAATCGCATGATCGATGTGGAAGTGGATTATGTTGATCCTCTGTCAATGGAGCAAATTCAGCGGATAGCGGCCCAAAAAGAACACTTGCAGTTGATCAATGACCAGCAATTGCCTGAGCACTTTGATATTGGCCAGTGTGAAGAACATGGTCATCGTGCAATCACTTATCATCATGATGGACAGGATTTTATTGCACATGGTTTGGCACAACACCCGGGGGTGTGGCTGGTGACTAATATCAGTAAGCTGGAATTAGTCCGGCCATATCAGGGCATGATTTTGCTAACCCTCAGTGCAGTGGCTTTGGGTCTTATTCTGCTCACCTGCCTGATTATTTATTTAGTGCTCAAAAAATTACTCAGGCCACTGAATCGACTGGCCGACTTTGTCGCAACCATGAAAATAGATGATCTGCCAAAAGGATTTGCTGCACGCTATCCTGCTAATGAGGTGGGATTACTGGCATTTACTCTGGAGGAAAAAATAACCCGTATCAGTGAGTTTATTTACCGTGAACAGAATTTTACCCGTGATGTGAGTCATGAGCTAAGAACGGCTATTGCTATCATCAAAAATCAAACATCTGAATTAATGGCTAACCCTAATATTGATCAACAGCAAAGGCAAAAACTTGAACACATTCAGCATGCTAATTTTGAAGCTGAAAATACGGTAAAAAACCTGCTATTTCTGGCTCGTGAACAGCATGATGAATTGGTTCATCATTCGGTAAAATTATTGCCTGTGGTGGAGTCGACCATCATTCAGCAGGCTTATCTGCTTGACGGAAAAAATGTAAACGTTGACGTTAATATTGATGCTGCGGTTTCTGTGCATATACCTGCCGGTGTTCTGGCGATTTTACTATCAAATTTAATCAGCAATGCATTTCAGTATACTCAACAGGGGCAGGTAGAAATTGGTTTCGATAATTACAAGTTATCGGTGTCAGACACAGGTATTGGTATTCCACAATCAATTCGTCACAAGGTTGAGCAACCCTTTGTGAAAAGCGAGAATAGCCGAGGTTACGGCGTCGGTATGGCGATAGTGAACCGATTATGTGATGTGTATCACTTGCGCTTTTATATTGAAGATAAACAACCGGGTACCTGTGTTACTGTGGTGTTTCCAACCCGCGCTTAAAATAGCATCGTGGTTCTATCATCTCAGTTTCATTCAATTGCCGGAATAATACGTTTAATAATGGTGGCGGGATTGCCTGCAATGACCACATCGTCGCCAAAACTTTTGGTTACCACAGCGCCAGAGGCAACCACCACATTGTTACCCAGAGTAACGCCGGGATTAATGACCGCCATACCACCAATCCAGCAGTTGTCTCCAATGGTGACGGGTTTGGCAAATTCCAGTCCGTTGTTACGTTCAGCAGGGTTAAGCGGATGAGTCGCGGTATAGATACCCACCTGAGGCGCTAACATGCAATTATCACCAAAACGTATCGGTGCCACATCGAGTAATACGCAATTAAAATTAGCGTAGAAGTTTTCCCCAACATGGATGTTAAAACCGTAATCACATTTAAAGTCAGATTGGATTTTGATGTTGTGGCCGGTACTGCCAAACAAGGATTTTAATATCTGTGCGCGTTCATCGGTTTGCGTCATGCTGGTGTGATTAAATTTTTCTAAATTACGCATACAATGCTGGTGCAGCTCAACCAGTTCAGGATCATCTGGCCGGTACATATCGCCATTAATCATTTTTTGTTTTTCGCTCATTTAATGTCTCTGTTTTCAATTGGTATCGTGACGGACGGCATCCTGGTTATCGGTCCAGCAAAGGGTAAATCTGGCACCGCCAAGCAATGAATTTTCAACCAATACTGTGCCATTATGTAACTGCGCAATTTGTTGCACAATCGCTAAACCCAATCCATGCCCTGTGGTGGTATTCGTTGAGCCGGAAGCTTGAGTAAAAGGCAACAATATTCGTGTTTTATCTTCATCTTTCACGCCTTCGCCATCATCCTCGACACTAAGGCTGTAACGGTGTTCGCCCTGTTGCTGCACGCTGATCCGAATCTGCGAATGGGCAAAGCGGCTTGCATTGGCCAGTAGATTATTCACTGCGCGCATAAACGCACTTTCGTCCAGATAAAAGGTTTGCTGTTGCAATGATGGGGCAATCTGAATATCAAACTGCACGGCAGGCTGTTGCAGCTGCATTATCTGAACATCCTGTTTGAGTTTGTCTGCCAGCATTACCCTGGTCATATTTAGCGGAAGAGAAGAGCGATTGTAACGGGCTAAAACCAGTGTTTGATTAATCAGGTGATCCAAATCGTCAATGCTACCTGAAATGCGCTCGCGGTAGCGTTGTATATCTTGTGGGGTTAATTCAGGGCTATCGAGCATCTCAAACGCAAAGCGCAGCCGGTAAAGTGGTGTGCGTAAATCGTGGGCAATGGCATTGGTTAGCTGGCGCTGATTATTGATTAATTCTTCAATGCGCTTGGCCATGGTATTAAATTGTGCACCCAGTGCAGAAATGGCCGAGGTTTTAGCCAGACTCGCCTGTGCATTGAGTTGTCCTGCCCCAAAATCACTGGCTGCCTTGCTTAGTTTGCCAATATCGCGCCATAGCGGCCATACCCATAAAAACATGCAAAGTGAAATCAGCACCACAAATACCAATAACAGGTAAATGATATTAAATGGATTGGCCGAGCTAATGGGCAGAGCCTGGGCAATCAGATATGTTGAGTCATTTAACTGAGTGATAAAGGTAAGTTGGCCATCGGCTTCCGGTTTCCAGCTAAATCCAAATTCTGCCATTTGCCTATTTTGTAAGGGTGTCAGGCTAAATTGCTCTTTGGTTTGTAAATACAACCTTGCGGCAAAATGGGGTTCCAGTTGTTTTAGTGTTGACGGCCAGCTTTCCACAGGGAGTTGTGATAGTTGTTGTTTTAACAAAAACACAGTGCCTTGTGCACCTCGTTTGATTTCTTCCTGTAGTGCAAAATCGACCGCCAGCATGACGACCCATTGTGAATCGGTCAGGCGTTGTGCCAGCCATTCTGGTTCAGAATTAATAAATACGATTTGGTTATTGATTAAGTCTTGTTGTACAGCGGGAGCATTAGCAAAGTCGCTTAGCCGGCTTAGTTTTAATTCAAACCCAAATTGCTGTTGTAAGTCGGCCAGTTTGTGTTGCTGATCGTCGGCTGACGTTGATTGCAATGCCTGTTGTAGCAAATAAAAGCTGCCACGGTAGGCTTGAATAAAGCGGGTACTTTCTATGTGATTATTAAATAGCTGAATAGGGCTATAAGAATGTGGATACAGCAGAAAAAACAGGGGCGCAAATACCACCAGCCATAAACCGATAAAAGATTTAAACATCTGCAGACTCCGGATGAGACAAACAAAGCTGATATCCAGTGCCTCGAATCGTTTTGATTATGCCGGGCTGATTTGGATCATCCCCTAACTTACGACGTAAACGTGAAATACGGCGGTCAATTGAGCGTTCCATACCGTCATATTCATAACCTTTAAGTTGATGGCTGATGGTATCGCGGCTGACGATTTTTCCACATGATTGCGCCAGCAAATAAAGAAGATCGTACTCTGCGGTGGTTAAGTCGATATTTTGTTGATGTAAAAGTACGGTTCGCGTGGCAACTCTGATTTTTAAAGGACCAATATCCAGATCTATCGCTGTGGTTTCCTGAGGGGCTGGCTGTTGCCGACGTTCGAATCTGCGTAACAAGGCATTAATGCGCGAGAGTAAAAGGCGGGGTTGAATTTGTTTCACGACATAATCATCAGCACCTATCTCCAGTCCCATCATCTGATCAATATCGTCATCCAGGGCGGTTTGCATCAATACCGGCCCTGTGTATTCAGGACGAATAGCTCGACAAATATCCATGCCATTCATGCCCGGCAACATAATGTCCAGAATCACCAAATCGGGTTGAGCATCGATAATTCGTTGCGCAGCATGTGTACCGTCACTCAGGTGGGTAATGTTAAAACCAAAACGGCACAGGAAGTCAGTAATGAGTTCCGCTAATTGCAGATCGTCTTCTACTAAAAATAAATGGGCTGCTTGCGTCATCCATGTTTTCCCGTACGAAAAATATTCGTCAATTGTAAAACAATCAACGCCATTGCTATGTGACCAATTGTGACAAATCTGGACTGTCACCCTCAAACTTTGGCACTTGTCACTTAGTGTCCACAAAACAAACAATTAAGCCACAGAGTCACAGTGCATATTGCTGCAACATCAGGTTATTCGTTTATTGATGTGACTCACTAAGGATTCTAGCAATGAAATATTATCGGCCCTTTTTTAATCGAACCAGCATTGTGCTTTATACAACCTGTTGGTTACTGAGCGCTTGCAGTGATGACGCTGCCAAATTTGGCGGTGAATATAAAAAATATCAGGGGATTTGGCAGTCAGATGCCTACGGCCAGGTGATGCAAATTGCCGGTGACACCATCATTAATTATCAGAATACTTTTGATCAGTGCATTCGCGTATCAACCCAAAATAATGTCACGCTCCAGCAGTTCGAACAGCGTTTTAGCTTTAAAGGAGAGCAATTGTTTGCGTTCAATTATCCACAAGTGAAGGACGTTGATGAGTCTGGGGTAACGATGCAGCCAGTTAAAGCCTTACCTTACAGTTGCAAATCAAACCTCATCGCAATCAAGGGCGATAAAAATTATCAACAGGATGCTGAACGTGACGCCAGATTTTGGTTTGATGATTTTAGTGAACACTATGTGGATTTTGAGTTGTCTGCCACTGACTGGCAACTTACGCAGCAACACATACTCAGCCAGATTAATCCACAAACAAGCGACAGTGAGTTTTTTGAATTCCTGGCTGTCGCGATGGCCGGGCTGAAAAATGGCCATCTTGGGTTATACGATGGCAGCATAACCTATCAGGTGAAACGCGCGGATAAACCGGATCTGTTTGAGAAATTATCTCAGGAATACCTGCAGGAAGTCGATTTGCAGCCACCTTTGACTGAAGAACAAAAGCAACAGCAGGCTCAGTATGTTGCAGATAATCTCGCCCTTATTGAGGGCATTATTGGCTATTACAGCAACGATATGTCACAAATAAAAACGGCCGCGCAGGGGAATCTGGTGTGGTTTAAAACCGCAGACTTAGCTTACCTGAACATTATGGGGCTTAGTGAGTTTGCCAGTGCATCAGATTTAAGTACACAGCTGAGTGTGGCCGATACTGCTCTTAAGGAGGTAATTGAGTCGATGCAGGATACCAGTGGCATGATAATCGATTTGCGTTTTAACGGTGGGGGATACCCGTTTTTAGCCAAAAAAATAGCCGGTTATTTTACTGATGTTAGTTATGTGGCTTATACAGAACAGACAAAAGGATTAGGTGGTTTTAGTGACAAAGTTGAAGTAAATGTTGAACCTCAAGCACTTTATTATGAAAAGCCAATCGTGGTTCTGGTCAGTAATACCACTGCTTCGGCAGCAGAGTTGCTGGCGCTGATGTTACGTGCGCGCGGTAATGTCACTTTTATCGGTGAACCCACTCAGGGTATGTTATCCGGCTCATTGGGCAGAACCCTGCCAAACGGCTGGTTGTATAGTGTGTCGAATTTGAAGCGGTTAACACCTGATGGTGACTGGTTTGAGTACAGTGGGATCCCGGTCAGCAGGCAAACCACTTTTTTTAGTAAAGAGGAGCGGGCTGGCTTTTATGACCAGGCAATTGATGCCGCAAGATTAAGTCTGACCCGAAATCTTTAACATTAAAAAAGGCCCGTTTAGGGCCTTTTTTAACTGAAAGAGGTTAACACACTAGTGTTATTGGCAGCTTTTACACACACCATGCGCTTCAATGGTTTGGCTTTTTACTTTAAAACCATGCTCATTAGCTTGTTTGTCGAGGGTTTGTTGTAACCCGGCAGACTGTATTTCCACCACATCGCCACACTGGTCACAAATCAAAAATTGCACTGGATGGCTGCAACCAAAATGATGACAAGCAACAAAGGCATTGCTTGATTCGATGCGGTGAATTAATCCAAACTCGAGTAAAAAATCCAGTGTACGGTATACAGTGGCTGGCTTGGCAGTGTTTTCTGTTTCTTTGAGTTTATCCAGTAACTCGTAAGCACCTATTGCTCCTTCGCGCTCCAGTAACAGACCGTACACCTTTTCACGCAGTAAGGTAAAACGTGCACCTTTGTCTTCACAGTAGCTTCGGGCTTTATGAACTTGGGTTTCAACTGACATTAGTAATCCGTTCCTGAATATTTCGCAGACAGTTTATCACAGTAAAAGTGAAGCGAAATTAGTAATGTTAATCCTGATACAGGGGTAAGTTATCAACCCGTTGCTGTACCTGTTGTTTCAGTGCAATGTATCGTTCACCATCCACATCCCCGATTGCCTGATTAAACTGATCTTTATGCAGGCCTTCCGGTAAATTCTTTATATCAGGAAAATAAAAAGATTCGTCAATATGTTGCATAAAACGCTGTTGTAACCGTCGTGCTTTGTCACTGTGAGTAGCTTGCATTGCCAGTTTTATACCGGCTAAATCTGCACTTAAATCCGCAAAACTAAAACCGCTACCACTGTTGTTGCGATCCATCAGCTCTTTTAATTCACCAACGGCAGCAGATATGCCTTGCTGGGACAATATCTCGATGGCAGCAGAGTAAACAAAGTGCTGACACAGGTCGCGACGACTTGCCAGCATTAACAAATGTTTGGGTCTGGCTTTTTCAAGTTGCTCACGGTCGAAATTACCGCTTAATCTGGCAAAGTGTTTGCTGCCATCAAAAATGGCCAATGCCAGTAACGCGGCTTTGTTTTCTGTAGCGGCATTATCTGGATTTGATTGTTGACTGGCCTGCGTGAACAGGGCGACTAAATATTGATTCAGCGACACCGCGGGTAATTGCAAATCCAGCGGCTTAAATTGCTGTAAAAAGTCCAGATAAAATGAAACACGCTGTTGTAAATATTGCTCATCCTCGCTGAGTTCACGTTTGATGCTTTTTAAGCTGATGATTACATCCTGTACCGGTGCCAGACTGAGCTGTAAACGTTGCGGATCCATGGCTGTGCGTTCAATGCGCGAAATGAGTTCGCTGGTAACGGGTTTTCCAATATAACTATCTGCGATATAGGTCAGTGTTCCTAATGCCATTTTCCCCGGTAAATAAAGATCACCAATTTGCACCGATTCCAGCGGAAAGCCCTCTCCTTCCTGTAACCAGGCCTGTATGTTGATGAAGTAAGCATCCAGTGGCGCCGGAAGCTGGTAGCTCATTGCTGCCACGCTGCGAGTATCTCCCAGATTGACCTGGGCTCTAACGGCGGGCTGAGCCCGTTGCGCAAAACCCGCCAAAGAATTCAGCTGCTTAGCATTGAGTGAAATATTTTGATGGCGATGTGCTTTGTCGCTTAAGCGTTGTAAGCGTTTTAATAATGCCGGTAAGGTGTCTGCATTTTCGACCTGGACATGACTTTGTGCCACGACTAATGGTGTTTTTTCAATGGCCAGAAAAATTAACACGCCACATAAAATGATCAGAATGCCGCATAGCAGAAATACAGATTTTAACAGGCGTTGTAACACTCGCATTGATCGTTCAGGGAGGGAGGATTCGATAGGTTTAACGGTACCAAGTCAGTGTAAAAAACGCCAGTATTTCAAAGACTTTTTCACAGCGAAAAAATGTTATTTAGGGTAAATATAGCGATACGATTGGGTAAATGACTGGATTTAAGGTTTGCTTAATCTTTGGTTTTTATAGTCATCCTATCAAGTTATGTTTAGGTGATAGTCTGGTGAATAAAAAAACAGGTTTCAGGCGTATTAGTGCCGCAACCGGATATTCAATAAGTGGTTTAAAATCTGCGTTTATTTCTGAAGCTGCATTCCGGCAGGAATGTGTCCTGTTTTTAGTCTTGTTTCCGGTTGCGTTGTTATTGCCTGTTAGTTATTCGACAAAACTGCTTTTAGTTTCTACTTTATTTTTAGTCTTAATCGTTGAATTAATTAATTCTGCCATTGAAGCCACGGTGGACCGGATAGGGGAAGAACATCACCCGTTAAGTGCTAAAGCCAAAGATATTGGGTCTGCCGCTGTTTTTATCTGCCTGATTTTTATGGCCACAGTATGGGGAATAACCTTGTGGTCTATGTAAAACGTCAGTGGATAGTCGGACCGGTTATCAGCTGCATTGTGATTAGTGCACTGGCATTTTACTGGCACTGGAATTTACAAATTGCATCGTGGTTTTATCAACTTGAAGGTGGGCAATGGTTGTTGCGTGACCATTTTGTTACCCAAACACTGTTTCATAAAGGTGCGCGTTTATTAAATGATGCGGCGGTTATTTTATTGCTGTGTATAACTGTTGCAGTGAGTGTGCAATACCGGGGACGTTGGATAAGTCGTCAGTTTTTATTCTTACTGGCGTCTGTTTTGGTGTCGTTTGGTTTGGTTGCCTATTTAAAATCGGTGACCAATATGGATTGTCCATGGGACATCAATTTATTTGGTGGGTCGAAACCATACTATGGATTGCTTGATTTCAAGCCCTCATCGATAAAACTGGGTAAATGTTACCCGGCGGGTCATGCCAGCGTTGGATATGCCTGGTTGGCACTGTTTTTCTTTTTTTATCCCATCAATAAATCGGCAGCTCGAATGAGTCTGATTGGTGCGCTCATTTTAGGTGTGATGTTAGGGATTGCTCAGCAATTGCGTGGTGCACATTTTTTTACAGATGATGTTGCCACTGCGTTGATATGCTGGTTGGTACCGGCGTGTTTATTTGGTTTAGGTGCAAAACAGCGTGATAAGGAATTTGAATAAAATGAAGCTCGGATTGAAGTGGTTAACCGTCAAAACAAATCGTTCATTTTCTTCACACCATATTGCGGTGTTAACTGCACTTTGGCTGACCGTTGCCTATAACTGGGTGTTAAATCAACAAATACTGCAGTGGGCAAATCATGTATTCGAGCCGCTGCAAATCGGGCTAAATTTATTATTATTTTTAATCAATCTGATTTTGATCTCGTTGTTTACTTATAAACGCAGTTTTATGGCGGCAAGTAGCCTGTTATTTATCGTCAGTGCTGGCAGTCTGTACTTTATGCATAGTTACGGCATTGTTATCAGCAAAGAAATGATTACAAACGTTGCTGAAACCGATGTTAGCGAAGTAAGTGAAATTGTTAACAGCTCAATGATGTTTTATATATTGGTGCTGGGAGTGTTACCCGTTTGGCTTTTGCACAAAATCTCGATTAGCTGGCAGCCCGGCTGGAAACAACTTAAAGCTAATACAATCCGCATAGCTTGCAGTATTGCTGCAATAACAGTGATTCTGATCAGTCATTACTCGGCGTATGCCTCTATGTTTCGCCAGCATCGGGAAATTAAATATCTTGCGACACCATTGAATGTTATTTCGGCCAGTCTGGGTTACGTAAATAAACATGCTTATGCCATGGAAATGAGTGATTATCAGGATATAACCAGTGATGCTGAAATTACCCGTACTAATCATATCCCCAGATTACTGGTTATGGTGGTAGGGGAAACTGCCCGGGCCGATCACTTTGGCTTAAACGGCTATGCTAAAAATACCACGCCTTATTTGTCACAAAAGATGCAGAACAAAGAACTCATCAGTTTTACTCAGGCTACGTCTTGCGGCACCGCTACTGCGGTATCTGTGCCTTGTATGTTCAGTTATTTGACCGAGGAGCAATATCAGCCTAAAGAGGCTAAAAGTCACAGCAATGTGTTAGATGTATTACAAACTGCAGGGTATCAGGTGTTATGGGTCGATAATAATTCCGGCTGTAAATCCATGTGTGACCGGGCGCCCACGATTGAAGTGGAGTATGATGCGACCAAAGCCGATTGCCAAAGTGGCAAGTATTGCTATGACACTATTTTGAATCGTATTCTGGCAGATAAAATAGAATCAGTCGCGCAGGATACCGTTATTGTTTTACATATGGTGGGCAGCCACGGGCCCGAGTATTTCAAACGTTCGCCTGAAAATTTAAAAAACTTTAAACCGGAGTGCCTTGAATCACGTTTGGATCACTGTACTTCTGATAGCATTAATAATGCTTATGACAATTCGATACTGGTGACTGATAAAGTATTAAACGATGTTATTGAGTTACTGAAAAAACAGCCGCAGTTATCCAGCTCGATGCTGTATGTCAGTGATCACGGTGAATCTTTAGGGGAAAATGGTATTTATTTGCATGGTTTACCAACCTGGCTGGCACCTGAAACCCAACGTCATGTGCCTTGGTTAATGTGGCAATCGGATGAGCAGTTGGACTGGCAATGCATGCAAAGTAGAGCAAATGATGCTATTAGTCATGATAATTTATTTCACACCTTATTAGGTATGGCTGGTGTCAGCAGTCATTTATATCAGTCTGATTTGGATTTAACCCAATCCTGTCGTCAAAATTAGGATTTGTTTTATGCGTATTTTGTTAGTTGAGGATGACAAAGATGTTGCCGCAGGTATTATTCAGGGATTAGAACAACAAGGGTATAAAGTTGAACATTGTGCCAATTGCGCACAAACCAAAGCTGCCTTAAGCACTGATAAGTTTGGTGCGGCAATTTTCGATTTAGGACTGCCCGATGGTGAATCCATGCCGCTGATAAAGCAGATTAAATCCGAACCTGAAGCCATGCCAATTATAGTGTTAACAGCATGGGATGATATCGAAAAAAAACTTACTGCGCTAAATATGGGTGCAGATGATTATGTAGTAAAACCTTTTGATATTCGTGAGCTGGAAGCACGTATTCGTGTGGTGGTCCGACGTTCACAGGCGCGACAAAATGATCAAATTAGTCATGGCCTATTGTCGATTGATTTAAATAATCACAGTTGTGAATTTGATGGTCACAGTATAATGCTTACCCAACGGGAATGGTTGCTTCTTAAGGAATTTATGTTAAACAAGAAGAGGGTGTTAACCCGGGAACATCTTGAGTCACTCTGTTTTGGCTGGGATGGTGATACCGAGAGTAATGTGCTGGAAGTGCATATTCATAAATTGCGTAAAAAAATATCAAAAGATGTTATCCGTACCGTCAGAGGGGTAGGGTATCTACTGGGTGATTCGCTTTCTTGAAAATTTTTAATTCTATCCGCAGCAATTTAATGCTGTGGATTAATCTATCGGCACTTATTTTACTCGGCATAGCCGGCTGGCGCACTTATCAGGCAACTGAACATGAACTGGATGAGTTATTTGATGCGGAGTTAGCACAGACTACTCGTATGATTTCGGCCATGCTCAATCAGGAGAATGGCGTCAAACTTACTAATGTCACTACCATTGTTGATGTACCACGCCTGACCAATCCCGATGAAGATGATGCCGATGATAAAGTGCGTTTTGTGAGCGGTCACAGATATGAGAGCAAGTTGGGATTTCAGGTTTGGTCGCCCGAAGGTAAATTGTTGCTGGCATCAAAAAATGCGCTACAAAAACCTTTCTCTAAAATGGAACATGGCTATCACGACTTCTATCAGGATGGCAGGCGTTGGCTAAGTTACAGCTATTTCGATAAAGGCACAGGAACCTGGATTTTTGCTGCTCAACGTGAAGATGTTCGTTCAGAATTAAGTGGCTATATAGTGGATGAGCAAATGTTACCTTTGATGCTCACCTGGGTACCCGTTTCTCTGGCAATTTTTATTGTGGTGTCATTGGTACTTGCACCGGTAAACCGTTTTTCTGATGAATTAAAAAAGCGCCGTCCCGATGAATTAACACCTTTTAATGAGCCACTACCCAAAGAAGTAGAGCCGGTGCGAATCGCTACCAATCAGCTACTTGAACGCATTGATCATTTTATTGAACTGGAAAAGCAGTTTATCAACGACGCTTCCCATGAATTACGAACGCCACTCGCTGGATTAAAAGTACGACTGGTTAATCTGATTGAGCTGGATTTAACAGAACAGGAACGCAAAGACGGCCTGGAGGCCATCTTAGCGCTTACTGATAAAATGACCTCGTTGGTCAATCAGTTGTTGCTAATTGCACGAATGGACTCAAGTAAATTCAAAGCACCGCAACCTCAATCTATTGTTGTCAGAGAGGTTGTGGACGAAGTTATTTCTGATATGCCTGAGCCATTACTGGAAAAAGTACAATGGAATATTCGGTTGCAAAACACCATTCAGGTAAATGCTGAGCCAGTGCTTTTTCACACCTTATTGCGAAATTTAATGGATAATGCAGTGCGTTACTCTCCACCGGATGGAGAAGTTACCATCAGTGCAGAGCAAACCAGTGATGGAGTTTTAATTCGTATCGAAGATGAAGGTGGTGGTGTACCGCCAGATGCATTAAAGCGTCTGGGTAAACGCTTTTATCGTCATGAAGCTAAAAGTAATATCAGCGGAGTTGGCCTTGGATTATCCATTGTAGAACGTATTGTCGCGCTCAATCACTGGTCGATTAATTACGCTAATAATGACAATGGATTAGTGGTGACTTTAACTGCCCGTTAGTGGCTAAAGTAAGAAACCAATACGCTAGTCCATATAATTGCTGCTATCCCAAGTGAGATTAGTACGGCTGCCGATCCCAGGTCCTTAGCTAAACCCGACAGTGGGTGGATATCGAGGCTAATTCTATCCACCACAGCTTCAATTGCGGTGTTAATGATTTCTGCCAGTATGATCAGTAATAAAGAAATAAACAGCGCGGTTTTCTCATACAAACTGATATCCCAAAAAAACAGAATGGTTGTTCCCAGCAAGAGTAAAATACATTCCTGACGAAAAGCCGCTTCGTTTTTCATCAGCCAGTTAAATGCTCTGAAAGAGTTGTTGCTGGCCAACACCAGTCGGTTAAACCCTTGCGGCTTATTGGTATTATCAAATTGTTTCACGTCTAAAATGCCTTAGTATTTTTGCAATAACTAAAAAGGTCTTGCTGAGCCTGATACACCGAACTTTTTACATCAGAAAGCCCGAGCATCAAATCAAATAAGTTGTCGTGTGACACTGGAGTTGCGGACTTTTCTTCTATGCAACTTTTGTAGTTTGTGTCGCTGAAATGACTGTCCCAGTATATCATCGGCACATGTTTTTGTTCATCTGGAGCCAGTGCGTAGGGAAAACCATGCAGATACATGCCATTTTCACCTAAAGATTCTCCGTGATCAGAAATATATAACATGGCTGAATTCGGAGTGTTTTTCAGGTTATTAATGACTTCATTTAAAATATAGTCAGTATATAAAATCGTATTATCGTAAGTATTAATCAGCTGTTGCTGACTACAGTTTTGAATATCGCTCTGTGGACAGTCTGGGACGAATTGTTTAAACCCGGCAGGATAGCGGCGATAGTATGTTGGTCCATGTGAGCCGATCATATGCAATATGATGACTTTATTTGACTTTGATTTTTGTGAGATGGCGTCCTTTAATTCGTTCACCAGAATCTGATCAAAACAATAGTCACCGTCACACAGCTTTTTATCACGTTGAGCATCAAACTCAATGGTATTTACGCGTTTGCAAACACCTTTACAGCTGCTGTTATTGTCAATCCAGGTAACATCTACCCCAGCCCGGTGAATAATGTCCAGAACGTTATCCTGACTACTGGCCATGCGGTCGCTGTATTCATCTCTGGATAAACGCGAAAACATACAGGGCACCGAAACAGCAGTGGCAGTGCCACAGGAGCTCACATTGCGAAAGGTTACCGCATTTGAATGTTCCAGTAATGGATTGGTGTTGCGCGTGTAACCATTGAGGCTGAATTTATCTGCTCTTGCTGTTTCACCGACTACAACAACCAGCGTTCGGGGGGGCAATGAGTCAGATGAAACTAATTCAGGTGATTTATCCAGAATTCGATAAGGTAAGGGTGGGGCAAGATAAGTATGCTTAACGTATTTAAAAAATGAGTCGTAAAAGGTGAATGGTGTGATGCTTTTGCTTAGTGCTTTGTGGTTACGGCCCACCGAGGCGTAATCTTTATAAAACGCCCCTAAAATCGCCACAACACAAATTAATGCGATCACATTCAGTTTTATTATACCTTTTAGTTTTTTAAAAAAGCCTTGTTGAACGTTTTGACTAAATATCGCGATTAATGGAAACAAACAAAAGAATACAAAAAACAGAACCAGACCAAGGTTAAGGTAAGAGCCAGCCTCTCCACTGTTAGTCTCCATTATGTTTTGAATCATGCCTTTGTCGAAAATAACGCCATAGGTGCTGGTGGCATAAAACAAAATCGCGGATACCACAAAATGTACACCAATAATAAAACGCGGGAAAAATAAGGCGCCTGAGATAGTCATAACAATGATGCATAACGCGCAAAGTAGCACGGGTACACTAAAGAAAAATAACCATTCAAATATGCTATGCGGGGCAATCGCATTAAAAACGGCGGTTAGAAATGGCCAGTTGAGCAGGGTTGCCATAATGACTGCCGCTAACGCCAAAAGCTGTGCAGATGAGAGATGCACGTTAAATGTATTCCGACTTAACACTTATTCAAGGCCACTAAAATAAAAATCCAAAGGAATAGTAGAAGCTGAATCTTTAGGATTGCTGAAGGTAAACTTAGGGCTTAAATGTTGGGGATTTAGTCAGTTTTAGTAAGGTGGTATACAGGCCGGGCGCAATCAGTAACACCAGAGGTAACTGCACTAACAAGCCGGAAATAATAGCGACAGCCAGAGGTTGTTGCATCTCTGCTCCCTGACCCATAGCAAATGCCAATGGGGTGAGTGATAAAATTGCCGCTAAGGTGGTCATTAAGATTGGCCGTATTCTGTCGTGACCAGCTTGTTGCAGTGCCTCTGATGTTGAAAGGCCTTGTTCAGCCAGCTGTTTGAATTGTGAGAAGTAAAATATCGCTACCTCAGTAACTATACCCAAAATCATGGTCATGCCCATAATGGCGGTAATATTCAAATCAATCCCGGTTAACCACAGCCCAATAAAAACCGTTCCTGCTGCAAGTAAGGCAACACTGAGAATGGCAATACAAATTAAAAAATCTTCATACAGATACAGCAGTAAGGTGAACAAAATGGCGACGGCAGAGATAAATACCGTGATTAGTCCACTGAATGCTTGTTGCTGCTGCTGGTAAAGGCCGCCCAATTCAAAATACATATCCTTTTTTAGCAATTGGGATGTGGAAATAAGTGATTTTATTTCGCGTACAGTAGAGCCGATGTCCCTATTTTCAATACGTGCGGTTACTGCAACCAGACGTTTTAAATTTTCGCGGGTAACTTGTGGTTCACCCTGGGTTTGTTTAATGCTCACCAACTCCTTTAATGCCAGTCGTTGACCCTGGGGTGTTTTTAGCCAGATACCATCCAGATTGGTGGCATTGTTACGAGCTGATGGTGGGACCCACAATCTTAAGTCGATGTTTTTTTGTGTATCGCGGAACTGGCCAACAACATCACCATCAAACCAGCGCCTGGCCTGTTCGGCGACCCAGACTGGACTTACACCTTTTAACGCTGCTTTTTGCTGGTCAATGACAAATTCAATTGAGTTGCCGGCGATATTGCTGCCATTGTTGATATCTACCACACCTTTAACCCTGGCTATAAGCTGTGCGATGCTATCTGCAGTTTGTAATAACTCATCTGCATTGTTACCAAATAATTTAATTTCAATTGGTTGCGGGACCGAGGTTAAATCTCCAATGAGATCTTCCATCAATAGTACCAGTTCGATTTCTAACTGAGGTACTTGCTGATTAACTTGCTCTCTAATGTCACTCATGACCTGATCAATCGGAGCCCGTGGCAGAGGTTTTAATTTGACAAAAAAGTCACCTTCGTTGGCTTCAGTGAGTCCGCCACCAAGTTGCAGCCCGGTTCTGCGTGAATAGGTGTCTACAGCTGGGTTTTGTTGCAGAATTTTTTCTAATTTTGCAAGCAGTTGGTTGGTTTCATTTAAGGATGTGCCGGGCTCTGCGCGGTAATCAAGTACAAAGCCACCTTCGTCCATTTTAGGCATAAAACCGGTGCCCACCTTTAAAAACGATTGATAACAAACCAACGCCAGGACGACGGAAGGTATCACTATCAGCCGCTTTTTGTTTAAACAGGCTTTAAGTACTTGTTGGTAAACGCGTTGCAGCGATGAGGTTGAGTTTACGTCGCTCCCCAGCTTTTTTGTGGATAACCATTTGGTCGCCAGTAGTGGTACCACTAACCAGGCTAAGGTATACGAGGCGATTAATGAAATGGCTATGGTTAATGATAAGGCTTTAAAAAAAGCCCCTGTTACACCATCTAAAAATGCCAGGGGGGCGAAGATAATAACGGTCGCTGCAGACGAGCCGGTCAGGGGTCTGGCAATCTCGCTGCAGGCCTGCAATATCGCATTTTTTTCGTCACGTTTCCGGGTCGAAAGTTTATGCATGATATGTTCTATGACCACTATCGCATCATCGATAATTAATCCGATAGCTGCAGCCATACCGCCCAGCGTCATAATATTAAAACTCATTCCCGCTACGTGCAGCAGCAAAATTGTCGTTGCGACTGACATAGGAACCACACACATCGCAATCATAACCGTGCGGCTGTTTCGTAAAAATACCCACAGTACTATTGCGGCCAGACCAACGCCTATTACCATGGCCTCTACGACGCTCATCGCTGCATGTTTGATAAGTTCACTTTGGTCGTACCAGGGTTTGATTGATAAATCTGCAGGTGCCTGATTTATAAAATCTGCGATTGCTGCTTTTACATCTGCCACTATCTGAGTGGTATTACCGGCAGGTTGCTGATAAACCTGCACTAAAACCGATTGTTCACCATCCGCCGTTACTGTCTGCCATACCGGTGATGTAGTTAAGTAAACATCAGCAATATCACTCAATTTAATCGGATTGTTATTGCGATTGGCAATCACTGTGGCTGCGATGTCATTAATACTGTTCATTTGTGCATTGGCAATCAGCAAATACAGTTGATGCTGTTGTTCAATTCTGCCTACCGATGTCAGTTGATTATGTTGTTTAAGCGCATTGGCCACATCGGTTAAAGACAATGAATAAGCGAATAATCGATCAGGGTTTATTACCAGACGAAATTCCGCATCCTTACCCCCTAATACGGTTGCCTTGGCTAAGCCCTGGATACCTGAAAGTCTTGGGACTAAATCAAACTGAGCCAGATCTTTTAACTCGACCAGATTCAGGTGAGGGGAATGCAAACTATAAGCGAGAACCGGAAATATAGTGGGATCCATTCTACGTACTTCAAACTGTAAACCCGCAGGCAGCTGGTACATATGCTGATTGATGGCGCTTTGAATCAGTAACATGGCCTGAGTCATGTCATCCTGCCACGAGAAACTCACGGATAATTCGGCGCTGCCACGACTGGTCGTCGACTTAATATTTTTTACACCAGGCACAGCTCTTAGCGCTTTTTCCAGCGGTAAGGTTATATCAGTAACCATTTGCTTTGCCGGTATATCGCCGACATCCACAGACACCACTATTCTGGGAAATTCCACATGTGGAAATAAAGATACGGGTACTGAACGACTGACAATCAATCCACCAATGGCAACCAGTATAAATAAGCTCAACAGAGCGCGGCTGTGTTTGCGTGCCCATTCTGTAATAACAGTACTCATAGCATTTTTACTTTTACTGGTGTGGTATCAGTTAATTCATTGTTGCCTGAAATAACAACTGTCTGACCTGGTGATAACCCTTTAACAATTTCAATTTGATCATCAAGTTGGGCGCCAGTATCGACATACTTTTTATGTACGATGCCCTGATTGATGATAAATAAGAAATGACCACCAATATCCTGTTTAACCGCGGTTTGCGGCACGACTAAGGCAGAGTGCTTATTTAAGGTGAGGGTTGCTGAAACATGGGTGCCAAGTGGAAAGGCATTTAAATCACCGGCCGGCAGCGTAGCAAGCACGTCAACCAATCCAGTACTGGTATTAATCGAGTGGCTTATGGACGTAATCTGACAAATTACCTTAACCTGTGGATTAAACACATTATAAAGCTGGCAGCCACTGTCAGTTGTCAGGTTTGGCAAATCTGATTCGGCCACACCTAATCTCACCTTCATTTGTGCTTCATCAATCAGGGTAAAAAGCGTCGAATCGGCCGGGAAGCGCTGTCCATTTTCAACCTTGATAGCATAAATGATACCGTCAAGTGGCGAGACAATTTGTTCAACCGTATGATTTTTTCCCTCCGATTTTAATGCTTTCAGAACGGCATTCGCCACCTTTAACTGGCGTTTGGCATCGTCCAGTTCGGTTATATTAACGAGGTGGTTCTTAAATAAGCTTTCGATCTGACGAAGATGCTGTTGCTGAAAATCAACACTTGCCTGAGCTTGTTCCATTTGTGATTGGTCACTGGCAAGGCTTTGGTAGGTAAGTACAGTCTGGCCTGCTGTAACTTTATCGCCCTCAACCAATCTTATATCTGATACTGTTCCTGCGCGTCTACTTGCCATTGTGTGTATGGAAGTGGCATCGGCTTCCACCGTACCGTAAACCTGAATAAGCGAATGTATCTGTTGGGCAGAAATTTTATGTGCTTCGACAATTGGTATTGATTGCTTGCTGGTTTGCGCAGCCGCTCCAGCTAAGCCGCACAAGTATAATATAACCGGGAGGTATCGCATTTAAGTCCTTTAAAAGCTGGTTCTGGTAGTGATCAAAAATTCCACATTGTTGACATTTTGATGATTTAACATCGGGAACGACATATCGATATGGATCACTTTTGCATCTGATGAATGTTTTGAGAAAAGTCTTGCACCAATTCCGACGCTGGTTAGCCATTGATTGGTATCATTGTGAAAATCGTTAGTGGAAAATGCTTTTCCTGTATCCACAAAGGCCGCGGCACCTAATTCAAACAGGTTGTAAATATTAATATTGGGGTAATAGCGTAATTCGCCAGTGAATGAGATTTTGTGATCGCCACGTTGAAATTCCAGTGGATAACCGCGTACACCCGTTTCCTCACCGATAGCAACAGGCGCATCTAAATACTGGTTTTTACTCAGAGTCAGGAATTGACCACCATAAAGAGAAAAACGGTCAGACAGGCGATAAAACAGTTCATTATCACTTTTGACCACAAAGCGATTTTTGCTGCTACTGCCAAAATCAGACTCAAGGGAAAAGTCTGAAAATAGCAGCGTGTTATTGGATAACTGTGTTCCTTTACTGGCGTTGAGATTCCATATGAAACGGGATTCGTCGTTATTTCTGGCAGCAACATTCACACCTAGTTTAGTGGAAAGCTGCCAACCAAAATTGAAGTCTTCAATTTGGTTAATTACGTGAATATTATTAAGTTCAGCAAAAGCATCCTGAATGTAGTCAATTTGTACAAATGGCACCAGATAACGTCGATCATCTGGCTGGTTGATGTCAAAAATACTAGTGATACCGGTAAACTGGCGGTCAGTCGCATCCACTCCAACCTGATAGCGCCAGACAGAATCTGGCTGGCGTGATAACAGCTGCCCCCAGCTGGCAGAAAAATTGGTATCTGTGTACGCCAGTTCATAATAATCGGCACCATTGAGGTAAAATTGTTGTGATAACTTGGCATGATAGGCGTCAAATGAATACGCAGTATTGGTGTCATAACTGACAAATGGTTTGATAATACTAATGCCCTGTGCGCTGCCATCGTCAGTATCTGAGAGTATTAAACCACCATGGATGTTTTGCCCTAAATAGAGAGGGAATTCAGATTTAAAGGTATATCCAGTACGCTGATCATTTTTAAAATATTCAATATCAGCATCTATGCCATAGCCAAACAGATTGCGATCTTTGAGGCCAATTGAATATTTGTTTTTACCTCCTTTGCGGCCGAAATCCAGTGTTGGCATCATGGTCCACTTATCACTGGTTTCTACTAATATATTTCCTTCATCATTAAAACTGGCTTCAGCTGTTTTGATATATTTTAATTGGCGTAAATGACGCTCCACCTCACGCAAATCGCGTTCAGAGACATCACACTTTTCATTTAAAAAAGCCAGCTCATTTTCAATGGTTGATTGTCTTGTTACCACATTTATACTGTTGGCCAGGCGATGGAGCCATATCGTATCCGGGTCAGTCAGATCAAAGATGTTATTCGTTTTCACCTCAATCTCGGGAACGGAGTTACAGCTATCTGCCACTGCGACTAAGGGACAAACAGCAACCATACCTACAACCAGAATCAAGTGTTTTACCATTGGGTAAACCTGCAATTAAAATAACCAGTATCAAGCGTAGGCATGAATTCTTATGATTGGCTGAAGAAAGGCTTAAAGTTTCTGTTTGAGCAAATTTGGATGAGCCTGGCTAACATTTATTTCCGGGTACAAAGTACAACCTTTTTACCGTCAATTCCGGTATCATTCACAACATTCCCAGCATATTGATGATTGTTTTCTGGTTAGTTTTTTATGCGTTTGCTTTTGATTGAAGATTCAGTGTCGCTCAGACGAACTCTAAGTCTTGGTTTGGAAAAACTGGGATATATGATCGATGCCACAGGAGATGGTGCCGAGGGCTTAAGTATGGCTCTGCTGGGGGATTATGAACTGATTATTCTGGATCTTATGCTGCCGGAAATGGATGGCATGTCGATTCTAAAAGCCCTTAGAAAAAGCCAAAAAGATACCCGGGTACTTATCTTGTCAGCCAAAGCTGAACATGAAGATAAGGTTGGAGGGTTATTAGCAGGTGCGGACGATTATTTATCTAAACCCTTTTCATTTGATGAACTACATGCCCGCCTAATCAATTTGATGAGACGCGGTAAAGCTATCCAGGCTGATGATAAAATTCAGGTGGGTGATTTTGAACTGGATATTCACAGCAAAAGCTTTTGTTATCAGGGCCAGAATGTTGATTTAACACCCAACGAATACCGCATTCTTGAATGTTTATTTTTAAACAAAACCCGGGTGGTTACGTCTGAAAAAATGAGTGAGTACATCGCGGGTCATTATGACTTTGTATCTAAAAATGCAATTGAAGCCCATTTATCATCCGCACGTAAAAAGGTGCGAACACTCGGAGCCGATTTACCGGTCAGGAATAAACGTGGTTTTGGTTATATTGTGACAGAAAACTAATGAAATCGATTCAAAAAACACTTTCCCGCAGATTGTCCGTTGGCCTTTCGTTATTAATTCTGACGGTACTGATTATTGCTGATGTATCACTTGATGGTTGGATTGAGGATGAATTTAACCGCAACATGATTAACAAAATTGGATTACTGCAAACTTTGGTAAATGAAGATGCAAATGGCATAGAATTTGAGTTTTCTGGTGAGTACATGCCTGAATTTGAAGGGAGTGTAGAGCCGGAGTACTTTCAGCTATGGTATGACGGAGAAGTATTTGAACGGTCGGATACACTGGCATTTCACTCGCAAATGGATTTACCGTTTAAAACCACCGCGTTGCATGAAATTGAATTGCAAAATCTGGAATTACCGGATGGGCGGTTAGGACGAATTGCATTTATTACTTTTACCCCTCAAATTGATAGCAAAGACAGAGATAAGCTAGCGGAGAACAGGCCAGTTGCAAAACAAATGACTCTGGCATATGCGACATCCCGGGAAGAGCTGGAATATTATCTGTGGCTAATCGATATCAGTTTCATTCTGGCCGTCATTCTGGTGCCACTGATTATTCGTTTTATTGTCAATCACACTGTGTATTTTACTTTATCACCCTTACAAAACTTAAAACGCGACATTCAGAAAATTCATTTTACGTCACACGATAATAATAAGCTGGTTCTGGCCGAACCGATTGAAGAATTAATGCCGATTGTTGAGAGCCTTAATCATTTTATTGAACAAAACTACACACTGTATAAACGTGAGCGGCAATTAACCTCGGATATTGCACATGAATTAAAAACACCGGTTACTGAACTTTTAAATCTTACCGAAGTGGCCATGCGCTTTTCTGACCGTGAACTTGAAACCAGTTATAAGCCAGAAGTGCTGCAAATTGCATTACGTATGAAAAATATCATTTCCAATTTAATGATGCTGCATAAACATAGTCAGCAATCATTAGAATGTAACGACACATTTGACTTTGCACATAAAGTGCAGGAGCTTATTGAAAGGCAAAGCGTTTCGAGGTTTTCGCTGACGCTGCCCGGCAATCAATCATTTTTGGTCACATCTAATTTGTTTGCAGTTGAAGCCATTATCAACAACCTGTTTGAAAATGCCCTGTGTTATAGCCCCGACGAATCAAAAATTGAGGTGGAAATCGAGCGTATAAATGAGCAGTCGTTGCAACTATTGGTCAGCAATCAGTTGATTAGTGTTATCACACAAGATGAGCTGGTGAAGATGTTCGACCCGCTGTGGCAGAAAGATCAATCACGTACCTCGAATGAAAACTTTGGTCTGGGCTTATCTATTGTAAAAGTGCTTAGTGATGCAATAAATGCCAGTATAGATGCCAGTGTGCCAGATGATAAAATTTGTTTTAAATTAGTGTTACCTGTCGAAAATAAGTCTTCAGTAACCACTGCCAATTAGGCTGAATTTAGATACTGTCTACCAAAGCCAATACACCGATAATTCCGGCAGCAATACTTAGCAACAAAACCATTGCTGCCAGCATATCTTTAATGCACCCGACTGTGGGGTGTATGTCTGGATGCAAATGGTCTAACATCGCTTCAATTGAGGAGTTTAAAATTTCTGCTGCGATAATCAGGCAGATCACCAATACAATCAACGCCCACCAAATTGCTGTTGGCTGGACAAAGGCAAATAAAATAAGAGCCGTTAACCCAAAGAATATATGTCTGCGTACGTTCGATTCTTGTTTAAATGCGTAGCCTAGTCCTTGTAGTGCAAATTGTAACTTTTGTTTGAAAGGCTGATTTTTTAAATCAGCAGCGTTATTTTCCATTGATTAAATATTCCTATTCCACAGCAACAGTTCAATGCGATTAAGTTAAAAATTCATCGCCAAATGCACGCCAACACCATCAGCATTAGCATAGGGGGCTATGTTTAAATCTTTATAACGTTCCGTAAAGTAAGCACTGCTCAGTATGCCAATCGCTGCACCAGCGAGCACATCTATACTGTAATGTTGATTTGATTTTACTCTGCTCCAGCCCACATAACTGGCAAGCGTGTATGCAGGCACACCGTACTTCCAACCATAACGTTTTTGCAAATAAGTGGCACTTTGAAACGCAACTGAAGAATGCATAGAAGGAAAAGAGGTATAAGAATTCCCTTGCGGACGTTTTTTATGTACCGCGTATTTTAGTAATTGGGTTAATGCCAGATTACTAAGTGCTGCTTTTGAAAATTGCTCTATTCCTTGTTGATCATTATTAAGATAGCTCCATCCCGCAGCAAAAAGTGGTAGTGTTACTGCGCCAATATCGCCATAGGTCTCAGTGTCAGATTTGGCAAAGCTGTTTTGACTAAACAAATAAAGTACCAATAAGATCAGAGGCAGTGGGAATCGCGCTGTCATCAGAAGAAATTCCTGTATTTTATTTTGTGTCGCTCGCACAAATTGTAAATTTCGTGCTTTTTAAGCGTATGTATTGAAACTGATAGTGCCCCACGAGTCTTAAAAAAACTTAATTATCCAGGAGTTATGTGTCGGGATTTGAATCGATTATTTACGCAAGAGGTCAGCTTAAGTTAATCGAGTCCTATCTTTTTGTAAGCAAGACGTGGTGTGCTAAAATCCGCAACCCCAAATTTCCATCCGCTCAAAAGTTGGCCGGATTGGAAGCCGTATTAATTTATCGCGATGAGATTCTCAGTGAAACACAATGTCCAGCAACCAAATGCAATCAATGTAGCTTCGATTAACAGACGTATCTCGGTGGCACCGATGCTGGACTGGACCGATCGTCATTGTCGTTATTTTCTGCGCCAAATCTCGCAGCATACGTTGCTATATACTGAGATGGTCACCACAGGGGCGATTATTTTCGGTAAAGGCGATTATCTGAGCTTTAGTGATGCTGAGCATCCCATTGCGCTGCAATTAGGCGGCTCAGATGCTAAAGACATGACCCTCTGTGCGCAAAAGGCGCAGGAATATGGTTATGACGAAGTTAATATTAATGTGGGCTGTCCGTCTAACCGGGTTCAAAATGGTCGCTTTGGTGCTTGCTTAATGGCCGAACCACAAACAGTGGCAGAGTGTGTTAGCGCCATGCAGCAGGCGGTTGATATTCCGGTTACGGTCAAATCCCGCATTGGTATTGACGATATGTGTGAGATGGAAGATTTAGACCGTTTTATCACCACCGTTGCCGAAGCCGGCTGTGACACTTTTATTGTGCACGCCAGAAAAGCCTGGTTAAAAGGCTTAAGCCCCAAAGAAAATCGCGATATTCCCCCACTTATGTACGACCGTGTTTACCAGCTTAAACAGCAGTATCCAGATTTACACATCGATATTAACGGTGGGGTAAAAACGCTGGATGACGCCGAATTGCATTTGCAACATATCGACGGCGTGATGATCGGACGCGAGGTATATAGCAACCCATGGATCCTGGCCGGGGTTGACGAGCGTTTTTATGATCAGGCGCCAAATGAGCTAACCCGCGAGCAGGTCATTAAAGCTATGCAGGATTATACCGAGCAACAAATGCAGCAAGGTGCGCGTTTTTGGCATGTTGCACGTCATATGCTGGGTTTATTTCAGAATCAACCGGGCGCACGCGCCTGGCGACGTTATTTAAGTGAAAACGGCACCAGCGACACAGCAACTCCTGCCACTTTTGATGCAGCACTTGCTGCCATGGCCCAACGTTGAATTGGCTGGGGCAAATTAAGTTGGTTAATTTGACCAAATGGTTGGTTAATTTGGCTATTTAACAGTCTGGCAAGTTGGCACGCTTAAACACTCTTGATAAATTAAAATTAAAATATTCAATTAAAACAAAGAGATAAAATTTTTTTAAAGATTGGCACAACTATCGCAATAGTTACTGCGACTTAACTAGTAACCTAATAAATGGAGCCAATCATGTTTAACAAAGTCAAAACTTTAAGCGCAGTATTTTTAATCGCCGTTTCTGGTAGTCAGGTAGCTCAGGCACAGGAATTCGATTTAAACCAGGTATCTGGTCAGTTAATGCAAAAAGCGACTCAGGTATTAGAGCAACAAGTTCAACAACAAATTGATAAGGCGGTAGTCAATGCGACTGAGAGCCTGGATACTCAATCTAAACAAACTTTACCTGAATCTGATGTTGTGATTCAGACCGAAGAAGCACCGGAAATTATCGCTGCTAACATCGGGTAAAGATTATGCTGAGCCAATTAGACCTAATCGGAATATTGATGATGCCCGTGGTCGCCTATCTGGCAGGGGCCGTTATTCTCAGCCTGTTAGAGTTTAAACAAACTCACATACAATTTGACCACTCATCGAGGCAAGACAGTCAATCCTAAACGACTGTCTTGCATTTTGTACTTTTCATTGTCTTTAAATCTCTAAATCACTCGCATTTTTCAATTTCATCGTTCCTCTTTATATTTACTCCTAAGATCCATCAACTATGAAAATAATGGTGTAATTTTATTTTTCCATGAATTAAATTCATAAAATAAGTTGCTTAAAATTGGAATCTCGTTGTGTTGGGTCGTTTTCATCTGGAAGTGTTAGCTGCAATCAAACAGCAAGGCACCTTAACTCAGGCCGCTGAGTCATTGAATTTGTCTCAGTCTGCGCTCAGTCACAGTATTAAAAAACTTGAGGGGCAGTTGAAAGTACCTGTGTGGCAAAAAGAAGGGCGAAATTTGCGCCTGACGGCAGCTGGTGAGCGGATCTTAATTCTTGCCAATCGTGTATTGCCACAATTCCAGCATACCGAATTATTATTGAGCCAGATTGCCAGGGGCGAAATGGGCTCGTTACGCATTGGCATGGAATGTCACCCCTGTTACCAATGGCTGTTAAAGGTGATTGAGCCGTTTCTGCAAAAATGGCCTGAAGTGGATATTGATGTAAAACAGGAATTTCAGTTTGGTGGTTTGGGCGCGTTGCATAGCTATGAAATTGATATTCTGGTTACGCCAGATCCTTTGTTTACACCAAAGGTGGCTTATCTTCCGGTATTTGATTATGAACATCGCTTAGTGGTGCCCGCTTCTCACCATTTAGCTAAACAAGACTTTGTGATCCCCGAGCAGCTAAGTGATGAAGTGTTATTTAGTTATCCTGTTGAGCCACAGCGGCTGGATATTTTTAGTCAGTTTTTAAATCCGGCAAAATGCACGGTTAAAAAACACAAGATTATCGAAACCACCGAGATCATGTTGCAGATGGTGGCGGCAGGTCGTGGTATCTGTGCCTTGCCCGGTTGGTTAGTCGATGAGTTTGCCAGCACACTGCCAATTAAAAGTTTACGTTTTGGCAAACAGGGTATTAAAAAACAGATCTTTCTGGGTATGCGTAAAGACGAAGAACAAATTAATTATCTTAGTGATTTTATCGCCCAGGCCAGAACCAGCGGTTAAATCTAAAGGTATCTGTGTAAAGCGCTAATTTATTAGGCGAGGGGTGTTTAAATACGACCCCGCGCAGATTTATCTTCTTTTCTAACCCCATAAAATCGTATTTCAGCTGGCAACAAGCGCCAAACAATCAAACAAAACGGCATAGCTTATTCCTTTTATTGGGTTATTTAGGCCGTTTTTTAAGCGATATTACATGATTTATTGTAATTATGAATATTGTGCATGTATTAATGAGATTAAATCATTTTTATTCATGTATTTGGCGCAGTATAACCTACTCATCGCTTCAACATTCAGGGTTTATCCCAGATTACTAGCAGAGTACAGAGCCATGTTTAAAGATTTCACCTTTACCATTGAGAGCCTTAAATTTGATGAAAACTATCAGCCATCAGAAAGCACCCGTATCACCACTAACTTTGCTAATTTAGCGCGGGGAGAAAGTCGTCAGCAGAATTTACGCAACGCATTAAACATGATCGATAACCGTTTTAATGCGTTGGCTTACTGGGATAATCCGCAAGCCGATCGTTATTCGGTGGAGCTGGAAATTATCTCGGTGGGAATGGATATTGAAGGCAGCGAACAGGCTTTCCCGTCGATTGAGATTTTAAAAACCAACATCCTTGATCATAAAACCGGTAAACGTATTGAAGGCATAGTGGGTAATAACTTTTCCTCTTATGTGCGTGACTATGATTTCAGTGTACTGTTGCTGAAACACAACAAAGATCAGGCGCAATTTAGCATTCCGGATAACTTTGGTGACTTACACGGTAAATTGTTTAAGCACTTTGTTAATTCCGACGCTTATAAACAACATTTCCAAAAGTTACCGGTCATTTGCCTGAGCGTGTCGGATAACAAAACCTACCACAGAACCGAAAACCAACACCCGGTATTAGGTTATGAATACCAACCGAATGAAACCTCGTTGACCGAGCAATATTTTAAAAAGATGGGCTTGCAGGTGCGCTACTTTATGCCGCCTAACGGTGTGGCTCCGCTGGCGTTTTACTTCTTTGGCGATTTGTTAACGGATTACACCAATCTGGAACTGATTAGCACCATTAGCACCATGGAAACCTTCCAGAAAATTTACCGTCCTGAAATTTACAACGCTAATGCGATTGCCGGTAAGTGCTTTAAACCGAATTTAAAACATCAGGACCATTCACTAACGCAAATCGTGTATGACAGAGAAGAGCGCAGCAAACTGGCGATTGCGCAGGGCAAATTTGCTGAAGAGCATTTTATTAAGCCTTACCAAAATATCCTTGAGCAGTGGTCGTCGCGCATTGCGATCTAGGCCATATAAATACTGATTTTAACTAATACAAAAGCTAACTGAATTAATCATGACAAAGTTATTACCTACTTCAACCGCTGGCAGCTTGCCTAAACCCTCATGGCTGGCTCAGCCGGAAACTCTTTGGTCACCGTGGAAATTACAAGGTGACGAGCTGGCAGAAGCCAAACAGGATGCACTGCGTGTTTCATTGCAGGAGCAGCAATTAGCTGGCATCGATATCGTCAGTGACGGTGAGCAAACTCGTCAGCACTTTGTGACCACCTTTATTGAGCACCTAAGTGGTGTGGATTTTGAAAACCGTAAAACCGTCAAAATCCGTGACCGTTACGATGCCAGTGTGCCTTCTGTGGTCGATGCGGTATCACGTCAAAAACCGGTGTTTGTGGAGGATGCGAAATTTTTGCGCCAGCAAACTACTCAGCCAATTAAATGGGCATTGCCTGGCCCTATGACCATGATCGACACTCTGTACGATGCGCATTATAAAAGCCGTGAAAAACTGGCGTGGGAATTTGCCAAAATCCTTAATCAGGAAGCCAAAGAACTGGAAGCTGCGGGTGTGGATATTATCCAGTTTGATGAACCGGCCTTTAACGTATTTTTTGATGAAGTAAACGACTGGGGCATCGCCTCACTTGAGCGCGCAGTCGAAGGGTTAAAATGCGAAACCGCAGTACATATTTGTTATGGCTATGGCATTAAAGCCAATACCGACTGGAAAAAAACACTGGGCTCCGAATGGCGCCAGTACGAACAGGCGTTTCCTAAATTACAGCAATCCAGTATCGATTTGATTTCACTGGAGTGCCATAACTCACATGTGCCAATTGATTTACTCGAATTAATTCGCGGTAAAAAAGTAATGGTGGGTGCCATTGACGTAGCAAGCAATAACATCGAATCCCCGGAAGAAGTGGCCGCAACACTGCGCAAAGCACTGGAGTTTGTGCATGCCGATAAACTTTATCCGTGCACCAACTGCGGAATGGCGCCGCTATCGCGCAATGTGGCACGCGGTAAATTACAAGCATTAAGCGCGGGTGCTGAGATTATTCGCAGAGAGCTTTCCGTTTAATCAGCTAAGCAAATTCCGATTAATCAAAATTCGATATGGGTTAGGGTTTAATGGTGTCGCCGCAGCGTTTAAAACTCGCTTATGGCCACACCTTAAATCACTAGCCCTTTTTGTTGGCTTTACTTTTTAGTGGTTTAAATCAAATCAGGCACAGTGATCTACATGTTCCTAGCAAGCATCAGTAAGGTAGCTATGAGCGAAATAGCGGACATCGAATAATTAGGTTTAAGCTAGTCCGCTATAGGCAAGGAGCGGAAGTTCAGGAAATTGATATTGCACTGTATATTTGTGCCAACATTAAATTGTCAATAGAACCGCTTATCCTGATGATTTTGCTCATAGTTTTACTTTAAGTGATTTCTCCAAATAGCTTTTATCCAGATGATATACCGTCGCTGCTTGAGATCCACTATTCAATATTTTCTCGATAGATGTACCATCCTTGTTCGCTTTGTAAATATCAAAAAAACCATGCACGTTTTCCGATGAAAAAATGACTTTGGAACCGTCAGAAGACCAGGTTGGTCCCCACTCTTGAATATCATTTTTAGTTATTCTCTGATGGCTAGAGCCATCAACATTCATGATGTATACCTCTTGATTCCCATCTCTACTTGAAAGATAAGTGATTTGTGAGCCATCAGGGGAAATCTTTGGCATCATGTTATCTGTATCATCTTTGGTTAATTGAATTACATTGCTTCCATCTATATTGGCGATGCTTATTTGACTTGGGCTAGATTTGGATTGATAGAGAATTCGTCCATCTTGCAAAAACGTGGGAAAAAGTCCATTAAGTGCTTTTATTTGACGTTGCTCAGTTCCATCTGTATTCATCAGCCAGATTTCTTCCTGCCAAGCTCCATTTGAATCTTGATACTCTCTAGCAAACGCAATAGTTTTTCCATCAGGGGACCAAGCTGGGGCACTGTCGCGAACATTTTTGTCATTGGTTAATCGGCGAACATTCTTTCCATCTATATCTGCAGTATGAATGGACCAAGTTTTGTTTTTGTCGTATTTACCATAAAATGCAACACTTTCTCCTGTTGGGGATACAGCCGGATAACCATCACTGCTAGTTGAATCTACAATTTTTATGCGAGTTTTACCTTCTTCATCACTCAAATAAATTGCTCTGTTCTTTCCCTCTTTAAAACTATATACAAGGGATAAGGGCTTAGAGGGCAGTTGTTCATCGCCTTTGCACGGAGCCGCTAAGCTAAGAATAGTAATTGAGAGCAGTAGTGTTTCTATCCTAATAATTTGTTTTGCTAGCATTGAATATTTTTCCTAATTTTCATTTTTGAGCTAGGGCAAGAACAAGTTTAAGGAGTTGTATCTTCGAAGATAGATAACCCATCCCGAAAATCATATCATTCAGCTTTAGTCAGACTCCTTATGACTCATCGAATGAATTGTGCCTAAATCGCTTTAATTAAACCTAAACCCAGTAGTTCATCCGTTTAACACCATTTCGCTTCCAAATATCTAATCACTCAGTTTCCATATTTATCTATTTTTTGTCTTTCGATCATTCAACTCAATTTTCAATTGGCGAATTTGACTAAATTGCCTGCGATTTTGACCACTTTTGTTTTTTAAATTCTTTGCTGTATACCCCACTTAAAACATCGAGTCTCTAAAAATTCATTTAAAAACAATAAGATAAATTTATTTTTAATCTTGGCACGCCACTTGTAATAACTCTATTGGAAAGGGCAAACAGCCCGAACAACAAAATTAATTTTTAGTGTGGAGATTAAAAATGGGAATGTTTACTCGTATTAGCGACATCGTGCAATCAAACATCAATGCGTTACTGGATAAGGCAGAAGATCCGCAAAAAGTGGTTCAGCTGATTATTCAGGAAATGGAAGAAACCATGGTTGAGGTGCGTTCTGTCGCGGCCAGACAACTGGCTGAGAAAAAAGTATTGGCACGCAAACAAATTCGCTTAGCCGCCAAAATTGCAGACTGGCAGGCAAATGCCGAGTTAGCCATGAGCAAAGGCCGTGAAGATTTAGCGCGCGCCGCATTAATTGAAAAGCAGCAAGCACAGGCTGAGCTGGACGCATTGCAAAACGAACTGGATGCAGTGGACGAAAGTATCACTAAATTGCAGGACGATTGCAGCAAGCTAAATGAAAAGCTGGCGGAAGTGCGTGCTAAACAAAAGTCACTGGTTGCCAGAAATCAATCTGCCACCGTGCGTTTAAAAGCCAAAGCACAACAAAGCAGTGAAAAAATAGCTGATTCTATGCTGCGTTTTGAGCACTACGAACAACGTATTGAACAGATTGAAGCCAAAGTGGAAGCCTACGATTTAACCAGCTCGGCTAACAGTCTGGAAAATGAATTTAAGCAGTTAGCTAAAGAAGATGACTTGCAAGCAGAGTTAGACGCTCTTAAGAAAAAAGTTGCTTAAGTCGAAGGTTGTCAGGTTGTGGAACGCAGCCTGACACCGGACCTCAACAAATCCAGGTCATCTATAACAATTATTAGGAGCAGAACATGAAAGATTATTATCACAATACCCGTCAGTTGTACCGTGCAAACTTTGGCAAAAAGGTGACTGGTGTCTGTGCAGGTTTGGCGCGTTACTGGCAGCTTGATGTCAGGTTAGTAAGAGTTGCAGCCATTGTTGCGCTTATCTTTTTAACTGTACCAACTGCGGTGGCGTATTTTTTAGCGACCTTGTTACTGCCTGTTCGTTAGGACTTTGGGGGAAACCATGTTTAAGAATCTATTAATTGCGGTATTGGTGGCGATTATTCTGACCTGGTGTTTTGGAGAGCTGTTTACTGATTCACACCATATGCAGATTATGTTTGATGATGGTCCGGCTAATTTTCTGGAAGGTGGATTAGCGATAACCGGCATTGTGATATTTTTTGTGGTGTTAGGCTTTTTACTGGCCGTGAGTATGCTATCGGTTTTGTTTTTTGTGGGCATTGTAGTGGTGGGCTCGATTTTATTTGCCGGTGTTGCCGCGCTTTGGCCTGCTATATTGTTTGTTGCCATCGTAATTTGGTTAGTGAAAGATAATAAACAGCCCAATTATTAGCTTGGGCTGTTGGCTTCTGTCTGATTTTGCTGAATAATTTCGCTTAATCATTCAAGGAGTGTTGTATGCGCTATCTACTGCTAATGTTAATTGGATTATTCAGTACCACGGCTGCGGCCACCATCGAAATTAGTGACGCCACTGTGCGTTTGTTACCTCCCGGGGTTAAAAACACTTCAGCCTATTTTACGATCAACAATAGTGATAAAACCGATTGCATTATTGTTGCCGCACAAACTGATATTGCAGCGCGTACCGAGTTACACGCGCATATGATGCATAACAATATGATGCATATGATGAAACAGGAAAGTGTTACCTTAAAAGCCGGTGAACAACTTCAGTTTCAGCCAGGTGGCTTACACTTAATGTTGTTTGATTTGAAACAGCCGCTAAAAGAAGACCAACAGGTTATGTTGACGCTGATCATGCAGGATGGTCAAAAAATTGAATTTAGCGCTGTGGTTAAACGGCCCGGCGCGCAAAAAATGAGTCAGCATCAACATCACTAGCTCAACAAGGAGATCCCAGTGAGACAACTTTTTAATGTGAGAAATTCGCTGATTTCACTCACCGTGTTATTTATTTTGTTCTATGCGCTGGCGGTGTACTGGAGTTTTGAGCCGGACCAGTTTGATCCGCGTGAACGTGCTGTGGCACAAGTTAACGCCCATGGTCAAAAGCTGGTATCAGGTTACATTGTGACTAATACCTTAATTGAGGTGTCGCAAACCTTATTAAATAAATCCGGTGGTTATTTATCCAATGATGTATTGCCGCCCAGCGTGATGATGGACAATATGCCCGCATGGGAATTTGGTGCGCTGGAAATGGTGCGCGATATGGCGCTGGCCATGCGTCGCGATTTCAGTCGTTCACAGTCTCAGTCGCTGGAAAATCCCGATTTAGTTAAAGCCCATCCTAAATTTAATATTGATCATCGTGGCTGGTTGCTGCCTTCTGCGGAATCACAGTATCAGGAAGGTATCGACGCGCTAATACGTTATCGCGATCATCTGGCACAACAATCGGACAATACTGCACAATTTTATACCCGTGCCGATAACTTACGTGACTGGTTGAAACAGGTGCAAAAACGTCTGGGTGGATTATCACAACGCTTAAGTGCCAGTGTAGGGCAGGAAGCAGTAAATACCGATTTGGCCGGTGATGCCTCTGCTACTCAGTCAACACCCACCCGTAATCAGGCGTATTTAAAAACCAGTTGGTGGGATTTGGATAATGTGTTTTACGAATCGCGTGGCGCGAGCTGGGCATTAATTCATTTCTTAAAAGCTGTGGAAGTGGATTTTGCTGATGCACTGGATAAGAAAAATGCACTGGTCAGTTTGCGTCAGATTATCCGTGATTTGGAAGCCACTCAGCAAACGGTGTGGAGCCCAATGATTTTAAATGGCAGTGGTTTTGGCACCATGGCTAATCATTCATTGGTTATGGCTAACTATATTTCCCGTGCCAATGCCGGATTAATTGATTTAACTGAACTTTTGACCCAAGGATAATGTATGAAAAAATCGCTAATATTACTGGCAGCACTTGGACTATCGGGCAATGCTGCTGCAGATACATTGTTAGGGTTGTATGCCGGTGCGCAACTATGGAATTTTGACGCAAAAGGTGGCTTTGCCGATGAATCCAATCTGGTGAATTATAATTTTGACCGCGATAACTCGGCCTCACTGTATGTTGCACTGGAACACCCAGTGCCAATGATCCCCAATATTAAAATTCGCCGTACTGATTTTGATAACGAGGGTACTGCGACTCTAACCGGTTCTTATACTTTTGGTGACCAAACCTTCACTGAACAAAGCAACCTGTTAACTCAGATAGATTTAACCAATACCGACTACATCCTTTATTACGAGTTATTTGATAATGATTTGATCACCTTTGATTTTGGTTTGAACATCAAAGATGTAGACGGCACCATTAATGTACAGGATGCCAGCGATCCTACTATTCAGGGCGCTGAGGATTTTTCTGGCTTTATTCCTCTGCTGTATTCAAAGTTCGCTACCGAAATGCCACTGACTGGTTTGGGCTTTTACGCTGAAGGTAACTATTTATCCATCGACGATCACACCGTCTATGAATATCAGGCAGCGTTAACTTATTACTTAATGGATAATCTGGCGCTGGATATGCGTGTTCAATTAGGTTACCGCGCATTTAAAATGGAATTAAATGACCTGGATGGTGTTTACACCGACCTTGAATTTAAAGGCCCGTTTGCAGGTATTGAGTTTCACTTTTAATACGCGAACTCAATCTTTGTTGTAGTTTAATTCATGCCCCAACTTATGCTGAATTTGGGGCATTTTTATGTGAACTGAGCAAAAATTGTAATTAGGTCTACCGAGCATAGAAGGAATCAAGGAGTGATTCGCAACTCTCTGAAATATTTATACCTGATACTTATATTGTTTTTAGTTATCGATAGTTTTGAGATGACTTCAAGAATTCAGTCTTGGGAGTATTTTACGTCGCTTATATTAAGCATGTTGCTTGGAGTTTTTTGGGGAGGATGGAAATTAGTTTCACAATTGCGTGCTTTTCCAGCAATTTGTATTGTCGTTATTGTGGCATTTTCTCTAATCGCTGGAGGAGTGCAAATGGAATACTATTTTGGCTCTGAGTTACGGTTTTACTTCTTTTCAGTAGGTTTCTATTTGCTTGTTTTTTCTCCATTTTATTTAAGGATTTATTTTTTATTTAAACAGAACACCAGCAACAAACTGTAAATTTGTCTGTTTTCATGTCGATTAATTAGGTTGAAAACGCGCAGAAATAATTACTCTAAGCTTAAAAAGTAATAAAAAATTTTTATTTATTCTTTCCGGTTATTCTCTTTCCTCTCTATCCTTCCGAATAGTTAACGGTAATAACAATAAATTCGGATTTTAGTTTCTATGTCTCAACAATCAGATGCAGTGGTCGCGCAAGGCTCTATGCTAAGTGAACCCCAGTGGAGTGCATTAAATCAACTGGCAGGTTCGCTCAATGCTCAACAACTTACCTGGGTAAGTGGTTATCTGGCAGGTTTGGCTCAGGCAGGGCAGGGCGCTACTGTTGTGCCCCAGGCACAATCGACTGCGCAGGCCACACTGACGATTTTATATGGTTCGCAAACGGGTAATGCCAAAGGCGTCGCCAGCGAATATTTGCAACAGGCGCAGGCGGCTGGGTTGCAAGCCAAATTAGTAAATATGGCGGATTACAAACCGCGTCAGATAAAAAGCGAAACTCATGTATTGGTTGTGGTGAGCACCCACGGTGAAGGTGATGCGCCTGACGATGCCATTGAATTGCATGAATTTATCGGCAGTAAAAAGGCCCCCAAATTAGATAACCTGCATTTCGCAGTTATTGGACTGGGTGACAGCAGTTATGAGTTTTTCTGCCAGACCGGTAAAGATTTTGAAAAACGCCTGAGTGATTTGGGCGCTAAACCTATATGCGATCGTCTGGACTGCGATGTGGACTATGACGATGCCGTGGCGGTTTGGACAAAGCAGCTTACAGATTTGATTCAGCCTCAGTTGACTGCCAGTGCAGCACCCGTTTTAGGTGGCGCTGCGCCTGTTACTGCAGGGGCTGCAAGTCAGTACAGTAAGAAAAATCCATTTAGTGCATCACTGATTGAAAGCTTAAAAATTACGGGGCGCGATTCGGTTAAGGATATTCGCCATATCGAATTATCGCTGGAAGACTCCGGTCTCACATACCAGCCGGGTGACGCGTTAGGTGTGTGGTTTACTAATGACCCGGATATGGTCAGTGACTTAATCCAGTTATTAGCTCTGGATGCCAGTGAAGAAGTGAGTGTGTCAAATCAGACTCAGACGCTGGCAACGGCATTAATTGAGCATCTGGAACTTACGCAAAGCTATCCCAAATTTGTAGAAGCCTATGCGGCTTTTGCAGGTAGCGATGTATTAAACGCGTTGCAGGAAGATAAAGCGGCGTTACGTGCGTTTTTAGCTGAACGTCAGATCATCGATATCGTGCGTGAATTCCCGGCTAAATTGTCTGCGCAGCAATTAGTTGATGGATTACGTGGCATTACACCACGTTTGTATTCTATCGCCTCAAGTCAGGCGGAAGTGGAAGACGAGGTGCATTTAACTGTAGCGTTGGTTGAATATGACGCACACGGTCAGCCGCATACCGGCGGCGCTTCTGGCTTTTTATCTAAGCGCGTGCAGGAAGGTGAGCCAGTAAAAGTGTTTATTGAACACAATGATAATTTCCGTTTACCACAAAATGGCGACACACCTGTGATTATGGTGGGGCCGGGTACTGGCATTGCGCCTTTCCGTGCGTTTATGCAGGAGCGTCAGGCTCAGGATGCTCAGGGCAAAAACTGGCTGTTTTTTGGTAACCCGAATTTCACTCAGGATTTTCTGTACCAGACTGAATGGCAGTCGCTGGTTAAAGATAAAGTGCTGGACAAAATCACCCTGGCATTTTCCCGCGACCAGGCTGAAAAAATTTATGTGCAACATCGTCTGCGCCAACATGGCAAAGAGGTGTTTGAATGGTTAGAGCAAGGTGCGCACTTTTATGTGTGTGGTGATGCAGATCGCATGGCCAAAGATGTTGAACAGGCTCTTATCGATATTGTTGCTGAACATGGCGCTAAGTCGCAGCAACAAGCTGAAGAATATATATCTGAATTGCGTAAAGCAAAACGCTACCAGAAGGACGTTTACTAATGAGTAACGAACAAGATACCTCAGTCAAACTCTCGGATAACGAGCGACTGAAGCGCGAGAGCCGAAATCTGCGCGGTACAATTGAACAAGATTTACAAGATGACTTAACCGGTGGTTTTACTGCGGATAATTTCCAGCTTATTCGTTTTCACGGTATGTACCAGCAGGATGATCGTGATATCCGTAATGAACGCACCAAGCAAAAGCTGGAGCCATTGCATAACCTGATGCTACGTGCACGTATGCCAGGTGGTATCATCAAACCGGATCAGTGGTTAGCCATCGATAAATTTGCTGGAGATCACACCATCTACGGCAGTATTCGTTTAACCACGCGTCAGACTTTCCAGTTCCACGGTGTATTGAAACCAGAACTGAAAAACATGCACCAAACATTGAGTAAAGTGGGGATCGATAGTATCGCCACCGCGGGCGACGTAAACCGTAACGTATTATGTACCTCGAATCCGGTTGAATCGGAAGTGCATCAGCAGGCGTATGAGTGGGCGAAAAAGATCAGTGAACATTTGCTGCCAAAAACCCGTGCATACGCTGAAATCTGGTTAGATGGCGAAAAAATCGAATCTACGGAACTGGAAGAAGAACCGATTTTAAGCGGTACTTATTTACCACGTAAATTCAAAACCACTGTTGTGATCCCACCACAAAATGATGTGGACGTGCACGCTAACGATCTGAATTTTGTGGCAATCGCTGAGAATGGTAAATTGGTTGGTTTTAATGTGTTAGTTGGCGGCGGTCTGGCCATGACCCATGGTGATAAAACCACTTACCCACGTAAAGCCAGCGACTTTGGATTTATCCCATTAGAAAACACCCTGGATGTTGCCGCAGCGGTAGTCACCACCCAACGTGACTGGGGAAATCGTAGTAACCGTAAAAATGCCAAAACCAAATACACCCTTGAACGTGTTGGTGTTGATGCGTTTAAACAGGAAGTGGAAAAACGCGCAGGTGTGACATTTGCGCCGAGCAAAGCCTACGAATTTACTGGCCGCGGCGACAGATTCGGCTGGGTTGAAGGTATTGACGGTAACTATCACCTGACCTTGTTTATTGAAAACGGCCGTATTTTAGATTATCCGGGCAAAACATTAAAAACCGGTTGCCGTGAAATCGCAAAAATTCACAAGGGTGATTTGCGTATGACAGCCAATCAGAATCTGATTGTTGCTGGTGTGGCGCCTGAAGATAAAGCACAAATAGAACAGCTCGCCAGAGAACATGGCCTGCTTAAGGATGACGTTTCTGCACAACGTTTAAATTCAATGGCGTGTGTATCTTTGCCTACCTGTCCGCTGGCGATGGCAGAAGCGGAACGTGTATTGCCTGAAATGGTAACTGACGTTGAAGGGTTGTTAGCAAAACATAATGTGGCAGATGAGAGCATTGTTTTTCGTGTTACCGGTTGTCCAAACGGTTGTGGCCGCGCCATGTTGGCCGAAGTCGGTTTAGTGGGTAAAGGCCCGGGTAAATACAACTTGCATCTGGGTGGTAACCGCGAAGGTACACGTATTCCACGTATGTATCGTGAGAATATTAGTGATGATCAGATTTTACAGGAGCTGGATGAACTTATCGCACGCTGGTCGCAAGAGCGCAATGCCGATGAAGGTTTTGGTGACTTTGTGATCCGTGCTGGCGTGATAGCACCGGTAATCGATTCAGCTAAGGATTTTTATGACGCAGCTAGCGTTTAAACCTAACACCTTTGAGAAAGTTCCATCAGCAGAGCTGGTGGAATTGAATCAGGAGTTAGAACAACTTACCGCACAAAAACGGGTGGAGTGGGCGTTAGAAAACCTGCCACACCAGTTTATGTTGTCGTCCAGTTTTGGGATTCAGGCGGCGGTGATGCTGCATATGGTGACGCAGCAGTATCCTGATATTCCGGTGGTGTTAACCGATACCGGGCATCTGTTTCCGGAAACCTATCAATTTATTGATCAGTTAACCGAGCGATTAAAACTTAATTTAAAGGTATACCGTGCGGATGTAAGTGCGGCCTGGCAACAGGCGCGCTTTGGTAATCTTTGGGAACAAGGGGTGGAAGGCATTAAGCGCTACAATCAAATCAACAAAGTTGAGCCGATGCAGCGCGCGATTGATGAGCTTCAGGTTAAAAGCTGGTTCGCCGGATTACGTCGTACGCAATCAGATACCCGTGAAAAGTTATCGGTGCTGCAACAGCTTGATCAACAGTTTAAAGTGTATCCAATCCTGGACTGGAGCAATAAGCAGGTACATTACTACTTGAAAGACCATGACTTGCCTTACCATCCGCTGTGGGAGCAAGGTTATGTTTCTGTGGGTGACTGGCACTCCAGTCGTCCACTGGAAGCGGGCATGTCGGAACAAGACACGCGTTTCTCGGGTTTAGTACGAGAGTGTGGATTACATGAATTTGGTGATGGCATTTAATTATAGCCATCACCATTGTTATTTTTTATTACTATTCACCTAAGGTATTAATTTAAAACAGTCGTTTACAGACTTTTTCATCTTTCATCCAGTAGCAAAAAAGCTGTTATTCCGTCTAGAATTATATTAGCTTATCCTAATTAATGTTCTGTTCATCAGGGTTCTTCCTGTTTAAAAAAACTGGTAGTTTTGAATGTCACAAAACGAATATGAGAATGACGAACTAGTCTTTTTTGAAGAAGATGACGCGCCGCCACAAAATCCTGTAAGCAAAGACGTGTGGAATTTACTCATTGTTGATGACGATGAAGAAATTCATTCGGTTACCAAACTGGCTTTGTCTGATCTGGAAGTTAACGGTAGACGGCTTAAGTTTCATCACGCCTATAGTGGTGCCGAATCCCTTGAGCTACTTAAAACAATGGGCAACGACATTGCTATTATCCTTCTCGATGTTGTCATGGAAACGGATGACGCGGGGTTAGTGATTGCCAAAACGTTGCGCGAAGAACTTAAACTCGAAGAGCCCCGTATTATTTTACGAACCGGTCAGCCTGGTTATGCGCCGGAAGAAAAAATCATTAAAGAATACGATATTAATGATTACAAAACCAAAACCGAACTAACCCGAAGCAAACTTGTTACTACCATTATTGCCTCAATTCGTGCATACCAGCATATTCAATCAATTAACCAAAGCCGCACCGGGTTAAATCAAATTATTAAGTCGGCTTCCAATTTACTCGAAGAGCACTCAGTTAAAGGCTATTGCGAAGGTGTGGTTACTCAGATTAGCTCTTTAATGGGCTTAAAAGCCGACAGCATTGTATGTGCCCGCGCTGGCAGTATGTTGGATAAAGATGATAACGGTGTGTATGTTTTAGGTGCCGCAGGGGAGTACGCCAGTTACATTAATCAAAAACTGGAAAATATGCATGATGGTAATATCGTTTACCATGTGATCCAGTGTTTGTTGCGTAAAGAGCATATTTATACTGAAGATTTCACTGTGTTGTACATGTGCAGCTCAGGCTATGAAGCTGCAGTATTTGTCGCTATCGGTAGTGAGAAAATTGACGATGTGCATCGTCAGTTGTTGGAAGTATTTTTATCCAGTGTGTCAGTGGGATATGAAAATGTTAACTTATTTCATGAACTCCGCACTGCGGCCTATCGGGATTATCTGACCAAACTTCCTAATCGTAATCAGTTTATTAATCGTCTGGATAATCTGGATGAGAAAATGCAGGCTACAGGCCAGATGGTAGTAGCTTTGGTCGATATTAATCATTTTGCAGATATTAATGACGGTCTTGGACAGGAAGTGGGTAACCAGATCCTGATTTCAGTTGCTGATTTGTTAAATGAAAAGCTAAGTGAAAAAGTCGAAAAAGGTCGTATTGGTGCTGACGTTTATGGTTTGGTTGGCCTGGAAAATGAAGTTAACCCTAAATATCTGAATGATATTTTTAAACAACACTTTACTGCTGGGGAGCACCGGTTGCTGCTTACGGTAACCATGGGGTTAACCCGGGTTCCTATCGATACTGAATCAACGGGGCTGGATTTTCTAAAACAAGCCAATATCGCGTTAAATCGTGCCAAACGCAATTCCGCCAGTAATTTCGAATATTATATTGGTGAAATGGAAGATCAGACATTCTGGCGACTGGCGATGATGCGCCAGCTTCGGACTGACTTTTCGGAGCGTCGTCTGCAACTTTGGTATCAGCCGCAAATTAGTCTTAAAACAGAGCAAATCATTGGTATGGAAGCGCTGTTGCGCTGGCCCACCAAAGATGGTGGATTTATTTCGCCTGCGGTATTTGTTCCACTGGCCGAATATACCGGTTTAATTGTTGAAATTGGTTTATGGGTGTTGGAAGAAGCTTGTATTCGCTTGAAAAACCTTAAAGAAGCAGGCATTGATGGTTTACGCATTGCGGTGAATATTTCTGTACCTCAGTTCCGTGATCCTAATTTTGTTAGCAAAGTTAAAAAAGTGATTACCCAAACCGGTATCGTTCCATCACAAATCGAACTGGAAATCACTGAAAGTGTGGCTATGGATGAACCTAATATCGTGGTTCAGGCATTAAAAGAGCTTAAAGATTTTGGGGTCTCAATTGCGATTGATGATTTTGGTACTGGTTTCTCGTCTATGTGTTACTTACAGCAACTTCCATTAGATCGTCTTAAAGTGGACCGGGCTTTTGTTAAAGATGTATGTGAACAGCGCAGTTCATTCTTCGCAGAAACAATTGTGACACTGGGTAAAAAACTGGGATTAGAAACCATCGCGGAAGGTATCGAAACCAAAGAACAAATGAGTTATATGCAATCTATCGGTTGTGATGAAGCTCAGGGTTATTTATACGCACAGCCCATGCCATACGAAGATTTAGTTACTTTTATCAAAGAATATCAAACCTCTGACTTTTTCTAATCGTTAGATAAGATTTTATCTATTTGCTGCCGCATTTGTGGCAGCAATTCCTGTTCAAACCACGGGTTTTTCTTTAACCAAATATTGTTGCGTGGTGAGGGATGCGGTAACGCAATAAATTGTGGTAGGTAGCTACGCCAGTTTTGTACTCGTTGGGTTAAGGTGTATTTATCCTGCAGATAATATTGTTGTGCGTACTGTCCAATTAACAGGGTTAGCTGGATGTCAGGCATTTGTTGCAGCAACTTCTTATGCCAGGTGGGCGCACATTTTGGAATAGGGGGTAAGTCACCTGATTTTCCTCTGCCCGGATAACAAAACCCCATCGGCATAATGGCAATATGCTTTTTATCGTAAAACTGTTCCTGCGTGACCTGTAACCAGCTGCGTAATCTGTCTCCGGATGCATCATTCCAGGGTGTGCCAGTCTGATGTACTTTGAGTCCTGGCGCCTGACCAATTATCAGTAGTTTTGCTGAAGAGGAAGCCTGGATAACAGGTTTGGGTATCAGAGGAAGTTGCTCACTGCACAATGTACAGCGTGCAACGTCTTCAAGTAAATGTTGCACTGGATTTAATCAAATATGCGGTTTAATCCGTTCAGGGCCGCAACACGATAGGCTTCTGCCATTGTAGGGTAATTAAAGGTCGTATTCACAAAGTAATCCATTGTGTTGCCTGCCCCTTGTTGTTGCATAATGGCCTGACCGATATGCACGATTTCCGATGCATTTTCACCAAAACAATGAATGCCGAGTACTGCTTTGGTTTCCCGGTGGAACAATATTTTTAAACTGCCTACCAGATTATTGGAAATTTGTGCCCGGGCTAAATGTTTGAATTGGGCGCGACCTACTTCATAAGGGATTTTCTGTGCAGTTAATTCCTGCTCATTTTTACCCACCGAGCTTATTTCCGGAATGGTATAAATACCGGTTGGGATATCTTCAATCAGGCGTGTATCGCATTTGCCATGTAGCATGGCTTCCGCTGCAAAGCGTCCCTGATTGTAAGCTGCTGATGCCAGGCTCGGATAACCAATCACATCACCAACGGCATAAATATTATCAATCTCCGTGCGGTAATTACTGTCCACTTTTACCTGTCCACGGGAATCTGGTTTAAGACCAACCGATTCGAGATTGAGCATATCTGTGTTACCGGTTCTGCCGTTGGCAAATAACAGACAGTCGGCTTTCATGCGTTTACCTGAGTCGAGCTCCATCACTACACAATCATCACGCCCTTCGACTTTAGAATAACATTCGTTGTGACGAATAACTGCACCGTTATTCCACAGGTGATAGCTCAGCGCATCAGAAATTTCTGCATCAAGGAAAGACAATAAGCGGTCACGCATATTGACCAGATCCACCTTGATTCCCAGGCCTCGGAATATAGAGGCGTATTCACTACCGATAACCCCGGCACCATAAATAATGATGTGTTTTGGTTCATGTTTGAGTGCCAAAATGGTATCGCTGTTATAAATTCGGGGATGAGAGAAATCGATATCTTTGGGGGTGTAAGGCCGTGAACCTGTCGCCAGTACAAATTTGTCGGCACTGACGGTCTCAAATGAACCGTCATTGCGTTTAATTTGAATATGATGCTGATCGATAAATGACGCTTCACCGTGGAAAACAGGTACATTATTCCGTTGGTAAAATCCGCCTCGTAACTGAGTTTGTTTACGAATGACGGCGCTGGCATGGTTGAGCATATCCTGAAAACTCAGGTTGCGGGTATGGTTATCGTTGAACAGGGAATTGGTATTATATTCAACCAGTCGACTAACCGATTGTCTCAGTGCTTTGGAAGGAATGGTTCCCCAGTGAGTGCATCCGCCGCCCACCAGCTCATAACGTTCGACCACGGCTACGCGTTTACCAGCTTTGGATAATTGCATCGCAGCACCTTCACCACCGGGGCCCGTGCCGATAACGATGGCATCAAATTGAAACTTTTCTGGCTTTTTAGCCGGGGATTTTTTGCTGCTCACTGCTTTCTCCAAAGTCTTTTAAAATCAGAAACTTGTTTTAGTTTAGCAGTGTTAGTCTGGCTGTGAATAGTCAAACAAAAAATAAAGCCCGCTGAGCGGGCTTTATTGGGGGATATAAACGGGATGCTTTTTAAGCAAATTGCATGGAGTTAAGTTTGCTCCATTTTTGCATTTGTAATTGTAAGTGCAATTTCATTTCCTGATATTTGTAATCAAGTTCCAGTTTTTCCAGCTCGCGTATTAGTTTACGTTTTTTAATGTCCATTAAACGCTTGCGAGTGGCATAATATTCACCGAGTTTATGCACCAGTAAATCATATTCATGTTGTAATTTGGCTAGTAGTTCGTCGGCATTGGGTAAATGGGCAATACGTTTAACTGAGGATTGCAATTCCATGGTAATACGCGCCTTAACAATACGCTCATCGGGGACTTTACGCAGGTTGCGGGTTAAGCCAATCAGGGAACAACCGTAAATAAGCCACTTGGTTGGGTCATAATGGAACCAGCGCACTCCATTTCGGTAGTCATGTTCAAAAATATGATGGAAGTTATGATAACCCTCCCCATAGGTCACGAATGCCAGAAATCCGTTATCTTTGGCGGTATTTTTATCTGTGTAGGTTTGTTTACCCCAGATATGCGCCAGTGAATTAATAAAAAAGGTAACATGATGGGAAATGACCAGACGTAATACCCCTGCCAGTAAAAACATGCCCCAGATATCGCCATTTAACCAACCCAGAAATACAGGTAAGCCAATATTCATTATCAGTACCAGCGGCAAATAATATTTGTGTTGCCACATGACAATTGGATCTTTTTGCAAGTCACGGCAGTTGGCATAGTCGCTGTAACGTTGTGCCTGATACTCACGCAACATCCAGCCAATATGCGAATACCAAAAACCACGTTTTGCTGAGTAGGGATCTTTGTCGTTGTCATCCACATGTTTGTGGTGAATACGATGGTCCGAAGACCAATGCAGAATACTGTTCTGCAGGGCAAATGCACCACCCAGGGCCAGTATGAAACGTAAAACAGGATGTGCTTCATAAGTTTTATGCGACCACAGCCTGTGGTAGCCCGCAGTAATCGACATGCCTGCAAAGCCTGTCAGCAGGATAAAACTTAATATTTCAAACCGGTCATATCCATTAACCAGTGCTTCGTAAGGAACCAGTGTAATTGCAGCTAATCCAGTTAAGCTGAATAGCAGTACATTGGTCAGAATGATAGGGGGTTTTTGCATTATTATTACTTTCAGCTTACAAGTGTGCGCTAATTTACCCGTTTGATAGTGGCAACTCAAGTCTAAATTAGCCTTAATCGGGCGTTTTTGGCTGGCTCCAGGACAACCAATTTGTTATAAACCAACAATTATCTCTCGCCCCGCTCTTAAAAACTCGCGGCTTTTTATTAACTTAGTCTGAAAATTGCACAGGATCGCAATGAATCGCAAAGAACAAAAGCTTAGAACCCGGCAAGCAATTATGGATGCCGCGTTCAGTTTGATGTCGGATCAGCGCAGTCTGGCAAGTATAAGTTTACGAGAAGTGGCTCGTGAGGCGGGCATCGCCCCCACATCCTTTTATCGACATTTTAAAGATATGGATGATTTGGGCTTAGTGCTGGTTGATGAGGCCGGTTTAGCGTTACGCCAGCTGATGCGTCAGGCGCGGGTTCGTATTGCGCACGGTGGTGATGTCATCCGTGTATCTGTGGATACTTTCATGGAATTTGTGGCAGCAAATGCCAATGCTTTCAGATTATTGTTACGCGAGCGTTCGGGAACATCTACTGCCTTTCGGGAAGCGGTGTCCCGTGAAATTAAACATTTCATTGAAGAGTTAACCGATTATGTGACGCGTCATACCGGCTTGCCACCTGATATCGCTTATCTGCAAGCTGAAGCTATGGTAAAACTGGTGTTTTCTGCTGGTGCCGAAGCGATTGATTTATCAGCTAAGAAGCGTAAAGAATTGGCGGAGCGGCTTATTGTGCAGTTGCGCTTTATCGGTTTTGGAGCTGCGGCGCACCACAGCTCCAGAGTTGCTGACTAAGCTTTAGTTAACCAAACCCCACATTCGGCGTGATGGGTGTACGGAAACTGATCAAATAAGGCAAAACGTGAAACCTGATGGGTCTGTGTTAACGTTTGTAAATTGTTAAACAGCGTATCCGGATTACAGGAAATATAGAGAATATTGTCATAACCCGACACAAGTTCCAGCGTATTATCATCTAAGCCCGCACGTGGCGGATCAACAAAAATCGTATTGCAACGGTAGCTATCTAAATCGATACCATCAAGGCGGCTAAAGGTTCTTTGTTTGTTGATGGCCTGAGTGAATTCTTCACTCGACATGCGAATAATATCCACATTTTCGATGTTGTTTCTGGCAATGTTAAATTGCGCAGCATTAACAGAGGATTTAGATATTTCGGTGGCCAGTACGCGGTTAAAGTTTTGTGCCAGTGGCAAGGTAAAGTTACCCGCACCACAATAAAGCTCAAGTAAATCGCTTTTGCTATCAGATGTGCAATCCAATGCCCATTCAATCATTTGGCAATTAACATTGGCATTAGGTTGAGTGAAGCTGTTTTCTATTTGTTTAAAGTCATAATTGCGCCCATTAATTGGCAAACTTTCTATTACGTAGTCTGAATCCAAAATGTGCTTTTGTTTTCGCGCACGGCCAATTATTTGCACATCATATTTTTCACGAAGTTTTGCTCGGATGTTACCTATCTCTGATAACCACTCGTCGTCCAGTTGTTTGTGATAAAGCAGTGAAATAACAGCTTGCCCACTTAAGCTGGTTAGGTAGTCAATTTGGAATAACTTTTGTCTGGCAATAGGGTTGGGCTTAAGAAGCTCAAGCAAATCCTGCATTAACTGATTAATCAACCTGGAGCCGGGAGGGAAATGATCAACCCGGTATTTAGATTTGCTCTGTTGATCAAACATGATGTGGTACAGATCGTCGCCTTCATGCCAAACGCGGAATTCTGCGCGTTGGCGGTAGTGCAGTGGCTCAGATCGAAAGATTTCAAGTTGTGTGTCGATTAATCCGGAAAATTGTTGTTGGATCTGTTCCGCCTTTTCATTTAGCAGTTGATCATATTGTGTTGGGTCGATTTCAGTCGGTCGCACCAGCTTCTCCCGGATTGTTTAAAAATTTCAGGGCGCGGATTGTAAAGGTTAACCGTCTTAGCGCCAAATTTTGTTTGTCGTTTTTTAGCTGAACTATTTTTAATTATGATTAATAAAAAAGACTAAATAACGTACAGCTTTAGCCGATAATAGAGTTGAGGTTAGTGAGGTCATAAATATGAATATTAGTGAAATAAAGGCGTTTTTGAATAAAACGCCAGCGACGGATCGTGCGCGTTCACAGGATACGTCCGCTCCGGCAATTCAAAAACAGGCTGGCCAACAGGCGTATGCCAGTCAGTTAATGCAAAGCTCAACGTTGTCAGTCAGCTCTACCAAATCGGTGGGAGTGAATGTACTGGCTTATTCTTATAACCGCTCTATCGAAATTGATCAGCAGTCACCTAAGTTACCTTTAGCTGATAATAAACAGAATAAAGGTCTGTTTGATTTTGAAGAGGTAGCCAAAAATGTGCTGACATTTGTGGGTGGTGCGTTAAAACACGCCAAAGCCAAAGGTATGTCTGATGAGGAATTAACCGGCATGTTTGAGCAAGCCAGAAATGGTGTGCTCAAAGGTGTAAATATGGCTAAGAAAGATTTGGCCGGTGTAATGAACGGTGAGATATCGGATGGCATTAAAAAAAGTCAGGATTTAATCGAACAAGGCATCCAGGATCTGGAAAAGCAGATTTTGGGTAAAGTGCCTGAGCAAACAACCGATGGCGTGCGGGTTGGAAGCGAGCTTAGTGTCAGTCAACAACAGAGCGGTGATATCACTATATATACCAAAGAAGGTGATGAAGTTCGTATTCGCTTTGAAAATGCGCAGCAGTTTAGTTTGAACCAGCAAATTATGTTGGCGGAGCAACAGCAGAAGCAAAAAGAGGCCGAGTCATCGCAAGGGAACAACGCCGATGCGACGAGTGAAAGCGTTGAAGCTGATAGTCCTGCTGCAACTGGGGCAGGAGAGTCTGAATCACCACAAAATGACAACTCAGAAAATGATGATGCTGCAGACAAAGCTAATGATGCTTCTGTTATTAGTGCACAAAGTCAGTATCAGTATTTTCAGCAAAGCGGATTTTCGTTTTCAGTTCAGGGCGATCTGAATGATGAAGAATTAAATGCAATTGCTAGTTTAGTGTCGGATACGCAAAAACTTGCCAGTGATTTTTATGCCGGTGACTTAGATAAAGCATTTGAGAAAGCAAAAAATCTGGGATTTGATGATACTACGCTAACGGGGTATAGCCTTAACCTAACCAGCATGAAACAAACTCAGATGATAAACACCTATGAAGCCGTGTCTCATTATGATGAAAGTGATAATCGTGCTGTGGGTGAGAACCTTAAACAGGTCAAACCGATCGCGGACTATCTGGAAGATATGATGGGAGTGATGCAACAAGCACAAACGTTATTGCAGGATAAAGATTCATTTGATGGATTGATTAATGGCATTGTTAATACTATGCCAGAGGTACATACACCTGATTTGATTGAAGCTATTACGCGATTTGAACAGTTTAACCAGAAACTATTAGATAATTTACCTGCTAACAAAACCCAGAATGAAAACAGCCCGCAATAAGCGGGCTGTTTTTTAGATTTAGCTTTCGGCTTTATCCTTCGCCATACGAACTTTTAATGTTCGCTCCTGAAACTCGGTATCATTTAAAGCCGCGATGGCTTTTTTAGCTGCGCCATTTTCTATTTCGACAAAACCATAACCTTTACGTTTACCTGTGCGTCGGTCTTTCATCAGACGAACAGAGTTAACTTTACCGAAATCATTAAATAATTCTGCGATGGCTTTTTCGTTTGCACGGTAGGGTAAGTTACCTACATATAATGTTTGCAGATCGTCGTTGGATTCTGCACCAGCACTCACTGAGTTTTGATTTTTCATTAATATAGAAGGTAAGGCACCTAAAATAACACCAATGGCAATCGCAGATGCTGCATCTAGGTTAATGGCTAATACAGAGACAAGGATGTAACAGATAATGCTAAGCACCAAGGTTGTGATGATTGTTAGTGCAAATGAAGACTTCATATATAACTACCTAAATAAAAACATATAAACAATGACAACGAAAAAGATGGTTGCCGTAAAAAATGCGTAAACACGCCTTATGTTACTGGTTTATTTGGGGATAGCAAGCCTATGTGATAAACAAAATGTACCAAGCAAAAAGCGGTTTTTTGGGGCTTTGAGGCTGTTTTTGTACAAAACCTGCGCAAACGGCCAAAAAGTTAAAAAAAAGGGTTGCGTGATTTTGTTAGATGCGTAGAATGCGCGCCACTTCGACGGGGAACGGCAACGGTCAGCGGCGAAGTTGAGATGACAAGAAA